>CAVPSF010000001.1:0-1467027 GCA_963708285.1 uncultured Acidobacteriota bacterium
ACTATGAACTGAAACGTGACCTCTATCGAGAAATGGCAAAGCTCAAGTCATTGCCACAGTCGGAGCAAGATGCGAGGCGGGAACAAATCGCCCAGGAGCACGGACTCAAAGTTGTGGACGGCAAGATTCCGCTGCCCGATCTGAGGATCGAATACGAGACGCGAGACCACGAGCAGTCCCGCGTCGATTTGGAACTCGCCACGCGAGACTATCGTGGGCATCACCTCGCAGAAAAGGGCAAGGCAGGCTTTTCGATCTATGCACCGGCAGACGACGCCTCTCGCGTGCGCGCCGCCGCGCAAGACCCACACCTCATTTCGGAGATCCTCTCGCTATGAAAATCCAACAGGAATACCTCACCGCCATAAAGAGCTTCGGATATACGGAGCGCGAAGCCCGCTTCCTTTACACGGTAGCGATCCATTCGGGCTATTTCACACAGGCGCATTTGCGGCAGTTCAGCGGCAACAGGTCAGGCCGCACTGTCCGCGCATTCATCAAGAGAGCTCTCGAACAAGAGCATGTTAAAGAGAGCAAACATCAGAACAACGCTCGCGTCTATCAACTGACTTACAAGCCAATGTACGCGGCCATCGGGCGCGCGAACATTCGTAATCGCCGCGAGCACTCGTTTGATTTCATCAAGACCAAGCTCGCTTGCCTGGATTTCATCATTGCCCATCCTCACCATGATTACTTTGAGGGTGAAGCCGACAAGGTCCAGTACTTTCAGGATCACTTTCAAATCCGCCCTCAAGAGATGCCCGGAAAGACCTATGCCGGAGCGAATCGCGTTCCTGACACGATTCGCTACTTCGTGGACAAGTTCCCAATGTTCCTCGACGAGGCTCGCCCCGGAGAGGCTGTGCCAACGCTGACCTACGTTGACCCAGGCATCGGCCATCTTTCAGATTTCAATACGCACCTTGCAACCTACTCGGACTTCCTAAAACGATTGCCACTCTTTGCATTCGTTTACGCAGGCCCACGCACGGCGTTCTTTTCAAAAGCAGAGGCTCTCTTCAGGGGAACACTCGACCCTCAGACTGGGAAGCTCTCCTCGCAGCTTGCCCGGTACTTCGCTCTACGTGCCGCGTGGGAAGCAAAACGATATGAAACCATGACCAATAGCGACCTCGAATTTCTGAATCACGCAAAGCAGTGTTTTCCCGGCGAGCCGTTCGAATCCGCATACAAGAAATGGCAGACGGGCAAGATCAGTGAGAAGCAGTTAGTTGCGGAAATCGAGAGCCGCCCGGCCCACAGGCAGGAAGTGCAATTCAAGACCTGCCTGCTTCCTCGTGACTATTCTTCGTTCGGGCAGAACTCGAAAGTCACTGGAAAACCGTGCTGAAAACGGTTTTCCTCACGGTTTTCCTTTCGGTTTTCCGCACCTGCCAATCCTAAGACCCGAACAACCAGCGAGATACAAAGTCCCGAGACCCAAAACGGGACGCGGGAAAAATCGCGGAAAGGGCGGGAGCGACCCCACCTGACGGACCGCTTCGCGGCCCTGGTCCCTTCGGGCTTCGGGGGTCGCTCCCGCCCTTTCTCCATTTCGCTCAAAGCTTTTGCCCGCGTCCCTCGAATCGTTCAGAAACAAACCAACAAAGGAGATCAACGATGTCCATCATCAAGAAGCCAGCCGAGCCACCCAAAATCGTCTCGCTCGAAGTCCAGATTGAACAACCTATTCTCGACACACTCGACCGCTACGCGGAATTCATCGAGACGAGCCGAGAGCACATCGTCGCGTCCGCTCTCCGGCTCGTCTTCAAGAAGGATTACGACTTCAAGCGTTGGCTCCGTTCACAAAACTCATCTGACTCCCAAGCGACGCCTCGCACAGCGAAGAAGTCATGATTCAACGCATCCTCAACTCGAAGAACTTCATTGCGTTCGTTCTCGCCTCGGCAACAGGGATGACTCTCTACTTCCTGTTGCCGTTCCCAGAGGGGAACCTTTTCCTGCGGCTGATCGCCGTCAAGGCCCCGCTCGTCTATTCGGGCGCGAAATACAGCTACACCGCGATGCTCTTCACGACGCCCTACATCATCCTTTCGATTCTTCTTTCCGGCTTGTACATCTTCACCCTGAAGATCCGTAAGCGGGTTTCTCCGGCGCGATTGCCTGCCTATCCTGACGCACAACACCGGGACAAGCTCTTCCTCGTCGTCGGCGAGGTTCACGACCCGCGCAAGCCGGTCCCCGCTGAGAACCCTCACTGGCTTACGATCCCGGAGCGTGGCCTCTACACCGGCATCGCAATCTTGGGAGCAGTGGGCACCGGCAAGACGAGTTGCTGCATGTATCCCTTCGCCGAGCAGCTCATCGCCTACAAAGCCCAGGACGAAGCGAAGCGCATAGGCGGCCTCGTACTCGAAGTCAAAGGCGACTTCTGCCACAAGGTCAGAGGAATTCTGGAAAGGTATCAGAGGGCCGAAGACTACATCGAAGTCAGCCTGCACTCCGAGTACCGCTACAACCCCCTGCACAACGATCTGGACGCGTACGCCCTGGCCTACAGCATCGCGGCGCTTCTGAACAACCTTTTCGGCAAGGGCAAAGAACCATTCTGGCAGCAGGCCTACACGAACCTCGTGAAGTTCATCATCCTGCTTCACAAAGTCGCCTACGACTACGTAACGCTCTTCGACGTCTACGAATGCGCGATCTCACCCGAAGTTCTGGAAAAGCGGATCGAGGAAGCGGAGAAGAAGCTATCGAAGTTCTTCATCGAAGTGACGCCGGAGACCTACACGGCATGGGTCAGCGACCTGAAGTCCTTCTCTTTCGAACTCGACAAACCGAACAATGTCTATCGCGCCAAGGCCATCACCGAACTGTGCGACTTGCTGCGAAACAAGAAGGTCCCATTCCAGTTCAATGCAGATTCATCCAGTGACCGAGACTTTCGCAAGTGGGAGCAGCTCGAAGCCGTGAAGCGCTGGTTTCATTACGACTGGAAACGCATCGAGCCCAAGCTGCGCACCTCGATTGTGGAAGGCATCTCCGTCTTTCTTTCTCTGTTCGATGACAATCCCGACGTGAAGAGGACGTTCTGTCCTCCTGTCGAGTGCTATGACCCGGTAGCCAATGCCGATCACCGATACGGGAAGCCTTTGCCTTCGTTCACATGGCTCGTTGAGACTGGCAAGGTCTGTGCCCTCAATTTTCCCATCGGCATGAACGCCGGTCTCGCCAAGGCTCTAGGCGTGATGATGAAATTGGATTTTCAAAGGGCCGTCCTCAATCGCGTCCCAGAGATGGAAACGCACCGAGAGCGCTACTTCCGCCAAGTCTTCTTCATCTGCGATGAGTACCAGCACTTCGCCACCGTCGGAGAGAACGAGCCCACGGGCGATGAAAAGTTCTTCAGCCTCTCGCGACAGCCGAGGTGCATTCCCATCGTGGCCACGCAGAGCATCAGTTCGCTCAAGTCCTCGTTGCCCGGAGACACCTGGCGCTCGTTGCTCCAGACCTTCCGCACCAAGATATTTCTCGCCCTGTCGGATGACTTCTCCGCTCAAACGGCAAGCGAGCTGTGCGGGAAAGAAGACCGCCTCAAGGTCAGCTACAACTTCTCCGAAAGCGGCCACGATGCCCGTGTGAGCTTTCTGTCAGGCAAGGCCATTTCGAACCGCGCCAACGTAACGGCCTCGAAGAGCTACAACACCCGCACGGACTACCGCTTCGACATGAAGACCTTCACGGAACTCAAGAACGCACAGGCAATCGCCATCGCGTATGACGGCCTGAATCCAATGCCGCCGATGTTCTGCTATCTGAAGCCCTACTACAACGACGTGAACCGCTCGTATTTCGAGCAGCTCGCCAATGGAGAAATCTAATGCTCGGATTTGAAACCATCCTCCCATTCTTGCGGCCCATCGAGCACCTGATCCGCGACGACTCCATAAGCGAAATCATGGTCAACGGTTCGGCTCACGTTTTTATTGAACGGGCGGGCGTACTTCAGGAAGTGCCCGACCTCACCTTGAGCGAGAAATCTTTGATGGTCGCGGTCAAGAACATCGCGCGGCGGCTTGGAGACGACATCTCCGAGCAGAAGCCGATCCTCGACTCCCGCCTGCCTGACGGTAGCCGCGTTGCGGCCGTGATCCCGCCGTGCAGCATCCACGGCGTCACGCTGACGATCCGCAAGTTCAACAGTCGCCACTTCACGATCGAAGACTTCGTGAAATGCGGAAGCCTTGATGCAGATCTTGTTGAGCGGCTGAAAGACTACGTCGAGAGCCGGCAGAACATCCTCATAAGCGGCGGAACCGGCACCGGCAAAACAACGCTCTTAAATGCCTTGGGAAAGCTCATTTCGGACGAAGACCGGATTCTCCTGATCGAAGACACATCGGAGATTCAACTCGAAAAGCCAAACCTCGTCCGCTTTGAGGCTCGTCAGGCACAGCCAGGCCTTCCCGCCGTCACGATCCGCGACTTGTTGAAGGCGTCACTTCGACATCGGCCCGACCGAATCATTCTCGGCGAAATTCGCGGCGGCGAGGCGTTCGACTTGCTTCAATTCCTCAATACCGGCCACTCAGGGACGCTTTCGACCGTTCACGCCAGTTCCGCTGCAGCAAGCCATCTCAAGATTCACGAGCTGCGTTCTGCAAAGCGGCGTCGAATTGCCGTATCGCGCCATCAAGACCAACATCGGCGACTCGCTCAACGTCATCATCCAACTTGAACGGCGACCAGGCAGCGATTCATCTCCGAAGTTCTCGAAATCAAGGGATACAACGCAGAGAGTGACCGCTATGAATTGATCAGAGTGCACGGTAACTCGCCCCACTAACCGAATGCCCGGCTTGTGACCCAGGCACGCTACCCTTATGCCTTAGATCGCGGCTTCAATCAGGAGAGCCGTTCTAGAGTTCGAACGCCCTTGAAAGATTCACCGTCTTATTCTGCATATACTCGGCAATGTCTGTCGCAAGTGGGTCCTTCGATAGAATTCCGCCATACAGCTCTTCCCAAGACGCGAATTGAAAATGGCCACGCACTCTTATGGGGATGAATGCTCCCGGATCGGAAAAATCGTATCCTTTCCTGCGCCGAGTCCCGACTTTCGCCCATTGAGTTCGGCTCACCAGATTTACAAGTTTCCAATCGATGTTGAGTCTCTGAGCCATGGTGCTGGCAAAGATGATCATTCGGAGCAATTGAGAGTGAACCTTTTCTTCGTTTACGTCCTTTTCGCAGAGGAGAGGCTGCCAGAGCTTGTTGCCTGCGATATACCTTTGAATCAGGCCGCCTCGTGTAGTTGGTTTTTTGCCTTCGACATCGTCGCCCTCGACACAAATGGGGTTTCCAGAGGTTAGCTTGGCCTCGATGACAACCAGCCTATCGGGCCCAAGGAGCATGATATCCGGTTCGGTCAGAAAACTATTGACGCCCTTCTCCAGCTCGTCGCGGACTTCTTTTAGGCACACCCATGGCTCTGCCTTGTCGCCTACGAAATCCATGTGTAGTCCCCATAAAAACAGCCTCACTCGCGCGGTCTCAATGTTCTCCCCGGTGAAGTAGTTGTATGCCAAATGGATCAACCCGCGCCGGTGAAGTTCGCCAAAAACATTCCAGCTTAAGAGCATCCTCACTGTTCTCTGACCCAAGGCGATGCGATTCGGCTTTATTCTTATTGCCAAGAATATGTTTGGATAGGAATTGGGTCCCGCCTGGGAGGAAATTCCTGAGTCGGGCTTGGGATTTGTCCGCGTTGTTCTCGCCGTTGTAGTAAAGGAAGGTGTTCTTGTGGACTTCCAGCCCGTGCTTTTCGCAGCAGGGAATGTTTTTTGCGTTCGGACGGATAAATGCAGTGCCACATCCTTTAATTGGACAGTCGGATGGTGATCTGTCTTTCTCTATGTCATCAAGCCAGAAAGATGTCGTCGTCGTAATCTTCATCTAAATATCCGTCGAAGCATTCGGTCGGTCCTCGATCTTACGGTGCCCCGTTTATGAAAGGCACTCATTATACATTTTGTCCAAAGCAGAATTGCAGAACGGAAAAAGAAGGTGCCTCGCGTTTTCACATCTGGACGCGGAGTTCTCAAATGCCAAGCTATGCCATCTCAGAGGATGCCCCATGACTCAATCATCTCTTCAAGACGCGCCAACGACTGCGTTCGTATCCAGTGAAATCCCTCTAACCGTCAAGGAAGCTGCTCGGTATCTTGGCGTCAGTCCGCAGACGGTGTATCTTTGGGTTGAGCGAAAGCAGATTCCCCATCTCCGCGTGATGGGTCGCAATATCCGATTCTTGAAATCGGATTTGGACTCGTTCCGCGCATCCTTCAGACAGGAGATGGAGAATGCCTAGATCACGAGTGCACGACGGTGTTGTCTTTCGGAGAAAGGAAAGCCGGGTCTGGTGGATTCGTTATCGCGACCGGAACGGCGTTCGTCGAAGAGAGTCAACACTCACCGAAGACTGGAATGAAGCTCAGAAGAGACTCAGAGACAGGCTTCAGGCCAGAGACAACAACGTACTGGATGTCGTAAAGAAAGGGGAATCCTTGAGTTTTGGACAATGGGCTGACTTCTTTTTGGAAACCTATTCGAAGCCACCCATGCGAGCTGAGAAGACTCACGAGATAAATCTACGTGCCGTGAAGCACCTCAAAGGTGCTTTCTCGTCGAGCAGTTTGGTGGATCTTACTGCCGACCACATAGAACTCTACTTGCGAGATCGTCTCCGCCAGCGAGTCCGAATCAAGTCTTCCCTTGGATTCAGAGAGAAAGGAGTTTTGCAGCCCGCGACGGTACACCAGGAGTTTCGCGTCCTCAGGCGCGTGTTGAACGTTGCCGTGAGGAAGAGATTGCTCCCCGCTAACCCATGTTCCGGTGTCGAATTTCCCGTTCGTGTGAAGGGTCTGTTCCGACCGCATTACGTCAGTTGGTCAGAACAGAAACAAATCGAACTACACGCCCAACCACACTTGCGGAATATCGTGCGGATCATCACGGAGACGGGTCTTAGGGTCTACAAGGAACTGATGTCCATGAAGAAAGACCAACTAGACCTTCCAAACGCGGTTGTTTGGATACCGGACTCCAAGACTCCGAACGGAATCGCTGAGGTACCACTCACGCCTCTTGCCGTTAGTGCATTCCGAGATCAACTGGCAATTGCGGGAGATGGACCGTTTCTATTCCCCAGCGATTTGAATTCGACCGGACACCAGGTAGCGTTGAGGACCGTTTGGCAAAAGACTCTCCGACGAGCGAAGGTTCCTTACTTTCGGATTTACGATTTGCGATCCACGTATGCCACTCGCCTCAGTGCGGGCGGCGTAGCCGACGAGTGGGTGACACAATTGCTTCGCCAAGGGGACTCTCAGGTCTTCAAACGCTACTCGCAAATGAAACTGCAAATGAAGAGAGAAGCTCTGGAGAAAATCAACCGCCAGGCCAATGAAATGCCGTTGGATTCTGGCACAGCGATGGTTCAGTGAAATCTATTTGGCACAGTTTTGGCACAGTTGGAGGCGAAATTGGTCAGATGGAGCAACAGTTCTGTTGGGAAGTCCTTTATAATCTTTACGTACTTCATGTCGGGGCGTAGCGCAGCCTGGTAGCGCGCCTGCCTTGGGCGCAGGAGGTCTGGAGTTCAAATCTCCACGCCCCGACCACTTACTTCCGGCTTTTCGGTGCAAACTTGTTGCGACTTCTCGCCTGACTCAAAACTCAATTGTCAGTTTGTAACGCTGCGGAACGCCGCCAAATCGGTACGCGGTTCGGCGCAGGCTAATCGCTGGGTTCCAGCACGCGCAGAAACTGATCGGCGGGAATATTTTGCAATGTCTGGCGGATTCCGCTGGGCCAGCGGATTTCGATTTTATCGGCCTGCTTGCTCGCGCCCAGCCCGAAATGCACGCGCTTATCGCTCGAAGAAAGATAACTCCCCGCCGTGCTCACGGTCGCAAGCTGCGACCCCGCCTGCGTGACGATTTTCACTTCCGCGCCGATTGCATCGCGATTGCTTTTGCGGCCCACCAGCTCAAGCGTCAGCCAATGATTTTCGCTTTTGGTGACGTTGCGCAGAATATGCAGCGGCCCGTCGTTGGTTGAGACCACCGCGTCTTCCCGCCCGTCGTTATCGATGTCTCCAATGGCCATGCCGCGCGCCACCCAGGGCTCGTGAAAGACCGCGCCCGCTTCATCGCTTACATCCACAAAACCGTGGCCCGTGTTTTTCACCAGCAGCATGGGTTCGCGATAGCGAAGATTGGGCGAGGTCAGTTGAATCGTATCGAGGTCGTGGCCTTGCGCGATCAGCAGGTCTTTCCAACCGTCATTGTCATAATCGATGAAACGCACGCCCCATCCGGAGTGAGTCATGGTGATGCGTCCCAGGCCGGAAGGATACGTTTCGTAATCGAAAGTGCCGTCGCCATTATTCCGGTAGAGCGCGTACATCTGATCCGCCAGATCGGTCACCACCAATCCGGGAAGTCCGCGTGTGAAGATAATCGCCGAAATCGGCGCCCATGCCCGCGTAGCTGTGCCCTTCTCCATCCACGGCCACTCCCGCCGCCAGCCCCACTTCCTCGAACGTTCCATTGCCCTTGTTGTGATACAGAAATTCCGGCATGGAATCGTTGGCGACGAAAAGATCGATGTGCCCATCACGGTCGTAATCCGCCAGCGCAATTCCCAAGCCTTTGCCGAGTTCGTCGATGCCGATTTTTTTCGAGATTTCCGTGAAGTGGCCGTTGCCGTCGTTGTGATACACGAGCGGCGCAATGGCGCGAAATGAATCGGGATGGCAATACGCGCGATATCCCGGCTTGTGTTCGCCGCACCAGATATCGTCGAAATCCCATTGCAGATAGCGCAAGACGACGAGGTCGAGCAGACCGTCGTTATCGAGGTCCACCCATGCGGCGCTGCTGGACCATCCGCTTCCGCCCACTCCGGCCTTTTCGGTGACGTCTGTGAATGTGCCGTCGCCATTATTGTGGTAAAGCTTGTTGCCGCCGTACGCGGTCACGTACAAATCCTCGTAGCCATCATTGTCGTAATCGCCCACGGCCACGCCCATGCCGTAGCCCGCGCCCTGCAGCCCGGCTTTTTCCGTTACATCCTCGAATGTTCCGTCCGGTTTCTGATGGTATAGGCGGTTCCAATCCTTCGGCCCTGACTTTTGCGGAATGGTTCCTTTCGCGGTGGGATCGCTGAGCGCCGCGCCATTGACCGCAAAAATATCCAGCCGTCCGTCGTTGTCATAGTCGAAAAGCGCCACGCCCGAACCCATGGTCTCGATCAAATATTTTTTCGAAGTGTGATACGCCATGTTCTTGAAATTAACGCCCAGCGAGGAAGTCACATCGATGAATTGAGGAGTCGCTGCGGCCGCAGCTGTGGTCGAGGTTTGCGGAGGAGCCGGGCGCAAGACCGGCGCGAGCAACGTCAGCAGCAGCAAGGAAAAGACAATCGCGTGAGGTTTGGATTTCATGTTGTCCGGGTCCGGCCGAGCCCGCGATGCTTTCAGGAGCGGCCCTGGCGCGCCGCGAAAACTTTTTCAATCTATCGCGCTGCTTTTTGCGGCGCGGGGGGCACGGCCACGCCCGAGCCCTCGCGCAACGTGTCGATCGAATCAATGGGCAGCTTCGCGAATTCCTCTTGGAGCCCGCTCGGCCAGCGCACGCGAACGGAATCCATGGAAGTGGCATCGCCCAAGCCGAAATGCACGCGCATATCGTTTTGCGAAATGTAACTCGATCCGCTGCGCACCTCATTCACCAAAATGCGCTTGCCCAGGCGCACCGTGATTTTCGCTCCGATGCCATCGCGATTCGAGCGCGTCCCGATGGTCCGAAACTCAACCCAGTGATGCGGCGAGCGCACGCGATTCACTAAAAGGCTTGGGACGTCATTCATGTTGTTGATCACCACCGACAGTTGGCCATTATTCCACAAATCTCCCACGGCCATTCCCCGCGAAGCCTCGGGCGTGGTGATTCCCGTCCCGGCTTGCGCGGAAATGTCCGTGAAAGTGCCGTTGCCGTTATTGTGATAGAGCAGCCGCGATTCCTTGTACGTGCTGCCCAGGTGAAATTGATCCACTTCCGGATAGACGTGCCCGTTCACCAGGATCAGGTCCGGCCATGTGTCATTATCAAAATCAAAAAACATAGTGCCCCATCCGAGATATTGCAGATGTTTTCCCAGGCCCGCGGCATACGTCACGTCGGTGAATGAGCCATTCCCATCGTTGTGGTACAGCGTGGGAGTATCGTCCGAAAAATTCGTTTTGAAAATGTCCAGGCGCCCATCGCCGTCATAATCCGCCACGCTGACGCCCATGCCCGCCTGCTCGCGTCCATCTTCGTTGAAGGCCACCCCGGCCATCACTCCCTGATCGGTAAACGTGCCGTCGCGGTTGTTGTGATACAAAATGCTCGGAGCGCTGTCGCAAGCCACGTAAATATCCGGCCAGCCGTCATCGTCGTAATCGAGCGTGGCGACGCTGAAGGCGTATTTTCCGTCGCTCTGGTCGATGTGCGCTTGCTTGGTGACGTCCTCAAATTTTCCGTTTCCCAGATTTTTGTACAAAATATTTTTCGAGCCGGGCAGGCCGCGCGGCCCGCACATCACCGGAACTCCCTTCCACACGCAAAAAGTGCCATGCCCGGGAGTGGGCGTAGTGGCCGGATCGAAATCCACGTAATTGGCCACCATCAAATCGAGTTTTCCGTCGCGGTTATAATCCACAAACGCGCAACCCGTTCCCCAATCTTTTCCCGAGCCCGCCACGCCCGCCTCTTCGCTCACTTCGTGGAAAACTCCGTGGTCATTGTGATACAGGCGGTTCTTGCCGTAATAGGTGACGTACAAATCTTCCCATCCGTCGTTGTCATAATCTCCCACGCACACGCCCTGCCCCCAGCCCGAACCCGCAAGCCCGGCTTTTTCGGTGACGTCCGTGAAAGTTCCGTCGTGATTATTGTGGTAGAGATGATTGGTGGGAGTGGCGCCGGAAGACGAGCCATCCAAAGTTCTGCCATTGACCAGAAAAATATCGGGCCAGCCGTCGTTGTCATAATCGAAAATCGCGACGCCCGTTCCAGTGGTCTCGATGATGTATTTTTTGGATTCGACTCCGCCGAAGACGTTGCGCGCGGTGAGTCCCGCCTTTTGCGCAATATCCACGAAATCCGCGAGCGCCGGAGATGCAGGATTGCCGTTTTGCGCGCCTGCGCGCGGGACGCGCAACCCTGCGCAAACTCCCAGCACGGCCGCTGTAACCAGCAATAATTTCGGCGCGGAAGTGCGCTTCCTTGGTGGGTTTGTGAGATTCAAGCCGCGGCCCTGGGACGATTGCGCATGGTTCGTGAACGCGCCATTGTAGGCGCGCGCGCAAAGCGCGTCAACTTAGCGTGTAAGTTGGTAGTGGTCTAAATTGGGGGAGTTATTTGATTTCGAAGTCAGGTATTTACGACAGCCTAGTCTACGCGAGCTCAACCTTTCCGGATTAAGATTTTCTTCTCGAATTCTTCACTCTCCCATTTCTTGAACCGCGCAAGAGTTCTGCCGTCCGCCTGTTCCTTCGCAACATACTCCGAAAGCGCCTTTCTAGTAAACTCGAAGGCGTGAAGCCATCCTTGATCAGCTAGTGGGCCACCAAAATACTCCCACCCAACCCTCGCGCGATCCGGCAAAAACGCGGCTTTCTTGTAGGCATTGAGGGCGTAACGATTACACACCCACGCGATTCCGTCCGCACATTGTAATCCTGGTATATCTTTCTTTAGTTGGAAAGAGTAGTTCTCGTACTCTCCGTCTCTACCTTGCTCCTTAGCCACACGTTCGGAATAACTCATTACTCTTTCAATTTCCATTCTGGCTGGGTCATTGCAATCGATCCAGTCAAAAACGAATTGAAAAGGCTCATGAACACGACCACGCAGAGTTCGCCATCTTTCTGCATAAGCAATGGCAAGTCTAGCCACCACGTATAGTGGTAGGCACCATTGTATTTCCTGTATTCTTCGGGCATTTCGTCATCGTAGTATTTCTTGTTGACCGCTGCGGAGATTGCTATCGCGCCATATTTCTTGGAAATCTGTCTTGTTCGTGCAAATACGCGATCGATTTTCTCTTCATCCCAACCGTCGAATGGCTTTTTCCCAGAATTACATGGTGAGGCATGAAAATATTCAAATCCCTCTTTGGCACATAAAGACTGCCATTCTCGTTCGAGCCGAACAAGGAGCGCTGTCGGAATAATTATGGCGGTAGCGAGAGCAATGTAATGCGTTGGTCTCGTCCCGCTGTCATCCAGGTACATAGTAAAGTGCGCCAAGCTAGTCCTTCCCCAACGCGATCCAAATAGACTTAACAACTTCAGTTGTGCGCATCTCTATGCTTCCATTTAACGCCTTCTGCATCACCTTCCTAAGTCATCGATATAATTTCGAAACATTAGATCGTCACCACAATTTGGCGTTTCACATCGGAATCATTTTGTTTCGGCAACGGGTGGCGGGGCGAGCCAGTCGGGCAAAATAAAATCGCCGAGAATATTTTCTTCCTGCTGTGGCGCGGCTTCCACTGCTGACGTCGCGTATTTGGCCGCGTTCTCCTTGTCGCCCAATTTCATGTACGCCTGGCTCAGCAATCGCCGCGCTTGCAAATCCTCGGGATGGAGGGCGAGCGTTTCCTGCAATTCGCCGACGGCTGAGGATGCGTCGCCCGTTGCCAATTCATCTCTCGCAAGGCCCAGATGCGTTTCCGCGCTCGAAGGGTTCAGCTTCACGGCGCGCTGATAGGCGAGCTTTGCCTCACCGGAACGCCCCGCGCGGTCGAGCGCCAACCCCTGAAAATAAAACAACAGAAAGTTCGGTCCGATTTTTTTCTCGGCGGCGGCCAACTCGGTCGCAGCGTCGGCGGCGCGGCCGGTTCGCAGCAGAACCTGCGCGAGACCCAGGTAACTCGTGGGCAATGGATCTCCCGCATCCACTAGCTCGCGAAACGTTTTCTCCGATTCAGGGTAGCGTTCCGCGGCAAGGTACGCGGCGCCCAGCCGCAGATGGAGCGCGTAGGATTGCGGCAGCGCCGCAAGCCCCTGCTGCGCTGCCGCGATGGCTTCGGAGTAATGCGCCGTCTGCAAAAGCTCGAGCGTCAGATTCAGCCAGTATTCTTCGTTCGACGGAGCCAAGCGCACCGCCGCGCGCAGCGATTCGATGGAAGCTTCCGCATCTTTATTGCGCGCTTGCGCGATGCCGACAATCGAATGTGCGCCGGCAGCATCCGCGGGTGGCGCATCCGGAGGCAGTGAAGTCGCAAATTGCAGCGCGGTTTTTTCCGCGGCCTGGAGCTCGCCGCCCTCCATCTGTGCGAGAGCCAGATCGAATTCCGCCCACGGCGCGTAATTCGAATTCGCCTTCGCGAGATAATTGTGAAGCAGCGCGGCTGCGGCATCGGCATCGTGCAGCGTCAAATAGAGCGAAGCGGCGCGCGCGGTTTCCTGCGCCGTCAAAGGAGACTGCGCGGCGCGGTCGAGCGTGGCGCGAGCTTCCTTGGGACGGTTGATTTGAAGGTATCCGCCCGCGGCCTGGAGCAGAAAAGCGGGATCGCCGGGCCAGGCCATGCCGGAGCGGTTGAGTTCATCGAAAGCCTTGGCGGGCCGGCCCGCGTCCAGCAAAACGCGACCCAGATAATAATGCGCAAACGCATCGCCGGGATTGCGCGCGATGGCTTTTTCGAGATGGTCCTGCGCGGCTTGGAGAGAGTGCCGGTTCCATTCGAGGAAGCCCAGGTTGCGGTAGGCGTCCTCGAATCCGGGATCGAGTCGGATGGCTTCCTCATATTCCCGCGCGGCGTCATCGTAGCGGCCGAGTTGCAGTTCGACGATCCCCAGAAAATCATGAACCCGCGCGTCCGACGGGTTTTCCTTTTCCGCGTTCGAAAAATCTTCCAGCGCGTCGGGCAGGCGATTTTCTTTCAATGCCTGGAGTCCGGCCTGGAAGCGGGGGCTTTCAGAGGCGCGCGGCGCCGATTGGTTTTGCCGCGGCAAAGCGCCACGCAGGCGCGCGGCGGACGCGCCGTCCGCGGCCGCGACTAAAATCAGCAGAGTAACGCAGAGGGTTTTCATCGCGAAGAATCTGCCGCGCATTTCACTGCGGCTGGCCGGGCGATTTTTCGATGTCGGTCAACCGCTCCGTCTTCTTTTCGAGCTTGGTGTGCGAAGCGCGGTTCAAATCCGCGGAAATCGCGAATTCCCTGGCGGCTTTGTCCTTCTGTCCTTCCACTTGATACAACCGCGCGAGCTTATAGTGGACCGAGCCGTCATGATCTCCGGGAAGCGCGATTTTGAATTCCGCTTCGGCTTTGTCGTAGCTGCGTTTTTCAAAATAGGCGGTGCCCAGATCGCGATGCAGCGCGGGATTTTGCGCGTCGGAATCGAGTGCCTCGGTCAGATAAGGCAACGCCGCGTCCGGCTGGTGTTCGAGAAGATAGGTGTCGCCCATATCTTCGAGCGCTCCGGCATGCCGCGGATCGAGTTTCAAAACTTCCTGCAGTTCCGCGCGCGCATCCGGCACTTTCAAGTCTTTCCACAGGAGATGCCCGAGCGCATAGTGAAGCTCCGCGAGAGACGGTTTCTGCGCGACAGCCGCGCGGTATTCCTCGATGGCTTTTGCGTCGTCGCCCTTGGCTTCGGCCATGTCGCCCAGCAATTGATGGACGCGGTAGGAATCGGGAGCGGTCTGGGACATTTTCAGGAAAACCTCTGCGCTCAATTGTTCGTAGGAGCGCGCCCGCCAGTAGAGGACGTCAGCGGAATGCGATTCTTGCGGCGAAGCTGCGGCGAGAATTTCGAGAGACTCCTGATATTTTCCCGCGTCGAAAAGCGCCGCGGCCGCCTTCGTGCGCAAATCCGGCGCGAGGCGAAGCCCGGCTAGCTGGCGCGCGCAATCGGCCGCTGCCGATTCAATTCCCGCATCAAGTTTCCGCCGGAGGTCAGCCGAAGTGCAGCGCGCGGCATCCGCATGAGGCGCGGCACTCGCATCCGCCGGCGTGGATTCGCCTGTTTGCGCGGCGACAAACTCCAGCGCAAAGCGCGATGCGGGCGTGTCCTGCGCGCGAAGTTGTGGAGCCAGCGCAGCCAGATCCGCGCGCGTCGCGTCCGGCAATTGCTCGCTTGCCGCAAGAGGCGCTTGCTGCGGCCCGACGCCAAGAATCCGCGACAGTTGTGCGGAATCGATGGCCAATGCTTGCGTCCAATCCTGCAATGCCCCCGCGATATTGTTCTGCACTAATTCTGTTTCGCCGCGGCGCGAAAGCGCGCGCACGCTGTGCGGATTCAACTTTAACTCTTCATCGAATGCCTGTTGCGCCGCCTGCCAATTGCCGGCGTGCAACTGCACTTCGCCCAACTCCGCATGCAAACCCTGCGCCGTGGAAGCCAGCGCGATGGCGTTCTGAAAATGGAGCACCGCGACGGGCCATTCCGAGCTAGCGGCGTAACTTTCACCCAGCAATTCCTCGGCGCGAAACGAGGGAGGGTCCTTCTTTTGAATTTCAAGGACCGCCGCTTCCCCCAGCTTTTCGTAGGCCGTGCCCAATTCATATTGCACATCGATGTCATCGGGGAAAAGTTGCAAGGCATGTTGCAGCGTGGCGGCTCTGGCTGGCGTGCGCATCGCCATTTCATCGGCGGATGCGAGCCACATCCAGATTTCCTTGCGGTTCGGTTGCTCCTTCGCGGCCGCGGTCAAATAAGGAATGGCTTTCGCCCCTTCTCCTGACTTGCAGTAATCGACGCCGAGAAAAAAATTCGCTCCCGCGAGCCTGGGTTGCAATTTCAGGGCGCGCTCGAATTCCGTCATGGCCTCGGCCTGGCGGTTCTGGAGCTGGTAGAGCAATCCCAGATTCATATGCAGCTCGGCGAATCCGGGATCGGCAGCCAGAGCCGCTTTGTAATCGCGTTCCGCGGCGGCCAGATCGCCGGCCTGCTGTTCGTTTTGCGCTTGCAGCGCCAGCGCGCGAACGTCGGTTTGCGATTTGGCGGTCTGAGACGCGCTGAGGAATATCCACGCCAGAGCTGCGAAAAATATGTGCAAGCGCGTACCTCTCATGTTTTGCCATTGCCGGGAACGTGAGCCGGTTGTTCGTGAGGATGACGTTCGAGCCAGCGGTGCGGAGACACTCTCAGCGAATCCGGCGAACGGCCACAAGGCTCGTGGAATTGGGCGCACCGGCAACCGTTCGCGAGCGAATGAGCGCCTCAAACCAAACGTCGTCGGTGGGATCGGACGTGGGCGAAAGACCGAGCGCGATTTTGAGCTGGCGGCGGTTTTCCTCATCCGCCAGGAATCGCCCGGCGGCCTCGGTGCCTTCCTGCTGAAGTCCTTGCAAGGCCAGCACGCTGCCATCATTCGTGGCGTTGGGCAGCAGTGAGATGGTCGCATAATCCTCTCCCACCGTTCCGGTCCATCGCAGACCTTCATACCGCGCCTGCTCACCCGGGAGCGGGTGGGTGTTAACGAAAGCTTTGGCGCTATCCCCCACAATTCCTTCGGACTCGTGGAAATTCAACTTGTTCTGAAATAGCGAGACCCAAGGATTCGAGCCCGGACTCCCAATAAAAATCAAGTTGTCGTGATCCAGGTCCCGCATGGCCATGTCGCGCGGGAAGCGGACGATGGCGCGCCTCTGAAAAGGTCCAGCCATTTTCAATAGCGCAACCACATCGGCCACATCCGCAAAGGAAGTCAGCGTCGAGCCGGTGATGTACTCGCCGAGTCGCGCATCGGCCTGGCTACCGCGAAAAACGTCGGCATCCTGCACAAAGTCGCGCCGCAGATATTCTTCCAAGGAACCGGGCCTGCTGGTCAGAATGCGGGCCATTCCGTAATTGCTGTCGGCCACGACGATGGTGGTCTGGTGACGCGCGTCGAACAATTGCGAGGCCGGCCAAGGCACAGAATAGGCCTGAGCAACGCCCGGGGCGGCATGCCGGGCAGTCACATAGGCAAGCGCAAGGCAGAACAGCAACATAACCGCGCAAAGCGTCCAAGGCAGCCTGGCGGAAGAGTTCCATGAACTTGGTTGCGCGGAAGTTGAGGGAATCGAGATGGCCGCAGGATCATGGCCGAGCGCCGGTTTGAAGATGGGGGCATAGGAGCCTTTGGGAATCGCCAGGATCAGAGGCTCGTTGCGACCCTCTTCATCGAAATATTCATGGAGTTTCAAGCGCAGCTGGCGAACATGCACGCGAACCGTGCTATCCTCTAAAGGACTGTAATCATTAGGTTTATGGAATAGGCAGGTTCCAATTTGCTGTTCGCTCAGCTCGCTCGAATGCCCATGAATCGTGCGCTCGGAAAGATAAATCAGAAGGTCGCGGAGACGGGCACTTTTCTGGAATGGAGCGCTGGCTACGATGCGCTGTACAAGGAGCCAACGCTCATCTTGGACGATATCTTCCGAAACGACCGGGTGTGTAAGCGCCATGGCGGCTGTGAATCACGACGACTTGGAAATCACATCATATTCTTCTCGGAACGAGCACGTCAAGTAGCAGTTAATTTTCTTCGGCGTCAGAAAACTTGCAACTCTTTTATTTGGAGCAGTTCCCACCTGTGAATCACAATGAATTCACACGCTAGGACCTTTCATGCATATTTGATTAAGGAATAGGTTGAATTCATACGTGGAGCGGCCTGCGTCTTCCATGGGGATTCGAGAAGACGAGGATCGACCAGGGATGGGAGAGTACTGATGAAGATTTCTGCTTTGTTGATGGCATTGGTTTTTGTGTGCGCATCAGCTTTGGCGCAGAGCAATAGCGGCAGCTTGCAGGGCACGGTGAACGACCCAAGCCAAGCGCCAATCGCCGGGGCTCAAATCACCGCTCGGAATATAGACACTGGGATTATCACTTCTACCGCCTCCAGCAGCGCCGGAATCTACCAGTTTGCGAACTTGGCTCCGGGACGCTACAGCCTGAAGGTAACTGCCACAGGCATGAAGGAATTCACCCAAAACGGGGTGACGGTAACCACCGGAACCACGACGACTTTGGATGTGCCCATGCAATTGGGCGCGGTGACCGATCAAGTAATTGTGAATGCGGATGCTTCGCGTCTGGAGACGGCGACCTCGGATATTGGTGCAACCGTGGAGAGGCCGCTGATCGAGAATTTGCCGCTGGAGGTTTCCGGGACGGTGCGCAATCCAGTTCAATTCATCACTCTGGTTCCAGGTTTCGTGGGCGACCGTGGGCAACAATCCAGGCTCGAACAGCACCGATGACTTCAAGGTGAACGGCGGGCAGGAAAACGCCACGGACGTATTGGTGGATGGCGTGTCGATTTCCCTGGTGTCGCCGAATACCCAATGGAATAAGGGCGTATCGAGCGACGCGGTGCAGGAATTCAAAGTCCTGCAAAGCAATTTCTCGCCAGAGTACGGCGAATCCGGCGATGGCATCGTCAGTTTGACGCTCAAGTCCGGAACGAACCAACTTCACGGCAGCGTGTACGATTACCTTCGCAACAAGGCGCTGGATGCCAACAGTTGGGTCAACAACACCCTGGGTGCGCCAAAATCGGTCAACACACAGAATGACTTTGGCGTAACCGGCGGCGGCCCCATTTACATTCCTCATCTCTACGACGGCCGCAATAAATCATTCTTCTTTGTCGACTATGAAGGATTTCGGTTCCGCACCGGCGGCACTTCCCTCCTGAGCGTGCCCCCGGAGTCGTTCCGTGGGGGGGACTTTTCGGCTCTGCTGCCGAGTATTCAGCTGTATGACCCCACCACCCACAATGCGATTCCCGGAAACCTGCTTTCGAACGATCCAAATTACACGGAGAGCACGGTCATCAAGAACCTCTTCAACCTACTTCCCCCGACAAATGGGTCGCTGACGAACAACGTTGTGGATCCGACCATCTCCAAGACCACGGCCAACATCTTGGACATCAAATACGACCAGCAACTTTTCACGAACGATCACTTGTCGGTGGGATTCGATTACGACAACACCAATACCGGAGGGTTTTCGGCGCTCGGTCTGCTGTTTGGATCAACGACGCCGCAGAATACGCGATATTTTCGGATTAGTGAGGACCACGTCTTCAGCCCTTCGGTGGTCAACCACTTCTTGGCGGGTTTCAGCCGCCGCTTCCGCGGTGAAATTTCAAACAACTTGGGCCAAGGTTATCCCGTAAAGCTGGGGCTGACGGGCGTACAAAACACGATGTTGCCTTGCTTCATCTTCGTGGGCGGACCCTACCAAAACACCCTGAACAACTGCGGCGATTCGGAATTTGCGGATAACGTCTTTCAATACAGCGACGCGGTGAGTTGGGTGAAAGGCAAGCATGAATTCAAGTTCGGCGGCGAGGCGCGCTTCTTGCAATTCAACGTGCGCCGCCTGACAACGTCTTCCGGTGAGTTCGATTTCAATGCCTTGCAAACAGCGTCTTCCACGGGTATTGGAGGAGATCCGGTGGCCTCGGCCCTCTTCGGACTGGTGAACCAGTCGGAATACAACTACGGCGGATTCAGCGGCGTGCGCTACAAGGATTACGCTTTCTACGCACAGGACACCTACAAATTCCTGCCCAAGCTGACTTTCAACTATGGAGTTCGCTACGACCTGGACATCCCCGCCTCGGAAGCGTTTGACCGCTTCTCCGCGGTGGATCCCACGCTTGCGAATCCGGGCGCGGGGAATATCCTGGGGGCTTACACGTATTATGGAACCGGTCCCGGCCGCAACGGCCAGACCCGGCCGCAGAACACGTATACCAAGGCGTTCGGTCCTCGTTTGGGCTTCGCCTACAGCATAAATGACAAGACGGTGCTTCGCGGCGGGTATGGAATCTTCTACGAACCGCTGAAAGAAGGGTCGTTCGCCGATCAGGATGGCCTCGGCTTCTTCAATAAGGAAACCATTACTTCCGCCAATCTGGCGCCGTATCCAGATTGACAACGGCATGCCGCACTTACCTTCCTGCCCTCTGGCCCATACACTCCGGATGGGCAAAATGGGAATAGCGGCGTGATCCTGGTTCCCGCAAATTCCGGCCGCGCCGCGGATATCCAATCGTGGAACCTGGACGTGCAAAGGCAGATCACGCAAAACCTTCTCGTTAGCGTCGCTTATGTAGGGTCAAAAGGTTCGCACTTGCCGGCGTTGAATATCATTCCCAACCAGGTGAACCCAACCTTTCTATCCCTGGGCAATGAGTTGACGGATAATGCGACTTGCCTGGCGGGCGGGACATGCCCTCTTTCCATCGCGGCGGGGGTGCAGTTGCCCTACCCCACGTTCTCCGGGTCCATTGCTCAGGCCCTTCGCCCCTTCCCACAGTATGGCGATTTCAACCAGGAGGACAACTCGTTCACTCCGGATCGCTCCGGGAGTTCGACCTACCATGCCATGCAACTACAGGTGAACAAGCGATTCGCGCAAGGGCTTAACTTCCTCGTCTCTTACACGGTCTCGAAGAATCTGACCGATGCCGATTCATCCGGGCCAGGAGTTTCCGGATTCATCTGGGACGAACGAATTTATCGGACAGAATTCCTACGACCGCCGGGCGGAAAAAGCCCTCAGCGAACTCGATACTCCTCAATCGCTGGTCATCAGCTTCCTTTATGAACTACCTGTGGGACAGGGGAAAAAGTTCATGGATCATGGCGGTGTAACCAACGCGGCTCTCGGCGGGTGGTACACCTCAGGCATCCTGACCTACCAATCAGGCCAACCGACCGAAGTGTATGCAAATTGTGGCGGCACTGCTGGAGATGTATTGTTCGCCGGATGCCACTTTACCGGAGCGGCACGAGTCAACGTGGCTCCGGGAGTATCTGAAACCAACAAGAGCAATTTCAATCCATTCACCACTTCGTTCTGGAACGCTTCGGCGTTCTCCGATCCCGCTCCATTCACGTTTGGCAACGAGCCCCGCTCCTTGTCCTCGGCGCGGTTCTTTGGGACCAAGAACGAAGACATTTCGCTCGGGAAAAAGACACATCTTTGGGGCGAGCATGCCACGCTCGATATACGCGGAGAGTTCTTCAATATCTTCAACCGCCATACGTATATCCCAAGTGTGGGTGGACCAAACCTCGATAGCCCGTTCCAGTGCGGCCGGAACCGGTGGTTGCACTGGTCCCTTTGCATGCGGCTTCGGTTCGATTTCGAACTCCACAGGGCCGAGAACCATCCAGTTCGGCTTCATCATTACCTACTAGCAGCGCAGACAGCCAACAGGCCAGTCCGGTCCCCCTCCGGGCTGGCCTGTTATATTACCCGGGACCTAATCAATGACTCCCTTTAATCGGCGGGGTTTTGTGAAGACGCTCGCCGGCACCGCCGCGGCAGCCACGCAGAGTTGGGCATTTTCTCCCACGAATTTGCTGGGCGGGCTCACCAGGCTCCTCGATTCCTCGCCTGCCACAAACCTTGAAAACGGCGAACAGCAGCTTCGATTCACGCCCTCCGGCGCGAGTTTCGCATTCCAGAATTTTTTGCGCGTGGGGAAGGAGTGGAAACCCGCGACGCTGCCCGGAAATGCGCTTGTTGCCGGGCCGTCCTTCAATTGGAAGGCTTCGGACATCCAGCGAAGCGGGAGCACCGTCACGGCTCGTGGAACTTCGCAGGCCACAGGACAGGACGGGAAGATGATGTCCTACGAGTGGACCTCCGAAATCACGGCCCTCCTCCGGGCCAAGCAGGATTTCCCCTGGTTCCGCTTCCGCACCACGCTGACCCTGCCTGCTCCCCTGATGCTCAAGGAAGAAGAGCGCGTGGAGCCGCAAATCATTGTCTGGCTGCACGGCGCGTCAACGCTGATGGAGGGCCAGTCCGGAAGTTGGCGCCGGATTTTGTTGCAGCAGCCCACGCGGAATTCCCTGGGCACTTACGGCAACGATCTTCCCGGAGTTTATATGCTCGACCAAAACGCCGGGGTCGAAACCATGATGTATTTCGACATGAGCGATATGGGCTGGATGTCGCTCGAAAACTTGCCGCGATTTCTTGTCTACCGCTGCTCCGCCGTTTCGAGCATCGAAAAGGATGGCAACCAGCGCCTGGGCGTTGGTTTGCTGGCGGAGCAAGCCACGGGCAACGTGCTGCCGACGGGTGAGGTGCGCTTCACCTATTACTTGATGCAGCGCCCCATGGACCGATTGTTGTCCGAACAGGAGGCAACCACGCGGTGGATGGCTGCGTTGCTTCCTCTTTTTTCCGAAAAGCTCGATTGGCCGGATTGCTCAACCACCTGGACCGAAGTCGCCGCGGGAACCGTGGCGGACCTGCAGGACAAGACCACCGCGCAAATCGAAGTGAACGGGCAGACCGGGCTGATGGCCTACGTCAAGGACAGCTCAAAACTCTGGCAACAGCCGGAGGCAAATTTTGAGCTGATGACCATGGCCGACGTGCTCTGGCCGTCGCTCCTATATCTGCGCGTGCATCCCGCTCCGGAATACGCCGCGGAATGCAAAAAACTTCTTACCGCGCTTCCCTCTTTCTACGATCCCCGCTCGAAGACCATCAGCAACAGCTTTGTGCATCCCGATCCGGATGAGCGCGTGGACTCCTGGTACCCCTTCGAGAACAGCCTGGTCAAATTCCCGATGATCGGTTCGCTCACGGGTTCGAAGCAGATGCAAAGCGATTTTCTATCCGCGTTTGATACCGCGCAAAAGACCGCGAAACATTTCGACTATCTCTTCCCCATCTATTTCCGCGTTTCGAGCCTGCATGTGGAAGGCGCGGGCACCAACTACGCGATCGGCGGATTGTACGCGTGGGGCGCGATCCTGGCGCACCGCATGACCGGCGAGCAGAAATACCTGGATGAAGCGCGGCGCGCGATTGAAGTGTTGCAGACCGTGCCGGGCGACCGCCTGTTTCACGAGCCGCAGGAACTCGGCTATGCGGCTCTGGCCGCCGCGGAATTGGACATGAAGGACGCCGCCGCCTATCTTCTTTCTCAGCAGTTGCGGCTGTTTTATTGGTATTCCGATGCCAGCCAGAAATCGCACGACATTCGCGGCATGGTGCAAGCCTGCGCCTCCATTCTCTATCCGGCGTTCAAGGAGAACGTGGAGGCCATTCTTCCCTGGACCGGAATTTTAAAACGCGGAATCGAGTGGGACGGACTCTTGCGCTTCCTCGATCAGCAACGCCGCAATAATTTTTACTTCTTCGAACGCTGCGGCGCAAAACCCGGCGCGCCCGGGTCGAAATTCATTCCTTACGAAAATCTGGGAACGCTGGAACTTGGCGGCCAGACGGGAAACGTCGGCAAGGAAATTTACGGGTCAGGCGAAGTGCTGTGGATGGAGCTGATGTTCGAGGCCCTGGGAAATCCGGGAGACCGCGAACTGATGCTCGTAAATCTGGATTTGCTGGATGCATGGGACGCCAACGCCTTCCCTCCCCGCGAACTCCATTTCATTCTTTTCAATCCCACGGCCGATGCGCGCACCGCGAATTTGACGATCCCTCCGGCGCATGGGAACGCCGTGAAGTTCACCGCGGACGGGCAACCCAGCGGGCCGGCCCTGAAAATTGCGGGAAACAGCAAAATTCGACTGACAGCCAGCTATTGAATTGCGCGGCGGTGAAGGCGGAGACCAATTTCGGCCTCCCCTTCGCCGCAAAATTTCGGCCACACTCCGGGAGAAAAAATGAAACGGCAGATCATGGTTGCAACACGAATCCTGCGGAGACTGGTTCTTCCGGTAACTTTGGCAGCGGCGGCCGCCGCGCTGGCAGGCGCGTTTGCGCCGCCTTTCGGTAAATGGACGCGCGTCCAGGATAAGCCGATTCTATGGCCCCAGGGCGACGGCTTTGAATCTGCCGGCACGTTCAATCCTGCGGTGGTCAAATACGACGGAAAATTCGTGATGCTCTACCGCGCACAGGATCGCAATGGCACCTCCACGCTGGGCTATGCCAGCAGCCTCGATGGAGTGCATTTCGTGCGCCGCGACACGCCGGTGATGACCCCGCAGGAGCCGTACGAGATGGGCGGCGGCGTGGAAGATCCCCGGCTGCAAAAAATCGGAGACGTTTTTTATTTGACTTACACGGCGTTCAATAATGTGAACGGAAAAGATCCCGACCACGGGCTGGCGCAGCTTTGCCTGGCCACTTCCAAGGATTTGATTCATTGGGACCGCCAGGGCGTCATCATGCCCGTGGGCAAAGGCACGTGGAACGTCGGTTGGACAAAGTCGGGAGCCATCGTGCCGGTCAAAATCCACGGAAAATATTGGATGTATTATCTGGGCGACGCCCGCGGCGAGAAAACGCAGATGGGCCTGGCTTCTTCAGATGATTTGCTGCATTGGAAGGACTCGACGGCGCAACCGGTGCTCAGCAGCAGGCCGCATATGTTCGATGCCCACGTGGTGGAACCGGGCCCGCCCCCGGTGATGACTCCCGCCGGCATTTTCCTCACCTACAACGGCGCGGACGATCACGACGTGTACTCGACCGGCTGGGTGCTCTTCGACAAGAACGATCCGGCAAAAGTGTTCGCGCGCTCGGACACTCCGGTCTTTTCACCTCATTATGATTGGGAAAAAACCGGACAGGTTCCGAATGTGGTTTTCGTCGAGGGGTTGGTCCGCGAAAACAATCGCTGGCTGTATTACTACGGCGGCGCGGACAAAAATATCGGCGTGGCGGAAGTTCCTGTGCTGCGCCAGCCCTGGTAAGCCCCGCGAGATAGAGGGGAATGATCGCGGGGCGTCTGCACCGCAACTTCGCACGCTAAACCGAACGCTGCGCAAGATCGCGTTGCGGATCCACCGCCAGCCAGGCCAGCGCTCCCAGAACGCATAGTGCCGCGGCCACCAGAAACGACGCCTTCCATCCGTAGCGCGAAGCGATCCATGGCGTGAGCGAAGCGGTGACCGCTCCGCCAATCTGCGCGCCCATATTCATCAGCCCGGAAACGGATCCCGAAGACGCGCCGCCGATATCCGCGGTGACCGACCAAAATGAACTTTGCGCCAGATACAATGCCCCCGCTCCTCCGGCCAGCACCACGCTTGCCAGCCGCGCGCTCGCGGCGTTCGCGCCTATCACCAAAAACGCTCCCGCCAGTGCGATGGAAAATGCCGCGAAAACGCAGCGCCCGAGCCTCTTCCCTTTCCATTTTGCCAGCCGGTCGCTGATCCATCCGCCCAGGGGAGAACATCCCGCCATGGCCAGAAACGGCAGCATGGCGTAAAACGCGCTGGCTTTTAAATTAAGGCCGCGCACGCGCGCGAGGTAAATGTAAAACCAGCTGAAGAAAATCCATGCCACATAGCCAAACGAGAAGTAACTGAAGGTGATGGCCCAGACCTCTTTACTCGCGAAAATCCGGCGCCAGGAAACCAACGCGACATGCCCGCTCGCGCCATCGTGTTTCAGTTCCAGCGTCAGACCGGATTGGATGGCGGCAAGTTCCGTGGCGGAAACGCGCTTGTGCTCTTCCGGCGAATCGCGCGCAATCACATACCAAATAGCGCCGGTGATGACTCCGATGACCGCGCAAATATAAAAAGACGACCGCCAGCCGTAATGCAGCATCACCCAGGTGATCAGCGGAGGGGTGATGCCCGCGCCCGCTCCCACGCCCGCAAAAATCCAGCCGTTGGCGATGCCGCGTTCCTTGCTGGGAATCCACCGCGCGACGAATTGATTCGAAGCGGGATAAATGATGGCTTCGCCCGCGCCCAGCAGAAATCGCAGCGAGATGAAAATCGCCAGCGCTCCGACTATTTTCGACGGCACGGCGGCGCTGAGTGCGGTGAAAATCCCCCACCACAGTACGCCGGCCGCCAGCACTTTGCGCGAGCCCAGACGGTCCGCCAGCCATCCTCCGGGGGTTTGCATCAACGCGTAACCCACCAGGAAAGCGCTGAAAACCCATCCCAGCTGCACATTGCTGAGATGGTATTCATCCGCAATCGAGCCGCCGGCGATGGAAATGTTCACGCGATCCAGAAACGCCACGGCGCTCAGGATAAACAGCCAGAAAATCAGGAACCATCGCACACGTGTGGTGCGTTCGGCTAGCAAAGGCAGTCTCCCTTCCCGGGCAAAAACAATAGCGGTGTGCTGCGCCATTCGCAGAAGCGCATGAAAGTGGCGGTTGTTGCCGCTCGTGCGGCGTGATAACGTTTCGCGGTTGCCGGCGAATTCATTTTCCGATGCATCCGGCCGCAGAGTGCCGCAAACACTTCACGCAAATTCGAGGGAGAAAAATGTTCAAGCCATTTTGCCGCATTGCCATTCCCGCCGCGCTGCTTCTGGCCTGCGCCATTCCCGCGCGCGCCCAATTGGGGCTTTTTTCCACCGATCAGCGCATTGCTTTTACGCCGGATTGGCACGGCGAGCGCTTTCCTGACGGCCGCCCCAAAGTGCCGGACTCCGTTCTCGAGCGTCTGAAAAATACCGACGCCGAGCAAGCCTGGGACGTGCTGCAGGATACCGGGTACGTCAATCAATTCGCGGGCGGATGGCAGGTGATCAATCCCGGGGAGCGGCTGGTGGGCCGCGTAGTCACCGCTGTCTTCATGCCGCGCCGTCCCGACTTCGATTCCGTCATAAAGGCCAACGGAAAAAAGGAAGGGCGGATCGGCGATGAAAATTCCTGGATTATCGATATTCTCAAGCCTGGAGACGTGCTGGTGGTCGACCTCTTCGGGAAAATCAAGGATGGCACCATCGTGGGGGATAATCTCTCGACCGCTATTTTTGCCAAGAGCCATGACGGGCTGATTGTGGATGGCGCGGTCCGCGACGTCACCGGCATCCAGGAAATCAAAGGATTTCAAGTGTACACGCGCGGCGTTGATCCTTCGGCGCTCGAAAACGTCATGCTCGTCGGCATCAATGTTCCGATTCGCATTGGACAGGCCACGGTGATGCCCGGCGACGTCGCCGTGGGCGATCCCGAAGGCGTCACTTTCATCCCGCCGCAGCTCGCCGAAAAAGTTGCCGATGCGGGAGAAATGGATCACCAAGTGGATGACTGGGGCCATGAGATGCTGCGCGAAGGAAAATACACTCCCGGGCAGATCGATTCTCGATGGACCCCCGCGATGATCGAGGAATTCAACCGCTGGCTGGAACAAAAAGGGTCCATGCTGCGCATGCCGGAAAAATAAATCCGGGCGCGCAGGCGAATATTCACGATCCAGTTCGCGGGCCGCTTTACTTTCTGCGCCGCGCCTTTGCTCGATTAAAGGCGCGGCGCAGCGTTCCTCACGCAGCATGCGCACGGAACAATTCCACAAGTCTCCCGGCAATGATTTTGTCTTCGCCCGGCTGCAGCATGAAACTGTTCATGGACAGGCCGAGTTCCGAGGTGGAAAGCACAATGCAAGGCTTGCCTTTTTGCAATTCTTGCGAGGCATCGTGCGGCGTCAGCGAGATTTTCTGCGTGTCCCAGTTGATTTTCATGTGCGGCACATGGTTGGCGATTTCCGGAACGAAGTAGGCGGTGGTGACACCCGCGATCTTGGTGATTTCGTTCGAGATCAGGTTCAGCCGCTTCGACCATTCCGCCGTCACCGCGTCGTGGTCCTCGTTCAAATACAATTCGAGCGCCTTCACCATGCCCACGATTTCTTCCTTGCCCACCTTCATCCCGCGGCCGATGGTGTCTTCATTGGGGCTGTTGTTGAGCAACGCGCAGTGGACCATTTTCTCGCGGCCAATCAACAACCCTGCGCATTGCGGTCCGCGCATGGCTTTTCCGCCGCTGAAGGTAATCATGTCGTAGCCCATGTTGGCGTAGTCCCACAGGTGCGAGACCGGCGGCGTATCGGCGGCGGCGTCGATCATCGCCGGAATGTTTCTCGCCTGGCATAGCTTGAGCCAGTCTTGGCGTTTGATTTGCCCCGTGGGATCGGCCAGATTCAAAAAGTAAGTCATGGCGGTGCGAGGCCCCGCGGCTGCTTCGAAATCCTCGAGCGATTCGACCTCAATCAGCTTGATGCCCGTGCCGCGAAGCTGGTGATCAAAGGGATTGCGGTGCGACTTCTGGATGATCACTTCCGACTTCATACCCGTCAGGTCCGGGAGCCGCTTGATCAGCGTCTCATCGTCGCCGGTCAACACTCCCGCGAGGCCGGATTGAATCGCGGCGGCCGCGCCGGAAGTCACGATCGCGGTGTAGCCATCCGGGAGTTTCAACAACTGCGAGATGCGCTTCCCGGCGGCCACTTCGAGATCCGGGATTCTGACGAAGTGCTGCGTGGCCTGGGCCATCGCCGCATCCACCTCCGGACGAATCAGCGACCCGCCCAGTTCGGTCATCGTTCCCTGCCCGTTGATCAACGTGGTGACGCCCAGCTCATCGTAAACATTGCCCGTGGAGCCGAGCCCGCTCAGCTTTGATTCTTGCGGGCCGGTGGATGCAAACACTTTCATCCCGCTCCATGCCGATCCGGTCAGCGCCGCGGCACTTCCCAAAAAAGTTCGCCGATTCCATATGATTCCCATGACGTTTCGTCTCCTTTTTCTTACTTGCGGGTGACTGCTGCGATGCAATTGATTTCGAGCAACGATTTTCCCGGAACTCCGGCGACGGCCACGGTGGTGCGCGCGGGCCCGCCATTCGGGAAATAGTTTTTGAATACTTTGTTCATTCCGTCGTAGTAATCGAGGTTCCCGAGATACACGGTGAGCTGCAGGATGGAGTCCATCGAGCCGCCGCCTGCCTCCACCAGCTTCTGCACGTTGTCCATCACCTTTTTGGTATGCGTTTCGATGTCCGCTCCAGTGACGTTGCCGGCGTCATTGGCGCCTTGCCCGGAAATGTAAATCAAGCCGTTGTGAACGATCAGCGAGGTGATCATTTGCTTGCCGCTGGCGGGCTTGCCGTCGTAATCCAGCTTTTGCACAGCGGAGGAGCCTTGCGCCGCCGCGCTCTTGGCGCCCAGCGAAGCGCCGGCAATTCCCAATCCCGAAAATAAAGCAGCCAGCCGCACCGCGAAATTCCTGCGAGTCACATCGTTTGTGTCCATGGTTGTTTCTCCTTTGCCGCGCAAGTTTCGAAATCCGATTTCACTGCTCAAGGCAGCGCGAAGCTGAATAGATCGCTGCCGGATGCTATCGCCACATACTGTTTTCCGTCCACTGCATATGTCATGGGGGAAGCATGCATGGTCTGGCCGGTATGAAAATGCCAGAGAGCAGTGCCGGTCGCGGCGTCCACAGCTTCGAGCGATTGCGCATCATCGCCAAAAAACACCAGCCCTCCGGCGGTGGTCATGGTCCCGCCCATGGACCGGCCCGAACCGGCCCCCACATCGCTCCAACCAAATTTTCCGGATTGCAGATCGAAGGCCATCAGGGTTCTGTGTCCGTGCTGGTCCGCGGGATGCTTCACACCCGTCGAGTAATATGTGCGACCCTCGGTGAATTCCTGGGGCTTGAGGAAGTAGGTGGAACAATCTTCGAGCGCCATGAAATAAAAAAGATGCGTCGCGGGGTTGAAGGATGGCGCGTTCCAATTGGTGGCTCCCGCGTAGCCGGGACAAACCAGCGTTCCCGCGGCCGATGGCTCGACTCCGGTGCGAATCGGCTTGCCTTGGGCGTCAATGCCGCTCGCCCAATTCAATTTTTGCGCGAAAGGAGTGGCCGAAAGAAATTTCCCGGTGATGCGGTCAAGGACGTACAAAAATCCGTTGCGATTCGCCTCCAGCAGGAGTTTGCGAGGGTGGCCATGAAACTCCGCATCCACCAGAACCGGAGTTTCCACCGCGTCGTAATCGTACAAATCGTGCGGAGTGAATTGAAAATACCATTTCAGTTTTCCAGTGTCTGGGTCGAGAGCTACCACGCTGTCGGTATAAAGGTCGTCGCCAGGCCGCACCGCGCCGTCAAAATCCGGCGAAGGATTGCTGGTCCCCCAATACAGGATGCCAAGCTCCGGGTCGTACGTTCCGGGCATCCAGGTGGTCCCGCCGGCATGCAGATAGGATTTCCCGGGCCAACTTTGCGAGCCGGGTTCTCCCGGGGCTGGGATGGTCCAGAATTTCCAAAGGGGCTTGCCGCTTTCGGCATCGAAGGCCGCCAAAAATCCGCGCACGCCGTCATCGCCCCCCGAAGTTCCCACTAAAACTTTGTCGTTCACCACCAAAGGAGCGCTCGTCGCGCCGTAATTTTTATTTCCTTCCGCGTAGGCCACATCCCACAACAAATTTCCCGAACGCGCGTCGAGGCAAAGCAGATGCGCGTTGTCGGTTTCGATGAATACGTGCGAATGCCAAACGCCCACGCCGCGGTTGTGATGCTGCGAAGCGTCGTCGATCAGCCCTTCGCTGACCGGCCGCGCGTAATGCCAGATTTCCTGGCCGGTGCGCGCGTCAATCGCGTAGGCGTCATTGGCGGCGCCTACAAACATGATTCCATCGACGACCGCCGGCGTGACTTCCCATTCGCCCGCGCCTGGTGCGTGGAACACCCATTGCGCCCGCAATTGCGCCACATTTCCGGCATTGATTTGGTCCAGCGCGGAATAGCGGCGCCCGGAATAATCGCCGTGATACATCAGCCAATTCGTGGAAGGCGCGGTGGCGAGCAATTCCTTGGGCTGCACATCGACGTGCGCGGTTATAGCAGCGCTGATTCCCCCTTGCGCCTGGGCCGCGAGCGGCAAAGTGGCGCCGAGTGCGAGGAAGCAGGCGATTTCGATGATCGCGCTCACCAAATTAAGAACTTCCTTTCGCGTGGGTCACGTTCGCCTCGCCGAGCGATCCGCGGTCGATTCCCTGCTCATCCACCAGGCGAAAAGAAATGCGCGAAACCGCCGCAGGTGCGGGAAGAGTTTGATTCAGGGTCACGAAGTTTGCGGGGTCGACGGACTCGATCACCAATGATTTCAGCTTCGCGCCCTTGGCGCCGTAAAAATGCGCCACGATTTTGCCGGGCCACAAGACTCCGAAACTTCCCGAGATCGTAAGCTCCTTCGCGGATTCGGTCGCGGCCAAAGGTTGCGCGATTGCGCCGGCGGACGTCACGGTGGTAAATGCATCGCCCGCGCGCGTGGGATACCATTGCGTATCCATCGCGTAGGTTTCCCCGGGCCGCAGCCTGGCCATGGGGCTGTTCAACTCCGCTTCCATGTAATACGGAGTGTCGCCCGCGTTGTTGTGGATTACCGGCATCCCTTTCGCGTCCAGGCCCACGCCCGGCCCATTCTTGTAAAAAATTACGCTGGCCCTGCCGGGATAATCCGCGCCGGCGTGAAATTTGAATTTTTCGATCATCGCGAATTTTGTCGCGCGATCCATTACCGCTACCCAGTCTCCCGGCGAATCAACCCACACTTCATTCTGCAGAAAGAGCCAGTGCAGCGTGAACAAGCCACCCTTGACGGCAAAGGAAGGATCATCGGCCAGGCCCGCGCGGACGTGAAAGCCGTCGAGGTACACGCTGTGCGGACTCGCGGGCGTAATGGCCCAGAAATCGTGATTGTAATCGCCGGGCGATTGCGCGCTGGCGGTATCGTATTGCGTCACCGATTGCATGGACCATTCGATCGGCTGCTTCGATGCGTTTTTCATCATCGCGTGAAAATGAATTTCCGGCGAATCTCCCGCGAGCGCGATTTCACGCGAATATTGCAGGCCGGTGCGCGGATCGGCGGGGCCTTCGAGCCGCACTTTGCACGTCGCTCCCTGCGAAACAATCTTGAAACTATATTCGCCGTCGTCCAGCACATCGGAAATCGGTCCCGGCCAATGTTGCGGATCCTGCGACCCTTCGGGCATCGGCCAGATTTTATCGCCCCCATAATTGGTCCATTGCCCGGAAGCGCCGTTGTCTACGGGTGGGAAATACTTTCCTTGGAACTTGGGATTCACGAACAGGAATGGATGGCCAGCGAAAGTCACTTGCATCAGGCGCCCGCCTAATTGCGGAACGAAAGTAAGAGTGACCCAGTCATTGGAAACGGTTTTCGCGCTCCACCCATCAAAATTCCCCTCCGCAATGTGGCAAGTTTTGAGGGGATTTTCTGACGCCGGCAAATTGTGCGCCGCGGATTGTGCGCTGGCGGGCGCAGCCACCGCCAAAGTCAAAATGCCCAAAGCAGCAAGGCGCGCGCCATGCCCGACATACCGCAATCGCACCCTGCGGTCGCGGCTCATTTTTTTGCCGATCCGCGCAAGTTTATCCGCGCTCCGTCGGGAGTTTTGTGGCCATTACCCGTGTTCGCGTCCGCTCTTTGATGCGAACCGCTCGCGTACCCCAGTTTCCTTGAAATCCCCGCGCCTGCGGCTTGAACCATGGGAGCGAGTTCGCGCAGCCGGGTAATGGTCATGCGCACGGCAGGTCCGGTGATGCTCAAGCTGGCGTTGACCGCCCCGGAATGATCCCACACCGGAGCCGCCAGGCACCGGATGTGCATCTCGTGCTCTTCCAGGTCCAGCGCGTGTCCGTTGCGCCGCACGCGCAGCAATTGCGCCCGCAATTCCTGCAAGCTGCCCACGGTGTTCGGCGTAAATCGCTTCAAATCCAACAACTCCAGCACCTGCGATTGCTCCGCCTCGGGCATGTAGGCCAGCAGCACTTTTCCGATGGCCGTGCAATGCAGCGGAACCGTCGCTCCGATCCGCGAATAAATCCGCACCGGTTCGGGAGAATCGAGTTTCTCGACGTATACCGCGGAAAGTCCATGGCGCACGGTCAGGTGCACTGTCTCGCGCGTTTGATGATTCAGTTCCTGCAGGAAGGGCCTGCTCAGCGCGCGCATGTCCATCTGCCCGATGGCCGCCTGCCCCAGCGACACGCAGGCAATTCCCAGGTGATAATTCCCCTCGCTGTCGCAAGTCAAATACCCGGCCGATTCCAGGTTCACGAGGAAGCGATGCAGGGTGCTGACCGGCAAACCGGAAATCTGCGCCAATCGCGCCGCGCCCAGCCCATCTTCGGCTTTTGCAAACATGGAAAGCAGGCTCAGCCCGCGCTGCAGCGAAGTGATGTTGTAACTTCTCTTGCCCGGAGTCTTCACGTCTTCCTTCCCGCCCTGGCTTGACTCATCCGAAAATGAAAGTTCCATTTACCAGGTGAGAAATGCTGATACACAACTTTTGGGCAAGATTCAAGAACTATTTATTAAAACATTCATTAATTGGCGGGGAGGCGCTCTGCTTGCCGTGGCCAAACCGTGTTGTACAGCCCTTCGGCGCGGATGGGCAAGCCGGTCCTCGCGCCTGGAACGCGCCCCCGCGCCCTTCTTCGCGGAACGGCAGCCGTTCGCTGTTCCGCACTTCGCGCCGCGCCGGTTGGGGACCTTCCTCCGCCTTTACAGCCTTCCGAACTTCTCCACGGCCTGTTCGATTGATTTCAGCTTTTCGATCCACGCGTACATCGAGTGTTCCTTAAAGTCCATCTGCTGCGCCAAAGTCAGCACTTCCTTGGCATTTTCGCGCGGCACCACCACCACGCCATCCGAGTCGGCCACCACGATGTCGCCTCCATTCACCGGAACGCCGTCGCATACCACGCGAATATTCGCGCCCGCAAAGCGGTAGTGATGCACGGAGGTGGAAGGCACGACGCCCGTGGCAAAAACCGGAAATTCGATTTTTCGCAGGTAGGCGGTATCGCGCACGCCGCCGTCAATCACCGCGCCCGAGAAATTCCGCGCCTGCATGGCGGTGCCCATCAGTCCGCCCATCCCGGCGATATCCTGGCCGTCTTCCAGAACCATCACGTACACTGAATCCGGCGCGCCCTGATCGATGGCTTGCAGCATGCCCTGCAGCGCCTGGGGGTCCTTGTTTCCCTCGTCCTTTTTCAATTCCACGGTGAGCGCGAAACCCACAAAGCGGGAAGTGAAAATCGGCCGCATGCGGTGGGACATGTACATGCGCTTGCCTAAAGTCTGCTCGATGGCGTCGGAAACGGACGCGACTTCGACGTGCCGGAATCCTTCAAGCAGGGCGGCATCGTCCTGCTGGGCGGAGGAAGCCGGCGCTTGCCGCGCCGAGGTGCGCTTCACCAAACCAAGCGCGCCGGCGGCCAGCAGCGCGGCGATGGCCAGACAAGCGCCGGCCCGGGGAAAAACTGGGTTACGATTTGATTTGTTCATTCACTCCTCCTGGATATATATAAGTTTGCGCACTCTTTCACCGGCATGGGAGTGTGCGCGAGCCGCCGGTTCGCGGGCTGCCGGAAAAATGCGGTCCCAGAGTACAACAGGGCGGCCCAATCGCAGGCGATGAAATCATGATCGAGCAAGTAAATTCAAATCGAGGAGAGAACATGCAAAGAAACTTTTTCCGTTTCACGGGCGGGAGCCTTGCCCTGGCTTGCTTATTTCTGCTGGCCGGATCCATCAACGGCGATACGCAATTCCGGCGCGCCATCAGCCTGGAAAATCCGGCGCTCAACCTTCCCTTCAGCGACGGGATCGTGGCCGGCAACACATTGTACGTGGCGGGACAGCAAGGAACCGACGCCAAGGGGAACCTGGTGGAAGGCGGAGTGGAAGCGCAGACGCGCATGGCGCTGGAAAATATCGGCACGGTGGTAAAGGACGCCGGGTTTTCCATGAATGACGTGGTATCCGTAACCGTCTACCTGGCCGACATTCACGATTTCGCGGACATGAACAAAGTCTACCGGACCATTCTGCCGGATCCCAAGCCGGCGCGCGCCACGGTGCAAGTAGGCGGGCTCGTGAATAACGCGCGCGTGGAGATTTCAGCGGTAGCCGTCAAAGCGCCCTGAGCCGCGTTTCATTAAATTTGATTAAAAAGTACGAACCCGCTCACATGGGAAATGATATATTTGCGCCCGTTGGGTGGGGTTTGTATTTTCAAAATCCGATGTCCGGCATTCATCTGGTGAAATCGCTCGGCTAGACGCGGAGGGGGAGCGCAGTTCCCCCCTCCGCCGAGCGTACTAGGATGCGAATTTTCGGCAAGTCTGTTTTGGCATTGCTTGTGACCCTTTTGCTGGGTGCGGCCCTCGCCTGGGCGGGCATCAGCGGCAGCATTTCTGGAATCGTCACCGATCCGAGCGGTGTGCCCGCGTTTCCTGCGGCAATTCGCTGAATGCGACGCGCTCCTGCCGTATTTTGCAGGCGGCGTTGAAATTCCGCTTCTAATCGGCGGAGATTGCGGTAGGATTTGTGCGATTGCCATGAAAATGCGAACCACGGGAACACGGGGAGGTTTTCTTTGGAGGATTTAGGGCAAGTCTCTGCAATTCGCGCGGCTCTACGCGGCGCAATATTTCTGGCCGGAACATTCCTGCTGGCGCTTTTCTGCGGCGGGGCTGTTTCCGCGCAGACCCAGAAGGCATCACCATCGCACAAATCCGCGGCGACAGGCGTGCAAGCCGGCAAGAAAATCTTCTCGACAACTTGCGCCGCATGCCACGGGCTTGACGGCCGCGGCGGCGAGCACGCCCCGGACATCGCCGGAAGTCCCGATGTGCAGCAAATGACCGACACGCAAATTTTCCGCATGGTGCACAACGGCTCCGATTCCGGAGCGATGCCGGCCTTCGGATCCACTTTCTCGAGCGAGCAAATCAATTCCATCGTCGCTTACTTGCGGGTGCTCCAGGGCGCGCAAGGCGCCGCGAAACTTCCGGGAGATCCCGATGCCGGGAAAACTCTCTTCTACGGAGAGGCGGGCTGCGCGCAATGCCATATGGTCGAGGGCCAAGGTGGATTCATCGGACCCGACCTCTCCTCCTACGCCACGACGCACTCGGTCGATGAAATTCGCACGGCCATCACCGACCCCAACCTCAATCTCGACCCGCGCCAAATGCCCGTCACCGTCACCACCAAGGACGGAAAGACCTATAGCGGCATCCCTCGCAATCAGGATAATTTTTCGCTGCAACTGCAATCGCTCGACGGAGCGTTTCATTTGTTCCAGATGTCCGACGTGGCGCGCGTGGAACACTCTTCGCATTCGCTGATGCCCGCCGACTATTCGCAAAAATTTTCCGCCGCGCAAATCAACTCGCTGATAAGCTTCTTGATGCGCTCGGCGCCCCATGCGCCGACGGATTCCAAGGATTCCAGGGGGTCGTATTAGCCCCGGCGCAGGCTCCCGGCCCGGTAGATCGATTTAAATTCATCGCGCAGTTTGCATTTGCGAGCCATAGGGACTTTTCATCCATGACCAAACGAATCTTCATCGCCCTCGCTGTTCTGATCCTGGCTGGTTCTTTCGCCGCGCGGCGCCCCAAAGCCGCCGATTCCCTGCGCAATTTCGAATTGCAGCCGGCTTCGCGCGAATTCTGGAATCTGATTCCCCACAACGCCCAGCTTGCAACCGTCGCCGGCGGCTTCGGATTCACGGAAGGTCCGGTGTGGGATTCGGCGGGTTTTCTCTACGTCAGCGATGAGACGCTCAACAAAATTTTCCGCGTCTCGATGGACGGCAAAAAAGACAGCATCATCGCGCTTGGCGATCCGGACGGCAACACCTACGATTCCAGCCGGCGTCTGCTCGATTGCGCCAGCGTCCTGCGCGCGATTATTTCCGTCACGCCCGACGGGCATTACACCATCCTTGCCGACCATTTCGAAGGCAAGCGGTTCAATAGCCCCAATGACGTGGTGACCGGTCCGGACGGCGCCATTTATTTCACCGACCCCACGCTCGATCTTCCCGCGGGGCAAACGCAAGAAATTCCATTTCAGGGCGTCTATCGCCTGGATGAAAAAGGCCAGGTCCGCTTGCTCACCAAGGAGCTTTCGCAGCCGAATGGTCTGGCCTTTTCTCCCGATGGAAAGCGCCTTTACGTGGACGACAGCGAACAGCGAAATATTCGCGTTTACGATTTCACTCCGGACGCCACGCTTGCCAACGGCCGCATTTTCGGAGAAGAGCCGGGCGCCAAAGGCGACGGCGTTCCGGACGGCATGAAACTCGATGCTCACGGAAATATGTTTGTCACCGGGCCCAAAGGCATCTGGGTCTGGGACCCGCAAGGCCACCACTTGGGCACCATTGTCATCCCCGAACAGCCCGCCAACCTCGCCTGGGGCGATCCGGACTACGGCACGCTCTACATCACGGCGACTACTTCCGTTTATCGGCTGCGCACTACGACGCACGGCTTCGTGCCGTATTTGCCGCTAAAGAAGTAACAAAAAGTTTGCAGGCGCGGCGAACTCCTGCTCGCTGCGAACTCGAGATTCGGCCGCTTGCGCGTGTTAGAATGCCGCGCATGAAAAGCCCCTCCGAAACGAAGCATGCGGACGCCAGCCGTCAACTCCTGCGCCACACGGTCGCCGCGCTTGCGTATCGCGCGGCCAAATCATTCCGCGGCGCGCCGGAAAGCTTCGCCACCTATCGCGTCAACGAGTCATCGAGAACCCCGGGACAAATCCTCGCCCACCTCGGGGACTTGTTCGATTGGGCGCTCGGGCTCGCACAGGGGCGGCACGACTGGCATGATTCTCCGCCACTTAGTTGGGACATGGGTGCGCAGCGATTCTTTCAGGCGCTTCGCGACTTTGATGATTTTCTGGCCTCGGAAGAACCTCTGGGTGCCCCCGCCGAAAGACTCTTCCAGGGACCTATCGCAGATGCGCTGAGCCACGTCGGGCAAGATTGCCATGCTTCGCCGCATGGCAGGTTCGCCGATCCGCGCCGAAAATTACTTTAAGGCGGAGGTTCGCGCGGGCAGGGTTGGCGCGGAGCAAGCTGCACCTAAGATGGAATTCGATTGAAGCGGTAAGGTGGGGCGATAAATATGAAATGACTATAGTCTTTGACTATGGTATAACTCGGGTGTGCAGACCATCTCCATCTCTAAATTCAAGGCCACCTGCCTCGAAGTTCTGAAGCGCGTCCAAAAGACCAGCCAGCCTGTCTTGATCACCAAATTCGGCAAGCCTATCGCGGAAGTGGTTCCACCCTCCCAGCCGGACCGTCCTGCGACATGGCTGGGCGCACTCACGGGCAGCCTTGCGATTCATGGCGACCTTGTGGGCCCGGTTGCCGAAGATCAGGACTGGGATGCGCTGCGGCCGTGAGAATTCTGCTGGACACACACATCTGGATTTGGAGTTTGGCGGATCCCCAAAAACTCACTCCCACCGTCGCCTCAGCCCTCGTTGAAAAAGGCAATGAAATCTGGCTCTCCCCCATCAGCATCTGGGAGACCATGATTCTTTTCGAGAAAGGGCGCATTGTTTCCGGGATATCCGCAGAGAAGTGGATTCGCGCAGCATTCGAGGCTGCTCCCATGAAGGAAGCGCCTTTGACCGCGGAAATCGTTCTAGCCACCAGCGAATTTCGCGGGCCTCTGCGAGATCCCGCCGACACGTTTTTGGCGGCTACCGCAAAAATCCTGAATTTGACTCTGGCGACGTCCGATTTGGGATTGATGGGGGTGGAGGGAATTTCGACTCTGCCGAACCGGTAGTGCCTACGATGAAAACGAAGGAAAGAATATCCGCCAGGTCGAGTAAGCCCTAGGCGAAGACTGCCTTCGAAGATATAGCCGGACGGCTAGGCTGAGGGACCCAAGCCGCCCGGCACTTCTCACCCATCTCCGCAGGGTCTGGGTAAGAAATCGTTATGCGGCGTTTTCAGCGTTCCGCATGAATTCGTAGCGCTCGATGGCCGCAGCCACGCCCACGTCTCCGGAGTGCTCCTGGCTGCTGCGCAGGACGCGTCCCAGGCAGCGCACGCGCACCGGGCCGGCCTGCGTCAATTCGTGCGGCAGAGTCATGACGATCTCGACGGGAGCCCCGCTCTTCAAACCTTTGGGAAGATGAAAATACAGCCCGCGCGAACTGACTTCGCGCGATTCCGTCGTGGCTTCACCCACCACGCTCTCGTCCGTCCATCGGACGGTTAATGGCAAACGCATCAAAAAGCGGCGCGTCGCCCTACGCTCTTTTAAGGACACAGGACACTACCTCCGAATACCTGAGCAGGATAGGGTTTGCGGGCAGCTAAACCAATAGAGCAAAGGGGTCAATTCGGCAGGCGCGATTTGGTACAGAAGTACTATACGTGGGTGGGCAAAACATGGAAGCCGAAGGAGATGCTATTCAGATGGTGCATTTCGGAACGTTCGCAGCACATCCGCGAGGGTCACCACCCCTTCGAGTTTCTCGATATTGGCCCTGCTGACCACGGGAATCAGCGGCCAATCGCCTAAAATCTGCAAGGCCTCCTCCAGCGATTGATCGGGAAATAGCACTGGCAGGGGCCCCGCGGAGCCGGCTTCGGCTGCCAAATGCCTGCCAGCAGGTTCCGCCACGAGCCGCTTCAAATCTTCGCGGTCGAGCAAACGCCAGTCGTTTTCCGCAGCGCGCATCAGTAGCGGCGCATCGGGCTCCAATTCCGTGCGCCCCAGCACATCGGCCGCGGAATCGGTGGGATGAACGAGTTGCGCGCGATTCCTTTGCATGGCGTTTTCCACGGATAGCGAGACCTGCTCGCGCTGGCGCTCAATCGAAGGCAATGAAATGCCATCTTGCAAAGCCAGCAAGTCGTAGAGCGCCACCTTCTGATAACGCCGCGAAATGAGGTAGGCGATCATGGTGGAAATCATCACCGGCAGAATGGCCGTGTAGTTCCCGGATACTTCGATAACCATGAATATCGAGGTGATTGGTGTCCGCAAAAACCCGGCGAAGAGCGTTCCCATGCCGATCAGCGCAAAAGTGCCCATGCTGCCGGTGACCGCCGGGAAAATGTGTTGTTCGATGGCCCCCGCCGAACCTCCCAACATGGCGCCGATGAACAGCGTGGGTGCGAAGAGCCCGCCCGGCGTTCCGCTGAGAAAGGAAAAACCGGTGGCCAGGATTTTCAGCACTCCCAGCAGCAACAAAAGCTTCCAGGTAAATTGCCCGTGCATGGCCTGGTCGATCACCGTGTAACCCGCGCCCATCACCTGGGGAAAACGCAAGCCGATGAAGCCGATCAAAAGGCCCGCGGCGGCGGGTTGAAAATATTGCGTGCGCTTGGAAAATTTGGAAATGCGCGGCCGCGCGTAGGCGATCCATTTCAGCATGATGAGCGATGCGACGCCGCCCACCACACCCAGCGCGGCATAGCCGAGTAATTCCTGCGGGCGCACCACGCGAAATTCCGGCACACGGAAGAGCGAATCGGCGCCGAGAAATGAGCGCATGGTCACCACGCTCGAAACCGCGGCCAGCACAATTGCGCCCAGCACCCCTCCGCTCCACTCCCCGATGACTTCCTCGATCACAAAAAGGACCGCGGAAATCGGCGCGTTGAATGCCGCCGCAAGCCCCGCCGCGGCTCCCACTGGAGCAATCAAGCGGATTTTTTCCTGCGAAAGCTTCAGGCTTCGACCGATTTTGGAGGCGATACCCGCGCCCATCTGCAGGGAAGGATCCTCCGGGCCCAGCGATTGCCCTGTGCCGATGGCGATGGCGCAGACCACGAATTTTCCGATGACCGTGAGGAAAGGGATGTAGCCATTCGAGATGTATACGGCTTCCTTGGTGCGATTTACTCCGCTGCCCTCCGATTGCGGAAAAACGCGGATAACCAGAAAAGCCACCAGCAGGCCGCCCAACACGGGAACCAGCAGCACGCGCCACGCCGAAGGAGCCAGCGATGAACCGAGAGTGGAGAGTTGCGTCCAATCAATGGCGATGCGGAAACACACCACCGCCAGGCCCGAAAAAATCCCGATGAGCACGGCCAGAATCAAAAAGAGATGGTCTTCGCGCAGCGAAAAGATGCTTTTGCGCCACTTCTCCCAAAGCGACTTCAACTTTTCGCGCGAGGGTGTGTTTTTTTCGCCGGTCGCGGCATTTTCGGAATGCGGCGGGGTAATTTCCTGCGAATCGCTCAACGAGGGCCGCCTTCCCCGCCGCGGCTCAATAACCATAGGGCGTGATCATCGCCCGAGGATTGCCCGCATTCCTGCGCGGCCAGATTTTCCGCCTGGAAGACAAAGGCCATGGCCGCTTCAGTGGCGTCCGGATTCCGTTCCAGATATTTCCGGCTCCATTCCTTGCGTTGCGCGGCGCTGGAAGCGAATAATTGCTGCAGGGGCGTCACCGGCGGCACCGCCGACACGGGAGCGCCTTTCGATTGCTCGCAATCTTGCAGGCGGTTGAGCGCGATATCGAGCGATTGCGAGGTCCGCGCGGCTTTCTCGCGCGGCGGCAATCCGTGTAGAAACGGGTCCAGCGCCGAAATCTGCCGCGAGGTTTCAAACATTTCCGCCGCGCCCGCCGCGTTTCGCTCCGCCGCCGGCATCCGCTCGAAAAAATTCAGCGCCTGTTGATATTTGCCCAACTCAAAACTGGCCGTCCCGGCGCCGGAGAGCGCTTCGGCGTCCCTGCGGTCCTGAATTAAAATGGATTCGAAAACATCGAGCGCGCGAGTCCAGGTCCGCGTGCGCAGCAGGAGGGCCCCCACCACCTTCTGTCGTGGCACATCCTCCGCGGGCGTATTGTCCGCGAGAGCGATGACCTCCGGCTCGGCCTGCTCGATGGAATTGTGCTGCAGCAGATATTCGCAAAGTTCGCGGCGCACCTGCCAGCGGGTCTGAATGGGATTCGAATCCCATTCGCCGTAAATTGCGCTGTGGTAATAGCGCAAAGCTTCCGGCATCGCTCGCTTCCCGGTAGAAATCCGCGCCAGCTCCAAATTGACAGGACCGCTTCCGGGCGATTCCGAAAGCAAGGTCTCCAGGTAGTCGCGGGCTTCATCGTCATGGCCCGTGGCGGCCAGCGCCTGGGCAAAATGAAATTGAAATTTGGGATTCACCGGTGCGAAGGCCAGCGCGTTGCGATAATCCGCCAGCGCCGCGGCAGCGTCCCCAGCGCGAAAACTGGTTTCGCCCTGGGCGAACCAATCATCCGCGAGGACGTGAATTCTTTTGTGATACATGCGCGCGGCAAACGCCGTCACGCCGGAAAAAATCAGCAGCAGGACAATGCAAATCAGGAAACCAACTTCGCGGGAATATGTCAGCCGCCACTTTCGTTCCGGCGGTTGCGTCATCGGAGGTGTGCTCATGTTTTAATTCAGAAACTAGGATAACGCATTCCCCTCCGAGAAACACGGGCGCAGCGCATTTTCAGCGAAATGGACATCCACCTTGGCGGTTCATGTATCGCTTGAGGTCCTATTTTGGAACGGGGAATGCCGGCAAAAAAAGGGTGCAGGAGTTTAGGTTTGCTCGATCAGGCGGTGGTGAATGGCGTAGAGGGCGAGTTCCAGGCGGTCGGAAACTCCCAGCTTGTCGAAAATATTATGCAGGTGATTTTTCACCGTCTGCTCGCTGATGAATAATTTTTCGCCGATCTCGCGGTTGCGAAAACCCTGGGCCACGAGCTGCACGATTTCCTTTTCGCGGTCGCTCAGCAGCGGTTTTTCGCGGCGCTGCCCGGATTCCGCGGATTTCTTGAAGGCGTCGATCACTTCGGCGGTCATGCGATTGTCGAGCCAGATTTCGCCGTCGGAAACTTTGCGGATGCTTTTCACCAGCAGGTCGCTGGCGGACTGTTTCAGCACCACGCCGCGCGCGCCCAAGCGCATGGCGCGCACCACATCGCGATCATCCTCGGCCGCGGTCAGCACAATCACCCGCGTGGGCGTGCGAATCGAAATTGATTTCCTCGAGCACGCCCAGGCCGTCTTTTTCCGGCATGCGCAGGTCCAGCAGGAGGATGTCCGGCTTGAGCTTCGCCAGCATCTTGATGCACTCCACCCCATTCGAGGCTTCGCCGACGATTTGGATATCGTCCGCCGCCTCGAGCAGCTTGCGGAGGCCATCCCGAAAAATGGCATGGTCGTCCGCGACCAGGATACGAACCGCCTGTTTGCTTTTGGTCATCTCAACTCAATGGGATTTCAATGGTTAGACGAGCCCCGTGCCCAGGATTCGACTCCACCGCCAGCGTTCCCCCTACGCTTCGTGCACGTTCCTTGATCGAAATTGGCCCGAGACGCAGCCGGTCGAGCTCCTCGCTCATGTAGCGCCCAGAGAAACTGAAACCCCGGCCATTGTCGTCCACGACGAGAGAGACTTTCGCCTCGTCTTGTCCTAGTTTTACCACGACGTGGCTGGCATGCGCATGCTTTTTTACGTTGTGTAGTGACTCACGGTATATCTGGAACAGATCGCGGCAAATGCGGTCTGGCAGGCGCAGATTGCGGTCCTCGATGAAAAGGTCCACGGCCAGGCCCGATTCATTGCGAAAACGCTCGGCAAACCCCAGCATCAGTTCGCGCAGGTCCGCGCTTTCCACGCGCAGCGGCCGCAAATCGGTCACCATGCGGCGGAGGTCCTCGCTCTCCTCGCGCACGGTTTTTTGAAGGCCTGGCGAGATCCTCGCCCACCTGCTCGCCCTTTTGCGGCAGTTGAGTGCGCAGCACGCCAAGCTGGATGTTCAGGCTCAGCAAAGTCTGCAGGACGCCGTCATGCAAATCGCGGGAGATGCGGCTGCGCTCCGCCTCCACCGCGCGCGCCCGCAGATGCCGCAACAAAAACACATTCTCCAGCGGCAAGGAAACGTGCCTGACGATGCGTTCGAGCCAGCGCAGATCGCTCTCGCGGAATTTTTTCGCGGGATTCAGCAGAATGACGCGGCCCGCCGGCTGCCCTCCCACCTCGATGGTCACAGCCATCAGTTGCCGCGCGCCGAATTCCTTGACGGTGGACATGGGCGGAGCCGGCACTTCGCGCACTTTTGCGCCGGTGCGGCGGTCCCAACCGAATCCCATGCCGCGCGAGGTCGTGAATTCCCAGCAAAACGAAACTTCGAAAACGTCCGCCAGAAAAGTGTCGGAGCGGATCAGCGGCAAGGTTTCCGGGGACTGCACCTCCATGCCTTCCGGTTGCACTCGCCAGACGAAAAGCCTCTCGATTTCTTCGTCGCGGATGGCCAGGCAGGCCTGCTCGCAGGAAAACTCCTCCGCCAACTCCCCCAGCATCTGCCGCACCGATTCCGTCAGGCCGCGCTCGAATTGCAACGCGCTCGTCACCTTTTCCAGAAATTGCTGGCGCTCCAGGTGGTCACGCTCGCGCGCGCCCAGAAACCCCATGCCCAGCCCGGATACCAGCGTGCCGAGTCCGATGGCCACCCAATGCGGCGCTCCTTGCAGGCTGAAGCGATCGATGATTGCCGCGCGAAGGATGATTCCCGTGGTCGCGGCAATCACCAATACCATCATGGCACGCATATTCCCGTGCGTGGCCAGCGCAAACACCACAAACAGAAACAAGAACCAGAAGGCCGCGACCGACGGCGTCAAATACAAAAACGCCGCCAGCGCCACGAAATCCGCGGCCAGCGGAATCTTGAATCGCACTTCCTCCACGTACTTTCCGGCCAGCACTTCCGCCACGGCCACCACCAGGTACACGGAAAGAAACACCACGGAGACGCGGCGGCTGTGCGAAATGTAGGTTTCCAGGAGGGCGACGAGCGCCAGCGCCGCCAATATGGCGCGTGCCAGAGTGACCTGGCGTTCCAAATAGAGACGTTCACTGCTTTCGAGGGACATTGTGGCGGGCTTAGAGCTCACTCGAAATCTTAACAAGCCTGTGGCGCGGCGCAACCGCGTGTCCTCTTGTAGTAATCGCGGCAAATGGCGCGATGCGCCGCCCGGCAGGCGTTTCGGCGATGGCATGGGCCATCGCGGCAGTCGCCGACACCCCTTAACTTTTCCGAAATGAGTTGCGCCGGGAGTTGACACAAGGTGCATAATCATTCGCGGCATACGTTTTTGGGCGCGCGTTTCGTTTCGATTTAGCTTCGGCTGGCGATTTTCCGCAGTTCGAGGGGGCAGAGCCGCTTGGCGCAACGCTACACTCGCAGGGAGGTGGGACGCATTTTGGGTCTCGATGCCAGCCGCCTCCGCTATTGGGAACGGCTGCGGCTGATCCATCCCCAGGCGCGATGGGGCGAGAAGTTTTACAGTTTTGGCGACCTTGTCGCCGTCCGCGCCATCCAGCGCATCACGCAAAATCGCGTTCCCGCCCGCCGCATTCGCCGCGCCGTCTCGATCCTCGAACAGCAGTTTGGCGCCGCGCCGCTTCCCCTTCAGGAATTGCGCGTCTTCGAACAAGGCCGCGAAATTGTGATGGTCCCTCCCGGCGAATCGAATGCCTTCAATCCCATCCGCCAGCAATGGGTTTTCCATTTCCAATCGCCCGCCAGCGCGCCCAAAGTGCATCCCATGGTCATGCGCTCGGCGCAGGATTTGTTCGAATCCGCGCTGCGCTGCGAAAGTTCGCCGGAACTTCTGCCGCAGGCGGTGGAGAATTACCGCCGCGCGGTGGAACTCGCGCCCAATTGGGTTGAGGCGCACATCAATCTGGGCGTGGCCTACTACCAGATGGGCCAGCTCACCGAAGCGCGCGCCGCGTTTCTATCTTCCGTGCAGCTCGATCCGCTCAACGGAATTTCCCGCTACAATCTGGGCTGCGTCCTCGAAGAGCAGGGCGAAATCGACGCGGCCATCGAGCATCTGGAGCGCGCCGCGCGCGCCATGCCCGCGCATCCCGACGTGCATTTCAATCTCGCGCTGGCATATGAAAAGCGCGGAGGCCGCGTGCAAGCCCGCCAGCATTGGGAATCGTATTTGCGCTACGCACCCAATGGAGAGTGGGCGCCGCAAGCCCGCGCGCGTTTGCAGGAATATGCCGCTCCGCACGCTCCCGCCCCGCCGATTCCCTTCCCGCAGAAAACGCGCCGCGCCGTCCGCCGCCGCAGTCACGATTGAGCGAGCGCCGCGCGCGCGGCGAGCGTGGCGCATTGAAGTTGCCGCGCGGGTGTCGTAAACTGGGTGCACTCAAGCGGTGGTGAGCGTAGCTCAGCTGGTAGAGCATCGGTCTGTGGCACCGAGGGTCGCGGGTTCAAACCCCGTCGCTCACCCCAAATTGCTCAATCCTTATGCTGTTTATAGCATTTCGCTGCTTTTGGCGGGTTACTTGGTTTTACTAAATCGCGCTGCGGTGTACACCTACCCGAGGTACTTTCGATAAGTTCCAGCTTGGCTCATGACCGCTTTACTCTAGGTTCCTTACCATTCTTATAGCGTTCTCACCGCTCTTATACTGGCGGTGAACAGCCTGCTCTCGAAACCCTAGTTTCTTGAAAAACGCGCGAGAAATTACATTGCTCTGCGCCACTTCGAGAGCCATGATATGCGACCCGTAAGTGCCGCGCATCCTCATTCACACATTCCGCTATGAGCGCGCTAGCGACTCCACGCCGCCGTGCTCCAGGAATTGTAACGACGGCCCCGATGTACGACTGGTCTTCTTTCCACTGTACGATTGCAAAACCAAATCGTTCATCCTCGAATTCGTCATGAGCATAAATTAGAGTCAACGCGTTCGGCTCGGCCATGCACATCAGACACGACATCGCGCAAGGCCCGTTATATTTTGCAAACTCCCTTTCGCCTAAATCGCAGATGAAAAATATATCTCGAAACGTGAACTCGCGAATGGCCATGCGGCAGACCTCCGTCGTTCCACTTGGGGGAATTTCAAGCAGCGCGGAACCTACGTTAGTTCATTCAGAAACGGAAGGCGTGGGTTCCGAATTCGCCTCGCCCATTTGCACCACCCTTGAGTCCTCATTCTCGGCGCTCGGCGAATCGCCGGATGGAAAAGTTATTTGCGCAACTAGCGGACCGAAAACCAAAAGCTCCGCTGTCTTAAACACGGCACGATTCTTTCTGTCGCCCGTGACAAGCGTGCCCAGAATCTCGTCGAACGTGGCCTCGTTAACTGAAGAAATTTCGACTACCTTCTGGCCAACATCCATGATGTATGTCAGCCTTGTTCCTTGACACAAGATGTCGCGCAGTGACTCGAACTTTCTTGCTCTTGCCCGCAGTACGGGCTCGAATTTTCGTGCAGCTTTCTTCAAGCTCTTGCCCGGACTGCCTTCAGCCTGAGTAAAAAGTGGTTTCGCCCGGTCTCTTGGTAACAACGCCGCGACCTTGAGCGACTCCTGTGCGGATGGATAACGATTCGCTGAAAGTATTTCCGCGATAATGTCGCAAAGCTTCTGACCATCAACTCTCCCTGCCCACAGATAGCCGGGCATGTGGCGTTCCCAACCACTTCGAAGAAGCAGTTCCAGCACTTCGGCGTCAGATATGAGCCCGCGCCCCTCGTACGCCTTGTAGATTTGCGCTTCGTTCAACAGTTGACGGCTGGTCTTCCAAGCCTTAATCGCGCCAGTCAGCTCTTGCGCCAAATTGCGGAATGGCTCGGGCGTAAGCAAATCGTAAACTGGTTGCGCCCCGGGCGCATCAGGGTCAATTCGCACGGGCATCCCACTGTGCCCCTCGACAATTTGAACACTCGCGGTGGGACTTGCGTCGAACACCATTTTCACCCTATCGAGAAGTTTTTGCTGGCGTTCTTCCAGCCACCTGTCAAAGTCTACCCTCTCTGCCTTTTCCGTTTTCGACGAATGCCGCACGTGCACATCGCCCTTCCGAAAAGCGACAGCGCTCTTGCCGAGTTTGTTAGCGTAGGTCCCATCGAATTTGAACACATGCGGCGGATTGGAGCTTTTCTCAATTTCAAGCAAAATCAAATCGTCATCAAGCGCCGCGGAGGTAATCCCCCCAATACGCGGATCGAGAAAGCTATTTAGCTTGTCATCTAGACGAGCGCTATCAAAAAACGGTAGATGAGAACGAGGAATCGGTGAACCCCGCGTCCCAATCAGAATTCTTCCCCCGCGCGTGTTAGCCATCGCTGCCAAATGTGTTAGCAGCTCGAGAGCGTACTCGGGAACCGTCGGGTCAAGGGCGCTCTTACGGTCGAACTCCTCCGACTCGGGTCTGCCCAGAAGTTCTGTGACATTGATAAATCCACTCATCTCGCGCCCGCAATTAAATCAATGCCGATAACGATTAGTCTCCGACACCGCCACCCGTGTTGTTCGCGCCTAAACTTCAACCGCACGTACATCATTTAACAATCGAGAACGAAGCATAGGATACGCCAATTTTCGTACTTAGTCCTTCCGTACCAGCGACCGGCCGGGTGCCGCATCCCTTCGGTTCTTGAAGGGTGCGGGTGTAGGCGCAGCGTGACTGACGGGGTTCGGCGGCGCCCGCTACGGGCTAGGCGCGTTTCGCCTTTGCGTCGGCAACGCGAACGATGACGCGCTTGCCGAGCGCCCTGGCTGCCCGCGTAATGGTATCGAGAGTCACGGAAACATTCCGTGGGTCGAGCAGGCGATCGAGTTGCGACCGGCTGGTGTGAAGTTGCCGGGCCATCGCCTGCTTCGTTTTTTGCTGCTGTTGCATGGCCCGCGAGAGCTGCCAAGCCAGGACTCGTTTGATCGCCACGGCTTCGACCTCTTCCCGAATGCCCTCCTGTTCGAGAAAGCTGTCGAAGGTCGAACCACTGTGATCTTTTACTTTTGTTTTGCGGCGTTTTCTTGTTTTCACCTGAGCCCCCTTTGATGTCTATTTTTGTTGCTTCGCGCCAGATTCAGATCCTCGTCCGGCGTCTTGCGCGTTTTCTTGATGAATCCGTGGAGGAGGACCATCCGGCCCTTCCTGTCAATATAGAAAAGCACCCGCGCGATGCGGTTCTGCGCCAGGTGGGTCCGCACCTCGAAGAGACCATCGCCCAAGGGCTTGCAAACCGGCATCCCGAGGGGCCAGCCGAATTCCACCGTCTTGATATCTTCCCCGATGCGCTTTCGGTCTTCAGGTGAAGGCAGTCCCTTCAGCCAATCGCGCACCGGCTCTCCGCCCGCCTGCGTCCGAAAGAAAATTACTGGAACGCGCTTGCCTTCGGTTTCGGGCGCCTTGGACTCGGTGTTCATGCCCGCAGGCGATTTGGGTGCATGATTCACGGGAGGATTGTACCATATACGGTACATATGCTCAAGAGGGTTCTTTCGCATCAAGAAGGCAAAAGATATATTTCGCGCGACAGGATCGAGCGCAGAGGAGCCAAATTGTCCGGCGAGATCCGCGCCGAGAGGATGACGCACCGTGACAAAATCGCGGCTGCATTACGGCCTACGCTGCGGTCACGAGGATTCGCGCAGCCCTGCGCGAACGCGGCTTCCGGCGAATGAGTATCTCCACATCGCGGTCGAGCGCGGTGAGAAAATTCATCAGTCTTTCCACTGAAAATCCGTCCAAGCGATAATTCGTCAACGCCGAAATCTTTGGTTGGTTGACATCCAAACGCCTTGCGGCCTGCGCCTGGGAGAGTTGCTGCGCCTCCAGGATGTGGTTGATAGCAACAGCCAGGCGCACCTTCGTCTGCTTCTCTTCGGCGTTGCTCCGTTTCAGATCGGCAAAAACGTTGCCGGAGCTTCGGACCACAGCAGGTTTATTTATTTTGTGCGCCATATCGCCTCTCATAATCGCGCCTGGCCGATTCGAGTCATTGATCGCGTTTCGCAGCGCCAACCCAAAACAACGGCTTTTCTCCCGCGACACGCGCTGCTCTGGTCATTGGATTATCCCAGTTCTAGGATATATTGTCAATGGCCTGTGTCGCGGAATCATCCTGCGTAACTCTGCACGAGAGTGGCCAGGGAGACAATGAATATCTCTCCCGGAACACGATGAAAAGGAGGTGTCTTGCGGTTGAATGAGGGAGGTACAGCGTCGAGAGACGTGACGCGGCGCGGGAAAATGCGCCGATGCACTGGCCATGACCGGACGACCGCGGCCGGGCGACGAAACGGGCTTTTCCCCCGACATAACTTTCACTGTAGGGTAAACACCTGATTGGACCAAATGGGAAAGTGTTCCAAAGTGAACAGCAACGCGGCGTGACTGCTCTTAACATACGGCATCCACCTGCGATAAGCCTCTGATGGGGGAAGCAAATCGATGCTTTCGGTCCCTTGCAGGAAGGAAGCAGATGCTCCGGCAGGAGAGCAAAGAGCAACACACAGGGATGGGGCCATGCGATCGGTTCCGAATCCGTCCGACGGGAATCAATCCATCAAGACGCTCGAAGAAAAATGGGCGGAGTTCACGAATGATATTTTCCTCGCTTTGCGAAAAGAGGAAATGAAGATTCGGCGCGAGGAATTGAGAAATCATGATGAGGGTTCCAGCCGGCCTTGCGCGCCTCAGGGCCCCTCGAAGATTGGAGGAAACCGCGATGGGTGACAGAGAAGCAAACACGAAGCAAGCTCGGGAGGAGTCCTGGGTATGCCGGCTTTGCAATAACCGCAGGCGCGGCCAATTTTCGCGAGAACGTCAAATCGCGGAGCTGATATCCCTGGGAGCGCCGCTTCCCGGGATCTTGAACAAATTATGCGCCGCGATCGATTCGCAGATCGGCAACGTGGTATCGCTGGTCCTGATGCCGGACGAGCAAGAATTTGACGCCGTTTCGATCACCCAGCTTGCCGGACAATTTGGGCTGAACGTTTTTTCGTCCAGCAGCATTCTTTCGAGCGACAAAAGCCTTCTGGGAATGCTGCAGATATATTGCTGCGATGATCGCCATCCCGACGCGCGTGAGGCTGAGCTGATTGCACGAATCGTGCGCTTAGCGGCAGTTGCGTTTCAGCGCCACGAAGACGCAGGGGACTCCGAGAAGACGTACCGCCGCCTGCGGAGCGAATCCGAGGGAAGTATACGCAAGGCTTCGCTCGTAAATTGATATTTTCCGGTCGACTTTTTTAAAACTCAGGCGGCTCTGAATCGCCGCCACGCTTCCCAGGCCAACATGTATAAACGGTTCTTTGGGCTGAACGAAAACCCATTCAACGTCAATCCAGACCCGCGGTATCTGTATCTGACAGCGCAGACGAGAGAGGCGCTGGACGAGCTGACCTATGGAATCCAGTCTCGCAAGGGCCTGATTCTGCTCACCGGAGAAGTCGGGACGGGCAAGACAACCCTCATCAATCGCTTGCTCGACTGGCTGCGCCAGCAACTGACTCCCACCGCGTTCGTTTTCAACTCGCATTTGCAGGCCAGCCACCTGCTTGATTTCATCCTGGCTGATTTTGGCGTGCCATGCAGCCCGCGATTGAATGGGAGCGCATTGATGCGCTTGCGTCACTGGCTGATCGAACGATACCGGGCGGGCGACACTCCGGTGTTGATCGTGGACGAAGCGCAAGGGCTGCCAACGGAAGTGCTCGAAGAAATTCGATTGCTGCTGAATCTGGAGACTCCGCACGAAAAGCTATTGCAGATCGTGCTCGCCGGCCAGCCGGAACTGGAAGAGCGCCTCAAGCAGCCGGATCTGCGCCAGTTGAAGCAGCGGATCATGCTCCGATGCAAGACGGCCGCGCTCACCCTGGATGAGACCCATGAATACATTCATGCCCGGTTGCATATCGCCGGAGCCAACGGCCAGCCTGTTTTTTCGTCCCAGGCGGTGAATGCCGTGCATTTTTATTCGCGAGGGATTCCTCGTGTTGCGAACTTGCTGTGCGAGCAAGCGCTGATCGATGCGTATGCGAGCTCCGTGCGGCCTGTGCCGGCGCACATCATCGATGAGGTCGCGCGCGAATTTCAGCTCGACGACATTACACTGCTCACCCCGTCGATAAATTGCGGCGTCGAACTGGGCACCGGCATGATTGCGGCTCAATCGGCGCTCGCGACTGAATACGCGCCGCGTGCGGCAGGAGCTGAGTCAATTGTGCGGGAGGCTCCCGGAGTAATGGCCGGCTGCGTCTCACGTCCGTATTTGGTCGCGGACTCCATGCACGTCCGAGTCCAAGCGCTTGGCAATCAAGTTTCGGCTTGTGAAATGAGCCCGCCACATCCGGGAGGCCAGTCGCTGGGAGTTCTGGCTTCGGTGATGAATTCGCCCGAACCTGGATGTTCAGAAATACGAATCTCCTCGCGCCCGGCGGCGTCCGATTCCGAGGGTGCGCTCGAACGCAACATGGAATTGGCGATGCAACAGCTTGCCAGCGCATTTTCTCCTCTGCCTCATGTGGTGAAGGCAAAACAGAAGCTGGAAGCTTCGCCAATTTCCAGACATTCCCCGGAGGTGAGTTCCCGGAAATTCGCGCACCTTTCAACAATGGTTCACGCGAAGGCGGCTCCTCTGTCCTCGGTATACTTGAGGCTTCTTGGACACTGTCATTCGTTGGCTTATGGGAGTGCCAGGCGGGTAGAGCATCTGGTGTCCGCCGCCAGGTCGTTGCCTTGGAGGCAAAGCACCGCGCTTTCCCGCTCGCGCCTGCAGCATTTTCTTCAGTCAGTTGCAGCTCTGCGCCGGTGGCGCCCCGCCCAGCGGACGGCGCTTCCGTCCATGCTTGACCCAAACGAATGGCTGCGAAGGAAGGCGAATTTGTACGAGTGGCTACGGCAACCGTTCGATCCCATGCAATTGCTGCTTTCCTATTCGTGGATTTTTGAAGCGCGGCGCAGGCTCGGGCAGAAGAGAACATAATGCGTGGCTGTTCGGCCGCATGCGCGGCCACGACCTCTGCGGCAGCCGGATATTCCTCGATCGCGCCAGCAGGAATCCCACCCCGCCTCACTTCACGAAATAATCGGGCCCCGCACTCTTGATTTCCACCAAACGCGCCGGCGAAATAAAGGCGTAGAAACGTTGATCGCAATCTTTGCATCGGAACGGACGCACCAATATCAGGCTCAGCGATGATTCGACCATGCCTCTTCGCTTTGATCGGCGAATGGCTTTGCTCCCACAATATGGACATACGGCGGGCACGGTAGTTCTCCTTTCAAACGCGCCCGAAGCTTCCACCTGCAGGCGCGCCTGTCCAACGTTCGGAATCAGTGCAGCAGGTCAGCCTGTTCCGAACTGTCTCCCATTCAACCAGATCGAACCTGATTGAAACTGTTCTAAATTGAACAGCCAGGCCTTCATGAAAAACATATATTTACCGGGAACTACTATCTACGGAGCGAACTCGCCGGTCGGGATTGCCTGTATTTGGCCCGAGGCGATTCCCCTTGAGGAATATGGCCACACCTGCACACGCGCGACCGAGTTTCGATCTCCAGGATGCGAATGGGCGACCTAGAACCAGCCGCCCGCAGCATCCCATCCGAATCTTGTTTGTTCACCGCGATCCATCGGCCGCACAGCGGTGTCTGCACGAGTTGATAGGTGTGCGATTTCTGGTTGAGTCGGATGTGGTTGAAAATATCGAGGAGTTGAACGAGAAAGTGGCTTCGAAGCCCTACGACCTGATTATTGCGGAATGGGTGAGCGAGGGGATGCAGGGGATAGGAACTCCGAACCATTTGCTTCCGGCGACGAACGGAACGCCGATCATCTTCGTGACGGACGCCCTGCAGGGAGAATCGGCGCAGGAGTTCGCTAACTCGAGCGTCCATGATTGTATCGAGATGGACCGCATTGCGCGTCTTCCGATGTCCGTCCGGCGGGTCCTGGATGAAAAACATTTGCGGGAAGAACGCGATCACGCGGAAAAAGAGTTGCGACACTCGAAAGCTCATTACCGCGCGATGGTGGAGAACTCGGCATACGGAATGTGCCGCTGCAACAAGAATGGCATCTTTCTCGACGTCAACCAGGTTCTCGTGGCCATGCTTGGGTATGAATCCAGGGACGAACTCATGTCCGCGAACCTTGCGAACGACATCCTTCAGGACCCCGTCAAGCGGGCCCAATTGCTGGAGCGCTCGCCTCGAACCGGTCGAGCCGACCCCGTTGAAACGGAATGGAAGCGGAAAGACGGCACGATGCTGAGAGTTCGGCTCAGCGGGCGCAAAGTGCGCGGTGACAAGGGTGCCTCGGACGGCTACGGGATTATTGTGGAAGACGTCACCGACCAGCGCGCTTTGGAAGACCAACTGCGAAAGAGTGCGGCGACGGACGGTCTAACCGGTTTGGCGAACTACCGGGAACTGGTAGACGTTCTGGACAAAGAAATCACACGCTCCAAACGAACGGGCCGGGAATTCACTCTCCTGTTCCTTGATTTGGACGGACTCAAGCAGATCAACGACCGCTATGGCCATCAAACTGGGAGCCGCGCGCTGTGCCGCCTGGCCAACGTTTTGCGCCTTTGCTGCCGGTCCATCGATACCGCGGCGCGCTATGGTGGGGACGAATTTGCGCTCGTCCTGCCGGAGACGACTGTGGGGCCGGCATTGTTGGTCGCGCGACGCATCTGCGAACTTTTTGCCAATGATGGCGAGGAACCAAAACTCTCCGTCAGCATCGGCGCAGCCAATTATCCCAAAGACGCTGAAACAATTGGGCCGTTGCTCTACGCCGCGGATAGCGCCCTTTATTCAACTAAAATTCAGAGAGCCAAGTCTTTCCCGCCGAAATAACCGCAGAATCAAAAATTACTGCGCAGCGGCAGGCTGTTTCCTACCTTCAAACGTATCGAGCGCGGCGGGCCGCCCGGTAGTATCTCCGTGGCCGATGTCGCGCGTAAAGTTCCAGCCTCTCCCTCATTGTAAATATCCGGACGGAATTCGAAGAGGATCGGCGTCAGCGGTATCGCACATGGACTTGGCCGGTGGCGTACCCTTCGGTTTTTGAATGGTGCGGGTGTAAGTGCAGCGTCGTGAGACGTGACGCCTCGCGGGGAAATGCGCTAGAGTATCGGACATGATCGGACGACCACAGCCGGGCGAAGCCGCGCCCTACTACTTCACTTACATTGACCAGGCGCCGGGCGACGACGCTTGCGAGATGGCCGAGCGGCAACTGAAGGAAGCGCTGCCATTTCTCAAAACAATTTCCGAGGAAAAATCGCTTCACCGCTACGCCGCGGACAAGTGGAGCATCCGCGAAGTGCTCAGCCACGTCAGCGACACGGAGAGAGTGTTTGCGTTTCGCGCGTTGTGGTTCGCGCGCGGGTTTGAGCTTCCCCTGCCGAGCTTCGACCAGCACATCGCGGTGAAGGGCGCGAAAGCGGATGCGATTTCCTGGGCCGCGCACATCGAGGAATTCCGCGAGGTGCGGCAGGCCGCGATTTCGCTTTTTCGCAACATGCCGGAAGAGGCCTGGAGCCGCCGCGGCATCGCCAGCGACAATCCCTTCACGGTGCGCGCCTTGGCGTTCATGATTCCCGGGCACATGGAGCATCACCTGAAGCTTCTGCGCACGCGATATCTTTAGTCTCCGCGCAAGAAAGTTCCCGCGAAAAACTCGAGTCGATCTGCAATCACCCCGACCATGCGCCGTGTTGCCCTCAGGGGTTAAAACCCCTGAGGTATTAGAGTCTTTCGGCACGACTGAAGTCGTGCCCTGGATTCGGACTTTTCCAGCGCCGTTTTCCACCGCGACCGGAACACCAAACGAGTGAAAGCCGAGACTTGCCCAAGCCTGTGTTTTCGCTCGCGCGGCATTCGCGGCCGTGTACGGATCACGCCACCACAATTTGAAAATTTGACTAATTTAAAGCGCGGATTACCCTTTTACTTGCAGCTTCCCGCATGCTAATTTTTGTTGTTTGGGTTGCGCATGCGAGACCGCGCATGACGCGGCCTCGCAACTCGGAATTCGCGCCAAGGCGATTCTGAGCCGCGCCTTTGACGACAAAGCGGGATTCATAAGGGTGGAGGGGTTTTTCCGGGTGAAACAGCGTCATCCATGGAATTTTCGAGGGCACGCGCTACTGGGTTTCCTGCTGGCATTTTTTCTGGCGCCTTCGGCGGCGCGTGCGTGCGCTTGTTCCAAGGCTCCTCCAGGCGTTTGTCCCGGGCTGCAAAAAGACGACGTGGTTTTCACTGGCACGGTAATCGACATCCAACCCGCCGCCCCTGAAGCGACGCCCGCAGCCACGGCGGCGCCCGCCTCCGATGCCGCAAATTCCGCGCCGGCTGCCGCTCCGGCGGAAGCGCCTATCACTCGGTATCGCTTCCGCGTTGATGAACGATTCGCCGGCCCCGACCAGCCGGAAATCGATGTTTTTTCCGGCGGCGACGATGGCGATTGCGGCTATACATTCAAAAAAGGCGAACAGTACATCGTCTTCACGCAGCAGGAAGGCGAAGGGCGGCTCTTCTCCACGATTTGCAACGGCACACGCCCGGCAAGCGAAGGGCGCGCGCTAATCCCGCAATTGCGCGCCATGGAGAAAGGCGAGCGCGTCGCTTCCGTTTTCGGGGTGATTCGCCGCGCCGATCCGCCGCTGCTCGAACCCACCGACGATCCCGAGGATCCTCTGGCGCACGTCCCGCTGAAGCTGCGCTCGAAAATCGACCGCTTCTCGACGGCCACGGATGGCAGCGGAGTCTACTCGTTCTACGATGTGCATGCGGGACGCTATAATTTGACGGCCAAACTGCCCGCGCGGCTGGAACTGACGGAAAAAACACTTTCGGGCGGGCTGCCGCCGGTGGAAATCCCCAACGGCGCGTGCTACGAATTCAACATCGTGGGATTGCCGGTGGGAAAAATCGAGGGCAGCGTCCTGGGGCCGGACGGCAAGCCGCTGCATCTGGCCTCGCTCGAGCTTTATCGCGCCGACCGTTATGAAGAATCGCGGCCGGGGCTTTGGGGATTTCAGGGCGACAACGGCGCATTCGAATTCGATCACATCGGCCCCGGCGATTACATTCTGGTTTTCAACCGCGCGAACCGACTGGACCCCAACACTCCCTTTCCCCGCTCTTTTTATCCCGGCTCTTCGGATTCGAGCGGCGCGAAGATCATTCACTTGAAGGACGGCCAGGATTTGAAAAAGGTGGATATCATTCTCAACGCCGGATATCCCACGCGCGACGTCCGCGTGCAATTGAAATGGCAGGACGGGCGACTGCCGGGAGATGTGTACGTGACCGCCAAAGCGTCCGAGGGAGAAAATCCCGCGGCGCGAAAAATCGGCGACGCGATTTATGAATTTACGCTGCTGCAAAGCGCCAACTATACTTTCACGGCGGGAGAAGATCCCGACCCGGGCCATCCGGGAATGCGCGCCGGGAAGCAGGCTTGCAATGTTCCGGCGCACATCGATACGCCCGCGGCGGAAGTTTCCGGCGGGGACGCATCGGCTGAAGAAATTACACTGACGTTTCCTTCCGTTTCCTGCGAAAAAGATTAGGAATCAAAATGAAATGGATCGCGCTCGTCGCGCTGTGCCTTTGGATGGGATGCGCGGGCGCGGCGCATGCGCAAACGCCTCCGCCGCCGCAAACCGCGAAGCCGCTCGATGGAAATTGGTGGCGCGCGGCCACAAAAAGCGAGCGGCTGGGCTACCTCGAAGGCGACAACGACTGCGATTCCTTTGAACTTGGCGGGCGGCTCCTGCCGGGGGCGGCATTCTCGCTTCATCAGGATTTCGTCTCGAAATATTACGAAGCGGATGCGGCGCGCCTGCGCACGCCTGCTTTCGACGTGCTGCGCATGGCCGATGCGCAAATCGCGGCGGCTGCGGACAAGGACGCCGATGCCGCGCCCGAACCCCACGGCGATTACGACGGTTTATTCTGGCGGGATACGCGGCGGGAGGAGCGCGTCGGCTTTATCGAGGGATATCTGGCCTGCTACGCGCGAAAGAGCGATCACCGGCGCGGCTCTTTTTCGAAATCCGCGGATGAGTATGTGAAGCGGCTGGATGGATGGTATCAACTGAGCGAAATGGAAAGAAACGTGGATCCCAAAATCGAGAACGCCAAAGTGGGAGACGTGATTTTCAGGTTTCGCGACCGCGAGCGCAGGTCCTGGCTGCATCCTTGGTGAAGGCGCGATTCTCCGCGGGCCTTACCCGCCGAGCGTCGGAAGAATAGAAGCGGAGCCGAAAAGAAAAATTATTCCGACGACCAGGCTGTAAGCCGCCGTGAAACCCATCACCCAGCGCAGCAGGTGAGGCTTGCGGGCGCTCGCGCCGAAAATTCCCACCGCCGACGCGGTCATCAGCGTGTTCATCAGCAATAATCCCGCGAGAAACATTCCCAAGCCCAGGAATCCGCGCCAAAGGCCGCCGAGATTTGCGGCAAGCAAAAATAGCAGCAACTGGCTGGGAGTTTCCGCGCCCAAGCCGTGAATCACTCCAATAAGGAAAACGGACTCGCGGCTGTAGGTGCCGTCCGCGCGCTGCACTCTTTCCGCGGGTCCGGATCCGAATATGCGGCGGGTGCGCCAGGAAAGCCAGCCGAACGCTCCAATTAAAATGGCCGCGCGCGATTTGGGCCGGAAATGATCGAGGTGCTCGCGATTGCGAATCATGGTGCCGAGAACGTAGACGCCGAGCAGAACCAGGGTGAGGCCAACGGCACGCTCCGCCCAACCGTCCATCCGCGAAGGGAGCGAACGCTGAAACATAATCACCGCGCCGCCGAGAACCGCTACCGTTGCGGCATGGCCCAAAACGTAGAGCAAGCCCATGCGCATGGCGCGGCGAGGTTCGAGTTCGACGCTGGTGATATCCGAAATTGCCGCGATGTGGTCGTAATCGAATCCGTGGCGGAACCCCAGAACGGCGGCGGAAAGCAAGGCGAGGTCGAGCGCCGTCCAGTGCATGGAATTGAAATTAACAGAACGCCGAGTGGCGCGCAAACGCGAAAGGAAAATATCGCGAACGCGATATTCCGCCGCCCGGCCCGATTCTATTCCGCCGGTAATGCCGTGGGAGGAATTTCCGGGCCCGTGCCCTTCACATAATGATCGAACCAGAAAAGAAAGCGCAGGTCGCGATCGCGGATGAAGGAAGGGCGCGTGAATTCGTGAAATTCTCCCGGATACACCACCAGGAGCGTGGGAACGCCCAGGCGGCGGAGGCTCTGGTACATCTGCTCGCCATTGATGATCGGCACGTTCCAATCAACGTTGCCGCCCATAATCAAGGTGGGAGTCTTGATCTGCGTGACGCGGCTGAAGGGCGACATTTTGTAATACAGCGCGCGGTTTTCCCAAGGCAGACCCAGCTCGTATTCCCATTCGCGCGAATACAAATCGTGGCCGTAGTTCGTGATGTACAGGAATTCTCCGGCGTTGGAAACCGCGGCCTTGAACCGCGTGGTCTGCGCGATGATGAAATTCGTCGAAATCGCGCCGTAGGAATGCCCGCCGACCCCGAGATGATCGGGATCGGAAATTCCCTGGGCGATGGCGTAATCCACCATGGCCAAGTCGTCCTGATAATCCTTGTTGCCCCAGTCGGCGAAAATGGCCTTGCAAAAATCCTGGCCGTAGCCGGAAGAGCCGCGCGGATTGGGATTGAGAACCACATAACCATTGGCGGCGAAAAGTTGCGCCTGAAAATTGAGTTCCGCGTAATAGGCCCAGACGGGTCCGCCATGTGGAATCAGCAGCGTGGGATAGCGATGGCCGGGGACAAAATCGGGCGGCTTGGTCAGGTAGCCCGCAACGGTTGTGCCGTCGGCGCTCTTGAAGTGCACGTATTCGACATCACCAAGATGAAGCTGCGAAAGCAAAGCGTCGTTGGTGGTGGTCAGGCGGCGCAGTTCCGCGTCCGCGGAAGATTTGAAATAGATTTCGTTGGGGCGGTCGGGGACGGCCATTTCCGCGGCGACGGCTCCCTGTTTGTCGAGTGAGAAGGAATAAACCATCACGCGGCCGCCGACAGGCCTCGAGATTTCACCGCCCGCAGCCGGAACGCGCAACACATTCTGAGTGCCGTCGTCGTCGGCAATGAAATAAATAGATTTGCCGTCAGGGGAAAAGGAAGGACGCGAGACGTTGCGGTCCAGCGCCTGCGTCAGGACTTTTTCTTCACCGCCGGTGGAAGGCGCGACGCCCAGTTGAAATGTGGCGTACTGAAAAAGCTTGGGATCGAGTTGGCTCGTGAAGGCGATCCATTTGCCGTCGGGCGACCATGCCGGCGAGCCATCCGTTCCGGGATTGGTGGTGACGCGGACGAGATTCCGGCTCTGGTCCTGATTTTCGGCTGAGACCACCCAGATATCGTCGTTAAAATTGCTGTCCGGCTCGGCGGTGCGGTTGCTGACGAAAGCGATGGAGCGCCCGTCGGGAGACCATGCCGGAGCGGAATCGTCGTAATCCCCGGAAGTGATTTGGATTTGTTTGCGGTCCGCGAGACCAAAAACGTAGAGGTGCGTGCGGCGGCGGCTCAGGTAACCGGTGACGTCTTCCTTGAAATGGAGGCGGTCAATCACCCAGGGTAGCGGCTTGGGTTTATAGGCGGCGGGGTCCGGGCTTTTGGAGGCTTCGATTTCGTCATACGAGGGGTCCTGCAAAACGAGCACTATGCGGTCGCCGGCCGGCGACCATGCGAAGTCATCCACATCCTGAATTTCCGCGGTGAGTTGCTGCGCCTCTCCCCCTTCGCGCCTGAGCAACCAGACTTGCTTTTTGCCGTCGTCGCGCGAGGAAAGAAATGCAAGAAATTTTCCGTCAGGGCTCCAGCGCGGATGGGAGGAGTCTACATCGGCCGCACTCATCGGAATGGCCTCGCCGCCAGAGGTGGAAATCATCCACACTTGCGAAACTTCCTTATCCTGCTTGAGGTCTTCGGAAGTCACCGTGTAGGCCACCCATTTCCCGTCCGGGCTGATGCGCGGATCGGATACATCCCTGATGCGGGCGTAATCGTCCACAGTGATGGCACGGCGTGCGGCTGTTTGTGAGCCGCTTTGCGTTGGCGAATCCTGCGCGATGGCGGGAATTGAAAAGAAAGCCGCAAGAAAAAGAATGAGGAATGAAGTTCGCATCTTCATCTTCGAATCACCCTCCCTGAGTGCGCGTAGCATGCTGCATCACGCGCAATGAACAAAGAAAAACGGGCAGGAAGCGAATCCCTGCCCGTGTAATTCATCCAACTTATGCGGAGATGGGTTTTATTGACCGTTCCCCGAGGGAGCGGGCAACTTACATGGACGATTTGGCTTTGTTCATTTCGAGAGAATCGACGTGGATGGTGTCGCCGTCGAGAGTGCCAGTCACGGTTACGCTGTGGCCTTCGTGACCGGTGGCCTTCTCTTGCGGATCGAGGACATACACCTTCTTGTTGGCGGTGTCATAAAGGGCCAGTTTGGCGCCGTGCTCGGAAACGCACTTCTTGGTGCAAGCCGCTTGATCGGCCTTGGCGCCCTTCGCGCCGCACATATTGTCCGTAACCACGCCGGACCATGACATGGTCTTGGCGTCCTGTCCGGACATGGCCACGCCCGTAAAGAACAGCACAGCCGCGGTACACAGCAAAAGTCGCTTCATCATGATTGTATTGCCTCCTCAATGCGTAACTCGACCATCGGATCGAGCGGCCCCAAACCGCTGCGGAAACAATGTGTCACTAATCGCGGACTTTGTCCAGAGGGGATGAAAATGCCCCGAGTCCGCGGGAAAATGAGCGCGTGCGGTGCGTAAATCGAAGATCGCGGGACTCGTGCAAATTTTCGACTATGTGTTCCGTGGCAATTCAGTGTAGGCTGTCCGGCACGTCGCTTTCCCAGATAAGTAAGGAGAAGTCGCATATGAAGATTGGCACCGCACGCGGAGCTTCGTGTGTCCTGGCACTCGCCGTTTTCCTCTTCTGCGCCCCTTTGTCGCGGGCACAAACGGCGGCGGGCGCCGGCACCACGACGACCACATCCAGCGCGCCGCAAACTGATTCCGCGGCCCCCGCGGCTCAAACGCAAACCACCCCCTGGCACGCGCAACCAGGAGTGCTCTATCACCGCCCGACCGACAAGCAAAAGTTTCATGCCTACCTCTTCGACACTTTTGGGCCCTACCCATTCCTGGGTGCGGCGTTAGCCGGCGCCATCAGCCAAGCCAGAAACACACCGCCGGAATGGCAACAGGGTTACGGGGCGTATGGAATGCGCTTCGCATCGAACTATGGAATCGCGATGATCACCACCACCACGCGTTATGGCCTGGCGGAAGTGTTTCATGAAGACACGATTTATTACCGCTGTTCCTGCACAGGATTTTTCCCGCGGGTCAAACACTCGCTCATTTCCACCATCACCGCCCGGCGCGGCGAAGACGGCCACGAAGTGCTGTCTTTCCCGGCCATCGCCGCGCCGTATGCCGGCACGATGATTGCCGTGGCCGGATGGTATCCGGATCGCTATGGCGTGAAGGACGGATTCCGCATGGGAAATTATGCGATGCTGTACGTGGCGGCAAACAATCTGGCGCTGGAATTTATTTATGGCGGCCCGCACACGCTGCTCCACCACGTGCCCTTGATATCTCGCGGGTCGCACGGCAGGGATGCGGATACAAATCCCTAAAGCAGCGTTGGGCGTTAAGCCGCAAAAATCATACGGCTCGCTTTCACGCAAGGAAACGCTTGCGCATCTGCCATTCATGATTTGCAAAGCGCACACCGCTCCGATAGAATTTCCTCGAATCCTTCACACATATATTCAAACCCGGGTGCCGCATATAATGTCCAATGAATCCCCTGAACTGAAACGCATGTCGCGGCCGCTGGCCGAAACCGATCCGGATGTGGCGCGGGCCTTGCGCGCGGAAGTCCGGCGGCAGGCCACTGGTCTGGAATTGATCGCCTCCGAAAACTTCGTATCCGAAGCGGTGATGGAGGCGATGGGATCCGTTCTGACCAATAAATACGCGGAAGGCTATCCGAAGAAACGTTATTACGGCGGCTGCGAGAATGTGGACACCGTCGAGCAACTGGCCATCGACCGCGCGAAGCAGCTTTTTGGCGCGGAGCATGCCAATGTGCAGCCCCATTCCGGCACGCAGGCCAATATCGGCGTTTACATGACCGCGCTGGAACCCGGCGCAACTGTCCTGGGAATGAACCTGGCGCACGGCGGACATCTGACGCACGGGCACCCGCTGAATTTTTCGGGCAAGACGTACAAGTTCGTTGCCTATGGAGTCCAACGCGAATCGGAACTCATCGACTACGACGAGATAGAACGCCTGGCGCAGGAGCATCATCCGAAAATGATTGTTGCCGGAGCCAGCGCCTATTCGCGCATCATTGATTTTGCGCGCATATCGAAAATCGCAAAGGACGCGGGTGCGCTCTTCTTCGTGGATATGGCCCACATTGCCGGACTCGTGGCGGCGGGCGTGCATCCCAGCCCCGTGCCGCATGCGGATTTTGTTTCCACCACCACGCACAAGACGCTGCGGGGCCCGCGCGGCGGGCTCATCCTGTGCCTGGAAAAATACGCGAAGGACCTCGACCGGGTGATGTTCCCGGGAGTTCAGGGCGGCCCGCTCGAACACATTATTGCCGCCAAGGCGGTGTGTTTAAAGGAAGCCATGGCGCCGGAATTTACGGTCTACCAAAAACAAGTGGTGGCCAATGCGCAGGCGCTGGCCGCCGGGCTTTCCTCCCGGGGATTCCGCATCGTCGCCGGCGGCACGGACAACCACTTGATGCTGGTGGACATGCATTCGCGAGGGATTACCGGGCGCGACGCGGAACTCGCGCTGGAACGTTCCGGCATGACCGTCAACAAAAATGCCATCCCGTTTGATCCGCTTCCCCCGGTCAAGGCCGGAGGCATTCGCGTCGGCAGCCCGGCGGTGACCACGCGCGGAATGCGCGAAGCGGAAATGCAGAAAATCGCGGACTGGATTTCGGAAGTGCTTACGCATTTGGGCGACACGGCGGTGGAAACCCGGGTGCGCGGCGAAGTGGCGGCGCTGGCGGCGAAAGTTTCCGCTGTACCTGCGGAGGCTGGAAGCGGCGGACGTGGAAGAATCGCTCAAGAACTACAGCGCGCAAACGTAAGAATTCGTTAATACGCCGGTTTCCCCATGGCTTCCAGTTTCTTTCGTACGCAAGAATCCCATTGTGGTACACGCATACCCGATTTGATGAGGTGTTGATCTCCAGAATTCTGCTAACTCGTTTCGGGTCTTCCATCCTCGAATATTTTCGTCCTTGGTGTTTGGCATTCCTCTTGCGGCACTCTGAGGGGGGTAATGAAGGTGAATTCACTTGCGATCGCGGGGCAGATTCCGGCAGGACATCCCTGGACCCAGGAAAAAGATGAGGCGCGCGCTATTCAGCAATCCCTGCTTCCTACCGGCCCACTACGGCACCCTGCTTATGAAATCGCCTGCCAATATTTCCCGCTGGCCGAGGTGGGCGGAGATTTCGCGGATTTTTTCAATTTGCCGAATGGCCTGGTGGGGCTGTACATCGGCGATGTGGTGGGAAAAGGGCTCTCTGCAGCAATGTATGGCGCGCTGGTGATGGGGATGCTGCGCGGGGTAAACAAGACCGGAGAGAACACAGCCTCGGTGCTGGAGATTTTGAACAAGCGCCTGCTGGTGCGCCCTGTCCCGGGCCGGTATTGCGTCACACTGTATGCGCTGTATGAGCCGGTTTCGCGCATCCTTTCATTTTCGAATGCCGGACTTCCCTACCCCTTGCACGCCTCTGAATCCGGTTGCCGGGCGCTCGGAGAGGGTGGCCTGCCTTCTGGTTTATTTCCTGGCTCGACGTACGGCATACACACGGTTCAATTGGCTCCAGGGGATTCCATACTATTTGCCACGGATGGGCTGCACGAAATGCGCAATTCCCAGCGGGAGGATTTCAGCTGGGGAAGGCTCGGAGAATTATGGCAGCGCTCGCGCGGAATGAATCCCGAAGATTCCCTGAACATGCTCATCGAGGGTATGCATTCCTTTTCCGACGGCGCGCCTCACCAAGACGACATCACCGCGGTGGTGCTGAAAGTGACGGGCTAGCCACGCGGCTCATCCCACCCGCCAGCGAAACTGTTTTACGGCTCGAACCGAACTAAACAGTTTCTATATCGAATTCCTCGGCGCGGCCCTGGCAAATCGAAAATGCGCGGATGGGGCGCGGCGCGCCCCCAAGCGGTGAAAGAACAAAATACGCAGCGTGGGGATAATAGGCGCGGCGAATATCGCGCGCGGAAGGCCGGTTTTCGCCCGCGGGATGAGAATGGTAGATGCCCATCAATTCGAGGGCCTCGGCGCGCATGGCGCTCATGATTGCGAATAAATTCGCGGGCGCGATTTCATATTCCGTGGCGCTGGCCAGCGCGTTGGGAGCGGGATGAATTCGCGTAACCACGCTTTCGCGACCGCTCAGCAGCCCGCAACATTCGTGCTGAGGGTCCGCGCGAGCTTGCGCGAGAAGTTCCTCGAGTATTTCCCGGCGCACTCGAATTACGCCCAAGGCGAGCCGCCTCTCCCGTGCGCGGGTCTAGGCCTTTTGCGCCTGGCGGCGGAGGAACGTCGGCACGTCGAGATCGTCCGCGGGCACTTCATGAATCACTTCGCTGACGTTGCGCGCCACCTGCTGGATGACATTGGTTTGCTGCGGCGCGACGTTCGTGGGATTCGCGGGTTCGCGGCTGGCCTTCCAGGTTTTCGGCACGTAAGAGGGTCGCGTGTGGGTTTTGCGTCCCGCGACTTCTCGGAATCCCGCCGCGATAACGGTGATTTTCACGGACTCCTTCATGGCGTCGTCCATCACCGCACCGAAAATAATGTTGGCATTTTCGTGCGCCGCTTTCTGGATGATGGAGGAAGCTTCGTGAACTTCCTGGAGGCTCAGGGAGGATGACCCGGTGATGTTGATCAGGATTCCCTGCGCGCCCTGGATGCAATTGTCTTCGAGCAGCGGACTGTTGATGGCGCGATTGGCGGCGTCCGTCGCGCGATTGTTTCCGGAAGCCACGGCCGTGCCCATCACCGCGTAGCCCTGGCCGGACATGATGGTTTTCACGTCCGCAAAATCGCGATTGATGATGCCGGGAATGGTGATGATGTCGCTGATGCCCTGCACGGCCTGGCGCAGAATATCGTCGGCGATGCGGAAAGCTTCAAAGAAGCTGGTGCCCATCTCGACGCATTCCATCAGGCGCTCGTTGGGAATCACAATGACGGTATCAACGCAGCCGATCAACTCGGACAGCGCCTGTTCGGCCTGCAACATGCGGCGCTTGCCTTCGAAGGCGAATGGTTTGGTGACCACCGCCACAGTCAGCGCGCCGAGTTCGGTTGCGAGATTGGCGACCACCGGCGCGGCTCCGCTGCCCGTGCCGCCGCCCAGGCCGGAGGTGACGAAGACCATATCCGCACCGTCCAGCGCCTCGAGAATTTTTTCGGTGTCTTCGAGCGCGGCTTTGCGGCCCACCTCGGGATTGGCGCCCGCGCCAAGCCCCTTCGTCAATTTCGCGCCGAGTTGCAGCTTCACCGGCGCTTGCGAGAGTTTCAGCGCCTGCAAGTCGGTGTTCGCGGCGATGAATTCCACGCCTTCCACCTTGGCGCGGATCATGCGGTTGACGGCGTTCAATCCGCCGCCGCCCACGCCGATCACTTTAATTTTCGCGCCGTTTTGCACTTCTTCACTGAATGAAACCCTCAGCCCGGATTCTTTAGGCGTCATGCTTCCTCCCCCGTGTGTCGCCATCCGAATTTTTTACGCTCCTGCAAACATGCTCTTCAATTTTCCGACCCAACCAGCGGGCCGCGCCCCCGCCAAACGACGCGTGCGCGCCCCGTACAGCACGAGTCCTACCGCCGTTGCATATTCGGGCTGGGAAACTTCTTCGCTCATCCCCGCAAGTCCCCGCGGAATTCCCACGCGAAGGGGAAGATTGAATTGCCGCTCGGCAAGCTCGCACAGGCCGCGAAGCCTTGCGCCTCCGCCGGTGAATACCAGGCCGGCGGGAACTTGCGCATCCATGCCGCCGCGGCGCAATTCATCGCGCACCAGCATCAGCAGTTCCTGAGCGCGCGGCTCGATAATGTCCGAAAGCATGCGCGCGTAGACGGTGCGAGGCGGGCGGTCGCCCACACTGGCGATTTCAATGGCTCCGTCCTCTCCCAGAATTTCGCGGAAGGCGCAGCCATGCTCGCGCTTGATTTTTTCCGCTTCGGGAATGGGCGTGCGCAAGCCGACGGCCAAATCGTTCGTGAAATGATCTCCGCCCACGGGAACCGCCGCGGTGTGGCGCACCACGCCTCCGGAATAGGCAATCAATTCCGTGGTGCCTCCGCCGATATCCAGCAGGCAGACGCCGAGTTCGCGTTCATCCTGGGTCAGGCAGGATTCCGCCGAAGCCATCTGCTCGAGGACCGTGTCGTCCACGCGCACGCCCGCGCGGTTGACGGCGGTGACGATATTCTGCGTGGAGGTGCCGGAAGCGGTGACGATGTGCACATTGGCTTCCAGGCGCTGCCCGACCATGCCGATGGCGTCGCGAATATTGTCCTGAGCATCGAGAAAAAATTCCTGCGGCAGGACGTGCAGCACTTCGCGGTCCTCGGGAAGCGAAACGCCGCGCGCCGCTTCAATGGCCCGGCGCACATCGTCGCGCTGGATGTCCCGCGGTTTCGCGCCCACGGTGATGCCGCCGCGGCTGTTCACACCGCGCACATGCCCTCCAGCCACACCGATCAACGCCGATTCCACCGGCACGCCGACAATTGTTTCCGCCTCTTCCACGGCGCGCCGGATCGAGCTGACCGCCAGATCGAGATTCACGATCTGACCCTTGCGCCAGCCTTTTGATTCCGCCGCGCCGAATGCCGCGAATTTCACGCTGCCGTCATCATCGAGTTCGCCAATCAGCGCGCAGGTCTTCGTACTGCCGATATCCAGCGCCACCATGTGCCGTTCCTTCTTGGTCAAATCCGCTCCTCGCATAATGTCCCGCGCACCGTTGCAACGAAATTTTTCGCCGGGGTAGATTTCATTGCGCGTGCCTTCCGGTAGTTTTTTTTGCGGCTCGCGCCGCCGGCAGATTCTGCACCACCTGCGCATGGGAGGCGTTTGCCTGGATCGCGGCGGAAATTTCGGAATTCACCACCGCTTCGCTGTTGAACCGCAAATCGACCGAGCGCACCGGGCCGGCCGTGGCCCGCCACTGCTCGATGCCATCGAGCAAGCTTCGGAATTTCGACTCAAAATTGTCGTCGCCGAAATGAACCAGCACCGGCGCGGCGCCCGCCCCCGAGGAAGAATTTCCCTGCAAGCCGGTGATCGTGGCGCGCAAGTCGTTAGCGTCGGAAAGATCCACTTCGCTGACCTGCGCGAACGCGCCGGGCCGCGCCGCTTCCACTTGTTGCGCAAACCCGGCGTAGAGCTGCATGCGGCGCTCGCGCTCATCCAGAGGCATGGCCGGAGCGATGCCGGTCACCACCGGAAAATTAAAATCTCCTTCGAGCGGCTTATCGAGGATCACGCCGTGCGCATCGATCAGCGACAGATCGCTGCCCTGGCGCAAATAAGCGATGGGGGTGCGTTCGGTGATTTCCACTTCGATGCGATTCGGCAAAGCGCGCCGCACGGTGGCCTGCTCGACCCAGTCCAGCGATTCGATTTCGTGCCGCCGCGCATCGAGCGGAATGCGCAGCACTCCGCGGCCACGGTCGGCCTTGAAAATTTCGCGCACGCTTGCGGGAGTCACATAATGATTTCCGGTGATGACCACCTGGTCGGGATGCACCAAAGTCATCTGCGGAGACGTCAGCAGAAAATGTCCCGAGGAATAGGCGAACCAGGCGCAGGCAACTCCTCCTGCGACCCAGACGGAAACGCGCAGGTAGGTCTTCCATGCTTTGCGTCCGAATTTACGGCGCTTGATTTCCAGCGGCTTTTGCCGACGGAGGTAGCGCGGCTCTTCTTCGGCCAGCACTTCCTGCGGATAGGCTTCCGCGTTCATGGTTCTTAGTTTCGCCAGAAAATCACCTCATTCTCGAGATCGATGCCGTAGGCGGCGCGCACGCGCTCGCGCACATCCTCAATCAATTTCAGCATGTCGGAGCAAGACGCGCTACCGGAATTCACAAAAAAATTTGCGTGGCGGTCGCTGACCATGGCGTCGCCGGAGCGATGGCCCTTGAGCCCCAGTTCGTCGATCATGCGCCCCGCCGAGCCCCCGGGAGGATTTTTGAAGATGCAACCGGCGCTTTTTTGATTGAGCGGCTGGCTCGAGCGGCGCTTCTCGTTGCAGACTTTGATGCCTGCCAGAATTTCCTTGAACGGCTTGGGCGGCAATTCGAGTTTCACGCGCAGCATGACATCTTCCGGAGCAAAGGATGTGTGGCGGTAATCGAAGCGGATGTCGTCACCGCGCAGCGTTTCCAGGCGCCCGGTGGCCGCGCGATAGAGTTCCACTTCGCGCACATGCGAGCCAATCTGCGTGCCGTAGGCCCCGGCATTCATGCGCAAAGCCCCTCCCACGCTGCCCGGAACGCCGATCAGCCCCTCCATCCCACCCAAGTCGTTCTTGGCGCAGAGGGTGACCATGCCACCGAGTTCCGCCGAAGCTTCCACGTACGCCGTGGTTCCTTCCACGCGCACTCCTGGCTTGACCGCGGGAAGATGCAGCACCACAAACGGCAACTCTCCATCCGCGACCAGCAAGTTTGTGCCGCCGCCCAGAAAGCGATGTGGAATCCCTTCGCTTGCGAGCAGGCGCATCACTTCCGGAATCGTTTCGTAGCGGCCCAGGATCAATTCGTCCGTCGTGCCGCCAATGCCGAGCGAAGTTTTGTCGGAAAGCGACACGCCGGGACGCAGCTCGACGCCCAGCGCTTTGAGCTTTTCCGCCACCGGCTTGTCGCTAATGCGCATTCAATGTGCCTGAAGTCTGCGTCCCCAAAAGCATGGCCAATTGGTCGAGCACGCGGCCCACGCTGCCCGCGCCAATCGTCAGCACGGCGTCGCCCGGCCGCGCCTCCTGCAGCATATATTCCATGCCGGCCTGCATGGTGCTGGTGAAGACGACGTTTTTGTGTCCCGCGGTGCTGATGGCTTCCGCCAGTTTTTCGCCGGTGACGCCTTCGATGGGCGCTTCGCCCGCAGCATAGATTTCCGCGACCACCAGAATGTCCGCTTGATTGAAGGAACGGCGAAAATCCTCCCACAGCGCCTGCGTGCGCGTGTAGCGATGCGGCTGGAAAAGCACCAGAAGGCGCTGGAAATCGCAGCCGCGCGCGGCTTCGAGCGTAGCGCGAATTTCCGCGGGATGATGGCCGTAGTCATCGATCAGCGTGACGCCCGCGTAGGTTCCCTTGATTTCAAAGCGGCGTCCCACGCCGGCAAATTTCTCGAGGCCCGCGCGAATCAGTTCCGCCGGAACATTCAGCGCCAGGCCCACGGCCGCGGCCGCCGCGGCGTTGCGCACGTTGTGAATTCCCGGCGGCGAAGGCAGGCGGAAAAGTCCCAGGTCGTCGCCGTGAAAGGTCAGGCGGAATTCGCTTGAAAGGCCCTGCAAATTCACGTCGCTGATCACCAGGTCGGCTTGCTTGGTGGTGCCGTAAGTGATCACCGGGCGCTTCACCCCCGGCAGAATGGCCTGCACGTGCGGCTCATCAAGGCACAGAATCACCGAGCCGTAGAACGGCACGCGATTGGCGAATTCGAGAAACACCTGCTGAATTTCTTCGAGAGAACTGTATTGATCGAGATGCTCGCGGTCGATGGTGGTAATCACCGCCAGCACGGGAGCCAGCAGCAAAAACGAGCGGTCGCTTTCGTCCGCTTCCACCACCATGTATTCGCCCTGTCCCACGCGCGCATTCGAGCCGGAATGGTTCACGCGCCCGCCGACAACATAGGTGGGATCGAGCCCCGCCGCGGCCAAAACGGCGGTGACCATGGAGGTGGTGGTGGTCTTGCCATGCGCGCCGGCCACGGCGATGCCGTATTTCAAGCGCATCAGTTCGGCCAGCATTTCCGCGCGGGGAATGACCGGAATTTTCAGGCGATGGGCTTCTAGAACTTCCACGTTGTCCGGGTGCACCGCGGACGAAATCACCACCACGTGCGCTCCGGCCACATTTTCCGCGCGATGCCCCTCATAAATTTTTGCGCCCAGGGAAATCAGCCGCTCGGTCACCGCCGTGGATTTCAGATCCGATCCGGAAACCGCATATCCGCTCGAAAGCAGGACTTCGGCAATCCCGCTCATGCCGCTGCCGCCGATGCCCACCAGATGAATGCGCTGGAAATTTCGGAAGGTTACGGTCATGGCCGCGCCACCTCATCGAGCAGGTCCACCAGTTCGCTTGCCGCGCCAGGATGCGCGAGTGCGCGAGCGCGCGTTTCCATCTCGGTGATTCTCCGGGGCTGGTCCAGGAGGGAAAAAACTTCGTTCGCGAGGCGTTCGCCGCTAAGTTCGGTCTGCGGCAGCAGGACGGCCGCGCCGGCCGCGCGCATGACTTCCGCGTTGCGCGTCTGGTGCGCGTCGGTTGCGGCTCCGAAAGGGATGAAGATGGCGGCGCGACCGGCGGCAGATACTTCCGCCACGGTGATCGCGCCAGAACGGCAGACGATCAGATCAGCCTGGGCAAACCGCTCCGCCATGTTCCCGATGAAGGGCAGAACCTCCGCGTTGAATTCACGCCGCGCATACGCCACTCGAACCGCATTATAGTCGCCTTCGCCGGTCTGATGCACGATGAAAAGCTGATTTTTTCTGGACGCCAGGCGGTCCAGCGCATCCACCACCGCGCGATTGATGGGCAGCGCTCCGCGGCTTCCTCCAGTGATCAGCACGGTGAACGGCGCGGCATGTTCCTTGCGGCTGCGCCGCGAAAAATTCCCGGCGCACGGGAATGCCGGTGGTCACCGCCTTCGCGCCAAAACGCGGCGCGGTCTGCGCAAAGCCGCAAGCAACGCGCGTGGCCATCCGCCCAAGAACGCGATTCGTGAATCCCGGCTCGACGTTGGGCTCAAAAATCACGCCGGGAATTCCGTGCAGCCGGGCAAGCAGCATCATGGGCCCCGAAGCGTACCCGCCCACTCCAAAGGCCGCCGCAAACCGGTGGCGGTGCAAAATTTTCTCGGAATCCCACATCCCGGCGGGAAGCGTGGCCAGATTGCGCAGCAATTTCATCCCGCCGATGCCTTTCAAGCCCGCCACGCGAATCGTTTCCAGCGGAAATCCGGCCTGCGGCACAAGTTTTGCTTCCATTCCGCGTTCCGTGCCCACAAACACGACTTGTCTCGCTCCTCCCGCGGAAGTTCCCGCGCTTCCATCCCCTCCGCGGTCCAGCCATGCTCTTGCCACCGCCAGCGCCGGAAAGACATGCCCTCCGGTCCCGCCCCCGGCAATCAATAAAGTCAATGCGTCCGCCGCAGCGCCGGATTTTTCGGCGGGCTTCACGTCACGTCCGCATGCTGGCTGATGTTCAAGAGCACCCCGGTTGCCAGCAGCATCACCACCAGGCTCGATCCCCCATAACTGATGAACGGCAGCGGAATGCCCTTGGTCGGCATCATACCCAGCACTACGCTGAGGTTGATCATGGCCTGGCCCACCACCATCGTCGTGATCCCCAGAGCCAGGAAGCGGCCAAAATCGTCGGGAGCCTTCATGGCCGCGCAAAACCCGCGCCATCCGTACACGGCGAAAAGCACCAACACGATTACCGCGCCGATGAAGCCAATCTCCTCGCAGATCACCGAGAAAATGAAATCGGTGTGCGCCTCGGGGAGAAAAAATAATTTTTGCCGGCTTTCCATCAATCCCACGCCGCTGAACCCGCCGGAACCCACGGCAATCAGCGACTGCGCCAATTGAAATCCGCGGCCCTTCAAATCCGAGCTGGGATTCAGAAACGCGCGCACGCGTTCCAGGCGGTAGGGCACGCGCACAATCAGGAGATAAATCACCGGCAAGGAAGCCATCGAGAACGCGCCCACCGCGCGCATCGAAAGCCCGGCGGCAAACAACATCACAAAAGCGATCAGCACGATCATGAACGCCGTGCCCATGTCCGGCTCCTTGACCACCAGTCCGGCCATCAGCAGCACCGTGCCGAGAGCGGGAATCAGTGTGTGGGTCACATGGTTGATGCCGAAACCTTGCGGCGCGCGGCGGATTTCAATGATCCACGCGAGAAACAAAATCAGCGCGAGCTTGGCGAGCTCAGAAGGCTGCAGGCTGAACGGCCCCAGGCGGAACCAGCGGTGCGTCTGGTGCGAACGGTCGAGAAAAAACACCGCGACGAGCATCACGAATGCGATCGCCAGGGCGGTAAATATCACGCGCGGCTGGCGCAATTTCCGGTAATCCGTGTTCATCAGCCAGAACATCCCGGCAAAACCGAAACCGATGGCGATGAGCTGGCGAATCAGGAAAATATAGCCGTTGCCGAATTGCTCGGTGGCGGTCATGGCCGAAGCGCTGAATACCATCACCGCGCCGATGAAGCACAGCGCCAAAGTGACCATCAGCAATTGCCGGTCGGGTTGCAACGTGCGCGGCATCTACGATCCTTTCCGCAGCGAAGCTTCGCCGGATTGGCGCGCGGAGGCCAGAGCAGCCACCAATTCCTTGAATACGCGCCCGCGATGTTCGTAATTTTCAAACTGATCGAAACTCGAGCAGGCCGGAGCCAGCAGCACCACGTCACCAGGCTGCGCGGCGTTCATGGCTTCCTCGACGGCGCGGGCCATGGTGCCGGCGCGAGCGACGGAAACAGCGTCCCCCAATTCCGCGGCAATTTTTTCACTGGCCGCGCCGATGAGCAGCGCCATGCGCGCGCGCTGGTGCAACAAATCGCGCAGCGGAGCGTAACTGCTGCCTTTGTCTTTTCCGCCGAGAATCACGAGCAAAGGGCCGGGAAAAGCCTCGAGCGCCTTGACGGTGGCGTCCACGTTGGTGGCCTTCGAGTCGTTGTAAAACTGCACTCCCGCGATTTCAGCCACGAATTCCAGGCGGTGCTCGACGCCTTGAAACGATTTGACGCCGCTGGCAATGGCCGCCGGCGACGCTCCGGCAAGCGCCGCGGCGGCGCACGCGGCCAAAACATTTTCGAGGTTGTGATTGCCGCGCAGAGGAATATCTTCGCGCCGCGCCACCACGTCTTCCGAGCCTTCATTGCGGAAAATAATCTGGTCATCGTGCAAAAACGCGCCGGCGGCCACTCGTTTCAGACGGCTGAACCAGAACACATGGGGCTTCGAGGGCGCGCGTCGCGCCACTTCCGGATCGTCGGCGTTCAAGATGGCCGCGTCGCGGTCGAGTTGGTTTTCGAAAATGCGCAATTTGGCGCTGGCGTACTCTTCAAAGGAAGCGTGGCGGTCAAGATGGTCCGGCGTCAGGTTGAGCAGCACGCCGATCTCCGGGCGAAACGAATCCGTGGTCTCCAGCTGAAAGCTGCTGAGCTCGGCCACAGTGACTGTGGAATCCGAAGAGGATTCCACCAGCGCCAGAAGCGGCGTACCGATGTTTCCTCCCACCAGAGTGGGAATTTTCGCGGTTTTCAGAATGTGCGCGACGAGCGAAGTGGTTGTGGTCTTGCCGTTCGAACCGGTGATGGCCACCAGTTTGCCGCGCAAAAAACGCCAGGCGAGTTCGATCTCGCTCCACACCGCAATTCCCCGCGCGCGCGCCTGATCGAGCGCCGGAAGATGCGCGGGAACTCCCGGGCTCAGGATGATCAGGTCCTGATCGAGGAAAATGGAGGAATCATGCGCGCCGAGCGCAAGCGTCACGCCGGCCTCCCGCAAACGCGCCGGCGCCGGCCCGAGTTCCGCTTCGGGTTTCTCATCTGTGGCGGTGACCACCGCGCCATAGCCGGCGCTAAAGAGCGACACAGCCACACCCGTGCGCGCCACTCCCACCACCAGCATGCGCTTGCCCGCCAGATCGATTCCCGGTCTCACCCGCCCTCACCTCAATTTCAATGTGGTCAGCGAAAACAGCGCGAACACCAGCGCCACAATCCAGAAACGCACGATGATTTTCGATTCGCTCCAGCCCAGCAGCTCGAAATGGTGATGTAGCGGAGCCATGCGGAAGACGCGCTTGCCGGTCAGCTTGAACGAGCCGACCTGAACGATCACCGAGAGCGCTTCCAGCACAAACACTCCTCCAATCGAGAGCAGCAGAATTTCCTGCTTGATGATCACCGCCACGGTTCCAATGGCTCCGCCGAGCGCCAGCGAACCTACATCGCCCATGAACATTTCCGCGGGATGCGCGTTGTACCAGAGAAACCCGAGCGAAGCTCCCACCAGCGATCCGCAAAAAATCACGAGTTCCCCGGCATCGGGAATTTTTTGAAGGTCGAGATACTCGGCAAACCGCGCATGGCTTGAAAGGTATGTGAGCACAGTAAGCGCCGCGGCCGAAACCAGCACACAGCCGATAGCCAGGCCGTCCAGGCCGTCCGTCAAATTGACGGCGTTCGAACATCCCACGATCACCAGCACCAAAAACAAAATGAACGGAACGTAAGCCAGGGGCCAGGCGAAATGAACATTCAGGAGCCACGGCAGGACCAGATTGGGATGCAGGCGCTTGAAGAACGGCACGCTCAATTGCGTCGAATATGCGCCTTCGACCTGCAATGCCAGCAGCGCAACGCCCACGGCGACGCAGGTTAGCACTTGATAGGAAAATTTCGCGCGCGAGGTGAGCCCCAGATTTCTTTTGCGCACCACTTTGTTGTAATCGTCGATGAATCCGATGGTCCCAAAAGCCAGCGTGGCGCCCATGGCCAGCAGGACGTAAGCGTTGCGCAGATCGGCCCACAAGAGGGTCGGAATAATTATGGCGGCGACGATCAGCACGCCACCCATGGTCGGCGTTCCGGCTTTTTTGTGATGACCCTTGGGGCCTTCCTCGCGGATGTATTGCTTCACCTGCATGTCGCGCAAGCGCTCGATCATCCAGGGGCCCAGCAACAGCGAAAGCAGCAGCGCCGTCAGGCTGGCCACCGCCGTCCGCACAGTGATATAGCGAAACACGTTCAGCGGGCTGAAGTGCGGGCGCAGCAGGAAGAAGAAAAGGTAATAGAGCATCTCAGTCGCGCCCCTTGGGCCCGGTTGCCGGAGGTGCATCGGCCGCGGCGGCGGGCAGACGCCCGTGCCGCGTTTCCATCGCTTCCAGGATTTTTTCCATGCGCACGCCGCGCGAACCCTTGAGCAGCAGCAAATCGCCGCGCGTGGCAAATTGGCTGATGAATTCTCCAGCTTCCCCGGAATCCGCAAAAAATCTCGTGCGCTCCGCAGGGAATCCCGCCTGTGTGGCTCCGCGAATCAGTTCCGCGGCGTTGCCGCGCACACCGAAGATCCAATCGAGTTTCCCCGATTCAGCCGCGTGGCGCCCGCATTCGAAATGCAATTCCGGCGAAGAATCTCCGAGTTCCAGCATTTCTCCCGCGGCCAGGATGCGCCGCGCATATCCCGGCGTGGCGCCGAGCAATTCGGCCATGGAATCGAGCGCCGTGGGACTCGAATTGTAGGAATCGTTGATCACCGTGAATCCTTCCGCGAAGCGCACCACCTCACCGCGCTTGTCCGCGGGAACCAGCGTGTGAAAGATGTTTGCGGAATCGCCGGAAGTGATGCCCCACTCATGAGCGGCGGCCAGCGCCGCCACGGCGTTCATCACGTTGTGCCGCCCGATCAGCGGCAATTCCAGACGCGCGCGCCCGGCAGGCGAGACAAAATCGAAAGCCGAGCCTTCCACGCCGCGCGATTCAATGTTTTCGGCGCGGAAATCCGCGCGCGCGCTTTCGCCAAACCACGCCACGCGCCCTTGCGCCACTTCCGCAAAGCGCGCCACGCGCGGGTCATCCGCGTTCAGCACCGCCGTGGCCTCAGGCCAAGAAAGGTTTTCAATCAGCTCGCGTTCCGCCAGCGCGATTTCTTCAATCGACGAGAAAAATTCAAGATGCTCGACGGCGATGCGCGTGATCACTCCCACTTCCGGCCGCGCAATACGCGCCAGCCGCGCCAGTTCCCCGCGATGCGACATGCCCATCTCGATCACCGCCGCATCGAAGGCGTCATCGAGCTGGAGCAACGTCAGCGGCAATCCGTATTCGTTGTTCAAATTTCCCACGGTCTTCAGCACGCGGTACCGTGCGGATACCAGCGCCGCCAGGATTTCCTTGGTGGTCGTCTTGCCGAGAGACCCCGCCACGCCGCCGATTTTCCGGCCAGGCTTTGCCGCGCGCCAGATTTCGCAGGCGCGAGACGCCAGGCGGTGCAGGGCTTCGAGCGGATCCCCCACGGAAAAGAGTCGCGCGCGCAGGTTTTCCGGATATTGCGCAAACCGGTCGGAGGCCACGAGTCCCGCGGCGGCTCCGGCATCCAAGGCCTGGGCGACGAAATCGTGTCCGTCATGACGCGGACCGCATATGGCCAGAAACAGTTCTCCCGGCTGAAGCGTTCGGGAATCAATCGAGACGCCGGCCAGCCCGGCCAGGGAGTCGAGGCCCGGGGGAGACGCGACACCCAGCGCATCGGCCATTTGAACCACGGTCCACCGCATTGTTCATCCCCTGGACTGCGTTTCACTCTCAAGCCTCGGCTCTCGAAAGTGCCGGATTTTGCCGCCGTCCTCTAACTGCTCTGTCTTCTACCCGCCGCTAGCGGCCCGCCTGCGTCTTGGAATAGCCCTTGCGGCGCAAAATGGCGCGAGCCTTTTCGCGGTCGTCGAATTCGAGCGTGCGATCGTGCAATATCTGGTAATTTTCGTGGCCTTTTCCTGCCAGCAGAACGATGTCTCCGGCGTGCGCCTCGTCAATGGCCAATTCGAGTGCGGCGTCGCGGTCTGGCTCGATGCGATACTTCGCATTCACCTTCTGCAATCCCACGACCACGTCGTTGATGATCAGCAGCGGGTCCTCTTGACGCGGATTGTCGCTGGTCAGAATCACCAGGTCGCTCAGGGTCCCGGCGGCTTCGCCCATCAGCGGACGAGTCGAGCGGTCGCGCCCGCCACCCGCGCCAAACAGGGTGATGATGCGCCCTGCGGGATTCAGCTCGCGCGCGGTGGAAATCAGGTTGCGCAGGGCATCGTCCGCGTGGGCGTAATCCACCACCACCAGAAACGGCTGGCCTTCATCGACCCGCTGGAAACGCCCTGGCACGAGTTCGAGGTTGTGGATTCCCGCTTCGATTTGGTCAAGCGGAATTTCCAGCGCAAGTCCCGCCCCGATGGCCGCCAGTATGTTGTAGACGTTGATGCGCCCGACAAGAGAAGAGCGCACTTCGATCTTTCCCGCCGGAGTGTGCGCCGTGAATTCCAGGCCGCTGAAACTGAGCGCGATTTTTCGCGCGGCCAGGTCGGGCGAACCCTCGAGCCCATACGTCAGCGTGCGATGCGCAAGCCCTTCGAGACGCGGCGCGTAAGGATCATCGGAATTGATCACTGCGGTATCCGGAGCGCCCGCTCCGGTGCCCTCGAATAATTTGCGCTTGGCCGTGAAATATTCCTCGAAGGTTTTGTGAAAATTCAAATGGTCGCGGGTCAGGTTGGTGAAAATGGCCGCGGAAAAATGGCAACCCCAGGTGCGCTCGAACGCCAGGGCATGGGAACTCACTTCGAGAACCGCATGAGTGCCGCCGGCATCGCGCACTTCCGCGAACATTTGCTGCAAATCGAGCGACTCGGGCGTGGTGTTGGTGGCCGTGCGCCGCCCCAGAGGCGTGCGGTAACCCGTGGTGCCCACAAGTCCTGAGGTAAATCCCGCGGCGGTCAGAATCGAGTCGACCAGAAAAGTGGTGGTGGTCTTGCCGTTCGTTCCGGTCACGCCCACCAGTTTCAAAGCGTCCGCGGGATGATCGTAGAAATTCGAGGCCGCGCGTGCCAGCGCGCGGCGCTCCTTGCCGGGCTCGAGTTCGACCCAGGCGGTCTGCGTCCGGAATTCTTCTGGCGGCGCTTGCGTGGCGGCGACGGCCGCAGCGCCCGCGGCAATGGCGCCCGGCACAAATTGATTGCCATCTACCTTGTCTCCCGGCAAGGCAAAAAACAGCGCGCCGGGCGAGACTTTGCGGCTATCGCATGCGATGGACAAAATGGAAGTGGCGGCGGCTCCATGCACGCGCGCATGTTCGATGCCCGCCATCACTTCCGCCAAAGATTTCTTGCCCTGCTTCATTCCCCGCTCCGATGCCCGATCCCGATAGCTTTGCGGCGCGCGAGCGCTTGCGCGCCGGGCCGCCAGTTTCAATTCACATTCCCCGTCGAGGAAGTTGGTGCGGCCTCTCCCGGACGCCCAAAGCGCACCATCACCCGGCTGCCGCGCAGAACCCGCGTTCCGGCTTCCGGCGATTGTTCGAGTGCAATACCATCGCCAATCAGCGACGGCGCAAGGCCCAGTTGCGTGCACATTTGCGTGACGCCGCGCACCGACTGGTTGATCAGATTCGGTACCACCACCGCGTCCGCCACGCCAAAGGCCACGGTCTGCGATGAAGCGGCCCTCGCGGATTTCATCTTCCCGACCGCGGCTTCGTAGCGCGCTTCCGAAGGATCCGTCTGCGGCTTGAGGCGAGGCTGCGCACTCAGATTTTTAGCCGTTTCCGTGTCGGAAGGCTCCGGAACGTCGTGCGGCACATCCAGATAGGCCAACACCTGTTCGGCAATGCGCTTGAATACCGGCCCGGCCGTCGGTCCGCCTTCATGAATTCCCACCGGGGTATCGAGGACCACAAGAATGGTGACCGCCGGATCGTTTACGGGCGCGAAGCCGACAAACGAGGCATTGAACTGGCCCGGGGCGTAGCGCCCGGTCGCCGGGTCGATCAATTGCGCTGTGCCGGATTTGCCCGCGGCGGTGTAGCCATTGAGCTGCGCGAATTTCCGTCCGGTGCCTTCCAAAATGACGGACTCCATCATTCCGCGGACAGTGGCAGCGGTCTTTCCGTCGGTGACCTGGCGCGGCTCGTTGCGGGGGTCGAAAGCGATGGGATGATCGCCGTCAATTTCGTGCACTATGCGAGGGGGATAGAGAGTCCCGCCATTGGCAATCGCGGAGACCGCGGAAACAATCTGAACGGGAGTGGCGCTCACTTCCTGCCCGATGGCAATCGAGCCAATCGAGCCGGGCGTCCATTCCTGAAGCGGGCGGAAGAGCCCGCGATTTTCTCCCGGCAGTGCGATGCCGGTGAGCTGTCCGAAACCGAAGTTGCGAATCACGTCGTAAAATTTCGGCGCGCCCAGACGCAGCGCGATCTTGATGGTGCCGACGTCGCTCGAATTCGCGAGCACCTGTCGCACGCTCAATACTCCAAAGGGATGCCAGTCGTGGATCCGCCGCCCGGCCACCACGATCGAGCCTTCCTGGCAATCGATCAATTCGTCCGGATTGGTGATGCCGTGCTCGATGGCCCCGGTCATGGTGATGATCTTGAAAGTTGAGCCGGGCTCATAGGCCGCGGCCACGGCGCGGTCCATGCGCACGTCGTCGGAATATTTTCCGGCGTCATTGGGATCGAAAGTGGGCCAATTGGCCATAGCCAGCAGCTCGCCGGTGTTGGGGTCCTGAATGACCACGGAACCGCTTTTCGCGTGGGTGGTTGCAATCCCGCGCGCCAGCTCCTTTTCGGCGATGTACTGGATGGTTTCGTCAACCGTGAGGACCACGCTGGCGCCCGGGTCGGCGGCGTCTTCGCGGCGGTCGTAGAGCTGCCTGCGGCCGTCGGCCATCAGCAGAACGTGCCCGGGCTTGCCGCGAATGTATTTGTCGAGCGACAGCTCGATTCCCCCGAGTCCTTTCTCGTCCGTGTTCACGTAACCGATCAAGTGCGCGGCCAGATCGCGCTGCGGATAGACGCGGCGGTTTTCCTTCTGGAAAAAGACGCCGTTGAGGTTCATGGCGTCGATGCGTTCCACCGTTTCCGGAGAAAGTTTTTTGGCCAGGCGCACAGGCAGATGCGCATCGCGAATTTTCGTCTCCACATCGGACGCGGGAATATCCAGGACGCGCGAAAGAAGACTCGCCACCATGGCCGGGTCCTTGACGCTGGGGGGATCGGCGAAGAGCGAATCCATGGGAATGCTGACAGCGAGCTCGCGGCCCTTGCGGTCGTAAATCGTGCCGCGCTTGGGGCTGACTTCAAAGGATCGCTGCTGCTGGCGCTGCGCTTTGGCGTAGTAATCGCTGTAGCAGATGAGCTGCAGATAACTCAGGCGGGCCAGCACGGCCACCATCCAAAACGCCGCGAGGATCCAGAGGATCAACCAGCGGAGACGCGGGCTGCGCTGCTCCATGAACTCCGACCCCTTCCGAACCTTTTGCCGTTAATTGGGGGATTCGACGTGCCGGGAAGGACCCGCCACCGGGCGGGCCGCCGCGAAAATATCTTAGGGCTGGGGCGGCAAAGCCACCGCGCGCGCTTCCGCGAGCACCGCATTGCTCGGGCCCATCGCGGGCGCCACCTGTCCTGGCACCGGAACCGTCAATCCCAGCTGGTTGCGCGCAATCACGTCCACGCGCTCCGGCGAAAGCAATGTGGCCACTTCCAGGTGCAATTTCTGGTTCAAGAGCGCGGATTGCGCGCGCGTGGCGTCCAATTGCTCGAGCTGATAGCGCAACTGAATGCATTCGAAATGCTGCCAGGCATAGAAAAGCAGGCACGCTGAGATGGCCGCCCCGGCGGCAACCCGCCGCCAGAAATCGCGCACGCGCGCGGGAGAAGCGGCGCGCACCAGGCGCGAATTGTCGATGTGCTTTACGGTGTAGTATTCGGTCATTGCCAGCTCCCCTGCCCGGATGTTTCTTCCTGGGACATTTTCTCCGCTACGCGCATTTTTGCGCTGCGGGCGCGCGGATTCGCCTGCGTTTCTGCCGCGCCGGGCTGGATGACCTTCTTCGTCAGCACCCGGAAAATTCCTTCCCGGGCGTATTGCTGGAAGGCGCGCTTGACCAGGCGGTCTTCCAGCGAGTGATAGCTGAGGACCACCCATGCGTCCTCCGGAATTCAAAGTGGCAGGGGTACGCGAAAGAAACTGCCCGAGTTCCTCCATCTCTCGATTCACCGCAATCCGCAGCGCCAGAAACGTTTTTGTCGCGGGATGCAGTTTCTGCCTTCCCCTTGCTTTTCGGGCCCCTGCCACAACCGTTGCCAGGTGTTCGGTGTCGCGGATCGGCCGCGCGCGAACAATCGACCTGGCGATTCTGCGTGAATCCCGCTCCTCAGCATTGCGGTAGAGCAGGTCGGCGAGTTCTTTTTCCGGCCAGTGGTTCACAATTTCTTCCGCCGTGAGCGGCGCATCGCGGATCCATGCGCATATCCAAAGGCCCGGCCCAGCGGAAGGAAAATCCGCGTGCCGGGGTGTCCAGCTCCAGGCTGGAGATCGCCCAGGTCGGCGAGCACACCGTCAATGGGAGGAAGTTTCAATTCCTCCGCCACTTCGCCGATCCTCGAAAAGTCCGCGTGCACCAAAGTCACCTGTCGCTCGTACGGCTTCAATCTTTCCCGCGCGATTTCCATGGCCTGCGGGTCGCGTTCGATTCCCACCAGCCGTCCGGTGGTGAGCCGCCCGGCAATTTCCAGGGCATGCCCGCCGGTGCCCAGCGTGGCGTCCACATACGTTCCTTCAGGCCTGATCCGCAGCCATTCGACGACTTCTGCGGCCAGTACCGGCGTATGCAGCACGTTCAAAATCTAGATGCCCAGTTCGTCCAATGCCTTTTCGTCTTCCGCCGTGATCGGGTTACGTTCCAGTTGCTCGAGGAACCGGGCGTGATTCCAGACTTCCAGGTAGGTCAATTGCCCCTGGACGTCCACTTCGCCCTTCATTTCCGCCGATTCCCGCAGCACCGGTGGAATCAAGATGCGCCCTTGCCCGTCCACCGTCACCGCCTGCCCGAAATAGTTCGTGCGCGCCAGGAATTTCTGCTTGGCCCGGTTGTGCGAAGAAAGCTTGGCGAGCTTCTTTTCGATCTCCTCCCACACCTTCATGGGATAGATGCGCGCGTGCTGGCCCGTCGAGCTGGTCACGTAGAACTTCGCGCCGGTTCTGCGCAAGTCCGCGAGGAAGTCCGCGGGGATTTTCACCCGCCCCTTCTCGTCGACCGTAGCCAGATAGTTGCCGCGCAGCATGAAGACCCTTTGCGACCTGCTTCGGGATGTTCGCCGTGGAAATCACGCGCTATGAGACTCCCGCCACTTCCCTGCACTTTCTACCACTGAGCGCCACTTTCTACCACTTTGTGCCACGATTCTATGCGGCTTCTTTTTCTTGTCAAGGAGAATCCATCGCGCGATGAAAAAATTTTCGAATGCGGCGGGAGGAAGATGAGCGCGTTGTGGTCCGCGCGGCCGCGACCACCATTAGTTGTGGAAATGGCCGCCGCTTCCGCGGCTGCGCAAGATTCGCGCGCGCAGCATCCGGCAAAATTGTTTTGTATCAGTTAACAAAATCGTGATTTTGTTTCAGGACGGCACTGCGGGGACTCGGATTTCGGGAGAGCCATGGCCGAAATTACGGATTTCGCAGCGAATTCAGGTCGCGCAGCACACCTTGCTCGTCGGGATTGAGGCCTTCCATGAATTTCGGGTCGTTCAGCGCCGCCTGGCGGTCCGCGGGGCTCATGCCTTGCAGCGTGTGCAGTCGGCCCATGAGCAGTTGCTTGCGGTCCGGAGGCATCTGCTGCCACTTGGGAAGCAGGTCGTCTTTCACGTGTTCGCGCTGCTGGGGGGACATCTGCTCCCAGACGCGTTCGCGGTCGCGAATGGCGTTGCGCTCGGTGGGCGAAAGCCGGTTCCACTTCTGAAGATTTTGCCGCACCTGGGCCTGCCTTTCTGGCGGCAGGCTCTGGAAGCGCTGATTATTGCGCATGAAGCGGTCTTGTTCCTCGGGAGACATGTTGCGCAGATTTTCCACCCACTTCGGCGGGAGTCCGGCCATACCGCGGCCATTTCCTTGCCTATTCGCTTGCCCGGCGCCGGGACGGTTCGCGCCTTGCGCCGCGGCGTTAGCGAGCGGCTTGAATCGATTTTCATCCGGAGGATGCGCGGCCCGCCGCCCTTCCTGGCCGGAGCCTGGCCCATTCGATGCCAGCACGAAATTCCCGCGGCCGGCAATAGAATTGGGGCGCGCAAACCTGGCGGCTCGAGCCGCCGGGAATTGCCGGACCATGCGCGGCGGGCGATTGAAAGACCGCCGTTGCGCCGAGGCAGGCTGCGCCGCGGCTCCCAACAAGAGAGCGCAAGCCAAACCGAAAATGGGCCGGGTGAGACGCAATTACATGTCTCCGCCATTATTGGGCTGCTGCGGCTGCTGATCCTGCTGGGGTGCGGCAGGCTGCTGCAGGTTGGTGTCGGGGAGTTCCGAAAGCGCGTCGAATTTGCTGAGCACATCGTAATTTTCAAGCACTCCCAAATCCTTCACCGCCTCGAAATCCGCCTCGCCATTGTGCATGGCGGGAGCGGGCATGCGCACCATCCACGCGCTCACGGCCAGCAGCAGGGCGAGCGAAAATGCCAGGCGCGGCTGCGGCACGAGCCAGCGGAACCAGCGCGGCCCGGGCTCCGCGGCAATGCGCTGGCGCAAGCGCGCATCGAAGCCGGGAGAAGGCTCGATCAGCGGCGCTTCTTCAAGCGCGCCCCACAGTTTGCGGAATTCCTCGGCGCGCGCGTGGCAAGCGGAGCAGCCCGCCAGGTGATCTTCCACCTCCAGGCGGTCCGCGGAATTGGCGCGACGATCGAGATACGCAATCAATTGCTTGGAAACATCTTCACACTTCATGACAGCCTTCCTTCCCCGGAGCGCTCCGCCACGGGCCGCGAAACAAGCGGCGCGAGCTGCACGCGCAGGGTCTCGTAGGCGCGAAAGAGAGTCGACTTCAGCGCGCTTTCCGAGCATTCCAGAATTTTTGCGATCTCCGAATAATCCATCTCCTCATACTTGTGCAGCAGGACGGCCACACGCTGTTTTTCCGGCAACAATCCCACCGCGCGGCGAATCATCTCGGCGCGGTCGCGTTCCATCATATGCTCGTCAATGCGCATTTCGCGCGCGGGAAGCTCCCGCGGAGTTTCGTCTTCATCCACCGGCGCATCGATCGAAATATCCATCCGGCGGTGGCGATTATCGCGGATGGAATTCAGCGCCAGGTTGGTGGCGATACGAAACAGCCAGGTGGTGAATTTCGCGCTGGGAGAATACTGGTTGCGCGCGCGATACACGCGCAGAAAAACTTCCTGTGCCAGATCCTCCGCCGTCGCCGTGTCTCTTACCATACGATAGAGGAAATTGACCAGGGGGGTGCGATACTTCCGCAGAAGCAGGTCAAAGGACGAATCGTCCCCGGCCTTCACGTCCAGCATCAGTTGGACGTCGGAGCTGGTCATGGCCTCCACATTGTATCTAACACATGGCGGGTCATAAAGTTGTGGCACGCCCTATGTTGCTTAAAACCAAGGGGTATTCAACCAGCAAACCCGCCTGCTCGCCAAAAGTTGCTGGAATTACGAGAGTTATGCCCGGCGGGAGGGGATGGATCCATCCTTTTGGCAGTGATATCAGACGTGGAAAATTGCCTTCAGGACCAGCATGGCCGCGACGCCCAGGAAAACCAGCGTAGGAACGGCCACTCCCGGCTCGCGGTTTACTTCCGGGATCAGGTCCGAGGCGGCAACGTAGAGCGTGACTCCGGCGGAAAGCGGAAGGGCCACCGGCTCGACTCCGCGCAGCAGAAACATCAGCCCAACGCCTATGAGCGTGGCCCCGCCGAGGATGGCCGAGGAAACAAAGGCCGCGCGGCGGCTTTGCCCGCTGGCCAGCATGAGCGAGGCGACCGTAAAACCCTCAGGAATTTTGTGCAAAAAGATGGCGACGAAAATCACGCCGCCAAGCCAGTTGGAAACCAGCAGCCCGGAGGCAATGGCCACGCCGTCGAAAAAAGTGTGGATGACCAAACCCAGCAGCGCCGCATAACCCGCATGCGCATGGGAAATTTCTTCGCGATGCGTTTCCTCGCCGAAATGAAAATGCGGCGCGGCGGTATGCTCGAAAAAATGGACCAGCAAATACCCGGCGAGGACGATCACGAAGACCGCCGTTGCACCGCTCAGCATGGAGGAGTTGGATTCGCCATGGAGCTTCAGCGATTCGGGGATCATTTCCAGCAGCGACGTGGCCAGCATGAATCCCGCGCCGAGAGAGATAAAATACTTCAGATAACGGCGGGACCATTGACGGTGGGCGATCAGCCAGCCACCGAGCACGTTGGCGGCCGCGGCTGTCAAACCCAGCAGGAGCGCCAGCAGGATGCGCGTTGTGTTGATCTCGGGAATCATTTCCGTGCGAACTTTTTAGCTAGCCGCCGTGGCGGAACAAAATCACGTCGCCATCCTGCACGATGTATTCCTTCCCTTCCAGGCGCACCTGGGCGCGCTCCCGCGCCGCCGCAAAACTTCCGGCCGCGAGCAGGTCTTCCCAATTCACCACGTCGGCCTTGATAAAGTTTTTTTCGATGTCGCTGTGGATCGCGCCTGCGGCCTTCTGGGCATTCATGCCGCGCTCGATGGTCCAGGCGCGGCACTCCGGTTCGCCGCAAGTGAGGAAAGAGATCAGTCCCAGCAAGCGGTAACTGGCCTGGATCAGGCGGTCGCGGCCCGATTCTGCGAGACCGTAGGCTTTCATCATTTCCGCGGCTTCGGCGTCGTCGAGCTCCGCGAGTTCGGCTTCGATTTTCCCGCAAAACGGCACCACGGCGGTCTGCGGTTTTCCGGTTAATTTTTCCAGGTGATATTTTTCGATCACCCCGCCGATCTCGTGCGCTTCCTCGTCACTCAGATTCAGGACGTAGAGCATGGGCTTGCGCGTCAGAAACTCGAATCCGGTGAGCATTTTGAGCTCTTCCGGCTTGAATTCCAGCTCGCGCAGGGGTTTTTCCGATTCGAGCGCCTGGCGGCAGCGGGTGAGCAGCGCCAGTTCGACTTCGAGTACGGTTTCCTTTTTTTTCTTGAGGTCTTTTTCGACGCGCTCCATGCGCCGCGAAGTCTGTTCGAGATCGTAGAGCATGAGTTCGATTTCCACGCTTTCGATATCGCGCAGAGCGTCGAGCGATCCTGCTTCATGGGGGACGGCGGGATTTTCGAACAGGCGCACCACATGAGCCAGGGCGTCGGCTTCGCGCAGCGGGACAAGCGAAGCGGAATTTTTCTCGCGGTCCTTTTGAATGCCGCCGATATCCACGTACTCAATCGTGGCGTAAGTGATTTTCTTGGGCTTGAACACTTCCGCGAGCCGCGCCACGCGCGCATCCGGCACGCGCGCGATGCCCACGTGAGCCTGGTTGGGAGCACTGCGCGTTTCCACCCTGGCACGCGTCAAAATCCGGAACAAGCTGGTCTTTCCTACTTGCGGCAGTCCGATAATTCCTGTTTGCATAAGCTCACGATACTAGCACAGCGCCGCGATTGTGCAGCCCCGCGCGCTTGGGTATCCTATCGCCAGGCCCATGAGCGATCGCCCGCCCATTCCCTTCGATTACGATCACGCTATCCGGACTCTTTCGGAGGCCGATGAACGTCTGGCCGGGCTGATCGCCAAGTCTTTGCCCTTTCAGCTTGACGCTGATCCGCTGCAATCACCTTACGAAGCGCTGCTGGAAGCCATCGTGTACCAGAGCATTAGCGGAAAGGCCGCAGCCACGATTTTCGCGCGCATCAAAGCGCTGGGCACAAACGGATGCTGCCCCACTCCAGAGGAAATTCTGGGCACGCCGGACCGCAAATTGCGCGCCGCGGGACTTTCGCGCGCAAAAGCCGCGGCGATGAAGGACCTGGCGCAAAAAACGATCGAAGGCGTGGTGCCTTCCCTGGAGGAAGCGCAAAAACGCACGGATGAGGAACTGGTGCAGCGGCTGATTTCCGTGCGCGGCATTGGCGCGTGGACCGTGGAAATGTTTTTGATTTTCCGGCTGGGGCGCCCCGACGTGCTGCCCATCCACGATTATGGCGTGCAGAAGGGCTATGCCCTCACCTACCGCAAACGCCGTATTCCCAAGCCGCGCGAACTCGCCAAATTCGGCGAACGCTGGCGGCCTTATCGCACCGTGGCCAGCTGGTTCATGTGGCGCGCCGTGGAACACGCCGGAAAAGACGCGCGCAAAATGAACAAGAAAACCGGGGTGGCGAAGAAATCGCGAGGCGCCAAAAAAAGTCCGCGCACAGGAAAACGCAAGCCTCCCCGCCGCCGCTCGTAGCGGTCCGTCGTTCCGCTCTAATTTTTCGCCGGGAATTTACGACTGTGGCCTGCCGCGCACAGTGAGAAACAGCGCCGCGATCCCGAACAGCAGTACCGCACCTTCGAGTTTTACGGAAATGGCGTGCAGGTCGTCGAATTTCATGCGCAGCGGATTATCACGTGCCGTCGATTCGACCGATCCCATTTGCGTCTTGAGTGCGCTCATTCGCGGCCGGACGCCGTGCTGCGAAACCACGGTCAGAATCAGCATGGCAACCACCAGCAAAGCCGCCGGCTGCCATAATCCCTTTGCTGATTTTTCGAGCGCGACGGTCGCAAGCAGATAAATCACAGCCGCGATCACTCCCAAATGATGCAGCCGCGTCAACGCATAACCCACCACTGCTCCGGCATCCTCCCGGCTGGCCAGAACACCGAAAGCCGCCGGGGCAACCGCGGCAATGAAATAAATGATCGATCCAACCCATGTACCTAATGCGAACACCTGAACGAATCGCAAGATGCTGGTCATTGCCGTTTTCCGTTAGAATGATTTTTGGGGCTGCGCAGGATTTCTGTCGGCATTTTGGGGCGTGCAAGCGCTCTGGACTGCGGTGGAATGGTGGGCGATAAAGGACTCGAACCTTTGACCTCTCCCGTGTGAGGGGAGCGCTCTAACCAACTGAGCTAATCGCCCATAGATCATACTTTTTGTAGCAGAAGGCCAGCCGAATTGCAAACGAGCGTCACCACCGCGAACCGACAGATTGCCGACCTCGAGCGCTCCATTGCCCGGGTGGTGAAAGGCAAGCCGGAAGTCATTCAGCATGCGCTGACGGCGCTGCTGGCGCGCGGGCATTTGCTGATTGAGGATGTGCCGGGCGTCGGCAAAACCACGCTGGCGCAGGCGCTGGCGCGGTCCTTTCAATGCTCGTTTCAGCGCATCCAGTTCACTTCCGATTTGTTGCCGAGCGACGTGATCGGCGTCAGCGTTTACAATCCGGCCGCCAACGCCTTCGAATTCAAGCCTGGGCCGATCTTCGCAAATATTATCGTGGCCGATGAGATCAACCGCACCACGCCGAAAACGCAGTCGGCGCTGCTGGAAGCCATGAGCGAATCGCAAATCACCGTGGACAATCGCACCCACGCGCTGCCCAAACCGTTTCTGGTGCTGGCCACGCAGAATCCCATCGAACACCATGGCACATATCCTCTGCCGGAATCGCAGCTCGACCGTTTCCTGATGCGCATTCGCATGGGCTATCCTTCGCGCGAAAGCGAGAAGGAAATCATCCGCAACCATTCCGCGCAAAGTTCGCCGGACGGCGTGCCGCCGATGATGGACGCCGCGGCAGTGATCGAAATGCAGGAAGCCGCATCGCGCGTGAAGGTGGATGAGAGCCTGATCGATTATTCGCTGGAAATCGTGGAGCGCACGCGGCAATCCGAACAGCTCAGCCTGGGCGTAAGCCCGCGCGGAGCCGTGATGCTGCATCGCGCCGCGCAGGCCCGCGCATTCCTCGAAGGCCGCGACTATTGCCTGCCCGACGATTTCAAGCGGCTCATCCTGCCGGTCTTCGCGCATCGCGTGGTGGTCAGCTCGCGCTACGTTTCCACCGCCAAAAAATCCGAGCAGGCTGAAACCATTCTGCGCGAAATCATCGAGACCACGCACGTCCCACTCTGATGCAAGATTCCCTCGTCGCTCGCTGGTGGCAAGGGCGCGACCGTCACGGTTGGCGGAATTTCGCCATCGCCATGCTGGCGCTTTCTCTCGCGCTGATCGCTTCTCTCTTTTCCGCGGCGGTGGCGCAGGAGGGACGCACCTGGCTCGCGGGCGTTATGGCGCTGTTTGCGTTGGGGCTGGCCGGATGGGTGGCGGTGGCCATTGTCCCGCGCATGGCGCGGCGCACCAGCCTGCGCTGGCTGGTTTATCAGGTGGATTACCGGCTGACGCGCGAAGGCGTGATTTACCTCGGCGCCGTTTTTATCCTCGTGCTGGCGGCGGTCAACACCGGAAATAACCTGCTGTTCATGATTTTGGCCTGCTCGCTCGCCGGGATTCTGATTTCTGGCGTGCTTTCGCGCGTGGTGCTCACCGGCGTGGACCTGAAATTCGATCTCCCCGAACATATTTTTGCCGGCCAGCCGGTGCTGGCGGAAATGGAACTGCGCAACGAAAAGCAGCTCTGGCCGTCGTTTTCGTTGCGCGTGGTGGGCGATTTGAAGAAGGGCGCGCGCGATGCGCGCATCCTCACGCGCGCGGTTTTTTTTCCCTATATTCCGCGGTTGAGCGCGGCGCGGCAAAAAGTGGAGCTGCTGTTTTCGCGCCGCGGCATTTACCGCCAGGACGCCTTCGGCATCCGCACGCGGTTTCCGTTCGGATTTTTCGAGAAGACGCGCGAAGTGCAATCGCAGATGGAAATCGTGGTGTACCCGCAGGTGCAGCCCGCCGATCAGTTTTATGAAGTGCTGCCGCTATTGAGCGGCGAAATCGCCAGCCACTTTCGCGGACGGGGCCACGAATTGCACTCGCTGCGCGAATATTTGCCGGCGGACAATGCGCGGTTTGTGGATTGGAAAGTCAGCGCAAAAACGGGCCGCCTGATGGTGCGCGAATTCGCACGCGAGGATGAGCGGCGGGTGATGCTCATCCTCGATCCATTTCTGGGAGCGCCGCGCGCGGAATTGGGCGTGCTGGCGGGAGCGGAGCACGCGGAACGTTTCGAGCGCGCCGTTTCCTTGGCCGCCTCCATCGCCTGGCACTTTCATGAAATCGACGCGGTGATGCAGTTCCGCACACATAAATTCTCGACGCCCATGGCTCCTGCCAGTGAAATTATTTATGACACGCTGCGCGAACTTTCCTCGATCCAGCCCGAAGAATCCGCCCCGGGAGGCGAATTTCTGAACGAACTTGCCGCCAGCCACGAAATTTTCAAAATTATCCTCACGCGAAGGCCGCAGACTTCCATCCCCTCGGCGCTGTGGTCCTCCTCTTACTTTATTTTCATCGATCAGATTTGAAGCCGCGGTCAGCGCGGATCGCGGCGCGGATTCTTGGCCGCAGAAAGCCAGCGCGAGGACTGCTCCGCTGGGACCGCAAGAGTTGTGCGAGAATAGCGCTCGCATGCCGCGCCAAATCCCTCCCGCCGCGATTGCACAATTTCAGGGCCAGCTTCTCGCCTGGTTTCGGGCGCACAAGCGCGATCTTCCCTGGCGTCGCAGCAGGAACCCCTATCGCATCTGGATCGCCGAGATCATGCTACAACAAACGCGCATCGCCGCCGTGCTTCCCTACTACCAGCGATTTCTTCGCCGCTTTCCCCGCGTCGAATCGCTGGCCAGGGCGCGCGAAGCGGAAGTGCTGAAAATGTGGTCGGGGCTCGGATATTACAGCCGCGCGCGCAATCTGCATCGCGCCGCTCGGCAAATCGTGGCGCAGCACGGAGGAAAATTCCCACGCGAGTGGGGCGAGGCGCTGGCGCTTCCCGGCATCGGCGCGTACACCGCCGCAGCGGTGCTGAGCATCGCATACGATGAACCGCTGGCCGTGCTGGATGGGAACGTGGCGCGCGTCCTGGCGCGTTTGGAAGCGATGCGTGGCGATTTGCGCGAACCTTCGCGTTGGAAACGCCTGCAAATCGCTTCGCAACGCATGCTCGCGGCGGATGCGCCCGGCGATTGGAATCAGGCGCTGATGGAGCTGGGAGAAACCGTCTGCACGCCGCAATCGCCGCGCTGCGATTCGTGTCCGGTGGCGGAATTTTGCAGCGCTCGCAAGCTCGGGTTAACGGCACAAATTCCCGCTCCGCGAAAAAAGCGCGGCGCCGTGAACCAGGAAATCGCTGCCGCCATCCTTTGCGACGCGCGCGGGCGGACGCTGCTGCTGAAAGATCCCGGCGCGCATGACGATGCCCTTTTCTCGCGCCTTTGGCAATTTCCCGCTGTCGAAGTAAGGCGCCATGCGGGAGCTGAGCTCAAGCAGCACCTGCGGAGCACGCTGGGCGTCGAATGCGACGCGCTCGAAAAGCTCGATGGCGCGCGGCACGGCGTCACTTACCGCAAGATCATACTATCGCCATTTCTCGCGCGCGTGGATGAGTTGCCGCGACCGGCCCGCGCGCGCATCGTTCCGCTCGTGAAATTCGGCCGGTTGCCGGTTTCGAGCGCCACGCGCAAAATTGCTGCGATTGCCCTGGCCCGGATTTCGTAATTTTGAGAAATGACCAAAAGCCCAGCCTTATATTCGAGCATCGCTTTTCCGCGGCCCCTGGTGCAATTTTGTTGTTAGCCAGTTCGCGTCTCTCCCGCTTGGCGCAACTCACGCGGTGGTAGCATTTCTAAAGGCCCATGGCTTCCTCCAGCGCATCTATAAATGCATCTCCGCTGCCGGCGGTGCAGCGGTATTTCGAAGTTTCGCTCTACCTGCTGGTCTGCACCGGCGTGCTGGCCGTGGTGTCGACAGGAAAACTCGATATTTTCACGACGGTTGCGCCGCCGCTCGCGCTGATTTACAAAGCGCTGCGCCTGGCGCGCGGACGCGGTCCTGAAATTTCGACGCGCGTAGCCACCTGGCTGGTGCTGGCTTACTTTCTTTTCTTTCCGCTCGATCTGTGGGTGGTTTCGCGCAATCTGGCCGCCGGAGCGCCCAATCCTTCCCTCTACGGCGGATTGCTCGCGGCCATTCACTTGATGTTGTTTGCCACCCTGGTGCGGCTTTATTCCGCGCGGACCAATCGCGACTACGCGTTTCTGGCCGTCCTGGCCTTCACCTGCATGCTGGCCTCGGCCATCCTGACCGTGGAAGCGAGCTTTCTTGCGGCGCTGGCGATTTTCCTGGTGCTGGCGGTCTCCACTTTCGTGGCGCTCGAAATCCGCCGCAGCTCCGCCGGAGCGGTTTCGCCGCCCATGGAATCCGGCTCGGAGCTGGCGCAGCAATTGAGCCGCGCCCTGGGATTGACTTCCGTGCTGGTGGCCATAGGCGCGTTGATCCTCGGCGGCATGCTCTTTTTCCTGATTCCGCGCTTCACCGCGGGTTACATGAGTGCGCTCAACCTCCAGCCCAGCCTGATGACCGGCTTCAGCGACAACGTCACGCTGGGCGAAATCGGGCGGATCCAGAAAAACACGGCGGTGGTGATGCGCATCCGCGTGCAGGGTGATGCAGCGCGCGCCGCGGACGTTCACTGGCGCGGCATCGTGCTCACCAATTTTGACGGCCGCCGCTGGTTCACTCCTCCGGGAGATATGGTGGTGGTTTCGCCTTCGCCGAACGGCGACTATCTTTTCGATCCGCCTTCGCTGCCACCGCGGGATTCGGATATATTGCGCTACACCATCCTGGTGGAACCCATGGGCACCGACGCGATTTTCGCCGCGCCGCGTGCGCAGATGATTCGCGGGCAATTCTCACCTTCGGTTGACCGTCCCGGTGAAGGACGCCACCAGGGTTATCTGGTGCTCGACAAAACCGGCTCGCTTTTTAATCCATTTCACAACGAAACGAAAATTCGATACCAGGGCGTCTCGCTGCTTCCCGCGGTGCCGCCCGCGGAATTGCGGCGGGCTCCCGCCAAATATTCCGCGGCAATCGAAAGCGAGTACCTGCAATTGCCGCCGCTCGATCCGCGGGTGAAAAAACTTGCGGACGACATCACCACCCGCGACACCAACGCCTACGACAAAGCCGCCAACATCGAGCGCTACCTAAAGACTCATTACGCCTACACCCTCGATTTGACCGGGCCGCGAACCTCCGACCCGCTTGCCAATTTCCTTTTCAACCGCCGCTCCGGCAATTGCGAGTATTTCGCTTCGGCCATGACCGTGATGCTGCGCGCCGAAGGCATTCCCGCGCGCTATGCCACCGGATTTCTTCCCGGCGAATTCAACGACGTGGGCGGAGATTACATCGTGCGCTCGAGCGACGCGCACACCTGGGTGGAAGCCTATTTTCCGGGCTATGGCTGGATCACGTTTGATCCCACGCCGGGAGGCGCCCGCGGACAAAGCGGGCTGCTGGCGCGATTATCCATGTACTGGGATGCGCTGCAATTGGATTGGGGCGAGTGGATCATCAATTACGATTTCGGGCATCAGATCACGCTGGCACAGAACGTGCAGACTTCGTCGCGTGATTTTGGCAAGCGCGCGGAAAAGTGGTACCAGTTGAAGCGCGAGGAAGCCATGATGGCCTTGCTCACGCTCGACCGGCGCATCGAGCGATCCCGCGATTCCCTGCCGCTGGTTCTGGTTCTGCTCGTGGCCCTGCTGATCTTCCGCCGCGGCGGCTCCATGATGCGCTACTTGATGGCGCGCTGGAGCCTGCGCGCGCGGCGTTCGGGCGACTTGACCGCTTCGCTTGCCGCCCTCGAATACCGCGAAATGCTGCGGCTACTCGAAAAACGCGGCTGGCGCAAGGCTCCCACGCAGACACCGCTCGAATTTTCAGCGGCGATTCAGGTGGCTGAGTTTGCCGAACCCGTCGCGCAATTGACGGAGATGTATCAATCCGCGCGCTTCGGCAGCCGCCCCGCGCGCACCGAGCAAATGGGCGCCTTGCTGCGGTCCATCCGCGAACTTCTGCGGAACCGCAATTCGAAATAAGAAAAAAATCCCTTTAGCTATGGTATTTGCAGAAATAAGCAAAAATCGAAGTCCGGTTATTTCTTCGGGCGGGACATTTCTGCCACAAACCGTTCTTCATCTTCACTCCAACCCCCGCGAGCCCGTCGAAGCGATCGACGCATCGCAGGCCACCAAGCCTTGCGCATCCACGACGGGCGAATGGGCAAAAAGGGACTGATGGCCAATAGCAGGAAAAGTGTTAGTTCATCATGTTGTGGTGGGAAAATGCCCAATAACCAAGAAAGGTCGAACAGACACGCCAGAACAAATACATACCCAATTTTGAGGGTGACAGCGTGTCGCCCGCGGAAAGACTGCAACGCAATAGATGCCGCCAAAAGGGTCAATACAAGGACAAAAACCACGATGCGCGCGACAAAAGGTCTTGCGAAAATTGAAAACCACCATGCAAACCACAGCGCGATCGCTATTTTCACGGCGGCCTCGAGCGCGTCTTTCCATTTGGCCACGATCGTCCTCCTGGTATCGGGAGGTAGTACTTCTTTCGCTAATCATATCAGACCCCTGAGTAGATAGAGACTATATGAACGCCGTTTGCCTCACTAAACCGAGCCGCGCGGAAAGCCGCCATGCATGTGGTAGAATTGCATGTTTCCGCAGCTAGTCAGGACGCCACAGACATGCCCAAAGTCGGATTCGTGAGCCTCGGATGCCCGAAAAACCTTGTGGACAGCGAGGTGATGATGGGCATTCTCGTGCGCGCGGGCTATGAAATCACGCCGCGCGCGGGCGATGCGGACGTGCTGGTGGTCAATACCTGCAGCTTCATCGCCCCGGCGCAGCAGGAATCCGTGCAATCCATCCTGGAAATGGCGGAGTACAAGAAATTCGGCCGCGCCCAAAAATTGATCGTCGCCGGATGCATGGTGGAACGCTACCGCCAGGAAATCCGCGAGCAGATTCCGGAAGTGGACGCGGTGATCGGCACCGGCGAAGTGGACAAAATCCTCGAGGCCTGCGAAGGACAACTGCAATCCGGCGACTCCGCATCCGCGCACGAACTGCCTTCCTATCTCTATCACGACCTCACGCCGCGCATCCTCGCGACTCCGCGGCACACCGCCTACATCAAGATCAACGAAGGCTGCGACCATCCCTGCACGTTTTGCGTGATTCCCCAGCTGCGAGGAAAATTCCGCAGCCGCCGTTTTGAATCGGTGGTGCGCGAAGCGGAAAATCTGGCGCAGGCGGGCGTGCGCGAGATATCGCTCATCGGGCAGGACACTACTTTTTACGGCGAGGACCTGGGCCTGCGCGACGGCCTGGCTGTGCTGCTCGAGCGCCTGGCGCAAATCGAGGAATTGCATTGGACACGATTCCTCTATTGCTACCCGAACCGCATCACGCCGCGCCTGCTGGATACCATCGCCGCGCACCCGCGGCTTGCGAAATATCTGGATGTGCCGCTGCAGCACGCCAGCCGCAGCGTGCTGGCGCGCATGAAGCGCGGCTCCCACGGCGATGCATTTCTGAAAATCCTGGAGCGCGTGCGGCGCACGATTCCCGGCGTTTCGCTGCGCACTTCGTTCATCGTGGGATTTCCGGGCGAGACAGAAAAGGATTTTGAGGAGCTTTGCGATTTCGTGCGCGCCGCGGAATTCGATTGGATGGGCGTCTTTTCCTATTCCGACGAAGACACCTCGCAAAGTTTTGCGCTCGAAAATAAAGTGGATGCGAAGACCATCGAGCGCCGCCGCAAGACGCTGATGTCCATCCAGAAAAAAGTTTCGGCGCAGAAGTTGCGCCGCCGCGTGAGCCAGAAAATCGAGGTCATGATCGAAGGACCTTCGAAAGACACGGACCTGGTGTGGGAAGCACGGCACGAAGGCATGGCTCCGGACATTGACGGAAAAATTTATATAACGGAATTCGAAGGCGTCTCGGATGCGGCGCAATTGCCGCTGCCCGGCACTTTGGCAACAGCGGAAATCACGGCAGCCAAGGATTACGACCTGATTGCGCGCGTGACCAGGTTTTCGGCATCGGCGTCTGCCCCGCCGCCGCAGCCCGCCGCGTTGAATCTTTTTCCCATCCTCGCTTCGCGCTGATTTTGGCGTATCCATGCGGAAGACCGGCATGACAGTTGTTCCGTTTCCCGCAATGCCCTCCTCGAATCGAGGTGTGTTAGTCTACTCACGAAAAAACCATGCGCCTGCATTGTCCCATCTGCCGCAAGCCGACGGATTCCGAATCATGCGCGGATTTCCCGTTTTGCAGCGAACGGTGCAAGCTGCTCGATCTGGGCAAATGGTCGAGCGAACAATACGTGATCAGCGAACCCGCCTTCGACGAATCCATGTTCGAGGCTCTGGAACGAGACCTGGCGGATGACTCCCAAAACTGAGCTGCCGGCATCCGGCGAAGGATCTTCCGCTTCTTCCGCGCCCGTGACGTCTGCGCCGGGGAAAAAACCTCGCTTCGCAATTTTCGTCGCCACAGCCGGCGGGCTGGGACGATTGCCGAAAGCTCCCGGCACGTGGGGCTCGCTGCTGGGCGTGGCGTTTGCCGCGTTCAATTTTTGGAAATCCGGCTGGACGCTCCGGCTTGCTCCCCCGCCCGCCAATGGCTCCTGGAAGAACCTGAACCCGCACACCAATTATTTTATTTGGCAGCTATCGATTGCCATTGTGGTATCGGTCGCGGGAGTCTGGGCGGCGCAGCGGGCTGCGGAATATTGGGGGGAAAAGGACCCGCAAAAAATCGTGATCGACGAAGTTTCCGGCCAGTCTATTGCATACCTTGGATTGCTTACGGCCAGCCCCTTCCCCGGTTACTGGAAATATTTGCTGCTGGGTTTTATACTTTTTCGCGTGTTCGACATTTGGAAGCCGTTTCCCGTTCGCCAGGCCGAATCTCTGCCCGGCGGCTGGGGTATCATGGCGGATGACTGGCTCGCGGGCATTTACGCGGCGCTGATTTTGTGGGGAGTCCATGCCATCGGCTTTTGAAACGCGCACGCCGTGACAACCTCCCCTCCGGCGCAGGGAAAGAGTTTTCTTGAAAACGAACGCACCTCCTAAGATCGAATCCGTGAAACCCGCGGCGGCTCTGCCCGGCGGCGAAATTTACATACGCGGGAGCGGATTTGGCGGACGCAATCATGCGCGCCCGCGCGTGCAATTCGGCGCGGCGGACGGCACTCTGGTGATCGCCGGGGAAAATTTCCTGGTGGCGCGCGTGCCGGAAGGCGCAGCGGGCGGCGCCGTGCGTGTGCACCTGGGGAGCATTGAGAGCGCACCTTTTCCGGTGGCGCTGGGCGCGCAGGTGGCCGACAATCTTCACCCCGTGGCCAGCCCCGCGGTGGATGCCGACGGAAATGTGTACGTCACTTTCAGCGGGCAGCGCGGCCAGAAAGTTCCCGTCTCGCTATACAAGATCACGCCCTCGCACGCCGTGAAGCCGTTCATCACCGAACTCATGAATCCCACGGGGCTGGCCATCGATCGCGCCGGAAATCTTTTCGTTTCCTGCCGCAACGACGGCACGATTCACCGCGTTTCGCCCGATGGCCGCTCGATGCAATGGGTCGAGGGCATGGGCACCGCCACTGGACTGGCTTTCGATCCGGTGGGAAATTTGTACGTGGGAGATCGCAGCGGCACGATTTTCAAGATCGGTCCCGACCGCGAAATTTTTGTTTTTGCCACGCTCGAACCTTCCATGTCCGCCTATCACCTGGCTTTCAGCCCGCTGGGCGAGCTTTTCGTCACCGGGCCGACGACTTCGAGTTTCGACCGCGTCTATCGCATTTCACCCGCGGGCGAAGTGAGCGTGTTTTTTCGCGGGCTGGGCCGCCCGCAAGGACTGGCCTTCGATCGCCGCGGCAATTTGTATGTTTCCGGCTCGCTTGCGGGACATCGCGGAATCGTGCGCCTCACTCCTCAGGCCGAAGCGGAACTCATCTTGAGCGGCAGCAACATCGCCGGACTCGCGCTGCTTCCCAGCCATCGCGCTTACATCACCACCCACAATGCACTCTACTCTCTCGATTGGGATGTCGAGGGGCTCGAGCTGAACGGGTAGGCCGGCGATGCGCGCGGAAATCATCGCTGTCGGCTCCGAACTTCTCACCCCGCATCGCCTCGACACCAATTCGCTGTATCTCACCGACCAACTCAATCGTTTGGGCATCGACGTGGTGCACAAAGCCGTGGTCGGCGATTCTCCGGAAGAAATGATCTCTTCCTTTCGTCACGCACTCAGCCGCGCGGAACTGGTGATTTCAACCGGCGGCCTTGGTCCCACCGATGACGATCGCACGCGCGAAACCGTGGCGGTCCTGCTGCACCGCAAAATGCATCGCGACGAAGCGATTCTGCGCCACATTCAGGAACGATTCCGGCGGTACGGCCGCGACATGCCGGAAATCAATGCCCGCCAGGCCATGGTACCCGAAGGCGCCACGGTGCTGCCCAATCCGCGCGGGTCGGCTCCGGGGCTTTGGCTAGAGGATGCCGGTCGCATCGTGATTTTGTTTCCCGGGCCACCCGAAGAACTCCACGGAATGTTTGAGGAGGAAGCACGTCCGCGGCTGGCGCGCCTCGGCGAAAAAAAACGGCTCTACACGCGTGATTTGCGCGTCACAGGACTTGCTGAATCGACGGTCGAGGAGCGGGTGCGTCCGCTGTACGCCATCTACACGGAAGTGGAGACCACCATTCTGGCCGCGCCCGGCGGGATTCAATTGCATCCACGCATCTGGTCGGAAGACTCTGCGCAAGCCGAAAAAATACTCGACGAAATCACCGGACGCATGGCGCTGGCGCTGGGCGATCACCTTTACACCATGCACGGCGAATCCATCGAGGAAGTGGTGGCGCGCTTGCTCACCGAAAATCGCGCCACCATCGCCGTGGCCGAGAGTTGCACGGGAGGCTTGCTCGCCGAGCGGCTCACCAGCATCGCCGGAAGCTCGGCTTATTTTCTGGGCGGCGTGGTTTGTTACAGCAATGAGCTCAAGACTTCGCTGGTAAATGTGCCGGCGGAAATCATCGAATCGAAAGGCGCGGTCAGCTCGGAGGTGGCGCTGGCGCTTTCCGACGGAATTCGCCGGCGAACCGGCGCGGCCATTGGAATCGGCATCACCGGAATTGCAGGCCCCGGCGGCGGCACACCTGAAAAACCGGTGGGCACGGTGCACATCGGACTCTCGGACGAGCATGGCCCGCGCGAATCCGGCATGCATTTCCGCGGCAGCCGCGACCGCATCCGCCAGCAAGCCACGCATGCGGCGCTCGATATGGTGCGCCGCCATTTCCTGTACCCATCGCACGGAAGGGCTTAATACGTGCGCCTTTTCGTGGCTTTCGATTTGCCGCGGGAAACACGCGAGGCGCTTGCGGAATGCATGGCGCGGCTTCGGCCCAGCGCCGGCGGCGCAAAATGGGTGCGGCCCGAAGCGCTGCACGTCACTCTGAAATTCATCGGGCACAAGCCGGATGAAATGTTGCCACGGATTCGCCAAGCGCTGCTGGCCATCCGCTCCCCTTCCTCCGTCGAAATGCAATTCCGGGGCATCGGATTTTTCCCAAGCGAGAATCGCCCGCGGGTGGTCTGGTGCGGCGTCGCCGCTTCACCGAATCTTGCCGCGCTTGCTGCCGATGTGAGTGCCGCGCTCGAACCGCTGGGCGTCGCGGCGGAGACCCGCGCATTCCTCGCGCACCTCACACTGGCGCGATGGAAGGAACCGGAGAGAGCCGGAAAAATTCAGGAAGCGGCCCAGGAATTTCGCGACCGGAATTTTGGGACCTTGCGCGCATCGGAATTTCATCTCTTCGAAAGCTACCTGAAACCATCGGGGGCGGAGTATAAGAAGCTCGCGACGTTCGTGTTCACCGGGGGCGCATGTTGAAAGCGCCGCGCTTAAAAATTCATTCCGTGCCACGGCCGCTTCCCGGTATCCTCGGAAGTCGTTCAGGTGCCCTGTGAAGATTGACTGGCTCATCCCGGTGGTGGCTTATTTTCTGGGTTCGATTCCCTTCGGCCTGCTTCTCGTGAAAATTGCGGGCCGCGGGGACATCCGCAAAACCGGAAGCGGCAATATAGGCGCCGCCAACGTCTCGCGAAGCGCGGGAATTTTCGCGGGATTGCTGACGCTGGCTCTGGATGCGGGAAAAGGCATGCTGGCGGTGTGGCTCGCCGCACACTTCTCGGGCGGCAATATCCGCTGGATGATGGCCGCAGCGGTGGCAGCCGTGCTGGGGCATGTTTTTCCCGTATGGCTCGGATTCCGCGGTGGCAAGGGCGTGGCCACAGGGCTTGGCGTGCTGCTGCTGATCAGCCCGCAAGCCGTGGGCATCGCCGTAGTCTTGTGGATACTGATTGTAGGGTTCTGGCGCTATTCATCGCTGGGATCGGTTGTGGCCGCCGCGACCATTCCCATTTTCGTTTATTTCTTGTATGCCCCGCGCTTCGCTCCCCCTGGGGCCGTCACCTTCGGCACCATCGCGATTTCCGTGATTGTCTTGTTGAAGCATCGCGCCAATATCGGCAGATTGGCAACCGGCACGGAAAACAAGATGTACTTCCGCCGCTGAATTTCTGATTGCTTGAAAACGGCTGCGATCGCGGTTTTTCAGGGCCCAAGGCTCCCTTCCGCGCTCCCTTTCTGCGTTATCTACATGTCTACGCCAGTACTTTCGTCATATTGTGCTGCCGAGGAGTCTTCGCTACGATTTCACCTTCGGTATTTCTGCGCCCATGCCAGCCCTAACGCATCTGACTACCCGGCGATTGCGCATCCTCTGGATCGTGTTGGGGGCGCTATTGCTCGTCAGTATCACGCCGCTGTGGCTCTATCACCGGCAGGTGCTGCGGCTCAGCGAAGAAAAATTGCAGGATACCGAGCGCCTGCAGCAAAGCGAGATTACCCGGTCTCTGGCCAGCGAGACTTTGCAATTCGAGCAGAGTTTGCGCGAACAGCTCCTCAGCCAGCGGCAGATGATGGCCCTGACCGGGTGGATCGGAGACGTCGACGCTTCCCCGCACGCTCCGCAGGTTTCCCGGCTGCTGCAGGACTTCGTCGAAAATAATCCCAATATTCTGTACGTCACGGCCGTGGACAAGCAGGCCAAGGGGCAATCCGCCGGAAGTTTTTCCGCCGACCGCGATCCTTTCGTTGACGGCGCACTCAAACGCGCATTCACCACCAGCATTCAAGGATTCAATTCCGTCAGCGAACCATTCGCATTGGGGCCGGAAAACCGCCCGGCGCTGGTGATGTCCGTGCCGCTTCTCGAGAACGGGCAGTTCACGGGAATGCTCGCGGCCGTAGTATCGCTCGATAAATTGCAGGGGCGATTGCGCGACGCAAGCGTTCGCGACCGCATTGTTTATATCGTGGACGGCTACGGGCGCATCGTGGCCTATCCCGACACGCGCGACATCGTGCCGGGCCGCGATGTGACTTCCACGTCTCCGCTGGTGAAACAGTTCAAGGACCTGCCGCAGGAGTTGCGCACCACGGAGACCATGCATTTCTCTCTTCCCGGCAGGCAGCCCGTGGAAATGATCGGGACCTACAGCACTATTCCCGAATTACGCTGGGCGGTGATTGCGCAGCGCAGCCTGGGCGACGCGCGCATTGACGCCGGCGTGCAGGAGTTGACCCGCCAGGCGTTTAATTTCGTCATCGGCGTGACGTTTGTGGCTCTGCTCTTCGGGTATTTGTTCGCCGTGGGAATCACCCGGCCGATCCGAGGCTTGCTCACCTCCGTGCGCGCCATCAGCCGCGCGGAATTTCATGAGCGCGTACAGGTGACCGGCGCGGCGGAAATCAGCGAACTGGCCGAAACCTTCAATCACATGGCCGGGGACATCGAGGAATACGTCGAGCGGCTGAAACAAGCCGCCGCCGAGAATCGCGAGCTTTTCCTCGGCTCCATCCGCATGCTGGCCGCGGCTATCGACGAAAAGGATCCGTACACGCGGGGCCATTCCGGGCGCGTGGCAAAATATTCCACGGTCATCGGTGAAGCCATCGGCTGGAATGCCGAGGACCTCGACCGCCTGCGGATTTCCGCGCTGCTTCACGACGTGGGCAAGATCGGCGTTGACGACCGCGTCCTCAAGAAGCCCGGCAAGCTGACCGATGAAGAATTCGACCTGATGAAACAGCATCCATCGAAGGGCGCGAACATCATGCGCCCTGTCGCGCAACTCAAGGACATGTTGCCGGGAATCGAATTGCACCATGAACGCATGGACGGCGGCGGCTACCCGTATGGCCTGGCGGGCGAGGAAATTCCCATGATGGCGCGCATCATCGCCGTCGCCGACACGTTCGACGCCATCACCACCAATCGCCCCTACCAGTCCGCGATGGACATCGACTACGCCATGGAACGCATTCGCTCGCTCGCCGTCACCAAGTTCGATGCCCGGGTCGTGGCCGCGCTCGAATCCTCGATTCATGCCGGGCGCATTCGCCTCTCCGCCACGCTCGTCGAAGTTTAATTCCCTGCTTTGCCGTTCGCGAAATAGAGCTCATTCACCAGAATTTGTCTACTCGCTGCCAGGAAACTTCGGCCGTTTGCCACCAGCGCGCCCCGCCATGCTAACCTTATAGTCGGCATGAACATGCATCGTGCAATTCGCATTCATCGCGGGCCTGGCCCGCTTGCAATGACCACTTCCGATTCGTTTCGCTGCCGCGCATGATTTCTCTTTTCGGCAAACCCGAACCCACGCTGCTCGAACGCCTCAAAGAGTCCGTGGGCAAAACGCGCACCGAGCTTTCCGCGCGTGTCGAACAGTTGCTCACTGGCGACCGGCCCGTCGATCCCCAGGTGCTGCATGAACTGGAATCCGCGCTCCTGGGAGCGGACATCGGCGTGCGCACAACCAAAGAGGTGATTGCCGCGCTGCGCGCGCAGGTGACCGAGCACAAGCTCGAAGGCGGCGAGCAGCTCAAACGCGAGCTGAAAAATCAAATTCTAAAAATTCTCACGGCGCCTCCCGCGCAAAATTCCGACGGCGGCGACATCCGGCCCGCGCGTTCTTTTTGTGGTGGGCGTCAACGGCACGGGGAAAACCACCACCATCGGCAAACTCTCAAGCCGCCTGAAAAAGGAAGGCGCGAGCGTTCTGCTCTGCGCCGCGGACACTTTTCGCGCGGCGGCCATTGAGCAACTGGAAGTCTGGGCGCGGCGCTCGGAAGTCGATGTGATCAAGCAAAAATCCGGCTCCGATCCTTCGGCCGTGATTTTCGACGCGCTTTCCGCGGCTGTGGCGCGCAAAATTGACGTGGTGATCGTGGACACCGCCGGACGCCTGCATACCAAATCGAATCTCATGGCGGAACTCGAAAAGATGAAGCGCACTGCCGCGAAGGTTATTCCCGGCGCGCCGCACGATGTGCTGCTGGTCCTCGACGCAACCACCGGGCAAAATGGATTGAACCAGGCGCGCGAATTCTGGAGCCATGCCGGAGTCACGGGAATCGTCCTGACCAAGCTCGACGGCACGGCCAAGGGCGGGATCGTGGTGGCCATTGCCAGAGAATTGAATTTGCCCATTCGCTTCGTGGGGACCGGAGAAAAAATCGACGATCTGGTTCCCTTCGACGCGCAAACCTATGTCAACTCGCTCTTCGAATAAAATTCTTGCGCAGGACGCCGCCTGGATGGCGCACGCGCTCGACTTGGCGCGGCATTCCACGGCGCTCGCGCATCCCAACCCCCTCGTGGGCGCTGTGTTGGTAAAAAACAATCGCATCGTGGGCGAAGGATTCCATTCCTACGACCTCCGCGACCATGCCGAAATCGCGGCGCTCAAACAAGCCGGCAAAAACGCCCGCGGCGCCACTCTCTACATCAATATGGAACCCTGCTGCCACACCGGACGCACCGGCCCTTGCTCGCTGGCGCTGATCCAGGCCGGAGTACGCCGCGCCGTGGTGGCCATGGAGGATCCCAATCCTCTGGTTTCAGGCGGCGGAATACGCGAGCTGCGAGCGGCGGGAATTGAAGTGCAAACTGGATTGAAAGAAGAAGCGGCGCGTACCATCAACGAGGATTTCGCCTGCTGGATTCGCACCGGGCGCCCCTTCGTTACCCTGAAGACCGCGCTCACCCTGGACGGCCAGATCGCCATGCGCTCCGGCAGCGTCACCTGGATCACCAGTCCCGCTTCGCGCGAAGAAGTTTTGCGCATTCGCCACGCGGCCGACGCCATTCTGACGGGCATCGGTACGGTCCTTTCCGATGATCCGCGCCTCACCGATCGCACCGGGCTGCCGCGGCGGCGCAAACTGCTGCGATGCGTGGTGGATTCGCGACTGCGGCTCCCCTTGCGCTCGGAACTTGTGAAATCGGCGAAAGACGATGTGGTGGTGTTCACCGCGCAGCCAGCCGCATCGCGCAAAGCGCGCGCGCTCGGTCGCGCCGGTGTGGAAGTGGTTTCGATACCCCCGCGCACAAAATCCACGCATCCGCAGGTGGATTTGCGGGAAGTGATGTCCGAGCTTGGACGCCGCAAGATGATCCATGTCCTCATCGAAGGCGGCTCTCGATTGAATGGTGCGGCGATCGAGGCGGGGCTTGTCGATAAAATGATTCTCTTCTACGCTCCCAAGATCATGGGCGTGGGCGGCGTGCCCATGGCGCAGATCGAGTCGCGCTGGTTTCCCAAATCGCCGGCGCTCGAAAATTTGTCGCTGCGGCGCGTGGGCCCGGATTTTGTCGTCGAAGGATACTTTCACGATGTTTACGGGAATCATCGAGCATCTCGGAAAAATTGAAGCGCTCGAACAGGGGCCGCAAGGCGGCCGCGTGCGCGTCTCGACTTCGGGAGCTGTGGGTATCGCCGCGTCCATGAAACTCGGCGACAGCATTTCCGTGAACGGCTGCTGCCTGACGGTGGTGGAATTCGATGGCGAACATTTTTCCGCCGATCTTTCCGGGGAAACGCTGCGCCGCACTTCCTTTGCCGAAAAAAAACCGGGGCAAAGCGTGAATCTCGAGCGGCCGCTTACCGCGGATGCACGCCTGGGCGGGCATTTCGTGCAGGGTCATGTGGACGGCGTAGGTCGCGTCGCGAGGATTGTTCCGGAAGGTGAAAACTGGTGGCTCTCGATTCGCGTCCCGGAAGATTTACGGCGGTACGTCGCGGAAAAAGGTTCGATTGCCGTGGATGGCATCAGCCTCACGGTGGCCCGTTGGCAGGGAGGAGTCGCCGACATCGCCGTGATTCCCTTCACCTATGAGCATACCAACGTGAGCGCGATGGTTCCGGGCGATGCCGTGAATATCGAAGTCGATATTCTTGCGAAATATATGGAGAGCCTGATATCCGCGCGAAAATCTCCCGCTGAATCCCGGCTGAAAATCAGCGACCTGACCGAGCAGGGATTTTAGATGGCGCCCGGGCGCGCCTTCGATGTCGCGGTGATCGGCGCGGGAGTTTTCGGCGCGTGGACCGCTTATTTCCTTCGCAAGTCCGGCGCGCGCGTGATTCTTCTGGATGCCTATGGGCCGGCCAGCGCCCGCGCCAGCTCCGGCGGCGAATCGCGCATCATCCGCATGGGGTACGGAGCGGATGAAATCTATACGCGCTGGTCTCTGCGCGCCCTGCCGATGTGGAAACACTTTTTTGCGGAAGTTGGCCGCCACGAGCTTTTCCAGCCAACTGGCGTTTTATGGATCGCCCACGAAGGAGAGCCCTACGCGCAGTCTACGCTTGCCGCGCTCGAACAATCCGGCGCGCGATTCGAAAAATTAAAAGGCGCGGAATTGCGCCGCCGCTATCCGCAAATCGTTTTCGATGAAGATGCGTGGGGAATTCTCGAGCCCGAAAGCGGCGTGCTGATGGCGCGGCGCGCGGTGCACGCGGTGGTCGAGCAGGCGCGGCGCATCGGTGTGGAATACCAGCAGCAAGGAATACTGCCGCCGGAAACAAAGGGGCGCGTAACGTCGCTCAAAACCACCCAGGGGGAGACGATATCTGCGGCGAATTACGTTTTCGCCTGCGGGCCATGGCTCGCGAAACTTTTTCCCAAACTTCTCGGCCCGCGCATGTTCATTTCCCGCCAGGAGATTTTTTTCTATGGAATTCCTGCGGGAGATTCGCGTTTTGCGCCACCGGCCATGCCCACCTGGCTGCAACTCCGCGACGAATTTTATGGCATGCCGGACCTGGAATCGCGCGGCTTCAAGATTGCCAACGACCGCCACGGAGCAGCCGCGGATCCTGACACGCAATCGCGCGTTCCGAGCGCGGAAGCGCTGGCAGCTGCGCGGGAATTCATCGCCCGGCGATTCCCGGCTCTCGCGAATGCGCCGGTAACCGAGGCGCGCGTGTGCCAGTACGAAAACACTTCCAGCGGGGATTTCCTGATCGACCGCTATCCGGATCATGAGAATGTCTGGCTCGCGGGAGGCGGCTCAGGTCACGGTTTCAAGCACGGACCCGTGTTCGGCGAATATCTGGCGGAGCGCGTTCTGCGCGGCGGGGAGATCGAACCGCGGTTTTTGCTGGCGACCAAGCAAACCGTTCAGAGTCGCGCTATTCACTGAGGTCCGCGCGATGCATCGCTCTGCGATTCACACTTCCAATTTCTTGGCACGCACTCCGCGATAATAAAGCGCCAATCCAATGGCTATAAAGAGTGCCGTTCCGCCCACCAGCTCGCCTTCGAAAAGCCATTTGTTGGTCGTTTCACCGGGAGGAATCAGCGAGAGCGCGATGCCGCCCACAACCACCAGCCCGCCGAGTATTCCGGCGATCCACACTCCCGGCTTTCCTCCCGGAATCAGCACCACGTTTTCGCCGGGCTTGCGGTCGGCGCGATAGGCCAGCTTGATCACCGCCGCGTACATATACAGAAACGGAATGAAATAGAGAATCACCGCGGCATCCACGAACACTTGATACGCGGTGTTCACCGTCTGATTTACCTGCACCAGCAGCAGGATGATCCCGGAGATGACCGCTTGAATGAGAATGGAAACCCACGGGGTCTTCCACTTGGAATGAATTTTTCCAAACGCCGCGGGCAAATAGCGGTCAATCCCCACTACGAACGGCACGCGCGCCACTCCCGCCACGGTTGAACCCACGCCACCCGCGTTTCCCACGGTCACCAGCACCGCGGCGATCATTCCGAAAAATCCGATGCGCAAAATCGTCGAGCCTTGCGTCAGCGCCTGAAAGACGCCGCTTTTCGGGTCCACTGCGTCGGCCGGCAAAATGCCCAGGACCGCGAATGTTCCGGCGATGTAAATCAATGCAATCAGGATGCCCGAACCGAAAATCGCGCGCGGAAAAGTTTTGCGCGGCTCGCGGATTTCCTCGCTCATGGCTGAAACAAGTTCGAGGCCCACAAAAGCGAACGCGATCTGCGGCCAGAAATTCACCGTGGACCAATTCCAGGTGGGCAGAATATTCGACCAGGAAAAATGCGTTTGCGCGCCGCGGGAAATCCACAAATATCCGCCCATGCCCACCAGCATCAGCAGCGGGATATAGGTTGAAATGCCTCCCACGTTCTGCAGCCATTTGCCGATGTTCAGTCCGACGATATTCAGAATCACCGCGACGATCAGCAGCAGAAATGACGCCACGGTCAGAAAGGTACGATCCTGCGCGAGATACGCCGTGCCGCTCCCGCCGATATAAGCGCACATCGCGGCGCTGGCCATCAGCAGGCCGGGAAAATAAAAAAATGTGTACACCCAGTACGTCCATCCGGCCACGAATCCGTGGAAATCCCCGAACGCTTCCTTGGACCAGACGTAGAGTCCGCCTTCATGCGGAAAGCGCGTGGAAAGTTCCACGATTACGAAGGTGGTGGGTAGAAAGAAAAATAAGGCGGCAATCACCCAGAGGCTGATCGACGAAGTGCCGTTGTGAGCCGCCGCCGCAATCCATCGCGGCCCAAGCACCGCCACGATATTAAAGAGCAGCACATCCCAAAGGCCCATGACGCGGCGAAGCTGGCCCTTGGGATCGCCTGGCGCCGGCTGGCTCACGCGGTGGCATCCAATGCGGGAATCAATTCATCCTGCGCCAGAAAATTGCGGAGCGTGGGATCCTGCGATTTTTCAAGTTCCGCCCAGGTGCCGAAAAATCCCACGCGGCCCTCCTGCAGGAAAATAATGCGGTCCGCGATTTTCCTGGCCAGGTGCGTATCGTGGGTCACGACAATCGAAGTTTTGCGGAATTTCGCCTTCAGCTTGAGGATCAGGTCGCGGATGTGCGCGGCCATCAGCGGGTCTACCATGGTGGTGGGCTCGTCATACAAAATCGCATCGGGATCGTCGGCCAAGGCCCGCGCAATGGCCACTGCGCGTTTCATGCCCGTGCTCAAATCCGATGGCAGGCGCTCCGCGAATTCCGCGACTTCCAGCATTTCGAGCAATTCCTTCACGCGGCGGTCGATTTCCTCCGGCGATTGCCGTTTGCCAGAATCGCCGTCCGTGCGCCCCACCAGCGGGAAGGCCACGTTTTCGGCGATGGAAAGCGAATCAAAAAGCGCCCCGGATTGAAATACCATGGTCACCCGCCGCCGGATTTCCGAAAACTGTTTTTCCGTCCAGCCGCTCACGTCCTGCCCGGCGACAATGATTTTCCCCGAATCCGGTTCGAGAAAGCCCATCAGCAATTTCAAGCTCACGGATTTTCCCACGCCGCTGCGGCCCATGATGACCGCGGTTTCTCCCTGCTCGGCAAAAAAGCTCACGTCCTTCAGCACTTCGTGATCGCCGAAGGATTTGCAGACGTTTTGAAACTCGAAATATCGATCGCTCATTTTTCGCCGCGGCCGCCGAAATCCGCCCGGGCTTCCTCGTAATCCGCGGGCGAATTCATATTCTTGAATAGCTTCCCCTGGGAATCAAAGGCTTTCCATTCCGCGCGTTCCAGGCGCTCGATGCGCAGGCCCGCAAGCCCTTCGGTCACTTTACGTGTGCCGCGTGCGAGCGCCGCGCGGATCGGTTCTGCGCCGCGGCGGTGATACATGGCGCACAGTGGCTCCGCGCCGCGGTCATTCATGGGAATCAAGGCATCCGCGGAAGACGCCCGGCCGCGTTCGATCAGATGCGCGAGCCAATCATGAGTCAGGTAAGGCAAATCACACGCCAAAATTAAATTCCAGTCAGAGTCTGATTGCCGAAGCGCCGTGGCGATTCCTGCGAGAGGTCCGGCGCCCGGCCAATCATCCGGGAGGACTCGCAGCCCCTTCATGGGTGGGGCTCCGGTTCCGATGATCGCCACATCATGGCAAGCGGCGCCTCGAATGAGCCGCGCGAGCCGCTGGATGATTGGCTCGCCCGCGATTTCCAGCAGCGCTTTGGGCCGCCCCATCCGGGAACTATCGCCTCCGGCAAGGATGAATCCCGCGACTTGTGCTGGGGGCAGCGACATTGGCTATTTCCCGGGCCGCTGGATTCCCAGCTCGCGCAATTTTTCCTGCAGGCTTTGGCGGTGCAAGCCGATTTCCGCGGCGGTGCGCGAAACGTTCCAATGATTTTCTTCCAGCTTGCGCCGCAGGAAAGCGATTTCAAAATTGCGGCGGGCATCGCGGAAATCCGGCGATGTGAAAAATGAATTTTCGCGCGATGCGTGATCGCTGGCAGTCCCGCGCCGGATTTCATCCGGCAAGTCCTGCGCGGTGATTTCTTCGCCGGCACTTAAAATCATGCTGCGCTCGATGGCATTGCGCAGCTCGCGCACGTTGCCGGGCCAGTCGTAGCGTCCGAGGCAATCCATGGCTTCGCGGGCCAGGCGCGTGCGCCGGTCGTGCCGCACGCCGAGCTGCTCAAGGCATTTTTCGGCGAGCAGGGGGATATCTTCCTTGTGAGCGCGCAAAGCGGGGAGTTCGAGCGTGACCACGCGCAGGCGATAATATAAATCTTCGCGAAATTTTCCGGCGGCGATTTCCGCAGGCAGGTTGCGATGCGTGGCGCTGATGATGCGCACATCCACGTCGATCGAATTCGTCCCGCCCAGCCGCTCGATTTTCCGGTTTTCCAGCGCGCGCAGCACTTTGGCCTGGGTGGCGGGATTCATGTCTCCAATCTCGTCAAGAAACAAAGTCCCGCCGGATGCCAATTCGAATTTTCCTTTGCGCTGCTGCGCGGCACCCGTGAAGGCCCCGCGCTCGTATCCAAATAATTCCGATTCGATCAGATTTTCCGGGAGCGCGGCGCAATTCACGGCCACGAAGGCGCGCGCGGTTCGCGGCGACCGCTCATGAATTTCCTGCGCGAGGAGGTCTTTGCCGGTGCCGCTTTCGCCAAGAATCAGGACGGTGGCATCGGTGGGAGCGACGCGATCGGCCATGGCAAAAACGCGGCGCATTTCCGGAGCGTTTCCCAGCATGCGCCCGAATTGCCCGTCGGCGACAAGTTCTCGCCGGAGTCGAACGTTTTCCCGTCCAAGGTCCGCGAGTTTAATTAAGTTGGCGGCCCTCTGGCGCAATTCCTCGATATCGAAGCCTTTTACGATGTAGTCCGTCGCGCCAAGGCGGATCGCCTCGACGGCGGTTTTGGCGCTATCGAGCGCGGTGACCATCAGCACCGGTATTTCATGCTCGCGTCCGCCTTCACGCATCCAGCGAAGAAAGGAAAGCCCGTCCTCGCCCGGCATGCGCACATCGAGAAGAATCAAATCCGGCGCATTGGCAGCCAAAAACGAGCGCGCAGATTCGGCGGAATCCGCTTCCGCGATGCGATACGCGCCTTCGAGCGCGCGGCGCATGCCGTAACGCGCCGGGGCCTCATCATCCACGATCAATATGGTCTTCATGATTCGGTTGAATCCATCGCGGCTCCCGGTGGAAGAGTCAGAATAAATCGCGTGCCTTTGGCGTCGCGCACCGGGCTCTGGCAATCGAGCCTCGCGCCCATTTCCGCAGCGCGGCGCGCGACAATCGAAAGGCCCAAGCCCGTGCCGGTCACTTTCGTGGTGAAAAACGGCTGATAAATTTTCTCGCGCAATTCGGAGGAAATGCCCGGGCCGTCATCTTCCACGCACACTTCCGCTCCTTGCGCGGTCCGAGCCAGGCTTACGCGCACGCGCCCACCCTCCGGCTGGGCTTCGATGGCGTTGACCAGCAAATTCGAAAGCGCCTCGGTGAACGCTTCCTCCGACGCCACAATCGCGATTTCATCCGCGGGCGAATCGAATTCCATGCGCACGTTCCGCCGCTCCGCATCGCGGCCAAAAAGCGCCGCCGTCTGCCGCGCCAGAGCCACCGCGGCGATGCGCTGCCCATTGACCGATGGCTTCGCAAAATTCAGCAGCTGCTTCAATTTCACACTCATGCGGTCGATTTCGTCCACCACCAACGCGCAGTCATGGCGCACATCGAGCGGCAAATCCGGATGTTCGAGCTGGACTTGGAGAATTGTTTTCATCGAACTCAAGGGGTTGCGCAAATTGTGCGAGACGCTGGCCGCCATCTGCCCCAGCAGCGCCAGACGCTCGCGCTCCGCCAGTTCCCTTTCCAGCTGAAGCTTTTCCTCAATCAAGCGCGCGAGATCAATCATCGCCGGCAACTGCTCGGCCAGGAATTCGAGCGCGGCGGAAGTTTCGCCGGTCAGGTAGGCGCCGGTGGAGACCGCCTCCAGCACGCCGATTTCGCCCTTTTCCTTCAGCAGCGGAACAGACACGGCGTGGCCGAGGCCGCCGGGAATTTCCAGAGGTTTCCCCGTCGCCTGGCGTGGAACGGATATGCGCACTCCCGCCAGGCTCAATTCTTCGCGGATTTTTTCTTCCGCAAAGGCGAGGAGCGGCGCCACTCTTCCCTGCCGCGCTTGCTCCTGAATTTCGATGGTCAGCCGCTGGAGGTATCCGATGCGAGCGGTAAAATTTTTGTACAGCAACGGGCCGATCAGGCGCTCGAGCGGCTCAAAGAGAAATAGCAGCGCGAAAAGCAGAATGCTGGCCGTGGCTTCCGGCGGCAAAGTCGAGGCCAGCCATCCACTCACGCGATGCACCAGCGCGAGATACAGCACGGCAAGCGAGATGGCCGAGAGCGCGTAGAGCAGATTGCGCTGGGCGCCAAATTCCAGAAAATTGTGGCGCAGCGCATAGTAAATCAGCAGCCCGCCGGGGAGTATCCCACTCAGGATGATGGCCGCCGACACCGCGTCGCCCTGCATTGGGGAAAGGCCGGGGGCGAATTCACGAAGCGCCAAAAACACGGCAAGAAAACAAGAAACCCAAAACAAGCATTGAAACAAACGGCGCTCGACCGGTGCGTTCGCGGATCGCGCGATGAACAATTGCAGGAGCCCTCCCACGATCAGGCAGGACACCAAAACCACGCCGCTGTGCGTGAGCAGCGAACCCACCGCGGTGCTGTACCATGGCGTGCTTTGCCGGTGCGATTCAATGGCGGCGATCAGCAGGCTGTTCAAGGGAACCAGGTAAATCAGGTACACCAGGGCCATGAAGGAGGTTTGCAGACGCCGCCGGCTGGCCTGCTGAAAATATTCGGCATGAGTGTGCACGGCCAATGGAAACAGGAACAGGATTCCCAGGGCGATCAGGCTGGCGGCAAAAAGTCGCGTCAATTCCGGCGGAACGGTGTATTGAATTCTCGCGTTCATCTCCAGCAATCCGCCGGCAAAAATCAGGAAGAGCGAAAGGACCAGGAAAAAGAGCAGGCGCTCGAGCAGTCGCGGACGCCTGTGACCAAGAATCAGGGCCAGCAGGAAGAGGTAGACGAGGGTGCCGATGGCGAAGCCGATCAGGCGAACGTAGAAGAGCGCTGCCACCGGTGCACCTCTTGATGCGGGATTCTACCTTGCAAGGAGAGGCAACTCAACGGCCAAGTGTCGGAAAAAACTTGCACCATATAAACCATTGTATATACACAGCTTAGATAAACAAGACACGCAATGGAATGAGCGTTGCGCTGTCAAGTTTTGGCTTGACTGGCGCGTGCGGCGTGCTATATTAGCACTCGCGCCTGAGGAGTGCTAAAACCCTCGGCTTGCGCGACACACAGTTCTCACCGGAGGAATTGCAAAAATGGCAGTCAACATTACGCCGCTGCATGACCGCGTGTTGGTCCGGCGGCTTGAAGAGAAGGAAAGTGTGAAAGGCGGAATCATCATTCCCGACTCGGCGAAAGAGAAGCCGCAAGAGGGAGAAGTGATCGCTGTAGGAAACGGCCGCCGGGAAAAGGGTGAATTGATTCCACTCGATGTGAAGCCCGGAGACCGCATTCTGTTCGGCAAATACAGCGGCAACGACATCAAGATCGACGACGAGGAATACATGATCCTCAAGGAAGATGAAATCCTCGCCAAAATCGGCGGCCAGGCGAAAGCGGCCGGCAGCAAGAAGTAACTTCCCGGGCCGGGGCAAAGCGCCGGACCGGATCACCATTTTCGAAGAAATCATGGAGGAGAAAGACTCATGGCAAAGCAAATTGTGACTGGTGAGAATTCGCGCCAGTCGATTCTACGCGGCGTCAACCAGCTGGCGGACGCCGTGAAGATCACCTTGGGGCCCAAGGGCCGCAATGCGGTGATCGAAAAGAAATTCGGCGCGCCGATCATCACCAAGGACGGCGTGACGGTGGCCAAGGAAATCGAGCTGCAGGACCCGCTCGAAAACATGGGCGCGCAGATGGTCCGTGAAGTTGCTTCGAAGACCTCTGACGTGGCCGGAGACGGCACCACCACGGCGACCGTGCTGGCGCAGGCCATCTTCCGCGAAGGCGTGAAGACGGTGGCGGCGGGCGCAAGCCCGATGGCCCTCAAGCGCGGCATCGAAAAGGCCGTGGAAGTGGCCGTGGATGAAATCAAGAAGTTTCACAAAGACGTGAAGGGCGACATGATCGCGCAAGTGGGCACGATCAGCGCCAATAACGACAAGCACATCGGCGGAATCATCGCCGAAGCCATGAAGAAGGTCGGCAAGGACGGCGTCATCACCGTGGAAGAATCGAAGACCATGGAAACGACGCTGGAAGTGGTCGAAGGAATGCAGTTCGACCGCGGCTACCTCTCCCCGTACTTCGTCACCGATCCGGAACGCATGGAATGCGCGCTCGAGGATGTCCGCATCCTGATCCACGAAAAGAAAATCAGCTCGATGAAGGACCTGCTTCCCCTGCTCGAGCAGATCGCCAAGATGGGCAAGCCGCTGCTGATCATCGCCGAGGACGTCGAGGGTGAAGCGCTCGCGACCCTCGTGGTGAACAAGCTCCGCGGCACGCTGCAGTGCGCGGCCGTAAAGGCTCCGGGCTTCGGCGACCGCCGCAAGGCCATGCTCGAAGACATCGCCACCCTCACCGGCGGCAAGGCCATCACCGAAGACCTCGGCATCAAGCTCGAAAACGTGAAGGTCGAGGACCTCGGCAGAGCCAAGAAGATCACCATCGACAAGGACAACACCACCATCGTCGAAGGCGGCGGTAAGGCCTCCGAAATCGAAGGGCGCGTCCGGCAGATTCGCACCCAGGTGGAGGACACCACTTCGGATTACGACCGCGAGAAATTGCAGGAGCGGCTGGCCAAGCTGGTGGGCGGCGTGGCAGTGATCAAGGTGGGCGCGGCGACGGAAACCGAGCTGAAGGAAAAGAAGGCTCGCGTGGAAGACGCCATGCACGCCACACGCGCGGCGGTCGAGGAAGGCATCGTTCCCGGCGGCGGCGTGGCGCTGGTTCGCTGCATCTCGGCGCTCGAAAAGCTCAAGCTGCACGATGACGAAGCCATCGGCGTCAACATCGTGAAGCGCGCTCTCGAAGAGCCCATGCGGCAGATTGCGCACAACGCCGGCCATGAAGGCGCGGTGGTCGTCGGCCGCATTCGCGAATCGAAAGACGACAACTTCGGCTTCAACGCCGACACCGGCGAGTATCGGCGACCTGGTCAAGGCGGGCGTCATCGATCCGGCCAAGGTCACGCGACTCGCACTGCAGAACGCCGCTTCCATCGCCGGCCTGATGCTCACCACCGAAGCTTTGGTGGCGGACATCAAGGAAGACGAGAAGAAGGGCGCGGCAGGCGGCGCGGGCGGGCCTGGCGGTGGCGGCATGGGCGGGATGTACTAAGCTCCAGCCTGCTGCAACAGCCGTTGAAGTAAATTCAGGGCGTCTTGGTCATTCGGCCAGGACGCCCTTTTTGTTTTTGAGGATGCCCACGCCGCGGCACACCCAATGGAATGCGGGGCCGGGCAGCGTCCCGCGATAAACTCGAACTCCCGATTCGCAACACAAGCAGCCGCGCGGGAAGAACCGGCGGGTTCCTTGCCCGCTGGGCGGGGATTCGGTATAGTCTGTCACGCACCTGTAATAATTGGTTTTCGGGGTCTTGCGCGGGAGGACAGGAGGACCATGCGGGGAATGTTGAGCAGGCTGCTACCGAGGGAAACCTCTTTTTTTCAGATGTTTACGCAGCAAGCGGAAAATGTGTACGCCGGAGCTGTGGCGCTGGTCGAGATGCTCGAAAACTTCAGTAATCCGTGCGGCTGGCGTGGAAAAAATCGAATCCTACGAACATATTGGCGATACCATCACCCACGGGGTGATGACCCGCTTGAATCAGACTTTCATCACTCCTTTTGACCGCGAAGATATCCACGAACTTGCCAGCAAAATTGACGACGTAATCGACTTGATCGACGCCGTCTCCTCGCGGCTGATTACTTACCGGGTGCAAACTATCCGCCCGGGAGTGGTGGAGTTGGCGCGAACGGTGCGCGACGCTTCGGCGGAAATCGTTGCGGCGGTGCGGGTGTTGGACAAGGGCGATCACATCCTCGACCACTGCATCGAAATCAACCGCCTGGAAAATCAAGCCGACCGGCAGTGCCGCGAATTGATCGCGCTGCTCTTCGACCAGGAAAAAGATCCGGTGCAGATCATCAAGTGGAAAGAGATTATCGAAACCCTGGAATTTGCCACCGATAAATGCGAGGACGTGGCCAACGTCATCGAAACCGTAACACTGAAAAATGCCTGAACGCATGCGCACCTCCCTTGGCAGGTCGGCTTCCTGAAGCGAAATTAAAATTTCATAGGAGAACCGCGGAGTGTCGAGCTTTCAAATGCTGTGCACCATCGTCGTGATCAGTCTGGCATTCGACTTCACGAACGGATGGCACGATGCGGCCAGCTCGATTGCTACGGTGGTTTCCACGCGCGTGCTGCGGCCGTTATGGGCCGTGGTTTGGGCGGCGTTCTGGAATCTTGTTGCGCCGCTCACGTTTGGCACGGCGGTGGCCGCCACCATGGGCAAGGGCCTGGTGCACCTGCAAATGGTTGATTCGCAGGTGCTGCTGGCAGGATTGCTGGGCGCCATCATCTGGAATTACGCCACGATCCGCCTGGGCATTCCCTGCAGCTCATCTCACGCGTTGATGGGAGGATTCGGCGGCGCCGCGATTTCCGCGGCGGGGTTTCGCGCCATCATCTTGACCGGATGGTACAAGCCCATCCTGTTCATTTTTATCGCTCCAGTGATCGGGTTGGTTGCCGGAATATTCGTCATGGCGGGCACTAGCTGGCTCGTGCGGCGGCAACCTCCGCGGCGCGTCGACAAATGGTTTCGCCGCCTGCAATTGCTGTCCGCTGCGGCTTTCAGCTTCAGCCATGGAACGAATGACGCGCAAAAGAGCATGGGATTGATTACCGCGGCGCTCGTGACCACCGGAGTCGTAACCACCTATAAAGTGCCGGATTGGGTTATCATTTGTTGTGCGCTGGCCATGGCCGGAGGAACAATGGCAGGAGGCTGGCGCGTGGTGAAAGACCATGGGTCAGCGCATCACCAAGCTGAACCCCTTCAGCGGATTCGCGGCGGAAACTTCCGCTGCTTTGACGCTGATCGGCACGGCCGCCGCGGGCATTCCGGTCAGCTCGACGCAGGTCATCACCGGCGCGATTTCCGGCGTGGGAGCTTCGCGGCGGATCACGGCGGTGCGCTGGGGGGTAACGCGGCAAATTTTGTGGGCCTGGATATTGACCATTCCCGGCGCGGGGATCATGGGCGCGGCATTTTATTATACGTACCTGCACTGGTTGCGCTGATATGAGCGAACGCAAAGAACCCTACGCGACGGTCGAAGAGGCGGTGGAAGAAATCCGCAAGGGCCGCATGATTGTCCTGGTGGACGACGAAGACCGCGAAAATGAAGGCGACCTGACCATGGCCGCCGAAAAAGTGACTCCGGAAGCCATTAACTTCATGGCCAAATTCGGGCGCGGGCTGATTTGCCTGGCGCTGACGGAGCGGCGTTGCGAGGTGCTGAGCCTCGCTCCCATATCTCCGCGCAATACTTCCGCCTTCGGCACTCCCTTTTGCGAGCCGATTGACGCGCGCCGCGGCACCACCACGGGCACCAGCGCTTCCGACCGCGCCACCACGATTTTGACGGCCACCGATCCGCAAACCACGCCTGAAGATTTGGCGCGGCCGGGGCACGTGTACACTTTGCGGGCGCGCAATGGCGGCGTGCTGGTGCGCGCCGGACAAACCGAAGCTTCCGTGGACCTGGCGCGCATCGCCGGACTCGATCCCTCGGGCGTAATTTGCGAGGTGATGAACGACGACGGGACCATGGCGCGCATTCCGCAGCTCAAGGAATTCTGCCTGCAGCATGGGTTGAAGCTGCTGACCGTGGCGGATTTGATTCGCTACCGCATGCAGCATGAGCGCTACGTCCGGCGCATCGCCGAATCGATTTTGCCGACGCGCCACGGCGATTTCCGAATGATCGCGTATTCAAGCGATGTGGATAGCGAACTGCACGTGGCGCTGGTGCACGGCGACCTCGCGTCCATGGCCGCGGCCCCGGAACCTCCGCTGGTGCGCGTGCATTCGCATTGCCTGACGGGCGATGTGCTGCAATCGACGGCCTGCGATTGCCAGAACGTGATCGACGATTCGCTGCGGGCCATCGCCGCCGAAGGGCGCGGAGTTTTTGTCTACTTGCATCAGACCGGACGCGGATTCCAAATTGACGCGCGTACCCCCGAAGGCGAATCCGTGCCGCGCATTCTTTTTCACACTCGCTCGGAAGCGGAACAGGACGCCGGAGTGCAAAGGACCGTGCAGCGCGAAAGCGGCATCGGCGCGCAGATTTTGATTGATCTGGGACTGCGCAAAATTCGCGTGCTAACCAATCACCCTCGTCGCGTCGCGGCGCTCGAAGGGTACGGCCTGGAAATTGCCGATCAGGTTCCCCTGGAGTCCCGGTCGGCAAGGAGCAGGCATCAGGTTCTGTAGGTTTTTCTTCTGTCGCAACCGCGCACCATTCCGCGCGTAATCATTCGCCTTCCCGGAATAACTCGCTGCGGATTCGGACTTCGCGCAATCCTCGCGCGTTTCCGTCCGATTGCTGCGGTCCCCGTTACTCTCCGTAGACCAGGACGACGAACGAGCCGGGAAGAATTGGCGGAGCGGGGTGCGGGTCTTCCTTGGTGGGCTTGGGAGTATCTCCAAACGCTGCGGAAACCAGGTAAATCTGTCCATTCTTGGGATCAAGCGCCATGGTGCGGGCGTGCAGTTGGGTGACAAAGTCCTCAACGAGCGTGTAATTGTCGGGCCCATCTTCGTGCACCGCCGTAAGCGTGCCGCTATCGCCGTTGGAGGAAAAGATGGTGCCGGAGGAAGGGTCGAAGGCGATGGTGTGCGCGCCTTGGTCGGTCGCCTGCGTGGAAACCATTTTGCCGGTGTCCGCATTCACCACCGCCATCATGCGGTTCGTGCAACCGATGAATAAGCGGCGGTGAAGAATGTCCATGCCCAGTCCCAGGGGAGCTTCGCACGGGAGGATTGACCAGAAAGCAGTGACCGTCAAATCCTGAGTATTGATTTGCTGCTGTTCGTTTTTATCCGCGAGGTTCACATAGAGATGACCCGCGCCATCTGCCACGGCATATTCCGGACGTCCACGAAGAGGAATGGTGGCCAGGACTTTTCCGCTTGCGCCATCAATGGCTGTTGCGGAGTGGCCCACGTCATTCATCACGAACACGCGCTTCGAGCCGGGATCATAGACGATGGCGCCGGGACTTTCACCGGCGTCCGCGGTAGCCAGAGTTTTCAGCGAGCTGAGGTCGAAGATGGTGACGTTGTTTTTTTCTCCATTCGATGTGAATCCGCGCCCCAGCTCCGGCGCAAGCGCGATGCCTTGCACTCCCGGAGTGTCGTTGATCTCGCCTTCCACCTTTTCCGAATCCACATCGATTACAATGACTTTGTTTTGCCGCGAAATGAAAAGGCGGCGCGTGGGAGAATCAAAGGCGAGATAACCCCAGGAACCTTCTCCGCCAAGCTCGATGCGCCGCAGAAGATGATATCCAGAAGCTCCGGGCATGGGCGCGTGAGAAGCGGGAGCGATGCCCGTCGGTGAAGCGAAGCAGCGAATTGCCAGGGGCGCAAAAATCGCGCCCGCCAGAAGTGTGGAAAGACCAAAAATCAGCATCCTGCGTGCTGGCACGAAAACGATCCCCCTGCCGGGATGAAGCGGATGCGTTTCGCCGGCGGCTTTGGCAGCCCACCCGCCGAAACGCGTCCTCTCCCATCCATCGATGCCCTTCCGGTATTATCTGCCAAAAACCAGCACAACAAATGAATCCGGGACCATCGTCGGGCGCTGGTGCGGATGCTCCGCCGTGGGCGCCGGCGCAGGGTTAAAATCGGCTGTTACCACAAAAACTTCATGGGTCTTCGGGTCGAGCGCCATGGTGCGCGCTCCGCGCTTGGTGGGCACGTTTTCAACCACGCTATAGCTATCCGGCGTGTCCTCGTGCACCACGGTGAGATCGGCGGTTTCGCCGTTGGATGCGAAAGCATATCCCGTCCCAGCATCAAAACGGTCGGCGTCCACGCCCTCGCCGATGGCCGGGGTGGCCACGACTTTGCCGGAATCGGCGTCGATGACCGCCATCATTTTGTTGTCGCATCCCGCAAACAGGCGGCGATGAACAGTGTCAATCGCGAGGCCGGAAGGAGATTCGCAAGGCGCCATCGGCCAGCGCGCGGTCACCGTGAGTTTCTGCGCATCGATCTGCAATTCCTCGCTTTTGTCTTCCAGGTTGTTGTAAATATGCCCGGCTCCGTCAGTCACCGCGAATTCCGGCTTCCCGTCGAGTTCAATCGTTCCCACCACTTTGCCTGTTGCGCCGTCGATGGCCGTGGCATTGTGGCTTCGGCCGTTCATGGCAAAAACGCGGTGAGTGAACGGATCGTAGACGATGGCGTCCGGATTGGTTCCGGCTGGCGCCGTGCCCAGAACTTTCAGCGTTTTCAAATCAAAAATTGTGATGGTGCCAGCGCGGCCGTTGGACGTAAAACCGCGACCGAGGTCCGGAGCCAGGGCGATGCCATGAACTCCCTCGGTATCCGGAATTTCTCCCACCACTTTTCCGGAATCCACGTCGAGGACCATTACTTTTGTGCCGCGGGAAACGAACAGGCGGCGCGTGGGGGAATCAAATTCGATGTAATCCCAAAAGCCCTCGCCCCCGAGCTTGATGGTCTTCAGCAAATGATAGCCGGAAGCTCCCGCGGCGGGAGATGCGGAGGCAGCAGCCGTGATCGGAGCAGCGGCCGCCGGTGCCCGCATCGTCCAACCCATCACGGCGAAAGCAAGAATCAAGAAAGCGAAAATTCCCAATATACCGATTCTCTTCTTTTCCACGGTTATCTCCTTGAAATAAAAATCGCCGATGCCGGCAGGGCGCATCGTATTCCGCCGATTCCAACGCCGAACGCAGCGGCCATCATGACAGGCAATTCTGAAAATTAAATGAAAGAGAATGTTTCAAGCGTGTGAATTCCCTGAACGCAGCCGTCGCGCCGACGGATGGGCAAATCATAAGCGCGAAGCGTCGGCAATTGTCGCCGTATCACGGTGAAGCGCGCGGCACAGCCTTGGCTGCGTGCGGCGTCACAATGACGTAGGGCCGCAGCTTTTCAAGCCTGGCTTTATTGATGCCGCGAATGGCCAGGAGGTCATCCACTCGCTCGAATGGTCCGCTTTTCTCGCGAAGATTCACGATGGCTCGGGCGCGGCTGGGGCCGATGCCTGGCACCTGTTCAAGCTGCGCAATCGTGGCCGTGTTCAAATTGACGGGCTCGACTGGCGGTTTTTTCTGCGCGGTCGCAAATCCTGACGCCCCGATTGCGGTGGCGAGAAGAAAAACAACGCCAAACGGGTAGTTGACCCTCAGATGGATCGCTCCACTCTCGCGTGCGAATTTCATCGCGCGTTCTTCGCTCCCACTTACTTCGATTCCCCGCTCGCGTCATATTGCGTCACGTCGCCAAACAACGCGGCTTGCGCGGCCACATGTTCGCGATCGCCCACCACGACGATTTGCGCGTTTGCCGAATCGAAATAGCGGCGCGCGGCCAGAAGAACATCGTCGGCCGTGAGCGCCCGGATTTTCTGGCGGTAGGTTTCCAGGTAATCCTCGGGCAAACGGTCGAGATAGACGGTGGAAAGCTGTCCGAGGAGTCCATCCTGCGTAGCCACGCCGAGCGAGAAAACGCCGCTCATGTAACTGCGCGCGCTTTCAAGTTCCTCATCGCTGACCGGCAGGGAGCGCATGCGATCCATTTCATAGAATATTTCGGTGAGCGTAGCCGCGGCCACTTCATTGCGCACCGCGGCGTGAACGCTGAAATATCCATGCTGACGCAGGGGGACCGCGCCGCTGCGCGGGCTGTAGGTGTAGCCCTTCTGCTCGCGAATATTGATCACCAGCCGGGAATGAAACGCGCCGCCAAAAATTGTATTCGCCAGCGCCAGCCGAGGCCAATGGGGATCCTGGCGATTGATGGCCAGATTGCCGATGGTCACTTGCGTTTGCACCGCGCCAGGAAGGTGCACGAAGTGAACATGGCGTCCCGCAAAATGCGGCGGGGCCGGCGAAGCGGGAATTTCCGGCTGCGGCGCTTTCCAGTCGCCAAACGTTTTTTCGATTTCGTCGAGCATGGAATCGGCCGCGAAATCTCCCACGAAAATCAGCAGCGCGTTCGAAGGGACATACTGCCGGCGGTAAAAATCAGAAAGCTGGTCGACGCGGTAGGAGGCCACCTGCTCCTCCGTGGGCGCGACGATGGCGTAGGGATGCGCGCCGAAAAGTACTCGGCGCAGGCGTTCGGAGGCCAGAAAGCTGGGAGTGGTGCGCTCGATGCGCAATTCCTCTAACTTTTGGCGGCGCTCGCGCTCGAATTCTTCCGCGGGAAAGGAAGCGTGGCGCGCAAGATCGGCCATCAATGCCAGCATCCCCGATGAAAATTCGGCTAGCCCGGAGATGGAAATCGCGCTGGTATCGGCTCCGGCATGAGTGCCCAGGCTCGCTCCCATGCGGCGCAAATCCTCTTCGATGCGGCGGCTCGGACGCGATTCCGTGCCGGTGCGGACCACCGTGGCGCAAATGTCCGCCAGGCCGGGAGCCTGATGAGCCACCAACGCGTTTCCGCTGCGGAAGAAAAGCTGCCCCGTGATTTTCGGGAAATTGCGCGCCTCGGCAAGCACCACTTGCATGCCGTTGCCGAGCGTTTTCTTCGTGAGCTTGGGCCAGGAGACGGGACGTTCCGCGCCGAGAGGCGGAGCGGTTGACACGCCGGGAGTGGATGCGGGGGATGTGCGCGAAGCGGTCATTGGGCTGCTCCCAGGGCCACGGGACGCCGCATGAGAATGGCGCGGTTCGCGGGCACAAGATATTTTCGAGCGGCGGCCTGAGCTTCGGCCGGAGTGACGGCTAGAAATCCATCGAGCGCGGTATTGATGCGTTGGGGATCGCCGTCGAAGAGCGTGAAGCACGCCAGGTAATGCATTAGGCCAAATCGCGGCATGCCGTAACCCATGCCGCCTTCGAGCGAAGAATAATAATCCGCGCGCAATTTCACTTTGACCGGGTCCAGCTCATCCTCCGCGATTCCTTTTTCCTGCAATTCGCGGATGATGTGGTCATACGCGGCGATGGCGGCATCGGCGGTATATTCCGGCTTATGGAAAATGCGCGAGACCATTTGCGTGGGGCCGTTGGCATCCACGGTATCGAGACTTCCATCGGCTTCCACGGCAATTTGTTTTTCGAGGACCAGCGTGCGGTGCACGCGGCCAGCCCGCCCGCCGTGCAGGACGCGGTCGAGAATCGACATGGCGTGCCAATCGGGCGTGCCGCGGGGAGGAGCGGTGTAGCCGATGGCCATGGCCGGCAAGGGCCCGAATTTTTCGGGGATTTCCGCGCGGCGCTCCTCGGTTTGCGGAGGCTCGGAAACATCGGCGCGCGGAGGCAGAGCCTGCGCGGGAATATTTTCGAAATATTTGCGTGCCAGCGCGAAAGCTTCGGAGACATCGAAATCGCCGGCTATGACCAGCACGGCGTTATTCGGCGCGTAATACGTGTGGAAAAAATCGCGCACATCGGCGAGCGTGGCGGCGTCGAGGTCGGCAAAATCCCCGTAAAAATTATGGGCATTGGGCCAATTACGGAAGGCCACGGGAGGAAGGTCGAGCCAGGGAAATCCGCCGTAGGGCTCGTTCATCACGTTGACGCGGACTTCCTCCTTCACTACGTCGCGCTGGTTCCGCAAGTTTTCGTCGTCCACTTTGAGCGCGCGCATGCGGTCCGCCTCGAGCCACAGGATGCGTTCCAGGGCGTTCGAAGGCACGGATTCAAAATAGTTCGTGACGTCGTGGGATGTGGTGCCATTCAAAACGCCGCCGGAAGAATTGACCAGCCGGATATGCTCCATTTTTCCGGCATGTTCCGAGCCTTGAAACATCATGTGCTCGAAGAGATGCGCGAAACCGCTGCGACCGCGCGGTTCCAGGCGAAATCCAATTTGGTAATACACGCCGACGGTAACCACCGGCGCCGAACGGTCCGGCGAGACCACCACACGCAAGCCATTGGCCAACGTCGTATGCTCGACGGGAATATGAAGCTTCTTCACTGCGATCCTCCCCTGGAAATAGAAAACACTTTCTTGAGTTCGCGAATCACGGACTCAGGTTTCCGCGACAAAACTCTGGCGGAAAGCAGCGCCAGCGCATCATACGCCGCCAACAACTCGACCGGCTCCGAACGCAAAGCTCGGCGATGCCGCGCGACCGTGGCAAAGTCGCCGCGAGGAATGGGGCCGGTCCAGGCCGCGCGAGGTCCGATCTGTTCATAATTATCGAGCATTTGGCGCACTAGCGGAAGCAAGGTCGCCACTGCGCGGCGTCGCGTGAATCCGCAACGCATCAAGATTTGCGCGGCGCCTTCCACCAGACCCAGCGCATGACCCGCCACCAGCGCGCCCGCCGCATGATATGCGGGCTTGCGCGCGCCTTCGATTTCGACGGGAATTCCGCCCAGCGCGCGGGCAATCTTTCGAGCTGCGCTTTGCGCCCGCGGATGGCCTTCGATCGCGAAAATCACGTTCTTGAGCCGCGGGGTTCCGCGCACGCCAAACGTCTGCATCGGATGCAAGGAGCCGGTGGAAGCTCCCTGACGCGCGAGTGGAGCAAGGACCTTTTGGTCGAGCGCGCCGCTGGTGTGCAGAACGATCTTGCCGCGGCAATGCGCGCCGCCAATTTTCGCAAGCGCCCGCGCGACGTCCGCAATCTGCCCATCGGGCACGGCCAACAGGATTGTATCGGCTTCAAATACTCGCGGCGTTAACTTTCCGTAGGGCTCGCCAGCGCCGATGGCCCGCACGGCGGCGCGGGCCGTGGGCGACGAGCGCGTGACCACCGCGCCCACGCGCCAGCCCAGCGCGCTCAATCGCTTTCCAAACGCGCTTCCCAGGCGCCCGGCGCCGACAATGGAAAGAGTGCGAGACATGCAGCGTGATAGCATAACTTGATACTTCCGTTTATGGTGGAGGAAATTGCGCGGTGCATTATATCGTCACAGTGGTTTTAGGAATCGCGGCGCTGCTGTGGATCGTATGCGCTTGGGCTTTTGTGCGCGGAGTGCCAACGATTCCTTCGATTGCCGATGTGATCCCGCTCGAAGATGAAAAATGTCCCGCGATTTCGATTTTGTTCGCGGCGCGCGACGAAGCCGAAAAACTTCCCGCGGCGCTCGAGACCATGTTGGCTCTCGATTATCCGCGCTACGAAGTAGTGGCTGCGGATGACCGCTCCGAAGACGCGACGGAAGAGATTTTGCGGCAGGCCGCGGAGCGGGACGCGCGGCTCAAACGCGTGCGCATCGATTCCCTTCCCGCGGGCTGGCTGGGCAAGCCGCATGCTCTCGAAAAAGCCTTCGAGAATTCCTCGGGCGAGTGGCTGGTATTCACCGACGCGGATGTGCATTTCGAGCCCGACGTGCTGCGGCGAGCAATCGCGCTGGCCGAATCGCGCGGATGGGATCACATGCCCCTGCTGGGACGCCCGAAGATGCATGGTCTGGGCGAAAAAATCGCGATGACGTTTTTCGGAATTGGTTTTCTTGTGGGGATTCGACCCTGGAGCGCCAGCAACCCGAATTCGCGGGCCTATGCCGGAGTGGGCGCATTTCAATTGATTCGCCGAAGCGCTTACGTGGCCATCGGAACGCACCGCCGCCTGGCCATGGAAGTGATCGACGACGTGAAGCTCGGAAAAATGGTGAAAGAGGGAGGATTCCGTTCAGGCGTGGCCAAGGCTGGAACGGCGGTGATGGTTCACTGGCACGCGGGAATTCGCAACATGGTGCGCGGCACGGAAAAGAATTTTTTCGCAGCCTCGGGATTCAGGCTTCCGGTGACGCTGATGCAAATTCTGGGATTGCTGTATCTGAGCGTGTTTCCGTGGGTGGCCGTCTGGTTTGTGCACGGCTGGCCATTCTGGTTTGCTTGCGTCTGCGTGGGCATCGCGATCCTCGCGCACGCTTCGGTGGCCATTGAATTTGGCGTTTCGCCGATCTATGCACTTTCGCATCCGCTGGGAGCGCTGATTTACGCATGGATGCTTGGGAATTCGACGGTGGCCACGCTGCGCCACGGGGGAATCACCTGGCGCGGCACTTTTTATCCCCTCGAGGAATTGAAACGCGGTGTGGTCTGATTTTTCGTTTTTTGCATCGCCGATATATCTCCCGGCACGTAGCGCTTATCAACCGGCAGGATTTTCCTTCGAGGAATCCTTCGCCGGATCGAGCGTGGTGGCGATGACGCCGAGGTCGCGCTGCTTCAGCGAGCGGATGCGGTCACGCAATCCCGCGGCGCGCTCGAATTCAAAATTCTTGGCCGCCGCGCGCATCTGCGATTCCATTTGGACGATGGCTTGCTGCAATTGCGCTTCGCTGGAAATATCGCCGATGGCCGCGTCGTCCACAGGAATAGGCAGGTAATCGGCTTCAATAATCCGCGCCAGGGACATATCGAGGGACTTAACGATGGAGAGCGGCGTGATGTGGTGCTCGCGGTTATAGGCTTCCTGCTTGGCGCGGCGGCGGCTGGTTTCGCCCATGGCCTGGCGCATGGAATCGGTCATGGTGTCGGCGTAGAGAATCGCGCGCGCGTCAAGGTGCCGGGCGCATCGCCCGATGGTCTGCACCAGGGAAGTAGCGCTGCGCAGATAGCCTTCCTTGTCCGCATCCAGGATGGCCACCAGTGAAACTTCCGGCAAATCGAGTCCTTCGCGAAGCAGGTTGATGCCGATCAGGGCATCGAATTCTCCGCGGCGCAAATCGCGCAGGATGCGCACGCGCTCGAGCGTCTCGATTTCCGAATGCAAGTAGCGGCAACGCACTCCCACCTCCGCGAAATATTCGGCCAGGTCCTCGGACATGCGCTTGGTGAGCGTGGTGACCAGCACGCGCTGGTTGCGCTTCGCACGGATGCGGATTTCCTCCAACAAATCGTCCACCTGCCCTTTCACCGGACGCACTTCCACTTCCGGGTCCACCAGCCCCGTGGGGCGAATCACCTGCTCCACCACGGCTCCTCCCGTCTTGGTCAATTCATAAGGGCCCGGTGTGGCGGATACGTAGATCACTTGATTGGTGCGGTGCTCGAATTCCTCGAAGGTGAGCGGGCGATTGTCCAGGGCAGAAGGCATGCGGAAGCCGTAATTCACCAGATTCTGCTTTCGCGAGCGGTCGCCATGATACATGCCGCGAATCTGCGGAATGGTTTGGTGCGATTCATCGACGAAGAGCAAGTAATCATGCGGCACATAATCGAAAAGCGTGGGAGGAGCTTCGCCGGGCAAGCGTCCGGAAAGGTGCCGCGAATAATTCTCGATGCCATGGCAATAGCCGATGGTGCGCATCATTTCGATGTCGAAGTGCGTGCGCTGCACCACACGCTGCGATTCCACGATCTTGCCCTGTTTCGCAAGCTCCCCTTTCCACCATTCCAGCTCTTCATAAATCGTCTGGATGGCGCGCTCTCTCTGCTCGGCGGGCAGGACGTAATGCGTCTTGGGATAAATCGGGATGCGCGCCACTTCTCCATCGCGGGAACGGATCTCGCCGGTGAGCGGATCGATCTTGCGGATGGCCTCAATTTGCGTGCCCCACAATTCGACGCGCACCGCGAAGTCCTCGTAGGGCGGGTAAATCTCAATCATGTCGCCGCGCACGCGGAAAGTCCCGCGGCGCAGATCTTCGGCGCGCTCGTATTGAATTTCCACCAGCTTGCGAAGAATGGCTTCGCGCGCGATGGACTGGCCTTTTTCGAGCATGAGCATCATTCCGTAGTACGCCTCGGGTGAGCCCAGGCCGTAAATGCAGGAAACGGAGGCGATGACGATGACGTCGCGGCGCTCGAAGAGCGAGCGCGTGGCGCTCATGCGCAGCTTGTCAAGTTCGTCGTTGATCGTGGCTTCTTTTTCGATGTAAGTGTCGCTCGAAGGCACATAGGCCTCGGGCTGGTAATAATCGTAATAGCTGACGAAATATTCCACGGCGTTCTGCGGAAAAAAGGTACGGAACTCATGGAACAACTGCGCGGCGAGGGTCTTATTGTGCGCCATGACGATGGCCGGGCGGTTCGCGGCCTCGATGAGCTTGGCCATGGTGAAAGTCTTTCCCGAGCCGGTGACGCCGAGAAGGACCTGCTGGCGTTCACCGTCCTGGATGCCGCGAAAAAGCTTGGCGATGGCGTCGGGCTGGTCTCCGCGAGGTTCGTAATCACTGGCTAATTTAAAGTCCATGGTCCGGCGGCCTCAGTAAGAATTGGGAGCTGCATGGAAAACTTTAATTATAACTCATGCCGGGGGGTGCCGCGGAAGCGCGTCGCGATGGCCAAGGGACGCTAGGGTTTTTGCCCGGCGGAAGAAGGTGAGGGCAGAAGACTGATTTGCAACTGGCTCTGCACGCTGCCCTGGTAATGGAGGACCGAACCGGTGCGCGTGCTTTTGATTTCGTAATCCATTTTCTGCGAAGTGGTTGCCGTCGAGACCACCAGCATTCCGGTGGTGAGGGAAATGGAATCGAGGCTTTCGCCCGAGCCATTCCAAATTCCCGAGGTGCGCAAGCTGTTGCGGAGATAATCGTCCGGAGTGGCATCGGCATGCGGCGAACCGTGGCGAATGATTTCGAGCCGCGTGAGAATCACCGCACAAGTATCCTCGGGCGCCGCGGGAACCGCAGGTCCGCCGGAAGATGCCGCTGCATCGGTAGCCTCCGCGCCGCCTGCTTGCGATGGGTTCGCGGCGCGGCATGGTTCATCGCGCAGGTAAGACGATTCCGTGCGCCAGGCGAGATTTTTCAGCGGGGCGCCTTCGATGGGCTTTTCGCCCGTCCATTTTTCTCCGATGGCAATGCCCTGCTTTGGCAGGCCCGCTCCCGAAGTAACGCCCGCCATCCACTCGCGTACGGATTGCGAAGCCCCGGGCTTCGAGAAAATGTCTTCGATGCCGGTCATGCTGGAAATGCCGCCGTCGGGCTCGATGGTGAACTCCATGGAATGCCCCTCGAGTTGCGCGTATTGATCGTCGAGAGCGGCGGCTTGCGGGTCATAGGCATCGCTTTGCGAGGTGGCGCGAGATTGTTCGTAGGTGACGCGAAGGCGGGTGCGAGGAAAAGTTCCCGCTGCGGCGCTTGCCACGTCCAGCACATCGAAGCGGACGATCAAACTCGCGCCCTGCGTCGCGCTAGAGGCGCCTTCGGGATTGATGATGGGCGAAGTGGTATTTCCTTTGGTGGTGCTCTGCGTCTCGATTTGATAGCGGAAGGACTGGCCGTCGGAAAATCGCGGCAGGAGAAATATTTTGCGCGCAGCAGCCGCGGAAAAGGCCATGACCACAATCAAGAATCCCGCAACGGAGCGAAGCAGCGCGCGCATGGCGCTTACCCCGCGATCAGAAATCGAGAGCATCGAAGAAAAGCTAGCACATGCACTGAGGGGTGGCAAACGGACGAATCAGCGGCGGGGTAAGGCGCGCGCCACGCGGGTGATTTGCGGAGCGGCCAGCGATCCACCGAAGCGAAATATTTCCTCCGTGCCGCCGGCGCCGGAGGGATTTTCCGCCTCGCGCAGCGGAAAAAGCGTGAGGCGCAAATCGAGATTTCTTGCGAAGTCGGCCGTGCCGGAAGCGTCGATTTCTCCACCCGGCCCCAGCAGCATCAGATTTTGAAACGAAAGTTTTCCAGCGCCGCAAGAAAAGGCGGCGGAGGCTTCGCGAAAATTGCTGGCTCCAGGGCGCACCGCGGCGGCACGCAGGGATTCGAATAGATTCATGCCACGGATTTCGGCGGCGCTCACCCGCGCCGCGCCATGGCACTCGAGCGAATTCACCAGATCCGATCGCGAGGCGCCGCGCGCCGTCAGCGAAAGATCGCCTGAAAGCGAACCCGCGAAATGGCCCGCCAGGCTCGGGAACGGCGCCGTGAGCGAAGCGAGATCCGCATGCGTCAGATTCACATCCACTTGATAAGAAGGAATGGATTCGAGATTTGCAAGGAGCGACCCCTTCGCTTCGCCGCCGTACACTTCGCCATGCGCATTTTGCAGCTCGATGCGCCGCCCTTCGATTTTCAAATCGCCTTCCAGCTTCCGCAGCGTGACGGGCGCGAGGTCGAATTGATCTAGGCTGATGCGTCCTCCGGCCCGTAGATTTTCCGGAACGGCGTTGGCGGAAGAATGTGGATTCAGGAACGGCAGGAATCTATCGAGAAAACTTTCGCGCCAGCGCGGGTTGAGCCAGCGATCCAGATCGGCCGCGGAGGAATGATCGGCGGCAAGCGCAAATTTCCATTCCGCCGCGTCTTTGTCGCGATCAAATGTGCCGCTCCAATGCGCGCCAAAGGCCTGCGCGGAGGCGAGCGAGATGCGGCGACCTCCTGTCTGCCAATCGGCACGCGCGCGAATCTGTTCGACCGGCTGATTGAGGAACGGCGTGCGCAAGGAAGCGGCGCCGCTTTCGCCGCCCCAATCGAGCGACCCCACGGGCTCGACGAGCCACGGAGATTTCGCACCCTGCCAGCGCAAATCTCCGCGCAAAGGGCCTTCGAGGTCCCATCCGCGCGAAAGATTCCATCCGAAGGCTCCGGCCGTTGAGATTAGATCGCGTACATGCGCGATGCTTCCGGATATGCGCAGGTCAGCACTCTGTGGACCGCGCGCCTTGGCCGTGGATGTGAATTCGATGCGCAAAGAACCGTCGCGCGGTCCAAAAGAAAGAATCAACGGCGTCATGCGGAGAGCATTGCGGGTGAAGGTCGCCGTGGCGGCATTCACGCGCACCGGCACGCGCAGGCGCGCTCCGGTCAGCTCCCCACCGTCCAGCGAGACGGAGCCTTCGGCAGGCCAGGGAGGCCAACCGCGAAGCGCCATTTGCATTCGAGTGAAGCCGCGAAGCGCGATGTCGCCGGCCACGTCGGACCGGAAGGCGCGAACCCATGTCAGCAAATCACCAAGATCAATGCCGGGAGAATTCAATTGCAGTTCATTGGGGGCGGCGGCAATGCCGGAGGGCTTGCCTTGTCCGCTCCAGTCAATGATGCCGGAAATATCGGCGTGGGAATGAGGCGCATCGAGCGAGAGAGTGGTGAAATCGAGGAGAGAATCCTCGGAGTTCATTTCGGCTCGGGCTGTAATGTTCAGCGAAGGATTATCGGGCCGCGCCGTCAAATCCCAGCGATGCACCTGGCGCAACTGGGCGCTGCCGTCGAGTAGCCAGGCGTACCCTTCGGTGTGCGCTTCAACCGCCATGGAGACGAATCCGCGAATTCCGTAATCATTGTTGCGCACCAGGCGCAGAACGTCGGGAATCGAAGCATCGGTCCAGGAGAGTTGCAAAATGGCGGGTCGGAGGCGCGAAGATGTGCCGCCGAGATGGCCGGTGAGGTGCAGGGTGCCGGCCTGCTGCACGATCGCAGCGCCGCGATATGGGGAAGCGGATAAATCCAGTCGCCAGCGGCCGGGACTTTCCGTCTCCACCTCGCCTTGCACGCCGATCAACGAAAATGGGAGTTTTGCGTCGCCGAGCTTGAAATCAATCCGCCCGCCGTCAATTTCGACCCGGCTGAACCGGAGCACCCGCGGAAAAGTTGCTGGAGCAGCAGGCGATGCCGCGGCGGCGCCGGGAACGGTGGGACGCGGCAGCCATTCAGCCAGATTCCAATCCCCCTCGGAATTTCGAACTAAATTCAGGCTGGGATTGGCGAGCGAGAGCGTGCCGAGATGAAAGCGCCCGCGCAGCAGGCCATGCCAGTCGAGTCGCACGGCGATTGATTGGGCGCGCAGAAAATATTCGTTTCCGAAACGCGGGTCTTCGCCCACGGTCACCGACTCCGCCTCGAGCGCCGGGCCGCCGAGAAAACTCAGATCATAGCGGCCCACTTCCACGGGCCGGCCAAAAGCAGCGGAAAGATGCGCGGTGAGACGCGCTTTGAGCGAGGAATGCTGAATCACCAGGGAAGTTGCGATTCCCGCAAGCCACAAAAGCGCTCCCAGAATTAAAATCCATTTCGCCCAGCGGAGCCACGCTGGCGAACTCTCGCCCGCCGGAACAACCGGGGAGTTCGTTTCATCGATTTCAGGCTGGATATTGGACAAGGCGATGGGCGGCTCGCTACGAGATGCCAGCGATGGTAACGTTCCTAGTGGACCTCGCGCAACATGCGATGCCAGCGGGTGCGGCTCGGAAGATGCAGCAGGGTTTGCTCCATGCCGCGGAGCGTCCCGAAGAGCGAGCGGTTGGCGTAATCGCCGCTCGAAGCGCGCACCGACCAGTAGATGAATATCGGCCGGCCCATGACGGCATCGCGATCGACGAATCCCCAGTAGCGGCTGTCCCAGCTGCGGTCGCGATTGTCTCCCATCACGAAATACTTGCCAGGCGGGATGACCAGTTCGTTGCTGTGAACGTAATTGAGAATTTCATTGGCCCATTCGCGGCGAAGCCCGGCCTCGAGGAAATAAGGTTCGACGGGAGGAAAATTGTCGCTGAAGGGATCATCCATGGCAGGGTCGTGAACCACGTAGGGCTCGAGGATGCGTTCTCCGTTGATAAATACCTGCTGGTCAATGATGCGCAAACGATCGCCAGGCAGCGCGATGACGCGTTTCACGTAGTAGGGATGATCGTCGAAGGGAAACTTGAAAACGACGATATCCCCGCGATGGATGGGGCGGTACGGCAGAATTTTTTCGTACCACGCGCCGCGCCCCTCGAAAATGAATTTGTTCACCAGCAGATGATCGCCCACCAGCAGCGTCGGCTGCATCGATTCCGAGGGAATCTTGAACGCCTGGACGATGAAAGTGGTGCCGAAAAGAGCCAGGAGAATGATGATGAGCAGGGATTCCGCGTATTCCAGGAACAAACTGCGGCGGTAAGGATCGGGCTCGTGAAACCGGGGAGTTTCCCCGGCGGAATCGGCGGTCATCTCAATGGAGTCCATGCGTTCCTTTTACGATTCCCGGGTATCCGCCTCGAGCCTTTCGAGCGCCAGGCGCGCCGACGATTGTTCGGCTTCCTTCTTGCTGCGGCCTTCGGATGCGGAAAGCTTGCGGCCCGCATGCCACACTTCCACCTCGAATGTTTTCTGATGCTCCGGGCCGGTTTCCGAATGCACGCGATATTCCACCGGAGCCAGGCTGCGCTGCTGCAGCCATTCCTGGAGTGCGGATTTGTGGTCCGCGCTGGCCAGGGATTTCCCTTCGGGCTGCGCGGAAAGAGCGGGATCGAGCAGCGTGCGCCGCAGGAAGGCCGCGGAAGCGTCCAGGCCGGCGTCCAAATAAATGGCGCCGATGATGGCTTCGTAAGCGTCCGACAAGAGTCGCTTCTTCTCGCGGCCGCCAGTTTTTTCTTCTCCCGGGCCGAGTCGCAGATGATCGCCAAGTTTCAGGCGCCGGGAAACTGCCAGAATCGAAGACGCGCTCACCAGCCGCGCCAGGCCCTTCGAAAGCTCCCCGGCATCCCAATCGGGAAACAAGCGGCAAAGATGTTCGCTGGTGACCAGGCCGAGGACGCGGTCTCCCAAAAATTCCAGCCGCTCATTATCCAGGCCGCCGGAATTCTGGCGATGCGAGCGATGCGTGAGCGCGCGATCGAGCCTTTCGGGATGGGTGAAGCGATGACCCAAGATGGATTCGATTTCCGCGCGCTCCTCTTCGGTCATCGCTCCCCTCGACTCTTATTTGGGCGCCGCAGCCGCCTGCTTCTTGGCATCCGCGGCGCTTTGCTTGCAGCGGTCGGCAAGCGCGCTGGGGATGGAAGCGCATTTATCAAACGCTGCGGCAGCCTCGGAATATTTCTTCAATTGCGAATACTCGAATCCCATCACAAAAAAATCGGTGGGGTCAGGAGTGGCGGCAGATTGCTCGGAGAGCTGCAGCTCGCTGATGGAATTGGTAAAATCCTGGCGCCGGAAATAAATCAGACCGAGTCCGCTGTGCGCCTGGGAAGTGGCCGCCGCCTTGGCCTTTGCGAACTGTTCGTCGGTCATGGGGCCGGGCTTGGTCATGGTGGGGATCAGCGTCAGCGCGTGCTTTTCATAGGTTTCCGCCTTGTCGAGACGCCGGTCCGCCTCCATGTCGTTGGGATCGTAGTTGTGCGGAATCACCCAGCCGACCAGCACCAGGACGTTGACATCGTCCGGATTCACAAGAAGCGCCTTGTCCGCAGCGGCGTACATCTTGTCGATCTGCTGCTTGCTGAAATACGCCTCGGTGAGCCGCGAATAAACGGATTCGTCGTACCGGCTCGAAGGATACTTTTGCACGAATCCTTCGCCGAGCTTGATGACCGTGTCGGCATCGGAAGCATCGGTGCCGTAAAAAGCCTTGTAATCCGCTTCTTCGGCGGGATCCAATTTGGGAGCTTCGGTGGCGGCCAAAGGACCGGAAGCGGGAGGCGCGGTGGGAGCGGTGGTGGAAGAAGCGCCCGGGGGGGTTGATTGTTGCTGCTGCGGCGATTGCTGCTGCTGTTGTTGCTGCTGATACTGCGAGGCGCTGACCGAACTGATTGCAAAAACAAGTCCCGCGGCAAGCAGCGAAGTCGAGAGCAAGATTCCAGATCGTGTGATCGGGAAATTCATGTACGTCCCCTCCATGGTTGAGTGCCTTCAGGTGTGGCGCGAGAATCGGCGCACCCGAGGTTATTTCTGTTCGTCTTTGTTCCCGGAGTCCGGCGGCAAATTCGCCGCATCGATTCCCCGCTGCGCAGCTACACGCGCCGCCTCCGGCGCCCCGGAAACTGCCAGCGCCGCGCGGTATTCGCCAAGTGCCAAATCCCGATCTTCCTCCAGATCGTGAATTCTGCCGAGATATACATGCGACCAGGCCTGGATCGACGGGTCGGTGACTCCGGCGGATGAGCCCGAGGCCGGCGCGGCCAGTAGTTGCTGAAATAGCGCCGTGGCTTGATCGATTTTTCGCGACAAGATGGAAGCGATCGCCAGACCGTAAACCGCGCGCGGCTCCGAGGGATGCTTCGCGAGAATTTGCTGAAAGACGGCTTCCGCCGCGGGGCCGTTCTTGATGGCGATCTGGCGGTCGCCTTCAGCCAGTGCGCGATCCAGATCGGAAACGCGCCCGCCATGAGCCGCGGCATCAAGTTGCGGAGCGGATGATGCGCTGGGTTGCGCAAACTTGATATTTTGCAGCCGCTTTTGCTCCGCGGCCACGTCGATTCCGGCGATCAGGTCCGGAAAATAGTAGGACATGGCGGGTTCGGCCTTCTCGAATTTCATCAGCTGCGTGACGATGGGATGCACCATGATGAAGCCGTCGGCGTCGTCCTGGGCCATCGCATCATCCAGCTGCTGCGGAGTCAAATGGCGCAAGCGCAGCTCGACGGCCTTGATCAGGCATTCATCGGCGAAAGAAATAAAATCGTCCTGATATTGCACCGGCAAGCGTGGCGCGCGCGCGGCAATATTCAAAAGCGCGCGCTTGGCGTTCAACTGATCGCGGTACTTGAGCGGGAGAGGGTCCAGCAGGAAATGCAAATAAGCATGCTGGATATCGGCGACGGGAGGTTCGCTGCCGGTGCCCACCACGATGGCGTAATTATTTCCGGAATTGCGGAAATTGGTGCGATTGCCGACCAGCGGTTCCACGTATACGGAAAAGGTGCGCCGGCTTGAGGGTTTCACGATCTCGCGGAGGTAGCCGTTCGAGACCATCACAATGCGGCGGACGATGGGCTGATAAAAATCGATTGCGCGGTTGTATTCCGGCTCGACTCTCTGCCAGCGCGCATCGAGGTTCGCTTCGCGATAAAAATTCGAAAGTACGGTCTGAAAGTCCTCGATGGCCAGCACATCGGGAGGCAGCAAATCATGTTCCACCGTGTAATCAAAATCGGGCGGAGGGCCGGCCACCAGCGCGAAAGTGATATACCGCGAAAGTGTTTCGCCGGGATCGGCCAGGGCGTGATCGCGGTAATACTGGCGCAGCGCATCCGCGGCGGGACCTTGCGATTTCAATAATTCATCGCGCAGCGCAAGACGTGCGGGCATTTCCGCCAGCGTGCTTTCGTCGGCGTCAAATCCCGCGGCATCAAGCGCGCACATGGTGGCGAATAATTGCGGGCTGGCCGCCACGGTGATCCCGCTGTTCGCTTCGGCTTGGGAAGCCTGCAACGGCGGCGCGGCTACAGGTTCGCCGGAAGGAATCGCGGCGGCCGCGGCGGCAACGATAGCCAGAGTCGCGGCGCAAAGAAAAATTTTCCGCGGCGCGAAAAAAGATCGCATCGTTTCGGCAATCGCAATCCTACTCAAGCGTTCCTTACCCTTCGGGATTCCCTTCACTTTGCGGGTGCCTGGTCCCGGGACGCGCTTCCCCCATCCGGCCTGTGCGCGTGTATTGAAACTTTAGCGGGGGGTTTGCGAAGAGTCAAGGAAGTGGAGGAAATTGCGCGAGCGGACCCCAGACCGGAATCGAAAATCATCCGTGGACGCGGACTTCGCTGAAGCTCAAAAGCACGCGGCCGCCATTCATGGGCAGGCCAAAACTAACCAGCGGGCTGAAGCGCGAAAACAGCAGCACTTGATCGAGCTGGTGCTTCACGGCCACGGTGCTGGGCCCGGACAGAATCTGGTAGCTGACCACTTCTCCCTGGGCATTGAGCGTGGCTTCGAGCATCAGCCCGCCCGAATTCGGCTGGCCGTCGGCGGAAACCACTCCGGGAACCGGGAATGGCGCGAGGCTTTCAAGACGCGCGGGCTGGACCAGATTCAACGGCAAATCGTTGGGCACGGCGCCCAGCGGCACTCCCACCGCGATATTGTTCACCACCAGAACGAAGACCACCAGCGCGGTGAGAATTCCGCCGGTGGCCGGAACGGCCAGCGGCTCGAGAATATTTTCAAATACCAGGACGAAGCGTCCCCACAGGCGGTGCAGCGCCGCCCAGCCAGGCTGCGATTGCGAAGCGCGCACGCGAATGCGCGTCGCGAGATCGGAAGGAGGCGCAACGGGGTTCACTTGCGCCAGGCAAATCGCCAGCTTGCGGAACCGTTCGAGCTGCTCGCGGCAGGATTCGCAGGCGTCCAGATGCACGCGCAAATGCGCGCGCTCACCCGACGGCACTGCGCCGTCGAGATATCCCGGCAGGCGGCGTTCAGCTTCACGGCAATTCATCGCAAGCCTCCCTCGGTTTTCACGCTTGCGGCAGCCGCGGCACGCGCCATTACCTGAGCCGGGGCGTCGGAAAAGGATGAGGACCGCGCAGGACGCTCGGCAACGGGCCCGGAAATCTGCGGCTTGTTTTCAACGCTGGAAGTCGTGGCACGCGCCGGCAAACTGGCTCGCGCGGAATCCTTCGAAGAATGCAGCAGCGGATCGAGAATCGTCTTCAGCAGCCGCCGGCCGCGCAAAATGCGCGATTTTACGGTTCCCACGGAAACTTCCAGCACTTCCGCCACATCTTCGTAGGAAAGCCCTTCGAGATCCCTTAAAAGCACGGCGCTGCGAAACACCGTGGGAATCTGTCCCAGCGCGGATCGCACCGCCGCCTGCATTTCGGCGGTCGCGTACTGATCATATGGGGATGCCTCGTCGTCCTTCAGGTCCAGCGCCGCGGATTTTCCACCGTCGCCCACATCGATGGAAACCTGGCCGCGATGATGCCGCCAGCACCAGCGGCGATGGTTGAGCGCCTGGCGCACGGAGATGCGGTATAGCCACGTCTTGAGCGAACTGCCCTGGCGGAAGCCGCGAATCCCGCGAAAGGCATGGAGAAAAACTTCCTGGGTTACGTCGGCGGCGTCGGCGCGGTCGGAGAGGATGCCGTAAGCCAGATTGAACACACCCGCGTGGTAATAAGTGACGAGCCAATCGAATGCCGCGTCGGATCCCGCCTGAAGCTCGTTTACCAGCTCGGCTTCATTGCGTCCCCACGGCAGAATTTGTGCCAGGTCGGACATGCCTTGCGCCGCTCCTCCAGGCTGTGTCCCTTCAATTAGCTTAGACACCGCCTGGGTTCCGTAAGTTGCCAGCATAGCAGAAAACCGCAGGGCGGGCATGGAGCCGAAGTACTGGCCCGAGGCGGGCTTTGCGAAGGATCATCGGCGGCGTGGGGGTGAGGACAGGAGATATTACCCATCTAGCCGGTACGTTGTGTAACCCATGTGTCCGGGTTGGACCTTCTTGAAATGGTGGAGCCGATGGGATTCGAACCCACGACCTCCTCGATGCCATCGAGGCGCGCTCCCAACTGCGCCACGGCCCCACCGATCGAGAAACCAGCGTGTAATGTTTATAGCATTCGCGGACGGAAGGCGTCAAACCAAGCCATGGCGGAACGTTTCTCGAACCGCGAACGCCTGCTCATCGGAGATGACGCGACGAACCGGCGAGGCGTACGCTGGGAAATTATCTTGGCGCCTTGAACCAGCTATATCCAATGGTGAAAAAAATCGAGCCGTTGTAGCCCGGGTTCTGAGGCCCGAGGCTGGCGCTTGAAATGTGAACCGCGGATATTTCCAGCCGCAACGCGCGGCCTTGTCTGGAAAAAATCTGCACGCCGAAGGAGCACTGCGGGGTGAAGTTGACCTGCGAAGTGTTTCCGGGAGGGATGTTTTCGCGAGTGAAGAGCACGCCGCCGGCCACGGCAGCGTAGGGCACGATCTTGCGGTAGCTCGTGAAATTCCATTGCCAGATCACCGGCTTGAAACTGCCGCCGTAAACGGCGCGCGTCGGGGGAAAGACGGTGAAGACAGGCAGGGCCTCGACGGCCCATTCAAAATTCCCGCGAAACGGGCCGGAGAGATGATCGCCGATAAGGATGCGCCCGGCGCGTCCGCCGGCATACATGAATTGCGTGTTGTCGGATTTTCCAACGCCTGAGCCGCCGCCGGCCAAAATTCCCAGCTCCCAGGTTCCCTTTTTTCATACTGCGCGCCACGAAATTCTGCGAGCTATCCTGCGCGGTTCCTCGGGCATTCACGGATGCATCCTGCGCAAGGAGATTTGCCGCGAGGAAAAAGAAGCACAAGAATCCGGCGATGATTTTCATATTTTCCCCAAGTAGGATGACGCCTTCCCGTTGTCGAATGGAAATTGGCCGGCGCCATTGAGGCCTGCCTTCCCGCCGGGCCGGCAAACGTGCAGACTATTGCAGGCCGCTTGCCGGGTCAAGGAGTCGAATCACCTCCGCAGCCATCATCCCTTGCGCTGGAGAGAGGGAAAACGTAGTCTATGCGGCGGCATGACCCCCAACATTCTGGTCCTCGGCGTAATCTGGTACATCGTCTTTTTATTTTCCACCACTTGCCATGAAGCGGCGCACGCCCTGGTGGCGAAACTAGGCGGCGATGAGACGGCCGCGCGCGGCGGCCAAGTTTCACTCAATCCTATCCCGCATATTATGCGCGAGCCCATCGGCATGGTCGTGATTCCCATTGTCACCTATGGCCTGTGGGGCTGGATGATGGGGTATGCCAGCGCGCCGTACGATCCGGCATGGCAACAAAAGTATCCCCGCCGCGCGGCGTGGATGGCTCTGGCGGGACCGGGTGCGAATTTCCTTTTGGTGATTTTTTCCGCGCTGGCCATTCGCGGCGGGATGCTTTTCGGAATTTTTCATGAACCGGCCAGCGTCACTTTCACGCATCTGACCGATGCTGCAGGTCCGGGCCTCGCGGGATTCGCCGCCACTTTTCTGAGTATTTTTCTGGTTCTCAATCTGGTCCTCGGTACATTCAATTTATTTCCGGTCCCGCCGCTCGACGGAAATGTGGGGATCACGCTGCTGATGAGCGAGGAGAAGGCGCTGCGATTCATGGAATGGACGCGCACCCAGGGATTCGGACTGATCGGCCTGCTGGTCGCTTGGTACGCCTACGATAAAATTTTCGGCTTCATCTTCACGCTCATGCTCAATGTGCTGTACCCTGGCTCGCATTGGGGTTGATCCCTTCGTTTTGACCGCCTGAACATCGAGTGGCCTGGTTCAAAGCAGCACAACATTTGCGAATGGTACATTCAGGGCCGCGCGCGCCGGAGAACGCGTTGCGCTAACCCCTTTCGCGCGTGCCACCTGCGCGCGAGGGCGTTTGGCCACTCCGCTGCAATGATCATCGCGGAGGCATTCAAATGAATTACGAATTTCCTGAGGTGGCAACAAACCAGTTTCGCGTGGAAGTATCCGGTTGGGATTGCCACGAAGTTTTTTTCGTGGAAAAAACGCTGCTCGAATGGGAGCCCGACCGGCCTCGTGAAATCACGCTCGCTTCTACTTTGCGACCCGGCAGCATGGTCTTCATCCGCTTGATGCAGACCGCGGCGGCCACCATGCCCTTCCCCATCGCTTATCAAGTGCTCGATGTGAGAGGTGAAAAGGCCGATGGACGCTCGCGCGCCAAGCTGCAACAGTTGCGTTCACGCACAGGGAACGAAGCGCATTTGGACTTGGTGAGAGAAAAGACCCGCGTGGCGTGAATGAATACCTCGAAAAGCGCGCGGTTGGCATGAAAGAATAGGAGGAGATTTTCGATGTCGGTGAGTTCGGCAATGAAACTCCCCTCCCGTATTGGAACGGCGCCAGGTTCAACAGATTCACGCCGACGCGCCGAAAAATATTCCTTCCGCGTAATTCGGAAATCTCAAAGGCCGAACTAAACCAAACAATAGACAGGTGATACCCATCGCTTTAGAGCGGTCGCCTCGAACCATGTTCCAAAATGATAGGATTTCTTCACCCCTGTGACAATCTGGCACGGGCCTTGCCTGATCACTTTCATTATGCCTACGCAAACTGAAAAATCGGGTGCCGTAGTGGCGCGCAAGAATCTGCAGGTATGCGTCTTGGACGACGAACCGGACCTGGTGGAACTGGCCACGGAGAAATTGGGAAAAGCCGGGTTTGCCGCGGTGGGGACGACAAACGCGCTCGAAGCGCTGGAAAAAATCAGGCTCGGTGAGTGCCGCGCGGTTCTTGCTGATTTCAAAATGCCGGAAATGGACGGGATGGCGTTTCTAGAGAAAGCCCTGGAATGCGACCCGGGAGTCTATGTCCTGCTGATGACCGGATTCTATTCGGTCGAGGCGGCCATCGATGCCATCAAGCACGGCGCTTACGATTATCTTTGCAAGCCCATTGATTACCAGCGCCTGGTGAAGGCGCTCGACGATCTGGCGGAGGTGTTCACGCAAAGATTGCAAGTCCGCAACCTCGAAGATCGCCTGCTGCACACCATGCAGGTACATGGAATCGTGGGAAAGAGTCCGGCCATGCTGGAGATGATCGATCTGACAAAAAAAGTGGCGCGACACTATTCCAATGTGCTGGTCACTGGGCCGACGGGTTCCGGCAAAGAATTGGTGGCTCGTGCACTCCATCAGATGAGCCCGGTATCTCACCAAAAATTCGCGGTATGCAATTGTTCGGCGCTGGTGGATTCGCTGCTGGAAAGCCAGCTTTTCGGCCACGTGCGCGGCTCATTTACCGGCGCCTCCGAAACCCGGCCGGGGCTATTCGAATATGCCAACGGCGGAACGGTATTCCTCGACGAAATCGGGGAAACTTCGGCATCCATGCAGGCGAAATTATTGCGCGTGATTCAAAACCGGGAAGTGCAGCGGGTAGGATCTCCGGAAGTGAAAAAGGTGGATGTGCGCGTGATCGCCGCCACCAACCGCGATCTGCGCGCCGAGGTGCTTGCCGGAAAATTCCGCGAAGACCTTTTCTACCGTTTGAGCAGCATCGAGATTCGCGTGCCGGGCCTGCGCGAACGTCCCGAAGACATCCCCATCCTGGTGCAGCATTTTCTGGAAAAATACAGCGAAGCCTACGGCAAAGCCTTTCACGGTTTGTCGCGGCGCGCGCAAATGGTTCTGCTGCGCTACGACTGGCCGGGCAACGTGCGCGAGCTTGAAAACGTGATTTCCAGTTCGGCCATCGTGGCCAACGCCGATTTCATCGATCTGTGCGACCTGCCGGAGCAACTGCAAAAACCGCGGCGGCGCAGCACCGCGCAGGATGAAAGCTGGCAACCCCTGCAACTCGATGAAATGCGGAAAATCCATATTCAGCGGGTGCTGGATATGTGCAATGGCAATCGCGTGCGCACCGCGCAAGTGCTGGGAATCGGGCGCACCAGCCTTTATCGCTTCCTCAAGCGTGGCGGGAAGCATGCCGCCGCTCATGGCGCAGCCTGAAATTTTCATCCGCCGCTGGCTGCATGCGCGGCTGGGGAGCGCGTCGCGCGCGGACCCGCCTTCGAGCGACGCGCGCCCCGTTCCCGTAAATTCTCTCCCAGCCGTTTAGTGAGTGTTGTAGCTATACGAAGCGCTGCGCAGCAGAGATTGCGGCAGCGCCAGAGTCGAATCCATGCGCACCAGCATTCCCGATTGCGCCGGGAGCGCCACGTCCTTGCCTTTTCTGGCGACGATGTACACGCCACCGCCGGCCAACCCGATCAGGCTGCCGCGCAACACGTTGCTGAATACCAGGCCCGCCACGGTTCCGCCGGCGGTGCCCAGCGCCACGCCGCTGATGTCGCTCTTCACGTCGCGCTTCTGCTCCACCACCACTCCTTCGACAGTTTTCAGGTCCTTCCGTTTTTTCGCCGCGTCCGCGTTGTTGTTGTAGAAGGAGAGAATGCTCATCTGCACCGGAAAAATCCTGCTTTCCACCTCGATCGAACGAAAGACCAGGTTCATCGAAGCTCCCCCGCGAAACATGGAGAACAGCTTGGGGCGCGTCACATCGGTGACTTCGCCGTGCACTCGCGCTCCGGCGGGAAGCACCATTTGCGTCCCGATGAATACCGGTTCGGCAACGATGGCCGTGAAGGGGTCTCCATCGTGAGCCACGGCGGTATCGAGCCCGTTCACCAGCGTCAAGCGAACCTGCGTGCCGGGCATGATCTGGCTCGATTGGGCGCGGACTGCTGGAGTCGCCAGCAACGAAACCAATAAGGTTGCAAAGAGTGTAGCCAACAATCGTTTCATGGATCCTCCTGGATCAGAATATCGCCGGCCAAATCCGTGCGGGCAGGGTGGGGGATCCGCCAAGGATTTCCCTGATTCCGTGCATTGCGGAGTGAGGGCTGACCCTGGACGTAGCCGGGTCGTCCCCGTTTCGTGGGGTTACCGCTGGCGCGGCGGTGCGGATGCGGGAGGAGCACCCGTTGACCAAGATACTCCACGCCGAAAACAGAGGGGCCAATATTCGGGTGGGGAGTTCCTAAGCGGCATCCCTGATCTCGCGGTGCACGGCAAAAATTCGCCAGGCGCAGGTGTTCCGAACTGGAGCATGACGCTTTGTGTACGCGCAAAGCATTTCACGAATTGCTGTGCGCCATCGCGATGTTAGATTCCCGAGATGCAAACCCGCATCCAATTACTTGCCAAAGGCGCAATCCTTACGCTGCTGCCGATTTTGCTGGTCTTTCCGGTGCGCAGTTTTTCGCACTTCCAGGGCGGAGTGCTCACTCATGGGTGGATCATCGCTTTTTATGCCCCTCTGGCCATGTGGATGGAGATGGAGGCGCTGAATTCGTTGTTGCATGCCTACCGGCCGGCCTTCGACCGGGTGACGCTCGCGGCTCTGCCCCTGGGAGTTTTATCCTTGCTCGGCTTCAGCCTCGGCGGACTTCTTTTTCTCATTGCCCTGCCGCAATTTCTGCATCACATCATCTAATTAATTCCGCAAATTCGCGCGGGCTTCAGGAATATTGCGAAAGGATTGCGTAGGCTCGAGGGGTTCGATGAATATCCCGCGCCACGCGCCGCGTCCCGCGCCTTTCGCGAGCTAGGGCGCTGTGCTAGACTTCGCGAAGCAGTCACGCCGCATAAAATTTTGCGGAGAAGACTGCCGATGGGTGGAACTTCGGGCTCTGTGCAACGATTCCCCGTGAACCCCGCCAGGCCCGGAAGGGAGCAACGGTAGCGGGCCAGTTTCGTGTGCCGCGGAGTACCCGAAGTTCCTCTAATCGCGGCCTGGACCCGAAAAATCCTGCCCATGAGCTACCAAGTCATCGCTCGCAAGTGCCGGCCGGCAACCTTTCGCGAAGTTGTGGGCCAAGAGCATGTAACGCGCACCCTCGCCAACGCCATTCAATCGAACCGCGTGGCGCATGCCTATATTTTTTCGGGAGTGCGCGGCGTGGGCAAGACCACCACGGCGCGCATTCTGGCTAAGGCGCTCAATTGCGAGAAGGGGCCGACCGCCGATCCGGGCAATGCCTGCGATTCCTGCCGGGAGATTGCCGCCGGAACTTCGCTCGACGTGATGGAGATTGACGCGGCCTCGAATCGCGGCATCGATCAGATTCGCGAATTGCGCGAGATGGTGCGTTATGCTCCGGCCGCGAGCCGCTACAAAGTGGTGATCCTCGACGAAGCGCACCAGCTGACCGATGAAGCCTCGAACGCCCTGCTGAAAACGCTCGAAGAGCCTCCGGAAGGCGTGATTTTCATCCTGGCCACCACGCGCCCCGAAGAGCTTGTGGAAACCATCAAGTCGCGCGCGCAGCTTTTCCAATTTCGCGCGCTGGCGTTCAAGGAAATCGCCGGAGAAATCGAACGCATCGCCAAAGCCGAACATCTGAAAATCGAGCCGGGCGCCGTGGCCGTGCTGGCGCGCGCCGCGGAAGGCAGCCTGCGCGACGGCCTTTCGCTTCTGGAGCAGGCCATATCCTACGGCGGCGAGGAAATCACGGACTTGCAGGTGCGCGAACTCCTGGGCGTGGTGGCGGAGAGCGTCCTGGACGAACTGGTGGAAGCCATCGAAGCGCAATCGGCGGAGCGCGCGCTGGGTCTGGTGCACCGGCTGATTGCCGACGGGCAGAATTTGCAACATTTCTGCCGCGAAGCGATCCGGCATTTTCGCAATCTGCTGGTGGTGCGCGTCTGCGGCGCCGATTCCGACCTGGTGGCCGCGCCGGAAGAGGAACGCCCGCGTCTGGCGGCGCAGGCCGCGAAATTCGGCGAAGAGGATTTGACGCGCTTTTTCAAGATTTTGCTCGATACCGACGATGATTTGCGGCGCAAGCCGGACCCGCGGCTGCATCTCGAATTGGGCTTGCTGAAACTGGTGAACGCGCAGCGGCTGGCGCCGCTCGAGGAATTGCTCGCGGATTTGGGAGGCTCGCAGCGCCCTTCCCGGCCCGCAAGCGGAGGAAATGTGCGGGCGGCTTCCGCGCAACCTTCGCCGGGAGCTTCTCCGGCTGGACATCCCACTTCATTCGCTGCTTCCCCCGCCGGCGCGGCAGTGCGCATGGCTCCCTCCGCGCAATCGGCCGATCCCCCGCCACCATCCGCCGGCGCGAAATCGCCACACGCGGAAGCGCCCGGGGCAGGATTTACCGCGACGGCGCCTGCGCCGGAAAATTCCACGGGCAATTCAAAAGACGCACAAGTGGCGGCGATCAAGACGGCCTTGCAAGCGCACAAATTTTTATGGTCCATGGTGGAGTCCGCCAGCCGCTGGGAAATCGAAAGCGGCGAACTTCGCCTGTTTTTTCCGGAGGAAAGCCGGGTGCTGGCGGAAATGTTCGAGGCCCGCGACGCGATGGAACGATTGCGCACAGTGCTGAAGCAAGTGGTAGGCCAGCCGCTGCGCGTCTGTGTTAAACTGGAGCCGGGTCGTGCAGCGGAGAGCCGTGGTTCCGAGCTGCAGACGAAATTTGAAAAAGATCCGATCGTGCGCGCAATGCTTGAGCGGTTTGGCGGACAGATTTCCAAAGTCAAACACGCCGGCGAGGAATAAGCCATGGAAGTGAAAGCTCTGCAACAGATGCTGTCGCAGTTCCGGCAGGCCCAGGAACGGCTGGAGAAGCAGGTCGACGAGATCGGCGTCGAAGCGTCGGCCGGCGGCGGCATGGTCACCGTGAAGATGAACGGGCAGAAGCAGCTCACCGAAGTGCGCATCGAACCGGAAGTTTTCAAGAGCAAAGATCAGGAAATGCTTCAGGAATTGCTGATGGCCGCGGTCAACGCCGCCACGCGCAGCGTGGACGAAGAGCTTTCGAAACAAGTGAAGGACCTTACCGGCGGCCTGCCGGGCATTGCCGGGCTGAAAATTCCCGGCTTATTTTAAACGGCGCGGCTGGCGTTTCCGTCCAAGGCGCGCGCCGCGCGAATTCCACTTAGCGGGTTGCCTTCACCCTTCTGACATTCTCTCTACGGACAGGATTGCATGCCTGATTTTGCCCCATCGGTGACACGATTGATTGATGAGCTGAAGCACCTGCCGGGCATCGGGCAGAAAACCGCGCAGCGCCTCGCATTTCATTTGCTGCGCGTGGACCTGGACCAGGCGCTGGCTCTTTCCGACGCCATTCGCGAAGCAAAAGAAAAAGTCCGTGAGTGCTCCATCTGCAACAACATCACCGATGCCGACCCATGCTTGTTTTGCACCGGCGCCACACGCAGCAAATCCACCATTTGCGTGGTGGAGGAAGCCACCAACATTCAGGCCGTGGAAAAAACGCGCCACTTCAGCGGGCTGTACCATGTTCTGGGCGGCGCGCTTTCTCCTCTGCAGGGCGTCGGTCCCGATCAACTGAAAATCAAAAGCCTGATCGAGCGATTGAAGGGCGGCACGGTGGAAGAAATCATCATTGCCACCAATCCCACGGCGGAAGGCGAAGCCACCGCCGTATATCTATCGAAATTGATCAAGCCGCTGGGAGTGCGCGTGACGCGCATCGCCATGGGCATTCCGGTGGGCTCGGACCTCGAATATGCGGACGAAGTGACCATGCTCAAAGCCATGGAAGGCCGCCGCGACATCTAGCGGTGGAGCTGCCTCGGTTCATTTGCTCGCCTGAGACCCCGTTGTCCGCTGCCAAACGCATCGTTCCGGGAATGGCACTTGCCCTTCCGCTGACCCAAGTTACCCTTTCGTACCAGTCCCCAAGGTCCAGAGACGCCGGACATTTGCAAGTGCTACCCTTGGAAATCGCCCCTCGGAGGGCATTTTGAACGAATCTCTGCTTTCGAGCGATCCCGGAACACAGAAGCGCCGGAGCACGCGAATCGTGCAGGCCGTGCCGCTGACGGTGACGGGTGTGGACGCGCTCGGCCAGTCGTTTAAGGAACGAACGACCACCACGATGGTCAACTGCCACGGGTGCAAATACCAGTCGAAGCATTACGTTCCCAAGAATTCGATTATCACGCTCGAAATTCCCCGCCCCGAACCCGCCTTCCCGCCCCGGATTGTTCTGGGACGCGTGGTATGGGTGCAGCGCCCGCGCACGGTGCGGGAACTTTTCCAGATTGGGCTCGAATTTGAAGTTCCCGGAAACGTTTGGGGGATCGCGTTCCCTCCCGAAGATTGGTTTCCTCCGCCGAACGAACCGGCCGCGGTACAGCCAGCGCCTGCGGAAGCCGCAGCGACCAGCGAACCAAAGTTGTCAATCGCTCCAGCCGCCGCCGAGGAAGCTTCTATCGAGCTTTCCGAAATCCTCTCGGAACAATTGTCGGAACAGACGGCCGAAGCGCCACCCGCGGCATCCCGTTCCTCCCGCGATTCGCAAGGCGGATGCGCCTCCGGCTGCCGTCACCATTCCCACGTTCTCGATTCCTGCGCCGCCTCCGATGACTCCCGCTGGGAAGCCGCGCGCCGCCGCGCCCGCAGCTCAACCGCCGAGCGAAGCGAAAATTCCCGCTGCGCGACCGGCTGAGGTTCCCGCGGACCCTCAGGCTGTGGCGCGTCAAATGGCGCAGATGGTGGCCGAGGCGAAAACGTCGCTCGACAAATCATTGCGGCGCGGAGCCGAACAAGCCATCACCGAAGAAATGACTGTGGTGCGCCAGCAACTGGATGTGCAGCTCCACGAAGCGGTGGAAAAAGCCATCAAGGTCTCGATGGAGCGCGTTTCGGAATCCGCGGTGAAGAAAGTGGTGCAGCAGGCCGCCGACCGCACTGCATCCATTGTCGAAGAAGCGCGCAAAGCCAGCGAAGTCACCACCGAGCAACTGGACCTTCGCGTGCGCCGCGCCGTGGAAGAAGCGGTCACCCACGCCGCGGAGCAGGCGGCGCAGCAAGCGGCGCAGCAGACCGCCGCGCAAAATTTGAGCCAGGCCGTGGAAGAAGCAGTCGAGCGGGCGATTTCCGGGCGCGAGGCTTCCACACCATCACTCGAAATACTTTCCTCCCCAGAAGCCGCGCAGAATCATCTGAACGCCTGGCGCAAAAACCTTGAGGAATCGGCGCACGAAGTGCGCAGCCGGACCATCGAGCAGACCCAGGCGGACGCACAGGCCGCGCAGCAGCGTTGGCAGGACGAATTTCAGGCGGCGCTATCCGGCGCTTCTCAATCTCTGGTGGAAAAACTGCGCGAAGCTTCGCAGGAATCGCTTTCACAGGCCGAGGTGGAAATTGCCTCGCGCCGTTCCGGCATCCGTTCTTCACTCGATGAAGCCATTGCCGAGGCCAAGCAGACCATCGAATCGCTGGGGTCGGGCCTGTCGAAAGAACGCGCCAGCGCCGAAAACCTCAAATCGCAATTGCGCGATGAGGTGAATTCTTCCGTCGAGCACGCGCGCCATCGCATGGCCGAAATCGCCGACTCGGAATACCACGAGATCGGGCGCAAAGCGGACCAGATTATCGAAGATCGCGCGCAACAACTGGCTCCCCGGCTCGAAGCTTCCGCGCGCGCCGCGGCCGAAAAAGTCACCGCCGAAATCGATCAGAAGCTGGCTCCCAAACTGGATGAGGTGCAGAAGGCCGTCGCGGAACTCGCGCGGACGGGGCAGCAATCCTCCCAATTGCAGGATAACATTCGCGCGCAGATGCAACAGGCTTCCGATCAGGTGGCGCAACTCGAGGCGGAAGTGCGCGCCCAGGCGCAGCGAGCCGCGGAGCATGCGACGAACCTGCAGGATGCGGTGCGCGAACAGGTGCAGCAGATTTCCCAGCAAGCCATCGTCGAATCGCTGGGGCTGTTGAAGCAGGAAACGGCCAAAATCCCCGCGGAGGTGGAAGAATCGTGCCGCGCGGTGGTTGCCAAAGCCGAGGAAGAGCTGCAGCAAAGGACCACCGAAGCGCAGCATGAAACTTACGAAGCGTTGCTGAAGGCCGCGGATTGGTATCAGAAAAAAGCGCAGACCACCATGCAGACTTCGCTTGAACGCGCTGTGGAGCAATCGACCACCACGCTGCGGGACCGCGCCGCGGAAATCTCAAGCATGGTGGCTTCCGAACTCGACCATTACCGCCGAACGTACGTGGAACACAGCGCGGCGCAAATCGAGGATGCCGCCAAAGAAGTGGTGGTGCGCGAACGCGAGAAATTGACGGAGACGGCGGAAACGGCCGCGGCCGGCTTTACCGACCGCGTCGAGCGGGTCACCGGCGATTCGCTGCGGCGGTTCGAGGATGTTTCGCGGACGGCGCTCGAAAAAGCGCGTTCGGACATGGAATACGACCGCGAAGGCTCCTTAGCCGAATTTCAGAAGAAACTCGAAGAACGCGTGATGGAAAGCGCCAACCAGGCGCGCGTGCACCTGCAATCGCAGTTGATTCCGCTGATGGAAGCATGGGAAGAGCGGCGCGAATCGCAGCAGCGCGCGTGGCTCGAACAACTGAAAAAATCCACGGATGAATCCATCGAACAATACAAGGGCCGGCTTGAAAACGCCTCGAATTCCTGGCTGCTGGCTTCCGCCACCACCCTCGGCCAGCATTCCCAGGCGGTGCTCGATACCTTGGCCAAATCAGCGGAAAAGCGCATGCGCGAGACGGTTTCCGGCGTCCTGGCGGGCATGGGCGATACGCTCAAGGACCGCCTCCTCGGAATTTCCTCGGACCTCGATACGGAAGACGACCCCGGCCCGGTTCCTCCGAAAACCAAGAAGTAGCCTCCACGAGCCGCCTTACTTTCAACATTTCTCCCCTTCGCGATTTCAGTGAATCGCTCCCTGCCCGGTATAATGGACTCCATGTCCAACCGGGCTTACCTGGGAGTTTGGTGCAAGGAATTTCCCGATGAAAGCATGCTGGAACGTTTCGGCAAAATTCTGGGGACGGTCCCTTTTTCAGCAAGCCGGCCGGGATTTACGCACCTGACCATCCGCGCCGTGGACCTGGCCGAGCAGCCCATTCTCGAGCAGGATTTGCGGGCCTTTCCGCTGGACGCGAACGGCATTTTGGAAATTGCGCAGAATCATTTGAACAGCGATTGCTCCTACGAAGTCGCGGCATACTGGGATTTGTGGACGTTCGACAGCCAAACGGCGAAATCGCAACTCGATCCCCAGGCGCTTGAGATTATCTGCCAGGGCGCCGATTTCCATGACGGCGCGTGGCGCGAAAGCGGCCACTTCGAAGTGGACTTCGGGTTCGAGCATTTTTTCACCGGGCACGCGGGACTTTTGGGGTTTCGCGGGGCGAAGAAAATTCCCCCGGAAAGCGCGGAGGAGGAGCGGTTCCTGACGGCCATGGCATGGCCCGAAAATTTGAATGCCTATCAGGACAAGACGCGCGAGAATATCCGCAAGGTGTTTGCATGGGTGCGCGCCATTGAGAGGGCCGTCCCGGCCGCGCAGATTAAATTGTGGTCCGAGGGGGAAGAAAATTTTGAAGCGCGGCTCGAAGAAATTCTGGCGTCCCATTAGCCGGCCGATGATCTACGCGCCCCAGGCTTTTTCCCGTGAATCCGTGCGTGCCTCGGGCGAATCCAATTCGCTTGCGTGCTGGCAATCTCGGTCCTCGGGCGCGGGTAAGAAAAATTATGAGGCTGGCAACCGCCTGCGCCATTGTCCTGGGTCTGACCCTGGCGGCGTGCTCCGGGCCTTCACCGAAGCCTCAGGAGAGCACGGCGGAATCCCAGCCCGCGACTCCCGCGGTTCCCCCGGAGATGCAGAGCGCCGCGGAATCTTCGCTCGGAGGCGAGACGGAAGTGCTGGTCTTCGGCGACCTGGCGCGCAACGGGCACACAGAGGTCCTGGCCGTGAATCGCCTGAAGGTGACGCCACAAGGCGCGGTTCCCGGGACGCTGGTCACCCGCGCGGTGATCATCGAAAATGACGGCGGCACATGGAAGGAAGTATTTCGCTGCGATGAGCATTTGAAAAATACCCAGGGATATTTGGGCGGACAGCCGCTGGCACCGGTGGCCGGGTGGCGGCTGAAATACGAGCAGAGCGAGGACAAAGGACTGGAAATGTATTTCACACCCATCGCCAAGCCGCAAGGCGGGTATATTCAGCCCGTCGCCGTGCGCTGGAATCCCGCCGTGAAACGCTACGAATCTCTGGACCGCAACTTCAAGGATTTTCTGGGCGAGGCGGCCTCGCTGGAAACTCCGCAATCGGAGCTTCGATGAGCGCACTGGCGCAGCCCGCAGCGGCAACGGAGGCACGCCGCGAACGCCCGCCTTCCGGGTGGCAGCAGTTGCGGAAACTGGTTCCCTACGTGGTGCGCTACCGCGGAATGGTATCGCTGGGCCTTCTGACTCTGGCGCTGATGGGCATCGTCGGCGCGCTGCCGCAGTTGCTGATCGGCATCATCACCGACTGCATCAAGGGTTCGCCGCAAGCGCTTTCCACACTCACGGGATCCTCTCGCGCCATGCTGCACCCCATGCTTTCGTTTTACGCGCCGAAGAGCGCCTACGCGCTGGGAATTTTTTGCGCCCTGCTGGTGGCCGTGGTGCTGGTGAAGGGATTCTTCTCATTCTGGACGCGCTGGATTCTGATCGGCATATCGCGAGAGATCGAATACGACCTGCGCAATGATTTGCTGGCGCAGCTGATGAAACTCGAACCGGAATTTTACGTGCGCAATCGCACTGGCGATTTGATGTCGCGCGCCACGAACGATTTGAATGCCGTGCGCATGGTTTTGGGTCCCGGCATCATGTACAGCGCCACGACCATCGCCACCATGGTCCTGGCCGTCTACTTCATGGTCAAGCTTTCTCCGGCGCTTACTTTTTGGGTGCTGTTGCCGGTTCCCATCGTGGCCGTCGCCGTGCGGTATTTCGGCCAGATCATTCACCGCTTGTCCGAACAGATTCAGGCCTTTCTCGGCGTGCTTTCGACGCGCGCTCAGGAAAATTTGACCGGCGTGCGCGTGGTGCGCGCTTACGCGCAGGAAGCTCCGGAAATTGCGAAATTCGATGAAGCCAACCGCGAATACGTGGACAGCAACATCCAGTTGATCAGCACCTGGAGCTTGTTTTTTCCGTTTCTTTCGGCGCTGATCGGTCTCACCTACGTGATTTTGCTGTGGCACGGCGGGCGGCAGGTGATTGCGGGGCAAGTCTCCATCGGAACGCTGTGGGCGTTTTACGCGTTTCTCGTGCAACTGGTCTTCCCCATCATCGCGCTCGGCTGGGTGACCAATATTTTTCAGCGCGGCGCGGCTTCCATGGGCCGCCTGAACTATATTCTGGAGGCCAAGCCCGGAATCAGCGACGCGGAAACGGAAGCGGACGCCATCGCCGTCGCGAATTCGTCAAATGGCGATGGCCAGCGCACTGATTCTTCCTCTGCCCGGCCCCGGCGTGAACCGCCTCCTCCCATCCACGGAGAAATCGAGTTCCGTGGTTTGACCTTCACCTACCCCACGGCGGCCGGCAGCTCCCCCGGCGAGCCTGTCCTGCGGGATATCAATCTGCACATCCAGGCAGGTTCGACGCTGGCGGTTGTGGGTCCTACGGGAAGCGGAAAATCCACGATGGCGGCGCTGGTGGCCCGGCTTTGGGAAGCGCGGGAAGGGACGCTCTTGATCGACGGCCGCTCGATCCGCGATTATCCTCTCTCGGAACTCCGCCGGTCGATCGGCTACGTCCCGCAAGACACGTTTCTGTTCAGCGAGACGCTGCGCGAAAACATCGCGTTGGGCATGAACGACGCGCCGGAGGAACATATTTTCGAAGCCGCGGAAATTGCGGCCATCGCCGGCGAAATTCAAAGTTTCCCGCAGCGCTATGAAACCATGGTGGGCGAGCGCGGCATCACGCTCTCCGGCGGGCAGAAGCAGCGCACGGCTTTGGCGCGCGCCGTGCTGCGCAAGCCGCGTATTCTGATCCTCGATGATTCGCTTTCCAGCGTGGATACCGACACTGAGGAGCGCATCCTGCGCGGCCTGCGCGGAATCATGCGCGACCGCACCACCATCCTCGTCTCGCACCGTGTTTCCACGGTGAAGAGCGCCGATCAGATCGTGGTCCTGCGCGACGGGCGCATCACCGAACGCGGAACGCATGAAGAATTGCTGAGCCTCGGCGGGTATTACGCCGACCTGCATCAAAAACAATTGCTCGAAGAGGAGCTCGAGCGCGCATGAGCGATTTTCGCGAAGAAGAAAAACTCGGCAAGCTCTACGACACGCAGCTCACGCGCCGCCTGCTGCAATACATGCGGCCCTACCGCTGGCAGGTGGCGCTGGCCGTGGCCATGACGCTGGGCGTCACCGGCATGGAAATCGCCGGGCCTTATCTCTTCCACATCGGAATCGACAACTACATTCTGCCTGGATATATCGGGGCCATCGCGCATAGCGCCGCGATTCGCGGGCTGGTGATCGTGGTGCTCATTCTGCTGGGCTCCTACATCGGAAGCTTCCTGCTGCAATATGTTCAGGTGCGCATCATGCAGTGGGTGGGCCAGAAGACCATGTATGACCTGCGCAAGGAAATCTTCGAGCGCCTGCAGCACGTGCCCATGAGTTTTTACGACCGCAGCCCGGTGGGAAGACTCGTGACGCGGGTGACCACCGACGTGGATGCGCTGAACGATTTGTTCGCCTCCGGCGTGGTGGCGATGCTCAACGATTTCGTCCTGCTGTTCACCATGGTCTGGATTCTTTTCAAATGGCACAGTTTTCTGGCGCTGGTCACCCTATCCCCGCTGCCCCTGATGATCGTGCTGACGTATTTTTTCCGCAACAAGGTGCGCAACGCCAACCGCCAGATTCGCACGGCCATCGCGCGCATCAACGCTTTTCTGCAGGAACACATCAGCGGCATGTCCATCGTGCAGCTCTTCAACCGCGAGCGAAAATCGCGCGCGCAATTCGCGGAGCTGAACCGCATCCACATGGAAGCCTACAAAGACGCCATCGACGCGTTTTCGTTCTTCTATCCCGCCGTGGAATTCCTGAGCTGGATCGGCATCGCCCTGCTCTATTGGGTGGGCGGACTCCGCGTGATCACCTCCACCATCGAAATCGGCGTTCTGATCGCCTTCATGATGTACGCGCAGCGATTCTTCCGGCCCATTCAGGACCTCAGTGAAAAATTCAATATCCTGCAAAGCGCCATGGCCGCCTCCGAGCGTATCTTCCGACTGCTGGATGAGCCGGTGCCGCAGGTTTCGCCCTCGAGCATCCGGAGCATCGAAGATCCCCGCGGCGAAATCGAATTTCAAAACGTGTGGTTCGCCTACAACGGCGGCGCGCAACCGAAGGAAGAAGACTGGGTGTTGCGCGACGTGTCCTTCCGCGTCGAGCCGGGACAGACCCTGGCGATCGTGGGGCATACCGGCGCGGGAAAAACCACGGTGATCCAGCTGCTGCTACGATTTTACGAAATCCAGCGCGGCCGGATCCTTCTGGACGGCGTGGACATTCGCGAACTCGGTTTGCAGGACCTCCGCCGCCTGTTCGGAATCGTGCTGCAAGACCCGTTCCTGTTTACCGGCACGCTCGAAACCAACGTGAAGCTTGGAACGGAAACGATCGATCGCGCCACAACCGAGCGCGCGTTGCGCGAAGTGGGACTGGGACCGCTTCTCGAATCGCTGCCGCAAGGCGTGGAAACGGAAGTGACGGAGCGCGGCTCGACGCTCTCCGTTGGACAAAGGCAACTCGTGAGTTTCGCGCGCGCGCTGGCCCACAATCCCAAATTCCTGATTCTCGATGAAGCTACTTCCAGCGTGGACACCAAGACCGAATTATTGATTCGCGAAGCTCTCACGCGCCTGCTCGAAGGACGCACCGCCGTGGTCATCGCCCATCGCCTGAGCACCATTCAGCACGCCCATCGCATTCTCGTATTCCACAAAGGACGCCTGCGCGAACAAGGCTCGCATCAGGAATTGCTCGCGTTGCGCGGAATTTATTACCGCCTCTACCAACTGCAGTACAAAGAGCAGGAATTTACCATGCGCCTCGCGGGACCTTCGGCTGCCGGACTTCCCGAGGCTCTGCCCGCCAATGATTGAAGTGCGGCCGGCGGGCCTTCGGGTGTATGGTTCGCCCGGAGGAATTTTTCATCTGAATATCCTGCCGCGCTTCAAATTCCAGCCATGACGCCGCCGCAAATTCTGCTATCAGCCGGAGAAGCTTCCGGCGACATGTACGCCGCGCGGCTGGCCGTGGCGCTGCGCGAAAGAACCGGCGGGCAATTTTTCGGCATGGGCGGCGAGAGGATGAAGGAAGCCGGCGTCGAGATCATCGCCGATTATCATGAAATCGCCGTGGTGGGCCTCGCCGAAGTGCTGCACAAAATTCCCGCGGTCATTCGCGTGCAGAGGCTCCTGGCGCGGGAAGCCGTCCGCCGCCACGCTTCTCTCGCCATTCTGATAGATTCCCCCGGCACGCACCTGGGAGTGGCGCGGCGGCTGAAAAATGCCGGAATCCCCGTGGGATATTTCATCGGGCCGCAGGTGTGGGCCTGGCGCGCGGGAAGGGTGAAGACCATCCGGCGGCTGGTAAAGCATATCGCCGTGATTTTTCCGTTCGAGGAAAAAATTTACCGCGATGCCGGTGTCCCGGCGGATTTTGTGGGCCATCCGCTGGTGGACGTGGTGAAACCGGAAGTTCCGCGGGCGGAATTTGCCGCGGCGCACGGCCTGGATGTCTCGAGACCCATTCTCGCGATTTTGCCGGGAAGCCGCAAAAACGAAATCGCGCAAAATTACGCCACCATCATCGAGGCGTGCACGCGCCTGGCCAGAACGACAAAGGCGCAATTCGTGCTGGTGGCCGCGCCCGGGCTCAGCACGGAATTTTTCTCGCGCCATGCCCGCCCGGATTTTCCCATCACGCACGTTGAGGGAAATACTTACGGCGCGTTGGCTGCGGCTGACTGCGCCATCGTGGCCAGCGGAACGGCAACGCTGGAAGCGGCGCTGCTGGGCACTCCCATGGTGGTGGTGTACCGCGTGAGCGCGGCGAGCGCGCTGGTGCTGCGGCGCATGATTCACACTCCCTTTTTCAGTTTGGTGAATTTAGTGGGTGGCCGCGAAATCGTCCCGGAATTGATTCAGGAGGATTTCACGCCATCCGAGGTGGAATCGGCGGTGCGCCGGCTGCTCGATTCCCCGGATGCGCGCCGGGAGATGAAAGCGGGCTTGCGCGAAGTGAGAAACAAGCTCGGCACAGGAGGGGCCATCGAGCGTGCGGCAGATATTTTTGCCCGGATGGTGTAATCTTTTTTAGCCGGGGCAACTGCGCGAGCAAAGCTGGTATCTGAATGTAGAGGAAGGAATTCGCTGGCTTCGGAAAGGCACTTTTCTTGCTCAAAATCCGCTGCTTTCTCGCCGCTCTTGTGTTTGCGCTTTTCCTGGCGGCTTCCGCGCCGGCGCAAATCGCGCGCCCCTATCCTTTTCGCGCCTCGAATTACGACGTCGAGGTGATCGTCCATCCTGATAACCAGACCATTTCCGCGCAGGCCCGCGTAACCTTCATTGCCGCGGAGACTTCACGGAACCTGCTGGCCGAATTGCACCAGGATTTGCAGGTCAATTCCATCCACACCGCCGACGGCAAATCGCTCACCTTCGAGCGCGACGCGCATTCCCCGATGCTCCTGAATATTACGCTGCCCGAAGCAGTGGCTCCCGGAAGGCAGGTAACGCTCACTTTCGAATATGGCGGGCCCATTTCAAACGACGCGGACAGCCCCACGCCGGGCGTGCGCCTCGCGTGGGTTGATAAAACTTCGGCGTACCTTCTGCAGCCTGCGCGGTGGTTTCCCCTGACGGATTACCCCGCCAATCGTTATACCGGGACATTCAAGGTCGTGGTTCCCGATACGTTTGGCGTCGCGGGCACCGGCAAGGCGGATTCGCCGACAATGCTGCCGGCTCTTGGTCGCGGCCAGCCGGGACAGGCCTCCTATTTATTTCATTGCGATCAAGCCGGGCCGGTGGGGACATTCGTAGCGGGAAGTCTGCAATTGAATCCGGTGCAAACGGAAGGATATGACATCCCCGTGTATGCACCGGCGGCGCAGGCCAAGACGGCGACCCCCTACGCAAATTCGCTCGCGCACATTTTGAGTTACTATGCCGATACTTTCGGGCCCCTGACTGTTCCTCCCGCCCAGCCAAGCGTCACCATTGCGCAAATGCCCGATGGCGGGCCTGACGGCTTTTCCGCGCCGGGATTGCTGCTGATCAGCGCGCGCGATTGGGGCGCGAAGCCCAACACGCGGCTGCTCTCGCAGCTCGCCGCGGGACAATGGTGGGGCGACCGGGTTCTGCCGGCGTCGGCAGCCGATGTTTGGCTGACCGCCGGACTTTCCCGTTACGCCGAGGCGATGTACGCCGAAGAGGACGACGGGGTGGCCGGGTTGCATAAGGCGCTCGAGGATTACGCCATCGGCGCGCTGATGTACGAAGACACCACGCCCATCGCGCAAGCCCAGCAACTTCTTCCATACTCGGACCAGTTCAATTCCATCGTCGTCAACAAAGGCGCCATGGTATTTCACATGCTGCGCACCGAACTCGGCAACGATGCGTTTGTGGCCATGCTCGCGGAATTCTACAAGGGCCACGCCGGCAAAAACGCAACGCTCGCGGAATTCGAAAAACTGGCGGCCAGCAAGATTCCTCCTCCTGTGAAGGGGCAACCACCGCTGAATCTGGTGGCATTTTTTTCGCAGTGGCTGAATTCCACGGGAGTTCCCGAATTTCAACTCGATTACATCGTCTACCGCACGCCCAAAGGCTTCAAAGTGGTGGGGAAAATTCATCAAGGGCTGGACACTTTCCGCGAACCCGTGGAAGTTCGCGTGGATACGGAAGGAAATCCGGAAACCAAGAAAATCCTGGTGCTGGGCACCAGCACGGAATTTGAAATCGACACCTTCGGGCGCCCCAAACCCAACGGCGTAATCATCGACCCCAACAACAACCTGCTGAAATCCTCGCCGCATCTGCGCGTGCGCGCCGCCGTGGCTCGCGGAGAGGCCCTGGCGCAGACCGGCAAATATTACGACGCCATCCAGCAATACCAGCGCGCGCTCGATTTGCAGCCCAATAATTCGCTGGCGCTCTTCCGCACCGGCGAAGCCATGTTCTACGAGAAAAATTATCAGGCGGCGGCAAATTCTTTCCGCTCAGCTCTCGATGGCGACCTCGACCCCAAATGGATAGAAGTCTGGAGCCACATTTACATCGGGAAAATCTACGATTTGCTGGGCCAGCGCGAACGCGCCGTCAACGAATACAGCCGCGCACAGCATTTGAATGACGACACCGCCGGCGCGCAGGAACAAGCCGAAATGTATTTGAAGAAACCCTACAGCGGAGACAACGCCGCCGCGGCCGCGGCGAGTCCATCCACGGCGGAGACTGCGTCTCCGGGAACCGCTCCCGCCGAAACACCGTCCGATAAGCCGTCCTTCAAGAAGCGTCCACCCAGCGATTGAGCGCGCGCATGGGCTGTGTGAATTCAGTCTGATTCGGGCGCACGCTCAGTGAAGACGATCGTTTGCCGGCCCATGCGGCGCCCTACTTCGCAGCATGCCGCGACGGTGGCATCGGATGTTCCGGGAGCGCGAACGATCTCAAGCAAACCCTCACCCACCACGGGATTTTGAAAGCGCATGCCCACGCAATCTTCCGGACGAAATGTGATGCCGGCCAAATCCGCGATGAAAAGAGAACACGTGGTGCTGGCAAGGATGGCATGGGGTTTTGAAAATTTATCGAAGAGCGTAAAGATTTCGAGTTTGGTCTCGAGTTCGTCGGCGCTCGCCTCGATCAGCAAATCCGCTTCGCGGCAAACGTCTTCGATGGAACGCGAAGTCGCAAGTCGCCCGAGAACGTCCTGCTTTTGTTCCGGGGTCACAATTTTCTGCGCGACAAGAGCTTCATATTGCTGGTGAATCCATGCCACCCCCTGCTGCAGGCGGTCGATGGAAACGTCCTCTAGAATCGTGCGAAATCCGCTTCGCGCCGCGAGAAATGCAATCCCGCGCCCCTCCGCTCCCGCGCCGATCACCGCGATGGTTTTCACATCCATATTTTCGATTGTCTCGCAATTTTATGCGGCGATAAATTCGACACGGGGCAACAGGCGCAGAGGCCCGCCCCTTTGACAGCGATTTTGGGGCGGGAAGGTGCGCAATTCATTCGCGAGATCTACACGGGAAAAAGCCGCGCGGCATTGTCATAGAGAATTTGTTGCTGGGCGGCGGCGGAAAGCGGCAAGGCGCGAAACGCCTCGATATTTCCGCGAATATCGGCCACGCCGGGGCTCGGCCAGTCGGTGCCGAACAATACTTTGCCGGCGATTTCCTCGATGCGCGGAAAATATTCCAATAGCTTCCGCGGAGGGATACCGGAAATGTCCATGTACATATTCTTGTGCCGCCGCACCAGAAAAAAGGCTTCCTCCATCCATAGAGGCCGCCCGCCATGCGCCAGAATCACCACCAGGGCGGGAAAATCCACGCCCACGTCGTCCGCGAAAATGGGCTGGGCGTAGACATTGCGGGCGCCGGTGAAGATGGAAGTCCCGGTATGGATCATCACAGGCATTTCCAACGCTTGCGCGCGTTCGTACATGGCGCGCAACGGTCCGAGCCCGTGGCGATAGTCGTTGGGCGCAAAAAGCTGGTGCGCGGGATGAACTTTCAAGCCGCGAATGCCAAGAGATTTCAGCCGGTCCACTTCCGCGGCGGCGTCTGCCACATATCTGGGATGCACGGAGCCAAAGGCCAGCAGACGGCGCGGGTCGCAGGAACAATAGCGCGCCGTCCAATCGTTCACTTCCGCGGTCAATCCCATTATGTCCGGGCTGACATAATTGATTAAACCTGCGCGCTCGACGCCCGCGCGGTCCATATACTTCAGGAATTCGCCGGGAGATTCCGAATATTTCAGAATCTCATCGTGGTCGGTGCGGCCGCGGCGCATCACCTCTTCCGCTTCGCGGCGGAGCATTTCGCGCGGCTGAATATGGATATGGATGTCGATGACCGGGGCCACGAACGGAATCTCCTTCCCTTTCCCGCGCGGATATTGAGGAACGATGAAGCTCCGCGAGCGCCGATTGCTACAAGCCGCTGATACCCTCTTCGTCAAATCCCAGCACCAGACGGCCGCCGCATAGGATCACCGGACGCCGGATCAAATTGGGTTCCGCGGCCATCCAGCGAATCGCTTCGGCGCGCGAAGGAGGATGATCCTTCATTTTGCGCCGCCGGTACAATTCGTTTCGCGTGTTGAGAAATTCCCGGTGGTCTCGGTCGCCGATTAATTTTTCCAGTTCTTCCGCGCTCAATGGGTGTTTTCCCAGATCGCGCAATTGCAATTGAAATCCCCGGCGCTGCATGAAGTCGCGTGCCTTGCGGCAGGTGGTGCAGGAATGCTTTTCGATGAATTGCACGGTACGGGCGCGTTTCTTTGGTTTATTTGAAGATTTTCTGGAGGGTTGTCCGGCGCTTGTCATTTTTTGATTAGTACCGGGGCACTTGCGAATCCACTTCCACCGACCAGCGATCGATCCCTCCGGCCATGGATCGCGCTCCCTCGATGCCCTGGGAGCGCAGCCAGGAAGCGGTGTCCAGGCTACGCATGCCGTGATGGCAGAACAAGATGATGTCGTTCGAATCTTCGAATTCGCCCACATGTTCCGGAATTTCGCGCATAGAGATCAGCCGCGCGCCATGGATGTGCGCCGTCTCGAATTCCCACGGCTCGCGCACATCGATGAAGAGAAATTGTTCTTCGCGCGCCAGCCGCTCCTTCACTTCGCCGGGGCTGATTTCGATATGGGAATAATTCTCTTCGGTCATGAGCCTCGCTTTCCTTGCATCCAAAATCCGCGACCGGCAATGATTCCAGTTTATCGCTGATTCTGGAAATTTTGATTCGCGCCGTGCGCTTGCCGCCCGAGCGCAGCGCCAGAGCTATTCCATATTCCCTTTCGGCGCCACCCACTTCGGTTCCATTTGCTGAATTTCTCCGACCAGCTTGATGTCCTCCGGCTGCGGCAGCATGGCCTTGCGATGCTCGGCATAGGCTTCCGGGGATAGCAATTCTCCCGTGACGCTATACGGCTGATTGGCAAACTCGCCGATAAAGCGGTTGAATTTGAGATCCGGCACATAGAGTTTCGGCTGCCCCGCCGGAACATGCTTGTTGATCTGCTCGATCAATTTTTCGCACTCCTGGCGGTAGAGGCCGCGATTATGCTCATTCATATGCCCGAGGTCCGCTTCCTGCTGCGTTTGCGCCTCATCGTAGCGCCCCTTGAGTCCCCAGACATAAAACCAGTGCGCCGAGCTGGAAGAATCCACCCCAAACAGGTCGTAGCTGACGGGAATCCATTTGTTGATGTATTTCTGAACGATGTTGAGCGGCACCACTCCGGCTTTCACGATGCGCTTCAGGCCGTCGTGTCCCGTGCCCAAATGAAACGATTCCTCGCGCAGCATGGGGTTCATGGATTGCGCCAGAGGCTCGAAGCCGGAATAACTGAGCATGGTTAGCTGGAATTTTCCGTCGCGGTCCACGAAATCGGTGTAGGTGAAAAAATCCAGCCAGTTGTCCACAATCTGATTGAAAGCGCCCAGGAGCCGCTTGGATTCGAAGGCGCGCCGCTCCAGCATCTTTTGCGCTTCCACTTTTCCGCCGTATCCGAAGTGGTTGATCAGCAGGTAGCACATCTGCCAGCCGTGGCGCATTTCCTCGGTCACCACGCGGCACAGCGATTTGCGATCGTGTTCGCTTGGGGAATGTTCGAAGAGGCGGCGCTGCTGTTCGACCGACGCGAATTCCGTGTCGCCCTGGTAGACAATCAAATTGAGCAGGCCGTCGCGGATGCGCTGGTCGGGAATTTCCAGCACCCGCCGCCACTTGGAGCGCCCCTTGAACGCGCCAAATTCGATTTCATTCGAGCGCGTGGGCCCGAATTTCGCTTCAAACTGATAATTTTCGATTTCCTGGTAATTCACGCCGATGTCGTTGCGCCAGACGCGGAACAGATCCACCCAATCGTCGAAGGTGCTGATGCGTGCTGCCGGCATTGTGGTTCTCCTTGTTGCTTCACTTCCCGAGCAAAAAATGGCGCGCGGCTGTGAGCCGCCGGCCGTTCAGCGGCCCATGAAATTCGGCTTGCGCTTTTCAAAAAATGCCGCCAAACCCTCGGCGCAGTCTTCCGAAAGGAAACAGTGAATCTGCAGGCGAATTTCCTCGTCGAGCGCCGCTTCCAGTTCCCTGCGCTTTTCACCGATCATGGCGTGCTTCACGTCGCGGTAGACCAGCGGAGGGCCGCCCGCCAGGCGTTCGGCCAGTTGCCGAGATTCCAATTCGAACTGGTCCGCAGGAAATACCCGGCAGACGATTCCGATGTGTTGGGCCTCCGTGGCCGACAGCATTTCCGCGGTATAAAACAATTCCGAGGCGCGCGATAGCCCCACCAGGCGCGGCAAAAAATACGTGGAGCCGAAATCGGGATAGAGGCCCACCTGCGCGAAGGATTGCGCGAACCCGGCGCGCTCCGAAGCGATGCGCAGATCGCACGCCAGCGCCAGACTCATTCCCGCGCCGGCAGCCGGGCCATTGACCGCGGCAATCACCAGTTTGGGAGTGGAGGCGATGGCCATGCAAATTTCCTTGCCGGCGTTGAGCAGGCCGGTCAACTCTTTCGCGGCGTTTCGCGACCGCGCCTCACGAATCTGCGCCAAATCACCACCCGCGCAAAACGCCGGCCCCGCGCCGGTGATCACAATCACCTTCACGGATTTATCTTCAGTTGCGCGCAGAAATGCGTGGACCAGGGCCCGCGACATCTCCACGTTCAGCGCGTTGCGTTTTTCCGGGCGGTTGAGGCGCAGCGTGGCCACACCGCCCGCGCGCTCTTCGAGGATGCATGAGGAAACGTCGGAAAACTTCGCGGCCTCGGCCATGGAGCTGGCCCTCCTAGTCCTTCAAACTCTTCAGCAGCGCGGCAAGCTGCTTGAAATAGCGCGATTTCACGGCGCGATCCGTTCCGGTGTTTCGCCCGCTGGTGGAGGGGAGGACAAAAACCTGCGCGCCGTACAGTAGTTCCTTTTGCAGGCCGAGCTTGCAGGAGCGTCCCATGAATTTTTCGTACACCATCTTCCCGTTGAAAGCGATTACTCGCGGGCGCATGTCTTCCAGTTTTTGCGCCAGCAGCACGCGCCCTTCGGCAAATTCCTGCCGCTCGATTTCCTCGACGCCTCGAGTGGGGCGCTTGACGATGTCCGTAAGGCCGATTCCGAATTCCACCAGCCGGCGGTCATCCTCATAGCTGAGAGGCTCGGGAATGACGCCGGAATCGTACAGGATCGGCCAGAATTGATTGGCGCGGCCGGCATAGTAATGCCCCACGCGGGCGGAACGGTCGCCCGGATTCGCGCCCACCAAAATCATTTTCATGCCCTTGCGGAGATAGTCCGGCAGCGTGCGCATCGGGTCCTTTCGCTACTTGCCCTTAAATTCCGGCTGGCGCTTTTCGACATACGCCTTCAAGCCCTCTTTGGCGTCTTCGCTGGTGAAGAGAATCTGCTGCAATTCGCGCTCGATGCCCAGAGCTTCGCCAAATCCCACTTCCGATCCGGTCACCACGGCGCGCTTGATGCGCCCCACGGCGCGCGAAGCCTTATTCGGCGGGCAGAATTGCCGGGCGTAGGACATCACCTCTTCCCAATAAGATTCGCGTTCGTAAATATAATGAATCAAACCGAATTCGAGAGCTTCCTCAAAACTGAAAGTGCGCCCGGTGGCCATCAATTCAATGGCACGCGCCCGCCCGACCACGCGCGAAAGCCGCTGCGTTCCGCCGGTGCCCGGCAGCACTCCCAGGTTTACTTCCGGCAACCCGATTTTTCCGCCTTCCTTTTTGGCGATGCGAATATCGCAGGCCAGCGCGATTTCCAGGCCGCCGCCCACGGTGTGGCCATTGAGCGCGGCAATCACCAGCTTGGGCGTCTGCTCCAGGCGGCAAAGCGTTTCATTGGCGTGCAGGCAGAAATAATATTTGAACTGCGGATCGGCCTTGGTGAGCATGGGAATGCTGGCGCCCGCGGAAAAGAATTTTTCGCCCGCGCCGCGCAACAGGATCACGTGGGCGTTTTCGTCCATGCGCGCCTTCAGGATGGCGGTATCGAGCTGGCCCATCATTTCGTAGGTGTAAGTGTTGGCGGGCGCGTCGTCCATTTCAATCACGGCGACACCCGCATCCAGGCGGTAATGCACCAGTTCCCTGTGTTCCGCGTGTTTTTCGTCCACCGCCGGCATCGTTCCCATCGCTTCCTCCTCGCGTTTCATTCACTTGAATTGCTGAAAATCGAAAATTATCCGGCGGCGCGGGCTTTTTCTCGAATCAAGCCGAGGTGCGCCGGCGCGGTTTTCGAACTCCCACCGCGCGTTCCATTCATCACCCCGTGCAGAAACATGCCCGCCATGGATTCCGCCAGGGAATCGGCTTGCGGGTCGGTGTCCGGGCGATGCCAGGTATGCACCCAGTTCATCATGCCGAAGAGCCCCAGAACGGCCACGCGCGGATTCAGCCGCCGCGCCAATCCGGATTTGCGCATCTCCTCAAACACGTCCAGGGCGACAGTGTAATAGCGGCGCTTGATGTCCAGCACTTCCTTGCGGAAACGGCCATCGAGCGCATCGTCTTCGTGCGTCAGCACTTTCATCTCAACCGGATTGCTGAGAAAGAAGTCGAGGTGATTGTGCACCAGAATGCGCAATTTTTCCGTGGGATCCTCGATTCCTGTGAGCTTCGTTTCCAGGCGCTCGAGGATGGTCCGGAAAGTGTAAATCTGGATCAGGTAGAGCAACTCCTGTTTGCTGCGGACGTAATAATAAAGCCCGGCCAGGGAGACGCCGCTCGAACGGCTGATATCGCGAATGGACGCGCCTTCGTAACCCTTTTCGGAGAAAACCTGGGCGGAATGGCGAAGAATTCTTTGTAGTTTGGCTTGGGGGTCGCGCGGCTGGGTTTTGGCTTTGCGCATGCGCCGGATACGATTCAGTCGAACGTTCGTTCGATTATCGAGACTACCCTCGACGCGCAAAACTGTCAAGCGGGTGGGGGCCGGGCGGGGCCTTTGAGCCAATGGGGGCCCGCTTGAAATTGTCACCGAAAACCAATGGGCGCGTAACCTGTGTTACCATTTCCATTCCGGATGATTTGTTCATGAGCACATCTAAAATGCGTCCTATGGATCCGCATCCCCTTCCCTCTCAAGTGGTGAAGGAGGATGAGCCGATCCTCGTGGCGGCCGCCAAGGCCGGCGATATTGCCGCGTTTGAAACATTGGTAGGACGCTACGAGCGCAAGATTTTTCGTTTGGCGCAGAACATCACTCAAAACAAGGAAGATGCCGAAGACGCCATGCAGGAAGCCTTCCTGAAGGCTTTCGAACATCTCGCCGAATTTCAGGGCAATTCGCGGTTCTATACCTGGCTGGTGCGCATCGCCGTGAACCAGTCGCTGATGAAGCTGCGCAAACGGCGCCCGAATCAGGTCTCCCTGGATGAGGAAATCAATACCGGCGAGGATTTGGTCCCGCGGGAAATCGAGGATTGGGGCCCCTCCCCCGAAGACCGCTACAAACAGCGGGAGCTGGGCGAGATACTGAATCATGCCATTGCAGATTTGGACCCTTCCTTCCGAATCGTTTTCCAGCTTCGGGACATCGAAGAAATGTCGACTGAGGAGACGGCGGAAGTATTGGGGCTGTCGGTTCCGGCCGTGAAATCGCGGTTATTGCGGGCGCGGCTGAAACTTCGTCAAAAATTGGACCGACATTTTCGGCGGGGTGAAAATCATTGAACTGCAAGACCATCGTTTTGGAACTCGAGAATTATCTGGACCAGGAACTCGACCCGGCGCTTCGCGCGGAGATTGAGGTTCACCTGGAAAAGTGCAAGAAGTGCCGCTTGATCGTAGACACCACCAAGAAAACCATCGAAATCTACTGCAACGCCGAACCCGCCCCGCTTCCCGAAGACACCCGCAACCGGCTCCATGACGCGCTGGTGAAACGCCTGGGCCGGGGCCGCGCCTGATTCTTTTCGCGCCGGAATTAGACGCCGCGGGAGTTTGCGGGCCGCGCTTCGCGCTCCCACATCGGAATTTCCCGGCCGATCCCCCGCTCGCGAGCGATTTCATACACGCGCCCAGCCACGGCAATATCCTCCGTGGCAATTCCATTGGATTTGAAAAGCGTGATTTGCTGCGCGTCGGTTCTTCCCGGAACTTTGCCCGAAACGATATCGGCGAGCGAAAGAACCGCTTCCCATCGCGCCGCATCGCCGCCGAGCGATTGAATTAAATCTCCTGATTCCAGGCGCGATTGTTCGCGCGAATCGACTGTGATCACATCCGCGCGGGCGACGGCGGCATCGTCCAGCTCGCGTTTTTGCGGAAAATTGGCGCCGATGGCGTTGATGTGCGTGCCAGCCCGCAGCCATTGGCCTTCGATGACCGGCGCTGTGGAAGTGGTGGAAGCGACCACGATGTCCGCTTCGCGGACCGCTTCTTCGGCGGATATTGCGGAGGTCACGGGAAAGCCAACTGTTTTTGTCATCTCTGCCGCAAACTCTTCGCGCCGCTGAGCGCTGCGGCTGTATACGCGCGCTTGCTCAATTTTGCGGACTTGGGCGATGGCTTCCAGTTGGGTGCGCGCCTGCAATCCAGACCCTATTATGCCGGCGGTGCACGCGTCCTCACGAGCCATGACTCGCGTGGCCACCCCGCTGGCCGCTCCGGTGCGCATCTGACCCAGGAAATCCGCCTCGATGAGCGCCAGCATATCCCCCGAATCCGCGCTGAATAACGGAACCATGAAACGCAGCCCTTCCTTCGAGCTGCTGTAAATCTTCAATCCCATGTAACCACTGGGCGCGTCTGCCGCGGCCATGTAGTGCAGATAGCTTTTTCCCGGGACATGAAGGCGTTGGCGGGAATGCAGGAGCATCGAGCCTTCCGCGAGCCGCCGGAACGATTCCTCGACGGCTTCGAGGGCCATGGGCATGGTCAAAATCGCTTTTACCTCGGATTCATTCAGCAGCAACGCCATGGCTTCGATTCTCCAAAGTGGAATCCCGGCAACGGAACCCTATGACCTTTGATTCGCATGGACGCGAAAGATGCGCCGCAAATTATGCGATCGTGCGTCCGGCGAATTTTTTTGCGCCGGGAAATTATAAATCCTTGCGAAACGATTTCTGGGTCTTGATGTGGCGATAACCATAACGCAGATAAAATTCGTGCGCCTGGTCTCGAATCACGTTGGAGCGGAGACCGATCGAACGGCAAGAGGCTTCGCGCGCCCAATGTTCCGCACGCGCGAGGAGTTGGCTGCCTATCCCGCGCGAGCGCACTTTTTCATCAACCACCAATCCGCTGATTTCCGCGCGCGCATCCGCTTCCACGCTGCGATAGATGAACACTCCGATCCACCCCGCGATTCCGCCGCCCTCGCGCACGGCCACAAAGACGGCGTGATCGCACGAATCCTGCATGCCTTCCAGACGCCTGGCAATATCTTCCGGAGAAGATGGATAGGACAACTGCGCTGCAAGTTCCGCAATACGCGCAAAATCCTGCGCTCGCGCCTCGCGTATTTCCAGCGGAAAATCATGACGGGGAATATTCACGGCGGAGGTTCCTGATTTGCCCACGGAATCAACCAAGAGCTTTCTTCAAGATGGCGATTTGCCCGGCGTGATACAGATCGTGCTGCACCAGGCCATGTAGCAGCACGTAGTAGGAATAATTTTCGTGCGGAACAATTTGATCCAGACGGGAATCCGGGAGCGCCTCGACCGCGCCGCGCAAACGAGCCCGGCTGGCTTCGAGCGTTTCCACTGCCCTCTTCCAGGCGATTTCACTGGCCTCCCAGACCGGCGGCCAATCCATTTCCGTCGTGACCTCGATCGCCTCGCCCGTCATTTTGTGCTGTACGATGGAATTCCACGCGGCGATATGGTTCACAATTTCCCATACGGAGTGCGCCAGCGGGATGGGATGCGTCGAAGCGTCTTCCGCGGCGATTCCTTCGAGCATGGGCATGAGCGCCGGGCCGTGCCAGGCGTCGCCGGAAAACGCGCGGTCCATTTGATCCAATATCCGGGCTATTTCGCTCATGGGCACCTCTCCAGGAAAAGCCTAAGCCCGCAATCAAACCTTCGCAAGAGAAAGTAATGGGGTGCGAAAAGCTTCGCCGGATGGCTCAGCTTCGAGGTTCTAGAAATTGATGCGATAGCGGAGCACGCGCGATTCGGGAGCATCGAGCACCAGGAGTTCATGATGCGGGCTAACCGCCAGCGGCGGAGGCGGACGGCTCGCCTGGCCTAATTCCGGCGCGAGATCCCGGTCGAATTTAAAATTTCCGTCCGGCGTGAATACATGAAGCATGCGTCCATTGGGATCAATGTCGAAGATGGCGTCTGAGGCCACGGCAAACTCCGAACTGATTCGGCTTCCCGCCGGTCCGCCGCTTCCATCTATCTGATTCACCAAGCGGCCATCGGAGGAAAATCGCTCGATGCGATTGTTGGCGGGTTCGGCTATGTATAGGGAGCCATCGGGACCCACTTCGATGGTCAGCGGGTGCTGCGCATCGCCCGCAACGAGTCCCGCGGGCTTCCAGTAGCGCGCCCATCGAAGGCGCGAATTGTAAATGGACACGCGGGCCGCATTGGAATCGAGCACATGCACCACGCCATCGGCGCCCACCGCTACGCTGAGCGAGTCTTCGCGCGTCCTCGGGCCGCGAATGCGCGCTTCGCGGTACCGGTCGCCATCGGGTAGAAAAACGAAGACAGCATCGCTGACAGGGTCCGCCGCGTAGATTGCTCCTCCGCTGTCGAGCGTGATCCATCCGGGATGATCCATCCCATATTCCTGAAAAGCCAGCAGCGGCACGCCATCGGGACTGAATTTCTGGATGAAACCGCTGCCCGCGTCGGCCACAAAGACGTTTCCCACGGCGTCGGTCGAAATGCTTACCGGATCATCGAATTGTCCCGGCCCATTTCCTTTGGCGCCCCACGCGCTCAAATATTCGAGCAGAGGCTTGGGAGAAGATTGCGCAAGCGTGGAAGTCTGCGCGCAACCGGCGGCCGGCAGAAGGAAAGCAGGCAGGAGCAGCAGGCGCGCTGAGGCGCGAAGTTTCATGCCATTCAATGTAACGTCAAACGGCGCCGCCCGGGTTCAAATTCGCTCGAAATGAAACGATTGAATCAACGCGCCCGCGCATGGCGTGCCGCGGTCAAGGCCATCTCGCTCGCATCGCGTTCGTGGCGAACGATGGTCTGGTGCATGTGGTATTTGCGCTCGACTCCCGCGCCGCTGCTTATATCCTGGAATGAAAAGGAAGCATCCCCGCCCGGCGCCGCCGCCGGCGCCAAATGGATGGGCAACTTGCCACAGAAATCGCTTTCGACGTAAGCCGTTTCGTAGCGCTGTCTTTGCAAGCTCCAGGTATAAACGCGCAGCAAATTAAAATCGCAGGGCTGCCCTTCCGGCCCCTTGGTGCCGAGCAATAAATACTGTGGGTGGGAGTGTCCCGTGGCGTCCGAGACGTGATTCAGTTCAAACCAGGCCACGATGCGCATGTCCGCGGAGGTTGCGTAATCCGGCAGCGGCTCCGGAACATTCAGATCAATGAAGCGCCCGAGCATCCATCCCGCCAGCGTGGCTCCCTCCGGAATGTGCGCGCGTACCAGCCACCAATCTTCCCGTTTGGCTTCCGCCGGAGGACTCGCGGCCTCCACTCCATCATTCGCGCCCGAAGAATTGGGCACGTCCAAGGCCCGGCGCTCGAGCAGGTCCAGAGGAACGCCTTTATCGAGCTGGCGAATGCGCACGGAATCGCGCCCGGCTGCGAGATGCAGGTTGCTGATCACTTTGGTGACTCCGCGAGCTTCGGTGGGCATGATCGCCGAGGCTTTGTCCAAATCCCTGGCCTTCAGCCAAAGATCCGCGGAGATCAAGTCGCGTTCGCTGACCCAGCCGACGGTTCCGCGGGTCGAACGCACCTGGACCTGATCTTCAAACCGCTTCAAAATTTCCAGTCGGTCGCCGAAGGTCGCTGTGGAGACCGGAGCGCGCACCTGCGCGGTGGTGCTCCAAAGAGTCAATTCGTGGGTCCCCACATAGGCGGTTTCCAAAGGCGCTTGCGAATGATGAAAGTGCAGATAAAAAACGCCGCCAACAATCAATACCAGGGCCAGGCCCAGAAGAATCTTGCGCATCAGCACCATTCCCCTAAGATGCATTCGATTCTACATCATTCACGCTTTGCGGCCCGCGATTGAGTTTGCCGCGCGGAGGTTTCCGCCGGCGGGAACGCACAAATTTTCTGTTACAATCCGGTGCGCTTGTTGCCATCACCATCCCCTGGACGGAGGAATTGGAATGCTAGGACTTGAAAAGTTAAAACCGCTTGGGTTGCTGTTCCTGCGTCTGGGATTGGGCGCCATCTTCATTTCCCACGGGTACGCCAAATTTACGAACCTCCATACCTGGACGGTGAATTTTCAGCACATGGGATTCCCGTTTTATTTCGCTTACATCGCCGCGATTTTCGAACTTTTCGGAGGGATCATGCTGGTGGCGGGACTTTTCACCAGGATTGCCGGGCTGGCCCTGGCGGTGGAAATGAGCATTGCCATTCTGCGCGTGCACATGCCGCTCGGCCCCATCACGCAGATTCGCAATTATGAATTCCCGATGGCCCTGGCCGTAGGGTCTTTCGCTCTTGCGACGCTTGGAGCGGGTCTAATTTCCTTCGACCACATTATCTTTGGGGCACGCGGCGCGCGATCCGCTCGAAAGCCCAAGGGATAAGGGACGGCATGCGCGCCGGGAAGATTTTCCGGGACGAATGACCGGCGGGCGCTAGACCGACTGCGTGGACGCCGGTGCACCCGGATGCGTCACCGGCACCACGGGAAGCGGCAGAGGCTCCTGCGGCATCACGATCCACGCCACGATGTATCCCAATATTGCCGGAACCAACGGGACGGGGAAAATCACCAAGAGCACCCAGATCAGCCGGATGACGGTCGAATCCACGTCCAGGTATTCCGCCAAACCTCCGCATACACCGGCAATTTTGCAATCGGTCGCGGATCGCGTCAGCCGTTTTTGAGCGGCTGGTGCGCCCGGTTGATTGACGCGCTGGCGCGCGCCGCAGTAATAGCAGAAATTCGAATATTCCGCGATTTCTCGCCGGCAATTCACGCAGGACATCATGGCAGCCGCCTCCCGGCAGGCGGGTTTTGGCCGCCCGCCCATCACTCATCTATACGAATATACACCCGAAATAGTTTCCCGCAGGAGAGCGGGAGCGGCTTGCGGATTTGCAGGGTCAGTATTCCAGCAGATTGCGGACCGCCTGCACAATGTCTTCGGTCTGCGGAAGGATTGCGTCTTCGAGCTTGGGCTGGTAGGCGCAGAAAGTGTCCGTGGCGGCCACCCGGCGCACCGGCGCATCCAGGTCGCCGAATAATTCATCGGCGATGCGCGCGGCGATTTCCGCGCCGTATCCCCAGGAAAGCGAATCTTCATAGGCCACGATCACGCGGTTGGTCTTGCGCACCGTTGCCGCAATTGCTTCCCAGTCGTAGGGGCTCAGCGAACGCAAGTCGATAATCTCAACCGAAATTCCCTGGCGATCGAGTTCCGCCGCGGCCACTTCGGCGCGATGGACCAGCGCTCCATAAGTGATGATGCTAACTTGCGAGCCTTCGCGCACCATGCGCGCTTTGCCGAAAGGGATGGTGAATTCCGCGCCGGGATAGGCCGAGCGGTTGTACGGCTGGCGGTAGAGATGCTTGTGTTCGAGGAACATCACCGGATCATCGGAACGGATGGCGGTGCGCAGCAAGCCGCAGACATCGAGGGCCGTCGAGGGCATCACCACGCGCAAGCCCGGCATATGCGTGAAGATGGACTTCGCCGCACTGGCTGTGATAAATGGCTCCGCCGGTCAAATATCCGCCAATCGCCACGCGAATCACCACCGGCGCCTTGAAATTTCCCGCCGAACGCCAGCGCATCACCACCAGTTCGTCGCGAATCTGCATCATGGCCGGCCAGATGTAATCGAAGAATTGAATTTCCGGAACCGGCTTCAGCCCGCGCGTGGCCATGCCGATGGCGCGCCCCACGATGCTGGCCTCGGCCAGAGGCGAATTGAAAACGCGCGCCGCTCCAAATTTCCGCTGCAATCCGGAGGTGGCCTTGAAGACTCCGCCCTTCCCTTTCACGCTCGCCAGATTTTCCTCGCGGCTGCAATCGGCCACGTCCTCGCCGAATACCACGATGCGTTCGTCGCGCTCCATTTCATCCAGCAGCGTCGCCGAAACCATCTCGACCATGGTCTTCGGCCCGCCCACGGGCTGCGGCGTGGAAACAAACTGGTGGCTGGTGGGATCCACGTCCGGCGAATACACCCATTGATAGATGGATTCCTTGGCGGGAATTTCGGCGTGCAGGGCGCGGTCCGTGGCGTCGACGACTTCGCGATCCACCTCCGCTTCCAGCGCTTCGATGTCGGCTTCCTCGAGGATTCCCTCGCGCACCAGGAAAAGCCCGAATTTCGGCAAAGGGTCGCGGCGCGCTTGCGCTTCGCGTTCTTCCTCGGTGCGGTACAGTTTTTCATCGTCCGAGAGGGAATGCGAATAGGGGCGCGTGACATGCGCATGAACCAGCGCCGGACCCATCCGCGCGCGGCAATGCGCCGCCGCCCGGCTCATGGCCGCATAGCTTTCGAGCGGCTCGGTGCCGTCGCATTCCTCCACCAGAAGGTTCGGGAAATTGGAAACCAGTTTCGAAATGCTGCCGCCCGCGGTTTGAACTTCCACGGGGACAGAAATGGCGTAGCCGTTGTCTTCCACGAGAAAAAGCAACGGCAGCCGTTTGTTGCTCGCCACATTCAGCGCTTCGTAGAATTCCCCTTCGCTGGTGGCGCCGTCTCCGCCCGAGACGTATACGATTTCATCATGATGATGATGCACGAAATCGCCCAGAGGAGCGCGACGCGCCTGCTCGAAGGCTTTCGGGAACATTTCGTAATAGAGCGCAGCTTCGGCCGCGCCGATCGATTGCACCCACTGCGTCCCGGTGGGAGAAGACCTGGAAACGATATTCCATTTGGGATGGCCCCAGTGCGAGGGCATCTGGCGCCCGCCGGATGCCGGATCGTCCTTGGCGCCCAAACCTTGCAGAAGCATTTCGTAGGGAGTCACGCCCAGCGCGAGGCAAAGAGCGCGGTCGCGATAATAGGGATAAAACCAATCGTGCGCGGATTTCAGCGCCAGGGCCGCGGCCACCAGCACCGCTTCGTGGCCCGCCCCGCTGATCTGAAAGAAAATCTTATTCTGGCGCTTGAGCTGGATTTCGCGATCGTCCAGGCGGCGGGAAAGATACATCGTGCGGTAGATGCGGATCAGGGTTTCGCGCGAGAGCCCGTGATATTTCGCCGCGTCGAATTTGGCCGTCTTGACCTTGGTCTGAGAGGGCATTGCTTCCCTTTCGCGCTGCCGTCCGGCTACCCGGCCCAATGGGAGCGATTATATCCAACTGCCACGACCCGGCCAAACGAACCCGCGAATTTTGCAGCCTTCGCGGCCTAGTCCAAAGAGTCAAATTGGTCTTCTGTCTTCTGGAAGCTGGATTCGCCGTGACGCACGATTTCGCACTTCACCGACTTGAAGGGTTCTTCGGTGGGAATGCGCTCGAGCCAGCGGTGATGCGAGAGTTTTTCGTGGTCGGAAAAATCGAGGCGCACGAAAAGCCGCAAGCGCTCATTAGCTCCGGCTTTCTTTTCTTTCTCGGAGGGCTTCTTGCTGCTTTTGGGTTTTGATGCTTTCTCCGCTGCCTGCCCGGGATCCGCGCTGGCATCCGCCGATTCTTCCCGGTCGAATTTCAGGAGCATTTTGTCTCCCAGACGGAATCCCTGTTTCCAGCCCTCCACTTTATGACGCGCCTGCTGCGCCGCTTCTTCATTGCTGCCGAAATCGAAAATCAAATAGGAATGTGCCATAAACAATCTATAGCGGCCCGCGGGCAACCGTGTCAAGCACGGTCCGTGGTCCATCGGCGGGTCCGGCTGTTGCGGTTTCCTGAAATTTGCGGAAAAGCCCTGTTGAAAAGGGATTGCCGCGCGGTTCTTCGCATGTTACCCTCAGCGAACAAAAAGCGAAGTAGCTCTTTGGGGAGGCGCTATGGCTCCATCATCGCAGGGCGCCGCAAGGCATTTAGCGGTTCGCCCCACAACCACACTCGATACCGTCCAGGAGGTTCTGAGCGAGCTGACGCAAAGGTTTCGCGCCGATGAGGTGCTGACCGCTGTGAAGCATTTCCCGGCGCGCGAGGCGCAATACCGCCCCATGCCGGGTTGGGTGCGCCCGGAATTAGTGACGGCCTACCGCCAAAAAGGCATCGAACAACTTTATTCGCATCAGGCTGCCGCCGCAGAGTTGGCGCGCGAGGGGCGCAATTTCGTGGTGGTGACGCCCACGGCTTCGGGGAAAACGCTTTGCTACAACTTGCCGGTGCTGAACGCCATCCTCGAAAATGGGGATACGCGCGCGCTGTATTTGTTCCCCACCAAAGCTCTGGCGCAGGATCAACTCGCGGAATTGCACGACCTGGCCAAGCGCCTCGACGATACTTTCGGTGTTTTCACCTACGACGGCGATACGCCAAGCGACGCGCGTCGCGCCATCCGCGAGCGCACTCACGTGGTGCTGACCAATCCAGACATGCTGCACACCGGAATCCTGCCGCACCACACGAAATGGACGCGCGTGTTCGAAAATTTGCGCTACATCGTGATCGACGAGCTGCACACCTATCGCGGAGTTTTCGGCAGCCACCTGGCGAATGTTCTGCGGCGGCTCCGGCGCATCGCCCGCTTCTACGGGTCGGACCCGCAATTCATCTGCTGTTCGGCGACCATCGCCAACCCCGGCGAACTCGCGGCGCAACTGATCGAGAAGCAGGTGGATGTGATCGAAGAAAACGGCGCGCCGGCGGCTGAAAAATTATTTGTCTTTTACAATCCGCCGATGGTGAATCGCAATCTGGGGATTCGCCGCAGCTATTTGAATGAGACGACGCGCGTGGCCAAGGAACTCCTGGCGCGCAAATTGCAGACCATCGTGTTTGCCAATAGCCGCCTGCACACGGAAGTCTTGCTCACTCACCTGCAACAGGCGTTTCCTGCTTCCGTCGGGCAGTTTGAACCGATTCGCGGCTATCGAGGAGGATATTTGCCGGGAGAGCGCCGCGAAATCGAGCGCGGGCTTCGCGAAGGACGCATCCGGGGAGTGGTGGCCACCAGCGCATTGGAATTGGGCATTGACATCGGCTCGCTCGATGCCGCGGTGATGGCCGGATACGCCGGATCCATCGCATCCACATGGCAACGCGCCGGACGCGCCGGGCGCCGCAGCGGCACTTCCTGCGCGGTCATGGTGGCTTCTTCCGCGCCGCTCGATCAATTCATCGTGCAGCATCCCGACTATTTTTTCGGGCGCTCGCCCGAACACGCCTATGTCCAGCCGGACAATCTGGAAATTTTGATCAACCACCTGAAATGCGCGGCGTTTGAGCTGCCGCTCGAATCCCGGGATACCTTCGGCGCTGCGGACGTTCCGGAATTGTGCGAACGCCTGGCCGAGGCCGGTTTTCTCCATCGCAGCGGCGCAAGCTGGCATTGGGTGCAGCAGGCATATCCCGCGGACACCGTCAGCCTGCGCTCGGTGACATCCGACAATTTCGTAATCATCGACACCACAGGAAATCAAGATGGCAGCGAAGACGGCCATCCGCGGGTGATCGGAGAAGTGGATTTCTCCTCCGCGCTTACAACCGTTCATCCCAAGGCCATCTACCTGCATCAAGGGCAGCAGTACCACGTGGAAAAACTCGATTTCGATCAGCGCAAGGCTTATGTGAAAAGCGTGAATGTGGATTACTACACCGACGCCGTCCGCTACACGCAGGTCCGCGTGCTGGAAATTGCCGCGGAGGAGCGCATCGCGGGACCCGCCGCGCGGGCTCATGGGGACGTGCTGGTGCGCTCGCAGGTAATCGGATTCAAGAAAATTAAATTTTTCACGAACGAAAATGTGGGAGACGGCAAGCTGGAACTCCCGGAAAACGAAATGCACACCACGGCCTTCTGGATTACTCTCGACCGCGCGCTGCTCACGGAGCTGCCCTTCGCGCTGTCCGAGCGGCAAAACGGCATCTTCGGCCTGCTCTATGCCCTGGAATCCATCGCTTCGCTGCTCCTGATGTGTGACCGCCGCGATTTGGGCACCGCCGTGGGCGAACGCCCGCCCGCGCCGGGCATGGAAACCGAATGGCAGGATTCCCATGCGGCGATTACGGACCCATCGGAGATGAAGGAATTCTTCGAGCCGAATTTGTATCTCTATGATGCCTATCCCGGCGGCATCGGATTCAGCGAGCCGCTTTTTCGCGTGCACGATTTGCTTTTGCGCCGCACGCGAGAACTCATTTCCTCGTGTCCCTGCGAAAAGGGTTGCCCCTCCTGCGTGGGACCATCGGGCGAAAAATCTGAACGCACGAAGGAAGCCGCGCTCGCTATACTGGATTGTCTCTGCGCATGAGCCTCTCGCCGCACGACCGATTCTCGCGACTCGCTGCGCTGCGGCCGCTGGAACAACCGGAGAAAGCCCGTGGTTCCTCCGGCGCGGAATTCGTCAGCGCTTTCTCGGGTCTGCCCGAAGGAGCGGCGCGGCTGGCCGAAATCCTCGGCGCCGCACCCAGCGTGAACCACTTTGGCGAACACTTGCTGCTGCGCAAATGGTTCTCCGATCCTTCGGAATGCGTTCCGGAAGAATCCGCGCTGCGCCTGCTCGCTCCGGATGCCGCCTTGGAAATCGTGGACCCTCGGGAATGGATTTTTCTGGACACGGAAACCACGGGACTGATGGGCGGCACCGGAACTTATGCGTTTCTGGTGGGGATCGCCTGGTGGGACGCGGGCGGCCTGCAAGTGGAGCAATTTTTCCTGCGCGATCACAGCGAAGAGTACTCGCTGCTCGAGGCTTTGGCCGGGCGGCTGGCGGAACGCCGCGTGCTGGTCACCTTCAACGGGAAATCGTTCGATTGGCCGCTGCTCGAGACGCGTTACCGCATGACTCGCAGCGTAAAAGTTCCGCAAATGCGCGCGCACCTGGATTTTCTGCATCCCGCGCGAAATCTATGGCGCATGCAGATCGGTTCGGTGCGGCTGGCCGATCTCGAACGTCACGTCCTCGGCTGGAAGCGCGAGGGAGACGTGGTTTCGCAGATGATTCCCGATTTATATTTCGATTATTTGCGCGGCGGCTCACCCGAGCCGCTGGTCCCCATTTTTTATCACAATCAGCTGGATTTGCGCGGCCTTGCGGCGCTCGCGAACCGCACTCTCTCGCTGCTGGCCAATCCTGAAACACACGGAAAAGACGCGCTGGAATTATTCGGCGTATCGCGCCTTTGCGAACGCCGCGGCCAGACCGGACGCGCGCGAAAACTGTACCAGCAATCGCTCGAAGCTGAGCTGCCTCCTCCCGCGGACCGCGCCGCGCGGCGCGCGCTTGCGCGCATGGCCCGGCGCGATGGAAATTTTTCGCTCGCCGCGGAATTGTGGGAAAGCATCCTGGGAAATTCGCGCGAGGGATTGGAAGCCTACGAACAGCTCGCGATTTATTGCGAACGTCACGCGCGGGACGCCGCGCGCGCCATTTCCCTTTCGCGCCGCGCTTTGGCGGAAATTCGCAATGCCAGCCGCCTCGGACTTCTTACTCCTGTTGCCTACCGTAAAAGCCGAGCACGTTGGGAGCACCGCCTGAAGAGACTCGAGCGCAAGACCCAACAGCCCCGCCTGGACGCGCGCGGCATTTGATTTTCAAGCGCCTGAAACGGCCGCACTCTTCCCGCATGTTTTTTGCGTGACGGAAGGCGGCGGCGAGGTTTCCTTGGGAGCCGGAGCCGCGGGCCAGCCCACGGCGTGATCAATCCTGTCGAAGGTCTGGCGCGAGGCACCCTCCATCGTCAAGCAGCGCGAAGCCAGGCAGCGGATATACACGCCCCCGTCATCGTTTTGAAACTCAAAATAATTGGGGCGGCGGAAAAGGTTTGTCCGGGTTTTGTATTTGTGTTCGAGCAAATCGCTGTACTGCCCGAAAAACCGCGCGGCGTCTTCGTCGCTGTCGAGAACCAGGAGAAATACCAGGGAAACCTGCTTGCTCTTTTCGTTTTCGAAAGTGGCGTAACGGTCGCCCGCCCACGCCTGGGAAATATTCGCGCGGTTATCATCCAGGAAAGTTTTCAGGACCTCATCCACACCGAATTCGCCCATGACGTTTTCTTCCAGAAGTTTCCAATCCTCCGGGATCAGTCCCTTCCATTCCGGCAGCTTGACGCTGGCAGGCGCCTGATTCTTCAAATATAAATCGGGATGCAGAATTTGCTGGGTCGAGACCGGAGGACGTTCGAAGAGCAAATGAATATCCTGCCAGCCGGAATGGGCCTTCAAAAATTGCTGCGCGAAACTGGTCCCGGCAAGATAGGGAAAAAGCAGCTCGTCTCGAATGTAGACGGGCGCGGTCGAAAGCTTGGGATCCTTGTCCATCTGCGCCACGGCGCCGGCGCGAATCAACAAGGAAATGTCGGGAATGTCGCGCACCGTGATTTTTTGGTCCGTCAGCGAGTAATCGACCATGGCGGCCATGGCCGAACCTTCGCTCACCGCGTCGCGCGCAAACTCGGCATCGTCATTGGGGCGCGCCGCCTTCACCCACGGATCGATATGGAAGGACTGGTCCTCAAGCGCGTGGGTCAGCTCGTGAGCCATCACTTCCTTCTGCTCGTCCACGGGAATCCAATCGGCGATGTAAAATTCTCCGGCTTTGGGATCGTAGAGTCCCGCCACCTGATCGGTCAGCACGTCGAGCATGAAAGAATCGAGAGGAAAACCTTTGGGAATCAAGCCAAAGGCTTCGAGGGTTTTGTCGTCCGCGTAGCGCTCGGCATCGGTTTTGTCTTCTTTATCCTCGCGGATCAGGTAGGCGCGAATCTCATCCTTCGAGCGGAGAGTTTTCTTGAGCGGCTGCTTGATCGGGAGATTCAGGATTTGACTCATCTGCACCAGAATCTCATCCGCGGTCTTGAGGAATGTGGCGTTGGTTCCCGCTGGACTTGCGGGCGAAGACGAATCCGGAACCGGCGGTGCAGCGGGTTTGGCGGTGGGCGGGGCTTCTTGTGCGAATGCGGCGGCGGCAAATAGCAACACCATGACCATGCACGCGCCGCTCTTCATTCATCTCCTCCCATTCGATTCCCGTTGAAGAATAGCAGGTTTCGCAGGCGCGCGTCCCTGGCGCCGCGCGCCGCACCCGGCGGATAAAAAGGCTTTTTGGGCTTTCTGCGCCAATTGTTCAGGTGCTTTGCGACCCCCCATGAGAATTGAGCCATCCAGCGGCAAAATTCGATTCCAAGGAAATTCATATTTCGCTCATTCCCTATGATTTCGCACGACTTGGAATCTTCCATGGGCCGCGTATTGTGGGCTCTTTTCTTCGGTCGCGTTACCTGCGTTATCATTCTCTACAATATGTATCAATTGCACAAAACAGGACGAGACCGATGCCCGCCAATGGTTTGATTGCACCCTATAATGGGGGAAATCATGGAGTGAACCGTGGACCCCGAAAAAATACTCGTCGTTGACGACGAAGAAGCCATCCGCGAAGTCGTCTCGACATTGCTGGAAGCCCAGGGATATCAAACCAGCGTCTGTTCCAACGGGCGCATGGCGCTCGATACCTTCCGGAAAGACACTTTCGACCTGGTTCTCAGCGACATCGTCATGCCGGAAATGGATGGCCTAAAACTCCTGGCAGAGCTGCGCGCCGCCGATACCGATGTTCCGGTGATTATGGTAACGGCGATGCACGATATTTCCATCGCGCTCGAGGCGATTCGCGCCGGGGCCTACGATTATATCCTCAAGCCTTTCGAAAAAGATCAGCTTCATCTGAGCGTGCGACGCGCGCTCGAACACCGCCAGTTGGTGCTCGAAAACCGCACTTATCAGACCGACCTCGAAAATCAAGTGGCCGAGCGCACCCAACAGCTTTCCATCGCCCTCGAAGATCTGGAGCAATCCTACGATTACACGCTCGAAGCATTGGGCGGCGCGCTGGACGCCAAGGATGCCGAAACCGAAGGACATTGCCAGCGTGTCACGGCGTTTACCATCACTATCGCGCGCGCCATGGAAGTGGATTCCGCCTACCTGCGGCATATCGCCCGCGGCGCTTTCCTTCACGACATTGGGAAGATGGGCATCCCCGACAGCATCCTGCGCAAGCCCGGCCCGCTGACCACCGAAGAACGCGAAATCATGCGCCGCCACTGCGAAATCGGATTCTCGGTGCTGAAGCGCATTCCCTTTCTGAAGGAAGCGGCGGAAATCGTTCTTTCGCACCAGGAATGTTTCGACGGCTCCGGATATCCGCGGGGGCTCAAGGGGGATCAAATTCCCCTGGGGGCCAGGATTTTCGCGGTGGCCGATACCCTGGACGCCATGATATCGGATCGCCCGTACCGCAAAGCGCTGCCCATTACGGCCGCGCGCGAGGAAATCAAGCGTTTTTCCGGGCGCCAATTCGATCCCAAAGTGGTGGAAGTGTTCCTCTCCAAGCCCGATCATCTTTGGCTCGAGTTGCACGAAAATATCGGCAACCCTTTCCGGTTCGCGCCGCTCGAAAAAGTCTAAGAGCCGCCGCCTCGCCTGATTTTGGTCCGACGGAATCCATAACTTTGCCGGGCTGTGCCCTGATCAAACGCGCGGCACTGGAGAGTTCGAAGCGACAAAATGCGCTCCAGCACGCCATAACAGGGGAATCCGAGTCTCAATTCACCGGCTCATTTTGATCGCGGAACGGCAGCTTGAACTTGCGGGCAATTTCGGGCCAAAATTCTCGGAGGACATCGAAACCGACGTCGTTTGCGACACCTAAGCCAACCCGCTGCGCTGCGGGAGCGAACCCGCGTTTGTTGTCTGGATGATAGACGTTGCTCAACGCAACGGCGCTTGCCGTCCCCAGCCACTCCGAAAAATTGAACATGGAGGTGTCATTCTCACGGTGCGCCACAATTGAGTGTTCCACCGCATGGAGGAGGCGCCTCCGGATGTCGCCATGGGCCAAACGGTAATAACGCGGGTCCTCCGAAAATATCGCCGGGTAGGCAAAATCCTTGAAAAACTGAGATGAAGCCTGACCGGCCATGCTTGCGCCAAACCGCTTGCCGTACCCCGCAGCGCCCTGCCCGAAGCTGGGGTCATCGTTCTCCGCCTGGCTAATTCCGGCATTGAAACTGGCGTTGAGAAATGTGACCGGGTCGACCGCATCCTGGGCAAATAACGCAAATTTGTCCTTTAACTGAAGGGTGCAGAGCACTGCCCCAGGCTTGTAGTGCGGCGGGTGTACGGATTTGCGTTCCAATTTCCTGCCGAATATGCCTACAGTTTTTGCGAGCGGCCCCTGGTACTCCTGCCAACTCACCATGGGTGGCGGCTGAACGCACGGCTTTCCATTCTTCGGTTGGATTTGCATGGGCGGCGCCGCGGCAGCATCCGGCCTCTCCGGAGCACCAGTCTCCTGGGCCCGGACAGCGCCAGCCCAGGTTAGGGCGGCTAATAAGGCGATTCCCGCCAATCCGCGAAATTTTGCGTAAGTGATGAGTTGCTTGCCCGTGCCCGTCTCTCCGAAATTGCCCCCGGCTTGGTTAGAAGCAGCGGCTCTTGACGTGCTGCACGTTACGCGACCTGGACCTGCTGAGTCAACGACGCGTTAAATTTTAGATTCATGATCGGCAGATAGCCGAAGCCACTCATGTTGCGCAATTTCCCATCGCTGCTCAGCGAGGCGGCACCGAGCGCGGGGGCATTCGGCAGGATTTTTGCGCTTCAAAACAGGGTAAGCAGCCGCCGGATTCCCTCGGCAAACGGCTGTTCGGGAGTGATGAGGCTTACCACCAGATTGCCGTCCGAGGGAAAATCGTAAAAATATCCGGGATGAACCAGCACGTCGCGCGTGGTCAATAATTCGATGACCAGTTCCTCATCGGTGCGAGTGGCCGGGACGCGCAGCACGGCATTCCATCCGCCTTCGATTTCCCGGCGGGCGCAGATTTTCTTCTCCTCGATATTCCGGTCGAGTTCCTTCAAATTATTCCGCACGCGGGCCATGAGCTGTTCTTGAAATTTGTGCCGCAAGCTCAAAAACGCGGGAATCGCCAGTTGCACCGGAGCGTTCATGGAAAGGTATGTGTCGGCAATCACCTCCAGACGGCGCAGCGCGTCGGCTTTGTGCTGAGCGGGCCCACTGAGAACCATCCACGAAACTTTCATTTGCGGCAGCCCGCAAATCTTCGAAATCCCGCTGACGGTAAATGTGAGCGCGCGCGAATTGGCGGCAAAGCTCGCGGGAGGCGCTTCCCCCAGCGCAAAATCGCGAAATACCTCGTCGGCAATCAGAGCCAGGTCATGCCCGGCGCAAATCTGGTTCAGGCGCGCGATTTCGTGGACTTTGGCGAAATGCCCGGTGGGGTTATTGGGATGGACCACCACGATAGCGCGCGTTCTGCGGCGTGACGCCAGCCTGCAGCGCATGCAAATCAATCTGCCAGCCGTGATCGTAATGCAGGGGATAGTGGACCAGCTTGACGTCCAGAATATCCGCCAAAAAAGTGAACAGCGGGTAGCCCGGCTCTGGGACCATCACTTCGTCTTGCGGGTTGCAAAGCGCCCGGAAAATAAAGGAATAGGCTTCGCTGGTGCCGGTGGTCAAGAGAATATCTTCGGTGGAAATGTGGTATCCGTTCGAAGCGTAGTAATCGCGAATCGATCCGCGCGCAACGGCATGGCCCATGGCGCTCGGCTCATATTTAAGCGCCTCGCGGTTTCCGAGCGCCGCCAAAATCGCCTCGCTGTCATATTCGAAGCCGCATTCCGTGGGGTTCGAAACGGTGAGGTCCAGCAGAGGCTTGCCCGCGGCCCGGTGCTGGCTGAGGGCGTGGCTCAGCCGGTTGCTGTCGAGATTCCAATGTGTGCGATCCGCAAACATTTTTACGGCCCCGGTGAGTTAAACGAATCCTTGTGTGCGCCGTCTAAAGAAAGCGTCGCGTCTATCCTCTCGCCGGCGCGATGATCCTATCCGGGTTGAATTATATGGGAAGTGCGGTCCCGGGAAGCCGAAAAGGTCTGCGCGTAACTCTAAAGATGACTGAGCAGGCCGCAAATGGGTTTATAATCCTTTCCGCGATTCCGGCTGTTTACCAAGGAGACTTCGCATGAAAAAACTGCTCGTGGCCGCTGTGGGTTTGTTCCTGCTGCTTATCCCCGCCGCTTCCCGCACTGCCACCGCCCAGGAAGACAAGATCGCTCACACTTTTTTGAAACCGGGAGACGTGGCCCCGGATTTCTCGCTTCTGAGCGATCAATGGAAACCCGTGAAGCTCAGCGACTATCGCGGGAAGAAAAATGTGATTCTGGCCTTTTACGTTTTGGCTTTCACCGAGGGTTGAACGAAGGAACTCCAGGCCTATCAGTCTGATTTGGCCAAGATTCAAGCGAGCGACACCGAGGTATTCGGAATCAGCATCGACAGTCCCGCCGCCAACGCCGCGTTTGCGAAACAAATTGGCGTCACCTTCCCGCTGCTGAGCGACATGAACCATAAAGTGCTGACCAGCTACGGCATTTTAAAACCCTACAACGTGCAGGGCGACCAATTCGAATGGGCCCAGCGCACCACGATTGTGGTTGATAAGAACGGGAAAATTCAGCACGTCGAGCAGGGCGACGGAGCGGTGAATCCCAATAGCGCCGTGTCCATTTGCACCGACCTGCACAAAAAGCAAAGCTGAACGCACCTGGCGGCGTGGAGAGCGATCCCCGCCGGCGGAAAATCGCGGGAATACCCAGCGCGGGCGATCTTCATCGCCCGCGTTTTATTTTCCGAGCAGCAGCAGGAGAAACAAGAACACCCACAATCCGTCCAGAAAGTGCCAGTACATCGACAGCACTTCAATGGCGGTCGCCCGCGTCAAATGCCGCGGCAGCCAGAACGCGACGGAAGTGATCGCCAGGAACCCTCCCAGCAGGAAAATCGCCTGAGACGCCGTGAACACATAGAAAAACCCGCTGCTCGGATTGCTTGCCAGATCCAGTCCGGCCTGCGAAAGCTGCACCCAGGATGAAACCTGCCCCAGAAAAAAGAAAATTCCAAGTGCGGCGGTAAAATTCCACCATAGCCGGAAGCCGTCTTCGTCGCCGGCCTTCAGGCGCTTTCCGGCGCGCACGATGGTGAAGCTGCTGAGAATCAAGACGGGCGTGGTGACCCAGAGAATGACCGGAATTTGCAGCGGCAACCATTCGTCGCCGGCAATATTCCGGCGGACGATAAAAGCGCTGACCAGCGCCATGAAGTACAAAACGATGCCGGCAAGCGCCACGGTCATTCCCGTGACGTAGGCCCGCTGCGGCGTCGCTCCCGGGCGAAGCGCTTCGCCATCTCCCGGACCGCCCGGCTGGGCGCCAGGCCCGCGCCCCGGTTTCCCGCTTCGCGGGCCGATCAATTTACTGACAACACTTTCGGTCATTCAGTCTCCCGCCCGTTTCGGCGAAATTATTTCAGGAGCGGCATTTTGCGGTGAAAAATCGCCCGTGGCGCATCCTGCGCCATACACGTACGGCCCGCGATACACGGCCGGGCCGATACCTCCGGCGTCTCCTTCCACGCAGGACGATTCGCCGGCCCATTCGAGCGTGGTGGCCTTCCAGGGATTTTCACCCGGAGCTTTTCCGTTCTGCAAACTCCGGAAAAAATTGTAAAGAAAAACGAGTTGTGCCGCGCCGGTTGCGAAAGCCGCGAGCGTCAAGAAATGATTGAGCCCGGCAAACGAAGCGAAATGGGAGAAGCGCGCGGCCGAAGGCGAGCCTTGCGGCAAACTCTCGACGCCCAGAAAATGCATGGGCACAAAAATCAGGTAGGCTCCGAGAAAGGTGATCCAGAAATGGATTTTACCGAGCGGCTCGCTGAGCATGCGCCCGAACATTTTCGGATACCAGAAATACATGGCCGAGAAAATTCCAAAAATAGCGGCCATGGCCATGATCAAGTGAAAATGCCCAGTCACGTAATAAGTGGAATGCAAAAGGAGATCGAAGGCCGGTTGCGCCAGGAACAGGCCGGAAAGCCCTCCGGTGACGAACAGGGACACGAATCCCAAGGAGAAGAGCATGGCCGTGGTCAGCTGAATTTTTCCGTTCCACAAAGTGGCTAGCCAATTGAAACTCACCACCACCGCCGGGACGCCAATGGAAAGAGTGAGCACCGAAAATGAGAAATTCGCATAGGGATTCAACCCACTCACGAACATGTGATGTCCCCAGACGCAAAACCCCAGGAATCCGATGGCGCACGTAGCCCACACCATCACGCGATATCCGTACACCGGCTTGCGCGAAAAATTGGCAAGCACGTGCGAAACCACGCCCATGCCGGGAAGGATCGCGATGTACACCTCGGGATGCCCGAAAAACCAGAACAAGTGCTGCCAGAGGAGCGGCGCATTCCTCGAGGAATTCGGGAATTCGCTTCCGGCGGCGCCGCCCGCAAAAACAAAAAAAGTCGCTCCCGTGGAACGGTCGAGCAGCAGCAGAACTCCGGCGGCCAGCAGCACGCTGAATGTGGCCATCACCAGAATCGCGGTAACGAACCAGCTCCACACCGTCAGCGGCATGCGCATCAACTTCATTCCCGGAGCGCGCATGTCGATGGTGGTCACGATGAAATTCAGCGCGCCCAGAAGCGATGCCAGGCAAAACAAGGCGATGCTCAGGATCCACAGCGCTTGTCCCGGTCCCGCGCCCGGCCCGGACGCCTCGCCCATCCCGCTCAGAAATCGGTCGGGAGACCACCCGCTCGCGGGGCCTCCGCCGGGCACCAGAAAAGCCGCGACCATGCACACAAACGCCAGAAATGTCCCCCAGAAAGAGAGGCGATTGAGACGCGGAAACGCCATCTCCGGCGCGCCGATCTGCAGCGGCAGAAAATAATTCCCGAAGGCGGCTTGCGGCGCGGTGGTCAGCACGAAAAAAATCATGATCGTACCGTGCATGGTGACCATCGCCAGATATTCTTCCGGCGTCATCACCCCGCCCGGCAACCAGGGAATGCGCGCGCCGGGCCAAACCAGATGCATGCGAATCAGCAGGGAGAGAAAAATTCCCAGCGCTACGGCCACCAGCGCCAACGCAAAATACTGGATGCCGATGATTTTGTGGTCCGTGCTGAAAACGTAGTGGCGCAGAAATCCGCGCGGGACATTCGCGGCGCGTTCGCCAGGCGCTGATTTTTCAGGGCTGGAAGACATCCGGAAGATTGTACCGTATCCTCCGCGAAAGGCAGCGGCGGCAAGGCGCTGGCCGTCTAGCGAGCGAAGAAAACGAATCGCAAAATATGATGACTTGAAAACGGAGTGAAAAAACTTCAGGTAGTTTTGGTGCGGAAGGGGGGATTCGAACCCCCACGCCTTGCGGCGCCACCCCCTCAAGATGGTGCGTCTGCCAATTCCGCCACTTCCGCAATCAGGGGTGAAACCAATCTACCAGAATCGGTTATTTCTGGGGAGCCGGAGGTTGCCCCTGCGTAGGAGGAACGCCCGGACCCGGAACCGGCAACTGCACCGGCGGCTTGGGAACAGCCGGCGTAGGCGCGGCCTTCTGCGTTTGTTCCAGGATCGAGCCGATGCTGGCTCCCTCATTGGGCGAGCGCCGGACGGAAAGCGTCAGCGAAGTCATCATGAAAACGATGGCGCACCAGGTGGTGGCGCGAGAGAGAAATGTGGCGGCGCCGCGCGGCCCGAACGCCGTTTGGCTGCCCGCACCGCCGAAAGCGCCCGCCAGGTCCGCGGCCGAACCGCTCTGCAGCATGATGACCACCACCAGCACAAACGACACCAGAATGTGCAAGGTCACCAAAATCACGGAAACCTTCCATCCAATCCACACCAGGCCGACGGCAACCGCCAGCGACATTCCCCATTTTGCCCACGAAGGCATTGCTAACTCCTGCTCTGCGGCGCCGGCGATTCTTCGCCCGGATGGCGCCTAAAAATTCACGATAGCCGCGAAAGACTGCGGGTCCAGGCTCGCTCCGCCCACAAGCGCGCCATCAATCTCCACTTGCGCCATCAACCCCCGTATATTGTCGGGCTTGACGCTGCCGCCATAGAGGATGCGAAGCGCGGAGGCGCGTTCGGGCGTAAAGCGGGCCGCAGCGAGTTCTCGAAGAAAGCGGTGCGCATCGGCCGCGATTTCCGGTGTCGCCGTGCGGCCGGTTCCAATGGCCCAGACCGGCTCGTACGCCAATAGAATACGTGAGAAGTCCGCACCGGTCAACGAAGCCAGCCCGCCTTCGAACTGGCGCTTGAGGACCGCATGGGTCAGATCCGCTTCGCGTTCCGCCAGCAGCTCGCCAACGCACACAATGGGGGTCAGGCCCGATTCGAGCGCCGCTTTGACCCGGCGATTGACGCTTTCGTCCGTTTCGCCGAAATATTGCCGGCATTCGGAATGGCCGATGATCACGCCGCGGCAGCCGGTCTCGACCAGCATGCCCATCGAAACCGCTCCGGTGAAGGCGCCCTCGCGTTCCCAATGCGCCGTTTGTGCGGCGATGGAGATGGAGGTGCCGCGCGTCGATTCAACCGCGGCCGCGAGGGCCGTAAAAGGCGGCGCGATGATGATTTCGCAATGGCTGGCAGCGGCCACCAGCGGCTTGAAGGCTTCGAAATACGCGCGCGTCTCCGCCTGCGTCTTAAACATTTTCCAATTCCCGGCAATCACCGGACGGCGCAATCGAATTCTCCTTAAGCTGGATTATTTGTCGGTCAATGCTTCCACGCCGGGCAGCTTTTCTCCGGCCAGAAATTCAAGCGAAGCTCCGCCGCCCGTGGAAATATGCGAGATCTGTGAGGCCACGCCGGCCTGCTCCGCAGCCGCCACGGAATCGCCGCCGCCGATGATGGTGGTGGCGCCGGTCTTGGTGGCGGCGGCCACGGCGCGCGCGATGTCGAGAGTACCTTGCGAGAATGCCGGCTTTTCAAACATGCCCAGCGGGCCATTCCACACAATCGTGCGAGCCGCGGCGATTTCCTTGCGGTATTCTTCCACGGTTTTAGGACCCACATCGAGCCCCATCCAACCCTCCGGAGTGTGCGCAATGTCCATGATTTTGGTCGCCGTGGAATTGGGAGATTCCGCGAGGACGTGATCAACCGGCAAAAGCAGGCGAAAGTTCCGCCGCCGCGCCTCTTCCAGGAGATCGCGCGCCAAATCGAGTTTGTCGTTTTCGACCAGCGAATTGCCCACCGGCAGACCCTGCGATTTCAGAAACGTGTAGGCCATGGCCCCGCCGATGAGCATGCAGTCCGCAAGCTTCATCAGGTTTTGCACCACTTCGATTTTGTCGGAAACTTTCGCGCCGCCGAGGATGGCCACAAAGGGGCGGTCGGGATTGCTGACCGCCTTGCCGAGGTAGGCAAGCTCCTTTTCCATCAGCAGCCCGGCGGCTGCCTGGCGGACATATTTGGTGATGCCCACAACCGAAGCGTGAGCGCGATGCGCGGATCCGAATGCGTCGCAAACGAAAAGCTGATCGCAAAGGGATGCCAGGCGGCGCGAAAATTCCGGATCGTTGGCTTCTTCTTCGGGATGATAGCGGACGTTTTCAAGCAGTAAAACTCCGCCATCGCCCAGGCTTTTGCTTTTGGCTTCGGCCTCCGCGCCCACGCAGTCCGCCGAAAATTCGACGGGCTTGCCGAGCAATTCTCGCAGACGCGCGGCCACCGGAGCGAGGCTGTATTTCGGGTCGGGCTTGCCTTTGGGGCGGCCGAGATGCGATGCGAGAATCAGGCGGGCGCCGCGGTCCATGGCCAGCCGCAAAGTGGGCAGCGTCTCGCGGATGCGCGTGTCTTCCGCCACTTTTCCTTCCCCCAGGGGAACGTTGAAATCCACGCGGATGAAAACACGTTTGCCGGAGACTTGCAGGTCACGTATCGAAAGTTTGTTCATCGGCGCGATTAGAACTTGGCGGAAATGAATTTAATCAAGTCGCGGCAACGATTCGAATAGCCCCATTCGTTGTCGTACCACGCCAGCACTTTCACGCAATTCGTGCCCACCACGCGGGTGTAGCCCGCATCCACGATGGCCGAACGCGGATTGCCCTTGAAATCGATGGAGACCAGCTCCTCTTCGGAATATTCGAGGATGCCTTTCATCGCGCCGGAAGCTGCGCTCTTCAGCGCCGCGTTCACGCTTTCCGGCGTGGCGGGCTTGGCGGTGATCACCGTCAAATCCACGACGCTCACATTGGGCGTGGGCACGCGCATGGCGTATCCATCGAGCTTGCCCTTGAGTTCGGGAATCACCAGGTGCAGAGCCTTGGCCGCTCCGGTGGACGTGGGGATCATGGAAAGCGCCGCGGCACGCGACCTGCGAAGGTCCTTGTGCGGCAGGTCGAGGAGTTTCTGGTCGTTGGTGTAGGAATGAATGGTGGTCATGGTGCCGATGGTGATCCCAAACGTGTCGTTCACCACTTTGGCGACCGGGGCGAGGCAATTGGTGGTGCAAGAGGCGTTGGAAATCACATGGTGCTTCGCTGGATCATAAGTGTTGTCATTCACTCCCAGCACGATGGTGTGGTCCGGATCGGTGGCCGGCGCGGAGATGATCACTTTCTTCACCGGCCCGCGAATATGTTTGCGCGCGTCCGCGCCCTTGGTAAACAGGCCGGTCGATTCGACCACGATGGAAGCGCCGACGGAAGCCCAATCCAGCTCGCCGGGATCCTTCACGCGAAAAACTTTGAAGGCTTTGCCGTCGACGGAAATCGTGTCGTCGGTATGAGTCACATGATTGGGCAGATTGCCCAGAATGGAGTCGTATTTCAGCAGGTGCGCAAGAGTTTTTGAATCCGTGATGTCGTTGACGGCCACGATTTCGATGCCCGGGTCGCCCAGCGCAGCGCGAAAAATATTGCGCCCGATGCGCCCGAAGCCGTTAATCCCAACTTTGACTGGCATGGTTCCTCCGATGAATGGCAATGATGAATTGCTGCTACAGCGTTGCTAAAAACAAACATGGCAAATGGATGATGGTAGGTTGTGGTCGGAAAAAAGTCAACGCGGTTCAGTCGAATTCCTTCACGCGAATCACTTTATCTCCCTCGAAAGTGACGAAAACAGTTTTCGCCGGAGGGTCGCCATAAATCCAGTCTTCCGTTTCGTCTCCCTGTGGATTGCGCTCGCGGACTTTGCGTCCCGGACGCCCGAGCGCGGCTATCACCATTTCGCGATCCATTCCCACCACCGCCTGGCGGTTCTTGATTCCCTGCTGAAATTGCGGCGGCAGCGTGTCGATCCAGTTCACCGTAGCCGAGTGCTTCGAAAAATCCAGCAGCGCGGAAAGCTGCTGCTTCAAATCCTCGGGGCTCATATCCGGCAGCCTGCGTCCGTAATCCAACACCAGCGTTGCTCCCGTGCCGTTGTGCGAGTCCTGACCGGGGAGCGGCGCGGAAGTGTCGGCGCCCACCCCCATTTGCAAATGCTGCAACAAATGGAAATGCTTCTTCCCGCCGCCATTGATTTCAATCACGATTTCCTTTTCGCGGAAATCAATGTTGGTGATCTGCACGGTTTGGCCGGACTTCACGGCCGCGCCCTGCGAAATCAACGCGGAATGCAGGGTTTTGTCATTTACCGGCTTTCCCACGTCCACCTTGAAACCTTTCTTCCCTCCCGGCAGGGACTCCACAGCCTTTGCAAATTCACCATCCACGTAGCGTACGATGGCCAGCTTCGATTGCAATTTCAAATCCGATGGTTTTCCAGCAGAAGCCTGCCCCACGTTCACAAAAATGTCCGGCAATCCGGTCGAACCTGGAAGAGAGCTGGCATCCGGTTCCGCGAGGAGCGGAATTCGAAAATGGGTATTTTCCGGCAAATCGGCGCAGAAGCAGAGCGCCAAGGCGAGCACCATGGTGAAACGCATGTCCATCAACGCCATTTCACACCCATTTTAATGAATTTTGCGCCGCACCGGAACAAAGATTTGGGGAATCCGCCCGCCGCCCTGGTGGCTCGACCGATTGGATGGGGGCGGCTTTGCGGCGGCCATCTTCGCCATTTCCAGCAATCGCGCGTCCTGTCGCGGCGGCCGGCCACAAAACGGGTGGCGAAAATTCTAATGCACGGCGGCCTGAGCCTTCGCAGCGGGAACTTTTTTCTCTTCTTCCACTTTTTGGTGGGCGAGTTCCGGTTCGAAGCAGCGACGGCACCGCGCTTCATACATTCCGCCCGCGCCCACCACGATCAAATCCTCGGAGGCCACTAGCCGCTGGGTGTGCACCGCGGGATTGCCGCAATGCATGCAAATCGCCAGCAGCTTGGTGATTTCCTCAGCCACCGCTAGAAGCCGCGGCATGGGCTCAAAAGGACGCCCCAGAAAATCCGTATCCAGGCCGGCGACGATCACGCGCTTCCCAAGGTCCGCGAGCTTCACGCAGGCTTCCACCATCGTTTCGCCCAGAAATTGCGCCTCGTCAATTCCCACCACTTCGGTTCGCGCCGCCACTTTGGCCAGAATCTCGTCGCCCTGCTTTACAAGCTCGGAAGCAATTTCCAGGCCTGAATGCGAAACGATCCCGTTTTTGGCGTAGCGCTGGTCAATCACCGGCTTGAAAATCTGCACTCGCTGCTTGGCAATTTCCGCGCGGCGCAATCGGCGGATCAGCTCCTCGCTCTTCCCCGAAAACATAGGACCGACCACCACTTCGATCCAGCCCATATTGCCTTTGACGATGTCCACGCCAAGCCCTCCCGCGCCAATGTAACACAACGCGACCGCAAAATTTCCGGTTTTGCGCGGCGTTCAGACGTCCGCTTCGCCGCCTGCATACAATGCGGGATTGAAAAACGGCGCGAAAGCGTTGATCAGCGCGATTCGAAATGCGCCCTCGCGCGTAATGCGATTCCCGGTCAGCACGCCCCAGGCGCCTTGCGCGTCGCGAATTCCATGGCCGCCGGCAAATGCGTCTATCGCTTCGGAAAGCTCGACTCCTTCGTCCACCACGCGCCGAACCAAAAGTTCGGGCAACAAGATTCCGCCGGCATGTCCGAATGCGCCGTTCGCGCGGCCGTCGGTAACGTACGCCCAACTTTCAAGAAACACGCAACGGCGGCCGCCTTCGGAAACCACGTCAAGCCCGCCTTCCAGCCCCACAAAAAAATTCCAGGCCTCGCGTCTTTCAAGCGCCGTGCCGACCAATAGTTCGGCGCGGTGCCGCGCTCCGGCCATCATGTCCTGGCGCGTGAGCGGCGTATGTCGCACTCCGCTCGGGACATCGAAACCCATGATTTCAAACTCCGCGCCTCCGCCGATGGCATCGCCGAATTCGGCAAGAGCGGCGGCCACGGCGTCGAGCTTGGGGCGGCGCGTGCTTCCCACGGCGATGGTGATTTTCCCCATGGCTTGCAAATTCAATCAATCTTCCCAGAGCTGGTTTTGCTTTTCGCGCAGGTAGCGCGCGGCTAGAAATTCCTTGAGGGCCTCGACGGAAGGAAACACCCTATCCGAACATCCCAGCATCCAGCCGCTGATTTCCTCGAGGGGTAGAGAGGTGACCAGGTACACCGGAATGCCTTTGCGATGCGCCACCGTCAACTCCGCCGAAGTTCCTCCACTCTGCGTCGAGGGCGTCTCCCAATAGCAAATCAAATAGTCCGCCTTGTTTTCGACCAGATCCAGATCGAAGGCGATTATTTTGCGCACCACGCGGCGGAATCGCTCCGTGTCAGAACTTTTCCAGGCGCGGAAATTGGCGCTTTCTTCTTCGGTAAGGTTCTTCTTTTCATCTTCGGCCGGATCGTAGACGCGATGGCCGAGTTGATCGCGGAGAAAAGGAGCCAGCTTTCTGCGCCAGAGCCTTCCGCCGTCTCCGGCGAATTCAATGGGACCGCTAAGATAGGCAAGCATGAGGATTGGGCGGGAGAGACTCTAGCACGCAGTGGGCGAACCCGCCAGACCGCAAAATAAAATTGGAGAGAAGAATTGAAAAGCGATGGAGCGGGATAAGAGAATCGAACTCTCGCCTCCACCTTGGCAAGGTGGCGTACTACCACTATACGAATCCCGCATTCAAGCGAAGTTGCTGAACGCAATTTATTTATAGCATGACGCCGACACCCGGACAAGGGCGCGACCGGCGCGTCATTTCCGTCCTCTATTGGAAAATCTTTTGTTCGGAGTCGCGGAAGGGCGGACCCAGAGAATATGAGTCCGACGGAATCCTAGTCCACTTCCAGAATGCGGGTAGCCTTCACTACCGGCGATTTCTTCTGCCGCCCCGCAAAACGTTCGGCACGGTCACGATCAATGTAAACGCGCGCGAATTTTTCTCCATCATGGTAATAGACGATTACCTGCCAATGCTTATGCTTGCGACGCCGGTCGTGATGCAGCCTGCTGGTCCTCATTGTCTTTTTCTTCTTCACGTTAGGGGCCCTCGGTGGGGTGAACTATGTCAATTTCGGGGAAAAGGCGCAAGTGTCAATTTGAAAATTAGCACTCCTATAATGGGAACTGTCCCGAAACGGAACACTGCCACTTTCGCCGCTCCCGACACTGGTATCCACACCCCTGGCAAGAATTTGGCGTCGAAATCTGGAACTTTTGGGGGGTACCCGGCGTATTACCGGGTGAGGCGAATCACAAGGCATCCAGGAGGGCGGCATGGTTGCAACATCCAAGGTGGAATTCAGGATCGAAGACACCAGAAATCATCCCGAGCAAATCGTCGAGAAGCTCCACAACCTGCTCACTTCCGGCGCTCAGGCCACTCCCGACCCTAAGCGGCCTGGATTCTATGAGATAAATGACGGCTCGCAAACTTTCTATATCTACGATGCGGCCGGGTCAGGCAAAATTCTTCTTCTGGCCACATGGCCCGCGGAAGCCTCGCGGGCAGCCACAGGTCAAGCGGCTTAGCTCGCCGCTGCGCGCGGATCTTACCGGCTAAAACAAAACCTGCGCCGGTGTGAAATTCAAATCATCGAATGTGTCTTTTTTCAACTTGTAAATCGCCGGACCCTCGCTGCACCGCGCGTACACGATGCCATTCTCCGGGCCGGAAATATCGAGGGTCAGCTTGCTTCCGTCCTTCTTCGTTAAGATGATTTCGATCGCGGGCCTGGCTAGCTTCGCTGAAATTCCAGCGGGAGGATGATCAAGCACTTCGTCGGCGCGCGCGCCTTCGATAGGAGAAAAGACCTTCCAGATGCTGGCCGTTTTTCCCTTCTCATTCGCGGGCTCGTCGACCGACCAATCCTCCGCGGACTTTCGAGTCATGGCCATAACGCCGCTGGCGTTGTGAACCTCGACGTGATTGATATCATCCGCCTCGAAATGCAGGACGGTTTTGTCGCGCAAGTCGCTGAATTTTTCCGCGAGCTTGTCATGAAAATCGGAGTCGATCAGGAAAATCAAGGGCCGCGAAGTATCCCGCGCATAATAATTTTCGCCTTCCTTTTTCCCCACCTGCAGAGTCGCCGTATTTTTTCCTTGCTCGACTTTCAGGGTGATGGCGGGAGGTTCCAGTCCGTATTTTCCGGGATGCTCGGGAGTTTCGCTGGCCACGGAAAGGAATTTTCCGGTTTCGAGCGGCGCGAGAAGTTGCCCAATGGCTTCTGAATCGGCGCGCTCCGCGCCGGGCTTCGAGAATTCCCAATCGCCGCCTTGTTTATTGGCGACCAGTTCCCCCGAAGCATTTTTCAGATCGAATGATGTGATGTCCTCGCTCTTGACGGCCAGAATCGTCCTGTCGCGCAGTTCTCCCAGAGGCTTGTCGGCGCTGGTGAGCAAGGAGACGGGCAGCATCACAACGTTTTTGTTCCCATCCGCCACGGAGTAAACAGAAGTCCCCGCGAAGCCTCTGCTGCCAAGAAGCAATGCATGCTTCGCGCCGTTCTTGAGCAGAAAATCAATGGAGACCTCCGCAGGGTCGAGACCGTAGGCTTTCAAGCGGTCCGGGGTGCCAGGTTCGGTCTGCGAGATTCGAGCGGATGCGATTCCATCTGTAATGCCGTTCACGGAAGGCTGGTCCGCACCGGTCTCGACCGGCTGTGTGATCACCCAGGTTCCCGCGTTTTTTTCGAAATGGATGGGAGCTTCGCCCGTTTTAGCAGGGCGGGAAAGAGTGAAGGATTGGATGTCGGAAGCTTGCAAGGAAAATGCGGGCTTGGTGGTGTCCGCGGGAGTTTTTTCCTGCTTGCCGCTTCTCCAATCGAAGTAATACACCACCGCGGCTAGAATAATTGCCGCCAAAAGTACAAATAGAGTGCTTTTCTTGATCATGTTCGTATGAGGCCCTGAAAGTTAGCGCCGTTTCCACCAGATCATAACGCCTGAAAAAATCACGATGGCCGGCAGGAAGACCAGGTCCAGCCACTTGAGAACCGCGGCTTGTCCCTGCGTGAGAGTGACGCGGCGATTGGCCGCGGATTTGGGGCGGATGGAAATCAAATCCTCCTCGGAGGCCAGCCAGTCGATAGTGTTGTAGAAAAGATCTCCGTTTTTCTGCTGCTCGATCCAGGGATTCGCCGCAAATTCCGAATTCCCGATCACCACCAGCCGCGAATCCTTGCCATCTGTCTCGCGCGACGCCGCCACACCCAGCGAAAGCGGGCCGAGCGTGTCGGTCCTGGCGTCATAACTGATTTCCTTCTGGCCTTTTTCGAGTTTCGGAATCGTGAAACTCCGCGCCGAAGTTTTCAACAACTCCACCGATTGCGGATCGGTCTTGGTCTTATCCGCGATCGTGACGGTCCGGGCCATGGGGAAAAAGGTCATGGTGCGCGAGAGATTCTTGGTGATGGGGCTCGAGCCGTAATCCGCAACGATGGGATAGGTTGGCCCGGTCCCGAAATAGCGGCCCACGCCGCTCGCGTCAATCACCAGATTTTTTCCAGCGTCAATATTCCAGGTTTGCAGGATGGAATCGAGCTGCGGATTCGTATCAGGGTCTTCCATCACCAGCGCTTTGCCGCCGGCATCGAGGTATTTCGAAATCTCCGCCGTTTCCTGCGGGAAAAATGCGGTCGTGGGTCCGGGGATCACGATCACCTGGCAAGTCGAGGGTATGCCGTTGCCGGTGACAATGTTGATCGAATTAGTCAGGTAGCCTTCCTTCTTGAGCCCGGCGTCGGCGATGCTATAGCCATTGGAGCCTTCATCGGTCAGAGACTTTTCACCATGGCCTTCGGTGAAGCAGATGGTCTGCAGCTTGTCATTAGTCACTTTCAGGATCGCGCTGGTGATGTCCTGTTCGGCAAACCCGCCTTCGATGCTCGGCTCCAGATTTTGCTTCCGGGTGCCGGAGGCCACCACCACGTCTCCCATGCGCGTCGCGCCGTATTGCTTGGCCACGTCCGGCTTTTCCACGGGATCGACGTTGTGGAAATGAAAATGGGGGCTGAGGTTTTTGTATTCGGTCATCACGTCATCGAGGTTGGTGTCCGGGGTCTTGTCAAAATGATAGATGTCCACATCCTGCTTGAGCCCGCCGACAATCTTGCGGGTCTGATCGGACAGGGTGTAGAGCTTTTCGGAGGTCAGATCGAAACGCTTATGATGCTGGAAGCCCAAATAATTGACGACGATCAGAATGGCGATGACTCCCAAAACGAGAATGCCGGTATTGGTTCCCAGTTGCGAGGAGCGCTTCGAGAAAAATTTGATGATTTCTCCGAAGCCCACCACGATCGAGGCGAGCACCAGCACTCCTCCCGCGATCAAAATAACTTTGCTGGCTGTTAGAAGTTCTCCCTGAATCGTATAGCGCAGATAGCCGGCAATCAGCATGGCAAGGCCGATGCTGGCCGCGAATTTGGCGATCTCTCCGCGATCCCATTTCATCCTATGATTCCCTCCTCGCACCGCAAATCCTGTATGAAAAGCCCATCAGGCGCGCCGCCAGCGCATGGAATCCACGGCGCGCACCGTCAAGAAAACAAAAAGAGCGATGAAGCTGAAGTAATAAACCAGCGCGGAAGTATCGATGATTCCGCGGGTGAAATCGTCATAGTGATGAATCACCGAAAGATAAGTCAGAACGGTGGCGAACACTCCCGAACCCTGCCCGCCGAGGTCCAGCACCCAGATGAACAGAATGGCCGCAAACGTCAACACCGCGGCGATGAGCTGATTTTCCGTGAGTGAAGAGATCAAGTTTCCAAGAGCCAGCAAGGCTCCGCCCAACAGCAGCACTCCGGCATAACCCGCGGCCAATAGACTCCAGGGCGGCGCGGGATCGCTATGCAGGTACATGAACACCAGGAAAAAAACCGTGGGCAATAGCATGATGGCAAAGAGCGTGAGCGAGCCGAGATATTTTCCCAGCACGATGGTGGTTTCCGAAAGCGGAGAGGTCATCAGCAATTCCATGGTTCCGCGCTTGCGCTCCTCGGCGTACACGCCCATGGTCAGCATGGGCGTGAAAAACAGGACGAAGGTGGAAAGCACCCCGAAGAATCCCATCATCACCTGACGCGGCACGTCGAAATCCGGAGGCATGCCGAATTGCATGCTGCGCATCTGCATTTCGAGGGATCGCTGGATCATCACCGTCAGATACAAATTGAAGAAAAATGCGGTCAGGAAAATAAATACGCCGATGACAACGTAGGCGATGGGGGAAACGAAATAATGCCCCATCTCCTTGCGGTATATTGCGTACAAACTTTTCATTTTCGAATCGGCTCCTTCAGTTCGAGGGCTGCGCGTGGGAAGCGTCGTCGGTGGTCAATTCGAGGAAGATATCCTCGAGGCTCAGGCTCACGCCGCGCAGCTCGAATAGCGGCCAGCCCTTTCCCACGATCATGGCGGCAATCTGGCTGCGCATATCCTTGTCGCGGGCGCCTTCGAGCGTAGCCACCAGATGGCCATCCGCGCGGGAAGCGTCCACCTCCAGGTGGCTCGCACCGGTCACCTGGCCCAGCAATTCGCGCAGAGGCTTTTCCGCGGCTTGCACTTCAATGCGGATTCTCTGCCCGCCCTTGAGCTGCGAGGTCAGATTTTCCGGCGTGTCCACGGCCGCTATCTTGCCCTTGTTGATGATCACCACGCGGTCGCAGGTCATGCTCACTTCCGGCAGAATGTGCGTGGAGAGAATGATGGTGTGGCTTCCGGCGAGCCCTTTGATCAGGTGGCGGACTTCGATGATTTGCTTGGGGTCGAGGCCCACCGTAGGTTCGTCCAGAATAATCACATCGGGATCATGGACCAGCGCCTGCGCCAAGCCCACGCGCTGTTTATATCCGCGGGAAAGCCGCTTGATGAGGTGCGTGCGGCGATCGTCAAGGCTGGTCTTGTGCAGCGCGTCCGAGACGCGTTCGCGGCGCTTCTCCGCCGGCACATTCTTGATGCGCGCCACAAACTCCAGATAAGCCTCGACGCTCATATCCGGGTATAGCGGCGGGCTTTCCGGCAAATATCCGATGCGCCGGCGCACTTCCATGGAATCCTGGAAGACATCGAAACCGGCAATGCGCGCCGTCCCGGAAGTGGCGGGCATGAAACTGGTGAGTACGCGCATGGTGGTGGTCTTTCCGGCGCCATTGGGGCCCAGAAAACCGAGGATTTCGCCTTTGTTTACTGTGAAGGAAACGTGGTCAACCGCGGTGACATTCCCGTAGGCCTTCGTCAAATCCTGTACTTCAATCAATGCATGCCTCCCGATATGAGAGAACCGGCAAATGCGCCGGATGCTATCAAGCCGACCGTTATACTAAAATTCTTGCAAAATGAAAACCGCTGGTTAAAACCGAAGCGCAATATTCCGCGCTACTTGCGATGCGCCGGGCAGCGAAAATAGTTGCCGGGCAATTTTGCGCGCCATGCCCGCGCGCGCCGCCGCCGGGCGTTTTAGAACTCAAATCGAAAGCCGATCTGCGCCGCAAACGGAATTCCCACCGTCGTTCCCGGCCCGAAAAAATCTCCCAGCGCACCCGCCGGAAAACGCAATTGCTTCAGGCTGGTGATGGGCTGGAAGGAGGTGCAACCCGGCGGATTGGCGCAGATGGATGTGGCATTCGCGGCATCGTTGACGGGCGCGGGAAGCCCGGCAATGTTGGTCAGAAAATTCGCGCCGGGATTATTGCGATTGAACACATTGAAAAATTCGATGAACGGCGTGGCTCTGGCGGAATCGCGAAACCGGATTGGCCGGCTGACACGCAAATCCGTTTGGAGGTAAGGCGCGCCGCGGAATTCATCAAGCGAAGTTTGCACGCCATTGATCACCGCGCGATCGTCAAGCGAATCCCCCAGTTCGTTCACATCCTCGGGGGTCGTTAGGGTAAACGGTCTTGCGCTTTCAGCCTGCGAGAGCGCCGTGACTTCAAAACCTCCTGGAGCATGCCATGTGCCGGCCAGGACGAATCTGTGGCGCACGTCTTCTCCCGAAGGTCCGTAATCCCCTTTGGCAAAGGCATCCAGCGGGTTGCAGACTCCATTCACGTAGTCGAACAATTCGCCCAGAACACAACCCCAGGTTTTCGCGCTCGAAAGCGTGTAATTGGCGATCAGACTGAACCGCCGCGTAACGTTACCCTGCAAGTGCAGCGAAAGCCCGTTGTAGCTCGAACGGTTGTCGGTGCGAAACACGCTCAGGTTCGGCACGAAGCCCTGGTCTTGCGGGTTGGGCGAAAATAGCGTGAAGCCCGCTTCATATTGATATCGCCGGAAGGCGTGCACGCCCTGCTCGTGCGTGAAATCCGCGCGCACAATCCAATCAGGATTGAAGGCGTGCTCGAATCCCGCAGTGGCATGAATGGAATAAGGAGTTCGATAGCGCGGATCGATGATCGCTCCCGAGCCGCCGCCAGGAATGCACCCTGGATCGCCCGGCAGGATGCACGGGGCGTTGAGCGGAGTGTTGACGGCTTGCAGCGCCGTCACCCAGCCGTTTTGCGCCAAATCGTCATAAAACAAACCGAAGCCCGCGCGGATGACGTTTTTTCCCGGCGCTCCCGGCGCATAGGCAATTCCCAGGCGCGGCGCAAAAGCATGGCGGTAATTGTGCGGCGCGCCCCCGATGAGCGGAATTTGCAATGCCCGCAGCGTCAAGTAAGCCGGATTTTCGAGTTGTGAGCGATTCGAGGCGGTGAACAAACCAAAAGTGGTGTCGTAGCGCAGGCCGTAATTCAACGTCAAATTCGTCATGACGCGCCAGGAATCCTCCGCATACACGCCCAGGCGCTGCACATTCTGCGAAAAAGATCCGTCGCCCGGAGGATTGGATGTGCACGTGGTGCCGGGCGTGGCGGGAGGAAGCGGCGAACCCGGCGCGGGATTGAATGCGCAATTCAAATCGGAAACGAATTGCAGCGGATCATTCGCGTAAGCAGAGGGATTGAGCACAAACTGCGTGAGATTTTCCTGGGTGGACGCGAGCGCCCCGTCCAGCACCGGCTCATGAATGAAATTCACGCCAAAGCGCGGAGAGTGGCGGCCGGAAGCGTGGCTCACATCATAACGCGCCTGATATTTTTCCTGATTGCGCAGCACGGGGAATGCCGTGATGGGCGTAACAAACTGGTTGTCTCCAAAAGTTTCATAGCCGGAAATCGTCTGGTAGGTGGAGCTGAAAGGAAAAGCCAACGCCAGGCCCAGATTCAAATTGCGCGTTTCCGTGTGGCGCAGGCCGCTCGCTTCCATGGTCAGCGTGCCGACCCACGAAGCGCTAAAAGTGGTTTGCTGGTTGATCAGCAAATTCATGTAATTGGAATGCGATGCCGCGCCGGTGGAAGGCAGGGAACCCTGCTGCACCAGATCATTTTGAGTGGTGTAATTATCAATGGCAGCGCGTAGGAACCATTGCGACCGTGAAGATTGCATCCAATCGAGGCGCGTGGTGCCTAGATAATCGCGGAATGGCACCGCAACATTTCCCGGGACGGGGATGGAATTCACATCCGGGATCAAGCCTTGCGCGGCCAGTCCAGCGAGAGCGTCAAATTGTGTGAGGTTGGTGGGACTGTAGGCGATGCTCGCGTCCTCATGCACGAATTCCAGCGATGAAAAGAACCACAGCCTTCCCGTGCGCACCGGCCCGCCCAGCGCTCCAATATAATTCTGGCGGGAAAAAGGCTGTTTGGGGTCGGGTGCGGGATTGTCGATCGGGAAACGGGCATTGAGCGCCGCGTCGCGGAGGTAAACCGCGGCGTCTCCGTGCCAATCGTCGGTGCCGCGGCGGGTGGAGATCACAACGGAGCCGGCGGTGGTGCGCCCGGTGTCGGCATCCTCTTGCGCCGTGCGGACGGCAAATTCATCCACGGAATCGGGTGAAAAATTCTGCAGAAAGCCGCCAATATAATCATCGGAATCATCGCCGCCATCCACGGAAAGCTCCACGTTAAGTCCCGAACTCCCGCCGAAGGAAACGGCGGTGATGCGCGCTTTGGTGGGATCGGAAGGCTCGACAGGCTCGGTGCCGGGAACCAGGTAGGCAATATTGGCGAAGCTGCGATTGGCGAGCGGGATGGTCTGGAGGTCCTGCGACGAAACCACTCCGCCCAGAACCGCGCTGCTGGAATCGAGCGGCTGCCGGGTGATGGAAGAAAATACCGATTTGACGCTGACTTTCACGGCCTGGTGCATGCTTTCGGGCAAGAGCGTGACACGGACGTGCGTGACGGAACTTACGGCGACGGTTACCGTAGAATGGGCCGCGGAAAAGCCCGCCGAGGACACCATCAAATCATAGGCGCCCGGCAAGAGGCTATCGAGGCGAAATTCTCCGCGCTCGTCACATTTCGTCTCGCGGACCTCCTTCTGAGTCGATGACCGAACGGAGATTAGACTGCCTGCGACGCGGCCTCCCGTGGCATCCTGGACGATGCCTTGCAGCGCTCCCCGGGAGTTTTGCGCCACTGCCTCCGGGACGCCTAGTGCACCGCCCAGCAGGCAGATAACAAACGCGATGGCAGGCAACGAGCGCCGCTTCCTGCGCATCCACAATGGCTGACTCATGGGAAGAAATTAGCATAGATTTGCGCACTGTGTTGAATCAGGGAACTGGCACGGCGGGGATTGATGGCGCCGGCCGCGGGGCTTGCCGGAGATGTGCGTTGACACTCTCGGGCAGTTTTGTTATTCAATTTGATTCGATTTTAGCGCCGAAGACTCGAAGAGGGGTGGCTGCCGGTCCTGGGCGGATCCGAAAAGAAATCCAAGACTTAGGACGTGATCGCTGTGGGAGCGTTTGCGTGCATGACAAAAAATTCTGCGAACCGGATGACAATGGATAATCAAGTTTGGAAAGCATTTCGCGGTGCATTGCGATTCGCCGCTCCCCTTGTGCTGGCTTGTTTTGTGTTGCTTGCTCTGACTTCGTGCGGCGGAGGCGGCGCTACGGGCATTACCATTGAAATTCAGCCGAAAGCCGCGCAGAACCTCGATCAGAATCAGGCCGTAAATTTCGTCGCCACGCTTGCCAACGACACGAACAACCGGGGAGTTACCTGGACGGTTACCGGGACGAGTTGCAGCGGCAACGGCTGCGGCATTTTGTCCAATGTGACCAATACTTCGGTGACCTACACGGCGCCCGCGGGGTTTTCCACGGCGCTGGTGGCGACCTTGACGGCCACCGCCAAGGCCAATACCAGCGTCACTTCCACGGTCACCATCAACGTCGTCCTCCCGCTGACCATCACCACCACCACCGTATCGAACGGAATGAACGGCACTCCTTACAGCCAAGCTCTGGTTTCCACCGGCGGCGTTTCACCCATCGTCTTTTCCCTGGCCAATAATTCCGCGCCGCTACCCGCCGGGCTTACGCTCAACTCCACCGGCACGATCCTGGGAACTCCTTCCGGTTCCAACGTTTCGTCTACTTTCAGCGTGATTGCCACGGACTACAACAATATTTCCTCTCCCCCGGTCTCATTTACTATTTTCATTCAACCCGCACCTCCGCTATCCATCTCGACGCCGGGACTTCCGCCCGGAACCACGAATGTGCCGTACAGTTTTCGACTGGCGGCGCTTGGCGGGATTACTCCGCTGCGATGGAATTTATCCGGCAATCTGCCGCCGGGCCTGACTTTCAACAAAACTTCCGGGACGATTTCCGGGATTCCCTCACTTGCTGGAACTTTCGCAAACCTTGCGTTCAGCGTGCAGGATTCTTCCTTGCCTGCGCCGGGCCAGACTGCATCGGCCACTTTTTCTCTTTCCGTCCAGACGCCCGCGCCCTTGCAGTTTTCCACTTTGTCTTTGCCAGCGGGAACCACCGGCAATTCTTACTCCGCACCCATTCAAGCGACCGGGGGAGTCCCGCCTTACACCTGGAGCATCATTTCCGGGCAACTGCCTCCCGGGCTGAATTTTTCATCCAGCACCTCTTCGAATGACCAACCCAATCCCGCGCAAATTTCGGGAATCCCCACGCTCGAGACCAGCTCTACGCCCTTCACCATCCAGGTTCAGGATTCGGAAGTGAATCCCGCAAACGGGCAGCCATTGCCGGCCACGACATCGCAGAATTTCCTCTTGAGCGTGAATCCCGGCACCAGCAGCCAGTCGCTCTTTACCGGCTCTTACGCGTTTATTTTCCATGGTTACGATGCAGATGGCGCCGTGACCATGGTTGGCGGACTCACCGCCAACGGCAGTGCCGGAACGATTACCGCCGGAACTCTCGATAGCAATCGCGTTTCGGGCGTTTTTATCAACTCCTCGCTTACCGGCACGTTTACGCTGGGGACCGACGGGCGTGGCACCATGCAATTGATCGCCACCAATTCACGCAATCAGACCTTTACCGCGGATTACCTGCTGGCGCTCAATTCCGACGGATCCATTCAATTCATCGAGGATCAAACCTTGGACACCACCGGCACGCATGGTTCCGGCGTCCTGAAGCCGCAGACACTGGGGGTCACGTTTGCCAACTCCAATTTCAGCGGGAATTATGCCTTCGGATTTAGCGGGCAGGATTTGAATAAAATGCCCGTGGCGCTCGCAGGCGTGATCCATTCCGACGGAAATTCACTGCTGAGTCCCGGGACTGCGGACATTAACGACGCCGGGGTGTACGACCCGCAACTCAGTCTTACCGGAACGTATTCGATTCCTTCCGCGGGCTTCGGCCGCGCCAGCGCGCAATTTGTCTATAAACTTCCCTCGGCGCACCAGATTACCGCGGACTATTCGTTCTTTTTCGTTTCCAACACAGACGCATACTTTATGGCCATCGACACCACCGACGCCACGCATCCGCGCATCGCCGGAGAAATGGTGGCGCAGCAGCCGAACGCGCAATTCAGCGCCTCATCCTTGAGCGGCACAAGCGTCGTCAGCGGCACCGGCGCCTCCACCACAAATTCCAGCGTTTTTGCCGGTTTGCTTTCGCCCGGAACGGCTCCCAACACCCTGAACCTGCTCTACGATGAAAATAACGGCAGCGGGGCGGCCATTCAGAATCCTCCGGTTCCGAACACATTTACGGGTGGTGCCTACACTGTGAACACCAACGGGCGAGCGAATTTTTCGGGGCTCGGCCCTCGGGTGGCAGCCGCGTATCTCACCGGTCCCAACCAGGGATTCCTGATCGGCAGTGATGCGGCCGTTACTTTGGGCTTGCTTGAAAATCAGACCGCAACTCTTTCCCGGGGCCCCGCAATGTTCCAGGGAAATTATGCCGTCGGCGACGCGCCGCCCGCAGATTCGAGTGTTTCCAATTTCACAGGTCAAGTGCTATCGACCGGGACAAACGTGCCGGCAAACCTGACCGGGACCGCCGACATTACTCCCGGAACAGGGGCCGTACAGGTCGCGCAGCAACTTGTGGGAAGTTACACCATCGACGCCGCGACGGGACGCGGTATCCTCACCACCAATTCCGCCGGCGGATTCTTCCCCGTTACTCTCGCTTTTTATGTCGTTTCACCGGGAAGCGTGCGCCTGATTCCTCTGGACGCGAACTTCACGCATCCCAGCGTGATTTACTTCGACCACTAAAGTGTACCGGCGGGCGGCAAATCTCAGCCAGCGCATGATCCGGGCCCTGTGTTGTTCGAGTTTCCCTTTGCGTGAGAACTGCCCGCGCGCGGGCATCATGCACGGGATTACCGGAGGAGAGCATGACCGCGATTCAGAGAATCGAAAAATGGATGAATTCAACCCGGGTAAGCGGGATCACTCTGATCGCCGCGATCATATTTCTATCGAGCGTTGTCAGCGACCAGATTTTGCACTGGCGGGGAATCCGTGGATCGGAGACCTACCTCAACGATCTCTTCCTGGCGGCGATGGCTGGATTGCTGGCGGGATTGATATTGGCCCGGCAGGCGCGTCAACAAGAACTGCGGCGCGCGCGCGAACGCGTGGTCCTGGCCGCTGAATTAAATCAGCAAGTGCGCAGCGCGGTCACGGCAATCGCCAACTCCACGATGATCCGGGATGAAGCGGAGCGCCTGCAAGCGATGGATGAGGCCATTGACCGCGTAGACCGCGTCCTCACGGAACTGATCCCGGCGAGTCCAAACGAACGGCAGCCGCGCCAATTTAATTCGGACGCGATTTAGCTCTTCTTCTCCGAATCCTTGTCCACACGCCGCAAAGCAGCTGAATTCACGCAGTAGCGCAACCCCGTGGGTTTGGGGCCGTCCTCGAACACATGGCCGAGATGCGCTTCGCAGCGGCTGCACAGAACTTCCGTGCGGGCCATTCCATGGCTCACATCGCGGCGCTCCTCGACGTTTTCCGGAGAGATCGGTTGCCAATAACTCGGCCAGCCTGAACCGGAATGGTATTTTGTGTCGGAGGAAAACAAAGGCTGGCCGCAGCACACACAGACATAAGTGCCTTGGGCGTCGCTTGATTCGTATTCACCGGTGAAAGGCGGCTCGGTGCCCTTTTCGCGGGTCACGTAATATTGCTCCTTCGACAACTTGGATCGCCATTCCGCTTCGCTTTTCTTGATTTTTTCGCTCATGGGTTTGCTCCAGATTTCTTTCGGGTTTCGCCGCGGCTCTTGTATTCTAGCGGCCTTTTGCGGGACGTTCCGTCACGTCCTTCCCACCGCTTCCGGGAAGAGCGGTCTTCGCCCCGCCCGATTCTTCCGCTTTCAACAACGTTTCGAAATCCGCGTAGGCATAAATCGTGGGGGCGTGGTTTTGCATCAGACCTCCAGTATCCGCGGTTGGGCCGTAGTTGCTGTGCAGGCTGTGGCCCAACATGCGCAGCATGGCCAGTTGCTGGCCGCGATGATGCGAGGTGTGCGTCAGTCGGCGGGTGATCACCCAGGCGCGCGACCTGCGGACATCGAAAAATTGCGCGCTTTCCTCCCACCACGCTTCGTCCTTTTCACGCAATGCCGCGAGGCGTAGGGCGCTGTCTTGCGCATATCGTTTGATGAATTCCATGCGCTTCTCTTCCGCCGGAAGCGGAGGAACGCCAGTATCGATGCCCAGCATGGTGCGAAACCAGATGTGTTCGCTCATGCATTGGTGCACCATGTGCTCGAGAAGGCTTCTTCCGCGCGGGTCATCGGCGCGGGGCCGCACGGAAAGTTCTTCGTCGCGGAACTCGCTCCACGCGCTGAGGACCTTCATCCGTTCCGTTTCGTAGGTGTCGATCAAGAAGTCGTATCGCATGGCAGCCTGCTATTTAAAATGTCTTGTCCCGCAAAAATCGGAATGTTCGCTTCGCGCGTTTGCATCCGCCACATGCCGCCGTGGCAATTTTTAGAATATGCGCAAGCTAACGCGGCTTCCCGCTCAGCATCGCTCGATGATGGTCGCAATTCCCTGCCCCACGCCGATGCACATGGTGCAAAGCGCGTAGCGCCCCTTGCGATTCTCGAGTTCATTCAATGCCGTGGTCACCAGGCGCGCTCCGCTGGCTCCCAGCGGATGTCCGATGGCAATCGCGCCGCCGTTGGGATTCACATGCGCCGCATCATCGGGCAAACCCAAATCGCGCGTCACCGCGAGAGCTTGAGCGGCGAAGGCCTCATTCAATTCGATCACGTCCATCTGCGCAAGCCTGAGCCCGGTTTTTGCCAGAACCAGCGGCGTGGCGCGGGCCGGAGCAAAACCCATGATGCGCGGAGCCACTCCCACAACCGCTGTGGCGATGATACGTGCGCGCACCTTCAGCCCATGCTTCGCCGCAGCCGCTTCAGACGCGATCAATAGAGCGCAGGAGCCGTCATTGATTCCTGACGAATTCCCGGCGGTCACCGTCCCGCCCGCCTTCACGATGGGCTTCAACTTGGCCAGGCCTTCGAGCGTGGTGTCCGGGCGCGGATGTTCGTCGGTGTCGAAAATCCTGGGATCGCCTTTTTTCTGCGGGAGCGCCACGCTGACAATTTCCTTCTTGAAATAGCCGCGCGCATGGGCCTGCGCCCAGCGTTGCTGGGTGCGAAAGGCAAAAGCGTCCTGGTCCGCGCGGTTGACGTGAAAAGCTTCGGCCACATTTTCCGCGGTTTCCGTCATCGAATCGACGCCATATTTCGCTTTCAGCAGAGGGTTTACGAAACGCCAGCCGATGGTGGTATCGAAAATTTCGGCGTTGCGGCTGAATGCGCCTTCGGCTTTGGGCATCACAAACGGGGCGCGGGTCATGCTCTCGACGCCGCCCGCAATCATCAGGTTGGCTTCGCCACTCTTGATGGCGCGCGCCGCCAGACTGACCGCTTCGAGGCTCGAACCGCACAAGCGGTTCACCGTGGCGCCGGGAATTTCCTGCGGCAATCCTGCCAGCAGCAGCGCCATGCGCGCCACATTGCGATTGTCTTCGCCGGCTTGATTGGCGCAGCCATAAATCACGTCTTCAAGCGCTGCCCAATCAACCGAGGGATTGCGTGCCTGCAGCGCACGCATGGGAATGGCCGCCAGATCGTCCGCGCGGACGCTGGACAAGCTGCCGCCGAACTTCCCAAACGGCGTGCGCACCGCATCGCATATGAATGCTTCGTTCACTCAAATCCTCCCGGACCGGCAGCCCTCATTCGATGCTACCGAAATTCATTTGGATTGGGTAGCTTGCGCAATTTGTGAACCATTGGCCGCCTCCGCCGCACATGGCCTCCGCATCGTTATGATAGAGTGGAACCTGCGGAAGCAAACACGCCGCGTACGCCGCGCGAGAAAACCCGCGAACCCGCCGGTTGCGCGCTCCGAGGAAAAAGAATTTGTGCGGCATCGCCGGTTTTACGCATAAAAACAGCTCCCCTTCGCCGGACCGCATCCGCAGTGCGGTGAATTCCCTGATGCATCGCGGTCCCGACCAGCAAGGCGTGTTTGAATCGAATTGCATCTCGCTGGGGGGAGCGCGACTGAAAATCCTCGATCTTCACGGCGGAGATCAACCCTTCCTCTCGGACGGCGGCGACACGGCAATCGTTTACAACGGTGAAATTTACAATCACCTGGAAGTGCGCGCGGAGCTCGAACAGCGCGGCCATCGATTCCATTCTCACGCCGACACGGAAACCGTTCTGCACGCTTTCCTCGAATGGGATACCGCGTGCTTTTCGCGGCTGCGCGGGATGTTTGCCATCGCCATCTGGACCGAATCCCAAAAACGCCTGGTGCTGGCGCGCGACCGCATGGGCATCAAGCCTTTGTACATCGCGCGGCGCGGCGACGACCTCTATTTCGCTTCCGAACTGAAAGCCATCTTCGTCCACCCGGAAATCGAGCGCCGCTTGAGCCTTGCGGGACTCGATTGCTATTTGGCGCTCAACTTTGTCCCCAGCCCGTGGACTCTGGTGGAAGGCGTCGAAAAATTGCCCGCGGGAAAATGGCTGGAATGGCGCGGCGGAAAAATTCGCAGCGGGGCATTTTGGCAAATTCCATACGGCCCGTCTTCACAAGCCACGCTGCCGGAAGCGGAACAGGAGCTCGATTCGCTGCTGCGGCAATCCGTGAGCGAGCATCTGCTTTCGGACGTCCCGCTGGGCGTATGGCTGAGCGGCGGCATCGATTCTTCGACGATTTTGCATTACGCCGCGGCCGCCAGCACTTCACGCTTGAAAACATTTTCGATTTCCTTTCAGGGCCGCACTTTCGATGAAACGCCGTACATTCGCGCCGCCGCCGCGCAATATGGGACGGATCACGAGGAATTCGATCTGACATCCGGCGCAGGTTTGCAGGATGCAATCGCCGAATTCGCATATTACTCGGACGAGCCCAGCGCCGATGCCGGCGCGCTTCCCGTGTGGTTTCTTTCGAAGATGACCAAGCGCAGCGCGACTGTGGTGCTCAGCGGCGAAGGCGCGGACGAACTTTTTGGCGGCTACCTGACGTATCGCGCCAACCAGCTCGCGCAACGCGCCCGGCGCCTGCCGCAAGCCGCATTGCGTTTGGCTCGCGCGAGCGTTCATTTGTGGCCGGTCTCGGACGACAAAATCAGCCTCGAATACAAAATGAAGCGGTTTCTCGACGGCTGCCAGATGCGCCCGGAGCGCGCGCACATCTACTGGAACGGAACATTTTCGGACGCGGACAAAAGCGCGATACTTCGCGGGCGGCAGCCCGGAACGCTCGATCAAATTCTCGCCGGATTGCGCGAAAAGCTTTCTGCGGGCGACGGGCTTTCGCCCTATCTCTGGTTCGATCAGAATTATTACCTGCAGGACGACATCCTGAACAAGACTGACCGCATGAGCATGGCGCATTCGCTCGAAGTGCGGCCGCCTTTTCTCGACCATCGCATCGTGGAATTCGCGGCTTCGCTGCCCGCGGGATATAAAATTCGCGGCCCGCGCCAGAAATTTATTTTGAAGGATTTGATGAAGGGCAAGCTGCCGCCCATGATTTTGCAGCGCAAGAAAACCGGATTCGATATCCCCGCGCACGAATGGCTGCGCGGCCCGCTCAAATCGCTCCTGCTCGACACTTTGGCGGAGGGAACCTCCGCGCACCCTGAAATTTTCGACCGCGCGGCGATTGACGTGTGCGTGCAGCGCCATCTCGACCGGCGCGAAAATCTTGGCTATAACCTTTGGGGTCTCATGATCCTATTCCAATGGATGAGGCGATGGAGAATTCAAACGACGCAGAGTTCCGCACCCGGCCAGTCCGCGAAACAAAGCGTGCTTACCTCTACTTAGCGGTTCTGTTTTTCGCCGGCCTCGTCTACCTCGGCACCATCGTTTCTCCGCCTTCGCTGATGGACGACGTGGACGCCGTTCAGGCGCAGATCGCCCGCAACATGCTCACCTCCGGCGATTGGGTGACCGCGCGGCTCGACGGCGTGGTGTACCTCGAAAAAGCTCCCCTGGTGTATTGGATCATGGCCGGCTCTTACAAAGTCTTCGGCGTCCACGACTGGGCCGCGCGCATTCCCATCGCGCTTTCGGCCATCGGCCTCTGCTTGCTGACCGCGGCCATCGGCGTGTGGGCGTTTGGAAAACGCGCGGGATTCTACGCCGGTTTATGCATGGCCACCTGCGTCGGTCTGTTTCTTTTCACGCGCATATTGATTCCCGACGTCATGTTGACGTTCACCATCGCGCTGGCCTTATGGGCCATGCTGCGCGCGCTCGATGAAGAAGAACCGCATCCGCGGCTGTGGGCTTTTTTGCTGGCGGCCAGCCTGGGCGTGGGGATGTTGCTGAAAAGCCTGGTTGGCGTGGTTTTTCCGATTGCCGCGGGGGTGATTTACCTACTTTTGACGCGCCAATTTTTGTGCGCGAGGACTTGGAAGCGTCTGCGGCCCTTCAGCGGCGGCGCGATTGCCCTGCTGATTGCCGCGCCGTGGCACATCCTGGCCACGCTGCGCAATCCTCCTTATTTCGCTTGGACGCTGCACAGCGGGCCGGGACACTATCATGGCTTTCTCTGGTTTTATTTCATCAACGAACAGCTTTTGCGCTTCCTCAACATGCGCTACCCGCGGGATTACAACACCGTGCCGCGCGCCTATTTCTGGCTTTTTCATTTAATCTGGCTGTTTCCGTGGAGCGTCTATTTCCCCGCCGTGGCCAAACTTTCCTTCAAGCCCGTGGACCGCGCCGGACGCACGCGGCTGCTGGCGCTCTGCTGGGTGGGATTCATTCTGATTTTTTTCACATTTTCCACCACGCAGGAATATTATTCGATGCCCTGCTATCCGGCGCTGGCATTGCTGCTGGGCTCGGCCATGACGCTCGACAGCGTTTGGGTGCGCCGCGGCACGCGCGCGCTTGTCGTGATTGCCGCTTGCGCCGCCGTGGCGTCTTTCGCGATTTTGTTTCTGGTGCGCCACGTGCCCACGCCGGGAGATATTTCCCTGGCCTTGGGGCATCACCCCAAGGCGTATACGCTCTCGCTCGGCCACATGGAGGATCTCACCCTCGATTCCTTTGCGTACCTGCGGTTTCCTTTGGCGCTCGCGGGCATCGCATTCCTCGTCGGCCTGGTGGGAACGCTGCGGGCAAAATCGCACCGCGCATTTATTTTTGCCGCGCTGATGATGGTCCTCTTTTTCCAGGCCGCGCGGCTGGCGATGGTCACCTTTGATCCCTTCCTGTCCTCACGGCCGCTCGCCAATGCTTTGATGCGTTCGCCCGCGGGCCAGCTCATCGTGAATCATCACTACTACCCGTATTCATCGGTGATTTTTTACACCGACCGACCGGCGCTGCTCCTCAACGGGCGCCAGCAAAATCTGGAATACGGTTCGAATGCTCCGGACGCTCCTCCCGTATTCATAGACGACGCGCAATTCAAGGATTTGTGGCTCACGCCGCAGCGCTATTATTTCCTGGCGCAGAATGCGGAGCTTCCTCATTTTGAGCAGCTCGTGGGCGCCTCGCATCTCGATGTGGTGTTGACCAGCGGCGGCAAATCGCTCCTCACCAATCTTCCCCTCCCCGGTTCGTAGCGCGCAGGAACAAAGGAACCTGCCGCTTATCGCGCGCTCGCGCCTGAATCCATGAACAGGGTATATTCATCTAAGCACGCAACGGTTCCGAGTCACTTCCGGAGAAAGCGAGGGCGCGCAGTCCGCGTAATTTCCTGGCCGCCTCGCTTTTCGCGTTTCTCGGGGAATGGCGCGATGAACCGCTGAACTCATGGCTTCCACCACCTCAACGGCATCGACTTCAAAACCGGCAAAGGCAGTCCAGGCCTGGAAAATGCTTCCGGAGGTCTGGGCGCTGCTCAGGCCGCGCCGCGGAATTCTGCTGCTCGGCTTGGCTCTGATGGCTGTCAACCGGGTTTCCGGCCTGGTGCTTCCGGGATCGACGAAATATCTTGTGGACGGCGTGATCGGCAAGCGGGAGATTCGTCTGCTGGTCCCCATCGTCCTGGCCGTGCTGGCGGCAGCCATCGTGCAGGGCCTCACATCGTTTTCGTTGACGCAACTCCTCTCCAAATCCTCGCAAAAAATGATCGCCGAACTGCGCGTCAAGGTGCAGGCGCACATCGGCCGTTTGCCCGTCTCGTTCTACGACGCGAATAAATCCGGAGTTCTGGTTTCTCGCATCATGAGCGACGTGGAGGGCATCCGCAATCTGATGGGCACCGGTCTGATCGATTTTGCGGGCGGACTGATGACCGCCGCGTTTGCGCTTGCCGTGCTCTTGAAGATCAGCGCGACCATGACTGCCGTGGCTTTCGCGCTGCTTCTGGTGCTGGCCGTCGTGCTTCATCGCGCCTTCAAGACCATTCGCCCCATGTACCGCGCCCGCCCCAAGATCAATGCCGAGGTTACCGGACGCCTCACCGAATCGCTTGGCGGGGTGCGCGTGGTGAAGGGTTATCACGCCGAAGAGCGCGAAGAAAAAGTTTTTGCCGGGGGAGTTCAGCGGCTGCTCGACAACGTTTTGAATACGCTGACGGCCACTTCATTCATGAGCCTGGCATCCACAAGCCTGGTGGGAGTGATCAGCGCGGTCATCATGCTCATCGGCGCGCACCAGATCCTTTCCGGGAAAATGACGTCTGGGGACATTCATCACCTTCACTATTTTCCTGGCCATGCTGGTTTCTCCCGTGGCGCAGATCGTTTCCATCGGCCCGCAAATCACCGAAGCGCTGGCGGGGCTCGAACGCACTCGTGAAGTGCTGGACGAAAAGCCGGAGGACGAAATCGCCGGACGCACAATGCAACTCGGACGCGTCATCGGCCGCGTAGCCTTCGAGAACGTCAGCTTTTCCTACGACACCGGCAAACCCGTCCTGCACGAAGTGAACTTCGAATCGCTGCCGAGCACGGTGACGGCGCTGGTGGGACCATCGGGCGCGGGAAAATCCACGATCATCGGATTAATCGCCGCGTTCTACTCACCCGCAAGTGGACGCGTGTTAGTCGACGGAATCGATCTCACCCAAGTGCGCCTGGATTCTTACCGCACGCAGCTCGGCGTGGTGCTGCAGGAAACTTTTCTCTTCGACGGAACGATTCGCGACAACGTATCTTTCGCCAAGCCCCACGCCAGTGAAGAAGAAATTCTGGCCGCTTGCCGCATCGCGCGTGTGGATGAATTCGCCGAATCGTTCGAGAAAAAATACGATACGGTGGTCGGCGAGCGCGGCGTGAAGCTTTCCGGCGGGCAAAAGCAGCGCGTGTCCATCGCGCGAGCCATTCTGGCCGACCCGCGAATCCTGATACTCGATGAAGCCACCTCGAGCCTCGATTCGGAATCGGAGGCGCTGATACAGGAAGGATTGCGTTACTTGATGCGCGGCCGAACCACTTTTGTCATCGCTCACCGCCTCTCGACCATCCGCCGCGCCGATCAAATCCTGGTGGTCGAGGCCGGGCGCATCATCGAGCGCGGCACTCATGCTTCGCTTTACGCTGCCGGCGGCCGTTACTATGATCTGTACACAAAACAGCACGGCGTGGAAACCAATCTCTTCCTCGCGCCGGGCGAAGGCGCGCGCGATCTTGCCGAGGATTCTTCCCAGGGAGAAGCGGACGCTCTTCCCGCCGACGCGCAACCTCCCACCCTCCCCGATCCCATTCGCCTGATTCGCGGCTAATAACTTTTCGCGATCCGCCAGACTCATTTTCGGCGCACGCAGGCCGCCCTCCTCCCCTGTACAATTTCCAAGCGATTGTGTACAAACTAGCTGTCAGCGCCGATTTTTCGCCTGTTCGCGTTCCGGCTCTCGGCACATGAGGACCCCACGGTGTATTTGCGGCCCGCAACGCTCGCGCAAGCGGTTCAATGGCTTTCGGAATCGCCCGCTCAAATCCTGGCCGGCGGGACGGATTTTTTTCCGGCGCTAGGTGAAGCTCCAGCCCGCGGACCGGTTCTGGATGTTTCGGCCATCCGCGAAATCAAGAACATTTCAATCGAAGCGGAATTCATCCGCATCGGCGGCGGGGTCACGTGGACGGAGCTGATCGCAGCAGCGCTGCCTCGCGGCTTTGACGCGCTCAAGTGCGCCGCGCGCGAAGTCGGCTCGGTGCAAATTCAAAATCGCGCGACCGTGGCGGGAAATCTTTGCAATGCATCGCCCGCAGCCGATGGGGTTCCCCCGCTCTTGGCGCTCGATGCCGTGGTTGAACTCGCCTCCGCCGAAGGATCTCGCCGCATGGCGCTCGAGGATTTTATTCTCGGCAACCGCAAGACGGCGCGCCGCCGCGGCGAAATTCTGGCGGGTGTGTTGATTCCCAGGCGCTGGCAGGACGCTTCCAGTTCTTTCCTGAAACTCGGCGCCCGCCGCTACCTGGTGATTTCCATCGTCATGACCGCCGTTTCCATCCTTCAGGACGCGGCCGGGCGCGTTGCCGATGCGCGCGTGGCCGTGGGCTCATGCTCCGCAAAGGCGCTGCGTTTACATACGCTCGAACGCGTGTTGATTGGCAGGCCCGCTCAACCCGGATTGGGCAGCGCGGTTTCCGCCGAACATGTTGCAGTCCTTTCGCCGATTGACGACGTGCGCTCGACGGCCGCCTATCGCGATGACGCTTCGCTCACGCTGGTGCGGCGCGCAATCGAAGACTGCGTGAGGGACGGAAGGGCATGACGCAAACCTTCACGATTCCCGCCGAGGCGCAAGTTTCCGTCGCATTCCGCGTAAATGGCCGCGGAGTCGCCGTCCGCACATCGCCGCTGCGGCGGTTGTCCCGCGTCCTTCGCGAAGATCTGGGGCTCACCGGCACGAAAGTCGGATGCGATGCGGGAGATTGCGGGGCTTGCACGGTGCTGGTGAACGGCGAGCCGGCGTGTTCCTGTCTTATCGCTGCGGCGCAAGTGGCCGATTGCGAAATCACCACGGTCGAAGGCCTCGCCACTCGCGCGCCGCTTTTCGGCGCGCTGCAGGAATCGTTTCTGAGCCATGGAGCCGCGCAGTGCGGCGCTTGCACTCCCGGAATGCTGGTCGCGGCCACGGCTTTGCTCGAACGAAATTCTTCGCCGACTGAAACGCAGGTGATGGATGCCCTCGGCGGCGTTCTTTGCCGGTGCACCGGCTATCGCAAGATCATCGCGGCAGTGCTCGAGGCCCGCTCGATTGCGCCGTGCGTTTCTCCGATTCTTGCAGGAACTGCCGTTGGTCAGAGACTCACGCGGATTGACGGGCCCGGCAAAGTGAACGGAGCGGAACTTTTCGGCGCGGATGAAATCCCTGCCGGAGCGCTGGCCGTGCGCGCCATCCGCTCGCCGCATCATCGCGCGCGATTTCAATTCGGGGATTTGCCGTCATTCCTCGCGTCGCACGCAGGCATTGACGCCGTTTTCACCGCGAAAGATATTCCCGGCAAGAATTGTTATGGCGTGATTCCGCCATTCGCCGACCAGCCGGTTTTTGCGGAAGGTGAAACGCGCCACCGCGGGGAAGCTGTTGCCGCCATTGTGGGTGCGCCGGAGTTTGTCGAAGCCTTCGACGAAACCGATTTCCCGATTACCTGGGAAAAACTTCCGCCGCTTCTCACCATGGATGCGGCGCTTGCGCCGGATGCTCCGCTCATTCATGCGAGTCGCGAAGGAAATATCCTCGTGCGCGGTCGAGTGCTGCGTGGCGATGTGGGACGCGGGCTGCGCGAATCTGCGGTGACAGCCGAGGGCGAATTCGAGACGGGATTTATCGAGCATGCCTACATCGAGCCGGAAGCGGGATTCGCGCGTCGCGTGGAAGATCAAATCGAGGTTCAGGCTTGCACGCAATCGCCTTACATGGACCGCGCCGACCTGGCAAAAATTTTAGGCATTCCTCTCGAATCCGTGCGCATCATTCCCACCGCAGTGGGCGGCGGCTTCGGCGCAAAACTCGATCTTTCCGTGCAGCCATTCGTGGCTCTCGCCGCATGGCATCTTCGCAAACCCGTGCGCATGGTCTATTCGCGACATGAATCCATCATGTGCACCACCAAACGCCATCCGGCGCGGATTCGCGGGCGCGCCGGCGCTACGCGCGAAGGGAAATTGCTGGCTCTTGATTTTGCCGCCGACTTCAACACCGGCGCGTACTCTTCCTGGGGTCCCACGGTTGCCGCGCGCGTCCCGGTGCATGCTTCCGGCCCATATTATGTGCCGCACTATCGTGCGCTCACCCGCGCCGTGCACACCAACATCGTCCCGGCGGGAGCCTTTCGCGGATTCGGCGTCCCACAGATGGCGGTGGCGCAGGAGCAGCTCTATGACGAACTCGCGGCGCAGCTGGGCATTGATCCGCTTGAATTTCGCATCATAAATGCACTTGATGGCGCGACTCCCACCGTCACGGGCCAGATTTTGGGCGAAGGGACCGGCATTCGCGCATGTTTTGAGTCGCTGCGCGCGAAATGGCAAGCAGCGCGCGCGGATGCTGCAGCCTTCAATGCAAATTCCAATGGCCCGCTTCGCCGCGGCGTGGGAGTGGCCGGCATGTGGTACGGCTGCGGAAACACTTCATTGCCGAATCCCTCGACGGTTCGCGTGGGCATCAAGCGGGACGGGCGCATTTCGCTGCATCAGGGTGCGGTGGATATCGGCCAAGGCTCGAACACCATCATCACGCAGATTTGCGCCGATGCGCTAGACGCGCCGATGGATCGCTTCGATCTTCTCTCGGGAGATACGAAAATTTCTCCCGATTGCGGCAAGACTTCCGCTTCGCGCCAAACCTTCGTCACCGGGCGAGCCGCGCACATGGCAGCAACGGAGCTTCGCCGCGCGATTTTACGCCACGCAAACGCATGCGAAGCGGCGCGAATTAGATTTGACGCGGGCGGCATCACCATTGACGATTGCGGAAAATCGCGAACGCTATCTCTTGCCGGGCTTCCTCTCGACGCGCATGGCTATGTCTTCACCGGCGAAGCCACATTCGATCCGCCCACAAGCCCGCTAGATGAAAATGGCCAAGGCATTCCTTACGCGGTTTTTGGCTTTGGCGCGCACATGGCGGAAATCGAACTCGATGTCGAACTCGGCGCCGTCCGCGTCCTTCGCATCGTCGCCGCTCACGATGTGGGCCGCGCCATCAATCCCACGCTTGTGGAAGGACAGATCGAAGGCGGTGCCGCTCAGGGATTGGGGCTTGCGCTGATGGAAGAATTCTTCCCCGGAAAAGGTGAAAATCTTCACGACTACCTGATTCCCACGTTTGGAGACATGCCGCCCGTGGATGTCATCCTCATCGAAGATCCTTCTCCCGTGGGACCATTCGGCGCCAAAGGAGTCGGAGAGCAATCCACCATCCCCACCGCTCCCGCCATCCTCAACGCCATTTATCATGCAGCGGGAGTGCGCATCCGAAAAGTTCCGGCCACGCCCGACCGTATTCGCGCGGCAATTCTCGCCGCTTGCGGCGGGAAAGTTTCTCCCGGTGATGCCCGTGCCTGAAGCCGCCACCATCCGCTGCGACGCCTGCCCGGTCCTTTGCCACATCAAGGAAGGGCGCACCGGCGCATGCGACCGCTACGCCAACCATCAGGGACAGCTGGTTCGCCTCGACCCGCACGTGATTCTCGATCGCGCGGTTTCTCACGGCGATCGCGTGGTCCCTTTTTTAGGCGAGGAACGCGAATGGGACGGCCGCATCGTGGGAGGCGCGGAGACCATCGTCACCGCCATCGGCGCGGGAACCACCTATCCCGACTACAAGCCGGCTCCATTCATAATTTCATCGGAAGTGGCGGGCGTGGACATGGTGACCGTGGTCACCGAAGGAATTTTCAGTTACTGCGGCGTGAAGGTGAAAATTGACACGGATCGCTTTCTCGGCGCGGAGCGCAGTCTGGTGCGCGCGGAAGGCGAGCCGGTGGGCCACGTAATGACCAGCGAATATGGTTCGCAGATGTTGTCGCTCGGCGGAGTGCTGCACCTGACGGGCGGAAGCAAACGCGAAGGAAAAATCACTTGCGAAACGCTTCTGAATCTCAGCAATGGCAAACCGGTTGAACTTGCGGTGGACGACGGCTCGCAACTCACGGTGCAAGCCGGGAAGCCGCCCATCGTCAACGGTGCGCTCGAAGACCGCATGCGCGTGGGATGCGGCTCGGCCACCATCGGAATGTTCGCCAAGCAATGGCTCGGCAAAGTGGACGACGTGGTGGTGGTGGACGATCACATCACCGGCGTGCTCTCCGAACATCAAGCCGGAAAAATGCTGGGAATTTCACGGACCGGCATCAAATTGAAAGGCCGCCGCTCGACTCCCGGGCGTTATTTTCAGGTGGCCGAGCCGGGAATGGCGTGGGGCGGAACGAATGTCACCGATCCGCTTTCCATCCTCGATGAATGGAATCCGAAGTTCGCATGGCCAGGACTGCGGTTGCTGATGGTCAGCACCACCGGCGAACATTTTTCCTATTTCGAGCTCGATGATCAATTGCGTCCCACGGAAAAACAGCTTCCGCGCGAGCTTGCCGAATCCGTTGCGCGCATCAAGGAAAATTGCGAGCCGGCGCTTTGCTCCGTGCTGTTCATGGGCGGCGCGGGAGGATCGCTGCGCGCGGGCGTGACGGAAAACCCGGTGAAACTCACGCGCTCGGTTCGCAACGCGCTGACGCGCGTCACCTGCGGCGGCGCGTCCGTGTATGTATGGCCGGGCGGCGGCATCACTTTCATGGTGGACGTCACGCGCGTTCCGGAAAACGCCTTCGGCTACGTTCCCACGCCCGCGCTCGTCGCACCCATTGAATTCACGATGAAGCTTGCAGACTACGCCGCGCTTGGCGGCTACATGGATTTCGTCCGCCCGCTTTCCTCGGTTCTCACGGATGACAAACGCCGCCTGAACTCTGCGACTGAAATTCCCGATCCAGGATCGGCCGCAAAAATTTCAAGGACGCAATCATGAGGGAGCCCGCGCTCGTGCGTTTCCTTGCCGATGGCCGCCGATTGCATCTTCACGACGGCCCCATCGACTTGATCGTCGAGGCATTTGGCCCGGACGATGAAATTCGCGCCGCCTATCATGCGGCGACCCGGCGATTTGCAGGCGTCCTCGATGAATTGTGCGGCGAGCTTCCACTTTTGCGCCAGGCGGCGCGGCCCGAGGTTTCGCCGCTGCAAGGAGTGGTGGCGCGGCGGATGGCCGCGGCTGTCGCACCTTTCGCGGCGGAGACTTTCATCACCCCGATGGCGGCGGTGGCCGGAGCGGTGGCTGAGGAAATTTTGGAGGCGATGACTTCGGCTGCAATGCTTGCGCGCGCCTACGTCAACGATGGCGGCGATATCGCCATTCATCTCGCTCCCGGCGAACAATTCGTCGTGGGACTCATCAGCCGGCCCGACGATCCCGCCCTGTTCGGCAAGGCCACGCTCGATGCCTCGGAACCGGTGCGCGGGATTGCCACGAGCGGCTGGCGCGGGCGCAGTTTTTCGCTTGGCATCGCGGATGCGGTCACCATCCTCGCGGAACGCGCCGCGATGGCCGATGCCGCCGCCACGGTGATTGCAAACGCCGTCGATCTACCGGATCATCCGGAAATCGTGCGAGTTCCCGCGTGCGAGATTTCTCCTGACAATGACCTGGGCGAGCGGCGCGTCACGCGCGGCGTTGGCAGGCTTTCGGCACATGAACTTTCTGCCGCTCTCGATTCCGGCGAGGCCAAAGCCCGCGCGCTTCTTGCGTCCGGCTTGATTCGCGCCGCGGCAATTCTGCTGCTAGGAAAAACGCGCGTGGTTGGCTTGCCGGCGGCGGACCGCAAATTTGCGGCGCTTCCGGCTGGGATTCACATTTCGAGGAGCCGCTTGCATGCCTGAGGTTCGCATTCGAAAAATTCTTACCATCGCCGAGGAAATTTTCCACGAAGGCGGCCCCGTGGCCACAAACCCACTTCGCCGCGCTGCCGCTCTGGCGGTCATAGAAAATCCCTTTGCGGGCCGCTATGTCGAAAACATCGCGGGGTTCATGGACGACCTCCGACCCGTAGGCCTCGAAATGTCCCGGCTCTTGGTGCAAGCGCTTGGAGGAAATCCGAAACTCATCGAAGGCTACGGCAAGGGAGCGATTGTCGGCGCGGCGGGAGAAATTGAACACGGCGCGCTCTGGCATGCGCCGGGCGGTTATGCCATGCGCGAGGTTCTGGGAGGCGCGAAAGCCATTGTCGCTTCGACGAAAAAAGTCGGCGGTCCCGGCGCGCGCCTCGACGTGCCCATCACACATATCAACGCCTCTTACGTGCGCAGCCATTTTGACGCCATGGAAGTGGGTCTGGCGGATGCGCCGAGGGCCGGAGAAATTGTGCTGGCGCTGGCGATGACCACCGGGCCGCGAATCCATGCCCGCGCCGGCGGCTTGAAGGCCTCGGAAATCAAGGGAGAGGACGGATTGCGATGAGTGCCATAAAAAAAGCAAAAATCCGGAAGATTGTCACATTCGTCGAGGAAACGCGCGAGGAGATGGGCCGCGCCGTGCATCCTCCCACACGGCGAGCCGCGGCCGCCGCCGTGATTGCAAATCCTTTCGCCGGAAAATTTGTGGAAGATTTAACGGAATTGATGGATGTGGGCGAGGAGCTGGGAGAAATCCTAACGGAACGCGCCGTGGCGGCTTTGGGAATTCCCGGAACTTCGGTGGAAAGTTATGGCAAGGCAGCGGTGGTGGGAGAAAACGGCGAAATCGAGCACGCCGCGGCGGTCCTGCATCCCAAGCTCGGCGCGCCGGTGCGCAAGGCCCTGGGAAAAGGCGCGGCGCTGATTCCTTCCTCGAAAAAACGCGGCGGCCTGGGCGCGGCGATCGATATTCCCCTGGGCCACAAGGATGCCGCCTTCGTTCGCAGCCATTTCGACGGCATGGAAGTGCGCATTCCCGACGCGCCTCGCGCGGATGAAATCGTCGTGGCCATCGCCGTCACGGACAGCGGGCGACCGCTGGCGCGCGTGGGCGGGCTTGCCAAAGATCAAATCAAGGGCGAAGACGGTTTGCGCTGATTTTTCGCGCCCCGGGAAATTGCATTTTTTATGTCGCGCGCTGCTGCAGTAACCTGGAAATCCCTCTAGCGCTTCACGATTTCCGGCAGCCGTGTCGCCGGAGGCGTGTTGCGGCTCCGCTGCGCGCTGACCGCGCCGTCGATAATCACCATCCCGATTCCCGGCAAATCTCCGCGCCGCACGCTATCGAGCAAAGTCTTTCCGGCGGAATGTTGCGCGCGGTCGAGCAGCACGAATGTTGCCGCGCGCCCGGCTTCCACCAGGCCGCAATCGAGTTTTCTCAGGCGGGCGGTATTTCCCGTGGCAAAACAAAACGCAATTTCCGCCGGCACATCCCCCAGACTCGAAAGCATCGATATCATCCGCAAAATTCCGAGCGGTTGCACCCCCGATCCCGCCGGCGCGTCGGTTCCGAGGATCACCCGGTCGAGCTGTTTCAATTCGCGCGCGGTACGCAGAGTTAATAGCGCCGCGCGTTCGTTTCCGTTGTGCACCAGTTCCAGCCCGCGGCGGCATTGTTCGCAAAGCGCGGTGATCTGCTCATCCGGCAGAGCCGTGTGCCCGCCGTTGATGTGGCCGATGACATCCGCATCGGCGTCCAGGACCACATCCTTGTCAATCAAGCTCGAACCCGGAATCGAAGGGCCGCCAGTATGAATCGTGCTCTGCATTCCATATTTCCGCGCCCACTCGACCATTTTGTGAGCGGTCGGGCCGTCCTTCACACTGCCGAGCCCGATTTCTCCCAGCAGCGTCACACCCGCCGCGGCCATTTCCTTGAAGTCGTCCTCCACCATCCCGTGTTCGATCACCGGCGCGCCGGCCAGCACGTGCACGCCGCTCGGGCGAAATGCCGTAAACGCGCGCTGCGCGAAGATGGCCATGGCTTTCAGCCCGACAACGTCTTTGGGCCTTCCGGGTGTGTGCACTTCGCCCGCGGAAATCATGGTGGTCACGCCGCCATGCAGGCAACTGTCGATCCAGCCGAGCTGATTTTGCCGCGGCGTCCAATCCCCCACCACGGGATGCACATGACTGTCGATCAATCCTGGCGCCAGAGTCGTTGCGTTGGCATCGATGGTGATGGTAGGGCCAGAAACATCGAGGTCCATTTCTTTTCCGATGGCGGTGATTTTTCCGTTCACGGCCACCACCGTGTCGGCATCGATGATTGGTTTCTCGATATTGCCGCTCAGAATCATGCCGATGTTTCGGATTACCAGCTTCGAGTGCGCATCCGTCTTTCCTGCTTCTTCGTGGGCCATGTGCCGGACCCCTCCGCGATTTCGGGTAACCGAAAATGCCGTGAGAATCCGCGCGCCCCGGAACGAATCCGGCTGCACGGGAGCGGCTAATGGCCGCTAGTATACAAACGATGCGGCGGGAAGCAAGGCAGCCTTGCCAGTTGAACCGGGATTGCCAATTATTGACAGCCGATCCTATTTCACAAGGATCGTGCGATTGCGCACTTCATTTCAGGGAAACGATCAGGCGATGCTGGAAGATTTGGTGAGCCGGGTAGGACTCGAACCTACAACCCGCTGATTAAGAGTCAGCTGCTCTACCATTGAGCTACCGGCCCACGAAAACAATAAATTGTAACATGCGCGGTACGGGTTCCCAACGGCCTCTGCGGACCCGAATTTTACGCCAGCGGTGCGGCCAATTTCATGCTCCGCGGCGCAGCATTCCGGCAATTTCCTTGGCCACCTGGCGCGCCCTCACCAGATCTCCCGGCCCGAGTGAGATCGCCGCCACGCGGGCATGCCCGCCACCGCCGTATTTTTCGCAGAGCGAGGCGAGATTCACTTCCGCGTCCGGTTCTTTCCAGGGATTGGTGCCCACGGAAACCTTGGCGCGCATGGGCGAAGCGCTCACTCCCACCGAATACAGCGCATCGGGAAAAAGGTAATAGGGAATGAACTTGTTGTAGCCCTCGAGGTCCAGATCGCTCACGTCGAAATAAATCACTCCGCCGCGGCAATCGGCGCGCTCGCGCATGATGTCCATGGACCGCCGGTGGCGCTCGAGCAGCGGCCCCAGATGTTTTTTCACGATCGGCAGTTCGATCATTTCCTGCAGCGGCTTGTAGGCCAGGTCCGGAATAATCTTGGGAACCAGGTCCGGCTCCGGCGCGGCTTCGATCACCAGCGCCAGTTGCATGGCCGGCTCGGCAAGCGCCACGGCTACTTCCGGCGAAGCAAATTGCGCGCCGTCGATGATGTCGCCCCACTTGATCAGTTCGGCCAGCGGACCGGCATCGAATCCGAATTTTTGCGAAGCGATGGTGGCCAGGAATTTGGTGCAGGATTTGTAAGTGGGATCGTAAAATTTGCGGCCGGAATGGTCCTGGCGGAAATGCTCGGCGTCCTCGGGTTTCAGAAACGCGCTTTGATGATGATCGAACCACCAGGTCAGCAGCGGCGAGTTCGAATATTTGAAATCCACGATGGCGTTTTCATCGCCGTCAAATATGCCGTCCTCAAAGGGCTGCGAGGCCTTGTGGGTCATCCCGGTATAGAGGAATTCGGCCTCCGGATGGATGCGCTCGCGGTAAAAACGCGAAAAAATCGCGGCGGAGGAAGCTCCGTCGAAACATTTGTCGTGGAAACAGACTCGAACTCTCACTGCGCTCCTCGCCGCCTTGTCTGCTTCGCCATGCGAGACAAGGAAAGTTAATAAAGATGGACGGTCACACGGATATTGTCAAGCGGGTTTGCGGGAAACGCCGGAGCGGCGCGCCCGCGCGGCTCCTCGTTTATTGGGGGATTGAGAAGCGCTTCAGGCTTTGCCGAAAAGTTTGTCCGCCAGGTCCGCGGCCACCGGCACGCGAAAACGTTCGCCCTGAAATCCCTTGATCATGCACAAAATCCACAAAATCAAGGTCACCAATTGGATGAGGTGAAATAGGATGAATCCCGGCGAAACCGCCATCCATCCGCCGGCCATCAGACTCAGCCCGAAAAACACTCCCATGAGAATAGTCAAGATGTGCAGCCCGCCAAACACCACGATGGATTGGCGCGCATGGAATTGAACGGACGGGCGCTTGTCGATGATGAAGAAAATCAGCCCGGTCACCCATCCCAAGACGTAGCACAAACCTCCCGCGGCGTTTTCCGAAAGCCCGGAGCTGCCCGCAGCCACAGGCGGAGTCTGTGCGCCTCCGGCCGCGCCGCCGGATTGCGGCGCACCGCAGGCGGGGCAGAATCCCGCGCCATCCGCGACAGCATTCCCGCATTTTGTACAGTGTGGCATTCCCTTCCTCCTCGCAGGCCTGCGTGGCAAGCCTGATAGACGTCCCGTTGGCCGCGAAGCCTAGCAAACCAGTCAACGCGCGGCAAGAGGATTTGCGGGCGCTCGAGGTTCGCGCGGCGGTATAATCTCCTTCGCCAACCGGTGCGGAAGTGGCGGAATTGGCAGACGCGCCAGCCTTAGGAGCTGGTGGCCGAAAGGCCATGGGGGTTCGAGTCCCTTCTTCCGCATGACCCTTCGCGTTTAGAGGCAGGCAAATTTACGAGGCGCAGCCGCGATTGACGCGCCGCCGGGCTTTCCTTATACTGTAATTCACTTGCGGTGCGAGCTGGCCGCTCTTTCCTGCCCTCCTTCTTCTCGCGTTCGGAACAGACGAATGGCGGACCTGGAACAAGCCTGGCTGGCGCATCATTTCAGAAAGATCTCCCATGACCGAAACAGCAGCGACATGCAAGCGCGAACTCGAACTGGAAATTCCCGCCGAGAACGTGCAGAAAGCGACTGAAAAAGTGGCGCGCGACCTGGCGCGCGTGGCGCGCATTCCCGGATTCCGCCCCGGCAAGGCGCCCGTCACGCTGATCCGCCGGCGCTTCGCCGACGATATCAAGGCGAAGTGCTGCAATCGCTGGTGCCGGAATATCTGGAAAAGGCGCTGGACGAAAAGAAGCTGGTCCCCGTCACGCGCCCGGAAGTGGATAAGGTTGATTTCCACGAAGGCGAGCCGCTGAAATTCCGCGCGGTCTTCGAAGTGCTGCCGGAATTCGAGCTGGGCGATTACAAGGATCTGGAAGTGCAGATCGACGCCATCGAAACCGGCGAAGACGCAGGTGGACAAAGCGATCGAAGAAATGCGCGAGCGCGCCGCCACGTTTGTTCCGGTCGAGGGCCGCGCCGGCGAAGGACGGCGACTTCGCGCAGATCAAGCTGAACGGGCATGCCGGTGGGCGGAGGCGAACCGGTGCAGGCGGACAACGTTCTGTGCCACATCGGCGCGGAAGAAACGCTGGAAGCCTTCACGGAAAATCTGCGCGGCGCGCACTCCGGCGAACACAAGAAATTTCGACCGAACTATCCCGCCGATTATCCCGATCCCAAGCTCGCGGGAAAGACCTACGACTACGCGGTCGAGGTGCAGGGCATCAAGGAAAAGAAGCTGCCCGAGCTGAACGACGAATTCGCGAAGGACGCCGTGGGCGAATCGGCGGGCATCGCAACGCTCGAGGAGCTGCGCGCGAAGATTCGCGAGAACTGGAAGCGCGCGCAAGGACCAGCAACAGCAGACTCAGGCGCGCGAGAAGATCCTGGAACTGCTGGTGAAGCGCATGATTTCCCGGTGCCCGAAGCGCTGGTCGAACATCAGATGGACGTCGCGCCTGGAGCGCGCGGTGCGCTCGCTTGCGGCGCAGGGCGTGGATCCGCGCGCGGTGAATGTGGACTGGGTGGCGCATGCGCAAGCGCCAGCAGGACCGCGCCGTGGAGGACGTGAAGGCCGAATTGCTGCTGGACCGCATCGCCACCGCGGAAAAAATCGAAGCTGACCGACGAAGACGTGGAAAAAGAGATCGCCGCGCTGGCGGAACGCAGTGGCGAATCGGCAACAGCGGTTCGCGCTAGCTTGACAAAGCAAGGAGCGCTCGATAGGATGAAATCGAAGCTCCGAAGCGACAAAACAATCTGACTGGCTCTACCGTTCCCCGGATCGAGACGACACCCAAGAAGTGAAAAGTGACTTCCGGTTCGGGTTCCTCAGCGCGCACTACAAATTCCCAATGAGACAAACTGACGACGCAACTCCGCGTGCCACAACGCTCGTTCCCATGGTGGTCGAACAGACCAACCGCGGGCGAGCGCGCTTACGACATTTATTCCCGGCTGCTGAAGGACCACATTATTTTCATCGGCACGCCGATCGACGACCATGTGGCCAACCTGGTCACCGCGCAGCTTCTGTTCCTGGAGCGGAAGATCCGGAAAAGGACATTTCGCTGTACATCAACTCGCCGGGCGGCTCGATCACGGCGGGCATGGCGATTTACGACACCATGCAGTTCGTGCGGCCCGACGTGGTGACCATCTGCGTCGGCCAGGCGGCTTCGATTGCCGCGCTGCTGCTGACCGCCGGCGCGCCCAAGAAGCGCTTTTCGCTGCCCAATTCGCGCATCCTGATCCACCAGCCCTGGATGTCCGGGCTTTCCGGCCAGGCCACGGACATCGACATCCACGCCAAGGAAATCATGCGCATGCGCGCGGTCGATCAACAAACTGCTGGCGCAGCATAGCGGGCAACCCGTCGAGAAGATCGAAAGGACGTCGAGCGCGATTTCATCATGTCCGCGGAGCAGGCCAAGGAATACGGCATCGATCGACGAAATCATTACCAAGCACCGCTATCGCGTTCCAAAGAGTTAGTAGTACAAAGCGATGATTACTGCCGCCATGCGCAGCGCTTCCGTCCTACAATAGGAATCACAGTTTGACCGGGTGGGTCTTCCTGCGGGAAGGGGGCAACACATCAGTGAAAACGGTTCACACCAGACGAACCGTTGCGCTGTTCCTTCTGCCATAAAACGCAGGAGCAGGTCGAGAAGCTGATCAGCTCGCCCTCGGACTATCCGCGCGCGTACATCTGCAACGAGTGCGTGGGCGTCTGCCAGCAGATTCTGGAAGAGGAAAAGCGCGAACAGGCCAACCCCGTCAACCGGCGGCTGCCGCGCCCGCCGGAGATCAAGGCGTTTCTCGACGGCTACGTGATCGGCCAGGACAAGACCAAGAAGAAGCTGGCCGTCGCGGTCTACAACCATTACAAGCGCATCTTCCTGAACCGCCAGCCGGGCGACGTGGAACTGACCAAGTCCAATATCCTGCTGATCGGCCCCACCGGCACCGGCAAGACGCTGCTGGCGCAGACGCTCTCGCGCATGCTGGATGTTCCCTTCGCCATCGTGGACGCCACCACGCTGACCGAAGCGGGCTACGTCGGCGAGGACGTCGAAAACATTATCTTGAAGCTGCTGCAGGCCGCCGACGGCGACGTGCACCAAGGCGCAGCAAGGCATCATCTACATCGACGAGATCGACAAGATTTCGAAGAAGGACGAAAACCCTTCGATCACCCGCGACGTTTCCGGCGAAGGCGTGCAGCAGGCTCTGCTGAAGATTCTGGAAGGCACGATCGCCAATGTGCCGCCGCAGGGCGGGCGCAAGCATCCGCACCAGGAATTCACGCCGGTGGATACCACCAACATTCTGTTCATCTGCGGCGGCGCTTTCGTGGGCCTGGAAAAAATCATCGAGCGCCGCGTGGGCCAGAAATCGCTGGGCTTCCATACCGACGCGCAGCCCACCACGGCGCAGCGCCGCAACATCGAAATGCTGGAGCAGGCGCAGCCCACGGACTTGATCCGCTACGGCCTGATTCCCGAATTTGTCGGGCGCTTGCCGGTGGTCGGCGTGCTGGGCGATCTGGACAAGGCCGCGCTGATGCGCATTCTGACCGAACCGAAGAACGCTCTGATCCGTCAATATCAGAGACTGTTTGAATTCGAGAACGTGCGCCTGCGGTTTACCGACGACGCGCTGGAAACCGTCGCGGAACTGGCCCTGCAGCGCAAAGTGGGCGCGCGCGGCCTGCGCATGATCCTCGAAGATCTGATGCTCGAGATGATGTACCACCTGCCGGCCCAGCGCAAGTTGCGCGATTTCGTGGTGACCGCGGAAATGGTCAAGCGGCCGCGAGATCAACTGGAGCCTGCTCGAAAAAGCGGGCTAGGCGGCCGCCGCCTCAGGTCCGTACGCTCCGCCTCTTGCGGGCAGGCCGCGCCAGTGCTCTTTCCGGAATTGCTCGGGCGGAAATCGGAATTCAAGGATGATATTCCTCATGTTTAACCGGGAAAAAATCGAAATCAAACGCGTGCCGATGATGCCGGTGCGGGAAATGGTCATCTTCCCGCAAATGATGCATCCGTTCATCGTGGGGCGCGAAGCTTCCGTGCGCGCGCTGGAAGAGGCGCTGGCCGGCGACAAGAAGATTTTTCTGGCCACGCAGCACGACGCTTCGGTCGACGATCCCAAGCCCGAGGAAATCTACCAGGTCGGCACGCTCGCCAATATCGTGCAAAGCGTGAAACTGCCCGACGGCAACATCAAGCGTGCTGGTGGAAGGCATCGAGCGCGCCAAGGTCGTGCAGATCACCTCCGACGAAGGCTTTTTCCGCGCTACGATTCGCGTGGTTCCCATGAAGGCCGAGCCTTCTCCGCAGATCGAGCAGGCCGTCCGGCCGGGTCACCGGCCTGTTCGAGCAGTACGTGAAGCTTTCGCAGAGCCTGAATTACGACACCATGATCGCCGCCGTGCGCGTGGAGGATGCCGGAAAGCTTTCCGACACCATCGCCGCCAACCTGCAAATTCCGGTCGAGGAAAAGCAGGAATTGCTCGAAATTTTCGATCCGCTCGACCGCTTGAACCGCATCGCCGAAATTCTGGAAGTCGAAATCGAAAAGCTCAACGTCGACCGCAACATCAATACCCGCGTCAAGCGGCAGATGGAGCGCGCCCAGAAAGAGTACTACCTCAACGAAAAGCTGAAGGCCATCCAGAAGGAACTGGGCCGCGGCGAAGCCAACGAACTCGAGCAGCTCAAGAAGAAGATCGAAACCTCCGGCATGCCCGAAGGACCCCAGGAAAAGGCCCTGCAGGAACTGAAGCGCCTGGAGATGATGCCGCCGATGTCCGCGGAATCCACCGTCTGCCGCAATTATCTGGATTGGCTGCTGGCCGTGCCGTGGAAAAAACGCTCAAAGGAAATGCGCGACATCAAACGCGCCGAGAAAATTCTTTCCGAGGATCATTACGGCCTCGAAAAAGTCAAAGAGCGCATCCTCGAATACCTGGCCGTGCGCCAGTTGGTGAAAAATCCCAAGGGCTCGATTCTCTGCTTCCTCGGGCCTCCGGGCGTGGGCAAAACTTCGCTGGCCATGTCCATCGGCCGCGCCACGGGCCGCAAATTCGTGCGCGTTTCGCTGGGCGGCGTGCGCGATGAGGCGGAAATCCGCGGGCATCGCCGCACTTACATCGGCGCGCTTCCCGGCCAGATCATCCAGATGATGCGCAAGGCCGGAACCATCAATCCCGTCTTCGTCCTCGACGAAGTGGACAAAATGTCCATGGATTTTCGCGGCGATCCTTCGGCGGCGCTGATGGAAGTGCTCGATCCTGAGCTCAATCACGCCTTCACCGATCATTATCTCGACGTGGAATACGATCTCTCGAAGGTGATGTTCATCTGCACCGCCAACGTGCTGCACACCATTCCCCAGCCTTTGCAGGACCGCATGGAAGTGCTGCGCATTCCCGGATACACGGCGCAGGAAAAGCATCAAATCGCCCAGCGGTTCCTGGTGCCGAAACAGCTGGAAGCCACCGGCCTGACCACTGGCAACGTGAAATTCTCCGACGCCTCCATCGAGCACATCATCCGCCATTACACCCGCGAAGCCGGGGTGCGCAACCTGAACCGCGAACTCGCCAACATCTGCCGCAAGGTGGCGCGCAAGGTGGTGGAAGACGGCAAGGGATTTTCGCTGGAAATCAGTCCGGAAAACGCCAAGGATTATCTGGGCATCCTGAAGTTCCGCGAATTTTTTGCCGAAAAGAAAAATGAAATCGGACTCACCACCGGCCTGGCCTGGACCGAAGTGGGCGGAGAAGTGCTTTCGACCGAAGCCACTTTGATGCAGGGCAAGGGGCGGCTGACCTTGACCGGCAAGCTGGGCGACGTGATGCAGGAATCGGCGCAGGCGGCAATGAGCTATGTGCGCTCGCGCTCGCATCTCTTCGGCCTGCCCAAGGATTTCTACCGGCACATCGATATTCACGTGCACGTCCCGGAAGGCGCCATCCCCAAGGACGGCCCCTCCGCAGGCATCACCCTGTGCACCTCCATTGTCAGCGCGTTGACGCGCATTCCGGTGCGTTGCGATGTGGCCATGACCGGCGAAATCACGCTGCGCGGAAAAGTGCTGCCCATCGGCGGAGTGAAGGAAAAACTGCTGGCCGCGCATCGCCTGGGCTTGCGCACGGTGATCATGCCCAAGGACAACGAAAAAGACCTGGCGGATATTCCCGCGGAAATTCAAGCGCAGATGTCGCTGCACTTCGTCGAATCGATGGATGAAGTCCTGCAAATCGCTCTCGAATATCCGCTGCCGGTTCCCGGACATCCGCCCGTCGGCGGCGTGGAACCCAAATTTGATTCGGACGTTTCGCAGGACGAATTGACCAATTGATGCCCTCCGGCCCTCGATCCCCTGCTCAACCTGCTGGGTGTGCGGCCGAAGGAACCATGTACTTTTACCCTGACCGTTTTTGAAGTGGGGATGCGGCGGCTGGCGCGATTTCGCGCCCGCCTGCGGCGCGGCCCACATACAAACCCCGCCTGAAACTCAGGCTTAAGAAGGAATGAAATCGATGAGCATTAGCCTGGCAGAACTGAAAGACAAGAACATCACCGACCTGGCGAAAATCGCCAAGGAGCTGGATATTCCCGGCTCCTCCGGCATGCGCAAGCAGGAGTTGATCTTCCAGATCCTCCGCGCCCAGACGGAAAAGAACGGCCTGATTTTCTCCGAAGGCGTGCTCGAATGCCTTCCCGATGGCTTCGGATTCCTGCGCGCGCCGGAATACAACTATCTTCCCGGCCCGGACGATATCTACATCTCGCCGTCGCAAATCCGCAAATTCGATTTGCGCACGGGCGACACCGTCTCCGGCCAGGTCCGCCCGCCCAAGGACGGCGAACGTTATTTCGCGCTGATCAAGGTCGAAGCCGTCAATTTCGAGGACCCGGAAGTCGCGCGCAACAAAATTTTCTTCGACAACCTGACACCGCTCTACCCCCAGGAGCGCATCCGCCTGGAAACCACCAAGGAAAATTTGACCGGCCGCGTGCTGGACATGCTCTGCCCCATCGGCAAGGGCCAGCGCGGATTGATCGTCGCTCCTCCGCGCACCGGCAAGACCATGATGCTGCAATCCATCGCCAATTCCATCACCACCAATCATCCGGAAATTGCGCTGATCGTGCTGCTCATCGACGAACGCCCGGAAGAAGTCACCGACATGCAGCGCACCGTGAAAGGCGAAGTCATCAGCTCGACCTTCGACGAACCGCCGCAACGGCATATTCAAGTGGCCGAAATGGTTCTCGAGAAAGCCAAGCGGTTGGTGGAGCACAAACGCGACGTGGTGATCCTGCTCGATTCGCTCACGCGACTGGGCCGCGCCTATAACGCCGTCACTCCGCCCTCCGGCAAGGTTCTTTCCGGAGGTATTGACGCCAATGCCCTGCAACGCCCGCGCCGCTTCTTTGCCGCTGCGCGAAATGTGGAAGAAGGCGGCTCGCTGACCATCATGGCTACGGCCTTGATTGATACCGGCAGCCGCATGGACGACGTCATTTTCGAGGAATTCAAGGGCACCGGTAACATGGAAATCAATCTCGACCGCCGGCTGGTGGACAAGCGCGTTTTCCCCACCATCGACATCAACCGCTCCGGCACTCGTAAGGACGAGCTGCTGCTTCCCCCCGATGAACTGAATCGCATCTGGGTGCTGCGCAAAGTCCTCAGCCCGCTTTCGACCGTCGAGGCCATGGAACTGCTGCTCGGCCGACTCTCAAAGTCCAAGGCCAACGCGGAGTTTCTGTCGTCCATGTCCAGCCCGGCGTAGTCGCGAAGGACTGGGCCGGCGCATTTTCCCGGCGAAATCGCGTGGTATTTGATCCAGTGGCGTACAGGGATCGGCTCTTGGGAGCGATTCACCTCTCGGCCAGGCTACACAGTTGCATTCCCCCTTCCGGCAGTATTTCGAATCCGGTAAAGGAGAATGCGTCTTGCAAAAATTTCTCGCGCGACAGCCGATCTTCAATCCCGAACGCGTCGTCTACGGTTACGAGCTCCTGTTCCGTTCCAGCGCCGAAAACAGTTTCGATTGCTCGCAGCCCGACTTCGCCGCCGCCTCCTCCACCGACAGCCTTTTTCTCTTCGGCATCGACCGCCTTACCGATGGCCGCCGCGCCTTCATCAACTGCACTCGCGAATTCCTGATCCGCGATTTCCCCACGCTCTTGCCCAAGGACCGCATCGTGGTGGAAATCCTGGAAACGGTGCAAATCGACGAGCAGGTGCTCGTGGCTTGCGAGCGCCTGAAAAACGCCGGATACCTGATCGCCCTGGACGATTATCTGGACACTCCGGAATGGCAGCGCATGCTGCCCTTCGCGGATTTTCTGAAAATCGATCTCCAGGCCACTACTCTCGAAGAGCAGCGGCGGCTGGTGGGCGCGTACGCCTCCTCCCATCTCAAGCTGGTCGCCGAGCGCGTGGAAACTTACGAGGTTTTTGAGCGCACGCTGCGCTGGGGCTACTCCTATTTCCAGGGATATTTTTTTGCGCGTCCGCAAATGCTCACGCGCCACGACGTCCCGGCCTTCAAATTGAATTATTTGCGCGTCTTGCAGGCCGCCAACCGTCCGGTGATGGATATCCGCGAAGTTTCCGAATGCATCAAGGCGGAAACATCCCTCAGTTACCGCCTGCTGCGTTATCTGAATTCGCCGGTGTTCCCCCTGATCACCGAGGTGAAATCCATTCCCCACGCCCTTTCGCTGCTGGGGGAACGCGGAGTGCGCAAATGGATTTCGCTGGTTGCTGTGGCCTGCATGGGCGACGGAAAACCGTTTGAACTCATCACCCTGCCGCTGATTCGCGCGCGCTTTTGCGAACTTCTTTCGCGCCCGGCGCATATGCCGGAGAACTCGAATGATCTGTTTTTACTCGGGCTGCTCTCCGCCGTGGACGCCATCCTGGACCTGCCCATGGAGGATGTGTTGCGGGAAATCACCATCCACCCCGATATCCGCGCGGCGCTTCTCGGGCAGCAAAATAAATACCGCCAGATTTTCGAAATTTCCCAGCACTACGAAAGAGGCGATTGGGACGCCATCCGCGCAACCGCATCCTCCCTGGGAATATCCGAACACGATGTTCCCGACCTCTATGTGCAGTCGGTGGATTGGGCGCGAAGAATTCTTACCGGAGATTCTTCGAATGAACCGGCGAGGGAGCCGGCAGAGGTGCTTCGCAACGTTTGAAGGATTATTGAGCTGGAGCCTGGCGCGCACTCATCCGTGGCGGACAATTCAAACTGCAACCGGCGGGAAGACCGCCTTCGCCGGTATTGCGCATTCTTTGAGGCTAGCCCGCGCTGGCGTTTTCGCCTGTCCGCTCCCGCGCCAGCATGGCCACCAGCCGCGCCGCCTCTTCCGCCTCCATCGCCGTGCTGTCCACCACCACGGCGTCTGGGGCGCGTACCAGGGGAGACGTGGCGCGTTCGAGGTCGCGGCGGTCGCGCTCATGAATTTCATCCAGCGTGCGGGCCAAGTCGATGGCATCGCCCTTCTGCTGGTGTTCGCGCCAGCGCCGCTGCGCGCGCACTTCCGGCGAAGCCGTCAAAAATATTTTCAGCCCGGCATCCGGGAAAACCACGCTCCCGATGTCGCGCCCTTCCATCACCACTCCGCCGCCTTCACCCGCGCGGCGCTGTTCGGCCACCAGCACATGCCGGACTCCCGAAATCACGGCAATCTTGGACGCGGATTGGGCCACTTCGGCGGTGCGAATCTCCGTCGTCACGTCCGCGCCATCCAAAATCACCATTTGCCGCTCGCCCTCCGCGCGCAAATCGATGCGCGTCTCGCGCGCCAGAGCTTCGAGCGCTTCCGTGCAGTCGAACGGAATCCGCTGCCGCAACGCTTTGAGCGCCAAGGCGCGGTACATCGCGCCGGTGTCAATGTAGACATAACTCATCAGCGCGGCCACGCGGCGCGCCAGCGTGCTCTTCCCGGAGCCTACCGGCCCGTCAATCGCGATAATCAATTTACGCATTCGAATTTCTGCGCGCTCATGCGAAGTGCAAGAAAATAATCGAACAGCCAATGACCGTCGCGAGCCAGCGCAGAATCAATCGCAGCGCGGCTCAAATTCGTTTGAACGCCCGCTCGATTTCGCGCACCGTATAGCGCAACACCACCGGCCGTCCATGCGGGCAGCTCATGGGATACTCGGTCTTGGCCAGTTCGGCGAGCAACCATTCCATTTTCGTGGCGTCCAGCGGCGTATTGACTTTGATGGCCGCATGGCAGGAGGTGGACGCGGCAATCTTCGATTGCAGCGAATCGATGGAAATGGCCTGATTTTCGCGGGCGATCCCGTCCAGAATTTCGCACAACAATTTTTCCGCGTCGGCTCCGGCAATGCCCGCCGGCGCGGCTTGTATCGCCACGCTGCGCGCGCCCATCATTTCCGCCTCGAACCCGTTGGCCCGCAGCTCTTCGCCAATTTGCTCGAAGATCGCCAGTTGCCGCGGATTCAGCTCCACGATCAGCGGCATCAGCATGCGCTGCCCGCCGAGAGCGCCTTCGCGCCGCGCACGCAGATGCTGCTCGAAGAGCACGCGCTCATGCGCCACATGCTGGTCGATGATCCACAAACCTTCGCCGTTCACGGCCACGATGAAACTGCTGTTCACTTGCCCCAGCGGTTTCAGTTCCGCGATCGATTCCGGGCTCGGCAAAGCTCCCGGCGAAGCCGCTAAGGCCGCGCCGCTGCCTGCTTCAACGCCCGCTCCCGCGCCAAGGTCGCTTCCCGCCTGCGGATATGGAAAATTGATTTCCGCTCCGCTATCGAATTGCAAACGCTGCGCGATGGGGCGGTCCGGAGCGCCGGACAGTTCGAATCCTTCCGCAAAGCCGGCGCTCGCGCCCAGAGACGTGGGAATCACGGCGCGCGGAGGCGCGATAAATTCGCTTGCGCTGGTTGCCGCCGTGGCCGATGCCGCAATGCTGGCGCCATATGGTTCGGGGCCTCGCGCAGACTGCGCCGCCACTGGCGATGAGCGCACCGCCGGAAACCCGGGAATGGGCCGCGCAGCGGACAGCGCCTGGCGCAATGCGTCGCGCGTGAAATCGTGAATGAATTGGGGATGGCGGAAGCGCACCTCGATTTTCGCCGGGTGCACGTTCACGTCCACTTCCTGATACGGCAGGTCCAGAAACAGCAGCACCACGGGAAAAACTCCCGGCGGCGTGATGTTGCGATAGGCTTCGCTGATCGCGTGCAGCAGCAGGCGGTCGCGCACCAGCCGGCGATTCACAAAAAGATAAATTCCGTTGCGGTTCGAACGCTGCACTTCGGGCCGCGAGGCGAATCCCGTGACGCGCACGGTGGCCGCTTGCTCGTCCGATTCCAGTTGCGGCTCGGTGATGGCGCTGCGCACCGGGCTTTCCACCGCGGGAATTTCCATCAATTCCTCGAGCGCCTGGCGTCCGAAAATCTGATACACGCGATCGGCCAGGCGCTCCACCGCAGCGCAGTTCATGATTTCCTGCGAAGGCGTCTTCAGCAGGAATTGTTTTTCGGGATGGGCTAGCGCATAGTGCGTGACCAGCGAGGCGATGTGCCCGAGTTCGGTCGTCTCCGACTTCAGAAATTTCCGCCGCGCCGGAACGCAATAGAAAATATCCGCCACGCTGATGGAAGTGCCGGCCGGAACTCCCGCGGGCTTCACGCTGATCAATTTTCCGCCGGCAAATTCCACGCGCGTTCCCTGCTCATCTTCCGCCGCGCGCGTTTCAAGAACCAGTCGCGAAATCGCGGCAATCGAAGGCAGCGCTTCCCCGCGAAATCCCAGCGTGGCGATGGAGAGCAGGTCGTCGGCATTGCGCAGCTTGGAGGTGGCATGGCGCTCAAAAGCCAGCAAGGCGTCGTCATGATTCATGCCGCTGCCGTCGTCCGTCACGCGAATCAGGCGCTTGCCGCCCGATTCCGCTTCGATGCGAATCGAGCGCGCCCCGGCATCCAGCGCGTTTTCGAGCAACTCCTTCACCACCGAGGCCGGCCGCTCCACCACCTCGCCCGCCGCGATTTTATTCGCGACATTTTCCGCAAGGATGCGGATTTGGCTCATGCGCGATGCTCTTTAGGAGGCCGGGGCTTCAGCCACGGTCCCCCGGGAGAATCGCAGGCTCTCACCGAGTTGTCTATTGGTCGCATGCACGTATTCCTATCACCGAATCCGAGCCATCGACCCCGCGATCCTCGCAGGTATTCGAATCCGCGACATTCTCTAAGTCTTATTTGATTCCTTAATGGCGATCCCCAATTCATCCAACTGATCCGCGCCCACTTCCGACGGCGATTCGGCCATCAAATCCTGCGCCGCGGTGGTTTTCGGGAAAGCAATCACTTCACGGATCGATTTTTCGCCGGCCAGCAGCATGGCCACGCGATCTAGGCCCAGCGCGATGCCTCCATGCGGCGGAGTGCCATAGGTCAGCGCATCGAGGAAAAATCCGAAGCGCTGGCGCGCCGTTTCGTCCGATAGCCCGAGCGCTTTGAACATCCGCGCCTGCACGTCCTGGCGGTGGATTCGGATGCTGCCGGAGCCCAACTCGACTCCGTTCAGGACCAGATCGTAACCCTTCGAGCGGCATTCCCACGGCGCCGATTCGAGTTTGTCCAAGTCTTCTTCCACGATGCCCGTGAATGGATGTTGCGCGCTGACCCATCGCTTCTCGCCGGCGCTCCATTCAAACAGCGCGAAGCCGGTGATCCAGACGAATTCCCATTTGCCGCGGTCAATCAAATTCAATTTGTCGCCAAGGTACAGACGAATCTGTCCGGCTACGCCGAGTGAAGTGTCGTCGTGCTCGACTTGTTCACGCGCCGCGGACGCCACAATCAAATCGCCGGGCTTTGCGCCCACCGCCTCGGCAAGTTTTTTGAGTCCTTCGCCCCCGAGATTTTTTTCGAGAGGCGAAGCAATTCCTTCTGCGGTGACTTTCGCCGTGTATACGCCGCGTGCGCCCGCCGCCTTCGCGAATTCCGCGAGCTCGTCCATTTGCTTGCGCGACCATGCCGCGGCGCCCGGCGCCACCACCGCCTGCACATTTCCTTCCAGGCGCAGCGTTTCGCGCGCGGGCTCGAAGAATTGCGTCACGTTGTGCAATTCCATCCCGAAGCGCAGGTCGGGCTTATCCGAGCCGTAACGCCGCAGCGCCTCCTTGTAATCCAAATGGCGGAAAGGCCCCTGCGCCTGCACTCCCACCACGCCGAGCGCGCGAATCATCACGCGTTCGATGACCTCGAAAATATCCTGCTGGCGCGGAAACGACATTTCCAGATCGAGTTGCGTGAATTCCGGCTGGCGGTCGGCGCGCAGGTCTTCGTCGCGGAAACATTTGACGATCTGGAAATAGCGGTCCATCCCGGAAATCATCAGAATCTGCTTGAAGATTTGCGGCGATTGCGGCAGCGCATAAAACTGGCCGTGGTGCACGCGGCTGGGAACCAAATAATCGCGCGCGCCTTCGGGCGTCGAACGCGTGAGCATGGGAGTCTCAATTTCGAAAAACCCCAGTTCGTCGAGCGTCTTGCGAATCTCCAGAAAAATACGGTGGCGCAGTTCGATGTTGGCGTGCGGGCGCGGCCGGCGCAGGTCGAGATAACGGTGGCGCAGGCGGGTCTCCTCGCTGGCCGTCACTTCCTCTTCAATTTGGAAAGGAGGCGTCTTCGCGTTGTTGAGGATGTGCAGGCGCGCGGCCACCACTTCCACATCGCCCGTCGCGATTTCCGGATTCGATTTTTGCCGCCGGATGACTTTCCCTTCCACGGCGACAACAAATTCCGAGCGCAACTCTTCTGCCTTTTTGTGCGCTTCGGGATGCAATTCCTTGTTGAATACGATTTGTGCGATTCCCGCGCGGTCGCGCAGGTCGATGAAAATCAACTGGCCCAGGTCGCGCCGGCGATGCACCCATCCCATCAGCACCACATCTTTTTCGGCGTCGCCCGAGCGCAGCGCCCCGCAATAATTTGTCCGTTTCAAATTTCCAAGCGCATCAAGCACGATGTTTTCCTTTAATTATTGAAACGATTGATTTGAATTCACGGGCGAGAGGGCAACTGACTGCGCCATGATTCCCGCCGCCTTTTCCTGCAATCCCGTCATTTCCTGAGCCGCTTGCGGCTAGCTGCGGCCTCTTCGCTCCGATTCCAGATATTCCAGCAAATCCGTCTCAGATAATTTTTTCTGCTCCGCATCGGCCAGGCGCTTGAGCGTGTACGTCTTCGAAGCGACTTCATCCTCGCCAAGAATCAGCGCGTAGTGCGCGCCGAGTTTATCCGCCAGGCCCAACGCCTTCTTGAATTTCATTTCTTCCGGCGGGAATTCGACCGACAATCCCGCATCGCGCAATTTTCGCGCAATGTCCACGGCCGTGGGATAGGCCGCCGCGCCCATCCAGGCGATGAAGACGCTCAGTCCCGGCAGCACCGGCAATTTGCCGCCTTCCTGAATGGACAGAATGGCGCGATCCGTTCCGATGGCGAAGCCGATGCCCTTGGTGGGAGGTCCGCCGAGCAATTCCACCAAGCCATCATAGCGGCCGCCGCCGCAGACCGCGTTTTGCGAGCCAAGCCCCTCGGCTATGACCTCAAATGTGGTGCGCGTGTAGTAGTCGAGGCCGCGAACGAGGCGCCAGTTTTCTTCATAGTCGATGCCGCGCAATTTCAGTTCTTCCTTCAGCTTCGAGAAATGCTCGCGGCAAGCATCGCAAAGATGACCCGAGATGCGCGGCAAATTCCCGATGACCGCTTGCTCCTCCGGCAATTTCGAATCGAGGACGCGCAGCGGATTCGCCTCGATGCGGCGCTGGCTGTCCGGACCGAGCGCGTCTTTCACTTTGCGCAATTCCTCGCGCAGCAATTCCACGTATTGCGGGCGGCAATTTTTGTCGCCGATGGAGTTCACATAGAGCTTCGTGCGCGTCAGGCCCGTGCGGCGGAAAAATGCGAGCAGCATTTCGATCAGCTCCGCATCAATCGCCGGCGCGTCGGACTGCCCCAGCACCTCCGCGTTAATCTGGTAGAACTGCCGGTAGCGGCCTTTCTGCGGCCGCTCGCGCCGAAACATGGGCCCAATGCAGTAGAGCTTCACATTTCCCGGCCACGTGTGCATTCCATGCTCGATGTAAGCGCGCATGGTGCTCGCCGTAGCCTCGGGACGCAGCGTAATAGTGTCGCCCAGTTTGAGAGAATGCAGCTCAGCGATGAATCTCACCAGCGGTCCCGTGAGCAGTCCCGAAGATTGCAAAAGCTCTCCCTGGGTGGCAATTAGGTCGTAATAATGCTTAATGACGCTCACCCGACCCTCGTTCTCGACGGTTCGGGGGACTCGCCCACTTAGCCAGGCCGCTTGAACCGCTTCATGTGAACGCACAACCTCTTCGATATTCTGCGGGAAACCAACGTGGACGTTCCCCCGATCCTCAAACGAATACATTTCCTTCGACACCACATCGGTTTCGACGCCAATCGAGCGCGCGAAAAGCTGCGTTTCCTCGAAAACCGGCAGGCGAATTTCGCGAAAATTGTAGGACTCAAAAACCTCGCGCGCGGTCCCCTCGAACCAGTTCCAGAGCGCGCTATCGGGTGGAAGAATATCGCGGGTGCCTTTGATGGCGCGGAATAGGTGTTTTTCGGTCATGATACATTTGCCGCGTCTGAAATCATTCGCTCGGCAATGATGTCCTTTGCATTCAAACAGTTAGAGCATCCACGGCCAAGCCGCTTCGGTCTTCAAAACACATCGGCGTGATGCGCCGGCCAGTGGCGGCAAGAATTTCCGGGCCGCGCCGCAAAACATGCACCGAGCCGCGAAAATCATCCGACCATCTTAAAGATTGCGTGGAAACTGTGCAAGCCATCGCCTGCGGAACGAATTGCTCAGCTCTGCGCGTCCGCGCGGTAGGTTTCCTTGTATTCGACGTAGCGTTGCGCATAGCGGTCGATGGATTCCAAGTCCGCGGCGGTGAGCGCGCGCCGAAATTTTCCGGGATGTCCCATGAAGAGGCTGCCCGGAGGAACTTCCGTTCCTTCGGGAACCAGCGTTCCGGCGGCCACGATCGACCCTGTGCCGATTTTCGCGCCGTTGAGGATGATGCTCCCCATCCCGATCAGGCAGCGCGACTCGATGGTGCAGCCGTGGAGGATGACGCCGTGGCCGATGGTGACATCGTCGCCCAGAATCAGCGGGTGATGGTCGCGCATGACGTGAAGCACCGAGCCGTCTTGCACATTCGTGCGCGCGCCGATGCGGATGAAGTGCACATCGCCGCGGATCACCACGCATGGCCAGACGCTCGAATGTTCTCCCAGCACCACATCTCCAATCACCACGGCCTGCGGATCGACATAAGCCGTCGGCGCAACCTGCGGCTTGCGTCCTTTATGGGTGCGAATCAATTTCGGCGCTCCTTTCCCTGCACGGCTCGATCACAAAATTTGAACTACCGGCGCGGCGCCCGCGCTCGATTGATGCAACTCCTGCAGACGCGACGCCACGTTTCGCGCCACGGCATACATGCTCTTCGCGCCCGGCGCATCTTCTCCATGGGAGGCAGCCGGCTTGCCGGTATCGCCACCAATGCGGATCTGCGGATCGATTTCGATTTCGCCGAGGAACGGCACGGCAAACGACTGCGCCAGCCGCAGCCCTTCGCCATGGCCGAAAACGTCAATGCGTCCCTGGCAATGAGGGCAGGAAAAATAACTCATGTTTTCCACGATGCCCAAAATTTCCACGTTGACCTGGCGGAACATTTCGATGGCTTTGCGCACGTCCGCCAGCGCCACAATGGAAGGCGTGGTGACGACAACGGCACCGGTGAGCGAGACGCTTTGAATCAGCGAAAGCTGCACGTCTCCGGTTCCCGGCGGAAGATCGATGATCAGGTAATCGAGTTCGCCCCACCTCACGCTGCGCAGAAACTGCTGCATCACGCTGTGCAGCATGGGACCGCGCCACACCAGCGGCTTATCGCCGGGGTTGAGCAATCCCATAGAGATCATGCGCACGCCGTAGGCTTCCACGGGAATGATGGTGCGTTCGTCGAGCGCGCGCGGTTGTTCATTGGTGCCCAGCATGACCGGAACGTTCGGTCCGTACACGTCGGCGTCGAGCAGGCCCACGGTTGAGCCTAAATTTTTCAGCGCGATGGCCAGATTGACGGCCACGGTGGTTTTTCCGACGCCGCCTTTACCGCTGGCCACGGCGATCAGATTTTTCACGCCTGTAATGGGAGCTTTATCCTGCAAGCGGCGGTTTTCCGGAGGCGCGTCGAGATCCAGGCGTACGCTGTGAATGCCGTCCAGGTGCGAAAGCGCGGCGCGAACTTCGCCTTCGATCGTGCCGCGAAGCGGCGAAGCAGGGCTTGGAAGCATCACATGAATGATAACGTCGCCCTGGGCGCTCACTTGAACGCTTTTCACCATTTGCAGGCTGACGATACTTTTTCCCCTTTCGGGGTCCATCACCCCATGCAGAGCTTCCAGGATTGCCTGCTGGGTTGGTGCACTGGCCATGTAAATCCTTTCCGATTTCCGATTGCGCCGGGATCCAGGAAGGCGAAAAAATCGATGTTCGGCCTACTATGATAGACCGGCGAAGCGGGAGCGGCAAGGCGAGCGGCAAAAATAGCGCGTCGCGAAGCTTTCGCCAACACAGCACGCACTCCTAATGCGTCGCGCTTGGCATGACCCAATGTGGTAAACCCGCTCAGGGCATCACTTTGCGGGAACGAGCGCCAGCGGTTACAATGAGATATGCGGCGGTTTTCGCGAACCGCGCGCAACAATGAGATTGAAACCCCACCGAGGTAGTCGCGGGGATTTTGCCGGAGCGAAAGCCCGGCCCCATGATGAATTTTTAAGTTGCAGGCTGACTGGCCGCTGAGATTGCTGAAACCGATTCGAAGCAGGCTCCAATAGACTTCCCCCCAGCCGAGCGGTTCCTGCGGGGAATCTGAGAGACGAGAAGACATGGACGTTGAGCAGATAATTGACGATGTCGTCGCTCGATTTATAGGCTCCAAACACGAGCGCGACGTCAAGAAAATGCAGCCCGTGGTGGAAGAGATCAACGGGCTCGAGCCGGAACTGAAAAAACTTTCCGACGAGGAATTGACTGCGCGGACCGCGCAGTTGAAGGCCGAAGTGCAGGAACGCATGGAGGGCCTGGACTTCGACGAGCTCGATTACCGCAAGAAGTTGCAAGAAGCCTTGGAACCGGCCATCGTCCCGGCGTTTGCGACCGCGCGCGAGGCGGGACGCCGCACGCTCGGCATGCGCCATTTCGATGTGCAGCTCATCGGCGGAATGGTTCTGCACCAGGGGCGCATCGCGGAAATGAAGACGGGCGAAGGAAAGACGCTGGTCGCCACCTTGCCGGCATACCTGAACTCTCTGACCGGCAAGGGCGTGCACATCGTGACCGTCAACGATTACCTGGCGCGGCGCGACGCGGAATGGATGGGGCCCATCTACAAAATGCTGGGGCTGACCGTAGGCGTGATTGTTCACGATCTGGACGACGCGCAGCGCCGCGCCGCCTATGCCGCGGACATCACCTACGGAACCAACAACGAATTCGGGTTCGATTACCTGCGCGACAACATGAAATACGATTTGAAAGATTGCGTGCAGCGCAGAAACCATTTTGCCATCGTCGACGAAGTGGACTCCATCCTCATCGACGAGGCGCGTACCCCTCTGATTATTTCCGGCCCGGCCGAGGAATCCACCGATAAGTATTACCGCATCGACAAAATCATCCCCAAGCTGATTCTGGATATCGATTACACCCTCGATGAAAAGCAGCGCACCGCCACGCTCACCGAAGAAGGCGTCTCGAAGTGCGAACGCCTGCTGGGCCTCGGGAATTTGTACGATCCCGCAAACATGGAAATCATTCATCACGTCTACCAGGGGCTGCGCGCCCACGCGCTTTTCGAAAAGGACGTGGATTACGTGGTGAAGGACGGCGAAGTGGTAATCGTCGACGAATTCACGGGACGCCAGATGCCCGGGCGGCGCTGGTCCGACGGCCTGCATCAGGCCGTGGAAGCCAAGGAAGGCGTGAAGATCGAGCGCGAAAATCAGACGCTGGCCACCATCACCTTCCAGAATTATTTTCGCATGTACAAAAAACTGGCGGGCATGACCGGAACGGCGGAAACCGAAGCCAAGGAATTTCAGAAAATTTACGGCCTTGACGTGTGCCTGATTCCCACCAACCGCACGCTCATCCGCATCGAGCATCCCGACGTGGTGTACCGCACGGAAGCGGAAAAATTCGAGGCGGCGGTGAATGGAATTATCCAGGAGGACGGAACGAAGGAGGGCGGCATCCGCCAGTATTTCGAAAGCGGGCAGCCCGTGCTGGTGGGCAGCATTTCCATCGAGAAATCCGAAAAAATCGCGGAGTTGCTGAAAAAGGCGGGAATCCCGCATCAGGTTCTCAATGCCAAGCAGCACGAACGCGAAGCAAAAGTCGTCTCTCAGGCCGGGCGCAAGGGAGCCGTGACGGTTTCCACCAACATGGCCGGCCGCGGCACGGATATTTTGCTGGGCGGCAATCCCGAGGCGATGGCGCGCGATTATTGCATGAAAAACAAGCTGGCCATGCCCTACGCTCCGGCCGGTTCCGTGATCGGAGCCACGCCGGGAACGGAAACCACGGCGCAAGCCGATGCGGATGCGGCAGCCGGAACAAATGCCGCGGGTGATGTGGCCCCGGAAAATGGAACGGGAAACGCCGTGGGAACCTCCCCATCGCAGCCCATGGTTCTCTTCCAGCAGGAAGGCAAGATTTTTCAGGTTCCGCTCGATCAATGGAAACCGATTTACGATCAATTTGCGGAGCAATGCCGCGCGGAACATGACGAAGTGATCGCCCTCGGCGGTCTGCACATCCTCGGCACGGAACGCCACGAGGCGCGGCGCATTGACAATCAGTTGCGCGGGCGCGCCGGACGCCAGGGAGATCCCGGCGCTTCGCGATTCTTTTTGTCGCTGGAAGACGACTTGCTGCGAATTTTCGGCGGAGACCGCGTGAAATCCCTGATGTACCGCCTGGGCATGACCGAAGGCGTGCCCATCGAATCGCGCATCATCAGCAAGCGCATCGAGAACGCCCAAAAAGCGGTGGAAGCGCAGAACTTCGAAGCGCGCAAACATTTGATCGAATATGACGACGTGATGAACAAGCAGCGCGAGGCCGTCTATGGCTTGCGCCGCTCGTTTCTCGAGGGCCGCGATCAGAAGGAATTCGTGCTGGAGCGCGCCGAAGCCATCTCCAATTCGCTGGTGGCGATTTATTGCCCGCGTGAGCAGCATCCCGAGCAGTGGAATGTGACGCAATTCACCAATGAAGTTCTCAACCAGTTCGGTTTCGACCTGAAGGCCGCCGGCATCGACATGATGGAAATGAATCACGATGTGCTGGTGGACACCCTGCTTGAAAAAGTGAAAGCGCGTTATGAAGATAAGGAAACGCTATTCACCGCGCCCACGCTTCGCTGGCTCGAACGCCACATCCTGCTGGACATCGTGGACGCGCAATGGAAGGACCACCTGCTGACCCTCGACCACTTGAAGGAAGGCATCGGGCTGCGCGGATACGGGCAGCGCGACCCGCTGGTGGAATTCAAGAAGGAAGCATTCACGCTGTTCGAGGACATGATGGATCGCGTGGACGCTGAAGCCGTGCGATTTCTTTTTCTCATGCAGCCTTCGCGGCCCGAGCAGGAAGCCAAACAAATCGAAGCGCGCCAGCGACGCCAGCAGCAAAATCTGCAATTTCAGGCTGGGCCGGCGCAGACCGAAGCGCCCAAACCGGTGCGCGCCGCCGCGAAAGTGGGACGCAACGACCCTTGCCCGTGCGGCTCCGGGAAAAAATACAAGAAGTGCCACGGCCTGGCCGCCTGAAAGGCTCGCGACGAATTTTTGGGATTCCTTACTGAATACGCTGGTGATGAGCGGAAATCGTCCGCGAACTTTCTTCGTAGTGTTCGTTTACGCCGGCAGTTGTCGCACCTTCCACCACACCTTTCCGGCTATTGCCGCTTATTGCACATCGCCGCAGGAATCTAAAAAGTGTGTTAGGCTTTGCCCAAAGATACCTCAGGCGCCTCCAGCCTGGGGGGATGGGGTGGCCGATGAATACCTCTGGAAACGCAGCCTGCCATCGCGCGGGGTGTCCCAATGCGATTCCTCTGGGCCTGGCAAGCGAGCAATTGTGCCTCAATCATTTTCTGGATGAGGCGTTTCTGCGCGCCGATCAATCGCTCGATTCCTGCCGCCACGGTTTGCCCATGAATTCCAACAACCTCGAATGGCTGCTTTCCGATGCGCTGGCCATCGTGAAAAATCTGGAGGAAAGCGCCGACCAGCCGGATCCCGAACAGCGCGACCGCATGCTGGAGCTTCTCCTGATCCTCGCCAATTTGCACGAGTACGTGGCGCATCATGCCGTGCATTTGCAGCGGCTGGCCTAGCCGCCACATTTTTTCCGCAGCTTCTGATGGATGGCCTGCCGTAAATCCTGCTTGAATCGCCTCTCGCCTCCGCGCCCGGCTTCGATTGCCAAAGCGTAAACAGCGGTTTGGTGTTCACTTCTTGCAATTTGTCGCGTCGCGATTCAATCTAAAGATTCAACACCCGGCCAAACTACATGCCCGACGACGAGAAACCAGACCCATTCAAACCCCAGCAACCGCAGATTCCCGGGGTATCGAACGCTCCGGCCGCGAAATCCGCAAAGGTCCATCCGGACACGACTGCGCGGGTTATACAACCTTCGCGCTCTGGGAAACTGGTGTGGCCTGGGGTCGCGCTGGCTGTTGTGCTGGTGATAGCGTTGGGCATCGCAAAATGGTCGGGCGGCACGAACGCGCCAGCCACTGCTGCGAGTCTCGATGAAGGCGCCTCTGTGGCTCCGGAAAGAGCCAAGCCCGCGGTTTCCTTGCCGATGGGCCCGGGGCCGATCGCCACCACGGAAGAGCTAGCAAAAACGTGGTCTTCGCGCGAATTTGAATTCCGCAACGCCGGCATCGGAGAAACCGTGCCGGCCATCGTGGTGCATTTGCCGGGAAATGTGTACTGGGCGTTTTCGCTGCGCGAGCCGTACGGAAATTGCACTCTCGAATACGTCACCGATTTTCAAAGGCTGAAGTCGGAATACAACTACACTTCGGACACTCCTGTGGTGGCCGACCCCTGCAACCATGCCATCTTTGATTTGACCAAGTACGGACCCGGCCCCAACGGGCTGGTGCGCGGACAAATCGTCCAGGGCGAAGGGATCCGCCCGCCGATCGCGATTGAAGTGCGCGTAAAAGACAAAGACATCATCGCCGTCCGCTCCGAATAAGCTTCCAACTGGGCATCTTCCGATTCGCGTAAGAAAATAGAAACGCCGCGGTCTCGTTGCGAATTGCGAGGCCGCGGCGTTAGTTCGCGATTGCTGCGCTGCTACTGGGTCATCAATTCGACGGAACGAGCCACCATCACCGGCTTGCTCGTCGAAGGATTGATGAGTATGAAGCCGACTACGCGAATCGGCAGAGCGGTTGTTCCGGTCAGGGCCGATAGCCCGCTCAGGTTAATGAATCGCGTGTCGTTAGCAGTTATCACCGTCAGCGGGCTGGGCAGGAGGATTCCTGCTTGCCAGGTGTCATTCAACTGGAAAGTTCCTGCGTTGCCGGATTGCACTACGGTGCTGCCGGGAACCCACGTTCCACCCTGCCCTTGCCTGCGCAAAACGACGCGATGAACGGTCAGAGTCGAGACGCCATTCGTAGTCGTGAGCTGCGCCGCCGATATCCACCACTTGTCCCGCGGTGAGTGAGGAATTATTGAACAGCAGCGTGGTGAGCGGGATGTTGATGTCCGCGATGCGGTATTGCTCGGAGCCATTCAAATTGAGCGTTTCGATCTGCCCGTCGGTGATTCCCGTAATATCCGGCAATTCGTCGCGCACGTAGAGATCGGCTTGCGTGGCAGGCCCCGAAGGCGGACGAATGCTGGTGAGCAGTCCGCCGAGATAGAACTTGTCGTTCGAGAGAACTTCCACTTCGTTCGCATCAATACCGTGGGTGACCGGATCAAGCTGTCCGGATATCTCCACAATGGTGTTGGTGGTGAATGAATTGATGGGCACGGTGGGATCGTCAAGGACGGTGTTGTCGTCCGTCGTCACCATCCACTGGCGGCCGTGCGGGCCCTGCACTGTGAAGCTATTGTTGCCGCTCACGCCCACCACTCCAGCGTGAAAATCGTCGATCGAAACATTCGAATCGTCCGACGCCAGCAAGCGCATGTCGAAATTGGGATTCACGACGCCGGTGATCTGGCCGTTCATATCCGTGGCCAGCGATTTTGCGATGTCGAATTCCATGCGCAGGCCCACCAGATCATTGTCCTGGAGGATGAATGGATTCGCGAAATTCACGGTGACGCTGGATTGCGTCAGCGTTCCGTTGATGGTCGTCACCGTCGGAGGATTCTGCGTGGTGTCGATAAACCCGATCACCGGAGAGGACAAAGTCACCGTCGCCGAGGTATACGTCCCGGTGGGCACGGCGTTCAGGTCCAGAAGTTGGTGCAAGCCGCTGAGCCGCGCGAAATCGATGATTTGCGGCTGCGAAAGGACTGGCACATTCGTGGTCCCGTTAAAAATGGTGACGCCCGTGATCATCACCTGGCAGGACACCACACTGGGAAGCGGAGCATCCGTGCCGATGGTGAATACCGAAGCGCTCTGCTGTGGAGGAGGATTGGAGTTCGAACCACTGCTGCTGCAACTGGATAGCGCCATGACTGCGATGAGCCACACCAGGACCGGCAGAATTTTCGGATTCCGCATTGCAGTTCTCCTTAAATTTTAAATCGATGATTTCCGACGGCCGAAACCCCTGTTCCGGCGCTGTTCGTAAAACACAGAGATCAAAAATTAGTTGCGCCGTTTTTTCATGCTGGCGCATCGCAGGCAGGACCCCCATCGGGTGCGCCGCCGCCTAGATGCCTGAATCGAGGGAAGTTGCCATCCAGCCAGACAGCCTTAAATGGAAGCGCGGCATCGTAGTAAACTAGATCAGGGAACCGCGGAAAAATAATCGCGGCGCGCAATTGGCAGGCGGAGGTTCCGCAGATTCGTTCGGGAGGGCGTGAAATGAATCGAAGATTGTTGCAGCCGATTTTTGTCCTGGGCTTGCTGCTCGTGGCGGGCTGCGCGAAGGCGCCGAACGACGCGGCGATTGTAACCAATATCAAGTCGCAGATGTTTTCCGATGCGCAGTTGAAAAACGCGACGCTCCAGGTGGCTTCGGACAAGGGCGTGGTGACCGTGAGCGGAGATGTGCCCAGCGATGCGGCGCGCCTGGATGCCTACAAAATCGCGTCGCAAACTCCGGGCGTGACGAAAGTGAACGACCAAATGAGCGTCAACTCGACGACGGCGCAAGCGGCTCCGGAAGAGCCTGCGGCAACTCCGCCTCCCGCTAAGCCCGCTCGAGAGGCTGCGCCTAAGCTCGAGCGCGCGCGCAAGCATCGCAAGCCTCAACCACCGGCTGCTGCTCCAGTCGAATCCGCGCAAGTTGCGCCGCAGGATACTTCAGAGCCACCGCCAGCAGCCCCGACTGATACGCCGCCAGCGCAGCAAGCGGCACCGGAGGCCGCCGCGCAGCCCGCACCTCCCACGCCCCCACCTCCTCCGCCCGTGCCGCAGCCTACGCAGGTGGTGGTACCCGCAAACACCACGATGAGCATCCGCATGATTGATGGCGTGGATTCCTCGGTAAATCAACCCGGAGAGATTTTCCATGCTTCGCTCGATGCGCCGATCGTGGTGGGAGATAGTGTGGTGGTGCCCCAGGGCGCGGATGTGTATGTGCGGCTGGTAAGCGCGAGTTCCGCGGGGCGCATGACGGGCAAGAGCGAGCTGCATCTGGAGCTCGTGAAACTTGAGTTTCAGGGCCGATCTTACCCCCTGGTCAGCAGCACATACGATCTGGCCGGCAGCTCGCGCGGAAAAAACACCACCAAAAAAGTGGCCGGTGGCGCGATATTGGGGACTCTGCTGGGAGCGATTGCCGGCGGCGGAAAAGGCGCGGCGATTGGCGCAGCGGCGGGCGCCGGCGGCGGCGCGGTCTGGAATGGCGTAACCCGAGGGCAGCAGGTCCGGATTCCCTCGGAAACGAAGCTTGATTTCCAGTTGGAGCAGCCCGTCAGCGTCACGGTGATGCCACGGCCCAGCGCTTCCGGGCAGTAAACCAAAAAAGCGTGCAAATCTTTCGGCGGGAAACGGCGGTGATCCGTTTCCCGCCTTTCTTATGCGCGAAAGCCCAGATTCCACATTTGCGTGAAAGCGGCGCAGATTTAAAAAGCAGCATTGACCTCGCGCATCTCCAACACCCAAGCTATACAAATGCAAAAACTCCCCTGGAGCCGCCCGATTCCTGATTCGCATTTCGCCGCTTGCGCCGCTGCATGCGGTTGTTTACGATGACGTGCACACGATCCCATGATTGGCGAGACCATTTCGCATTACCGCATCATCGAACCGCTCGGCAGCGGGGGAATGGGACAGGTATATCGCGCGGAGGACACGCGGCTTGGCCGCCAGGTGGCCATTAAATTTCTGTCGGTGGATCTGGCGCGCGATCCCATTGCACTCGAACGCTTTCAGCGCGAGGCGCGGGCGGCATCCTCGCTCAATCATCCCGGCATCAGCACCATCTACGACGTGGGCGAACACGACCATCGCCCGTTCCTGGTGATGGAGGTGCTCGAGGGCCAGACGCTGCGCGAGCGAATTGCCGGACAGCCCATGGCCATGGATTCCCTGCTCGATTTCGGCGCGCAGATCGCCGATGCCCTGGAAGCCGCGCACGCGCGCGGCATTGTGCACCGCGATATCAAGCCCGCGAATATTTTCATCACTTCCCGCGGGCAAGCTAAAATTCTCGATTTCGGCCTGGCCAAGCAATCGCCGACGCGCCGCGTGGCTGAGGCGATTGGCGTCACCAGTACGGGCTCCGAACCCACCACGGACAATTTGCTGCTCACCAGTCCCGGTTCGGCGCTCGGGACCGTGGCGTATATGTCTCCGGAACAGGCTCGCGGGCAGGAACTCGATGCGCGCACCGACCTTTTCAGCCTGGGTGCGGTGGTGTATGAAATGGCCACAGGCCGCGCCGCATTTTCCGGCGCCACCTCCGCCGTTATTTTCGACGCCATTTTGAATCGCGCGCCTGCCGCCCCTTCGTCTTTCAATACCAATCTCCCACCCAAACTGGAAGAGATCATCGGCAAGGCGCTCGAAAAAGACCGCGATCTGCGTTACCAGACCGCCGCGGAACTTCGCACCGATTTGAAGCGCTTGAAGCGCGACGCGGATTCATCCCGCAGCCAAGTCGCGCTCGACACTTCCTGGCCCTCCATCGCTGCCGCGCCTCGCTCGGATTCCGCGGCCACACCTTTCGCCGGTCCCTCGCCGCAAACCGCGGCAGTGCCCCTGGCGCGCAGCAATACAAGATATTTCGCGTGGGGAGCGGTTGTTGTGATTATCGCGGCGATGGGAATCGCTTACTTGCATAAGCGTTCTGTGCCAAATGCAATTCCGGCTGCTTTTACGGAGATGACGATCAATCCCGTCACTTCCTCCGGGAATATTCACCTCGATGCCATCTCGCCCGACGGCAAATGGCTGGCTTATGTCGCGGACAGCAACGGCGGGCACGGAATTTTTGTGCGCCAGCTGGCCACGGGCAGCGTGGCGCAGGTGCAGGCCGGAACCGAAGGCGAAATTGGCGGGCTGACTTTTTCGCCCGATGGCAATTATCTGTATTACGTCAAGAACGAACCCGGCTCGAGTACCGGAATTCTGTTTCAGGCTCCCTCCATCGGCGGAAATTCGCGGCAAATCATTTCAAATGTGGATAGTCCCGTGACGTTCTCGCCCGACGGAAAGAAGTTCGCCTTCGTGCGGCAGTCTCCTCAAACCAAGTCCTCGAATCTGATGATTGCAAATGCCGACGGCTCCGGCGAGCGACAACTCGCCGTGCTTCACGACCCCGCGTATTTTTCAACGCAAGGCCCGGCATGGTCTCCCGACGGCCGGCACATTGCCGTGGCCGAAACTCCGGACGGCGATTTTTTGAAATTCGCGATGGAGGCCGTGGCATCCGATTCCGGCGCTTCCACGCGGCTGGGGAACCGCGATTGGGGATATCCCCGGCAAATCGCCTGGCTTCCTGACGGGTCCGCCGTTTTATTCAGCGCCGCCCCTGGGCGCATGTCCGTGAACGCGCAGATTTGGGAGCTGACATATCCCGGCGGGGCGGAACGCCGCGTGACGAACGACTTGAATTTCTACACGGGAGCGAGCATTACTTCCGATGGCGATTCCCTGGCCACCGTGCAGGTCACTTTCACCGGCGGATTGTGGTCGGCGCCACTGGGCAGCAATTCCGCGTTTTCTCCACCCCATCAGATCACTTCCGGAATCAGCCATGCGGATGGTTTGGAAGGAATCGCCTGGGCTCATGGCGGTCCCATCGTGTACACCTACTACGCCTCGGGAGCCATCCGGCTTGCCAGCATCGCCAGCGACGGGACCGCCATGCGCGACATTCCCATCGCCGGTGGGGCACCGTTGTGGCCGTCGTCCTGCGGCGATGGCAAAACTTTTGTGTATGCCTCGAGCCACGGCGCACAGGGCATCTCCATCTGGCGCGCGGACATTGACGGCGGAAGCGCCAGGTCAATCACTCAGGGCCAACTGGATGTGACCCCTGATTGCTCTCCGGACGGTAAATATGTGATCTACATGGATGCCACCGGCGTTCAAACCCGCCTCATGAAAATTGGAATTGACGGCGGCACTCCGGTTCCCATCGGCAAATCCATGCAAAATCCGGCGATATCTCCCGATGGCACGCTGCTGGCCGCAACGTATCTGCCGGACCCCAGCCAGGATCCGAAACTCGCGATTTTAGGCGTGGATGGCGGAGAAATTCGCACCGCGTATGATTTGCCACACGGCGTGGTCATGGCGGGCGACGGCGGGATTAAAATTGCCTGGACGAAAGATGGGCGCGATGTGCTGTATCTGATCCAAAAGGATGAGGCCACAACTTTGTGGGCGCAGCCCATCTCATCCTCCGGAAATCCGCCGCAGACTCCCAAACAACTGATGGCCCTGCCATCGGATTTCATGAACACCTTCGCGCTCTCACCCGACGGGAAGCAGATCGTTTTTGTCCGGGGTCATCAGGTCACCGACGCCGTGGTGATTTCGCATTTCCACTGATTTGGCCCCAGAGGCGCGCACTCACTTCCCGCGCGCCGAATTCTCCACGCAAAATTCGACAATCTGCGTTTCGGCCCAAAACCGGCCGCCGCCGGAATTTTCGGAGATGAACGCGCAATGTCCGCCCGTCTTCGGAGCCACGAATCGAATATGAGGATTTTCGGTGAGCGCCGCAAATTGAAATGACGAAAAGGGAACGAAGGGATCGTCCTGGGAGGTGAGAATCATCGCCGGGCGGCGCACTTGATGCACCACGCGCTTCGCGCTCGAACGCTGATAATAATCGGCCGCATCGCGAAAACCGCAAAAACGCGCGGTCATCACATCGTCAAATTGGCGCACGGTGCGAACCTGACTAAGCACGCGCAACTCTTTCTCCGGAAAATTATCCGGAAACAGGCGGGCTTTATGGCGCATGCGCCGCTTCAGATTGCGCACGAAATGCCATTCGTAGATGAAATTGCGCGGCTCGTCGAGCGCGTCCGCGCAAGCCGCCAAATCGAGCGCCGGCGCGACGCAGAAGATTCCGCGCAACGCCTGTGGGCCGCTTCCGCCCAGTTCCCCCGCCATTTTCAGCACCAGGTTGCCGCCCATCGAAAATCCCGCGGCGAAAATTTCCGGCAGCCGGTCGCGCTCCGCCAGTTCCGCGATCACCGCCTGAATATCCCCGCTCATGCCGGAATGATACAACGTGGGCGTCAGCGCCTCCGTCCCGCCGCAATTGCGCTGGTTCAAGCGCACTACGTTGAATCCCGCCATCCAGGCCTTTTCAGCCGTGCCCATCATGTAACCCGATGCGCTCGAACCTTCCAGTCCGTGCAGCAGCACAAGGGTGGGATGATCCCGCGGCTCTTTTTGCCAGTGGCAATCGCCGCGCACCTGCGATTCCGCATCCACCTGAAAAAATCGCGAGCTGGCGGGAACAAGCGCGGGAAAGCTCCGCGGCCAGAAACTGGCGGCTATGGTCATGGCGTGCGGGTTGCGCAGGATCGCAGGAGGGACGAAGTCGTTCACCATCTTCCATGGTAGAGATTCGCGTGCTCTCATGCAACGGAACAGTGCGCGTGCGAGTGCGTTTCGCTCCGGCTTGCTTTCACCGCGTGACCCGCCTAAAATGAAGAATCACGCTATGACAGAAATTTGTTGCCAGGAAGTCCTTCATTCGCCCAGCGAACCCCGCTGGGCTTTTTTTGTATCGGAGCGCTTCCGCGTACGTACAGGAGACTTGGAATGATCGATGGACCAATCCCTGAAGGGCTGACGTTTGACGACGTCCTGCTCCTCCCCGGCAAATCTTCGGTGCTGCCGGCGCAGGCAGACACCAGCACTTCCCTTTCACGCGCCATCCGGCTGAACATCCCCATCGTGGCCGCGGCCATGGACACCGTCACCGATTCGCGCCTGGCCATCGCCATCGCGCGGCAAGGCGGCATCGGATTTATTCACCGCAACATGACCATCGAGCGGCAAGCCGAGGAAGTGGACAAAGTAAAACGCTCGGAAAGCGGCATGATCGTAGATCCGGTCACCATCGCCCCGGAATTGACCGTGCGCCAGGCTCTCGAAATCATGAACAAGTACAAAGTTTCGGGACTGCCGGTGACGCGCGGGCAACGCCTGGTGGGAATTTTGACCAACCGCGATCTGCGATTTGAACGCAATCTCGATCAGCCGGTCAGCCAGGTGATGACCAAAGACAACCTGGTCACCGTCCCGGTGGGCACCACTCTCGAAGACGCAGAAAAAATCCTGCAGCGCCACCGCATCGAAAAACTGCTGGTGGTGGACAAGGATTTCAACCTCAAGGGCCTCATCACCGTGAAGGACATTCAGAAAAAACTCGAATTTCCGAACGCCACGAAGGACGCGCAGGGACGCCTGCGGGTAGGCGCAGCCATCGGCGCTACGGGAGATTTTCTCGAACGCGCCGAAGCCATGGCGCACGAGAATGTTGACGTGGTGGCCATCGATACCGCGCACGGACACACCACGCGCGTGATGGATGCCATCCGCGAGATCAAGCGGCGCCTGCCGGAAGTCCAACTGCTCGCCGGAAACGTGGCCACCGCCGAAGGGGCGCGCGACCTGATTTCCCTGGGCGTAGACGGCGTGAAAGTGGGCATCGGCCCCGGCTCCATTTGCACCACGCGGATCGTCACCGGAATCGGCGTGCCGCAAATCACCGCCATCCTCGAATGCTCACGAGCCGCCGCCGGTTCCGGCGTTCCGGTGATCGCCGATGGCGGCATCAAATTTTCCGGTGATATCACCAAGGCCATCGCCGCCGGCGCAGCCGCCGTGATGATCGGCGGGCTTTTCGCCGGGACGGAGGAATCGCCGGGAGAGACGATTCTCTATCAGGGCCGCACATTCAAATCCTACCGCGGCATGGGTTCGATTGGCGCAATGGAAGCGGGCTCTGCGGACCGCTATTCCCAGGAAGGCGTGGCGCGCGGAAAATCAGTGCCCGAGGGCATCGAAGGACAAGTGCCCTACAAAGGCCCGCTCGCCGCGCTCGTCGAGCAACTCGTCGGCGGCCTTCGCAGCGGGATGGGTTATTGCGGCGCGGCGACGCTTGAGGAATTGCAGAAGACAGGCAAATTCGTGCGCATCTCGCAAGCCGGCTTGCGCGAGAGCCACGTCCACGACGTCACCATCACCCGCGAAGCACCGAACTATCGGATGGAATGATGCCTGGGATGGCTAAAAAATTCTTGCTGCACATTTGCGCGCCTACAGGCCGGGCACGATAGGATGCGCTGGCTCAAGCAGTGGTGGCCGGTGCTGGTGTGGGCCTTAATAATTTCCGGATTTTCCACCGGCGCTTTCACCTCCGAAAATACCAGCCGGGTGATTCTCCCCGTCCTTCATTGGCTCTTCCCGCAGGCTACTCCCGATACGCTGGGATTCATGCATCACGTGATTCGCAAATGCGGGCACTTCACCGAATATTTTGTACTCAGCTATTTGATTCTCCGCGCCATCCGCGGCCCGCGCCGCGAAACTCACTTGAAATGGGCGCTTGCGGCCATCCTGCTGGTTGCCGGCTATGCCGCGCTCGACGAGTTCCACCAGTCCTTCGTTCCCGGACGCACTCCCGCCGTGGCCGATGTGCTGCTGGACACCATCGGCGGAGCCTCCGCGCAGCTTTTCGCCTGGCTGATCGTCTTCTGGCAGCATATCCGCGGCGAGCGCAAGGCCGGCGATGCGTGATTTAAAATTCAGCACTGCGCGCGAAGGATAGTCCGCGATTTTTCGCGGTGCGCAAAAGGCGCGCAATCCTCCAATGACGGAAATAAAAAAGCCCGGTCCAGGATTTCCGGACCGGGCCTTTCTTAATTTTTATTTTCGGGGCAACTGCCGGAAAGCTACTTCTCGGCCGCCGCTGTTTCTTCTTGCGGCGATTCCTCGGTCTGCTTCTTTCGCGCCTTTTTCTCTTTCTTCTTGAGCTGCGTCCCGATGAATTCCAGGATGGCCAGCTCCGCTCCGTCTCCGATGCGCCAACCGGTGCGGATGATGCGCGTGTAGCCGCCGGGACGATCGGAAAAACGCGGCGCGAGTTCGGAGAAAAGCTTTTGCGTGGCGCCCGGGGTGGTGAGAAACGCAGCGGCCTGCCTGCGAGCGTGCAGCGAGTCTCGCTTGCCGAGGGTGATCATGCGCTCGGCCAGCGGACGCGCAGCCTTGGCGCGCAGGATGGTGGTCTCGATGCGTTCCTTTTCGATAAGGTTCGTCACCAGATTGCGGAGCGTGGCGCGGCGATGCGCCGGTTGGCGCCCAAGTTTCGATCCTGATATGAGGTGTCTCATCGATTCATCCGCGGGCTAGAGCGCCGACGCGTCTCCCTCGGCTGGTGGCGGAGCGGTCTGGCTGGGGAGCGGAGGCCAGATGATGCGCCCATGCTCGTCGAATTTCATCCCCAGACTCAGACCCATCTTCACCAGGATGTCCTTGATTTCATTCAGCGACTTGCGGCCGAAATTCTTGGTCTTCAGCATTTCCGATTCGGTCTTCTGCACCAGCTCGCGCAAGTTCTGAATGTTGGCGTTCTTCAGGCAATTGTAGGAGCGCACGGAAAGCTCGAGCTCCTCAACCGAGCGATCCAGGAATTCCAGCCGCGGATCGCTGTAATTTTCCACCACTTCCTCGGGCAGCTCGGGCTGCTCCTCGAAATTGATGAAGATGCTCATGTGGTCCTTGACCAGCTTGGCGGCCAGCCCGATGGCGTCCTGCGGGGTGATGGCGGCGTTGGTCCAGACTTCCAGCGTGAGCTTTTCGTAATCGGTCATCTGTCCCAAACGCGCGGCTTCTACGGCGTAGTTCACTTTGCGCACCGGGGAATGCACGGAGTCGATGGGAATGTAACCGATGGGCAGATCCTCGTCGAAATTGCGGTCGGCGGCCACGTATCCGCGGCCGTTCTTGATGCGCAATTCAAGTTCGAGTTTTCCGCCTTCGCTGACCGTGGCGATATAAATGTTCTTGTCCAGCACGGCGATATCGGCGTCTTCTTCAATCTTCGCGGAAGTGACCGGGCCGGGAGCATCCACCACCAGGGTGATGGTCTTCGGCTGATCGGTGTTCAACTTCAGCGGAATCTGCTTGAGGTTGAGGATGATGTCCGTGGCGTCTTCCACCACCCCGGGAATCGGCGAAAATTCATGGAGCACGCCTTCGATTTTCACCGCGGTGATTGCGGCGCCTTCGATCGAGCTCAGCAGGGCGCGGCGGAGCGAATTCCCCACCGTCGTTCCCCAGCCGCGCTCGAAAGGCTGCGCGGAAAATCTGCCGAACTTATCGGTAAGTGTTTCGGGTTCTGCGGCCAAACGCTTTGGTTTCTGGAAGCCCTTCCACATCTGAATTATTCCTCCCGGCCCGCCCGCGGCGGACCCACATACTTTTCAACGTGTAAAAACGGGGCGCTACTTCGAGTACAGTTCCACGATGAGCTGTTCGTTCATCGGCGGAGTCTGCACGTCTTCGCGACGCGGCATGGCCACGACGCGCGCCTTGAAATTTTCCCGGTCAATATCCAGCCACGGCGCCACACCCTGGCTCTGCGCCAGATTCCGCGCTTCGAGGATCATGGTGTTTTCGCGCATCTTGTCCTTGAGCACCACTTCGTCGCCCACCTGGACCAGATAGCTCGGGATGTTCACCTTGCGGTCCTTCACGCGAATGTGCCCGTGCAGCACCAATTGCCGGGCCTGCGCGCGCGAACCGCCCAATCCCATGCGATAGACCACGTTGTCGAGGCGCCGTTCGAGCGTCACCATCAGATTCGAGCCGGTGGGCCCCTTGGTGCGCTCCGCCTTTTCGAAATAGGTGCGGAACTGGCGCTCGAGCAGACCGTAGGTGCGCTTCACCTTCTGCTTTTCGCGCAACTGCACGCCGTAACCCACCATCTTCGGGCGCCGCGCCTGGCCGTGTTGTCCCGGCACGAAGTTGCGCTTTTCGATCGCGCATTTTTCCGTAAAACACCGGAGACCTTTTAGGAAGAGCTTTTGCCCTTCCCTTCGGCACAGCCGGCAAACCGCTTCACGATGTCTTGCCAAGTCCTTCTCTCCTTTACCTTCGCTGCGAAACTTGTATGAGCGTCAGACGCGCCGGCGCTTCGGCGGACGGCAGCCGTTGTGCGGCACGGGCGTTACGTCCTTGATGGCGTTGATGTGCAATCCCGCGGAAGCCAGCGCGCGCACCGCCGATTCGCGGCCCGCGCCGGGACCCTTCACCCGGACTTCCACCGATTTCATGCCGTATTGATCGCGCGCCACACCCGCCGCGGTCATGGCCGCCTGTTGCGCGGCATAGGGCGTACCCTTGCGCGATCCCTTGAAGCCCACAGAGCCGGCCGTCGCCCAGCTCACCGTGCGGCCATCGGGATCCGTGAGCGTGACCATGGTGTTGTTGAACGTCGCCTGGATGCACACGACGCCGTGAGGCACCACGCGCTTTTCCCGCTTCTTGCGGAACTCCTTCTTCCGCTTGGTGGTCTTTGCGGCCGCGCCCGATGCCGGTGCGGCGGCTGCATCCTTCGGTTCTTTTGCCAAGGTGAATATTCTCCTATTCGAACTTCGAGCGAGCCCGCAGGCCCTCCAGAATCCTTACTTGCGCGCCATCGTTTTCTTCTTGGCTGCCACGGCGCCCTTCCGCGGTCCCTTGCGGGTGCGCGCGTTGGTATGCGTTCGCTGTCCGCGCACCGGAAGATTGCGGCGGTGGCGCAAGCCGCGGTACGCCTGAATTTCGATCAGGCGCCGCACGTTCATCTGCGTCTCCTTGCGGAGATCGCCTTCCACGCGCCCTTCCGATTCGATGGCGGAGCGCAGGCGCGTCACTTCGTCTTCGGTCAAATCCTTGATCTTCTTGGTGTGATCCACGTTGGCCTTCAGAGCCAGCGACCGGGCGCGCGCCTGGCCGATTCCATAGATCGCCGTCAGCCCCACCCACAGCCGCTTATTGGGCGGCAGATCCACACCTGCGATGCGTGCCATCTGATTTCCTCCCTAGCCCTGGCGCTGGCGGTGCTTCGGATTGGTGCAGATCACGCGCACCACGCCGCGCCGGTGAACCACTTTGCACTTCATGCAAATTTTCTTTACTGAGGCCCGAACTTTCATAAGCTGCTCCGTTTTTCCCCGCTCCTGCTATTTGTACCGGTACACGATCCGCCCGCGCGTCAGATCATACGGCGATAACTCCACTGCCACGCGATCCCCCGGAAGAATGCGGATGAAATTCTTGCGCATCTTTCCGGAAATATGGGCCAGCACCTGATGCTTGTTTTCCAGTTCCACGCGAAACATGGCGTTGGGCAGCGGCTCGACCACCGTGGCCATCACCTCGATGGCGTCTTCCTTCCCGCTGCTCTCTCCCGGTTTGCGTGGTTCCCGCTCTGGCCTTTTGCCCATGTGCTCCTATTGAATCCATCCCATCCGGAAAACTCTTGCGATTTCGTTTTCTGCGCTTACCAGACCGGCCCGGAAGCTTCTCGGGGCCGCGTCAAAATCCACGGGCCTGTCGCCGTGACGGCCACGGTGTGTTCAAAGTGCGCCGAATCGCTGCCGTCGGCGGTCACCGCCGTCCAATCGTCGTCCAGCACACGCACCGCCGGGCCGCCCGAATTCACCATCGGCTCGATGGCCAGCACCATGCCCTCTTGCAATCGCGGGCCTTGTCCCGGCGCGCCGTAATTCGGCAACTGCGGGTCTTCATGCATGCGCGTGCCGATGCCGTGCCCCACGAACTCGCGCACCACCGAAAAGCCATTCTTTTCCACCCACTTCTGCACCGCCGATGAAATATCTCCCAGGCGGTTGCCGGGGCGGATTTTCTCAATCCCCTGCTCGAGCGATTCGCGCGTGACGCGCAACAGCTTTTCCCGCTCCGGCGCGATCTTGCCTACGGGAACCGTCAGCGCCGCATCTCCAAAATAGCCTTCCAGTTCGACTCCAAAATCCATCGAAAGAATGTCGCCTTCCCGCAGCTTGCGCGAGGAGGAAGGAATCCCGTGCACCACTTCCTGATTGATCGAAGTGCATACCGAACTCGGATACCCGCGATATCCCTTGAACGCCGGGCGCGCGTGATTCTCTTTGGTGTACGCTTCGGCAAACTCATCCAGCTCTTGCGTCGAGATTCCCGGCCGCACCATGGTGCGCATCTTTTCGAGCGCGCCCCAAACCACCAGGCCCGCGCGGTGCATCTTTTCGAGTTCCGCCGGCGATTTACAGATGACCATTACTCCTGCCCGTCCGCTGCACGATTTCCTGCAATTCCTGGTGCACTTTCTCGACGTCCGCCATCCCGTCAATCGCTTCCAGCGCGCCCAGCGCCCGGTAATAATTCACCAGCGGCTGCGTCTGGCGTTCATAGGCTCGCAGGCGATCTTTCACAATTTCCGGACGATCGTCGCTGCGCTGCATCAGCTTTCCTCCGTCGTTGTCGCAAAGCCCCGCGACTTTCGGAGGGTGCTCAAAAATGTTGTACGTCTCACCGCCCACGCTGCATGTCCAGCGGCCCGCCAGGCGCCGCAACAGCGTTTCCTGGTCCACCTGAAACTCGATCACCAGCGGCTTCCCGAATCCCAGCCGGGTAAGAATCTTGCCCAACTGCTCGGCCTGCGGAATCGTCCGCGGAAAGCCGTCGAAGATGAATCCGCCGGCGCAATCGGGCTGCTCCAGCCGCTCCTCGACCATTTTCAGCACCACGCCGTCCGGCACCAGCTCGCCGCGCTCGAGCATCGGCTTGGCCAACCGGCCGGTATCGCTTCCGCGAGCCACAGCCTCGCGCAGCATGTCGCCAGTCGAAAGATGCGGCACCTGGTAGAGCCGCGCCAAGCGCTTCGACTGCGTGCCTTTGCCCGCTCCCGGCGGGCCGAGGAAAATCAAAGCTCGATCCAGCGCCATATTCACCGCCGATCAACCAGCATCAATCGCGACGACCGCGCGGACGGCCCTTCCGGCTGAACCCTTCGTAGTTCCTCATCACCAGCTGGGCTTCGAGTTGTTGCACCGTGTCCATCGCCACCTGCACGACGATCAGCAGCGATGTTCCGCCAAAATAAAATTGCACACCCAGCCCATCCAAGACGAAGCGCCACATATGATTGTCAAAAAATGTGCCCACGGCTCCGGGCAAATGCTGCAAATGAATCCCCGAAATCATCCATTCCGGCAACAGGCAAACCACCGCCAGGTAGACGCCGCCGACAAACGTCAGGCGCGTCAAAATGCGATTGATATATTCCGAGGTATTGCGGCCCGGGCGGATGCCGGGAATGAACCCCCCGTATTTCCGCATATTGTCCGCAAGCTCGGTGGGATTGAAAATAATTCCCACGTAAAAGAACGCGAAAAAGATGATCAGCGTGACATAAATCACGGTGTACAGCGGCTCGCCCCAGCTGATCGATTTCGCCAACTTGTCGAAGAGCGGCGAACGCTTCTGCAAAATCAGCGCCAGGGTCTGCGGAAACGTCAGCAAGGAGCTGGCAAAAATCGGCGGAATCACGCCGCCGGCATTCACGCGCAGCGGCAAATAGGTCATCTGCCCGCCCATCACCTTGCGGCCCATCACGCGCTTGGCGTATTGCACCGGAATGCGCCGCTGCCCGCTTTCCACGAACACGATGAAAGCCACCACGGCGGCCATCAGCGCGATCAAAATCATCATGGCGATGGGCGTGAACGAACCCCACTGGCGCGTGACAGCCTTGTCAATCATGTCGCTCACGGCGTTGGGCAAGCCCACCACGATGCCGGCAAAGATGATCAGCGACATGCCGTTGCCGATGCCGCGATCGCTGATCTGCTCGCCAAGCCACATGATGAACGCCGAACCCGTGGTCAGCGTCAGGATGGTCATCAAGATGAATCGCGGCCCGGGATGATAGACCAGCGCCTGGCCGGACAAATTCTGGCGCTGCAAAGTCAGCGCGATGGTGAACGACTGAAACACGCTGAGAATGATGGTCAGGTAGCGCGTGTACTGAGTGATCTTGCGCCGGCCGAGTTCGCCTTCCTTCTGCAGTTTTTCAAGGTACGGCCATACCACCACCATCAATTCCAAAATAATCGCGGCAGTGATGTACGGCATGATGCCCAGCGCGAAAATCGTCAGGCGGCGAAAATTTCCGCCGCTGAACAAATCAATCAGCCCCAGCACCGAGCCGCGGCTCTGATTGAAGAGCTGCTGCAGCAGAGGAGTATTGATTCCCGGGGTGGGAATAAAAGCGCCGAGGCGGTACACCCCCAGCAACGCCAGCGTGAACAAGACGCGGTTCCGCAGGTCCGGCGTGCTGAAAATATTCCGAATGGCCTCGGCCAGCTTCCTCATGCCAGGACTTCGACCTTCCCTCCGGCGCCGGTGATCTTTTCCTGCGCCGACTTGCTGAAGGCGTGCGCGCGAACCGTCAAGGCGACTTTCAATTCGCCGTCGCCCAGCACTTTCACGCCATCACTCTTCCCGCGAATGATTCCATATCCCGCCAGAATTTCCGGCGTGACCGTCTCGCCCGCGGGAAACGCGTTGAGCGTTTCCACATTCACGACGGAGTAGGATTTCGAAAACGGCGCCGTGAAACCGCGCTTGGGAATGCGCCGGTGCAGCGGCATCTGCCCGCCTTCAAATCCCGGGCGGCGTGAATAGCCGCGGCGTGACTGCTGGCCCTTGTTTCCGGCTCCCGAAGTTTTTCCCAGCTTCGAGCCCATGCCGCGTCCCACGCGCACCTTGCGATGGCGCGAGCCGCGCGGCGGCTTCAAATTCGATAGTGTTGGTTTAATGGCCATGATTAGCTCTCAATCTCCACCAGGTGATGCACCTTGGCGATCATGCCGCGAACCGCGGGAGTATCGGGATGTTCGATCACCTGCTGCATGCGGCGAAATCCCAGCCCGCGGATGGTGGCGCGCATGCCGCGCGGGCATCCGATAAAACTGCGCACCCACCTGATCTTCAACGTTTCCGATTTTTTCTTGGTCGCTGTCATGTCTCGTTCCTCGGGATGCGCGCTTAGGAAGCCGCTTCTTCCGCGGTCTTGCCGCGCGATTCGGCTACCTTGGCGGCATCCTTCAAATGCAGCAGCGCGTCAAATGTGGCTTTGATCACGTTGTGGGGATTCGAGGTGCCCAGGGATTTCGTGAGCACATTTTGAATTCCCGCGACCTCCATCACTGCGCGCACCGGACCTCCGGCAATCACCCCGGTTCCTTCCGGCGCGGGCTTCAGCAGCACTTGCCCGGAGCCGTAGCGCCCGAGAACCTGGTGCGGAATGGTCGAACCCTTCAGGTTGAGCTTGACCATATTTTTCTTGGCTTGCTCGATGGCTTTGCGGATGGCCATGGGAACTTCGCGCGCCTTGCCCATGCCGAATCCGGCGTGGCCGCCCTGGTCGCCCACCACCACCAGCGCCGAAAAGCTGAGGTTCTTTCCGCCCTTCACCACTTTCGTGACGCGGTTGATGGAAACCACCTGATCTTTCAAGTTGGCCTGGTTGGCATTCACCAGCCGGCGAATCGACAAAATATCCTTGAGCTCTTGTTTCGCCATAATGTTTAGAACTGCAGGCCCGCCTCCCGGGCCGATTCGGCAAGCGCTTTCACGCGGCCGTGATATTGGTACCCACCGCGGTCATAGACCACCTTTTCGACGCCCTTCGAACGAGCGCGTTCGGCGATCAGTTTTCCCACCACTTTTGCCGCGGCGATGTTCCCGCCGCCCTTGATCACATTGCGCACATCGGCGTCCAGCGAGCTGGCCGAAACGATGGTGTGATTCGACAAGTCGTCGATCACCTGGGCGCGAATGTGCTTGGTCGAGCGATGCACAGCCAGGCGCGGCCGCTCCGCCGTCCCGGCAATCTTTTTGCGCATGCGGCGGTGAATCCGCTGGCGGTGCGCCTCGCGCGATAATCTTCGTACAGGAGCTGCCACCTTATCTCTCCTCCCCGGTTATGCCGCCGCCGTCTTGGCGCCGGCCTTTCCGGCCTTCTTCTTCAGGCGCTCGCCGGTGATGCGAATGCCTTTCTGCTTGTACGGATCGGGGGGACGCAGGGCGCGAAGATTCGCGGCCACCTGCCCCACTTGATTCTTGTTGGCTCCCGCCACGGTCATGTGCGTCTGTTTCTCGACGGTGACGACGATTCCTTCGGGAATCGGGAACTCGATGGGATGCGAATACCCCAGCGCCAGCACCACGTTTTTGCCCTTTACTTCGGCGCGATAGCCGACGCCCACAATGTCGAGATCCTTTTTGAATCCCGTGGTGACTCCCGTGACGGCGTTGGCCACCAGCGCCCGCGCCAGGCCGTGCAGCGCGCGGTGTTCCTCGGAATCGCGCTTGGCGATCAGCGTGGCATCCTTCTGCTCGAAATGAATGCCTGCCGGCAGCGGCACGGTCATCTTGCCCTTGGGACCCTGCACTTCCACGGACTTGGGTTGAATGGCGATTTTTACGCCCGCGGGCACCGGAATAATTTTGTTTCCAATTCGCGACATGGCTTTCTCACGTCCTCGTCTGAATCTGAATTCGCAGCTCTACCAAACTTCGCACAACAATTCGCCGCCCATGCCTTCTTTGCGCGCGGTTTGTCCGGTCATCAATCCCCGCGGAGTCGAGAGGATGGAAATGCCCATGCCTCCGAACACCGGGCGGATGCCGGTCTTGCCGATGTAACGCCGCGAGCCGGGACGCGAAACGCGTTTGAGGTCGGTGATCACGCTGCGGCGGTCGGGCGTGTAGCGCAGGAAAACGCGCAGCGTCTTCTTGCCCTTTTGTTCTTCGACAACCTTGAAATTCGAGACGTACCCTTCGTCCTTCAAAATGCGCGCCACTTCCACTTTCAACTTCGAGGACGGCAAGTCCACGCGCGGGTGCTTGGCTCGCACGGCGTTGCGGATGCGCGTCAGCAAATCGGCAATCGGGTCGGTAGTCATTCTTCTTTCCTTACCAGCTGGCTTTCACAACGCCCGGTATTTCACCCTTGAGCGCCAGGCCGCGGAAACAGATGCGGCACATTTCGAACTTGCGCAGAAACGCGCGGGAACGTCCGCAAATCCGGCAGCGGTTGCGCACGCGAATCTTGAACTTGGGCTTGCGCTTCATCTTCGCGAATTGGCTGGTGCGTGCCATTTTTTCTAGCTCCTCTTAGGCCCGGAAGGGCACGCCGAGCAACTTCAAAAGCTCGCGCCCTTCTTCGTCGCTGCGGGCTGTGGTGGTGATAGTCACGTTCAGCCCCTTGATTTTGTCCACCCGGGTGTAATCGATTTCCGGGAATACCAGTTGGTCTTTCAGGCCCAAAGTGTAATTGCCGCGCCCGTCAAAGGAATTCGGCGGCAGGCCTTTGAAATCGCGCACGCGCGGCAGCACGATGGCCGAAAGGCGGTCCAGAAATTCGTACATGCGCTCGCCGCGCAAGGTGACCATGCAGCCGATGGGCATGCCCTTGCGAATCTTGAAATTGGCAATGGATTTCTTGGCGCGGGTGATGACCGGCTTTTGTCCGGCAATCTGCCCGAGTTCCACCGCCGCGGTGTCCAGCAACTTCACGTTGGCGCTGGCTTCGCCCAGCCCGATGTTCAGCGTCACCTTTGCAACGCGCGGCACGGCCATCCGGTTGGTATATCCAAAACGCTTGGACATCGCCGGGACCGCTTCTTTTTCGTACTTTTCATGCAAACGAGTCATCATTTCCGCTTCGCCTCTAATTCTCGAATGTCGTATTGCAGCGCCGGCAAGTGCGCACTTTGGTTCCATCGGGCAGCGTGGTGTGTCCCGCGCGCGTGTGTTTCCCGCAACCCGGGCAGACCAGCATCACGTTTGAAACCTGCACCGGGCCTTCCTTCTCGAGGATGCCGCCTCGAATGTTTTTCGAAGGGTTGGGGCGCGTGTGGCGCTTGATCATGTTGGCATGCTCGACGGTCACCGTGTTTTTCAAGCGGTTGACAGCCAGCACTTTGCCGGTTTTGCCTTTCGAACGCCCGGCCATTACTTTCACCAAATCGCCGTGGCGAATGCCCATCGGCGCGGGTTTTTCCTTGGGTTCTCTCATGGTCACCACACTTCCGGAGCGAGCGAGATGATCTTAGTGAACTTCTTCTCGCGCAATTCGCGGGCGACCGGCCCGAAAACGCGCGTTCCAATCGGCTCGTTCGCATCGTTGATTAGCACCGCGGCATTGTCGTCGAATCGGATGTACGTGCCATCCTTCCGCCGATGTTCTTTTCGGGTGCGTACCACCACGGCGCGGACCACTACGCCCTTCTTCACCTGGCCGTCCGGAGACGCCTCTTTGACCGCGGCGGTAATCACATCGCCCAACCCCGCCACCAGCCCCGCATCTCCTCCCACCGGGAGGATGCAGGTGATTTGCCGGGCGCCGGAATTATCGGCCACCGTCAGCCAAGTTCTCATCTGAACCATGATCTTGCTCCCTTGCCAATCGCGGCGAGCGCGCTAGGCCACGCGCGTCGAACGCGACACAATTTCCTTCAAGCGCCAGCGCTTGAGTTTCGATAGCGGACGCGTGGAAATAATCCGCACGGTATCCCCCACGCGCGCCTCGCCTGCTTCATCGTGCGCGTAGTATTTCTTTCCGGAACGCACCACGCGGTGATACAGCGGATGCTGCGTCGCCCGGGTCACCTTGACCACAATGGTTTTCTGCATCTTGGCGCTGGTTACCACGCCCAGAAGTTCCTGCCGCGCGCCGCGTTCCTGCGCCGTCGCGGCGCCTGCTGTTTCGTTGGCCATTACGCTTTCCTCAATTCGTTCTCGCGCAGGAGCGTCTTGATCCGCGCGAGATCCCGCTTGGCTTCCCGCAATTTCTTCAGGCCTTCGGCCTGCCCGGTGGAAAGCTGGAAGCGCAGCCGGAAGATTTGTTCCGCCAGCTCCTGCTGCTGCACGCCCAGCTCATTGGCATCCATTTGCCGGAACTTTTGTGTGCGTCCCGCCATCAGAGTTCCTCCGCGCGCGAAACGAATTTCGTCGAAATGGGCAGCTTGTGCGAGGCCAGTTTCATGGCTTCGTGGGCCGTGGCCAAATCCACCCCCGCCATTTCGAACATGATGCATCCGGGTTTCACCACCGCCACCCAATGGTCCGGTGGCCCCTTGCCCTTGCCCATGCGCGTTTCGGCCGGCTTCTTGGTGTACGGCTTATCCGGAAAAATGCGAATCCACAATTTTCCGCCGCGCTTGATGAAGCGGGTGATGGCCACGCGCGCCGCTTCGATTTGCCGGTCGGTAATCCAAGCCGGCTCGAGAGCCTTGAGGCCGTACTCGCCAAACGCCAGCGAGCCGCCGCGCCAGGCTTTTCCCGTGCGCCGGCCGCGCTGCTGCTTGCGGTACTTCACTTTTTTCGGCATTAACATAATGGCTGACCTGTGTCCTTACGCTTCTTTTCCCGCCGCCGCAGGCTTGCTGCGCTGCGGGATTTTGTCGCCTTGATAGACCCAGCACTTCACGCCAATCACTCCGTAGGTTGTGTAAGCCTGGGCAAAACCGAAATCAATGTCCGCGCGCAGCGTTTGCAGCGGCAGGCGGCCCTGGAGGTACCATTCCTTGCGCGCGATTTCCGCGCCGTTCAAGCGTCCCGCCACGCGCACCTTGATGCCCTTGCATCCGAAACGCAGCGCGGAATCCACGGCCTTGCGCATGGCCCGGCGAAACGCCACGCGCTTTTCGAGTTGCAGGGCGATCGATTCAGCCACCAGTTGCGCGTCCAGTTCCGGGCGGTGCACTTCCTGAATGTCGATGTGCACTTCGCGGTTGGTGCGTTTCTGCACTTCGCTCTTCAGCTTGTCGATTTCCGAGCCCTTGCGGCCAATGATGATGCCGGGGCGCGCGGTGTAAATGCGCACCACCAGTTTATTGGCGGCGCGTTCGATGTCGATGCCGCTGATGCCCGCCGACCGCAGGCGATCCTTCAGCTGCTGGCGCAGGATGACGTCTTCGTGCAGCAGGTCCGCGTAATCGCGCTTGGCGAACCACCGCGATTTCCACGGCTTGTTGTAGCCCAGCCGGAATCCGTACGGATGTGTTTTCTGCCCCAAACTGGCCTCCTACTTCTTCTTTTTCTGCGCTTCTTTCGCGCGTTGCTCGATGGCCTTGCGGGCTTTCCGCACGGCTCCCTTCACGCCCTTCGATGCTTCCGCTTCCGCGGCCGCCGCGGCCGCTCGGCCTTCCGCCGCGCGATGATGCTCGGCCACCTGCACCACGATGTGGCTGGTGCGCTTCTGATAGCGGAATCCGCGTCCCATCGGCGCGGGACGCAGGCGCTTCCACCGCGGCCCTTCGTTGACGAAGCATTGCGTCACGTACAGCGCATCCACGTCCAGCGATTCTCCGGCGTTGTCCGCCTTGTGTTCCGCATTGGCGATGGCACTGCGCAGCGTCTTTTCGATTTCCTTGGCCACGCGCTTTTTGGTGAAGCGCAAAGTCTCCAAGGCGTCTTCGGCGCGATGTCCGCGAATCAAGTCGATCACCAACCGCGCTTTTTGCGGCGAAACGCGCGCAAAGCGCGTTCGCGCCACGCCCTCAATCTGTTCCCGTGTTTCGGTTGCCGTCGCCATGGTTTATGCCTTTGCCGCCGGGGCTGCTCCGCCGGCGGGTGCCGCCGCGGGAGCGCCGCTGGCCGCCGCAGCCTTCTCGAGCGCCGCTTTCACGGCGTGGCCCTTGAAGGTGCGCGTCGGCGAAAATTCGCCCAGCTTGTGTCCCACCATCTGTTCGGTGATGTACACGGGTATAAATTTCCTGCCGTTGTGCACGGCAATCGTGTGGCCCACCATCTCGGGCAGAATTGTCGAGCGGCGCGACCAGGTCTTGATCACTTTCTTTTCGTTGCGGGTGTTCAGCGCCTCCACCTTCACCCGCAGATGATCGTCGATGAACGGACCCTTCTTGAGCGAACGCGGCATCGGTCTTGCTACTCCTCCACGCGGCGCAATTTCAAATATTGCGCGCGGCGTACTTTGCGGAATCCCCGTACGGGGCCCGGAACGCGGTGCGATAGCGGGCAAAAAGGACACACAAACCGCGTCCCTTGTGCGTTGGGTACTTTTTCAACGGTTACCGCCCAGCCCGCGCGACACAGCCGGAACATCACCTGCGGCGGCGGGCCCAGCTTCGAAACCGCTTTCACCGGCGCTTTCAAAGCGCGCCGCGATACGGTTTTTCGAGCGCGAACCGTCCGCCGGCTGGATCGCCGGGACACTCGTGTGCTTGACATGGTGGAACTCTCGATTCTCCGCCGCGCCGGCTGCATTTGTTTCTCTTGCTCCCAACTTACGGCTTGCGCCGTTCAACAATCATCCGGTCGCTTGGACGCTTCTTCCGCGTCTTCGCTCCCAGTGTCGGAAATCCCCAGGGCGTTTGCGGGTGATTGCCCTTCACGCGGCCTTCTCCGCCGCCGTGCGGATGGTCCACCGGATTCATGGCCACGCCGCGCACCGTGGGACGCTTGCCGTGCCAGCGCGTGCGTCCCGCCTTGCCGTAGGTCACATTCTCATGGTCCAGGTTGCCGAGTTGCCCGACGGTAGCCATGCAATCGACGCTGAACTTGCGTACTTCGCCGGAAGGCAGTTTCACCAGCGCCGTTTCACCCTCTTTGCTCAAAAGCTGCGCCGATCCGCCGGCCGCGCGCACCACTTGTCCACCCTTGCCTGGAAAAAGTTCCAGGTTGTGGACCATGGTGCCGGGAGGAATGTGCCGGAACTGCAGCGCGTTTCCGGGAAGAATGTCCGCTCCCGCGCCGTTCTGCACGGTCATGCCCACTTCCAAGCCCACGGGTTGCAGGATGTAGCGCTTCTCGCCGTCCGCATAATGCAGCAAAGCGATGCGCGCCGAGCGGTTCGGGTCATATTCGATCGATGCAACTTTCGCAGGAATTCCGGTCTTGTCCCGCCGGAAATCGATCGAGCGGTACTTCCGCTGGTGTCCCCCGCCGCGATGCCAGGAGGTGATTTCTCCGTGCGAATTGCGTCCGCCAGTGCGCTTCTTCGATTCCGTCAGCGACTTTTCCGGCGTTTCCTGAGTAATTTCGCTCTTGTCGAGCATGGTCAGGAAGCGCCGCGATGGCGTGTACGGTTTGAATGTTTTGAGTGCCATAATTGCCTCTTGCCTCTGCGGAAGCGTTGCCGCTTCCCGACTCGCCGGGATTACAAATTCTCGGCGTACTCAATCATCTTTTCGCCTGCGGCCAGCCGGACATACGCTTTCTTCCAGTCTCGCCGATGCCCTTCGGCGCGCCCGCGGCGCCGGAACTTGCCGTGAAAATTTGCGGTGCGCACGTGATCCACCTTCACCTTGAACACGCGCTGCACGGCTTCCTTGATTTCCGTTTTGGTGGCGTCCGGTGCGACCTCGAAAACCACGGTGTGCTGGGTTTCCTTTACGCCGAGACCTTTCTCGGTGATGATCGGCCGCCGGATTACCTGATAGAGCCTCGTCGCCATCGCTTATCCCTTTTTCGCCTTGGGCTTGGCCTTCGGCTTTTCTTTCTTGGTTGCCGGCTTCTTGGCCGCTTTGGGAGCTGCCGGCTTTTTTGCCGCCGCTTTGGCGGGAGCCGCTTTTTCCGCGTGCTTTTCAGGAACTGCCGCCTTGGGCGCGGCCGCCTCGATCTGCACCGGCTCTTCGACAGGGTTTGCGGAAAGCGAGCGGCTGAGACGCGCCACCGCCTCGCGCGAAAGCATCAACCGCTCGTGACGCAGCAGATCGTAAGGCTCGAGAGCGGTCGAAGGCAGCAGCGTCACGCCCGCCAGGTTGCGGCTGGCGCGCTCGAGATTGACGTCCGTGCTGTTGTCGATCAGCAATATCGTTCGCGTATCGGCGTCCAATTTCGAAAGCGCCTGGCGGAATTCCTTGGTCTTGTGCGAGCCGAGAGCAAAAGCGTCCACCACCGTCAACTTGTCTTCCGCGAGCTTGGCGGAAAGCGCCGAGCGCAGCGCGCCCGCCACCATCTTTTTCGGCAGCGCGTAATCGTAGCTGCGCGGGACCGGGCCGTGTACCGTACCGCCGTGGCGCCACAGCGGAGAACGCACCGAACCGATGCGCGCGCGGCCTGTGCCCTTCTGCTTCCAGAGTTTTTTTCCCGACCCGCTCACTTCGCTCTTGTCCTTGGTCTTGTGCGTCCCGGCGCGCTCTCCCCGCAAATGGTGCCGCACCGATTCATGCAGCAAATGGGCGTTGATGCGCGCCGCGAACACGTCGTCGGGCAATTCGATCTGCCCGACCGTCTTTCCTTCCAGGTTTCGTACGTCCACCACTGGCATAGTCGTCTCTTCTCTATCGGCCGGTCTTGGCCTTGCGAATGAGAATGTAACTTCCCGCCGGGCCCGGCACCGCGCCGCGCACCAGCAGCAGATTTTCGTCCGAATCGATCTTGACCACCCGCAGATTCTTCGAGGTCACGCGTTCGTTGCCCATGTGTCCCGGAAAATGCTGGTTCTTCCACACGCGCGAGGGAAACGAACTCGCGCCAATGCCCCCAGGAGCGCGATGAAACATCGAGCCGTGCGAAGCGTCGCCACCGCGATAGTGCCAGCGCTTCACGCCTCCCGCGAAACCCTTGCCCTTGCTCACGCCGCTCACGTCCACGTATTCGCCCACCGTGAATCCATCCACCAGGACGCGGTCGCCGGGCTTGGTCTCATCCTTCGAATCTTCCAGCTTTACTTCGCCGACGTAGCGCATGGGAGCCACGCCGGCCTTTTTGAAATGGCCGGTCATGGGCTTGCGCACGCGCTGCGGCTTGATGAATTCCACGAGGCCCAGTTGCACCGCTTCGTAGCCGTCCTTATCCTTGGTGCGCCGCTGCACCACCACGCATGGTCCCGCCTGCAGCACAGTGCACGGCACCGCCGTGCCGTCTTCGGCGAACACCTGCGTCATTCCCAGTTTGATTCCGAGTATGCCGTTGACTGCCATTTCGTCCGCTCTTTCCTTCCCGCAAATTCCGCGGTGTTGTGCGCGTTACTTGGCTGTGTGTTCCCGCCCGAAAGCCTTGATTTCCACATCCACGCCCGGCGGCAGATCGAGCTTCATCAGCGCGTCCACGGTATCCGGCGTGGGTTCGAGAATGTCGATCAGCCGCTTGTGCGTGCGCATTTCAAATTGCTCGCGCGATTTCTTGTCCACGTGCGGAGAACGCAGCACCGTCCAGCGGTTGATGACCGTGGGCAGGGGTATCGGCCCGGCCACGTCCGCGCCGGTGCGCTTGGCGGTGTCCACAATCTCTTTCGTCGACTGGTCGAGAATGCGGTGGTCGTAAGCCTTCAAACGAATCCGAATTTTTTCTCCGTTGGGCATGGTCTACTCGATGATCTCAGCGACAGCGCCGGCGCCCACGGTGTGTCCGCCTTCGCGGATCGCGAACCGCAGCCCCTTCTCCAGCGCCACCGGCGTGATCAAGCTGATCTCCACCGATATATTGTCTCCCGGCATCACCATCTCCACCCCCGCCGGCAGCTTCACGTCTCCCGTCACATCCGTCGTCCGAAAATAAAACTGCGGCCGGTATCCCGTGAAAAACGGCGTGTGCCGCCCGCCCTCTTCCTTCGTCAACACGTACGCCTCGGCCTTGAACTTCGTGTGCGGGGTGATCGATCCCGGCTTCGCCAGCACCTGCCCGCGCTCCACTTCGTCCTTCTCCGTCCCGCGCAGCAGCAGCCCCACGTTGTCTCCCGCAATCCCTTCATCCAACAGCTTCCGGAACATCTCCACGCCCGTCACCGTCTTCTTCATCGTCGGACGAAAGCCCACAATCTCGATTTCTTCTCCCACCTTCACCTTCCCGCGCTCGATTCTTCCCGTCACCACCGTCCCGCGTCCCGATATCGAAAAAATATCCTCAATCGGCATCGCGAACGGCTTCTCCACATCCCGCTGCGGCAACGGGATGTTCTTGTCCACCGCTTCCATCAAATCCAAAATCGACTTCTCCCACTTCGCGTCGCCCTCGAGCGCCTTCAGCGCCGATCCGCGTATCACCGGTACCGTATCCCCGGGAAACTGGTAGCTCTTCAGCAATTCCCGCACTTCCAGTTCCACCAACTCCACAAGCTCCGGATCCTCCACCACGTCGCACTTGTTCAGAAACACCACGATCGCCGGCACCCCCACCTGCCGCGCCAGCAGAATATGTTCGCGCGTCTGCGGCATCGGTCCGTCCGTCGCCGCCACCACCAGGATCGCGCCGTCCATCTGCGCCGCTCCGGTGATCATGTTCTTCACGTAATCCGCGTGACCCGGGCAATCGATGTGCGCGTAATGACGGTTCGCCGTCTCATACTCCACGTGCGACACCGCGATGGTGATCCCGCGCTCGCGCTCTTCCGGCGCGTTGTCGATCGAATCAAACGCCCGGAACGACACCTTGGGATTGTTCTTCGACAATACTTTCGTGATCGCCGCCGTCAAAGTCGTCTTGCCGTGGTCGATGTGCCCGATCGTCCCCACGTTTACGTGCGGCTTGCTGCGCTCGAATTTCTCTTTCGCCATGTCGTCCTCTGCTCCTCGAAGCGTTTGGTCCCGGGATCCCTGCCTATCGTCTCGGCTTCTCCCCGTTATTCTTGCTGATGATTTCTTCGGAAACGTTGTTCGGCGCCTGCTGGTAATGCGAGAAATGCATAGTAAAGCTTCCGCGCCCCTGGGTGCGGCTGCGAATGTCCGTGGCGTACCCAAACATTTCGGAAAGCGGAACCAGCACGTTGATGATTTCCGTCCCGCCGCGCGATTCGCGGCCCTGCATCTGCCCGCGCCGCGAGTTGAGGTCCGCGATCACCGGCCCCATGTAATCTTCCGGGACCACCACTTCCACTTTCATGATCGGTTCCAGAAGTTTGGGGGTGGCCTTGCGGCAGGCTTCCTTGAAGGCAATGGATCCGGCAATCTTGAAGGCCATTTCCGAGCTGTCCACTTCATGGTAGCTGCCGTCGATCAGCGTGACCGCCAAATCCACCATTTCGTAGCCCGCCAAGACGCCCGTCTCCATCGCTTCTTTCACGCCGTTTTCAATGGGGGGAATGAATTCCTTGGGGATCGCGCCGCCAAAAACTTTGTCGATGAACAGCAGACGGCGCTCTTTATCGAAGCGCCACTTCCCGCCCTTCCCGGCCACCTGCTTGGCGAGCGCGTCGAGTTCGTCCGTCGACATATCATGCAGGCCGGTGCGCCCGGCATCCGGGAGAGGCTGCACGGTCAGCTTGACGTGGCCATATTGTCCGCGCCCGCCGGTCTGCTTTGCGTATTTTTCTTCGCCTTCGGCCAGCTTCAGAATCGTTTCGCGATACGCCACTTGCGGGCGGCCCACATTAGCCTGCACGCTGAACTCGCGCATCATGCGGTCCACGATGATTTCCAGATGCAGTTCGCCCATTCCGGAAATCAGCGTTTGACCCGTGTCATGATCGGTGTGCACACGGAAGGTGGGATCCTCCTGCGCCAGTTTTCCCAGCGCGGTTCCCATTTTTTCCTGATCCGCCTTGGTTTTCGGCTCGATAGCCACGGAAATCACCGGCGCGGGAAATTCGATGGCTTCGAGCACCAGCGGTTTTTCCTCGTCGCACAAAGTGTCGCCGGTGGTCACGTTCTTGAGTCCCACGCAGGCGGCAATGTCGCCGGCTTCGACCGAATCGATTTCTTCGCGTTTGTTGGCGTGCATGCGCAGCAGGCGCCCCACACGGTCGCGCGTCTTCTTGGTCGAGTTGTAGACGGAATGTCCGGTCTTCAGAACGCCGGAATACACGCGAATGAATGTAAGGTGGCCGACGTACGGGTCGGTCATGATTTTGAACGCCAGCGCCGCGAAGGGTTGATCGTCCGACGGGCGCCGCAGCACCGGCTCATCTGAGTTCGGGTCTTCGCCTTCGACCGGAGGAATATCGATGGGAGAAGGCAGATAATCCACCACGGCATCGAGCAGCGGCTGAACGCCTTTGTTCTTGAAGGCCGAACCCGCCAGCACCGGAACGAGTTTCAAGGCGATGGTCGAGCGGCGCACCGAAGCGCGCAACTCAGCCGGCTCCAGTTTGTGCTGGTCGAGATATTTGGTCAGGATGGCGTCGTCGTGCTCGGCGATGTACTCCACCACTTTTTCGCGGTGTTCCTTGTAAAACTCAGGCGTCAGCGCCGAGGCACGCACCGCGGTTTCCAGTTCCGGGCGGGACTGCAGATAAGCCGCATCCCACAATTTTTCGAGCGGCAGAATTTCGTATTCCGCTCCCAGCGTTTCATCCTTCCAGATGATGGCGCGCTCTTCTATGAAATCGATCACGCCGATAAAATTGTCTTCGCGCCCGATGGGATATTGCAGCGGAACAGGATGCCCGGAGAGGCGCTGGCGCATGGTGCGAATCGAGTGATCGAAATCCGCGCCGATGCGGTCCATCTTGTTGATGAAGGCGATGCGCGGCACGCGGTATTTGTCCGCCTGTCGCCATACCGTTTCGGTCTGCGGCTGCACGCCCGCCACCGCGTCGAAAATCGCCACCGCGCCGTCCAGGACGCGCAGCGAACGCTCGACTTCCACGGTGAAATCCACGTGGCCGGGAGTATCGATGATGTTGATGCGGTATTTCTTGTCGAAGCGGTTCCAGAAGGCGGTGGTCGCGGCGGAGGTGATGGTAATCCCGCGCTCGCGTTCCTGCTCCATCCAATCCATCGTCGCGGTGCCTTCGTGCACCTCGCCGATCTTGTAAGTCACACCCGTATAGAACAGGATGCGCTCGGTCGACGTGGTTTTCCCGGCGTCGATGTGCGCCATGATCCCGATATTACGGATGTGATCGAGTTGGATTTGCCGTGACACGAAATTCGATGCGCGCTACCAGCGGTAATGCGCGAAAGCCTTGTTGGCTTCCGCCATGCGGTGCACGTCCTCCTTCTTTTTCACTGCGCCGCCGCGTCCATTCGCGGCATCCATAATTTCCTCGGCCAGCTTGTCCGTCATGGTCTTGCCCGCGCGCGTCCGGGAATACAGCACCAGCCAGTGAATGGCCAGCGATTGCTTGCGGAAAGGATTCACTTCCACGGGAACCTGGTAGTTCGCGCCGCCCACGCGCCGCGACTTCACTTCCAGAATCGGCTTGCAGTTTTCAACGGCCTTCTTGAACAACTTGAAGGCGTCGTCGTTCGATTTCTTGGCCACCTGGTCCATGGCCGCATAGAAAATCGTCTGCGCCGTGGAGCGCTTGCCGTCGTACATCATGCTGGAGATAAACTTCTGCACCAGATCGCTTCCGTAAACCGGATCGCCGGGAATCTTGCGGCGAAGCACCCATCCTTTGCGTGGCATCGTTCCGATCTCCTACTTCTGCGCGGCTTTGGGCCGCTTGGCGCCGTATTTCGAGCGCGACTGTTTTCGATTTTCAACGCCGGAAGCGTCGAGGGTTCCGCGAATCACGTGGTAGCGCACGCCGGGAAGATCCTTCACGCGCCCGCCGCGAATCAGCACGATGGAGTGCTCCTGCAAATTGTGGCCGATGCCGGGAATATAAGTGGTCACTTCGGCGCTGTTGGTCAAGCGCGCGCGCGCCACTTTGCGCAGCGCGGAGTTCGGCTTCTTCGGCGTCTGGGTATACACGCGGACGCAAACGCCGCGCTTTTCCGGACAGCCTTCCAGAGCCGGGGACTTCGTCTTGGCCCGGATTTTTTCCCGGCCATTCCGCACCAGTTGTGAAAACGTGGGCACGTATTCCCCCTCGATTCGTAAAACCTCGTGAATTACTTGAATCCAGACGCGGAAAATTCGCCCGCGCAGAACTCTGCGGGTGAATGAACAGAAAGGTCGCCACAACCTAAGGAATTACCCAGGTACTCCGCGCTGACGCTTCACCCCGTGGAGTGAACTGCATCTGCTTAATACGGAGAGGCTCACACGGCTTTGCGGGGCTGGCGCCCCATTTCGGCCGCTCTTCCTTGTCCCATTCCGTCCTGCAATGTTCTGGGGCGCGGAAGACTTCCCTATCACCACCGGAGCCAATGGCCCCTGCACAACCGCGCAAGTATAGATAAAGCAAGGCTTGGTGTCAACTCGAAACCCCGGAAACTCGCCGGCTCGAAAATATTTTTGGTTTAATTCTAAGAGCGTGCCTTGAAAGGTACCGTGCGTTGCACCACCTCCAGGCAATCCTGCATGCCGGCAACACTCCGAGCATTCCCTTCGGCTCGAGAATTGGATGCAAACCTCGACAGTGCCGCGACGGAGTCTATCCTCCATATATGACTCATAATACATAACTTACTAAACTTCCCGCGTTGGAAATTTCCACGGTGATTGAAGTCCTAGTGCCCGCCCTTCAATTCTTAAAGCTTTTCTGGAGGCACTCGCAGGATATCCTCAACACCTCGAAACTCGGATCCCCTCGCGCTTTACCAGCGCCGGGTATCCCGCCTACACTGTTTACGTCAAAATGAAACGGGGAGATCGCATGAATCGTTGCTGGCTGGCCTGGCTATGTGTACTGGTTTTGCCGCTTCTCGCCCTTGCTCAGAATACTAAAAAAGAAGCCGCTCCTGATCAAGGTCAAAAGGAAGTGACCGCCTCAACCGCGGCAAATTCCGCGCCTGCCAGTGCGACAACGCCGAAACCGCCCGATTATTCTCAGGAACCCTTCGTCGTCGAAAATTTTCGCACCGAGGTGCGGTTTGAAAATGACGGAACGGGAACTCGAGAGCAGACGGCGCGCATCCGTGTGCAGAGCGATGCGGGAGTGCAGCAACTGGGCGAATTGGTTTTCGGGTACAGCTCGGCGAATGAAACCATGGAAGTGAAATTCGTTCGCGTGCGCAAGCCGGACGGCAAGGTTGTGACCGCTGAGCCATCGGCGGTGAAGGAAATGACCGCGGCCGTCGAGCGCGATGCTCCCACTTACACCGACTACAAGGAAAAGCACATCACCGTTCCCGGCCTGCAATCGGGCGACACGCTTGAATACGACATTCTCACACGCCTGATGACTCCGCTCGCGCCTCACGAATTCTGGTACACGCAGAATTTCCTGAAAAACGCCATCGTGCTCCATGAACAACTGGACGTGAATATTCCCGCGGACCGTGCGTTGATAGTGAAGTCCGCGGAATTTAGCCGGATTGATGGGAAAGAACAGCATGCCACGGAATTGCAGTTGCCTCCTAAGAGCGGGCCGCTGAAAATCACCGGTGATTTTTCGCAGGAAACATCAGGGGACCGCACAATTTTTCACTGGAAGCATGCGAACCTGTCGCGTCCCGCAGACGACCAGGAAGAAAATAAAACTCCCAAGCCCGAAAGCCTCCCCGCGGACGTGCAGATCACCACATTCAAGAACTGGGCGGAAGTTGCCGGGTGGTATGCCGGACTCGAAAAAGGGCGCAGTGAACCGGATGCAGCGATTCGCGCCAAAGTCGCGCAGCTCATTCAAGGTAAAACCACCGATCTTGGAAAAATGGAAGCGCTCTATGATTACGTTTCGACCAGCATCCGCTATGTGAGCCTTTCTTTCGGACTCGGGCGCTACCAGCCACATACCGCTGCCGAGGTCTTCTCGAACCAGTACGGCGACTGCAAGGACAAACAAACGCTGCTCGCCTCTATGCTTGACGTCGCGGGTATTCGCGCAGACGCCGCGCTCATCCCCTATGAGCGCAAGCTCGACCTGTCCGTTCCCTCGCCATCGCAATTTGATCACATCATCACCGCTGTGCCGGAAGGCGATCGCCTTATCTGGATGGATTCCACGGCGGAAGTCGCGCCGTTTCGGATGTTGACGGCGCCGCTGCGCAATAAATCCGCGCTGCTGGTCCCGCCCGATGGCGCCGGAAAAATCGTCACAACGCCAGAGGATCCGCCGTTTCTTTCCACACAACGCGTTCTGGTAGATGCGCAGGTAAGCGACCTAGGAAAACTTACCGCCAAGGTTCAATATTTCCTGCGCGGAGACAATGAATTCGCGCTGCGCGCCGCTTTCCGGCGCACTCCGCAGACGCAGTGGAAGGATTTGGGCCAGACACTCGCGGCGATGGATGGGATTCGCGGCCAGGTGACTTCCGTCAAACCCAGCGATCCGGCGAACACCAGGGATCCCTTCGAAATTGATTTGGAATATACGCAGCCCAATTTTCTGGACTGGTCCACGAAGGAAGCCAAAGTGGATTTGCCGCTCCTGACCATCGGCCTTCCGCAAATAGGGGACGAAAACACGGATGAAATCAAGCTGGGCAGCCCTCTTGACGTCACATTGCAACTCAAACTGAAGCTTCCCGACAATTTTACGGCGCAGGCGCCGGTGGGTATTGCCGTCGCGCGCGATTACGCCGAATTCAAATCGAGTTACGAATTTTCCAACCACACGTTGGACGTCGAACGCACTCTCGATTTCAAATCGCGCTCGCTCCCGGCTTCGCGAACCAGCGATTATCTGGCGTTCGAGCGCGCTGTGGAATCGGACGAGGGTCAGCCCCTGGTGGTTGAAAATTCCGTCACCGGCGCTCCCTCGATTCCCGCTTCGGCCAAACCCGCGGAATTGCTGGAGGCCGGCGCGGCCGCGCTCAATTCCGGAAATCCGCGCGCCGCCGTCCCGCTGTTCAAGCGCGTGGTCGAACTTGAACCAAATCACAAGCAGGCATGGAACGATCTGGGCCTGTCCTATCTTCGGCTCGGCCAGTTCGATGACGCCGCCGGAGCTTTTCAGAAACAGATCGGCGTGAATCCCTATGACGAGCACGCCTACGATTATCTGGGCATCGCGCTCGAACAACAGCAAAAATTCGGGCCCGCGGCCGACGCGTTTCACAAGCAACTGGGAGTGAACCCTCTCGATCCGCTGGCGCATACGGCTCTCGGAACGCTGTACCTCGAACAGCACCAATACGCGGCGGCCGTGCCGGAGCTCGAGAAAGCCGTGATACTGGCGCCTGACAACGCCGGGCTGCAAGTGAGTCTCGGGCGGGCCTACCTGAACACGGGAGAAAAAGACAAAGCGCTCGCGGCGTTCAACAAGGGCGCGGAAATGTCGAAAACGCCGCTGATTTGGAACGACGTGGCATTCGCGCTGGCCGATCAGCAACTCGATTTGCCCAAGGCGCTGCAATATGCGCAATCCGCTGCCAGCGCAACATCCGCAAGTTTGCGCAATGCGGACCTCGCGCATCTCACGCTCGACGATTTATCGAATGTGCAAAGTCTCGGCGCCATCTGGGACACGCTGGGATGGGTTTATTTCCGGCAGGGAGATCTTGACCGCGCGGAACATTATATTCGTTCCGCTTGGCTGCTGAACGAACACGGCGAAGTGGGCGACCATCTGGCGCAGATTTACGAAAAGCGCGGGGTGAAGGATCTGGCTGCGCAGACGTTTGCGCTGGCTGCCGCCTCCGACCATTCGATTCCCGAGACGCGCGGGCGGCTGGCGACGTTATTGGGAGTCGACAGCAAGGATCCCTCGATTGACGAACGAATCCTCCAGGCGCGGCCGGGTCTTGTGGCCCTGCGCACGCTGGCGGCCGGCGATTCCGGCGATGTGGATGGCAGCGCGGATTTTCTGCTGCTTCTCTCGCCCGAAGGAAAGAGCGCGAAGGTGGACGACGTTGAGTTCGTCAGCGGCAGCGGTAAATTGCGACCGTTGATGGACCGCCTGCGCGCTCTCGATTTCGGGGCCGTCTTTCCCGACGAATCTCCCGCGAAACTCGTTCGCCGCGGAACGCTCAGCTGCTCGACGGGAAACGGGAAATGCGTGTTTGTGCTCGCGCTTCCCGAAGACCTTCGCACCGTGAATTAGCCTGAGGCAAGCGGGAGGCAAGCCGGAAGGGACTGCGCGGAGGTTTTGCGGTTTGGGGCAGGGCGCGGGTGGCGCTTCGCGATGAACAGGTTTACATCTCCAAAACTTCTTTTTCCTTGCCCGCCGACAAGTCTTCTATTTTTTTCGTTTCCGCGTGCGTGACCTTTTCGAGTTCGTCGAGCGTGCGCTTGCGGTCGTCTTCGCTTATCCTTTTTTCCTTCTCGAGTTTCTCGACGGCTTCCTTCACGTCGCGGCGGATATTGCGCACCGCGGTGCGGTGGTTTTCCAAAACTTTGTGGATGTGCTTGACCAGGTCCTTGCGGCGGTCTTCGGTCAGCGCGGGAATGGGGATGCGGATGATTTTGCCGTCGGTGGTGGGATTCAATCCCAAATCCGTCGAGCGAATGGCTTTGTCGATCATCGGGACCACGCTGGGGTCCCAGGGAGTCACCACGATCAGGGTCGCTTCCGGCACGGACATGGTGCCCAGTTGATTGAGCGGCATGGGAGTGCCGTGATAATCCACGCGGATGTGGTCGAGGAGCGAAACATTGGCGCGCCCGGTGCGCACGCCTCCCAGTTCCTTGCGAAAGTCTTCGACGGCTTTTTCCATGCGCGTCCTGGCTTGCGCCAGAGCCTCTTTGGTATTGGCGATTGCGGTCATCGGAGAATGGTTCTCCCTTCGATTTTTTTCTACGAGGCGCCCACGGTCGAGCCCACGCGCTCGCCCAGCACCACGCGTTTCAGATTTCCCGGAACATTCATGTTGAAGATGACGATGGGCATCTTGTTGTCCATGCACAGGGAAATGGCTGTGGAATCCATCACCTCCAGCCCCTTTTGCAGGACGTCCAGATAACTGATGCTCGCGAAACGTTTCGCACCCGGCACTTTTTCCGGATCCGCATCGTAGACCCCGTCCACCCGCGTGGCTTTCAAAATCACCTGGGCCTTCATTTCCATGGCGCGCAGTGCAGCCGCGGTATCCGTCGAGAAATACGGATTGCCGGTGCCCGCGGCGAAAATCACAACGCGGTTTTTCTCCAGGTGGCGCGCGGCGCGGCGCCGAATAAATGGCTCGGCCACCTGGTGCATCTCGATGGCGCTCAGCAGCCGCGTATGGCATCCCGTTTTTTCGAGCGCGTCCTGCAGCGCCAGGCCATTGATCACCGTGGCCAGCATGCCCATGTAATCGCCGGTGGCGCGATCGATCGAAAGCTCCTTCTGCCGCGCTCCGCGAAAAATGTTTCCGCCGCCCACGACGATGGCTATCTGCACGCCCAGATCGTTGACACCCTTCACTTCCTGCGCGATGCCATGAATGGTTTCCGCGTGGATGCCGGAATCCAGGGGCCCGGAAAGTGACTCGCCGGAAAGTTTCAGGACGATGCGCTGGTAGACGCCGCGGCTCTGCGATTTCGTGGATCCGCTTGCGGGATTTTCAGTGGTCATTGCGTTTCTATCGAGCCCCCTCGCCCGCGGGCATTCTAACAGAGAATTCGCGCAAGCTCACGCTGCGTTGCCCAGGAGATAGAGAGAGATGCGCGCGGAGGTAACCGCAATACGCAGCGGGAAAATTCCGCGTATCCCAAATCTGCGGGAGCCAGCGCGGACGAATCGAGAGGGATTACGCTTTTCCTGCGGGCGCAGCGGAAGGGGCGGTTTCCGGCTCCGCAACAGCTGCCGTCGCACCATCCATTTCGCCGACTTTGAAGCGCGAGAAACGCCGCACGCTGATGTTCTCGCCCACCTTGGCAATGGCCTGATCGATCAGCTCCTTCACCGTGGTTCCTTCATCTTTGATGAAGTGCTGTTCATAGAGGCAATTTTCTTCGTAGAATTTGTCCATCTTGCCGGAAATAATTTTTTCGACCACCGCTTCCGGCTTTCCGGAGGCCTTGGCCTGATCGCGGAAGATTTCACGCTCGCGGTCCAGCACTTCCTGGGTCACCTCTTCGCGGCGCAGAAAACGCGGGTCGAGAGCGGCGATATGCATGGCCACATCGTGGCACAGGCGCTGGAAATCCTCGGTGCGCGCCACGAAATCGCTTTCGCAATTCACTTCCACCATCACGCCGATCTTTCCGCCGGTATGGATGTAGCAGCTCACCAGGCCTTCGGTCGTAGCGCGCTGCGCTTTCTTGGCGGCCGCCGCCTGGCCCTTCTTGCGCAGCAAGTCGATGGCTTTCTCGATGTCTCCGTGGGCTTCGAGCAACGCTTCGCGGCAGGCCGCAAACCCCGCGCCGGTGCGGTCTCGCAATTCCTTCACTTGCTGCGCTGAAACATTTGCTTTTTCCGGTGTGGCCATGAGTATGCTCGATTCCTTTTTGCTGGATTCTTGCTGGAGTAATGATGCGCGTTGAACTTGGGGTCCGCGCCCGGCTTTGCCGCCCTCGCACCCGGATTTCACGGACGGGGCAGCCAAAAATTACTTTTGCTTGCCGCCCTGATCGCCGTTGGCAACCGCATCGGCGATTTCATCCGCGGCAGGAGCAACTTCGCTCGCAGCCGCGGCGAGTCCGGCTATCTCCGCGGGTTCGCCTTCGACGAAGTCCCCTTCCTGCTTTTCGTAGACTTCGTAGGCGCTGGTGTCAACGTATTCCACGCCGTCTTCAGAAAGACCGGCGGCCGCCTTCTGCTCGGCGATTTGCGCCTGGTCAAAAGATTCGCGGCCGGAAAGCACGGCGTCCGAAATTTTCGAGGTGAACAGGCGAATGGCGCGCAGAGCATCGTCGTTCCCGGGAATCACCCAGTCCACCAGGTCCGGATCGCAATTGGTGTCCACGATGGCCACCACGGGAATGCCCATGCGGCGCGCTTCGCGCACGGCGATCAATTCCGCGTTGGGATCGATCACGAACATGGCATCCGGCGGGGTAGTCATGTTCTCCACGCCGGAAAAATTCTGCTGCAAATGCCGCAGCTCGCGGTCCAGCCGCGCGCCTTCTTTCTTTGAAAACTCCGCCATGCGGCCGTCTTCAGCCATGGCCTTCAGCAGCTTCAGGCGCTTGATGGATTTCTGGAGGGTTACCCAGTTGGTCAGCGTGCCGCCCAGCCAGCGGTGGTTCACGTAAAACATTCCGCAGCGGTTCGCTTCTTCCGCAATGGCTTCCTGGGCCTGGCGCTTGGTGCCGAGAAAAAGGATTATTTTGCCTTGCGCGGCATAATCCGCCACATAGCGCGCCGCATCGCGAAACATTTTGAGGGTCTTTTGCAGGTCAATAATATGGATTCCGTTGCGCTCGCCGAAAATGTACTCCTTCATTTTCGGGTTCCACCGGCGCGTCTGATGGCCGAAATGCACTCCGGCCTCCAGAAGCTCCTTCATCGTAATTTCGACTCCCAATTGTTCTCCTTTTCTGAAAGGGATGCTTATTCCCCCGGCGTGCGAGGCAGCATCCTTTTTTGCCGGTAACTTGCCGGCCGTGAATTCATCCGGTCCCGGTTGTCCGGAACCGGATGTTTAAACCAAAATCAGCAGCTCGGAACGACGGCGGAGATCCGCCGGAATTCCTAGCGCTTGCTGAACTGGAAGCGGCGTCGCGCGCCCTTCTGCCCGTACTTCTTGCGTTCCTTCATGCGCGAATCGCGCGTCAGGAAACCGTTCTTGCGCAGGCTGTGGCGCAGGTCGGGATTGAGTTTGGAGATGGCGCGGGAAAGCCCCATGCGCACCGCTCCCGATTGCCCGCCGACTCCGCCGCCCTTCACCGTGGCCTTCACCTCGATCTGGTCGAGCATCTGCGTGAACTTCAGCGGCTCGACCGCGGCGGTGTGCCAGGCCACGTTGCGAAAATATTCTTCCACCGGGCGGCCGTTGACCGTGAACTTGGCCGGACCCGCCTTGATGTACACGCGCGCCACCGATTCCCGGCGGCGGCCAGTGCCGTAGAATTGCTTGGCTGCGGCAGCTTCTAGCGAATTCCCCGATGAACTCAACGTTCCTCCTGGTTGCTCCGAACGCCGCAAAGGCCGCGTTCGATGCAGACTCCGGCCCGATTTCAACGCCGGAATGCGAAATTTTCGAGACTGGGCTATAGCGCGAGCGGCTGAGGCTTCTGTCCGGTGTGGCGGGCGAGCGCTTCACTTCCGGCATAAACACGCAGCTTCTTGGCGCGGCGCGCGCGCAGCTTGTTTTTCGGCAGCATCCCCAGCACCGCCTCGCGCACCACCTCTTCCGGATGCTTCTGCAACACCGTGCGGATGGGCACTTCCTTCAAACCGCCCGGATATCCGCTGTGGTGATAATAGATTTTCTGGTCGATCTTGTTGCCCGTCAGCTTGATTTGCTCGGCGTTAATCACGATGATGTGATCGCCGCAATCGAGGTGCGGCGTGTAGGCCGGCTTGTCCTTGCCGATCAAAAGGCGCGCCACGCGCGTTGCCAGCCGCCCCAGCACCTGCCCGGCCGCGTCAATTACAAACCAATTCTTCCCCACCATCAACTCTTCCGCTTCCCGACCCTTGGCCACATACGTACGCATCTGCTCAGTCACACCTTTCCGTCTATAGACAAACCCTGATTTTAGGGGAGGTTTGGCCCGAAGTCAACGACCATGCTGCGGCAGGAGAAGGCGGATATCGGGGGGAAAAATGCGCCGGCAAACAGCGCAGGCGCACTCCGCCGGTCACGTCTCCGGCACGCAAAATCCGCACCGGAGAGTGGGTGGCGAAATGGGGTATTCAGTCCGAGGAGCTGGTCGCGAGAGAAGTGCGTGCAGCGCGCGAAAACGACGGCTTGTCGCTATCGCTGTCGCTCGATTCTCCGGCTTTGTCAATCTCGATCGAGCCTTTAAAGTAGGCGCCGTCCTCGATCATGATCCGCGCCGTGGTCAAATCGCCCACCACCGACCCGTCCTTCTTGATTTCGATGCGGTCGCGCGCGCGAAGATTGCCCTTCACATTGCCATAGACAACCACTTCACGTGCGATGATGTCGGCGGTCAACTTGGCGCTCGAGCCGATGGTCAGCTTGCGCTCTTCGAGGTGAACCAGGCCCTCGACGCTGCCGTCGATCAGCAAGTCTTCATTGCCGGTAATTTCGCCCTTCACGTGCAGGCTCGCGCCCAGCCGGGCGGTCCCGCTCGCGGAAGACGTTGTCGGATACGTGTCCAATGGTGCCATCGTCTTAGCCTCCCCAGGATAAGGTGTTGCACTCGAAGTCGCGGGTGCATATGTTGCGGTTGATCTTGGCTGCTGCGGGAGCGGACTCTTGGTAGGTGCGTCCGGTTTTTTATCTCCCCACATTAGTCCTCCTTGGGCCTAATACTGCCGAAACTAGCTTGAATATGTAGGACCGGGACACTCAATCTAGCCCCGGACAAATCGCAAGCCAAACCCAAAATGGAACACTTGTGTCGCTTGAGGCAACTGTCCTCACACTGTACTTGACTGTGGAAATCCTGGCAGGGGTGGGATGCAACGCAATTCCTGGGTGCGATTTGGATCGGGTGGGGAGCCGACCGCGAAATCTGAATGTTTCCGCCGATCGCTTCGGCGAGACGGGAAAGATATAAGGAAGCGCCGCGCGCGATTCTGCGGTGTGACCTTAATACTTCCGCAGCACTCCCACCACGCGGCCCTGCACCTTCACATCCGCGCCCGGCACAATGATGGGCGCAATCGCCGGGTTGGCGGGCTGCAAACGAATTTTTCCACCCGGCTCGCGGTAAAATCGTTTTACTGTGGCTTCGTCTTCGCCGACCAGCGCCACCACGATTTCACCGGGGTTGGCCACCTGCGTCTGCTCCACAACGATGTAATCGCCGTCGAGGATGTGATCGTCGCGCATGGATTCGCCCTTCACTTGCAGGACGAAGGTATTCTGCCCGCGCGCAAAATCGGAAAGGGAAATCGTGGCGCGGTCCTCCACCGCCTCCACCGGACGGCCGGCGGCGATGCGCCCGGCCAGCGGCAATTCCACCACGTGGCGGTCCAAAATTTCTTCGCGCACCGGCTTGGGCAGTTGCGTGACTTCAATCGAGCGGCTCTGATTGTACCCGCGGCGGATGAATCCCTTTTTTTCGAGGGTCGAAAGATGCTTGTGGACGGTGGCCAGCGAAGTCAGCTTCAAGGCGTGGGCGATTTCCTCGAAACTCGGCGAGTAGCCGTTCTTGTTCATGAATCCAACGAGATAATTTAGGACTTCTTTTTGTCGTTTGGTCAGCGTCATAGGTTCCCTCGCAACCACCCCATCTGCGCGGCGACTATAGGCGAATTAAAAGCGAAAGTCAATAGTACTCGCGAACAGGCCGCAGGACAGTTCCCCCTACCTCGTTTATCATGGCTTAGCCGCTTGCCAGTTCTTGGGCGAACCGCTCTACGCCAATTCTCTCTCCCTGATCCTTGTCGTTACGGCAAGCTTTGGTAACTCCAGCCTTCTCTTGACATGGAATCGGGGTTACCTTTAACGCGCTCCACCATTTGGAGGTGCACGTGCCAACGGACGATCTTCGTATCCACGAGAGCCTACCTGCGCATATCACTGCGATGGACGGCATTTCTATTCGCAACGACGTTCTCTATACGAATGACAATGGAGAGGAAAATGGGCCCATTCAAAAGCGCTCCAACAAGTTGCTGCGGAAGTTGAGCCCGCCGTTGCGGCGACTGCTCCAACCGGGAGAAGTCGTGTTTTATGCGATGCGGGCTCGCAGTCCACTGTCTGCCATAGAACAGCTTACTGCCGCATTTTGGACATCACGTTTGGCCGCTTGTGCAATCGTCGTTACCAACAAGCGAATCTTGTTCTTTCCCACCAAAGGTGACGGAACCTGGAGGGAAAGTGTCCGCGCGGCGCACTGGGCAGATATCGAGGAAATTCGGAAGCATGGTCTAGTCGGGATTAATGTTAGTTTCAAATTTAAGAATGGCCCCAAGGTTACGTACACGAATTTCCGCCGTGCTGATGCCAAAAAGCTGGTCACTATCGCGTCCGCACTGATTCCCGCCACATCCGGTGATAAAACTTCCGCCTATCGTTTGGTTCAACTATGCCCCGACTGTTGCCATACCTTGACCGAGGGACAATATATCTGTCCAGGCTGTGGTCTGATCTTTAAGAATGAGCGAACAATGGTCTTGCGCTCCATTTTTCTTCCGGGCGGTGGATATTTCTACACCGGGCATCCTCTGATCGCGATTATTCCAGCAATTGCTGAGGGGCTCTTGGTGCTGGAGATACTGGCGATATTGTTCGCGGGATTGGGCTCCCACAAGGCCGTCCCCGATCTATTTGCGGGGCTGCTGATTCTTGGAATCTTTTGGGCGCTTGAGACGGGAATCACGATTCTTCACTGCCGCCGGTACGTTCGTGACTTTATTCCTGAAAAGCGCGATCCTGCGCGCGCCCCTCAAAGCGCCATCGCCTAGAAGAGCTTGGCTCGTCTCGTCACACCAGATGATAAGTTTCTGGCCGTGCCTGTGGTTTCCCGAAACGTTAATCAAACATGCAAATTAATTCGGAGTTACCAGACATGCGGAAGTGAGTTCTTCAAATTATTTGATGCACAGGATTACGTAAGTGCGAACGCACGTTGTGCCTTCCGAAAATGGATTAATTCAGAGGCTTGGAAGGCTGTCGGCGAATTGATTTTGGCTCTGGATTTGGGCCAACTCATCACGCAGGCGCGCGGCTTCGCTGCGGTCCTTTTCCGCCTGCACGTGGTAGCTGACGGCGCCAACGCTGCCCGCCGCATTGAAAAGCTTGGTGAGCGCATCATTCTTGCCTTTGCCGGTATGTTCCAGCTGGTTGGCAAGATCCTCCTGGTTCTGTGCGTCGCCCTCGAGTCCGGCAATTTGCCGCTGAAGGTCCTGAATTTTTGCCCAGTTCTGAGCCCGTGCGATGGCGGCATCGCTCACACCCTCGGTGGCGTTTTGCCATGCCCCACCGCCGGCTTCTTGCAGATCGAAGGTGAAATCCTCGAGATTTTTTTGCCGTGAATATTGCCCAGATCGGCAGACAATCCATACCAAGTCAAGGCCCGGGCGTCGTCGGCCTGCACCCCCTGCCCGTACTGATACATCCAGCCGAGCTGATTTTCCGCGTCGCTGTTCCCGTGCGCCGCCGCTTCGTCATACCAGGCCATGGCCTTGGCATAATTCACCGGGACGCCAAGGCCATCTTGAAACAAGTACCCGATATTTTCCTCGGCGTCGTTGCTGCCATGCTGCGCGGATTTGTAAAACCAGGAAAGTGCTTCATTGTAATTCTGCGGCTGGCCCCATCCTTCCTCAGCCATAAAGCCTAATTGGTTTTCGGCGTCAGAGTTGCCGTGGCCGGCAGCGCGGAGATACCAGGAGTGGGCCTGGGCAAAATCCTGCTTCGTGCCATAGCCGCACTGGTAAAAATAGCCGACTTGTTTTTCGGCCTGAGGGAGATTTTGGTCGGCCGCTTTTCGATACCAATCAAGGGCCTGCTTATAATCACGTTTGACGCCAACAGCATCCTCGTACATTTCGCCGAGATTGTACTGCGCGAGCGCATAGTTCTGCTTCACTGCGGAACGATAGTAGGCCAGGGCGCGCTTGTAATCCCGCGGCACGCCGAATTTATGTTCATACATGTTGCCGAGTTGATTTTGCGCGGGAGCGAAGCCCTGGCCGGCGGATTTGCCATACCAGATCACGGCTTGCGCGTAGTCCTGGGAAATTCCGGCGCCGTTGTAATAGTCGTTCGCCAGCGCGAATTGCGCCTGCGCGTCACCCGCAGCAGCCGCCACGCGCAGAGACGAGAAGTCATTGGCCTGCGGCGGCGCGGGAGACTGCGCAGGCGTCTGCACCACTGCCTGCCCTCGTGCCGCGGGAATTACGGTGAACATGACGAAAACTGCTAGCGTGGCCGTCGTCCGAAAGCCCATGGAGATTTCACTCCTTAACGTACGCCGAGACATTCCCGGGGGAAATGCAACCAGATAAGGTTTTCTTCTCTGCGAGTCGTCCGCCGCCCCCGTGCCATGACGCCATCTCGCCGGAACAAATTGAGCTCTGCCGCCAGTCTGGCAGGCGGAAGCTCAGATAACGATAGGCCGCTAGTACCAAAGGCGCGGAATGTGCTCAAAGTTGCATTCGCAAGGCGGCCAGCCAGTTTGGAGGGATTGATGCGAGGGTCTTTCTGTGCACGTAGTGGGGTGAATTTTGTGCGAGTGATCAGCTAAGCGAGTATGACCAACCATCCATGCAAATAATAAGCGGGACTGATCAACGAGAGATTTAAAGGTATGGCTTTCGTGAATTTCAGTCTGGGAGCTTCGCGGTGCGCCGTTCTTACATCTTAGGCCACACTCGCATCTTCATAGATTCGTCTGTGAAGCGGCGCGCATCTAATGCACTGAATCTATGCGCGGTGATTCTGAAAACGCTCGCCACGATGCTATAGACGAAACTTATCGCTTGCATCCGTGATTCCGCTTGCGACTCCCGCCCACGGTGCTATGCTTTTCATATCCGAGGGCAGCACCGGCGATATCCGCTCATTCATTTACCCTCGTGCAATTATTGAGGACGCATGGCAACCACTACCCATATCCCTGCGCGCAAGCGCAAAGTCATTGACAAGGCGGTCATCCGCTTCTGCGGAGATTCCGGCGACGGCATGCAGATTACCGGCAGCCAGTTCACCAATACCGTGGCGCTGTATGGCAACGACCTGGCCACCTTCCCGGATTTTCCCGCTGAAATTCGCGCCCCGGCCGGCACCCTTCCGGGAGTCAGCGGCTTTCAGGTGCAATTCGCGTCGAACGACGTCTTCACCCCCGGCGACGTGGTGGACGTGCTGGTGGCCATGAATCCCGCGGCGCTGAAAATGAATCAGGCGGACCTGAAAACCAACGGGATACTGATCATCAACCTCGACGATTTCAAGGAAACCGACCTGCGCAAGGCGCAGCTGACCACGAACCCGCTGGATGATCATTCGCTCGACGGCTACCGCGTTTTTCCCGTTGAGCTGACGAAGCTTACTCGCGCATCGCTGAAAGACCTGGGGCTCGACGCCAAGAGCGCCGACCGCTGCAAGAATTTCTTCGCTTTGGGAATGTGCTACTGGCTTTACAACCGCTCGATGGAGCCCACGCTGCGCTGGCTCAATGACAAATTCAAGAAAAATCCGGCGCTGATTCAAGCCAATCGCATGGCCATGCAGGCGGGCTACAGCTATTGCGAAGCCACCGAAGCGTTTCAAATCACCTACGAAATTCCGCCGGCCAAGCTCGAACCCGGCGTGTATCGCAACATCAGCGGCAACGCCGCGCTGGCGCTGGGCTTCGTCGCCGCTTCGCGGCAATCCGGACTGCCGTTGTTTCTGGGGTCGTATCCCATCACGCCGGCATCGGACATTCTGCACGAATTATCGAACTACAAGGATTTCGGCGTAACCACGTTTCAGGCCGAGGACGAAATTGCCGCGATCACTTCCGCCATCGGCGCGTCCTACGGCGGCGCGCTGGCCATGACCACCACTTCCGGCCCGGGCATGGCGCTCAAGACCGAAGCGATCGGCCTGGCCATTGCCGTCGAATTGCCGCTGGTGATTTGCGATATCCAGCGCGGAGGGCCTTCCACCGGGTTGCCGACGAAAACCGAGCAGGCGGATTTGCTGCAAGCTCTTTTCGGACGCAATTCCGAAGCGCCCGTTCCGGTGCTGGCTGCCTCCACGCCGGGCGATTGTTTTTGGGTGGCGCTCGAAGCCAGCCGCATCGCCATCAAATATATGGTTCCGGTGATTCTGCTCTCCGACGGCTACCTTGCCAACGGCGCCGAACCGTGGAAAATTCCCACGGTCGCGGACTTGCCGGAAATTCCCGTGCATTTTGAAACCAATCCCGAGGGATTCCACCCCTACCGCCGCAACCCGGTAACCCTGGCCCGGCCCTGGGCGGTTCCCGGCACGCCGGGACTGGAACATCGCATCGGGGGCCTGGAAAAACAGGATGTGACCGGCAACGTGAATTACGAGCCGCTCAACCACGAGCGCATGGTCCGATTGCGCGCGGCAAAAGTGGAAGCCATCGCGAGCGATATCCCCGATGCCGTTCCCGAGGGCGATCCCTCCGGCGACTTGCTGATCGTGGCCTGGGGATCGACGCGCGGGCCCATCACCGCGGCCCTGCGCACTGCTCGCGAAAAGGGCCATCGCATCGGCCACCTTCACCTGCGTCATTTGAACCCGCTGCCGAAAAATCTCGGCGAAATTCTCACGCGCTACAAGGAAATTCTGGTTCCGGAAATGAACATGGGGCAACTGCTGTGGGTTCTGCGCGCCAAATATCTGGTGAATGCGCATGGCTACAACAAGATTCAAGGCAAGCCCTTCAAGCAACTGGAAATCGAGCACAAGATCGAAGAATTGCTCAGCTGAATTGCGGGGAATACGACCCCGCGGTAAGCGCCGCCAATTGGTCCAGGCTCCGGCAAACGGCCGCTGAAGCGGAAATCGAGAGAGGCAAAAGAAATGGCAACGGAAACTTTACCGCTTTACACCAAAAAAGATTTTCAGACCGACCAGGAAATTCGCTGGTGCCCGGGTTGCGGCGATTACGCCATCCTCTCCGCGGTGCAATCCGTGTTCGCGGAACTCGGCATCCGCCGCGAAAATTTCGCCTTCATTTCCGGCATCGGCTGCTCCAGCCGCTTCCCGTATTACATGAACACCTTCGGATTCCATACCATTCACGGCCGCGCCCCGGCCATCGCCACGGGCTTGAAACTGGTCCGGCCGGATCTGGATGTTTGGGTGGCCACCGGGGACGGCGATTCGCTTTCGATCGGCGGCAATCACACCATCCACATGCTGCGGCGCAATGTGGGCCTGAAAGTATTGATGTTCAATAACCGCATCTACGGACTCACCAAGGGGCAATACTCTCCAACGTCTGAGGTGGGCAAGAAGGCGAAATCCACTCCGTTCGGGTCCATTGACCGCCCGTTCAATCCCCTCTCGCTCGCGCTGGGCGCCGAGGCCACATTCGTCGCGCGCTCCGTGGACGTCTTCCAGCAGCATTTGAAGGAAACCCTGAAACGAGCGGCCGCGCACAAAGGCTCCGCGTACATCGAAATTTTGCAGAACTGCAACATCTTCAATGACGGCGCCTGGGACAACCTCACCGAGCGCGACGCGCGCAGCGAACACGCGGTGCAACTCGAACACGGCAAGCCTCTCATCTACGGCAAGAACCGTGACAAAGGAATTCGCCTGAACGGGCTCGAACTGGAAATGGTGACGCTCGGCGACGGAATCACGGAAAAGGATCTGCTCATCCACGACGAAAAAAATCCCAATCCCGCTTACTCGTTCCTCCTCTCGCGCATGGATTCCATGCCGGGTTTCCCCACGCCCATCGGGGTCCTGCGGGCCGTGGACGCGCCCATTTACGAAGAATCGATTTCCGCCCAAATCCGCGAGGTCCAGGAAAAGCGCGGCAAGGGAGACTTGGCAAAACTTCTTCTCGCGGGCGACACCTGGGAAGTTCGAGCCTGACGGGGCGGTTTCCTTCGACTGCTGGCGGCGCACCGTTTCACCCCATCGCGGAAATCACAAAATAAATATTGCTGGATGCTGGCGGGCTATCGCCCGTTGGGAGTTGCGGAATCCGCGGGAACTGGCGGCGGTGTGTTTTTCGCGAGCGCCGTGGTTCCCTGCGGCGATGGCATGGCCGGCATGTAAGCCATTTCTTGATCGCGCGCGGCCGCAAACACATTCCAATCGCGCTTGGCGACGGGTTCGGACGGCGGCAGCGGCAGGCGCTCGAAATTCAAGAATTGCCCGTGGCGTTCGATGCGGAAATCGAGGTGCGGTCCGGTGGCCAGCCCGGTCATTCCCACCAGGCCGATGCGCTCTCCCTGCGTGACGCGCTCGCCAGAATGCACCAGAATGCGCGAAAGATGCATGTAATAGGTGGTGTAGCCGTTGGTGTGCTGGATTTCCACCAGGTTTCCCGCGCCGCCTTTTCGTGCCGCAAACATCACTTTCCCATCGCCGATGGTTTGCACCGGAGTGCCGGTCGGAGCGCCGTAATCGATTCCCAGATGTGGGCGGTATTCCTTCAAGATGGGGTGAAAGCGATGCTCGCTGAAATGCGAAGTGATGGGAGCCGCGAATTTCAAGGGCGAGTGCAGGAAGGCCTTCTTCATGGATTTGCCGTCGGGCGTGTAGTAAGCGGGATTCCCTGAGGGATCGTGAAACAAGACGGCGCGATAGGCGCGGCCGTCATTGATATATTCGGCGGCCAGGATGCGGCCGTAGTAAGCCTCGGCGCCGTTCGCGAGAATTTTCTTCTCGACCACCACGCGGAACGTGTCGCCGGGCCGCGGATCGGTGTAGAAATCCAGGTCCCAGCCGAAAATATCCGCCAGGCGCATGGCCAGCTCCGGCTTTTCCCCGGCATCGATCACGGACTCGAACAGCGAGCCGTGAATTTCTCCGGCTACTCCGGCAATTTCCGTATGCGTGGGGATGGTTTGAATCTCGGAATGAAAATCGCCGCCTTGCGGCGAGACAAACAGCATGCGATCGGTGTCAATCTGGTAGCGCACCGCCCGCAATTCCCCCAGCACCGAGCGCCCCACGGAGAGGCGATTGCCCGCGCGCAGGTGGCGCAAATCGAAAACCGGCTGGACCGCGGCGACCAGTCGCGCGGAGGTGGACGAATCGATGCCCAGCCCTTGCAGCATGGAAGCAAAGGAAACACGCGAGGGAATGATGCGCTGGGTGAAGAGAATCACCTCTTCCTGGATGCGCTGGGCATCGGCGCGCGCGCCCACCGCCTGCGCCGTCACTTTGCGTTCCGCGGAATAGCGCACGGAATAGGACGCAACGATGCAAAACGCGCTGAGCGTCAAAAAAGCAGTCCAAAATATCTTCCGGAAATGCTTTGTCATCTTTCCCCAACCCTCACCCAAGAGGAATTCGAGAGTAACGCAGTCCGCGTGCGAAAAAAAAGCAAAAACAGGCGGCCACGGCGCGCGCCGGTTAACCCGGATGCGAGCCGGATCGCCCCCTTTTCGTGCAGCGGCCCGCGTACGCCGGCGGAAAAAGCGATTTCAATGTCGCGGAACTGATTTCAGGAGTGAATGCGGGGCGAAAAAAACTGAATCGAGCTTCGGTCAGTGAGAAGCGCCGGCGGATTGCGCGGTTTGCACGTAGCGCGCGGGACTCCGCGTTTCATCGGCGAAGAAATTGCGCACACTGAGCCCGCGGTAAATTCTCCCCGCGATTTCCGAGGCGTGCGGCCCGCTCACATAGCGGCTTCCCCCGCGAATCAGGACCACGAGAACAATTTTGGGATGAACCTCATCGGCATAGGAAACAAACCATCCGATGCGCCCTCCCAGAGTCTCATCGTTACAAGTGCCGGTTTTGCCCAACGCTTGCTCCCCGTCGGGGTCGTAGCTCTGCTTGGCCGTGCCATAAAGGACCGCGGCCAGCATTCCCTGGCGCAGGTCCGGCAGCAGAGGAGCTATATCCAGGCGCCGTTTCACGCGCGGCGTAAAATTTTCGCGGGCCTCGGCCGTGCGCGGATACTGCAGATAATATTGCGTGCCGCCATTCGCGAGCGTGGATATGACCGAGGCAAGCTGGAACGGAGTGATGCGGATGCCGGAACCGAAACTGGACATACGCCCGATGCCTCCAAATTCCGGAGGCGCGGAGGGCAGCGCGCCCGGTTGCTCTTCGGGGATATCAATTCCCGCGCGTTCGCCAAGCCCCATCAATTTCGCATACTTTGTGACGCGCGCAAATCCCAAGCGCTTTCCCACTTCGGCAAAATAGGCGTTATTCGAATGCGCCATGGCTTCGGTGAGGTCCATATAGCGGCGGCGCCCCACGGCAATCATCGTGTCGCGGTTGATGACTCCCTCCTGCAAACCGCCCAGGGCGATGACCGGCTTGATCGTGGAGCACGGCTCGAAGCCTGAGGAAAACGCCATCTTCTGATTGACGATGGCCAGAATTTTCCCGCTCTCCGGATCCACAGCCAGCACCGAACCGTTGGCATGGCCCAGGGCGTCCACGGCGATCTGGCGCACCACGGGATCGTCGAATTCGGGGTTATCGTCTCGCGTGGGGTCTGCGTAGGTGGGCACGCCGCGGTAACGATGCGAACGGTGCCGCGCAGCCGGGCGGGCATAGGCGGAGCCCGCCGAAGCCATAAAAAGCAGGCAAAAAATGACAATAAGTTTCCGGATGGCTGGATTGCGTGGCATTTTTACCTGTATCGGCCCGAGTCAGTTTTTCCTGGATGAATTGCCAATTCCAGTGTAAGTAATTTTTGCGCGGCGGTGCAATGGAAAATGAAGTTATTTTCCAGGGCAGCATCCTTGGCACAGTCGCTCGCTGGGCGCGCACGAATTTTCGAGCTCGCACGTCATGGCGAAGCATTCGCGCAAAAAAGAAAACGCGCCGGAGATAAAATCTCCAGCGCGTTCCGGTTTTTACCAGCCGCGATTCCGACGCGGCGCGGATTTAGCGCGCGGGGCGCCCCTTGGAAGCAGCCGCGGCAGCCATGGCCGCTGCGGGCTTGTGGGATTCGCCGTCGCCGTTTTTCGAGGCATTCTCGGCGGCTTCCGCGGGCGCCGCCGCCCCTGCGAGGCCCAGCGCCTTGCGCAATTCCTGATCGAGCTTCTCGCGAACCGCGGCATTTTCCTTCAGGAAAATGCGCGCATTTTCGCGGCCCTGGCCCAGGCGCTCGCCCTTGTAGGAAATCCACGTGCCGGATTTCTCCACAATGTTCCGGGCGACGCCCAGGTCCAGCAAATCGCCTTCGCGCGAAATGCCTTCGCCGTAAATGATGTCGAATTCCGCCTCGCGGAACGGCGCGGCCACCTTGTTTTTCACCACTTTGGCGCGCGTGCGCGAGCCGATCACGCGATCCCCTTCCTTGATGGCCTGGATGCGGCGGATATCGATGCGGATCGAGGAATAAAATTTCAGCGCGCGGCCGCCCGTGGTGGTTTCCGGATTGCCGAACATCACGCCGATTTTCTCGCGGATCTGGTTGATGAAGATCAGGCAGGTGCGCGACTTCGACACGATGGCGGTCAGCTTGCGCAGCGCCTGGGACATCAGCCGCGCCTGCAAACCCATCTGCGGATCGCCCATTTCGCCTTCGAGCTCAGCCTTGGGAACCAGCGCGGCCACCGAATCGACCACGATGATGTCCACGGCGCCGGAGCGAATCAGCGTCTCGGCGATTTCCAGCGCCTGTTCGCCATTGTCCGGCTGCGATACCAGCAGATTATCCACATCCACTCCGAGTTTGCGCGCGTAGACGGGATCGAGCGCGTGTTCGGCGTCGATGAACGCCGCCTGGCCGCCCAGCTTCTGCGCTTCGGCGATCACATGCAGCGTAAGAGTGGTCTTGCCGCCCGATTCCGGGCCGTACACTTCGATGACGCGGCCGCGCGGAAATCCTCCCACGCCGAGCGCCGCATCGATGGAAATCGAGCCGCTGGGAATCACGCTGACGGGGACCAGCACGTCGCGGTTCCCCAGCCGCATGATCGAGCCTTTGCCGTAATTCTTTTCAATCTGAGAGATTGCCAAATCCAGGTTTTTTGATTTTTCGTCGGTCATAAAGCCACCTCGAGAGGGCTTCGTTTATTTAGTCCGGGGGACGGAGGCGGCCTGAGTGTAGCAGAAAGCGGCAACCCCGATTCCGGCTTTTCTGGGGTGGAATCCTAGCACAAGGCGAATAAAAAGCAAACACTATTTTCGCCTTATGTTCGCCTTCCCGCCCCCGCCCCGCCAGATATCCCGCTAATACTTGTAAAATCCCCGCCCCGATTTTCGCCCCAGCCATCCGGCAGCAACGTACTTGCGCAGCAGCGGGCAGGCGCGGTATTTGGGATCGCCGAATCCCTTGTGCAGCACTTCCAGAATATCCACGCACACGTCGAGCCCGATAAAATCCGCCAGCTCGAGCGGGCCCATGGGATGGTTCATCCCCGTCTTCATCACCGCGTCCACCGCTTCCGGTGTAGCCACGCCCTCCATCACGCAATACGCGGCTTCGTTGATCAGCGGCAGCAGGACGCGGTTGGAGACGAATCCCGGCGAGTCGTTCACGGCCACCGGCTTTTTCCCCAGCTTTTCAGCCAGCGCCATGGTGGCGGCAAACGTCGCGTCGCTGGTGGCAAGCCCGCGAATCACTTCCACCAGCACCATCACCGGCACGGGATTCATGAAATGCATGCCGATAAATTCAGCGGGGCGGGAGGTCTTGGCGGCAAGCTCGGTGATGGCGATCGAGGAAGTGTTGCTGGCCAGAATCACGCCGGGGCGCAGGACGGCGTCCGCCTCCTTCAGCACGCGGAGCTTCAACTCCATCTGCTCCGGCACGGCTTCCACCACGAAATCGGCGGCGGCCAGCTCGGCCACGTCGGTGACCGGCTTGATGCGCGCCATCACCACCATTTTTTCGGCTTCCTCGATGCGGCCTTTCTTCACTTCGCGGTCGAGGTTCTTGCTGATGGTTTCGAGGCCGCGGTCGAGGTATCGCTTTTCCACATCGCGCAGCACCACGCGCAAGCCCGACCGCGCAAAGACGTGCGCGATGCCATTGCCCATGGTCCCGGCGCCCAGCACTCCCACCGTCTTGATTGCCTCAACCGACATGATTCCTCCGGAAAAATCTGCAGCCGCGCGAAGTCGAGAGGCTACATCCGCTCGACGGCCAGCGCCACGGCGTTTCCGCCGCCCAGGCACAGCGCCGCGATGCCGCGCTTCAGGTTGCGGCGCTGCAATTCGTAGAGCAGCGTAACCAAAATGCGCGCGCCGGATGCTCCGATGGGATGCCCCAGCGCCACCGCTCCGCCATTCACATTTACTTTTTCGGGATTGAGCCGCAGCTCGCGCGTCACGGCAATGGCCGCCACGGAAAAAGCTTCGTTGAGTTCGTAGAGGTCCACGTCACGGTCGCGATCCCATCCGGTTTTCTTCAGCAGTTTTTCCACGGCTTCCACCGGCGCCATCATCACCCATTTCGGCTCGACGCCGCTGACGGCCTGCGCAACGATGCGCGCCATCGGCTGGCGTCCCAGCCGCGCGGCATTTTTTTCGCTGGTGACCACCACGGCCGCGGCGCCGTCATTCGTTCCAGGAGCGTTCCCCGCCGTCACCGTGCCGTCCTTCTTGAATGCCGGCTTGAGTTTCCCGAGCGCTTCCATGGAAGTGTCTTCGCGCGGCGATTCGTCGGTCTTGACCACCAGCGGCGCGCCTTTTTTCTGCGCGATTTCCACCGGCAGAATCTGCTCGCCGAAAAAACAGGATTTTATGGCGTGCACGGCCTTGCGATGGCTTTCATACGCGAATGTGTCCTGCTCCTCGCGCGTGATTTTATATTTTTCGGCCACGAGTTCGGCGGTCTGCCCCATGTGGAAATTTTCATACGCGTCCCACAAGCCGTCGTTGACCATCGCGTCCACCAATTCCTGATTGCCGATGCGGTAGCCGGTGCGCGCGCCCTTCAGCAAATACGGCGCGTTGGACATGGACTCCATCCCGCCCGCCACCACCATTTCCGAATCTCCCAGCGTGACGCCTTGCGCCGCGAGGCCCACGGCTTTCAGTCCCGAGCCGCACACTTTGTTGATGGTCAGCGCCGCCACACGCGCGTCGCATCCGCCCTTGAGCGCCGCCTGGCGCGCGGGATTCTGCCCCAGCCCGGCCTGGATCACGTTTCCCATGATGACTTCGTCCACTTGGCGCGGCTCGATGCCCGCGCGGCGCACCGCTTCGGCCACAGCTTTCGCGCCCAGCTCGGGAGCCGAAAGCGAAGCAAGTCCACCGAGAAATTTTCCCACCGGCAGGCGCACGGCGCTCAATATCACTGGCTGATCCATGATGAAGTACCTCCGCGAAGGCTTGCGTTTGAAACTCCAGTATAGGCGCGCATTTTTTCGCGGTCAATTTGGGAGGGGGATGGCCGACTTCCCCTGGGGCGTCACCGATTTGATAGATCCATGGGAATCGGAATAAATGAAAAGCTTAGCCTGGGAAAAACCCGACCCGAATAACCATACAGCTATCACGATTTGATATTTACTTGTTATTAACATTCTTCGATTTAATTACAAGAGTTCCCTGCAGAGAATGCTAGTTTCTACCCATGGCGCTTGGGATGAGAGAGTCAAGTCATGCGCACTACTTTAATCAACTTAACCCTTCTATCTACATGTTGGGATTGCCGAAATCGCGTCCTCGGCTTCGGATCTGGTTCCTATTTGCTATTTTGATGGGAACGGGCGTGGCCCTCGCCTTGGTTCTGATTGGAAACTTGATATTTTGAAATCGCTCCACCCTCCCAAAGTAACCCACGATCCAGAATCGGGACATCATATGGAGCTGCGATTGGGCACGGATTGCAACTGAATGTTGTTGAGAATTTTTCCCACCGGCAGGCGCACGGCGCTCAATATCACAGGCTGATCCATGATGAAGCACCTCCGCGAAGGCTTGCGTTTGAAACTCCAGTATAGGCGCGCATTTTTTCGCGGTCAATTTGCGGGTGGGGATGGGAGATTGGCTAGAGCTAAGCTGCCCTCTCGCGTACTATTGTGGTGCAGCCTGCGCTGCTCGATCACAGAGTAGATGCATTCAGTTCATGATTATTCGCCTTTCGGATCGAGCGTTACCGTGTCGAGAGGTTCGTGAAAAATCTCTTCAAATACTTCGGCGAATTGTTGCGTTTTTCTTATTTCTTTAAATAGGGGCCAGTCGCGATAGTCGTTCTTGTTGACCTCCCCATCGGCTCCAATTCTTCTCATGATCTCAATTGCTTCTTCGAATCGGTCTAGGATGACCGCTTGTGCGAGTTTGAATTTCTCTGCCGTCGCGGTCCAATCTTCTTTGGAAATGATTCCCCTCGCGCCCTCTTCGTCTCCAGTCCACTTGTACGCTTGCGCTCTGTTCATGACTTGAACCAGGCGACTTTGTTCTGATGAGTGCTTTTTCAGGGTCTCAGTTCCAAAATCGCTAAGAACGCGAGCTAACTTGTAACGACCTTCTGAAAGCAGTTCGTAGCAAACTGCTGTTAGACTAGAATCTGCTTCTGGTAGTTCAGTTGGTTTCAGTTTTCGCCACAAGACCTGGGCTAGCTTCATTCCAATCTCGAAGAGACAGGCGTGTGCTGACTCAAAATATTCGCGCGTCACTGAAAGCGTCTTCCCTGGGTAAACCCCTTCGCCCAGAGTGGCTTTATGCTTAGCGCACGTTTCCATATACTGCCGAGAGACCATACCCCCAGTGTGAACAAAAAGGTTTCGTCGTTCAGTAAGCTCTATGAATGCTGGCCAGGCCTCCAGGTTGGTCCTCAATGGCAATCCAAATTTATTTTCGAGCCATTCAAATTGTTCAGCGTGGCTCTTGCGGAGGACCGTTTCGATTTCTTTTTCCACGATGTACTCTCTGGCGTTGCTGAGCGATCCAAACTCGACCAGCTGCGAAAACGTCAGGGTATTCGCGGAGGAATTCAGAATCTCAGGCTTGATTTCAAAAAGGTGACCGATTAGGTGTCCGAGAAATGCATCAAACTGACTCACAAGTGCGACAAGAATACTGTTTGGAACGAGTTGACGTGCCAGTGCACTCTTCTGGACTCTTCCTTTCAGTCGTCGGTATCGCATAATATGGCCACGCTGTATCCTGATGCCGGTCCGACCGTCTTTCTCGATGTGTTCACATTCTGTATCTATAAATCTCTCAAATTCCACGCGGGCCGTTTGATTTGCGGCTTGGATGGCCCGGGCGGCTAAGGGGAGGGTATCGGCCAGACCGTCTATCTGCTTCACAAACAGGTCTACTTCCTTCCCGATAGTCGGCGGAGGCTGGGCTATTTGTTTTTCAGCCCTGGCAGGCAGGTTCTTTTCAGGCATGACGTCACGTCTCTCTTATTACGGGAATCCGATGTAATAGCTCGGCAATGATTGATAGGGGAAGTGTCAATATCTCTTTTGGCCGTAGTATTCGACTTTTTCTCCGCCTTGACTTCTAGGAGTGGCAGAAGTGTTTGAGGCGGGGCATTGCCCAACACAAACACCACCGATTCAGATACTTCGCCAGTACTGTAGAATTTCGGTATCACGTTGGCAACGACAAAGTTCTTATGGGTCCTGAATCGCGAGTCCAACAAGGGTTTCCAGTGATTGCCAACGCCGAGAATGCGGAACACGCTTACCTGCTCGAGTGTCCGCGGCACAAAGTCCGGAAATGCGGAGAAGGGACGAGACTGTGGCAATCGTGAAATCAGCGAGGCACGTCAGTATTTTCTCGCGGTAGATTTCTTCCGTGGCCCAGTTACGGTTATCAGTTGGTTGCCAAAGCGAACTCGTTCGGAGAGCAATGGAGATGAAGATCAGACATTCGAACGCTTGATCAGCGCGGATCAGATTTCGACTGGCTGCCTCAAGTCCCTCTTGGTTCCTGAACGGCGAATGCAACATCTGCTAAGATTATTGCGACTCCCGCCGCCATGACGACCAAGCCAGAATCGAGAGAAGCCTACGCGCTGAACGCCGAGCAGGCCGCGGCCGTGGCTCATGGCGAAGGGCCGCTGCTGGTGGTGGCGGGCGCCGGAACGGGCAAGACGCGGGTCATCACCGAGCGCATCCGCTCGCTGCTGGAACAGAATCCTTCGCTGGCCGGCGAAAATATCCTGGGCTTGACGTTCACCGACAAAGCCGCGGGAGAGATGAAGCATCGCGTGGTGCGGGCCATCGGCGAACGCGCCGAAGGCGTGTGGCTGAGCACCTTCCACAAATTCTGCCTGGAAAAAATCCTGCGCGCCGCGAACCCCTCGATTCAGCCGCTCGAAGACATCGATCATCACATCCTGCTGCGGCGCAATATCGGCGAGCTGGACCTGAAAATCTTCAAGCGCCTGCAGGACCCCGGAGAATTCCTCAGCGATTTCGTGAAGTTTTTTTCGCGCTGCCAGGATGAGCTGGTGACGCCGGATGATTACCAGCGCTACGCGCAGGAGCTGCGCCGCAAGCATGAAGCGCACAAAGCCGCGCTCGAATCCGATGCGCGCGCCATCGCCGAAGACGCCGTCGCGCGCCAGGAGGAACTCGCGCGAGTCTATCGCGTGAGCGAGCGCCTGCTGCGCGAGCGCAATCTGTACACTTTCGGCGCGCAACTTTTGCAGGCGGTGCTTTTGCTGCGCACGGACGCCGCGCTGCTCGAGCAGATGCGCGAGCAATTCACTTACATCCTCGTGGATGAATTCCAGGACACCAACATCGCGCAGCTCGAACTTCTGCGGCTGCTGGCCGGAGACCGCCGCAACATCATGGCCGTGGGCGATCACAACCAGGCGATTTACCGCTTTCGCGGCGCCTCCTACGGCAGCTTCACCACTTTCTTGAAGCAGTTCTGCGGCGTGAAGGAGCCGAAACTCGGCCCGGCGACGAAAAAATATCTGGTGCCGCTGGCGCGCAATTACCGCTCGACGAAGCGCATCCTTTCCGTGGCCGGAGCGGTGATCCAGCACAACGAGCAATCTCCTCTGCTGCCGCTGAACGCGCTGGAAACGGAAAACCGCGAAGGCGAAAAAATTCGCGTGGTGGAATTCGGCACGCCGGAGGAAGAAGCTTGGTGGACGGCCGCGGAAATCGAGCGGCTGCATGAAGCCGGAGCGGCCTGGCGCAGCATGGCGGTGCTCTACCGCAAACACACGCACCGCACGGCGCTGCTCGAGGCGCTGCGGCGGCGCGGAATTCCCTTCGTCATCAAGAAACTTTCGATCCTGACCACCACGCTGGTGCGCGATCTGTTCGCCTGGCTGCGGGTGATCGGCGAGCCGGGCGACAACGTGGCGTGCGCGCGCGTGCTGGCCGCGCCGTATTGGGGGCTTGCGCCGCGCGACCTGGTGCGGCTGGTGGAACGCGCGGAGAAAAATCACCGCCGCCCGCTTTCGGACGAACTCGAAACGGCGCAGCACGAAGAGCCGTTCACGCGCGAAGGAGTGCGCCTGGGGGAGCTGGTGGCGCTGCTGGCGCGGCTGCGGCAAATGGCGCGCAAAAGTTCCGCCACGGATTTGCTGAATGAATTGATCGCCGCGCTGGGAATTGCGCCGCTGCCTTCGGAAGCCGACCGCCAGTATCTGGACCGCTTCGTGCAATTCGTGAAGGAGTGGGAGAAGAAAAGCGAAGGCAAGCAGCTTCGCCATTTTCTGGAATATCTTTATTATTTCGACGAAGCGGGAGGCGACGTCTGCCTGGAAGAGGAACTCGCGGACGACGCCGTGCAGCTGATGACCGTGCACGCGGCGAAGGGCCTGGAATTTCCGCACGTTTTTATTTTGCGCCTGTCCAAAAGCGATTTTCCTTCCGGCACGCGCAAGGTGGTTTTTGAATTTCCGCCGGAGCTGATGAAGGAAGAAAAGCCCGCCGGGGATTTCCAGATCCAGGAAGAGCGGCGGCTGTTTTACGTGGCGCTGACGCGCGCCCGGCAGCGGCTCACGCTTTCGACGGTGGTGAACAAGCGCAAGAAGCCGTCGCTGTTTCTGGATGATTTTCTGATGGACGCGAAAATCAAGGCTCACGACGCGCAGCAATCTTCTCCGAAGGTAGTCATTCCGCCGGCGGAGGAAACCACTGGAAGCACTCCCGATCCTTCCGGCTCCGCGCAGCTTTTTGGCCCCGCCGGAGAAAACGCGCGGGCGTATTCGCGCGTGGCGTTGTGGGCCAAGGCGTTTCATCCGCCGCGGCCGGAACCGCTGCAATTGAGTCCTTCGGCCATCGAGTCCTACGAACGATGCCCCATGCAATATCTTTTTCAGCGCGGGTGGGGACTGCGCGGCGGGCCGCATGCGCAGGCCACTTTCGGCGTGGTGATGCACAAGACCATCAAGGATTTTGTGGCGCTGGTGAGCGAAGGAGGAAAAGTTCCCTTCGCGGAAGTGCTGGCGATTTATGACCGCGAATGGTCCTCCGCGGGATTTCCGGACGAGTATCAGGAGGAGGAATATCGCAAAGCGGGACGCGAGCAGCTCGAAGCTTTTTATCAGCAGCTACGTGGCAGCGCCCGCGGACGTGATCTTCCAGGAAAAAACTTTTGAGATGCCGCTGGAAAACGATGTGCTGCTGACCGGGCGCATGGACCAGGTGAATCGCCTGGACGAAAACGAAGTGGAAATCGTGGATTACAAAACCGGGCGCCCGCGCGACGCAAAAAAGGCCGCCGAGGATTTGCAACTGAGCGTGTACGCGCTGGCCGCGCGCGATGTGCTGGAACTCGAGCCGCAGCGGCTGGTTTTTTACAATTTGATGACCAACGAAGCCGTGGCCACCACGCGCGACGCCAAATCGCTGGCCGAAACGAAACAGAAAATCGCGGAAGTGGCGGACTCGATCCGCGCCGGCGAATTTTCCGCCCGGCCGGGATTTGCGTGCCGCTTCTGCGATTACCAGCCGATATGCCCCGCGCACGAGCAATTCATTGTGATCGAGCCTGCGGGAAAATAATCGGCGGGCATGCACATGCCGCGCAGTTGGAAAAATCAGCGGCGAAAACAAAAGCGGGGCGTTTCGAGTGATCGAAGCGCCCCGCTGCATTTCGTTATCGGGCCGGCGCGAAATGCGCGGCCCGGGTTGGTCTCGCGCAAGGACGACGGTGAAGCTTTCTCCCGCGAAGCGCAACGCGCGATGAAAATTCATGCGCGCCGTGTTCGCTGCGTTCATCTATAAATGCGCGGCAAAGCGAAGTCAAGAAGAAAAACCGCGCGCGGAGTATCGTTCGCGCCAGAAAAAATATTTTAATGCGGCGCGTTGATTCCGCTCTGGTAATAACCCTGCCGCGCGCTCACGTTCAGGTCCGGACGCCGCACGCGGACTTCGATGGGGTGATAATCCTCGCCGCGATGAATGTCCTGCGGTGAAAACGTGATCGTATATTGATTGCGCGCCTGCTCGGTCACCTCGGGATAGAGGCGTCCGAGGTCCCTGTCGTTCCCGGCGTAGAATGTGTCGCCGCCGGTGCCCTGCGCGTAGCGTTCGAGCCGCCCCGTTTGATGCTGGAGGAGCGCGTGGCCGACGGAAATGGAGTACACGGAAACTTCGTTGGTCAGCAGCAGTTGCATGGTTTCGCTGAAGTTGTGGGTATTGTTGCGGGCATTATTGCCGTCGGTGATCAGGAAAATAATTTTGCGGCGGTCGCGGCCGCGGCCCTTCAGCATTTCCGCGGCGGCGTAGATGGCGTCGTCCATGTCTTTGGTCACATGGTCGCCTCGCGGGCCGATGGTGGGAACTCCCGTGGCCTGCGACTGCCCGTTGATCATGGGCCCCGCGGTCATGGGGCCGCCGGCGTTGTCCGGAAAATGCGAGCCAAGGTCCAGGCGCTTCAGTTGGGTGTAGAGCAGATCGTTATTGAATGAAAAATCCGAAACAGTGCTGGGGAATTCGTCGTAGGTCACAACCGCCGCTTCATCCGAGGGGCCAAAACCGGCGGCGATGGCCGTCAGGCTTTTCTGCACCTGCGTGGCCTGCTTTTGCGTCAGGTCATTGTCGATGAGCACCACAGCGGAAAGCGGAAACGCTTCGGAAGAAAACGAGCTGATCTGCTGCTCCACGCCGTCGCAAAACACGCGGAAGTCGGCGCGCTGAAGATCGCCGACCAATTGCCCGCTGCGATCCTTCACCGTGACCGGCACGAGGACCAGGTCGCTGCGCACCACGATTCCATGCTTGCCGCCTTGCGGCTGTTGCGCCTGCTTCGATTGCTGCGGCGCTTGCGGTGTGCTTTGACCTGTGACAGGCTGCGGAGTGGACGCAACTGGGGGCAATTGGCCCGGTTGCGAGTTTTGCGGCGCTCCCGGCGTACGGGGAGTGACTTGGGCGAGCACGCAGCCCGGTGCGATGAGCAGGACAAAGAGACCGAAACCCGGCATGGAAATGATTCGTTTCATCGAAGTCTCCCGTTCCCTGCCGCTTTCCGATCCAGGCAGCGCCGGGCGAGGCCGCGCCTGAAAGGCTGATACTACCTCGCGCCTGTAAAGTAGCGGCAAACATCCGGCGGCCGTCCCCGCGCATCGTATCTTTCGGGACAGCTTCCACGGAACATAAGGATTATACAATGCGACTGACCACCATTGCTGCGGGCTTTCTGACACTGGCTCTGGCCGGATATCCGGCCTGGAAGGAGGCTGCGCGCGCCGCCACTCCTCCGGTGCCTCAACAAGCCGGCCCCATGCGCCCTGCCTCCTCGGCCGGAGCGCCCGCGGCGGCGCAGCAGCAACAGCAAGACCAGGACCAGCAGGCCACACCGGTTGAAACGCAGCAACAACCGCTGAAGGTGCAAGTAAATTTAGTCAACGTGTTCGCCACGGTGCGAGACAAGCATCACGCCATCATCGGCAACCTCAACAAAAGCGACTTCAAGGTTTACGAAGACGGCGTCGAACAACAGATCGCATTCTTCTCGAAAGAAGTGGACATGCCCATCTCGCTGGCCATCCTGATGGACACCAGCGGCAGCATGTACCGCATCTTGAACGCCGAGCAGGATGCCGCCGCGCGCTTCGTCAAGGAAGTGATGCGCAAGCGGGACGAAGCGGCGATCATCAGTTTTGACACCGACGTCGATCTGCTTGCCGATTTCACCGAAGATGTTTCCGTGCTCGACCGCGCCATCCATCGCTCGGCAATCAACGTGGACGCTTCCGGCATCGGCGGTACGGCCGGGACGATTCCCTCGCAAGGTGGCGGCACGAATCTGTACGATGCCGTTTATCTGGCTTGCCATGACGAGCTGGCCAGCGAAGCGGGCCGCAAGGCGGTGATCATCCTGAGCGACATGGAAGATACCGGAAGCAAAGTGAGCGAGACGGACGCCATCGAAGCCGCGCAGCGGTCCGACTCCGTCGTTCACGTTTTGCTTATCCGGGATTTCATGGCGACTTCCGGAATGGGCGTGGGAGTTGCGAATAAAATGTCGTCGGATACTGGCGGGCGGGTGATTGACGTGCACAATGACAAATCGCTCGACAAGGCTTTCGACGAGATTACCCAGGAACTTCGTTCGCAATACGTGATCGGCTACTACCCCACAAACAACAAAAATGACGGCACATTCCGCAAGATCAAAGTGGATGTGGACCAGCCGGACATGAAAATATTGGCGCGCAAAGGCTATTACGCGCCGCGCCACTAATCGCACTCTCGTGCCATCAACCGTTCATCGCGCAAAAATTCGCATGCAAGTTCAGAAAGGATCGCCATGCCTGTCTACACAACCCAACTGAAGAATCGTGAAGAAGTGGCGCACGGCACAATGGCCTTTCATCTCGAAAAGCCCTCCGGATTCGAGTTCAAGCCCGGGCAATGCGTGGACGTCACTCTGCTCGATCCGCCTCCCATGGACGCCGAAGGCGCGATCCGGACATTTTCCATCGCCAGCGCGCCCTATGAAAATGAATTGGTGGTGGCCACGCGCATGCGCGACACTTCCTTCAAACGCGAGTTCGCGAAACTCCCTTTGGGTACGCAATTCAAATTGGAGGGACCTTCGGGGTCCTTCACGCTGCACAAAAACGCGGCAAAGCCCGCGGTCTTCCTGGCCGGAGGGAATCGGAATTACGCCCTTCCGAAGCATGGTGCGCCAGGCCGCGAAGGATCAACTCGCGCAAGCGCTGTATCTTTTCTATTCCAACCGCCGTCCCGAGGATGCTGCTTTTCTCGACGAGCTGCAGAAGCTATCGCAAGTTGCGCCGAATATTGTCTTTGTGCCCACGATGACGGAAATGCAGAAATCCGCGCGCAATTGGGCGGGCGAGAGAGGCTTTATCGATCGCGCGATGGTTGAGAAATACTGTCCCGCGCTTGATGCGCCGATTTTTTACGTGGCGGGGCCTCCCGCCATGGTTACCGCGATGCAGCAGTTGCTGGTACAGGCGGGAGTCGATGAGGACAACATACGCAGCGAAGAATTCGGTGGATACTGAAATCCGTTGATCCGCAGTCCCGCGAAATTTTGCAAGCCCGCCAATCGAAACGAATACGCGCGCGTTATTTGTCCGCGGGAGGGGGTGGCGGCGCCGTGGAATAATAACCGCGGCGTGTGCGCACGGTGAGTCCCTTGCGATCGGTGGTCACGGAAATCTTGCGATATTGTCCATTCGACTGCGGGCTGGACGGCGAGTAAGCAATAAAATACTGGCTGCGCAACTCCGAGCCGATATCGACGAACGATTGCGCGAGATCTTCCACGCGATAGGGGTAAAAAACGCGCCCGCCGCTTTGATACGCAAATTCCTCAAGGACGCGGTCTCCCGCTTCGAGATGTTGTTTCTGCGGAGTAGCGGTGTCGGTGGTGAGCCAGTCGGTATTGGTGCTGATGGAATAGATGGCCGCTTCGGCGCGGATGGCTGCTTCAATGGCGTCGCTCAAGGCATGGTCGCTCAGGTTGTCGTCGCCATCGCTGATCACCACCAGCACGCGGCGCACGGCGGTGTCCACGGTGGTGGGAGCGGGAGCCTTCAGCAGTTTTTCGGCCGCCAGCACGATGGCGTCGTTGAGCGCCGTCCCGCCGCCCGCACGTTGATTGCGGATGGCTGTAGTCAGCATCGAAATGTCGCCCGTGTAATCCTGAATAATTTCCGGCTCGTTGTCGAAGGTCATCAAAAACGCCAGATCGTTATGGTTGTGGCGAATCACGCTGTCCAGGAAATCGATGGCGGCGTCCTGCTCGAATTCCAGGCGATTGCGAATGCTGTTGGAGGTGTCGAGCAGCAGACCGATGCGCAACGGCAAATCCGTTTCACGGCCGAAGAATTTGATGTCTTGCGGCACGCCGTCTTCGAGTACCTTGAAATCTTTTTGATCGAGGTCAGTGACGAAATTATGGTGGCGGTCGGTGACCGTGGCCACCAGATGAACGAGCCCGGTGGTCACCTTGATGGCTGGTTGCTGATTTTGCAGCGGATTGACCGGTTGAGGCGGCAAGGGCTGTGCAGGGGTCTGATTCTGCTGCGTAGCGGCGGCTGCGGGCGCCTGAGTGGCTGGCGCGGGTGGGGCAGGCTGCTGGGCAAGCGCGCTGCCGGCGAATAGAAAAAGAAACGCCAGCATCCACAGAGATGCGCACCGAATCTTCATGCCTGCGATTATAGGAACTCCTTCAGTGCAGCGTCAATCGCCGCCGGATCCGATTTCACGGCGCGCCCCAGCAGGTGCAGGTACGCCGGAAGCTCGGGCGGCAAGGGCGCGCGGATTTCAATGTGTTTAGCGGTGCGCGGATGATCGAATCCGATGCGCGCGGAATGCAGAAAATTGCGATCGAGCGGAGCGAGCAACTGCCCGGCGATGCGTTCCTGGCGCGGCGCGCCGTAGACCGTATCACCCACCACGGGAGTTCCCAGCGTCGAAAAATGCACGCGAATCTGGTGCGTGCGGCCGGTGTGCAGGCCTGCTTCAATCAGAGTGAACGCCTCGAGGCGCAGCAGCGCGCGCCAATCGGTGCGCGCTTCGCGGCCTTCGCGGCGGCGAGCGGTCATGCGCGAACGCCGGCGCAAATCCCGCGCCACGGGAAGATCGATTGTGCCGCTCGCGCCCTTCAATTTTCCATGCAGCAGCGCGAGATACGTTTTTTGCACCCGGCGGTCGCGAAACGCTTCGGTCAACCTCAAATGCGCGACATCCTTGCGCGCCACCAGGATGGCTCCGGAGGTTTCCTTGTCCAGGCGGTGAACGATGCCCGGACGCAGCGGCCCGCCCACGGTGGAAAGTCCCTCCATCCCGCCGAAGCGGTATAGCAGCGCGGCGACCAGCGTGCCGGTTTCTGCTCCCGCACCGGGATGAACGATCATTCCCGCGGGCTTGTTGATCACCGCCAGGTCCTCATCTTCGTACAGCACATCGAGCGGAACATTTTCCGCTTCCACGCCGGCCAGAGGCGGCGCGGGAATTTCAACGGTGATCACTTCGCCGGCCTCGATGCGATGCGACGGCTTCACCGTGACTTCGTCCACCTGTACGCGCCCTTCATCCATCAGCGATTGAATGTGCGTGCGGCTCATCTCCGGAAGCTGCAGGACGAGAAAACGATCGAGGCGCTGCCCGGCGTCCGCGGGCGCGACCGTGAATTCTTCCTGATGGTGAAAACTATTCGTGGGTGAGATTTTTTCGGACATACGAGTCATTTCTTGCGAGCGCGGCGGCCATCAGCGCACCGCAAAACTGCCGCGCCTTGCCGGAATTCAGTCCGCGCGGCTGGCGGCAGCTCTGGCCGGAGCCGCGGGCCCGAGCGGTGCATTCCCATGCAGCCCGCGCCACCAAAGGAATGAACCGATGAGAATGAAACAGACGCTGACGATCTGCATCAGAGATACGCTGTCGTGGAACATCATGGTGCGGCCGGGGTCGCCGCGGAAAAATTCGATGATGCCGCGCTCGATCCCATACAAAAATAAATAAGCGCCCAGAATCTGGCCGCGAAACCGCTGCCGCCCGCCAATCCACACCAGAATCAGAAAATTCAGAAATTCCGCGGCAGCTTCGTAAAGTTGCGTGGGATGCAGGCGGACCCCCAGCGGCGTTCCGGCCAGTCGCGCCGCGTTGGGATTCTTGAAGATCACGCCCCAAGCCACTTCCGTGGGTTTGCCATAGCAGCATCCCGCCGCAAAGCAGCCGAGCCTGCCGATGGTGTGGCCCAGCGGCACGGCCGCGGAAAAAGTGTCCAGCAAAGGCAGCACCGGCATGCGCTGCACGTAAGTATAAATTCCCACCACCAGCAGAGCGCCCACCACGCCGCCATAAAACGTGCCGCCGGATTGAAACGTGGCAATGCTGAAAATCTGCCGCGGGTGGGCCATGTAAAAATCCCATTCGGAAAAAACCAGCCAGATTTTCGCCATCGCCAGCGCGGCAAGAATCATGTAAATGCCCAGATTCCAGACCTTATCGGGATTGAGGCCCGCGCGGGGAGCCTGGCGGCGCGCATACCACAACCCCAGCAGCACTCCCACTGCCACCAGGATTCCGTAGCTGTAAATGACCACCGGTCCGGATTGGAAAAGTATGGGATGCATGTTCGAAGTCTACGCAAGCTCCTGGCTGGAATGCCGCCAATCGCGCAGGAGTTCCAGCACAACCAGCGCGGCGCCCACCACGATCGCGGAATCGGCGATGTTAAATGTATACCAATGATGGCTGCCGAGATGGAAATCGATGAAATCAGTGACGCTGCGGCGCAGCACGCGATCCAGCACGTTGCCCATGGCGCCGCCCAAAATCAACGCCAGTCCCAATTGGCCGAGCGCGCCGCCGGCGCGTCCGGTGACCAGCAGCCACGCAAGCAAGGCGATCACGCAGATCGAAAATAAAATCAGCAGCGGGGCGAGATAAGGCGATGCGGAATCGGCGAGCAATCCGAAAGCCACGCCGGGGTTGCTGGTATGCACCAGATTCAGAATGCCGGGAATTAAAACGCGCAGCGACCCGGCGGCGGTAAATCTCTCGACCGCGTATTTGCTGGCTTGATCCGCGGCAAAAACAATCAGCGCGAGGATCACCAGAGCATGCCAGGCGGAACGCGATTCGCCTTTCATCAGGTTCGCGCGCTCCCCGCTTCCGATGCGCGCTCGATTTCCGCGAGCGCCGCGAGGCAGCGTTCACAAATCGTGGGATATTCCGCGCTCTCGCCCACATGCAGCGAATAATTCCAACAGCGCTCACATTTCGCGCCGGGCGCGCGGTCCACTTCCACAATAAGTCCGTCGCTTGCGCCGCTCGCGCCGGCGCTGTCGTTGCGGCCCTGCTTGATCTCCACTTTCGAGACGATGAACAATCCCGGCAGAAACGCGGCGTATTGGTTCAAGAGCGCTGCGAGTTTTTCGCCGGCGGTGAGCGTGACGCGCGCTTCAAGTCCGCTCGAAATGGACTTCGCGGCGCGCACCGGCTCGAGCGCTTTCAGCACTTCTTCGCGGACGCCCCGCAAACGATCCCAATTCCCCGAGCGAACTCTCATCCAGCGCATTTTCCAACTCGCCCGCTTCGGGAAAATAAGTTTCGTGGATGCTTTGCGGATCTCCCGCGGCGTGCGGAAGAAATTTCCAGACTTCTTCGGAGGTGAAAGTCAGGGTCGGTGCAATCAAGCGCACCAGCGCGTGGGCGATGCGGTACACCGCAGTCTGCGCCGAGCGCCGCCCGCGCGAATTGGGCGCAAAGGTGTACAAGCGGTCCTTCAGCACGTCGAAATAAAACGAGCTGAGGTCCACCACGCAAAAATCGTGGACGGCATGGTACACGCGATGGAATTCGAATTTCTCGAACCATTCGCGGCACTCCCGCGCCAGCGTTCCGGTGCGGCGCATCATCCACGCGTCCATCTCCCAGAGTTCGCCATCCGGCAGCGCCTGGCGCTGCGGATCGAAATCGAACAAGTTCGAAATCGCGAAACGGAAGGTGTTGCGGATTTTGCGATAGGCCTCGGCCAGTTGCTTCATCATGGCTTCGGAGATGCGCACGTCGGCGGTGTAATCCTGCGAGGAAACCCAGACGCGCAGCAGGTCCGCGCCCCATTTTTCGCAAATCTCGCGCGGCTCGATGGAGTTGCCGAGCGATTTGGACATCGGCGCGCCTTTTTCGTCGAGCGTCCAGCCGTGGGTCACCACCTGCTTGTACGGCGCGCGCCCCCGGACGCCCATGGCCACCAGCAGCGAACTCTGGAACCAACCGCGGTATTGATCGGGGCCTTCGAGGTACACGTCGGCGGGCCAGGTGCCGTCCTTTTCGCTGAGCACCACCAGATTCGTCGAGCCGGAATCGAACCACACGTCCAGCACGTCTTTTTCCTTGCGCCATTTGGCCGCGCCGCAAGACGGGCACGTCGCTCCCGGCGGCAGAAGTTCCTCGGCGGAATGCGTGTACCACGCATCGGCGCCTTCTTTTTCGAACCAGCGCACCACGTTGCGCAGCGCCGCGTAATCTTCCAGCAGCTTGCCGCAGGCTTCGCAATAAAAAATGATCAGCGGGACGCCCCAAAAACGCTGCCGCGAAATGCACCAGTCCGGGCGGTCCACAATCATGTTGTGAATGCGCTCTTCGCCCCATTCCGGAGTCCATTTCACGCGCTTGATTTCCTCGAGCGATTTCTGGCGCATGTCGCGGTTGTCGAGGCGGATGAACCACTGCTCGGTGGCCCGGAAAATCACGGGATTGTGGCAGCGCCAGCAATGCGGGTAGCTGTGCGACAATTTTCTTTCGCCCACCAGCATCCCGCGATTCTTCAGCAGTTCGATCACGATGGGGTTGGCTTCAAATACCGTCTTGCCTTTGTATTCCGGCAAGCCTTCTACAAAACGCCCTTCGTCGTCCTGCGGCGCGTAGGATTCCAGGCCGTATTTCTGCCCGGTGCGGAAATCGTCCGCGCCATGGCCCGGAGCGGTGTGCACGATTCCGCTGCCCTGGTCGAGCGTGACGTAATCGGCCAGCACTCCGGGGCTGGTGCGATCGAGAAATGGATGGCGAAATTGCGCGCCTTCAAAATCCGCGCCCTTCCATGACCCGCTCGTGCCGCGCACTTCGATTTTCAGTTCCTCGGCGAAGGCGTTCACTCGTTCCTTGGCCAGCAGCAGTTTCCCCGCCGAGGTGTCGGCAACGGTGTATTCGAAGTCGGGATGAAATGCCAGCGCGCGATTCGCCGGAAGCGTCCAGGGAGTTGTGGTCCAGATCAAGGCGCTTACATCGCTTCCCAGCCCTGCCGAATTCGAGCCCGCCACCACCGGAAATTTCACCCAGATGGATGGGCTGGTGTGGTCTTCATATTCCACTTCCGCCTCGGCCAGCGCCGTGCGGTCGTAGATGCACCAATACACCGGTTTCAGCCCGCGGTAAACGTAGCCCCGTTCGAGAAAGGTGATGAAGGCATCGGCGACCGCGGCTTCATAGCCGGGATCCATCGTGAGGTACGGCTTGTCCCATTGACCGAACACACCAAGGCGCTTGAAATCGCGCTTGTGAGCCTCCACGTAGCGCGCGGCGTATTCGCGGCACATGCGGCGAAATTCAGCGGCGCTCACTTTGCTGGTTTTCCCGCCCAGTTCCTTCTCTACTTTGGTTTCGATCGGCAGGCCGTGGCAATCCCAGCCGGGGATAAAAGGCGCGCGAAAACCAGCCATGGTCTTCGACTTCACGATCATGTCTTTCACCGTCTTGTCCAAACCCGTGCCCAGGTGGATTTCGCCGGTGGGATACGGCGGGCCGTCATGGAGGACAAACAGGGGCGCGCCCGCGCGCGATTCCAGAATGCGACGGTAGAGTCCCGCGGCTTCCCAGGCGGCGAGTTGCTCGGGCTCGCGCTCCGGCAATTTGGCCTTCATGGGGAATTCCGTTTGGGGCAGATTCAGGGTGCTTTTCAGGTCCTGGATTTTGGGCATCTTGCGGGGTTCGCAAACCCTTTCTCTTTGGTAGCTTCTGGGAAACGAAAATTCAGCGCTGCACGTCGTATGTTACAATGGATTTCGAAGCGTGTCAGCCGTACCCGGCCCGTACATCCTTTTCCCTGTGGGCGCGTCTAAATAGGGGAACAGGCGCAAGACGGAGCATCTGGCAGATTCCATGGCAGATTTGACTGCAAAAATGGACAATCCCGCGGCACCCAAGCCGGAGGTCGTCCGGCCGCTGGGACGGCTCGCTTCGCCGCACAGCAGTTCGCGACTGAAAACGCTGTTCTCCAACCTGCGTGATTTCCTGGTGGAACGCCCGGTGAAATACCGCGGCAAGCCTCCTGCATTCGCCGCGCCGGAATTCGGCGAAAGTCTCGGCGATAATCTGAAGGAATTTTTCCGCTCAGCCCCGCGCGGCGCCGTCAAATCCGATTTGCTGGTGAACTGGAACGCGGGATTCGGAGGTTTTTGGCAAAACCTGCGCGATACGATATCGCCGCCCAAACTTCCGCCTCTGCAGACCACCAGCCAGCCTGTGGCGGTGCCGGAAATCTGGTCGAAGAATACGCAGTTCACACGCGTGCAGGCACTTTCCATCGCCTTTCACGTGCTGGTCCTGGTGCTGCTTATCGTGCCGTTTCTTCCCGAGCTTTTTTCACCGGCCACCACCAAGGCCAATAACAACGTGATCATCACCGACCTTTCGACTTACTCGCTGAAACTTCCCGCAGGCGTGAAAAAAGCGGGCGGAGGCGGCGGAGGTGGTGAACACGCACTGGCGCCGGCGAGTTCCGGCAAATTGCCGAAATTTGATTGGAAGCAAATTACGCCTCCGGCCGTGAAGCCCGTCCCCAACGCACGCCTGGCTATAACTCCGACCGTTCTCGGACCTCCCGAACTCAAATTGCCGAGTCCCAACGCGCAAAATTGGGGAGATCCACTGGCGAAGGTTATCAACGATTCGAGCGGAACCGGAAGCGGCAGCGGCATTGGTTCCGGCAGCGGCGGCGGCGTGGGTAGCGGAAGCGGCGGCGGAGTCGGCCCGGGGCAAGGTTGGGGAACGGGAGGCGGTTATCCCAGCGCGGGCGCGAACGGCTATGGATACGCATCGTGCCTGTATTGCCCGAACCCGCAATTTTCCGATGAAGCGGTCAAAGCAAAATACCAGGGCACCGTGGTGCTGATGGCGGTGATTACCGCCGACGGCCGGGCTATTGATATTCACGTCGCCAAGGGTCTCGGCTTGGGTCTGGATGAAAAAGCGATTGAAGCGGTCCGCAACTGGCGTTTCAAACCCGCCCTAGGCCCCGATGGCCGCGCCGCGTCGGTAGCCATGCCCATCGAAGTTACCTTCCGCCTGTACTAATTCCTCGCAATAAAAATGCAGTTGAAGGTGAACGCAAATGCGGGAAGCATCGCCGGATTGTCTGCGGTAAATATTCCCGCGCGGAGTTAACCACAAGGACCACGTCATATCAGCGCAGGTTTCATTCTGCTACGATACACGGCATGAAAACTTTCTCCCTCTCGATTGTGCTGATGGTTTTTGCGCTCACATCATTCGCTCCGCAATCTACCGCGCAAACCGGCGAACTTGATTTCACCGCGCGAGCTACTCCTTCGAGCGGCATCGATGAACCAGTGCGCGGGTTTCCTTTTTCCCTGTTGCGCAAGAGCTTTCGCGATATTTCCAAGGAGGCGGATGCCAGCGTTCCGCAGCCGGATAGGAACGCATTCATCGACAAGCTGGAAGTCAGCAAGGAATTGAAGGCCTGGATGAAGAAGAATAAGTCGGTGACCCTCAATGGCGAGGATTTCATCCACCTGGTGAAAGCGGACGACGTGATGGACGTGCCGGAATTTTACAAAGCTTACATGGACCGCAACGCGGACGATCAGAGCCTGATGGATTTTCCAAAACCCAAATATAAATTGTCGGACAAAGTCAAAAATCCCGAAAAATACAAGCGCCTGGACGCGCAGTACCAGGAAGACATCCGCCATTACATCCAGAAGAATCCGCAGACCATCGATGGCATTGACCTGGGACTCGAGGACGTGGACCCCTCGAAAAAATGGGGCGATCTGGTGGCCAAGCGCGGCCCGGAAGTCGAGCGCCTCACCTTGCAACTGGCTGCTTCCCGTTATCTCGTGGGCCGTACGGAGACGGATTTGCAGGGCCGCGGATCGCTGCGCGGAATTCCCGCTGGAAATTATTGGCTGAGCACTCTGGATGTGGCCGTGGATGTGGGCGACGCGCGCCCGCGATGGGATTTTCCGGTGCGGGTGGCGGCAGGAGAAACGACAACGGTGACTCTGTCCAGTGGTAACGCCGTGCTTCCCACGCCGCAACCGCCGAAGTAAAATCATCATCCAGTGAGACCCGCGTGCAGGAAACCGACGAAATCAAAACCCTGATTGGCTGGCTCGCTGAAGCCGATCCGGCGCGGCGCGAACATGCCGCCAGCGAGATTTACAGGCGCGGGACGCAAGCGGCCCTGCGCGCCATGCACGATTGGATGAAGGACGCGGAGCTCGCGCGAATTTTGAGGTTCGATTCCAGCGGCGTGCCGCACATGACCGTGGGAATCGCCGTCGCTCCCGCAAATTTCGAGTCCCTTCATGCCGCGAATGGCTTGCCGCGAATGGCCGACGTTCCGCCGGATCAAGACGCCCGCGAATTCGAGCTGCACTTCTCCCACGGCGCTCGCCTGGACATTTTGACCACGCGCGAGCCGCAGGGAAATGGCGCCATCGCGCGTTTCCTCGAAAAATTCAATGAAGGAATCCAGCAGGTGGAGTTTCTGGTGCTCGACGTGGGTCAGGCCATGGAACTTTTGAAGGCGCGATTTGGCGTCGCGCCCGTTTATCCCAAGACACGAGCCGGAGCGGACGGCACGCTTGTAAATTTCTTTCTGGCCGCATTGCCGGAAGGCGGCAAGATTCTCATCGAATTGGTGGAAGCAAAACCCTAGCCCGCGTTTTCTCCTTGATCATTCCCCACTTTGCTCGATGAGTTTGGCGACCAGCGATGTCCACCCGGTCTGGTGACTCGCGCCCAGCCCCTCGCCCGTTTCGCCGTGAAAATATTCATAAAAAAGAATCAGGTCGCGCCAGTAGGGGTCCTTCTGAAATTTTCCCTCGGCACCGTACACCGCGCGGCGATCCTCGCGGCGCAGAAAAATGTGCGTCAATCGTCGCGAAATTTCAGAAGACACGTCCCACAGCGTCTTTTTCTGCCCGGAACGCGTGGGGCATTCGACCATGAATTCATCGCCGTAATAGTAGTGGATGCGCTGCATGGATTCGATGAGCAGAAAATTCATGGGGAACCACACCGGCCCGCGCCAATTTGAATTCCCTCCAAAAAGATCGGTGGTGGATTCCGCCGGCTCATAATCCACCGAATAGTCCAGGCCGTTCACGTGGATTTGAAAGGGATGATCGGCGTGGAATTTGGAAAGCGCGCGGACTCCAAAGGGCGAAAGAAATTCCTTCTCGTCAAGAAGGTAGCGGTAAATGCGCTCGAGTTTCTGGCGGTTGGCGATGCTCAGCAGGAGCCGCGCGCCTTTTTCCGTGCGGCGGCTCATGTCCACGTGCTCGCTCACGTCCGGATGATGATCGAGAAACCATTGCATGCGCTTGCGAAAGCTGGGCAGTCGTTCGAGATCTTCCGGCTCGAAAGTCTCCACGGCAAAGAGCGGCACCAGCCCCACCAGCGAGCGCACCTTCATGGGGATCTGCGTGGTTTCATTCAAGTGCAGCAAGTCGTAGTAGAACCCGTCCTTTTCGTCCCACAACCCCATGTCTTCGCCGCCCATCACGTTCATGGCCTGCGCGATGTACACGAAATGCTCGAAGAATTTGCTGGCCACATCCTCATAGGCCGGGTCTTCGTGCGCCAGTTCCATGGCCATGGCCAGCATGTCCAGGCAGAACATGGCCATCCAGCTGGTGCCGTCGGATTGTTCGATATAGCTTCCCGCGCCGAGCGGCTTTGAGCGGTCGAACACGCCGATGTTGTCGAGTCCCAGGAAGCCGCCTTCGAAGACGTTCATGCCCTTGGGGTCTTTGCGGTTCACCCACCAGGTAAAATTCAGCAGCAATTTGTGAAATACGCGTTCGAGGAAATTGCGGTCGGCTTTTCCGGTGATACGCCCTTCGATTTTATAGACGCGCCAGGCGGCCCAGGCGTGCACCGGAGGATTCACATCGGAGAAATTCCATTCGTAGGCGGGCAATTGCCCGTTGGGCGCCATGTACCATTCCCGCAAAAACAATATCAACTGCTCCTTGGCAAAATCCGGATCGATCAAGGCCATGGCCACGCAATGAAACGCCAGGTCCCATGCGGCGTACCACGGGTATTCCCATTTGTCGGGCATGGAAATAACGTCGGAATTGTAGAGATGCGTCCAATGGGCGTTGCGGCCCAAGCGTCGAAGCGGATCGGGGGTGGGCTGCGTGGAATCGCCCTTCAGCCAGCGCAGAACGTCGTAATGGTAACTTTGTTTGCCCCAAAGCAATCCGGCAAAGGCCTGGCGCTGCACCAATTTCGCGTCTTCGCTCAAGTCCGGGCTGATCCGCTGCGCGTAGAATTCGTCCGCTTCCCTTTGCCGGCTCGCGATAATTTCCTGGAATGCGGCGCCGAAATATTCTTCCCCCGAGGCCTTTGAATCGCCAGGATTGCGGTCCAACAGGCGAAGCTGCACCGTCCAACTCTTCCCCGGCTCGATTTCCATATCGTAATGAGCCGCCGCCTTGGTTCCTTTGAGCGCCGGATTCACAGCGCCGGGTTCGCGATTGATTAAGAAGCGATGGAAAGCGTCCTTCACGTACGGAGAGCGGCTTTTCTGGCCGAAAAGACGCTCCGCATTGGTGTCATTCTCGGTAAAAAGCATCTCCGGAGCGCCTTCGGCCAGCAGCCAGCGGTTTCCGTAATGAAATTCGTGCAATTTGAAAAGCGCGGCGCCGGACGGGCCTTCGTCCCGCTCGACATGCGGCATTTCGTAGGGATCGCCCCATGACCATCGGTTCCGAAACCAGATGGTGGGGAGCAGGTGAAGACGCGCGGGCTCCGGGCCGCGGTTCCACGCCGTAATTCGGATCAAGATGTCTTCCGCCCCGGCCTTGGCGTATTCGACGAAAACATCGAAGTAGCGGTTGTCCTTGAATATTCCGGTGTCCATCAACTCATACTCCGGATCGTGCCGCGTGCGTTTCTTGTTTTCCTCCACCAGTTGGTCGTAGGGGAAAGGCGCCTGCGGATATTTGTAGAGAAATTTCAGGTAGGAGGAAGTAGGCGTGGCGTCGAGATAAAAATAATATTCCTTCACGTCCTCGCCGTGATTCCCTTCGCGGTTGGTGAGTCCGAAAAGCCGCTCTTTGAGGATCGAATCTTTTTCGTTCCACAGCGCCAGCGCGAAACAGGTGTGCTGGTGGCGGTCGCAGATTCCTCCGATGCCGTCTTCACCCCAGCGGTAAGCGCGCGATCGCGCATGGTCATGAGGGAAATAAGCCCAGGCGTCGCCATCGGTGCTGTAATCTTCGCGGACCGTTCCCCACTGCCGCTCGGAAAGATACGAACCCCAGCGTTTCCAGTGGACGCTACGCGCCGCGCTTGCCTCGATCCTTTTGTCTTCGCCGGTCATCGCATATCCCTTTGCAGGAGTGCAACTTCATCGCCGCGCACGTCAAGCAGGCCGCCCTCTGCTGCCTTTGTCCGGAGCCGCGCGACCCTGCGCTTCGTTCCCCCGAGGGAAGGCTCCCTGCGGCAGTACAAATCACTTTAGCGTTTGCGCGCGAGGCTTGGCAAGCCGCGGAACAAAGGAAAATATAGCCAAGAGACGCAACGGATGTCCGGGTGATTCGTGGAGTGGCGTATCGCCGGGGGATTTTGTATCCTCGAAGGACCTGCCCTGCGGGGATAGCGCCGATTCACACCGAAGAAAAATTTCCATCCGCATCTACCAAGCCTGCGCGCTCGCGCAACGCTTCCCGGCTCCTGGCCTGGTCGCTCATTTTGGCCGCGCCCACCGCCGTAGTGATCCCCATGCTCATCTTCGGCAATGCTTCCGGGCACGATTTCCAATTTCACATCGCTTCGTGGCTGGACGTCAGCAGCCAGTGGCATCAGGGAATATTGTTTCCGCGCTGGGCGCAATGGGCCAATTGGGGATTCGGGGAGCCGCGATTTATTTTTTATCCGCCCGCGTCGTGGCTGCTGGGCGCGGGACTCGGCTCGATTCTCCCTTGGGACATGGCCGCGGGCGCTTACGTCTGGCTGGTGCTGGCGCTGGCGGGACTCAGCGCATGGCTCCTGGCGCGCGAATGGCTTCCCGGTACGCAGGCTGCGGCGGCGGCATTTTTCTACGCTTTGAATCCGTACCACCTGGTGATCGTTTATTACCGCAGCGATTTTGCGGAATTGTTGGCCAGCGCCATTTTCCCGCTGGTGGTGTGGGGAGCGCTGCGCGTGGTTCACCAGAGTTGGCGGGGCGCGCCGTTGTTGGCGGTTCCGTTCGCGGCCATCTGGCTTTCGAATGCTCCGGCGGGGGTGATCGCTTCCTACTCGCTGGTGCTGATTTTGGCCGCGGGATGCATCGAATGTCGGAGCCTTCGCCCGCTTCTGCCCGGCGGCGCGGCAATGGCCGTGGGCTTTGGCCTGGCCGCTTTTTATATTATCCCCGCGGCATTGGAACAAAAGTGGGTGCAGATTGCAGAGGCGTTGGGGGCCGAGTTGCATCCCGCGCGAAATTTTCTGTTCGCACGCGCCAACGATCCGGAATTTGTTTTGTTCAACTGGAAGGTATCGGCCGTCGCGCTGGGCGTAATGCTCGTCGCCGGAATCGCCGCGGTGTTTGTGGCGCGCCGCCGCCGTGATTTTCCTGAACTTTGGTGGATGCTTCTGCTTCTGGGAGTTTTTGCCGTGTTTTTAATGACTCCGGCCAGCTTGCCGCTCTGGACCCTTTTCCCAAAATTGCGATTCGTGCAATTTCCGTGGCGCTGGCTCGGCCCGCTGGGACTGGTCTTTGCGATTTTTGTGGCCACGGCGGCTCCGGGAGGCGTGCGCAGGCAATGGGCGTGGTGGCTCGGGATTTTTCTTTTCATTGCGGCCATCGGCACGGCAATCGGCAATGACACATGGTGGGATAGCGATGACGCGCTGGACATGGTCGCCGCCGTGCAAACCAAGGCTGGGTACGAAGGAACAGATGAATACGCGCCGCTCGAATGCGACCGCCGGCTTTTGCCGCACCCTGCTCCGCAAATTTCGGCATTCGACGAGGATTCGGAAAAAACCATTCCCGCGCGCGGCGCGCACTTTCTGATTCGCAAATGGACCGCTGAAAATATAGCCATTCAGGCGAATCTCGACGCGCCGGCAACTCTAGCGCTGCGCTTGCTCGATTACCCGGCGTGGGAGGTGCGCGTGGATGGAGCGCGGGCCGAAAATGTCGAGCCCGCGCCGGACACAGGACAAATTCTGGTCCCTGTTGCCAAAGGGGATCATCTGCTGGAGCTAACGTTTCGGCGAACAACGGATCTCACCATCGGCGGCGGTATTTCCATTTTTTCATTTTTCGTTCTCATGGGAATCGCCGGGGCGACCCGCCGGAAGCCGCGATTTGCGCACGCCGGCAATGGTTGATGCAAAAGTCAACTTTTCCGCCGGCGTATTATCCGACCAAGCGGTTTGTGCTAACGTGACACGGAATAAATTGTTCGCGGGAGGGCAGGAATGATTCGACGCATTCATAATCATGGCGGCTACTTTTTGACATTTTTAATCCTCGCGCTGCTTTTGTTTTGCGTGCGCGTCTGGGGACAGTCCGCTTCGGGTGCCCAGCCCGCCGCCGCTCACGTTGCAAGCGCCACGGAGCGCGCGGCGCGCGCCTTCGATGCCGCTCGAAGCAATCCGCTGGCTTTGCACGCGTTTCTGGTGCGCATGCCCAAGGGCGCGGACCTGCACAATCATCTGGCCGGCGCGGTGTACGCCGAATCCTGGATTCGCGCGGGAGCGGAAGACAATTTGTGCGTGGACCTCACGACGCTTTCTTTCTTCAAAACGCAGGCCATGACTCGCAGTATTCCTCCCCAGCCGGTTTGCGGAGAAGGCAAAACTCCTGCTGCGCAGGCGTTCAGCAATCAGCATCTTTACGATGCGCTAGTGGACGCTTTTTCCATGCGCTCCTTTGTGCCCTCCGCGGGGGCCAGCGGGCACGACCATTTTTTCGATACCTTTGACAAGTTTCGCGGCACCGATCCGCGTCACACCGGAGAATGGCTGGATGAAGTGGCCACGCGCGCCGCTGCGCAAAACGAACAGTACCTGGAATTGATGGAGACGCCGGTTTTCGGCCACGCCGCCTCGATCGCCCATGAGATCGGCTGGAACGATGATTTAAGCCATCTCCGCGACGAACTTCTCAAGCGCGGACTACGCGATGAAGTTCCCGCCGACCGCGCCTACTTCGCCAATGCCGAGGCGCAGCGCCGCGCGATCGAACATTGCGGACAAGCGGATGCCACGGCGGCCTGCCATGTGGAGATTCGCTTTATTTATCAAGTCCTCCGCGGCTTTCCCAAGGAACAAGTGTTTGCGCAAGCCCTGCTGGGATTTGAAACGGCGGCGGGCGATCCGCAGGTAGTGGGCATCAATTTCGTGATGCCCGAGGACGGTTATGTTTCCATGACCGATTTCGCGGTGCAGATGCGCATGCTGGGATACCTGCACGGCTTGTATCCTCAGGTTCACATCACCATGCACGCAGGCGAACTTGCGCCGGGCATGGTTCCTCCGGCGGGACTCTGCTGCCACGTCCGGCTGGCCGTCGAGCTAGCTCACGCCGAACGCATCGGTCACGGCGTGGACATCATGTATGAGGACAAGCCTTACGATTTGCTGAAGGAAATGGCCGCCAAACACGTGATGGTGGAAATCAACCTGACCAGCAACGATGTGATCCTGGGAATCACCGGGAAAAATCATCCGTTTCCCATTTACCGGAAATTCGGCGTGCCGGTGGCGCTTTCAACGGATGATGAAGGAGTTTCGCGCATCGATCTGACGCACGAATTCGTGCGCGCCGTCGAGACCTACGATTTGTCCTACGCGGATGTAAAACAACTCGCGCGCACCAGCATCGAACACAGCTTTTTGCCAGGCGCGAGTCTCTGGAGCAGGCCCGATTCCTTCACAGCGTTGGCTGCGGCATGCTCGAAGGATTCTTTGGGCGCGGAAAAAACTTCTTCTTCCTGCGCGGAGTTTCTGAAATCGAGTGAAAAAGCGCAGCAACAATGGGAACTCGAAAGCCGCTTCCGAGAATTTGAATCCGGATTTTGACGGGAAGCCCGCATAAGCCCGCGCACATTCACGAAATTCATCTATAATTACGGACTCATGAGTCTTCATCACCGGAAAGGAATCCGTGCCTCAGATTTTCCGTCCCGATTCATCCCGAACGCCTGAATTTCGCGCGGTCATTTTTGATTTCGGAGAAGTCTTGTGCCTGCCGCCGGACCCGGAAATCATGGGCCGTCTGGCAAATACGTTTCATCTCTCGCCGGAGCGATTCCTCGAACTCTACCATCCCAGCCGCCGGCCCTATGACCGCGGCGATGTGACGCCGATCGAATACTGGAAAAATTTTGCGGCTGGCGCGGGCGTCTCGATCGAAGATGAACTGATCGAAACGCTGCAGGAATGGGATCACGAGATGTGGAGCCGCATCGACCCGCAAATGATCGAGTGGCAGGCGCGCCTGCACAATGCGGGTTACCGCACCGCAATTCTTTCCAACATGCAACGCGATATGTCCGAATACGTTCGCAGGAATTTCGAGTGGGTGCGCCGCTTCGACTGCCTGATTTTTTCCGGGGAAGTTCGCCGCGCCAAGCCCGAGCCGGAAATTTACCAGCGCACCATAAATTGCCTGGGGGTCAAACACGCGGAAGCGCTGTTTGTGGACGACCGCGAAGAAAACCTGCGGGCCGCAAGCGCCTTGGGAATCACCGGCATTCGCGTGCAGTCCCTCGAGCAACTGCGCAACGATCTCCTGGCGATGGGATTCCCGGTACTTCCCTCGCTGCCCGCGCGCGAAATCGCGCGCTAGCGATCCACGCGGCCCGAGCCGCCGTTTTGGATTAGCGCCTGAACCTCTTCCAGGCTCACGCGGCTGAAATCACCGGGCGTCGAATGCTTCAGACACCCCGCGGCCACTGCAAATTCCAGCGCTTCGCGGTGCGCGCCCAGATTTTGAAATCCATAAATCAGGCCTCCCGCGAATGCATCTCCCGCGCCCACGCGATCAACGATGTGGGTGATCTCATAATGGCGGCTCACCAGAAATTCCTTGCGGTCATTCAGGCAGGCGGACCATCCGTTGTGCGACGCGCTCTTCGATTCCCGCAAGGTGATGGCCACCCCTTTCAAATTCTTGAATTCATCGAGCACCCGGCTGCTGAGCTTTTCATACTGCGAGTGCTCCAGCCGCCCGGATTGCACATCCACTTGCGCCGAAATTCCGAGTGACATTTGAACGTCTTCCTCATTGGCGATCACCCAATCCACATGCGGCATCATCCCGCGCATCACTTCGGCCGCCGGCCGCCCCCATTTCCAAAGATTTTTGCGGTAGTTAAGGTCGCAGGAAACCTTCAATCCCCGCTCGCGTGCCTTTTGTACCGCCTCGAGTGAAAGCGCGGCGGCCGAAGCGCTCAGCGCCGGAGTAATGCCGGTAATGTGGAACCATGCCGCTCCTTCGAACGCGCGGTCCCAATCAACGGCTCCCGGACCGGCCAGGGCCGTGGCGCTATTTCCGCGGTCATACACCACCTTCGAAGGGCGCTGGTTGGCGCCCGCTTCCAGAAAATAAATTCCCATGCGTCCCTGGCCGCGAACGATGCGCGAAGTATCCACTCCAAAACGCCGTAATTCGCCGATGGCCGCATCGGCGATGGGATTTTTTTCCGGCAATACGCTCACGAACGCCGAGGGCGCTCCGAAAATTGCCAGGGACACCGCAACATTCGCTTCTCCTCCCCCGAACGATGCCACCAACTGCGGGCTTTGCAGAAAACGTTCATAGCCCGGAGGAGCGAGGCGCAACATGATTTCACCGAACGTTACGGTTGTCTTGGTCATCGGTTTTGGGGTCCCTTTCTCCGCATGGGTGTGGCAAAATCGCTATCCTTGACCCGCGGGAGTCAGACTGGAATCTGACTTTCACAGGATGAGATTTGAAATGAGGGCCCGGGAAAAGCGCCGCGTCATTTGTATACTACACAAGAAGAGCGAAGGTAAATCATGAACAACCTGCATCCGAAACTCGGGATTTTGGGAAAGATCGTGGAGACGGGAATGGTGGCTGTGGTTCGCGCGGAAAGCGCGGAACAAGCCGGACACATTGCCGAAGCGTGCGTGGATGGCGGCGTGGCCGCCACGGAAATCACCTTCACCGTGCGCGGCGCGGTCGACGTGATCGCTTCCCTCGCGGCTCGCTACAAATCCGGAGATATCCTGATCGGCGCCGGCACGGTGCTGGACGCGGAAACGGCGCGCGCGGCAATTCTCGCCGGCGCGCAATTCATCGTCAGCCCTTCGCTCAACGCGGACACCGCGCGAATGTGCAATCGCTACCAGGTTCCCTATCTTCCCGGCGCCGCGACCATCGCCGAAATTATTTCCGCGATGGAGGCCGGCGCGGACATTATTAAAATTTTCCCGGGCGAAACCCTGGGGCCGGGATTCGTGAAAGCGGTCAAAGGCCCGCTGCCGCAAGCTTCGATGATGCCCACCGGCGGCGTGAGCCTTGAAAATGTCGCCGAATGGATCCGCGCCGGAAGCATCGCCGTCGGCGTGGGCGGCAATTTGACCGCCGGCGCCAGGAAGGGCGACTATCGTTCGATTTCCGCCATGGCCCGCCAGTACATCGAAAAAATCCGGGAAGCGCGAGGCGCTGCTCGCGGCTGACACGACGGCGCGAACTCCAGAGCGCCTTCACCACGCCCGCGGAATTTACATATCCCTCTAAATTTTATTGAACAGCAGCGGCGCGCCAACTTTTGAAGTGTAGTTGGGGCGGTAGCGATCGGTATTGTAAAGTTTCTGGAGATTCACTTTGCGCGGCCCGAGCGAAGTATCCGGCAGCCCCGTAAATGCGTAGCAGCCGTTCTGCACGCCCACCATCCGCCCGGTCACGCCGTCGCGAATCAAATCAACGGCGATGTTCGCGAAAGTGGTGGCCACGATCTGGTCGATGGCATCCGGCGCGCCGCTGCGCAAATCATAGGTCAAGTCGCTGGCCATGGTTTCCTCACCCGTGCGGCGTTCGATCTGCTCCGCCAAGGCATGGCCGATATCCACTTTCTTGCGATGGCCATAGGCATCCGCTTCGCCCACTTCCTCGACGCTTCCCTGCTTCCAAATGGCGCCCTCGGAGACAATTACCACCGCGTAGTTGCTGGGATTGTTGCGCTTGTCCTCCATCAGCAATTGAATCGCGCGATCGAGGTCGAATGGATATTCGGGGATCAGGCAGCGCGCGGAGGTCACATAGGCGGTGTACAACGCGGTGAACCCGGCATCGCGCCCGAAAATCCGGAAAATTCCGATGCGTTCGTGGGAACCGAGTGTGGTGCGCTGGCGGGTGATGGCGTCCTTGGCGCGGGTGATGGCCGTCGAAAATCCAATGCAATATTCCGTGCCCTGCACATCGTTGTCCATGGTCTTGGGCACGCCAATCACCGGAAATCCGGCGGCAGAAAGCACCGATGCAAAACTCAATGTGTCGTCGCCGCCAATCGCCACCAGGCAGCCGATGCCCAGCTTTTCCAGGTTTTCAATCACGATCGAGGTGAAATCGTAAAACTTGCCGTCAAACGGGAGAGCCTTTATGCGCTCCGCCGGAATATGCGGCGGCAATTTCGAAGGCGCCATGCGCCGGGGATTGGTGCGCGAAGTGTGCAGCATGGTGCCGCCGGTGCGGTCGATGGTGCGCGTGTTTTCGCGGGTGAGAGGCAAAACGTAGGAAGTATCCTGCGGGCCGGTCGCGTGCGTCAGCCCCTTCCATCCCCTGCGAATGCCGGTTACGTTGCGTCCAAGTTCGCTCGCGCGATAGACCACGGATTTAATCACCGAGTTCAGGCCCGGAACATCTCCGCCGCCAGTTAAAATACCGATATTGCTTTTGGAAGCCATCGAATCCCTTCCCCTTGCAATGTATGAAATTGCCCTTGTGCCCGAGCACGCGAAATATATCGGCGCAGGCCCCCGGCAGCGTGGCCGGCAGGGGCCTTGATATTGTAATCAAAAATGTGGGAGTGGTCGTATCAATTTGCATGATTCACGGGATTTGAAAATCAAATCGGGATCGCCGATGGAGGGAAATGCGGCGGCGGATGAAGTTGCGATGACTTTCTTGCGGGAGGATTCCTGTTAGTGTGCGCCGGTTCCGGGAAACGCGATGCGCATGGAGGGATCGCCGAACAATATCCACGTGCGGCGGACATCGGGATCGCTCACGCCCGCTTTCGCTTTCAGGATGGCCTGGCCGATGGGAGTGGATGGGTTCGCGCTCAGTACGTGCAGCAGCGCCTGATCCATTCCCGCTTGCGGCGGCGCGTTGGTGAAGCCGGAGGAAGCCCACACGGCAATGCCTCCGCCATTGGGAGCCAGCAGAATCGAAGTGGAAAGGCTGGTGGCATAGACATCATGGAAAAATCCGTTCAGGCAATCCATCAGCAGGAACACCGGTAGGCGCCCGCCATTGGTCAGCGCGGTTGCCGAAGAATCGTCGAATAGATCCGCAAAGGACCACTGCTCTTCTGATCCGTGGCCGGTATAGTTCACGATCACCGCGCCGTTGTTCAAGGCCGCCAGAATCTGATTGTGGACGGTTGCAGGGTCTTGTCCATCCGCCAGTATTTTTGTCACGCTCACGGAGCTTGGAAAACTTGTGCCCGCGAAATTTGCTTCCGAAGTAAAATCCACTCCCACGTTCTGATCCGCAATCACCAGCGCCTGGCGATTCCAGTTTGAGGACGATCCTCCGCGCTCGTAATTCACGATTTTCGAGACCACCAAGGCCGCTTCGGCGGGTGTGCGCACCGGCAGGCGCCCGGTGGGTATGGTCGCAAAACCGTTGCCCTTGAAATCCGTAAACCAATCGTCGGAAGCGGTCTTGAATGCCGCGGTCTGGATGATGCGCGTGGGTACAAAGTCAAAATTCCCGAATCCCAGATAATTGCGCGGATCGACCGAAGCATCTCCGGCCAATAGCAGCGGCCTGGGGCTTTTCGCGCCATTGCGCCGCGGCCCACTGGAGAAAATCGCGGACGGCGAACGGAGTGCGCTCGCCATAACTGAAGGCGTCGAAAATCTGGTCGACGGTCACCAGCGCTACGTCGTGTCCCTGCCTTTCCCGCAATTGAACCAGGGGCGCCAGGCTCGCTTCGAATTCCGGATGAGTGATGATGACGATGTCCGCGCCGCGGCGCTGCTCGGTGAGCGTGCTGGGCGCGTGAAATGCCAGAGCGTCTGGCGCGGAAATCTGGTCCGCGGATAGCACCAGCAGTGTGCGCATTCCTTGCGAAGCCGGACCCGGCACTTCGAGCGTCACGTCATAACTTGCGCCGTCGAATTTTGCCGGAGCGGAAAGCTCGGTGATTTCCTCGGGATCGGTGATGTCGTAGATCGAAACGCTGGGATTGGTGAATCCGCGCAGCGTGACGGTATCGCCCGCGGGAACCGTGGCGCGGAGGTAATTGGCGTCCGCGGTGTAAGTGTGGGCGTAATGCAGGGCAACGGACTGCACCAAACTTACATCATTGTCGCCTTCGAGAGCCGCGAGCGTGACGGTGTTGACGCCCTCCTGCAAAATTCCCGGCTCGACGGCGAAAGTGCTGGTGGAATTCGCCATGCCCATGAAATCCATCTCGCCAATCGAAGCGCCGTTCAGCGCGACCGAGACGCGGTGTTCCTGCCCGTCAGTAACACCTTGCAAGGTCACGTTCAGCGTCACAGGAATGCTGGAATTAGGATCGATGTTGGCGGCCGTCAGAGTCTGGTCCACGGGTTCGGAGCTGACCAGCGCGCCGAAATAATTGTCATTGTCTTCACCATTCAGCAGAGCCGCGAAATAGGTGGTGCGCTGCTCGAGCAGGCTGGTGAATGGGAAGCTCGAAACCTCAGAGGCTTGCTGGCTTCCCGCAGGCATCACGGAAATGCGTTTTCCGGGACGCGTGCCGCGCACCAGCCAATACACGCGCGTCGCGGAAAATGGCGTGTCGATGCCGGTGCCGTAGAATTCGATGCTGTCGTTCGCGCGCAGCGGGCCCGACGCATTGCCAAGAATCAACAGCGGCTGTTCCACGCCCTCGGAATAAAGCTGCAACATACGCGCATCCGCAAATGGTTCCATCCCCGCGGCGACCAATTGGTTGCGGGTGATGCGGTACCACCCCTCGCTGCTGATCGAGATTTTCACGGCAGGTTGGGCGTCAACCGACACGCGATACCCGCCGGCAACAAGAGACGGAATCTGCGGATCGGGAGTGCGCATCACGCGCATCGACGTCACAACCGCCGGCGTCATCGCCTGGTTCATCTGACTGAGAAGCGGTGCTTGCTCGACAGCGGCATTCGCCTGGGCCATGGAATTCGGCGTTACCGGGCCGTGCGTGGTGCGCGTGCCATTCAAGTCCACGTCTTCGAGCACATAGGAAGAACTCGCCGTGCCCTGCGGATCGAGCCACTCGTAGGTTTTCGCGGCGTGCTGCGGGCTTCCTCCGCGCAAGAAGAGCGCCGAGCCGGCGATCAGCGAAGGATCCACGCGATGCCGCCCCTGCGCGTCTTGTCGGTAAACGTGAAATCCCAGGTTGCGCGTTTCTTCGCGCGTGCCCCAGGTAAGAAGAACGCCGCCCGCGGGCCGCATCTGCGCGCCGAAGGATGTGATCTGAACGGCGGTGGGCGCCTGAATGGTCGAAATGGCTGTCGAAGTGTTGTTGGTAAGGTTCGGGTCCGTCGTTGTGGATGTCACCGTGGCGATATTGACGGCCTGCTGGCTGGAGCTGAAAGTGGCGGCACTGGCGTTGATGGTGATCACTGCCAGCGCGCCCACGCCCATGGTTCCGAGGTTGCAGGTGACGGTCGAACCAACCGGAGCTGGGCAATTCCCGAGCGTGGTGCTCGCGGAAACATACGTGACTTGCGCGGGCAGCGGGTCAGTGACCACTACTCCTTGCGCCACGGCCGGACCATTGTTGGTGACTTGCAGCGTGTAGGTGAGATTCGTGCCCTGGTCCACGGGTTCGGGAGCGGCTGTCTTTATAATGGCCACGTCCGCTTCCGTCGGCGAAGTGACGACCGAACTGCTCGAAGCCGTGTTGTTCCCCAGAAATGGATCTGTGGTGGCCGCTGATACCGTCACGGAATTCGTGATCGTGGTTCCCGGAGAGGTGACAGCGGCGACGTTCAATACCAACGAAAATGTGGAAGAAGCATTCAAGGCCATCGAAGGATTGGTGCACGTCAGCACGCCACCGACGGGAGCAGGGCAGGTCCATCCTCCCGGAACGGGAGTGTCCGAAACGAAAGTAGTCTTCGAAGGCAGCGTGTCGGTCAATTGGACGGAGGTGGCGGTCGCTGGTCCGTTGTTTGTCACTTTGATGGCGTAGGTGATGTTGTTGCCGGGCAGTACCGGATTGGGGGTGCCAACCTTGGTCACCGCCAGATCGGCTTGCCCGGCGGTGGCCACGATCACTGTGGCCGTTGCCGTATTGCTCGAAGGATTGGGGTCCGGCGTCGCGCTCAGGACGCTCGCCGTATCGGAAATTACCGTTCCAGATGATGTTGCACCATTTACCATCACCACCAGCGAGAAATTGGCCGTCCCGCCCACCCCGAGCGTCGCGATGCTGCAGGTGATGGTCCCGGTCCCTCCCACTGAAGGCAGCGCACAACTCCACCCGGCGGGAATGGCTAGCGAAACGAAAGTAGTGTTCGCGGGAATTGCATCGCTGAAGCCCACCGCGGTAGAAGATGCCGGACCATTATTTTGCACACCGATGGCGTAGATGATGTTGGCGCCGGCCAGGACCGGATTGGGCGAAGCCGAATTGGTGATCACCAAATCCGAGGAATTTGCCTGCCCCACAATGGTGAGCACAGTTGCGGTATTGTTGGCCAAATTTGGATCGTTTGTGCCGGCCGTAGCATTCACGGTGTCCACGATTTGCGAGCCGTTGGTCGCGCCGGCGTTTACTTTTACATTCAACGTGAAAGTGGTGAGCGAGCCGTTTGCAACATCCGGATTCGAGCACGAAATATTTCCGGAATTTCCCACGCCAGGCGTCACGCAAGTCCAGCCCGCCGGGACGCTGGTCAGGGATTGAAATGTGGTATTGGCGGGAACCGCTTCAACCAGCGTGGCGTTCACGGCGTCGAGCGGCCCATTATTGGTGACCGTCTGCGTGTAGGTGATATTGCCGCCGGGGACCACGGGATTCGGCGTGCCGGAATTCGTGACCGCCAGATCGGCTGAAGCGCAATACGCGCCGGACTGCGTTCCCGGCGTCTGGGTGATGGCGATTCCGGATTGCGTAATCCCAGCGCCACCCGGCGTTGCGCCGTAGGCATCATTGGCAAGCGTGGAATGGCCGGGAACGCCTCCCGCGACACTTGCGCTTCCGGCAGCGGCTGAAAGCAATATCACGCCTCCGCCCCCGCCGCCTCCTGGTCCGTGCCGATTGCCTGGAAACACTCCCGGTGCTTGCGTTGACCACGTGTCTCCGCCGTTGCCCCCGTTGGCCTGGACGGTCGCTCCGCTCAGGTTGCCGCTATTCGCAAAAAGCAAAATCGTGCCGCCGGCGCCTCCTCCTCCACCCCCGTCGTTCTGAACATTCAGCGCCGATTGCCCATTGGCCGTGATGGTTCCCGTGCCGGTCACATTCCCGGCGTGAATGATTACGATTCCTCCGCCCGCTGCTCCGCTGCTGTTGATTCCCGCGGGATTCCCGTTGGTGGGGTCCGCTGTGCCGTTGTTGGTGGTTCCAGCGCCCGCTCCGCCTCCTAGAATGATCGCGCTGGTGGACGCGGGAAAACCAACTCCGCCAAATCCGCCGACAATGCCCGCGGTATTCCATCCATATCCGCCGATGCCGCCCGTGCCGCCATTTCCCCCCGCGCCTCCGCCGGTGTTTTGATCGTTGGCTGCAGGATGGGCATCCGTGGCGCCGCCACCCGCATTTCCCGGCGCTCCTCGAGCGTAGCTGCCGTTGGGAAGGCCTTCGGCGTACGTCTGATTGGTGTTCAATAAATTCGTAAGATTTGCATTGGCCACAAAGCGCGGGGTGCCGGCGATGCCTTCACCTTTGGAGCCATTCGTAGCGGTGGTCGAGAGCGTGACGTAGTCCGTCTCCGCGCCGGTTCCTCCGGTCAAAATGATCCCCGCACCGCCGCGAAACCCGAGCCCGTCCGTGCTGACCGTTCCGTTTAAAATGAGCTGCGAGGACACGTCCAGCGCCAGGACACCGCCGGTCGAGCCATTCCACGCCTTGGCGGTAAGGCTGGAATTCAAAGCCGCGGTTGTAAATTGCGGAACGCGAATAAACTGAAACGTCTGCTGCCCTTGCGCCGCGGAAGCGACTCCGCTCACATAAGTATTCAACAGCCCGCCCGCAGCGCCTGTTCCAATAAATGTGAGGGTTCCGCCGCCGACCGGGACAGCGCTAGTTGCGGTGACGTATTCAAATTCTCCACTGCTGTTCAGGCTGGTCGACCCGGAGCCCGGATCCCCCGGCAAGCCATCCCCATAAGAGCTGGTGTTAGTGGAATTGATGGACGCGTCCTGCATCTGGATGGCGATCAGCAAGTCGCCCACCGCAATGGGGGTTTGCGCGCCACCAGCCGCTGCCGCGCCTAGCACGATGGAATTCGTTCCCGCGGCGGCCGTGGCTACTCCCGCGCCTGGAGGATAATAAGCATTCACGATCCCGCTGAGTGTGCCACCCGCGCCATCGCGTCCCGGCGAAGCGCAGACCAGCGGCTGCACGACGGTAATCACCGTCGCGGAATTATTTCCGGTGACAGGGTCCAGTGTGGTGGATGCAACCGCTGCAGTGTTGGTCAAAGTTGTGGCTGTCGCGGGAGTGGTCACCGTTACAGTAACCGTAATCACCGTCCCAGGAGTGATCGTGCCGAAGGTGCAAGTGATCGTGCCGCTGGCATTGGCACAAGTGCCCTGCGTGGAATTTGCCGATGAAAAAGTCACGCCTGCGGGCAGAGTGTCGGTGAGCGTGCTGGCCGCGGCATTGATCGTGCCGTAATTTTGAACCTGGAATGTGTAGTTCAACGTCGAAAAAACGAAAACGGGAGTGGGAGAAGCGCTGGCGGTTACTCCCAGGTCCGCGCGATTGGCCTGCTCGACGAGAACAGTGGTGGTGGTGGCATTGTTCGCAGCCAGCGGATCGGCGGATTGCGAAGTGACGTCTGCGGAATTCACAATCGTGGTTCCCGCGGCTGTTCCGGCATTCACCGCCACAACAATCGTGAAAGTCACCGTCGCGCCATTCGCAAAATTCCCCGTGCTGTCGCAAAGAATTTGTCCCGTCCCGCCCACACCGGGATTATTCGTGCAATTCCAGTTGGCGGGATCGGAAGATGTGGCGGAAACGAAGGTGGTATTGGGGGGCGTCTGCTGATACACCACGGTGGTGGCGTTCACATTATTCGGCCCGTTGTTGGTCACCACTTCCGTAAAGGTGATGTTGTTGCCGCTCTGGACCACGGCCGGTGCAGCCGATTGGGTCATGCCCAGGTCCGAAGTCTGCGCCGAGGCGGGAGCAGCAGCCACCAGGGAAAGCGCCAGTAATGCCGCCAGAAACAGCCCCGGCGAAAAAATCCATCTGCGGCGCAAACCCGCGGAGGCGCTCAAGCGCGCACCCGCCCGGCGCACGGCAGCGCGAATGCGGCTCGAGCGCGTGTCCATCCTTTCAAGTCCCCGGAGGCTTTCTGAATGCGTCACACAACCTAAAATCGCGCCGACATCGAAGGATTCGCTTGCCCACCCGGCATCGCCGCGGGTTTCAATTTTCTGCGGCGCACGATCGAGCGACGTGACGCGGTGCGCCTGCAATCCGTCCGGGCCTTCGGTCAGCACAATATTTCCGCGGCGGACCTTGCGTGCGCCTGCCGGTTCCACCGTCAGTAATTCTCCTCCCTGAAGGTTTGGCCGCATGCTCGATCCCTCGGCTCGAAAACGCACCGGAACGCCGGAGCGAAGCAACTCCCCGGAAAGCGAGCGGAACAGCCGCGAATCGCGGCGAATGGAGTGGTCAGGATGCTTCACGGAGCAACGCCTCCACCGCCGAGAAATCCGGGACAAATTCGAATTGCGAACACGGCACGGAGCGCGTGAGTTCCGCGAAAAATTCTAAAAGGAAGGAAAGCGAATCCGCCGAATGGTGCGGCACAAAGCTGCGCGCCAATAATTCCGCCGCGGCAGACGCCGTTGCCATGGGCCGCAAACGGTTTCGCGGCGCGTGGCAAAGGATGAATATTGCATCCAGCGGCCAGCTGGCGGCCTCGGCCACTCCCGCATCGCCGTGCCAAGGAGTGCCGTGCATGGTGAAGCGTCCGGATGATTCCCGCCGCAGGATGATGCGATCGTCGCTCAACACGTGCGCGTCTTTCATTCCCGTCCATAGCCGCGCGGAAGTGCTTTTCCCCGCGCCCGAATGTCCGCAAAGCAGCAGCCCGCGCCCTTCTGGCGTGATCACGCCGCAGCCATGCAATTCCACGCCGCTGCCCTGCGAAAGCCGGTGAATCCAGAGCAATTCGTCCAGCGGATATTCGAGCGGATTGACGCCGCAATCCACCGAAAAATATTCGCGCAGCAATTCCACGCGCCCGCCGCGGAAATCCCGCGACACGCGCGCCTGTTTATAGGGCTGTGCGCCGAGATAGGAAGTGGTAAAGCGGAAGCAATATCCTTCGCCGTCTTGAAACAATCGCCACAAGCCTCCGGACTCGAAGATCAAATCGCCGGGAGGCGGGCCAAAATTGTCACTCCAGGCCGCTTCAAATTCCATCTCGCAATGCGTATCCGCCACCAGAAATTCATGCAGTCCGGCGTCGGGGACGAGGTTCATCTCCGGCGATGCCGAAGAAATCCCCAACGAAACTTCCCCGATGCGCGCCGCAAATCGACGCGCGCTGGTGGCCGTCGGCTTTGCCGCCAAATTTCCAATGAGTGCTGTGCTGAGTTGCATGGGCGCGTCGCTCAGGAGCCGAACGTGCGGCAAGTCAAAGAAGTGCAACTACCAGTCACCGGGCCCGCCGACCCGGTGATCTTGCAATGCCCCAGAACAGCCTCTTCCGGACGCAGGCTTACGCGAATCACCTTGGGCGCTTCGTAAGGCTTGGGAGATTTCGTTTTCTTATGCTGTTCTTCGCTCATGTTCCCTTTTCATCCATGCCTATGGATGCCGGCAAGATCCGCATCCGCTTCCGCAACTGGCCGCTTCCTGCAGGACCGGGAGTAAAGCAGGCGGATTTGCACGAATCCAGGTGCCCACATCGATTTCTCCATCGCGAAGGCGCGCGGCGGAATCGAGCAAGGCCGCGTGCTGGCTCCCGCCCGGGCAGCATTCGCATGCGCCATGCACGGGGGCCGCTTGCCCGAGCGCCAGCGTCCGCAGATGCGCCACCTGGCACAGAAAATCCACGGGGGATTCGGGATCCCCGTTTTCGAGCTCACCATTCGCGGGACACATGCTGCACAACGACTGGATGCGGCAAGCGTCGCATTTTGTCTGGCGCGTCTTGGGCTTGCTGCGCGTGCGCCATAGAAAATTTTCCCAGCCTTCGCGGAACGAGCCGCTGCGCCAGTCGTAGCTCTCCTGGTGCGAAAGAACGCAAATGCTCATGCGTCCAGCGGGGTCGATGGCGCAGGAAGTCACGCCGCCGCCGCAAAAATAGACGTGCTCCGAGTTTTCGCGATCTCCGGCGGGCTTCGCCAGGTCGCTCTCCAGCAGCCGCGCGTATTCGCGCCGCCGCCGCGGCTCGTGGAAATCCAGAGCCACTACCTCTTCCGGCGTCAGCCGCACCGCCACCGGGCTTTGCGAGCAATCGATGCGCGGATTCACCAAAGGATCGAATTTGAATTCCACCCCGAACTCTTCCTCGGCCATGCGCTGCATTTCGAAGACTTCGTGGCGGTTGACGGTGGTGGGCACGGTCTTGAGCTTGAGCGGCAGATGGCGGTCCAGCAGCAGGCGGATGCCGCGCATGCAGCGGTCATAGGAGCCGGGAATGCGGGTTAGCTCTTCGTAGGTTTCGCGAGTAGCCCCGTACATGGTGATTTCGATGGCAAACGGCCGCCACTCCGCCAGGAAATCGGCGACGCGCGGCGTCACCATGGTTCCGTTGGTGAACAAGGTGATGAGGAAACCTTTGGTTTTCGCATAGGAATAAATTTCGAGGAAGTCGCGCCGCGCGAAAATCTCGCCGCCGGTGAAGAGAACCCAGAGGCTTCCGGCTTCCGCCAGCTCATCGAGCAGCCGGCGATATTCGTCGAGAGTCATCTCCGCGCTGCGCGCCGCGGAATCCGACATGGAGAGATTGTTGTAGCAATGACGGCATTCGAGGGGACAACGGCGGGTGACTTCGATGGAAACTTCCACCGGCGCGCGCTTGCCGAAATAGCGCTCGTGAACTCCGCGGCTAAAAGTAGAGTAAGTTGCTTCGATCATCCCAAGTCCCCGGCGGCCTAAGCCAGGGAAAATACCCACCAAACTGCTGACAAGCTCCGCGGATTCTTTCCGGTTCTGATTTAGTATTGCTGGTCCGTTATAATTTCCTCTGTGAGCACCCGTCTCCCGGCGCTTCCCGCATTCGCGGGGAGGTTATGCCGGTTCTACTAGCCCCTCTCCGGCCAGCTCCGTGAGAAACGATTCCGCGTCCCCCGACGCTCGCTCGGCCGTGAGCCCGTATTCGGTTTGCAGGAAGATGGTCAACTCCGCGACGCTACCGCCCGCTTCGATTACCCCCCACAATTTTGTTCCGGATTCGTTGAAGGTATAGATGGAGTCCAAATCGGCCGCGCCTTGGCGGATGGGAACCACAATGGCTTCGTCGGCAACGACGCGTGAGACAACATTGGCGCTGCGACGTACTCGTCCGCTTAAGCATGTTTGTGTCTGGATCACTGCCCCGCCCCCCGATAGTCCGCGCACTGTTGCTTGCAAAGACGAGCAATGAGTGCTTGATCAAGTTAAAGGGGGGAGGGGGAAGCTCAATCCCAAATTAGGAATGTGGTGCCAAAGTGTAACTAAGGTGCCCCACAATGAAACACCAGTTAAACCTTTAGTTTTACCAACTTAGCAATATTATCTGGGTATAATTTTTGCATGTCCCCTATTGCATATGTTACTTTCCAATAGGGGAACTAGCTCGGCGCGCATTGCCGACTACAATAATTGCCGGACGGACTTCTCCCTCCTTTGCGCGATTTGTTGCGGCTGGATCTCTACCCTGGCTACTTTGTGGCAGGACTCAGGGTCGGCTTTTTGAAAGTTCCGATCGCGGATGGCGGCGTGCCATGGCAATCGAAATATTTTTAGATTTTGGCTGGGAGGCCTGGACTCGAACCAGGATAGTCAGCTCCAGAGGCTGATGTCCTACCAATTGAACGACCTCCCAGCCGTTGGGGGGACAAGAAAAAGGGCCGCAGGCGCGACCCAGTTCTACTGTACTGGCGGAAGGCGATTTCGTCAACCGCGCGCGAAAGAGATGGTTGGGCGCAACGCCGCCTCTCAAACTCTCGGCGAAACTTTTATGAGCCGCTTCTGGCGCACGTAAAATTCCTGTCCGCGCCAGTGGATGCGCTGCGGAAAAAAACTCACCGCCCAGACCAGGAACGCAAAAGCGTCGCGCACCGGCAGCAGCCAGAATTTCCGCGCCGGGAGCGAATCCCGCAGACCCGCGACTCCCACCACCCACGCCACCGCCAATCGCAACACCGCATAAGCCGCCAAATATGCCGCTGAAAAGGATGCGCGCGGCGCCAGCAACGCCGCTAGCACGGCCCACGGCAAGCCCATCGAGAACAGCATTCCGGCGTGTCCCGCGGGACGCGAGAAGCGAATGCTCAAATTCCATCGCAGCTGATGCCGAAAGGCTTCGCGCAATGTTTCGTGGGGATAGACAATCGAGACCGGAACGCGACTGAGTTCGATGCGATGCCCGCGCCGGGCGATGCGGTTGCCGAGTTCATAATCGTCGCAAAAATAATCGGCCAGCGCCGCAAATCCGCCGATTTCCTCGAGGCCCCGCCGCGTGACGGCCATGACCGCTCCCAGCATGAAATCAACATCTCCCAGCATCCGAGCTACCAGCACACCCGGCGCAAAATCGCTCGAGTTGCCGAGCGCTTCGAGTTCCGCGGCCGGCGAACCATCGGTCAATCCGCGATACAAGCAAGTGACGCCGCCGGTCGCCGGATCGGCAAACGGCGCAACCACGCCGCGCAGGAAACCCGGATCGACGCGCACATCGCTGTCGCTCACAATCAAAATATCGTGCCGCGCTTCGCGAGCCATGCGCGCGAGCTTATTCACTTTGTCGCTCACGCCGATCGGTTCCGCGCCAATCCACAAGCGAATCGTCCGCCCGGGAAAATCCTCGATCACCCGCCGGAGCACGGGAAGGGCGGGATCCTGGTCGTTTGTCACGCAAAAATGGATTTCAAATTCCGGATAATCCTGGCGGCAAAGACTCGCGAAATTTTCATAGGCTTCGCGATCCAGCCCGTGAATGGGTTTCAGAACGCTTACGGGAGGGAAAAAATCGGGAGAATTCGCGGGCCGGGTGGAAAAGCGAAAAAACCGCCAGCCGGCAAAAATCGCCAAAGCATAAAAAAACAACGGCGCGAGCGCCAGAACGAGGAGCGCATCGCGAATCACCGCCACGGCCATCGTTTCCCTAGCCTCTGCCCATCCACACCAGGGTCACGCCAAGACATACCAGAATCACGCCCAGCCAGCGCTGCTTGGTCACTCGCTCGCCCAAAAACAACGAACCGCCGTAGACTCCCACCACGTAGTGCAGCGCCGCCACCGGCACCACGAAACTCACATTTTCAAACGATAACATGGCCAGCAGCGAGAAAAATCCTAGGGCCATCAGCGAGAGCGCCAGCCACATCCAGCCAACGCGAATGGCGCGGGTAAAGACGCGCGCCAGCGCCGCGGGATGAAATTCATGCACTTCGCCGATTTGTTTCATGGCCCGCGTCAGGCAAATTTCCCCGCCCGTCCCGGCCACCACGATAAAGAAAAGTAGAATGACGTCCGCCAGCATTATTTTTGCTCCGTGGTGCGCGGCGGCGTATGCCCGACGATCAACACGCCGAGGCAAATGATCGCCACGCCGGTCCATCGCAAGGGAGTAACCTGTTCTCCCAGCAAGAAATGGCCCGCCAGGGCCACAATTCCAACGGCGAAAGAAGAGGCCGGCTGCACATAGCTGTAATCCGCCCAGGAAAGCACCAGCGTGTATGCCACGAAAAACGCCAGGAGCGAGGCGATTCCCAGCCAGATCATGCCGGAGGAAAACGCGCGGAGGAAAACATGCAGCAGGTTGGCGGGAGCCCAACTGGTGATGGCACCCACATTCTTCATTCCTTTGCTGAGCAGCGCGTCACCCAAGGGACCGAAGGTGACCATCAGCAGAATGAAAATGTAGGTCTTGATATGCAGGGCGCCCGAAGACTTCATGCGCCGTGCGATTCGCTGATCACTCCGGAAGGCGTGCGCGGCTCCATCGGATGAACGGCCGCCAAAGCCTTCTTGGCGACGCCGTCGCGCTTCCGGGCGACTCTCCGGCGATCGGCGCGAAGCTTCAAAAAGTCCACGGCCTCATGGTACAAGCGCTTGCGTTCGTGCGCGTCCCACAAGGAATCGCGCACGATGCGCCAGGCCACGCGCGGACGCAGATAATAGCTGTCATAAAAACGGTTGACGGATTCGACCATGTATTCGCGGGAAAGGCCGGGGTATTCAAGGTGCGGAAGCTGGTGGCCCAGCGCGTCGGTGATGGCTTCGCCCGCCAGGAACCCCTCGCGCATGCCCTGGTCATAAAGCGCCGTGCCGGGATAGGCATGAGCCATGGAAACCTGAATCGTCTCGCAATCCAGTTCCTTGGCGTAGTTGATGGTCTTCTCGATGGTCTCTTTCGTTTCGCCCGGCAGCCCGATGATGAAATCGCCGTGAACATGAATGCCCACTTTCTTGGCAGTTCTGGACGAAGGTGCGGCCCATCTCGACGGTGGCGCCTTTCTTGATGTTTTTCAAAATTTGCGGATCGCCGGATTCGAATCCCACGATCAGCAGGCGGCATCCGGCATCGGCCATGGCTTTCAGCGTCTCGTAATCGCCATGCACGCGCGCGGTGCAGGACCAGCGGAACCCCACGGGCTGGAATTCCTTGCAAAGCGCCAGCACGCGGTCCTTGCGGATGTTGAAGGTATCGTCGTCGAAGAAAAATTCCTTGGCTTGCGGAAACATTTTGTGCGCCTGCTTGTATTCCCGCGCCACGCTTTCCACCGATCGCACCCGCCAGGCATGCCCGGAAAGCGTCTGCGGCCACAAGCAGAAGGTGCACAGCGCGGGACATCCTCGCGCGGTGTAAAACGAGACGTAAGGATTCAGCAGGAACGGGACATTGTATTTCTCGACGGTGACATTATTTTGATAAACCTCGGTGGCAAAAGGCAGCGCGTCGAGTTCCTCGGTCTGCAGCAGCGGCCGCGGCGCATTGTGGACCACTTTGCCGTCCACGATGTAGCTCGCATTCAGGATTTCCTTGAGCGGCTTGCCCTGGGCATATTCCACCACAGCGTGATCGAATTCTCCGCGCACCACAAAATCTATGTCCGGGCTGGCCAGCAGGCTCTCCGCCGGCTTGATCTGCACCTGCGGCCCCACGAAAGCAATCTTGATTCCCGGCTTTTTTTCCTTCATGGCCCGCGCCATGCGCAAGTCGCTCAGGAATCCAACGGTTGAGGTGAACAGGACCACGAACTCATAATCCTGCGCGATTTGCACCGCTTCGGCGGGCGTTATCTTGTGTGGCGGCGCATCCAGCAGGCGGCTTCCCGGCAGCATTCCGGCGGGATAGGCCAGCCAGACGGGATACCAGTACGATTCGATTTCGCGCGTCGCGGGCCAGCGTGAACCTGCGCCTCCGTCGAAATTCTCAAAGCTTGGCGGATTCAAGAACAGCGTTTTCATTACAGACGGCATCTACACGTACCCCCTCAGATTTCATTGCCGATAAAATGGCGGTTCGGGACCAGAAGTGAATAGTTTACTCGATTTCTCCGATTCGCCCTAGGCGTGTTTTTCCCCGGTTGTGTCCTACTCGAATACCTTGGCGAGTTGCCCGGTGGCTTCGAGCAACTTCAATTGCCCCTGCTGGCGCCCAAAATCTGCATCGAGGAAGGCGATCCATTTATCGCTCTCATCCAGGCGCGCCTGTTCGACGTCGGCCAGGGTGGCGCGGCCCTGATCCATCTTGGACTGCAGCAATTGCAAATTCTCCTGCGCCAACTGCAAATCCAGGCGAGCCACCTCGCGCTCGGCGTCCAGTTCCCGCACACTGCGGACATCCTGTCGAACTTCCCGGCTCACCTGCTGGCGTTTGTTCCCCAACATCAGCTCGGCTTCATTCAACTGGCTTTTGGCCAGGGAAACGTCCGCACGGGTGCGCGCACTGAAGATGGGAATATTCACCTGGATGCCGGCCGCAACCTGGTTGCGTTTGAATGGCAGGTTGGGATTGAAGTACTGGGTGTAATTATTGAATTTGGCGAGCACCTGATATTCGCCCACCAAGCTGATGGTCGGCCAGTATTCGCCTTTGGCGCCCTTCAGCAGGCGGGCACGCGCATCGCGTTCATTTTCAGCTTCTTGAACCGAGCGATCGCTCTGGAGTGCGAGGCTGAGCAGATCGCTTTCCTGCTGGTCGGTGGAAAAAGACGGCTCTTCGGTATCCACCTCCACCGCGCGATCCTCGGACATGCCAGTCAAACCGCGGATTTCCTCGGAAAGATCGTCGTCCCGCGCTTCGAGTTTGAGGACGCGCTCGCGCACCTGCGCCAGGGTCAATTCGCTGCGCGTAACTTCGATAGGAAGCTCCTGCCCGGCTGCTTCGCGGGCTTTTGTCACTCCCAGAATTTTTTCCGCGCTAGCCTGTTCATTGCGGATCAGTTCGAGCGAGTGGCGCACCTTGGCCAGGTCCAGATAGGCGGTGGCCGCGCGCACGATCACATCGTCATGAGCGCGATCCACTTCCAGCTTGGCGTTCTTGGCGCGATCCTCGGCGGCTTTTTCCTGCCCTTTCAGCGGCAGATTAAAAATGGCCTGCTGGTAAGTCAGATCGAAAATCGAAGGCAGGCCGCCGCCCGGAACGCTGGGATAGCCGCTGGTGTAGGCCGCGCCGGAACCGGTGTACAGATTCGGGCGAAATCCGCTGCGATAGACGCCCGCTTCGTTGAGCGCGATGTTGTATTGCACGCGCGCCAGCGCCAGGTCGCGGCTATTCTGCAGCGCCAGAGTCACCACCTGCCGCAGCGTCAACGTATCGGCATCCTGGGCGCGTGCGGTTGGCGCGCATAGCGCCGCAACACAAATCACCGCAAGGACGGCGACAACCTTCGGCTGGCAAAAAATTCGCTTATTCATAGCGCAACGATTCCGTGGGATGCAGCCGCGAGGCGCGGCTGGCCGGCAGATACCCGAACAACAGCCCCGTCGAACACGACACAACAAAAGCCAGAACCACGGAGATCCACGAGACGGGAATACTCACGTTTCCGATCTCCGGGAATAATCCGATTATCACGTTGATTCCCGCCGGGATCAGCACCGCGATTCCAATTCCCACCAGCGCGCCCGTCCCGCTGATCATAAGCGCCTCCATCAAAAATTGGTACAGGATGGCGTCGCGCGGCGCTCCGATGGCCATGCGAATTCCGATTTCGCGGGTCCGCTCCGTAACGGTCACCAGCATAATGTTCATGATGCCGATGCCGCTGATCACCAGTGCGATCAAAGCGATCACAATCAGCGTCACCGTCAGCGCCAGCGAAATATGCCGCGCGGTATCCAGGATACCGTTCAGATTTTGCACCAGGTATTTGGCGCCCGGGCGATGGCGATTTTCCAGCACTTGCGACACCTGGCTGGTCACCAGCGGCACCGCATCCGGCGAATCGGCCTCGGCGTAAAATGTGGTGACAGAGTTCGATCCGGTGAAGTACTTGATCAGAGGAAACGCCACCAGCAGCGAATCGCGCGTGATTTCGGACTGTCCGAAGGTCGAAACTCTTTCGCGAAACACGCCGATCACCGTGAAATGCAATTCCCCGACGCGGATATCTTTCCCGACAGGGTCTTCTCCCGGAAAAGCCAGCGCCGCGAGCGGTTCGGTGAGCAGGGCCACCTTGCTATGCGACGCCATGTCGTCCGCGTCGAGGTAGCGTCCCTGGGTAATCACCAGCTTGCGAATTTTTTGAAAATCCTCGGTTACGCCCACCAGGTTCACGGGATATTCGACGCCGTGCGCCACCACCGTCATGGGAAGGTTGCTGGTCCCCGCCGCGTACAAAACATGAGGGACGCCGTTCCTGATGGCGGCCAGGTCATCAAGAGAAATTTCATCGGCGAGCGTGGCAGGCTGCGATTGCGTGGCGGGAACCAACTGTCCATAAACGAGGTTGGCGCCGACGCCTTCAATCTCCGAAATAATGTAATGTTTCCCGGCAAGCGCAACGGTGACCACCAGGACGATACAAGCGCTGCCGATTACCACTCCCAGCATGGTGAGCACGGCGCGCAGCTTGTTTGAGCGCAGCGCGTCCCACGCCAGATTCCAGGTCTCGCCTTGGAGCATGCCCGATTGCATATTCTAACTATAGCGGAAATTCGCGGTATGAGGCGGCGAGCCGCGTCTTCGCGCAAGGCGAAATATCAGCGTGACGCTTTCTCCAGTTTTTCCAGGTGCATGCGCGCGGCTTTCATTTCCGGATTTAATTGCAGCGCCGCGCGATACTGTTCCGCGGCATCGGCCGGCTTTCCTTGCGATTCATAGAGTTGCCCCAGCCATTCCCGCGCGGAAGCATGCGATGGCCAATCGCTTCGTTGCGGCGTGCTGGCCAGATACGCCTTCAAGTAAGCTTCGGCCTGCGAAGGCTCCGTCCCACCGAGCACTCGCGAAGCTCCGCGGTAGTACGCGAGCCGCGGATCGTTTCCGGTCTTCTGTGCGCCGGCTTCCACCGCCGCGCTCATGTCCGCGGGCTTATTCTCCGACTCGAAAAAATCCGCCACTTCCAGATAGGGGTCAAGCCGCGCGGGACTGGAGTTCAAAACTTCGTGGTATTCCTTTTCCGCCAAGTCCGGCTTTTTCTCGCGGGAGTAAAAGGCGCCGCGCGCCAGGTGGCCCTCCATGGGGTCCAAAGCGGCAATGGCATCCACCTGGGCCTTGGCTTCGTCCTTGCTGCCGCCCACAATCATCGGAGCTTCCAGGCAATATTCCTCCAGGTCGCGCCGCGCGGAAATATTCGATGGATTCAACTGCACCGCCATCTCGAATTCTTTCTTCACCTTTCGCGCGGTGAAAAAACTGTGGTCCTGATCGGCCTTCCCTCCGTAAATTCGTCCCAGCCACTGGTGGTAGAGCGAATTTTGGGGGGCCAGAGCCACCGATTTTTCGGCAGCAGGTTGGGCATTGTCGTAATCGCGCAGCTCGTAGTAACTCCGGCCCAGCCAGTATTGAATCTCCGCATTCTGCGAATTCCCCGCCAGCGCGGATTGCAGCGTGCCGATGGCGTTGGTGTAATTCCCGGAATTAAATTGCCGTTGCGCGGCGGCCAGCGAAGCGGAAGCGTCTCCGCGCAGGGCAATTGCGGCCGGATTTGCGCCAGCCCTGGCCGAGGCATTTCCCGCGGCTCCCGCCAAAAATAGCCCGCCGCATACCACCGTCCACCGATATTTCCTCCACATTCTCACGGAGCCTCCGAAGCTTGCACTTGCATTCCGTCCTGCAATTCCGTTTCGCCCGGCAGCGCCACGCGGTCCCCCTGACTCAATCCCGAAAGGACTTCGTATTTCACGGCGCTGGCCGCTCCCACGGAAATATTTCGCCGATGAAGCACTCCCTCGGAAAACAGGAAGACGTAATGCTGGCCGTTGTCATAACGCACGGCGGCGCGCGGAACCGCCAGCGCTCCCGGACGGTCGCTCACCAGAATATGGACGCTGACGTTCACGTTCGGCAGAAGTTCCAGCTTGTCGTTGTCCACCGAACACAAAACTTCCCCCACGCTGCGCGTTCCCCGCGGAATCACTTGCTTGGGCACTTGTTCGACTTTGCCCCTCCAGACCTGCGCCGGCCGCGCATCCCAATTGATTTCCACGGGCTGCGACTGCGAAAGCGCACCGAGGTCCGGTTCATCCACAAAGGCGCGCACGCGGACTTGCCGCAAATCGGCCATCTCCGCCAGCACGTCTCCGGTGTTGACGTAATCTCCCTGCTTCACGGGAAGCGAATAGAGCGTTCCGTCACTCGCCGCCGTCACCGTTGCCGAGCGAACTTTCTCTTCGAGCGCAGCCACTTGGTCTTGCGCTTCCTGGACTCGCAGAGTGGCGTGCTGCACGTCTCCACCGGCTCTTGCATCCATATGATTTTTCTTTTCCTGCAAAGTCTGCAGACTGGCGCGGGCTTCCGCCAAAGCCACCTGGTTCTGCGCCAGTTCGTCCTGCGTGGCGGCTTGTTGGGTCGCCAGTTGCGTCAGCGCCTTCTGGCTGCGTTCTAAATCCGCCACTTGCAGCCGCGCCTTTTCGAGGTCGCCATTGAGTTGCGCCAATTCATCCGGCGCGCCTCCTTTTTGCGCGTAGCTCAAATCAGTTTGCGCGTTCAGCAGGGCGGCGCGAGCCTGGGAAAGTTGCGCGCGCATGTCGGCGGCGTCCAGTGTGAGAATGACTTCGCCGCGCCGCACGCTTTGCCCCTCGATTGCGCGGACGGAGGAAACAAAGGTCGGAAATTCGGCGCGGGCCGTCTGCGGAGCGACGGGCTCGACTTTGCCGTTGCTCGTAACCGTGGCTCGCAATTCCTCGCGGTCCACTTGCACCACCGTCACCACCGGTCCCTTGCCCCGCCGGGAAATTTCCACGGCCAGCAGCACAATAATTCCCGCGGCCAGCAGCAGGAGCGCCCATTTTGTTTTTTTGCTGTTTTCTACCATGATTGGCCGCGCTCGATTCCGCGGCGCCCCTAAAGCCTCGAAATTGTAGCAGACACTTTCGGCGCTTGCCTATCATTCGGCTGCCGCCGTTGCGCGGCGCACACCTTGTGGATGCGCGTGCCGCGGAACGGGATGCCAAATCTCTCGCCGCGCTCGAATCTGGCCCCCGGGCCCCCGGCGCGCATCGTTTGCCCTTTGCACAATCAAGGTTTTTTCCGATACACTATCGCCGCATTTTTAGAGGACCCCACATGAAAATTTATACCGAACAAATCACCCTGCAAACCAAGAAATCGCGGGAGGTGATCAACATCACTTCGCAAGTGAAAGCGGCCATGGACAAGAGCGGATTCCGCGATGGCGTTATCCTCGTCTCCACCTTGCATTCCAATGCCGCCATCATTGTCAACGACGAAGAACCCGGTTTCCTCGAGGACCTGGACGCCTGGTTGAATCAACTGGCGCCGGCGCGCGACGATTACAAACATAAGGGCCGCTTCGAGAGCAATTCCTCCATCCATTTTCAGAGCCTGCTGCTGCACCACCAGGAAATCGTGGCCTTCGCGGAAGGCCGCCTCGACCTCGGTCCGTGGCAGTTTGTGTTGTTTGTGGAGCTTGACGGGCTGCGCCCCAAACGCATTTTGATTAAAGTTCTGGGCGAATAAATCAACGAGGCGTCGGGCAACCTCGACGCGCGAGGCGCTCCGCACCCTGCTACCAAATCCTTGCCGCGTCCGTCCAAAGCAGCAAGCGCTGCGCGGCCGAGGTCACGACCCTGCATTGCGCCTCATCCAATGTTAGAATTTGCACATTCATGAACGAAGAGCCTCTGATTCAAGTAAGCGAACTTGCCAAGCATTTCCGCACTTTCGCCCGCCGGGAAGGCGTCCTGGGTTCGATTCGCAATCTTTTTAGCCGCGAATATCGCACCGTGGCGGCCGTTGACCGCGTGAGTTTCTCGATCGGCCGCGGCGAAATGGTGGGATACATCGGCCCGAACGGCGCCGGAAAATCCACCACCATCAAGATGCTGACAGGAATCCTGGTGCCCACTCGGCGGGAGAAATCCGCATCAACGGCTTCGTTCCCTACCGCCAGCGCCGCCAGTACGTGAAGACCATCGGCGTGGTTTTCGGACAGCGCACGCAGCTGTGGTGGGACATCGCCGTGATCGAGTCCTTCAAATTGCTGCGCCGCATCTATGACGTTTCGCAGCGCGATTTCGACGCGCGCATGGAGCGCTTCAACGAGATTCTGGGCATCCGTGATTATCTTTATACGCCGGTGAGAAAACTTTCGCTGGGCGAACGCATGCGCTGCGACCTGGCCGCCGCTCTGCTCCACAATCCCCCGCTACTTTTTCTCGATGAGCCCACCATAGGCCTCGACGTGGTGGCCAAGGACCACATCCGCCATTTCCTGCGCGCCATCAACCGCGAATTTCGCACCACCGTCCTGCTCACCACCCACGACCTGGACGACATCGAGGAGCTTTGCCGCCGCATCATGATCATTGACCGTGGCCGCGTCCTCTACGATGGGCAGCTTGCCACCTTGAAGGAACAACTCCTGCGCACCAAGCAGATCAAATTCGCGTTGAAGGACCGCGCGCAAACCGCCGGCCTCGAATCCCTGGCGCTCGAAGGGCTCGAACACCGAGCAGGTGGACGAGTTGACCTACCGCATCCGTTTTGACCGCACCCAGGTTTCGACCGCGGACCTCATCCGCCGGATCCTTTCGACCGTGCAGGTGCGCGACCTGCTGATTGAGGACGAGCCCATCGAGGAAATCATCAAGCGCATCTACGCCGGCGAAGCCTTAAATGAGGTTACTGCGTGAGTGCGCTTCTGGACGCGCTGATCCCCTACGCCGAATTTTCGCGCGTGGGGTTCGTCAATATCCTCGCCTTCCGCTTGCGTTATTTCACCGGGATCGTCACCTATTTCCTCAACGTCACCGTCTACTATTTCATTTGGAGCGCCGTGTACCATTCCGGGCAAACCATCGCGGGCTACAACATGGCCCAGATGATCACCTACGTGAGCGTGGGCTGGATTATTCGCTCGTTTTACTGGAACACCATCGACCAGGAAATGGCTTACGAAGTGATCGAAGGAAAAATCGCCATGGACCTGATCAAGCCGGTATCGGTGCAGTGGATGTGGATTTCGCGGGCCATGGGCGAATCCGCGTTTCGCCTCGGGCTGCTGACTTTGCCGACGGCCGTGATCGTTTCGCTGGTGTTTCCTGTGCAGGCGCCCGCCTCGCGCGAGAATTTTGTTTTGTTTCTGTTCGCTGTTCTGGGGAGCTTTTTCCTGATGGGCGCCATCAATTTCATGATCGGCACCTGCGCCATCCCGCTGAAATCCATCCTGGCGCTCATCCGCGCGAAATTCTGGCTGATCGAACTGCTCTCCGGCCTGCTGATTCCCATGGCGTTTTTCCCGGACCCCATTCGCAAGGTGCTGGCCTGGCTGCCGTTCGAGCACATCGCCTACACGCCGCTGCAGATTTATCTCGGCAAACTCGACCGCGTGCAGGCCCTGCAGGCTCTCGCGACGCAATGGTGCTGGGTGGTGGCGCTGCTGGTGTTGGCGCATTTTTGGTGGCAGCGCTGCTTGCGCAATATCACGATTCATGGCGGCTGAAGAAAATGACCCTCGATCCGCAACTCGAATCCTTCGCCTCGAGCGAGACAACGCAGCCTAAAACCGGATGGGCCGCCGTGGGCGCGGAGATTCACCGCTACTTGTTTCTCTTTTTCGATTATTTTCTGCAGTACGCTAAGGTGCGCATCGGCTATCGCGGAGATTTTTTCATCAGTCTGGGCACCAGTTTTGCGGCGACGATTTTCGCGCTGGGCTTCGTCATCATTCTGTTTCAGAAAGTGCCGCAACTGGCGGGATGGCGGTTTGAGGAAGTGCTGTTTTTGTACGGCTTTTCGTTGATTCCTTACGGGCTGTTCAACGTCATCAGCTCGAACCTCTACGATTTCGGGAACAATTACATCATCGAAGGAAAATTCGACCGCGTGCTGTTGCGTCCCATTTCCTCGCTTTTTCAGGTTCTCTTCGAAACTTTCCGCATCGAATCGCTGCAGGAAGTGGCCACCGGAGTTTTCTGCATGTGGTGGGCTTCGCACCGGCTGGGAGTGGCCTGGACACCCGGAAAATTCCTCATGTTTTTATTTTTCGGGATTTGCGCGGGGATTATTTACATTTCCGTGTTTCTCTTGCTCACCACGGTCACGTTCTGGTTTGAGGACCGCATCGGCGTGCACCCGCCGGTGTGGAACGTGATCGCCTTTGGCCGCTACCCGCTTTCGATTTACAGCGGCGGGGTGCAATTTTTTCTGTGCTGGATTATTCCCTTTGGGCTGGCGTCGTTTTATCCCAGCGTGCGCATGCTGGGCCGCACGGTGACGCCGGAATACGCGCCGTTTGTGCCGCTGGTGGCCGCCGTCTTCCTCGCTGTTTCCGTTTCTCTCTGGAATTTCGGCACGCGACACTATTCTTCGACTGGCTCCTGAACTGGAGGGAAAGCAGCATTCGTGGAAGCGATCCTTACGGCGTGGGGTGGGATGGGTTGCGCGAGACGAGTCGCGGTACCATCCTACGCGCTGCCTTTGTATTGAATCGCGAGAAGTGTGACGTCGTCGGATTGCGCCGCGCCTTCGGTGAATTCCTTCATCCCCGCCTGGATCGCGACGGTCAATTCATCGACCCCTTGGCCCTGGAAATTTTCGAGAATCGTGCGCAAGCGCGATTCCTCGTACAATTCATTGCGGGTATTGGAAGCTTCCGTCACGCCGTCGGTGTAAATCACCAGATAATCGCCGGGATCAAGTTGCACGCGCGCGCTTTGATATTCCGCTTCGGCAAACATGCCCACCGGAAAATTGGCGGAGCCCAGCCCCTCGAGCGCGCCGGATTTCCGGCGCAGCAGCGGCGGGACATGACCGGCATTCACGTATTCAAAGCGCCCCGATTTGTCGAGAATGCCGTAAAACACCGTGGCGTAGCGGTCTTCACCGCTGCGTTCGCACAAGTATTGATTCACGCGCGAGAAAATTCCCGCAAGCGCGATGTCCATGGCCGCGGTGGTGAAAAATACTCCTTGCAGCAGGGTGGCCAGCAGCGCCGCCGAAATTCCCTTGCCGGAAACGTCACCGACAAAAAATCCGTGGCGCCCGCCGCCGAGTTCGATCACATCGAAGCAATCACCGCCCACGGAGTGGCAGGAAAGCGTCGAGCCGGCCACCGCCACGTCCGGCAAATTCGGCAGAGCCTTGGGGAGAAGCTGCCGCTGGATCTGGCTGGCGATTTCGATTTCGTGGTCCAGACGCGCCTTGGCGCGCGCATCGGAAAAAAGCCGCGCATTCTCGATCACCGTGGCCGCTTCCCGCGCCAGCGTGCGCAGCACCTCGCGGTCCAGATCGGAAAACGCCGTGGACGGCACGTGGCTGTCGAGATACAGCACGCCCAGCAGCTCGCCCTGGTGAGAGGAGATGGTGGCGTCCAGAGTCTTGATCACCGGAAGCTTGTCGACGGGAATGGCCACAACGGTGTGAATTTCCAGCCGCGCCACGCTCTCATTCTGTCCCATGGCGTCTTCGCCGGTGTCGCTGACGATCAATTCCCGGCGCGTGGTGGCCACGCGCTTCACCACGGATTGCGAAACTTGCAATTGGTCCGGCCGCAATGTGCCGTGCTGGGCGTCGCGCGCCACCATCATTTGCAGCTCGTCTTGAGGATTCGCCAGCAGCAGCACTCCGCGCTCGGTGCGCGTCAGTTGGATGGCCGCATCCACCACCGCCGTCAGGACGTCTTCGAGCGAAAGGCCGGTTCCCAGCGTGCGCGCCACCTCCAACAAAACGCCGAGATGATACAAGCCCCGCGAGCCAGCTTGCTCCGGCGCCGGCGCTTCCACGCGCTCGACCAGTTCCTCAATCGTTGCGCCTTCGCCCAGATAAATGAGCTTGTAGGAATCGGCCATGCCGAAATCGATATGATCTTTGGCCTGCAATTCGTGGCGCAATACCTTCTCGCCGTTTACGAATGTGCCGTGCCGGCTGCCCATGTCTTCGAGCACCCAGCCGCCGTTTTCGGAGAGCAATTGCGCCTGCTGGCGGCTGATGCGGCTGTCGCGCAGCATGAGTTCGCTGCCCGCCTGGCGTCCAATGCGAAATGGGGAAGAGGTCACAGGCACTTCGCGGCGGACGCCATTCGGTTCCACAACTACAATTCGGGGGGCACGTGGCATGGTTTCCGGTTTCTGCCTCGCAGGCCGCTCGCCACAGGAAGCGCGATGAAGCGGGGCGCGGGCAAGCACATGGTAGGGAATGTTGCGCCGGATGTAAATAGGGGCGTAGCGCGCCAGTGGCTTCCGCGTCCCGCGCGCTCGAGACGCCGCCGAATGGGAAATGAATTAATTCGAAGTATCCTGCATGCCAAGAGGTCGGTGCGACGAACAGAAAACTACGCTGTTTTGATGGGATGGAGCTGCTCTTCGCAGGTCTTGCTCAGCAGCCGCACGGTTTCGCGCAGGCGCACGGCCAGGTCCACAACGGTCTGCAACCGCTGTGTCTCAAGCCGGGAGAACCGCTCGCGGTGAGCCAGCAGCATTTCCGCATTGCCCAAAATTCCGGTCAGTGGATTATTGATTTCATGGCGGAAAAATTCCAAGAGGTCGCCGGGAATCTGCGCGCGGAAGTTTCCCGGATCGAAATCCCGCCTTTCCGTCCAGCGCAGCCGGCGTTCGATGAGGCTGGCGGCCAGAGGGATAAAATCACCGGTGCGCGCGATGAATTCCACCACGCCTTCGGCAACCAGGCGCCCCACCTCCGGATAATTTTCCGGCGCGGCCGCCACGATGACCGGCGCGAACGCGATGAGCTGCCTTAGCGCTTCCGCGAGCGGGACATCTTTAAGGATTTGCTGATCGAGGAAAATCGCGCGGGTCGAGTCGGGGTTTGCGCGCTCCAGGAGGTGCTCAAAAGTGGAAACCATCGCGAATTCGCGAGAGCGCCCGTAGCGCTGCAATTCGCGCGTGAGATTCTGGGCCAGATCAGGGCGGGCGACTCCGGCGAGCGCGGCCGCTTCCACGGGGCCGGCCAGGCGAAGGGTGGCGACTTTCATTGCGGGCGGCTCCTTGAACCAACGCTGCTTCCGCGCGAAGTAGCAGCCGTGGAGGCGGAATGCGCCTTTGCCGCGCGCTGCGGTTCATTTTCCGCGAAACTTTGCGCCAGCATGCGGCTGATGGCTATTTTCAATTCTTCCACCAGGAACGGTTTCGCCAGATAAGGGAAACTGTGGCCTTCAAGAAAGTCCCGGGTGCGGGCGGCCAGCATGTCTCCCGTAATGAAAACGATGTGATCGCGCAGAGGGCTGCCGGAACGAACCAGAGCTTCATAAAACGCCGGGCCATCGAGCCGCGGCATGCGCAGATCGCAGATCACCAGGTCATAACTCGCGCGCGCGAGGCGCGTGAGCCCTTCCTGGCTGTCGAGAACCGCATCCGCCTGATGCCCCTCTTCCCTCAGCACGTCGACGATCAACTGCGCCACGGTGGGCTCATCTTCCACCACCAGCACATGCCCTGGCCGCATCGCGCCGCCCTCCCCGGCGGATGGGCCGTCTTTGCCCTTTTGTCCCAGCGAAGAGACGGCGATTACCGGAAGTTCGACGGTAAATCGGGCGCCGGCCCCCGGAACATTTTCGAAAGTGACCTCCCCTTCGTGCTGCTTCACGATTCCGTACACGATGGAAAGGCCCAGGCCGGTCCCCACGCCCGGCGGTTTGGTGGTGAAAAAGGGATCGAATATCCTCGAGGCGATTTCCCGGGGAATGCCCGGGCCGTCGTCGGAAATTTCAATGGAATTGCGATCCCCGGGAAGCCGTCGTGTGCGGATCAGAATATTTCCCTGTCCGCGGCCTTCGAGCACCGCTTGTTCGGCGTTGACGAGCAGGTTCAGAACTACCTGCTGCAACTGGTGCGGATCGGCCATGGTCTCCGGCAGATCCTGCGCCAGATTGCATTCCACCGAAATGTTCTCGACCTTGAGTTCGTAACTCCGCAGCGCGAGCGTGCGTTCCACGATTTCGTTCAAATCCACGCGGGTGCGTTCGGGGCGGTTCTCGCGCGCGAAAAACAACAGGTTTTTCACGATCCGCCGCGCGCGCTCGGCTTCCTGGTACATCTTGCTGACGTCCGAGAGTTGCGGCGCGGCCAACCCGTGCCCCAAAAGCAGCTGGGCATATCCCATGATGGCGGTAAGGGGATTATTCAGCTCGTGGGCGATCCCCGAAACCAACTGGCCGAGAGCCGCCATTTTTTCGGTCTGCAGCATTTTGGCTTTGATTTGGCGTTCCGCGGTGATGTCGGAATAAAGCTCCAGCCATCCCCTTTCCCGGCCTTCGGCATCGAGCACCGGCCTTGAAAACCGGCGGAGAACGCGCCGCGAAGGGCGTTCCATCTCCAGCTCGTCGTGGCTGGGGTCCCCGCCCCCGGCTGCAAACGATCTCCAAGGCGCCGCAAAGGCCTCCGGGGTGGAGAACCGCGCCGCCAGCAATGCCTCCAGGTCATCGAAGCCTTCCAGGTTGTGCAGTTGTTGCACGTCCAGTCCAAAGAGCTGGGCAAATCGGGCATTAATGAAACGCGCGGCTCCGGTGGGATCGTACAGGATGACTCCCGTTTCCACAGAATCCAGCAAACTTTCCAGCTCCGATTGCACTTGTCGCCATTTGCCTTCGGCGCGCTGCACCACGGAGCCTTCCTCAAGACACAAGAGCAGGTTCCTGGTTTTCGGGAGAATCGCGCGCAGGGTGATAGGAACGGAGGAACCAGAGAGAAGATGCGCTTCCACGCGGGCGCTGTTTTCGGCGTTCCCATTGTGCCGAAAAGCTTCGGTGATTTGCGCGGTTGGCGGAGTTGCGAAATATTCACCGAGGCTCACCTTGCGCGGTCCGGTTTCCTTATATCGCAATAATTCACGGGCGCGGCGGTTGGCCCGCAAAATTGTCCCTTGCGTATCCGCCACCAACAGCGCTTCGGCGCTGGAATCGAACACCGCGGCGAAGTCTCCATCATCGGCGAAGCCGATCATGCCTTGCCCGGCGCTTTCCGCTGCGTCAAACCCGGGATTCGTGCGCGGCAGCTTGGCCGCCGACGGTCCCATTCTCCGCAAATCTTTCATCGGCTCATCTGCCAGTGGCCAGGACAAGCAAGTAGGTGAGCAGAAGCGCCATTCCCACAGCAACGGCAAATTCGAAGACGCGCTCCGCCTCCTTCCAAAGTTTTCGAGAAGACCGGACCTTGGTATGTTTGGGCACACAGGGCTGCATGCATAAGGCAGACCAAGCGACAAGTTCATTTAAATAGTCATTTATGAACACATTGGAGGGGTGCGGAAGAAAATGTGCTAGGTCGCGATTCCCGCTTCGATACCCGAATTTCCCTGTCTAGGAATTCTCTCTGTCGCGTTGTGATTGTCTTCGCGGCGGTTGTCGGGCAAATTCCGCGGGCAATCCGAAACCTTACTAGCTGGCCTGCGCTTGCCCTTCATATTGTTTCAGCTTGCGGTAAAGCGTGGTCTTGCCGATACCTAAAAGTCGCGCGGCGGCCAGCTTGTCTCCGCCCGCTTCTCGCAGGGCGCGCAGAATGGCGCGGCGCTCGAGCTCCTCGAGTGGCATGATTTCATCATTTTGCGGCATGCGTTCTCCGGTGTTGTACTGCAGGTTCGACGGAAGATCTCCGACGTGCAGGATGGGCCCGGAACCCAGGGCTATGGCCCGCTCGATGGCGTTTTCGAGTTCGCGTACGTTCCCCGGCCAGTCATAAGCCATCAGCCGCGCGATGGCGTCCTCGGAGATGGTGCGCACGTTGCGGTTTTCGGCTCCGAATTTTTCGAGGAAGGAATTCACCAGCAAGGGGATGTCCGTCTTGCGCTCGCGCAGCGGCGGCATCTTGATCTGCACCACGTTCAGGCGGAAATACAGGTCCTGGCGGAAACCTCCGGTGCGCACGGCGGAATCGAGGTCGCGGTTGGTGGCGGCGATCACCCGCATGGTAACCTGCACCCGGTCGGTGGATCCCACCGGCTTGATTTCTTTTTCCTGCAGGGCGCGCAGCAGCTTGGCCTGCAAATCCACGGGAAGATCGCCGATTTCATCCAGAAAGAGCGTGCCTTGGCCGGCCGCTTCCATCAAGCCGATTTTGGAGTGCATGGCCCCGGTGAAGGCTCCCTTGACGTAGCCGAAAAGCTCGGATTCGATCAGCGTGGGCACCAGCGCCGAACAATCCACCGGGACGAACGGCTTGTTCTTGCGCGTGCCGGAAAAATGTATGGACCGCGCCACCAGTTCCTTGCCCGTTCCGCTTTCTCCGAGGATCAGCACCGGATAATTGTGCTGACTTACTTTCTCGATCAGGCGGTAGACGCGCTGCATCTTCTGGGAGACGCCGATCAGCCCCGCGAATCCCGGACGGGTGCGCAACTGTTCGCGCAGCACGCGATTTTCCTGGTCCAGCTCCAGGGAATGAACCACGCGGGCCAGCTTCGAGCGCAGGTCCGGAACATGAAACGGCTTGGTCACATAATCCGCGGCCCCCATGCGCGTGGCCTCCACGGCATTTTCGATGGTTCCGTACTGGGTGAGTACCATGACCGCGGTCTGGGGGTAGGCTTCGCGCACGCGTTTCAGCAATTCCAGGCCGCCGATTTGCGGCACGCGCAAATCGGTGATGAGGATATCCACGGGGAACTGGTCGAGGATTTCGAGTGCCTGCTCGGTGGTCGAGGCGGTACGCGCCCGCAAACCGGATTCCGTTGCCACATCGCGGCATAAGTCGCGCGTGGTGATTTCGTCATCGACGATCAGAGCGGTTATGGCCGCGGGCCGCTCGACCTCAGTTTCCGCAACCGCCCCTTGCGCGAGAGTCATAAATTCCCCTTTCCGAATAAAGGAGCAAGGCGAGGTCCAAATGGGCACGCCGCACATTCCATTCAGAATAAATGACCTGAATCTGAACAGCGTTCCACCAGCGGCAAGATTGTAGTTTCATTTCGGGAACAATAGCAAGTTCGTAATATTACTTATTATGGTAAGTAATGATGAATCACTGCCATGCAGTTTTGAACCTGGTGGTTTCCTGTATTGGGCCTTGTCCCACCCAGCATTTTTCGGCTTTTAGCAACTCCGCGTTCCATTGTTACCTGCGTGCCTCCTAAAATCGCGGAAATCCTCATGCGGAGCCCTTCGATGCCGGATAGCGGGTCTTAGGTAGGCTTCGCAAACGGCTCAAAATGTGCAAAGCCACCCGGCTTTCTCAGAAGGCATCTCTATATTAGAATGTAGCCATTCACGCTTCCCACTCCAGCGGAAAGCGCCAAGCCAAAAAAATCAGGAGGAATTTCATGAGAAGAGTTCCATTACTCATGGCACTGGCGATGCTGCTGGGTGCAGGAGCCACGCCTTTGGTCGCACAATCGTCTCAACCAAGCCCCGTAACGCAGAATTCGCAAGACGATTCTCCGTCCACTTCTGCGGCTAGCGCCGAAAGCGATGCCACGGCACCGCCCTTTGCTGTTGCGCCGGGCACGCGGTTCCTGATCGCCCTGGACGACGCGCTCAGCACGAAAAACGATAAGGCGGGGAGGAGATTCAAGGCCCGGACCATCGAAGCGCTCGTAACTCCGGGGGGATTGACGGTGCCGGCTGGGGCGCTGGTGCGCGGCCACGTCGACAAAACCCAGCCGGCCGGGCAAATGGGACGCGCGCGGTTGTGGCTGACTTTCGACACCCTCGATACCCCCTTCGGGCGAATGCCGCTGGTAGCAGATGTTTCCGACACACCCGGGGAACACGCCATCCACGCCAGCTCGATTCGCGAGGGCGCCATTGAGGCGCGGACCGACAAGCGCCAACAGGAGGCAGAAGCGGCCGCTGGCGGCGCATTCGTCGGCGCGGCTCCGGGAGTTGTGGCGCATAATCCGCGGGAGGCAGCCATCGGGGCGGCAGTGGGCGCGGCGACTGCCTACATGGCGGCGGCCGCCATCGGTCAGGACATTACCCTGCCGAAGGACACCAAGCTCGAACTCACGCTCGACCGGGCGCTCTATCTGGGCCGGACCTGACACGATCCTGGCGCATGGGGCAGTCTCGGATAAGGGGACCCCGCCCCTGGCCGCACGCGGGGAATGAGCAGCGGCCCGGCTTGGCTTGGCATTCGCGCTGAGTGCTGATAGATTCAGATTCCGCATGTCCAACAACCACTCAACGCCCGAGCGCATCCTCATCGTCGAGGATGAAGAAAACGCTCGCAAGGGCTACGAAGCGCTGCTGCGCAAATGGGATTGCGAAGTCCTGGGCGTGGGCAGCGGCGAAGAAGCTCTGGCGAAGTTTCCGGAATTCGCTCCGCGCGTGATCCTGGCGGACGTCGAATTGCCGGGCATGAACGGGCTTGAATTGCTGCGCCAGCTGGGCGATGAAATCCTGCAGCATCCCGGTGATCATCATCACCGGCCGCGGCAGCGAAGAACGCGTCCGTGCAGGCCATCGAAGCCGGCGCGTTCTGGTACATCGAAAAACCGCTAAAGCCTCCGGTGCTGCGCGCGCTGCTCGACCGCGCTCTGGGCCGGGTGCGCGACCAAAAAGCCGTGGCCGCGCTTACCCGCCAGTTGCGCGAAGCCGGAAAGCTGGGCGACTCTGGTGGGCGCGTCCGAGGCCATGCAGGAAGTGATGCGCCAGGTGGAACATGGTCGCGCCTTCGACGGCTTCCGTGCTGATCACCGGCGAAACCGGCTCGGGCAAGGAAATGGTGGCGCGCACCATCCACCTGCTCTCGCCGCGCGCCGACGCGGCCCTTTGTGGCCATCAATTGTTCGGCGATTCCCGAATCGCTGATGGAAAGCGAAATTTTCGGCCACGAGCGCGGGGCCTTCACCGGCGCGGCGGAACGGCGCATCGGCTGCTTCGAGCTGGCCGACGGCGGCACGCTGCTGCTCGATGAAATCGGCGAAATGCCCGCGCCCACGCAGGCCAAACTGCTGCGCGTGCTCGAGGACCACAAAGTGCGCGGCTCGGCAGCAAGGTGGAAACGCCGGTGGACGTGCGCGTGCTGGCCGCCACCAACAAGAATCCCGAACAGGCGGTGCTCGGAAGGCCAGCTGCGGCAGGACCTGTATTTCCGTCTGAACGTGTTTCACATCCACCTGCCGCCGCTGCGCGATCACAAGGAGGATTTGCCCGCTGCTCGTCGAGCACCTGCTCGCGGAAATCTCCGAGAAACACGGGCAGCAAGTGTTCGCGGCGTGGGCGCGGACGTGCTGGAACTGTTCAAATCGTATCCCTGGCCGGGAAACGTGCGCGAGCTGCGCAATGTGCTGGAGCGCGCGGCCATCGCCTGCGACCGCGGGACCATCGGCCGCAGCCACCTGCCCTCCGGATTTCGGCCACGTCTCTGCGACGGCATCCGCCGGTGGGCTGGCCGGCATCCGCTTCCCCCTGGGCACCACCGTGGACGCCGTCGAACGCGAACTGATCCTGCAGACTCTGGCGGCCACCAGCAGAACAAGACGCGCGCCGCGGAACTGCTGGGCATCAGCCTGAAAACGCTGCACAATAAATTGAAAGAATACGAAGCCGGGCGGAGCGATGCGTCTCAGCCTGAAAACTAAATTCACGCTCGCCACTTCCCTGCTGGTCCTCGCCGTGGTCACCTTGGTGTCCGGGCTGTATATCGGCAGGCTGACGCGCCAGGTGCTGCACCAGGCCGACGACCGCGCACGGTTCGTTGCTCAGCAGGCTTTTCTCGCTTGCCAGAACGCGCTGGCCGAAGCTGCCGAAGGCGGGGAAGCGCCTGCCTCTTCCAGCCCCGAGGATCTGCGCGAATACGTGCGCCAGACGCTCGACGACAGCAGCACCCTCAATTCCCTGATGGAATCCGCCGTGGGCTATTCGCCCACCATTTACGAAATCAGCGTCACCGACCGCGATGCCGTCGTGCTGGTGTCGAGCGACGCGAGTTTGCGCGGGCAAAAGCTGCCGCAGCGGCCGAGTGTCACTTCGCTGGTGCGCGCGGGATTTTTCGAGGAGCTGCGCTCCCTCTACGGCCCGCCGCAAACCTATGAATTTTCCCTGCCCTTCAATCTGGGTTCCGGACCCTTCGGCGACATCCGCATCGGATTATCCTCGGCTTTGATCCGCGACGAAATTTCTCCGGGCTTGAAATCCGCCGGATACTGGGCTCTGGCTTCCGTGCTGCTCTCAACCCTGCTGGCCTTTGCGGTCAGCAGCATTTCGCTCGCGCCCATCGAACGCATTTCGAAACAACTCGACCGCATCTCCGCCGGTGAATTCGATCTCGAGCCGGTGCATCGCGGCGACGAACTCGGCCAGGTCAGCACCAAAATCATCGGCATCGGCAAACAGTTGCGCGACGTGCGCGAGATTTTCAGCAACTTGCGCGAAAACCTGGACCAGGTGATGAGCGGCCTCGATGACGGGCTGCTGCTTTTCAATTCCTCGGGACGCGCCGTGCTGGTCAGCCCTTCGGTCGAAAAATTTCTGAACGGCCGGCCGGAGGAATTGCGCGGGCGGCGCATCAGCGAAATTTTTCCCGCAGACCACGCCATCCACGCGGCATTGCGGATGGAGGGCGATGAGATCGAAGCGGTGGAAAACGCTGAAGTCGCGCTGGAAACCCGTCAAGGCCCGCGCCGCATCGGACTAAGTGCGCAATTGATTCGCGAGCACGGTGCGCGGATGGGATCTCTGATCACTCTTCGCGACTTGGAATCGCTCGAAAGGCTGGGATCGCAGCTCGAAGTCTCCGAGCGGCTCGCGGCGCTCGGCCGGGTGACCGCGGGCGTGGCCCACGAAGTGAAAAATCCCCTGAATTCCATGCGCCTGTGGCTCGAAGTCCTGAAAGCCAATATGCCCGTGGACCCCGAACCGCAGCAAGCGGTGAAAATGCTCGATAACGAAATCGATCGGCTGGATCGCGTGGTGAAAACGTTTTTGAATTTCACGAGGCCGGTGGAAATCCAGCTGGAAGAAACCGACCTGCCTCTGCTGCTCCACGAAGTTCTGGATGCCGCGCGACCTTCGATCCAGCAGGCCGGCCTCGATTTGCGCGTGGATATACCCGCGGAATTTCCCCTGCTGCTGCTGGACCGCCAGCTCATGCATCAGGGGATCTTGAATCTGCTGTTGAACGCCAGCGAATTCACCAATCGCGGCGGGCGTATTTCGCTCAGCTTGCGGCGCGCCGGTGATTACGCGATTCTGGACGTGGGAGATTCCGGCCGGGGCATCGCGCCCGAAGACCAGAAAAAGATTTTTCAGCTTTTTTACACCACCCGGCCAGGCGGCACAGGCATCGGCCTGGCCAACACCTTTCGGTTTGTGCAATTGCACAATGGTCGGATAGAATTCGAATCGGAAGCGGGGCGCGGCACCACCTTCCGTATCCAACTGCCGCTTGGGCGCGCCGGCGAAGCGCCACCCCGCGGAATGCACACGTTCAGCCGGCCGTTCGCCGAAGAAAAACGGTAATGCCCAGCCATCACCGTATCGCGCGTTTTTATTTTGTGCTCGCAGCCTGCGCCCTTTCGCTGGCGATGTCGGGCTGCGTGCGCCACAAAACCCGCGCCACCCCTCCGGTCGCATCTCCGCCTTCGACGCCCATCGAAACCAAGCCTGCCAATTCCGCGCCCGCGCCGCCGCCCAAAGTAGGCGGGCAGCCCGCTCCGGCTCCGCCGCTTCCAGCCGGAACAAATCCCGCGCCGGAGGTTCCGCGGCCTAAATCGAAAAAAAATTCGCAGGAGCCCGCACAGGATTCGCAAGCCGATCAGCCGGCTCATCCGCCCGCCCCGCAAATTTCGCCGCAGATTTCTCCCGGCGATCAGGCGACTTACGAACGCAAGATCAACGACGATCTTTCCGTGACGGAAAAAAATCTGGAACAGGCTAAGAACAAGCCGCTGAGCGCCGGCCAGCAGGACCTGGCGGAAAAAATCCGGAGTTTCGTGGCCCAGTCGCGCGAGGCCAGCAAGACCGGCGATTGGGCGCGCGCGCAAAACCTGGCGCAGAAGGCCCGGCTGCTCTCGGACGAACTGGTGGGCTCGCTGTAATTGCCGGTTCCTCTCCGCAAAAATCCCGAAGTCACAAATGCATCCGGCCGCGCCGAAGTGTGCGCGTTGCTGCTAAAATAATGCGCGTGAAAACTTTCGATGCGGCCATTGTCGGAGGCGGGTTGATCGGCGCGTCCATCGCCTTCGAATTGGCGGGTGAAAATCTCCGCGTAGCGCTGTTTGACAAGCAGGAGCCCGGGCGCGAGGCTTCCTGGGCCGCCGCGGGAATGCTATCTCCCGCGCCGGACGGACCTCCGGCGTTGCCGCTCGTGCCGCTCGCCATGCAAAGCCTGGGACTCTATCCGCAATTCGTCGAGGCGGTGGAAAAAGCTTCCGGCCAAACGGCGGACTACGAAGTCAAAAACTCACTGCATCTTTTCTATCCGCCGGATGGCGAACGCGGCCGTGACGCTCTGCTCCATGAGTTTCGCGCGCTTGGAATTGTCGCCGAGCCGCTGGATGCCCAGGCTGCACGAAAGCTGGAAAATTCCATCGGGCCGCTCGCGAAGTCTGCCGCTCTTCTGACCGAAGCCGTGGTGGACCCGCGGCTGCTTACCCAGGCGGTTTTGAAAGCGGCGCGCGCACGGGGCGTTGCGGTTCATGCGGGCGTGGAAGTGACGCACATGCTGAAGGCGGGCGGGCGATGCTCCGGGATTATCGCCGGCGGAGAAGAAATCCACTCGCGCCGGGTGATCGTTGCGGCGGGGAGTTTTTCCGGGGGCATCTCCGGCGGCGATGGCGATTTTGCGCGCTATGCGCCGACGATTCCGGTGCGCGGACAAATGCTGGCGCTGCGCGTGGAGGGCCTGCGATTGCGCCACGTGGTGCGCTCGCATCGCGGCTACCTGGTCCCGCGCCGCGACGGCAGAATCATCGCCGGTAGCACGCTCGAGGATGCGGGCTTCGCGAAAGAAGTGACCCCCGAGGGTATTCGCAAGATTCACGAAGCCGCCATCGAAATGATTCCCGCTCTCGAGAAAGCGGAAATCGTCGAGCGATGGGCTGGGCTCAGGCCCGGCTCCCCCGACGAACTTCCCATTCTCGGCCCCACGGATATCGAAGGCCTGCTGATCGCCACGGGACACTACCGCAACGGAATCCTTCTGGCTCCGGTGACCGCAAAACTTATGCGCGAATGGGTGGTGCTGGGGAAATCTTCGTTCGATGCCAAGGTTTTTTCGCCGCTGCGCTTCACCGCATCGCAATCAGCGCGGACCCGCTAAAAGGGAAACGGACTCGTTCGGCGCGGTTCGCGATTCGGCGGCCCGGCAAGCGTGGAAGCCTGGCCGGGACTCGAGAACTGGTCCCTGTCGGCCTCGAGAAAAACGGAATGTTCGAGGACGGCTTCGACGGTGCTGCCGCGCGGCAAAGTTGCGTCCGGGCCGCGCGTGAACATGAGGGCGGTAAGCCCGGCGGCGGCCCCAATGCCCGCGCCGATCCCCGCGCCTTTAAGCCCGCCGGCAACCGCGCCGATTCCGGTTCCCGTTGCGGTGGAGCTGATGACCGTGCCGGCCTGCTGCGCCTTGTGGGTATCTCCCACAATCTTCCCCTCGTTGTTCACGCTTTCCCTGCCTCCCGTGCCGGCTCCGCTGGGCATGGCGTTGAGGTTCACCTCATAGGCATTCGGCAAGATCAGCGTGTTCAACTTGATCATAATTTCCGCGCGCCCTTTGATGTGTCCGGCGCGTTTTGCTTCCGTCACTTCTCCGCTGACGTAGGAGCCGGCGGGAATCGCCACACGGCCATCAATGAGAATGGGGAAAAGCGTCTCGAAATAAACAGGGTCGCCCGGGCGCGCGCTGTGCGTGGAAATGGCGTTGTGCAACACCAGGGAGAGGTGGGTGCCGGCCGGAACCTCGACTTTCGGCGCATTGGGATCGGCAGGGGCTAACGGCGCGGCCTGCGGCCGCCGCGTCAATTGCGGTGCAGGTTGCTGGGCGCTGGGGGAAGCGGAACTTTGCCCGGCAGCGGACGTCATGGGGCCGGAGGTCTCCGAATCCTGCGCTTTCGTTGAACTCCCCAAAGACAATGCAAGAAAAAACAGGCCAAGGCTCCCCAGGCCGACCAGCAGATTCCGGTGTGGTCTCATCGAATCCCCCCTGAAGATGGGTTGCTAGAGGAAGATGCTCGCACAAGGTTCTAAGATGCCCCGAGGATACGCCCCGAGATGGACATTCGCCAGTATTGCTCGAATTGTCGCCACCAACTGGAAAGCACATGTACGACTAGGACACGCCACCTTCTAGGAGCCTGCCTCCGACGATATAATAACAACGAGGCAGCGCTGGGCTTCGTTTATGAGCGTTCCTACAACTCTGCGCGGGAAGACGCGGCTGATCATGTTCGTGGCCATGATCGGCCTGGTAGGCGGTCTATATGCGCTCGCGCGGGTGGTGATGCTTAGGGGTTTTTCTCATTTGGAAACCGCCTCGGCCCTCGAAAATATGCAGCGCGCCGATGGCGCCCTGGCGAGCGATCTTGCAGCGCTCGAACGCAATACCAACGAATACGCCTCCTGGGACCAGACCTATCGTTACCTGCACAACGACAATCCGGGCTATACCAAATCCGAATTCGCCATTACCACCTTCCAGCAATTGCGCCTGAATTTTGTCGCCATATTAGACAATTCCGGAAAAGTGATCTTCTCCGAAGCCACCGACGCGCAATTCACGAAGCCCATTCCCATTACCCAGGATTTAGCCGCGAATTTTCACCCGGAATCTCCCCTGATGGGGCGCGCGCATATTTCCGGCGAAACTCTCGGCATTTTGATGCTTTCAAAGGGGCCGGTCCTGATCTGTGCGCGGCCGGTCCTCACCAGCGAAGGATTGGGGCCGGTGGCCGGAATGCTGGTCTTTGGGCGCAGCCTCGACGAAGCAGAAGTCGATGCGCTCAGCGGGACGACCCTTTTGAATCTGGATATTGTGCCCATCGAGGGACAAGGCCGAGCGGCCGCGTACCGCACACTCAAAGACTCGGGAGCGGAAAATCAGCCGATTCAGATACGCATCGACGGGCGCGATTCGATTGAGGCTCGCCAGCAATGGCTGGATATTTATGGACACCCCGCATTTGACCTGCGCCTGATGCTGCCGCGGTCGATCTACCAGCAGGGCCAGGAGACGCTACTGCAATTTCTGCTCCTCTTGCTGGCCGCCGGCTTCGTTTTCGGCGCGGTGACTTTGTACCTTCTGGAACGCGAAGTGCTGTCGCGAGTCCAGGACCTCAGCGAGCACATCACCCAGATCGGCATCAGCGGCGATCCTTCCGCGCGCTTGAAAGTGCGCGGGAAGGACGAACTGGCATTTCTGGGAAATGCGATCAACGGCATGCTCGAAGACCTCGAGCGCGTCCAGAAGGACCGCCACGAAGGACGCACCCGGCTGGGCTTGATGATCGAGAAAATGCCCGCGGTCCTTTGGACCACCGATGCCGAGCTTCGCTTTACCTCCAGCATGGGAGCGGGGCTCGAAAGCCTGGGGCTCACCGCTGTGGAAATGGAGGGGAAGTCGTTATTCGAATACTTCCAAACGAAAGATCCGGAATTTCCGCCGATTGCCGCGCATCGCAAAGCCCTCGCGGGGCATTCCGTCACGTATGAAATCGAATGGCTGGGCCATGTCTTCGAATCCCATGTGCAGCCGTTGCGCGGCAGCGAAGGCGAGCCGCAAGGCGTGATCGGGGTGGCTTTGGACATCACCGATCGCAAACAATTGACCGACCAGTTGCGGCAATCGCAGAAAATGCAGGCCGTGGGCGAACTCGCGGGTGGGGTGGCGCACGATTTCAATAACCTGCTGATGGTCATGAAGGGCCACGGCGAACTCCTGCTCGATCAGCTCCCGGAATCATCTCCGCTTCGCCAAAATGTGCTGCAGGCGCAAAAAGCCGCCGAGCGCGCCGCCTCCCTGACGCGCCAGTTGCTGGCATTCAGCCGGCGGCAGGTCTTGCAGGCGCGCGTGATTGATCTGAACGAAATCGTCGGCGGAATGATTCAGATGTTTTCGCGGGTGATCGGCGAAAACATCGAAATGGCGTTTTTGCCTGGCGCAAATCTGAATCGCGTGAAAGTCGACACCAGCCAGATGGAGCAGGTGCTTTTGAATCTGGTGGTGAACGCGCGCGACGCCATGCCGGACGGCGGAAGGCTTTCGATTGAAACCGCCAACGCGGAACTCGACCGCAGCTACGCCGCGAAACATGCCGGAATGGTTCCAGGAAAATACGTGATGCTGGTGGTCAGCGACACGGGATGCGGCATGGACACGAAAACACAAGCGCGCATCTTCGAGCCGTTTTTCACCACCAAGGAGCCGGGAAAAGGCACCGGGCTCGGCCTGGCCACCGTCTACGGCGTGGTGAAGCAGAGCGGCGGATTTATCTGGGTTTACAGCGAAGTGGGACACGGCACGACATTCAAGATTTACCTGCCGGAAGTGGCTGACGCCGTGGAACCGGCGGCGGCGGAAAAAGGCGCGGGGAAATCGCACGTTGGGCATGAGACGATTCTCTTCGTGGAAGACGAAGAAAGCGTGCGCGACCTGGTGAGCGATTATTTGAAAAGCGCGGGTTACAACGTGCTGCAAGCGGCGGATGGATTGAAAGCGCTGGAACTGGCCGCGGCATTCGACGGCGAGATTGAAATGCTCGTCACCGACGTGGTGATGCCGCGCCTCAGCGGGCGCGAACTCGCCACGCGTCTTTCCGCCGATCGCCCAAACCTGAGCGTTCTATACATCTCCGGGTACACCGACGACAGCGTCTTCCGCCACGGAGTTCTGGAGGGCGGAATGTCTTTCCTGCAAAAGCCCTTCAACTTGAAAGCGCTGGCGCAGAAAATCCGCGAAGTCCTCGATCACCGCGCCATGGAAACAGCCCTGCACAACAAACTCGAAGACGTTTAATTTCCCGAAGCCAATCAATTTCGAGGGGATTTTTTCAGCCTGAAGACATCTTGCCCGGTGATGTCCGCCTTCGCGCCTAGGTTTCATCGCTGCTGGCGCCGCCGGATGCCGGGCCGATCACGCGAAGGCAATGCTCTTCTACATCAGCACCACGGTCTGTCCGGTCAGATCGAACCTTTTGCGGCAGCGAATATTGCGGCAGGCCACCATTTCATCCACGCGCACCATGTAGGATCGCGCCTTGTTGAATTTGGCGCGGTCTTCTTCGTTCCCGCCCGGAGGGACCTGATTTTTCTTGGTGCGGACCATCCAGCGAATGGGAAACGAATTTTCCTGGCGGCAGTGCGGGCATACCAGGGTCATCTGCTTGGTTTCCTGCTTCTCATCGTAAAATCTCTTCTCGTCCATACCCCTCGCCCCTTAGCGCCCATCTCGCAATTGCTCGATGGTCACGAACCCGATGCCTGCGTCCCGCCATCGCGGCAACCAATATTCTAGCGCTTTCACCGTGTGCATGCGATCACCTTCGAGCTTGCGATGATCGCCGTCGTGCAGCAAGACGATATCCCCTCCGCGCGACCTTTCCAGCCTTCGAATCACCGGAGCGGCGGGCTGCGGCCGCCAGTCGCGAGCCATTACCGACCACATGGCAACTCCGGCAATTCCGCATTTTTGCGCGATTCCGTCGAGCATCGGACTGCGAAATCCAAATGGCGGGCGCATCCACCGCGGCCGGGCGTTCGTTGCAGATGCGATGGCTTCCCCGCATTGCACGAGTTCCGCGGCGATGCGCCGGCGGGAAAGAAACGTCAATGCCGGATGCGTTTCGGTGTGATTGCCGAGCACATGCCCGCGCGCGGCGATTTCGCGCGCCAGTTCCGGAACGGCGCGCACGAACCGCCCAATCAGGAAAAAAGTGGCTTTGGCTTCGTGGCGAGCGAGCAAATCGAGCAGCGCCGGAGTAACCGCGGGATTCGGCCCGTCGTCGAATGTGAGCGCGATCGTGCGCGGGTTTCCCGTACGCCGTAGCGTCGGGCCAAATAACTGCGAAGAAGGCGAGACGGCGCCCCAGGCGCTTATCCCGGCGGCCGCTGCGCAAACGATTCCCGCGGCGGCGATGGCTGAATGTGTTTCCATCTTCCCTCGAGATTCTCGCATGGCGCATCCCGCGGCGCGAAGAAAAGTGTAGAGTAGCGAAAATGAATTCCTGCTCCCAGCCGCCGGATACGCCAAAAGGCCGCGATTCCAGCTATCGAGCCGCGCGCGGCATCCCACCCTGGGTCCGCTGGGCTTCGATTTTATGGCTGATCGTCTGGTTCCCGGTGTACTTGCGCGCCTGGGGCGCCATGAATTTCCTTCATTTATGCGATATCGCGGTGATCCTCACATGCGCGGGATTATTTTTGGGAAATTCACTTTTGCTTTCGAGTCAAGCGGTGTCTTCGCTGGTCATCGATCTCATTTGGTCGCTGGATGTGGCGTGGAGATTATTTCTGGGCCGGCATTTGGTGGGCGGAACGGAATATTTATTTGACGCGCATGTGGCGCTTGGGGTGCGGCTGCTTTCCCTGTTTCATATCGCGCTGCCGGTGATCCTGCTTTGGGCGCTCTTTCGCACCGGATATGACCACCGCGGATTTGCGCTGCAGTCCGCGATCGCCCTGGGGGCCATCGTGGCGTCGCGATGGGCGGGCGCTGCGGGCAACATCAATTACGCGTTCCGCGATCCGTTTTTTCACCGCGCCTGGGGATCCGCTCCGGTGCACGTGGCCATCACGTTCGCGGCGCTGGCCGCCTTGGTTTATTGGCCAACGCACCTGGCGCTTGAGAAATTATTTCCGCCCGCGAATTAAACGGCGCAACGGCTGCCTGATGGGGATTTTATTCCGTGGAACGCAACGCGCGAAGATCGATGCCCAATTGCTGGCATTTTTTGTAGAGGTGGCTGCGTTCGAGCCCCAGCGATTTTGCGGTGTTGGTCATGTGATGATTGTGGCGCTTGAGTTCCGCGAGCAAAGTTTCGCGCTCGAATTCTTCCACGCGCTGCGCCAGAGTGCCGGCGGAAAGCGCGGCCGGTGAAAGCGCCTTATCCGCAGCAGTGGCCGATACGCTCGGAAGCGCGCGAACCACCTCCGCCGGACCCACGCTATCGCCCGCGGCCAGCAGGAGCACGCGTTCCACCACGTTGCGCAATTCGCGGATGTTGCCGGGCCAGGGATAGCATTCGAGTTGCTCGACGGCTTCGCGCGTGAAGGTCTTCGGCTTCCAATCATTTTGCTCGGCGAGCTGGCGAGAGAAATGTTCGATGAGCGCGCCGAATATCCTCGCGGCGCTCGCGCAGAGGCGGCAGCACGACGGGAAAAACGAAAATGCGATGGTAGAGATCCTCGCGGAATGCTCCCTGGCGCACCTGCTCTTCGAGATTGCGGTGCGTGGCCACCACCACGCGCACGTCCACGCGCATCGGCCCGCCTCCGCCCACGCGCTCGATTTCGCCCTCTTCCAGTACGCGCAGCAACTTGGCCTGCATGGTCGCCGGCATGTCGCCGATTTCGTCCAGAAACAAAGTCCCGCGATGGGCCTGCTCAAATTTTCCGATGTGCCGCGCCGCTGCTCCCGTAAAGGAGCCTTTCTCATGCCCGAATAATTCCGATTCCATCAGCTCCGCGGGGATGGCGGCGCAATTGAGAGAAATGAACGGCCCATTGCGGCGAGGACTCTTTTCGTGGACTGTGCGCGCGATCAATTCCTTGCCCGTTCCGGTCTCGCCGCGGATGCACACGCGCGTTTCGCTGGCCGCCACATGTTCCACCTGGACCATCACTTCGCGCATCGCTTCGCTCCGCCAGACCATTTGGTGCTTCCCCAGGCGGCGTTTCAGGTCGCGGTTTTCGTCCTCGAGATGCGCGAGACGCAGAGCGTTTTCCACCGTCAAAAGCAGCTTTTCCGTGGAGATGGGCTTTTCGAGGAAATCAATGGCGCCCAGGCGCGTCGAGCGCACTGCCATTTCGATGCTGGCCTGCCCGGACATCATCACCACCGGCGCGGCGACGCCGGCGTTTTTAAAATCCTCGAGCAAAGCGATGCCGTCGCGTCCGGGCATCACCACATCGGAAAGTATCAAATCGAAATGCTGCGCATTGGCCAATTCCAAAGCGCGCGCGGCTTGGTCGCACACCGTGGCTTCATGGCCCGCCAGGCGAAAGGCGCGCGCCAGGGAAGCCAGCGTGTTGGCGTCGTCGTCGATGATCAAAATTTTTGCCTGGGAGCGCACGCGCGATCAATCCTCTTCGGGCTTCTCGAATACCATGGGGAAAACCTGGGGATGGTGCGGCGGTTGCAGCGGAAGCTCGATATGAAACGACGTGCCTACTCCGGATTCGCTTTCGACGGAGATGCGGCCGCCATGATCGCTGACCACCGACTGCACGATAGCCAGTCCCAGGCCGGTGCCATGCTGCTTGGTGGTGTAGTAAGGAGTGAAGACCCGCTCGGTTTCTTCCGGCGTCAGCCCCGCGCCGGTGTCGGAAACTTCCAGGTGCACGGCGGCATCCTTGCGCGAAGTGCGCAGCATGAGCACGCCTCCGGCGGGCATGGCGTCCATGGCGTTGAGCACCAGATTTTCCACCGCGCGGTGCAGCAGCGCCGCATCGGCTTGAATCTCCGGGAGCGATTCGTCGAGATGAAGTTCAGGCGTGATAGGCGGGCGTCCCACGGCGCTGAATTGACCTTCGAATAATTTCACCACGTCACGAACCGTGTCGTTGAGTTGCACCGCGGCCAGCTCCGGCTGGGGCATTTTTGCAAAATCGCTGAACCGCCCGGTGATGGTCTTCAGATTTTCAATTTCCGTCAGCAGGATGCGCGTGGATTCGCGGAAAACTTCGTCGAAGAGCTCGGGATTTTTATCCTTGGCGCGCTGCATATTTTCGACCGTGGTCTGCAACGGGAAAAGAGGATTTTTCAGCTCGTGCGCCAGCCGGCGGGCCACTTCGCGCCAGGCCGCCACGCGCTCTGCCTGAATCAGCCGCTCGCGCTGCTGGATCAATTGCTCGGTCATTTGGTTGAACGAGCGGCCCAGCTGCCCGATTTCTCCTCCGCCGCGCACGTCCACCCGCGTGTTCCAATTTCCCGCGGCCACTTCCCGCGCTCCCTCCGCCAGTTTGCGGACCGGCCGGGTGATGCGCGCCGCGCCCCACCAGCTCAGCAGCGCGCCGATGAAGAGCGCGATGGCCGCAACGATCAATGCCAGATCGCGGATGTGCCGCTCGAGCAGCACCACCTGGAGCTGCGAATTCCCCACCAGCAGCACTCCCAGCAATTCGTCGTGGCGTCCGGGAAGCGGCAAGGCGTGAAACACTTCCGCGCTGGCCGGATCAATGGTCCAGTTGATGCGCGCGGTTTGTTCGCCCGGCTGCTCGCGCTCCTTGTCAATCAGCGGCGCGAATCGTTCCGCTTCGATTGCCGGCCCCACGGCGTCCAGCACGTTTGCGGGCTGGAAGGTGGAATCGAGATTCAAATACAACAGGGCGCGCATGCCCGCGGGCAGCACCAGCGAAGCGAGGAATTCCTTGCCCAGGCGCTCGCCGCCTACCACGTACAGATTTTTATCGCCCACCGGAACCGTAGCCACAGCCATCAGCGCCAGCACCGGCCCCGCGTCGGTATCCATGCGCGTCAGGAATGGGCCGTGCGCCGAACTGTACTCCGGTTTCATGACCCAATCCATTTTGTAGCCGAAACGCGCGGGCCATTCCGCGGAAGAAATGATCGAGCCATCGCTCCCCACGAAATCGAGGAAATCGAGCTGGTGCGATTGCGAGACCCCGTGCGCGTCGTTGACGTACACCGAAACATCGGCCTGCGGGCGGCTCAAATCGATGGCCATGCGCACCGTGCCTTCGGCGTCGGCAATTCCCTGCACACGGCGCAGCACGTCCTGTCCGCGGCGCTCGAATTCCCGCTGGAATTGCGCCACCAGCGCGTCGCTATGCTCGCGATTCAGTTCATCGAAAGCCCGACGCGTGACCACCGTCACGCCCGCGGCCACCAGGCCAATCGAAAGAAACACGGTCAACGTGAAAATCCAGAAAAGTTTGGCGCGGAAGGTCATGGCGCGCTTTCCTCAAGCCAAACGTCCGCCAACGGCCAGGATTCTCCGGGGCCGGGCGCTTTCCAATCGCGCACCTGCGCGCTCAAGCCGTATACCTGGGGGAGATGAACGAGGGGGACCACTTGAAAACTCGATACAATTTCGCGCTCGCGATTGTAAACCGTTTCGGCTCCTGCAGAATCGGCGACCGCCGAGGCATCGATGCTGGCCACGGGAGAAATAGCCTGAAGGAAGCCGGCGAGTGCGCCGCGCGCGGATTCCGAATTCATGCGCAAGCGCATCAACCGCGCGTCCACATCTGCGGAGGCCTGCGCGCCGGCCGTTGCATTCAACGCCTGCGCCGTCCATGACATGCCCGCTTCCCGCGCATTCACCACGATTCGCTCCGCCACCGATTGCTGCAAAGGATCGCCGGAATCATATCCCAACACCAGGCGCGGAGAACCCGGGATTTGCAGCCAGAGTTCCTTGGCCGCGGCGGGATCCGCGGCCGTGGAAAAAAGAAATGCCGTGCCGCCTGCCCACTGCGGCAACAACCCTCCGGCGGGCTCGCCGGTCTTTTGCAGAATGAAATTGACGATCGCGGCGCGGTCAATCGAATCCGCCAGCGCTTCGCGAACATGGGCATCCTGCGCGGCCGGCCGCGCGGCCAGGAAAACCACCGCGAGCAATTCATCGGGCTGCGAAACGCTCAGGCGGACACCTGCTGCGGCCGCCTTGCGCGATTCCTCGCAGGGAATTTCGGCGAAGTCCGTCTTGCCGAGCTCCAGATCCACCAGACGGTCTTGCGCCGCGCGACCCATGAGAATTTCGATGGAGTCCACAAAAGGACGTCCGCCCGGCGCGGCGTTGTTCGCGGCCAGCACCAGGCGCTTGCCGGGGTCGAAGGAATCCACGCGAAACGCTCCGGAACCGGGAGTTCCGGGAAAGCTGCCATCCGCGTTGCGGGTGGGATAGATCAGCGCGTCGACTTCGGCTTTGGCTGCGGCTTCCTGCGGACTTGCAACGGCCACCGCGGGATCGAGCGAAGTCACAATCGCCTGAATTTCCACGCGCAGCGTCCCTCCATAACGCGGGCGGCGCGCCGCATTGGCGGGGAGAGCCGCAACCGCAAAAAGGAGTGCGGCGCTAGTGATTGCAAGCGATGGTGAGAATCGAAGCTTCATACAATCCTGTGGAAAGATTTCGCGAAACCACGCGAGCCGATTTGGAGTCTGTCGCCGGCCACAAAGCCAGAACCGGCCCGGGAAAAACCAGAGGTTGGCCGGCGGGGGTCGCGCGCTGCTCCGCTACGTCGTAGACCTGGATGGAATCCGGCTCGGTCCAATCGCCCGCGCCGCTGGCCAGCACCTGCCACGATGAATCGCAGGCGCTTCGAAGCGTGGTAATGGCGCTGCCCCAATTCGAAAAAACCGCCGCAGGTTCGGCCATGCCGGTGAACAAACGAGCGTGTCCGTCGAGCCCCGCTAATATCCAGCGGGATGAGCTGGCCGTCGCGAGTTCCGGCGGCGGAGAAGCGGCGGAATAAAACGGCGCGCGCTTCACGGAAAATCCGCTTGCGAAATTGGTGACCCCCGAAAAATAGTTGCGGGATGGCTCGAATGTCCAGGAGGCGGCCCCGAGCGGCCAATTCTGTCCGGCGCCGGCGGAGCATTCAAGATCAAGGCTTGTCGTCCACGTGCCGGTGCACAACGTCGCTCCGAGATACGCCTGGATCCCGCCGTTTTCTCCAGGCACCAGAAGCCCTCGCGGGTCGCGCGAACCGCCCGCGGCATCAATGGGCAGCGATTGATGGACGGTTTGCACTTCCCCGGCAAAGGCGTACACGTCCAGGCGTCCCGGCTGGAGAAGAAACCACAGCGTCCCGCCTCCGGTGAGAGTTTCCTGGGCGAAATCAAGAATCGGCTCGGACTGTTGCCACACGATTTTTCGTTGCAGCAGCAGGGGCGTGGCGGGTGAACTGGGCGAAGGCGGGGCGATGGCCACGGAGGCCATGGCCATCTGGTGCGCATCTCCATGATCGACTTCCGCGATCCACAAATAGCCGAGATTATTTTCAGAAAGCGTCAGATGGACTTGCGGAGCATCCGCCGAAGGCTCAATGACGCGATTGCCCCACAGCGCCATTTCCGCGATCAGCGCCTGGCGGATGTTCGCCACATCGCCGGGTCCCAGCGATGAAATATTCTTGACGTCAAGCGAGACGGCCAGCGAGGGGACGTCCGCGGAAATTTTCTGCGCCAGGGAATGCAAGGCGTTGTTCCAATCCACGGAAATCGGTGTTTGCGGGCTGGTGGCGGTTTGCTGCGGAGGAACCGATGCGGAAGTCCGCGCCGATGCATCCGCCGCCTGCCAAAACAAAACCATCGCGGGCGCCCAGAAAATCAGAAAAGCGCGCGCGACAACTCTTCTTCGGGGGAACGGTCGCATCGGTTTTCGCGAGCGCAAAAATCTCTCGCGATTCGCCATCGTATCACACGCCTGAGCGGGCGAATTTTGCAGGCGCGGGTTTTGCGCGGCATGTGTCCTGGCCCGCAACCCGGCGATCCGATGAAGTTATTTAGCGGCGGCGGCGGCTGTTTGGGAAATGAATTTCCGCGCGTGATCCAATTCCGCGCGGTCCGAACCCCCTCCCTGTTGGCAATTGTCGAGGAGTTGCTTGTAATAGCCTGCGGCTTCGCTTGGCTCTTGCGCAAGTTCCGCCGATCGCCCCGCGCCGTACAGCCCGTTGAAGCGGTTGGGATCCGTCTTGAGCGAAAGGCGGTACTGCTCGAGAGCCTCCTTGGGATGCTCCGATTCCAGCAGCATATCCGCGTACATTTCGCGGGCGGGAAGTTCCACTTCCCCTTTGCCGATTTCATCCTGAATTTGAATCACCGGCTGGAGGAGGCGAAACGCTTCGGCGGTATCGCCCTGCGCGAAGGCGAGCCACGCATGCGCTTCGTTTTTCTCCGTGTCCACGTGCCGGACTGCCATATCAGGATGTAGTTTGCGGGAAGCGGTGAGAGCGTTGTCGAGGTTCTGCACCGCCGTCTTTGCAGTTGCCACGTCACGCAGATGCCCTGCTGCGATGGCTTGTGCCCGGAAGGTCATCGCCTGGAATCCAGGTTCGGCGTGAGGCGTAGGTTCGAGAGACTCCGCTGCTTTCCAATCCCTGGTTTCGAGCGCCAGCAGCGCGGGATAATGAGCTTGCACATAGTAATAATCCAAGGCGTCTTCGGCTGTATAGTTTTCATGCTTCACGGAGACCGCGTCGGCCTCGACGGCCCGGGCTTTTGCAACCTGCCCGGTTTGCAGGTAAGCGTATTCGAGAAAATCCATGGGGTGCAGGCGGTCTCCGGTTCCCCAGGGGCCATGTTCCGCGGCGGAGATGGCCGCGAGATTGGACGCGATATCTTCCTGCCACAAACCCAGGCGAGTAAAAATATGCGACGGCATGTGCAAGGCATGCGGTGAATACGGTGCAAGGCTGGCATAGCGCCGCGCTGCCGCAAGCCCTTCCGCAGCCATGTGCGGATTGTCGCAGGCATGAATCAGATAATGCGCCACGCCGGGATGATCGGGATCTTTTGCTAGGACGCCGTTGAGGATGGTCACCGCTTTCTTGGCCCAGATCAGCGAAGTGTCCGTCGCAGGCTCCGCGGCCAGCAAAGAGAGGGCATAGAAGATGGTCGCTTCTTCGTCCGAAGGATAATCGTTATGAAGTTTTTCCATGGCCCCCGAATATGCCGTGGCGCGCTCATCGTACGTCCGGTTTCCGGGCTTGTAATAAGCGGACATAGCCGAGATATAGCCTTCTTCGCGCCCGCTTTTCTCGCTGGCTTTCTCCGCTTCCTGGACTAAATTCCAGCCTTCCTTTAATTCCGCCGGCGAAGGAGGATCCCAAAGTTCGTGGTACAGGGTCATGGCCTGGCCCCAATACGCCATGGCGCAGGAGGGATCGCTTTTCGTGACGCCTTGGAACTGCTGCGAGGCTTGCTCGTATTCGAAGGAATGCAGCAGCGCCACGCCCTGGCCGAATTGCGTTTCAACCGAAGAAGAGCAGGAAGTGGCGAAAGAAATCTTGGCCAGGTGTTCCGGCGCCTCGCCATGATGCTCGTGTTCCGGCATCTGTGCGCGCGCCGGAAGATTGAATATCAGGAAACAAATGGCCGAAACGAAGAGTGCTCGCAGGCAGGACTTCATCCTTCACCTCCATTCGGGAACGCCCGCGATCCGGGCGAATCAGTTGGCTGGCGCGTTGCGTATCCGGCGCGATCTGGATGCAGCGCGGATCAAGTTTTGGCGTCGCGCAAAAATCGGGCGGCTTCCTCGGGCGGCGTGGGATTGATGTAGAAGCCCGTGCCCCACTCGAAGCCCGCCACTTTCGTCAGCTTGGGCATCATTTCGATGTGCCAGTGATAATGGTCGTTGATTTCCTCGCCGATCGGCGAAGTATGAATCACGTAATTATAGGAAGGAAACGCCAGGACCGCATCGAGCCTGCCGAGAAAATCGCGCAGGACGCGAGCCAGGCTGCCGTAATAGGGGCCGGGCATATTCTCGAACGCGGAACTGTGCTGCCGCGGAAGGATCCAGGTCTCGAAGGGAAAGCGCGGGGCATAGGGCTCAAGGGCAATGAAATAATCGTTTTCGAGCACCATGCGCGTGCCGGTCTCGAGCTCCTGGTGAATCATGTCGCAGAAAATGCAGCGCTCCTTTTCATCGTAATAGCGTTTCGAGCTGTCCACTTCTTCGCGCACGCGCTTGGGAACGATGGGCAGCGCGATCAGTTGCGAATGGGTGTGTTCGAGCGAAGCGCCGGCGGGCTCGCCGTGGTTCTTGAACAGCAGGACGTAGCGGAAGCGGCGGTCGTTTTTCAGGTCCAGCATGCGGTCGCGATAGGCCCACAAAACTTCCTCGACGCCTTTTTCGGCAATGGTTGCGAGCGTCAACTTGTGGTCGGGAGTCTCGATGATTACTTCGTGCGCGCCCACACCGTTCATGCGGTCGAACAATCCTTCGCCTTCGCGGTCAAGCCCGCCTTCAATCCCCAGAGCTGGAAATTTGTTGGGGACCACGCGCAGCGACCATCCCGGAGTGTCCTTGGCGCTGCCGTTGCGGCCGTAGGCGATAAGTTCCGGAGGAGTCTTCCCTTCATTGCCGGGACAGAACGGGCAATTCGCGGCGCCCTTGATCGTCACGCTCTCGCGTACGAAATCCATGGGGCGCTTGGAACGGTCCGAGGAAATAATCACCCAGCGTCCTGTAATCGGATCCTTGCGAAGTTCCGGCAAAAATTCCTCCCCCCTCAGCTACTGGCGGCTCGCCGGCTTTTCCGGCGCACCCGAATCATTCTACTATGCGCACGCCACAAAGAGGTGCGCGAGTCACCGCAACGCTAGCTACCCAAAAATCAAGCGCCAAGGCCCGGAAGTTCGGGCCGGAATGCATTCTTGTGCAAACGCACAAGCGGCGAAGCCTCCGGACGCGCCTCGATGGCCAGCACGTCGAAGCGGCAATCCGAGGAATCGAGGTGTCGCGCGCGCAAAAAGGCTTGCGCCATGCGCACCAGGTTGCGGCGCTTCTCCGCATCCACGGCTTCTTCCGGCGTGGCCCTGCCGGGGGCCGATGGCGACCTGGTCTTCACTTCCACGAAGGCCAGCGTCGAACCGTCGTAGGCGGCCATGTCAATTTCACCCTTGACCCCCGCCATAGTAAAATTGCGCGCCACCAAAGTGTACCCGTGGCGACGCAGATACCAGTAGGCGTAGGTTTCTCCGCGAACGCCGGTGCGGCGCGCCCGCTGCTTTGGCGAAATTTCGCCGCGGGTTTCCGCCAGACCCTTGCGGGCGGCGAAACGCACCATGGCAAAAATAATGCGCGCGTACAAGGGCAATCCCGTCCCGGTGGTTTAGGTCTTCTTGACCACTTCGAGGTTCCATTCCACGGTCTTCCCGCGAAAAATAAAGCTCAAATAATATTCCCAGAATTTCCGGAACCAGCGGAAATGGTTGACCAGGAACTCCATGCCCAGCATGCGCCACAACCGCAGCATTTCCACGTGCACGCGGCGCTCGCGGTATTCCGCCGGTGCATAGTAATCGTACTCGCCCGGCTTATCGCTGAAGAACCAGAATGAAAAACTGGAAAGATGCCAGCGGTGCGCGGGGCTGCAATAGGAAGCGTGATCGGTGTAATGCGGGGTGATGATGGTCACCATCGCGCCGGGGCGGGCCACGCGGTGCGCTTCACCGAGCATGCGAAAAATATCGTCCACTTCCTCGATGATATGCACCATGCGCACCTGATCGAAGCTGCTGTCCGCAAACGGCAGCGTTTTCGTCCAGTCGCACAGCACGTCGGCCTGGCCCGCCGGACTCATGTCAATAGCAATCGAGCCGGGATATTTTTTCCGCCCGCAACCCACGTCAAGAATGCGCGGCGCGCCGTTCACTTGATGACCTCGAAAGTGAACTCCATCAATTTTCCGCGAATGACGAAACTCAGGTAGTGCTCCCAGAATTGGCGGAAAAATCGGCTGTGGTTGACCAGAAATTCGAATCCCAGCGCGCGCCACAATTTCAGCAACCGCACGTGAAGTTTCGCTTCGCGCATGCGCACCTTGGTGTACCACATGTCCCGGCCGTGCATCCCACCGGGATAAAAATAGAGGAACGAATAGGTATTCAGATGCCAGCGATGGGTGGGATCGCGAAACGAGCTGAAATCGGTGTAATGCGGAGTGACCAGGTAGATCGTGCCGCCGGGACGCACCACGCGGTGAAATTCCTCCATGGTGGCGATGATGTCCGCCACATGCTCGATGATGTGCTCGCCGCGCAGGTGATCGAAGGAATTCTCGCGAAACGGCAAGCCGCCTTTATCGAGATGGCACAGCACGTCCGCCGCCGTGGATGCGTTCATGTCCAGCCCGATCGAGCCGGGATATTTCGACGGGCCGCAGCCGACATCCAGGATTCGCGCCAAATTTTCCTCCGCGGAAAATAAAGAAACGCCGCCCCTGCGGGAAGCCCCGGCGGCGGGGACTTCGAAGAATCTCTCTTTTCGCGCTCCGGCTCAAGAGAGATTCTTCAGGCCGCGCGCGCGGCCCGGCAGTGACGGCGTACATTATCGAATGCGAACTTCGGTTTGCGGTCGCCCTCGACCGAATTCCGCGGCTAGACCGATTTCTCGACTTCGCTGATGATGCCGTCGAGCGTGCGCACCGCGAATTCCGCCTGCTCCTGGCTAATCATCAGCGGCGGGCAGAGTCGCAGCGTGGTGTCGCCCGAACCCAGAACCAGCAAGCCCTTATGAAAGGCCATCTGCACGATGCGGTTGCGCAGGTCCGGCGCTTTTTCCTTGGTTTTCTGGTCGCGCACGAATTCGATGCCGATCATCAAGCCCCGCCCGCGGACTTGCCCCACGATCTTGTGGCGTTCGGTCCAGCCCGCCGTTTCCCGCATGATGAATTCTCCCATGCGCGCGGCATTGGCCATGTATTCCCGCTCGATCAGGCCGAGGGTGGCAAGGGACGCCGCGATGCACACCGGATTGCCGCCGAAGGTGGAAGCGTGCGCGCCGGGAGTCCAATTCATGACGCTCGCGCGCGCAATGATCGCGCCCAGCGGCATGCCGGAAGCAACGCCCTTGGCCACGCAAATAATGTCCGGCTCGACTCCGGCGTGATCCACGGCCCACCATTTGCCGGTGCGGCCCATGCCGCTCTGCACTTCGTCGGCCACCAGCAGGATGCCGTGCTTGCGGCAAATGGCCTGCAAGCCCTGCAAAAATTCCGGCGGAGCAGGCAGGTAGCCGCCTTCGCCCTGAATCGGCTCGATGAAAATCCCGGCGACTTCATCGGGATCCACGCGGCGGCGGAACAATTCGTTCTCGAGATAGCTCAAGCAGTCCGCGGAGGCTTGCTCCGGGCGAATTCCAAACGTGCCGCGGTAAGTGTCCGGATAGGGCATGTGGAATACGCCGGAGAGAAGCGTTCCGAATCCCTTGCGCTGGATGCTGCGGCTGGCGGTCAACGAAAGCGCGCCCATGGTGCGCCCGTGAAATGCGCCATGAAACGCGATCAGTTTGTCGCGCTTGGTGTGATATTTGGCGAGCTTGATGGCCGCTTCCACCGCTTCCGCGCCGGAATTGCCGAAATAGACGCGCTTGGCTTCCTTGCCGGGAGCGATGGCCGCCAGTTTCTCGGCTAATTCCACAAGGCTCGGATAGTAAAAATCCGTCCCGGACATGTGGATGAGTTCCGCCGCCTGTTTCTGAATCGCGGCCACCACTTGCGGATGGCAATGGCCTGTGGAAACCACGGCAATGCCCGCGGCAAAATCGAGGAAACGGTTTCCATCCACATCCTCAATCGTCGCGCCGCGGCCCTTCAGCGCAACCATCGGATAATCCCGCGTGTAGGAAGGCGAAACCACCTGATGGTCGCGCTCCACGATCTGGCGGGCCTTGGGACCCGGCAGTGAAGTGATCAGTTGCGGCAAATTCATATCAATTTTCTGGTCAATGGCTTGCATTTCTTCCTCCCGATTCGGAATTTTTGTGCGCATCTTGCTGGCAAGCGGGCCGGTTTCCTCCGGAGCGTGCCGCAGCAATAAATCAGGGAAGGGTGGACTAGGCGGCGCCGTAGAGATTCGGGCGCTCGTGAGAGGGCTGGCTGGCCAGCGACAAATCTTGAAGGACGAAGAAAGTCATTTGTATTTCCAGGATACCGTGCCGTCGCGCTTATCTTCCAAAATTATACCAGAATCGGTGAGGTTCCGGCGAATTTCATCGGCGCGCTGGAAATCGCGGCGCTTCTTTGCCGCCTGGCGCTCCTCGATCAGGAGCTCCACTTTTTCCCCGGGCACGCGCGATTCCCCGCCGCCGAATCCCAGGGCCGCGAGTTTTCCCGCGTCGTCATTCGCAAGCAAACCCAGAACGCCGTCGAATTTTTCGAGCGCGGCGATCAATCGCGGAGAATTCTGCTGCTTGAATCCCCCGCGGTCCATAGCCGTGTTGGCGTCGCGCACCAGGTCGAACAGCGAGGCCAGCGCTACGGCGGTATTCAAATCGTCGGCCAGTCCCGCGTCGAAATCCGATTCCGCCTGCGCGATGCGTTTTTCGATTTCGGGATTCTCCCCCGCGGCGCATTTTTCGGTTTTCAGCCGGCCGAAGAAATTGCGCAGGCGCGTGACGGAATTTTCCGCCTGGGTCAGCCCTTCGGCGGTGAAATTGAGCTGGCGGCGGTAGGGCACGGAAAGCAGGAGGAACCGCAGGGTGGAAGGCTTTTGCCCTTTGGCGTACAAATCGCGCAACGTGAAAAAATTGCCGATGGATTTCGACATCTTTTCGCCGTCCATAATCAAATGCTCGGCGTGCAGCCAGAGTTTTACGAACGGTTTTCCGGTGGCCGATTCGCTTTGCGCAATCTCGTTTTCGTGGTGCGGGAAAGCCAGATCCACGCCGCCAGTGTGAATGTCGATGGTCTCTCCCAGATATTTCATGGACATGGCGGAGCATTCGATGTGCCATCCGGGGCGGCCCGGCCCGATGCGCGTCTCCCAAAAATGCTCGCCGGGCTTGGGCGCTTTCCACAAGGCAAAATCGCGCGCGTCGGCTTTGTCGTAGCGGTCCACATCCACGCGCGCGCCGGCCTGCATTCCGCCGACGTCAATCTTCGAAAGTTTTCCGTAATTCGGAAATTGCGCGATGCGGAAATAAATGGAGCCTTCGCTGGTGTAGGTGAATCCCTTCTTTTGCAAGCGCTCGATGAGCGCCACCATGTCCTCGATATGATCGGTGGCGCGCACGATTTCTTCCGGCATCTGCAGCCCGAGCGATTTCATGTCCTCCAAAAACGCCTGGACGTATTTTTCGGTGTATTCGCGGATGGAAACGCCTTGCTTGGCGGCGTTCTGGATGATGCGGTCGTCCACATCGGTCAGGTTCATCACCTGCAGGACGCGATATCCCTGGGATTGCAGAAAGCGGCGGAGAATATCCTGAAACATGAAGGTGCGGAAATTTCCGATGTGCGCGAAATCGTAGACCGTCGGCCCGCAGGTGTAGATGCGCACCTCGCCCGCATGCACGGTCTCGAGCGGCTCGAGACGGTTGGACATCGTGTTGTGCAGTTGTATCACCATCATTTTCACGCCGCGAACAAGCGCACTATTCTAGCCGAGGCTTCCCTTCGCGGCAAATCTCCGAACCGCGCGGCGTTCGGAAGAGAGCATGTATTGACCGCAAAGTACGCAGCAAGTACACTCGCATCCAAGCCCCAAGAATGGCGTGCCCCCGAAGGTTAGCCGGCGCCTCGCTTCCGGCTGCGCATCAGGAGCTACCATGACCACTCATCTGCGAAGATTCTCATCCTTTGCAGCGGTCATGTGCCCGGGCTTTCTGCTGCTGTTCTCTGCCTCGTTTCTTGCTCCTGGGGTCTGCGCGCAATCGAACCCTCCCGCGGCGACTCCGCAATCCAGCGCGCCGCCATCCGCCATCCCGGCCAGCGCACCCGCCGCACCCTCCGGCGACGCTCCGGAGGTAAACACGCAAGAATCCGCCGCGCCGTTCCGTGTGCGTGTGAATCTGGTTCCGGTGCGCGTGGTGGTGCGCGATGCGCAAGGGCATGCGGTTGCGAATTTGCGCAAGGAAGATTTTCAAATTTACGAGGATGGAAAGCCGCAGGATATTTCCACGTTTTCCGTGGAAACTCCGGCGTCCTCGCTGCAGAAAGTGGTTCGCACGGAATCCGCCGCGAGCGAATCGAGCGAGAAGGCTTCCCCGGGTTTTGAGCCGCCTTCGCGTTTCATCGCCCTGCTTTTCGACGACGTGCATTCGAACTTGCAGGATTTGTTGCGTGCGCGGCTGGCGGCCGCAAGATTCGTGGATACCTCGCTGCAATCCGCCGACCGCATCGGGGTTTTCACCATTTCCGGGCAAACGCAGACCGATTTCTCGAGCGACCGCGCAAAGCTTCGCGACACCATGGCGCAAATTCAGCCGCGCGCGGTGGAGGCCGGCGATCCCACCGGCGCGGACGATTGTCCCAGTGAGGATTATTACGAGGCGGAGATGATCCAGGTGCAGCACGATTCGCTGGCCCTGGCCACCGCCACCCAGGATGCTTTGGCTTGCGCCTACAACAACGACACGCGGCAAACCAATGCGGCGCAGGCGCTTGCCCAAGCCACCGCCGCTCGCATCCTCAACGAAGGCGATAATCAGACGATTTACTCCTTCCGGCGTCTGAAGGAAATCGTGCAAAAAATCTCCACGCTGCCGGGACAGAGGACCGTGGTGTTGATTTCTCCGGGCTTCATCTATCCCACGCGCGAACTCGAGCTTTCCGAAATCATCGATCGCGCCAATCGCGCGAATGTTTCCATCAACACTCTCGATCTGCGCGGGTTGTACACACCGGAAACCGGGCAGGACATCACCCACGGTTTCACCGGAAGCCCGCTCGCCGCGGGGCCTCGCGAATCGCTCCGCGTGGCGGGCCAGGAGGCCCAAATCGTGGTCCTGCTGGATCTTTCCGACGGCACCGGAGGCTTGGCTTTTCACAACAACAATGACCTGGACGCGGGCTTTCGCACCACGGCGGCCACGCCCAACGTTTCCTACCTTCTGGGATTCACTCCGAACAATCTGAAATACGACGGAAAATTTCATGTTCTGAAAGTGAAGTTGGGCAGCAAAGACAAATATACGGTGCAGGCGCGCCGCGGCTTTTATGCGCCGAAGCACAGCGAGACGCCGGAAGAGGCTGCGGCGCGTGAAATTGAAGATGCCGTTTTTTCTCAGGAAGAAGAAGGCGGGCTGCCGCTGGCCCTGCACACGCAGTACTATATGGCCGACGCCACGGACGCGAAACTGGCGGTGCTCGCGCGCGTGGACGTGGCAAGAATGCATTTCGTGAAAGTAGGCGGACGCAACGACAACAACCTCGTCGTGGTGGCGGCGCTGTTTGATCGCGACGGCAATTACGTCACGGCAACCAAACAAACCATCGAAATGCGTTTGTTCGACGCCACCCTCGAGCGCATGGGGCGCACCGGGCTGACGGTGAAGACCGGATTTGACGTCAAGCCGGGAGATTATCTGGTGCGGCTGGTGGTCCGCGATGAAAATGCCGCGGTCATTTCCACAAAAAATGGCGCGGTAGAAATTCCGTATTGAGGAAGGTGCAGCATGAAAATGCGGCCGCTGAATTCGATCTTTTGCCTGGCGGGATGCTGCGTGGCGCTGGCCGCATTTGTGCCGGGCGCGCGCGGGCAACAAGCCGCTTCCACTTCCAATCCCTCAGCGGCTCCCGCTGCTCCTTCCGCATCGGTCCCGGCGCAAATCCCCGCGGGCGGCGCAATCAAAGCCGAATCGCGCCTGGTTCGAGTGGATGCTATCGTCACCGACAAGAAGGGCCATTACATCAACGACCTTGCGGAAAAGGATTTTCGCGTCTACGAAGACAATAAGCAGCAGGAAATCGTCAATTTTTCCTTTGGCGCGCAGTCTGTTCCAACCGGACATCCCGAAAAACATTACATGGTTCTCTTCTTCGATAATTCCACCATGGATTTGGCCGATCAACCTCGCGCCCGCGACGCTGCCGCGAAATTTATCGATGCTGACGCAGGGCCCGACCGCGTCATCGCCATCGTCAATTTCAGCGGGACGCTGCAAATCACCCAGAATTTCACGGGCGACGCAGTGCGTTTGAAGCAAGCCGTTCAGGGCATCCGCAGTTCCGCCGTTTCGGCCAATCCTACGGATACAGCGGCAACACCTGGATTGGGAGCGCCCGGCACGTTCGGCGGTCCCGGCTCTTTGGGGAATCCCGAAGCGGACTTCGGAGCCTACACACTGCTGCTCGCCCTGCGAACCATGGCGAATAATCTGGCGGCAATCCCCGGGAGAAAAAGCCTGATCTTGTTTACTTCCGGTTTCCCGCTTACCCCGGAAGGTGAATCGGAACTCATGGCCACAATTGACGCCTGCAATAAGGCCAACGTGGCCGTCTACCCGCTGGACGTGCGCGGGCTTGTGGCTCCGAATAGCTGGAATCCCAGCACCCCGGCGCCTGATTTTGGGAATCGCTCCGGTTCGGAAACGCCCTTTGCCCGGAACTCCGGGCGGACCGCGAATCGCGATGGTGTTCCGGGCCTGGTCTTGGCCTCATTTCGATTCGGGCCGGAAAATTCAGTCGGACCTTCGCAACAACATGGCGGAGGAGGCGGAGTCGGAGGAGGCGGCGGAATGGGCGGTGGCAGGCCTCCGGGAGGCGGTGGCGCTGGCGGCGGACGTCCGCCAGGCGGCGGGACAGGTGGCGGAACCGGCGGAGGGAAAGGCGGATCCCCCGGCGCACCCAGAGGAGGACCCGGCGCACCAAGAGGAGGACCCGGCGGACCCAGCGGGCCTCCGCGCGGTTCGCCCGGCATGCCCTTCGGGACTCCCAATTACACTCAGGCGCGGGATATTGTTCCGACCATTCCGGATTCGGTGACCACCAATCAAGAGGTGCTCTATTCACTGGCGGAGGGAACGGGCGGCTTTCCCATTTACAACACCAATGATCTGCTGGCCGGGCTCGAAAAAATTTCGAGCGAACTGGATGAATATTATTTCCTGGGCTATGCGCCGAAGGACGACACAGAAGGCGCTTGCCACACGTTGCGCGTAAAAGTTGACCGCGGCGGAACGGAAGTGCGTTCTCGCAGCGGGTATTGCAACGTGAAACCCAATGACGTGCTGGCGGGCCAGCCGGTGGAAAAGCAGCTCGAAACGGAGGCTCTGGGCACCAGCGCAGGAAACATCGGCGGGTCGCTTGAGACTTCCTACTTTTATGAATCGGCCAACCAGGCGCGCGTCAACTTGTCCATGGACATCGCTTCCAGCGCGTTCCACTTCGACAAGGTGAAAGGAAAATATCACGCGGACGTAAATATTCTGGGCATCGCCTACCGCCCGGACGGCACGGTGGCGGCCCGGTTCAGCGACGACGTGGCGCTGGACTTCGAAAAGGGCGAGTGGAAGGATTTCACCAAGTCTCCCATGCCTTACCAGAACCAGTTCATCATCGCGCCGGGAAATTACCGCCTGGACGTGGTGGTTTCCGGCGGCGGGCAGGATTTCGGAAAATACGAATCACCTTTGCAAATTGATTCCTTCGACGGAAAGACTTTCAACTTGAGCGGCGTGGCGCTCAGCGACACTCTCGAGCGCATCGCCGAATCCGGGAGCACTCTGGACGCCGACATGCTGGCCGGGCGGCTTCCTCTGGTGGTCCACGAATTTCAGATTGTCCCCGCTGGAAACTACCGTTTCAAGAAATCTGACAAGGTGGCCATGTACGCGCAAATTTATGCGCCCAACATCAATGACACGAAGCCACCGGTGGTGTTGATGGCCTACAACGTGATTGATCAGAAGACCGGAAAATCCGTGTTCGCGAGTGGAGCGATCAATGCCTCGGAATTCGTGGTGAAAGGAAATCCCGTGATTCCCGTGGCGTTGAGAGTTCCGGTGGAAAATTTCCCGCCGGGAAGCTATCGCCTGGAATTGCAGGCGGGAGAAATGGGAGGCAAACTATCTCCCATTCGCTCGACGGAATTTCAGGAAGAATAATCGCCGCCTGTAATTCGCGGCATGCGACGCGCGGAAATCTAAGGCAGCAATTCCACGCGCCGGCTCACCACCGTGCGGTCCCCTTCATCCGATTGTGTGGCCGTCAGCGGCCGCGCTTTCAGCAAAAACATTCCTTCCGCGGGAAGGCCGTAGCTTTCATCCACGGCATAAACGGCCACGGGCTTGCCATCCGGCAAAGTGAAAGATATCTCGATGCCCTTGCGGTTCATCGTCAGACAATCGTAAGCCGTCCAGCCGTTCATGTAGGCGCGAACGCGTTTGGTTTCCGGCTCCACCGGTACGTCCTCGACGCGCACCGAATCCACTCCCGAGTCCGGCGGAAACAAAACCGTGGCCTCAGGAGCGTCGCGTTCCGAACGCAAAAGCGCACGGTAAGCAGTGCGGTTGTGCTGGGCATCCCGCAGCGTCTGCTCCACGGTGAATGTTGGGGCGGCATCGTCGAGTTTTGGCGCATCGGCGAGAAAAGACACTCCCCTGCTCCAGGGAAAAGGCGCGGCATCCGCGCGGCGAAAATTCGCGGCCACCTGCAGCGCCTCTGGCAGACGTCCGGAAGCGGGATTTATGATCCATTCGGCTTTCCCCGCGTCGCCGTCCAGCCAATACAAGATGTTGGCTCGTTGCGGAGCTTTCGCGGAAAAAACCGGAACAACGATGGCGCAAAACGCGGCAAGCAGCGTCAGGGCCATGGGCGCTCCCGGAAGCGCGACGCGCAATATGCCCGGAAACTCATCCGCATCCGCAAGCAGCGGCGCGATGGGGCTCAAAACAATGGCCAGCAGGACGGCGATTCCCGCCATCGCGCCGTTCCCCAAGCCCGAGTAAAGCAGCAAGGCGGGGGAAAAAGCCAGCGTGGCGGCGATCAGCAGCGGAAGAATGGCTGCCAATCCCGCGCCGCCCGGCGATTCGTTGCGGCGAAGAGTGAAATCCAGCCCTGCCAGCGCCGCTGCCACCGTCGGAACCAGTATCAAGTAGCTCATTCCCGGCTCGTTCCAGGCGATCAACACCGAGAGTATCGCCCACCACGTCCATACGCCGGTCCACAATCCCCAAAATCCGGCGCGCCGCGCCGAGGCCAGAGTCACAATCACCGCAACCGAAAATCCCAGCGACCAGAATGCGATTTGCAGCGGCAGCGGATGGGCCACCCAACTCACCGGCAAAGCGCCGGCCCAGCGAATCAACCAATGCAAAATGAGCGCAAGCACTCCGGTGACCACCACAATTTCCAGCCAACAAAACAGACCCCAAACGAACGCGTTCGGCTCGAGCTTTTTCGCACGGAATAGCCACACAATCTGAAAAATCAAAAGGAAGGCTGCTCCCAGCGCCATGGCGCGCGTCCAGGAGGCCCGCCACCAGATCATCCCGCTCTCGAATACGTCGAAGAAGACTGCTTCGTGTTGGGGCGGACGCGCAAGATCGGAATTCGCGAGCGCCAGAAGGGCGGGCAAGGCGTTGTCGCCATGATGCTGCAAAGTGCCGGGATCGGCATTCTCCAGATTGTCGAGCGGCGTGTGGTAGTGAGCCACGTCCCCAATGTTGGCGAAATTTAAACCCTGGTAGCCCGCGGCTTTGAAAACGGTGAAATCAGTGTCGTTTGGAAGTTGTTTATATGCCGTGTAAAAAATAGAACTCGTCGCCGGATGATGAACGCTGCGCGCATACAACTGAATCACCCATTCGTTGGCGCTGCCGGTTTCAAACATCAAGCTGGGACCGGAGCTTCCCCGGGCATCAATATTCACCGCGGCACGCACATCCGCCGCCCATGGGTGCTGATCGACAAATACGCGCGCGCCGAGCAAGCCGCCTTCTTCGCCATCGTCAATCAGCAAAATGATCGAGTGTCGGGGAGCCTGCTGCGACTTGAGAGCGCGCGCGATCTCCAGGACAGCTGCCACGCCGGCGCCATCGTCGGACGCTCCCGGACCCGCCGCAACCGAATCGTAGTGCGCGGCCAGCAGAACCGCCGGATGCGTTGATGGAGCGCCGCCCATTGCGGAGTTTTTCGTTGAAGTGACATCCGTGCCGTCCAGGCGCGCCACAATATTGTTTACATCCGCGCAGGTTCCATATTCGTCGCAGGCAAATCCAGCCTGAACTTCCGGGGAATATCCGAGCCTGGTTAATTCGTCGGTGATTCGGTCGCGCACCGCATCATTTGCGGCGCTTCCTGTGGGATGAGGAAGTCCGCTGCCCAGCAGCATGAAGAGTTCTTGCCGCGCACGCCCGCCTGAAAATTCAGCAAGCGGAGCGCTGACGGGCTTCGCCCGCGGAGGGCGATTTCCTGCGATAGAAAAAAATAGAATCGCCGCCAATGAGGCCAGCGTGAATAAGATATGGCGTGTCTGAGGCGTGCCATGGGGACCCAAGCAGCCCTCCCGTTCGCGCCATCCTAGTTTGCGCCTCCCGGCAAGTCAACGCGCATTCCTTCCCTAACGGCGCCGGGATTGGCATGCATTGCGTGTGCGAGATTCGGAATGCCAGGCGGCACAATCCTGAAGCTTTTTCACTTCCGCGCGCAATCAAATTATGGGAGATTCAGGAGGACGGGGCCATCGCGCCCGAACTCCGATCAATCTTTGGACGATCCCTCGGCCAAAGCTTTCTTGCTCCTGTATTCTCTGGCCACTTTTCCCAGATCGACGCTTTTGGCGCTCAGCACCACGCGCCCTTCCGCCACGGCTTTGTCGAATGCCAGGTATGAAGTCAATTTGAAATCGGACTCCGACCCGCTGGCGATCAGGAAATGAAATTGGGTGACCGGAACATTGAGCAGCCCTCCCCCGCCAGCCACTCCCATCCCTCCGCCCCCGCCTCCGCCGCCCGAATTGGGGGTCGCCGCAGGAGTTCCCGCAGCGCCGGCGTGTTGTCCATAGGCAGGAACCGAAAATATCAGCAAAAAAGCCCCCAACAGCAATACCGATTTCATACGCCTAATCCCTTTCTTCCCCAGTGACTGCCTCTTTGTAGGGCAATCCACATGCCAGGCGTATTTGTTTACATGTTGCTCATAAATAAGCACTTCCAATAAATCTCGCGAATTCTCGCTTTCGATTCTTCCTTTCTAATGGGACATTTCTGCCTTCAGTTGTGAAAATAAATGGTACTGGGGTAGTTTTTACCCATGCAAGGGTTTCAAGCCAGCTTATGCGGCCGGCTCTGATCCCTGTAGACTTGAAGCAACAGCATTTAGCAGCTTTACAGCGGAGGACCTCCCTGTTGGCACCCATAACCCATTCTGTACGCAATAGATCACAAGGCTCCCCTGTATCTTGTGCTTCTGGCGCAATTTCCCGCCATTTGCCTCTTTACAGGCTTTGCACCCCATGCTACATTTTGCTCCCGTAACCGCCGATCCGAATGCGCCAGGCGGCTGGGCCATTGACTATCGACCCGCCAGAGTTTTTGTCTCGAAAGGCCTCCACCCAAAAGTTATTGAGGGGATATTTCTGCTGATACAGCACGAAAATCGAACTCCGCGAGGAACCGGGTGCTAAAACTTCGCAAAGTAGAGTTGCTGGGCTTCAAGTCGTTCGTCGAGAAGACGCCAATCACCTTCTCCGGGAGCGGGATCACCTGCATTGTGGGTCCCAACGGATGCGGGAAGTCCAACGTGGTGGATGCGATCTCCTGGGTCCTCGGCGAGCAGAGCCACAAGATGCTTCGCGCCGAGCGCATGTCCGATTGCATTTTCAATGGCACGGCCAAGCGCCCGCCTCTCGGCATCGCGGAAGTCACCGTGACCCTGGTGGATCCGGAACTCTCCGATGCCGTTGCAAAAGTCCTCGATGGCGTTTCAGACGGATCAGACCTTCCGGGCAATCCTGAGATTCACGAAGTGTCCGCGGGGCCGCACGTGGTCCCGGAATCCGGAATGGCGGAAATTCCGCCAGCGGAAAACGCGGAGAATCCGAACGAAGGGATGGATGCGGAACCTTCGACGGAAGGCAAAGGCAAGCCCTGGAAGAAGCGGGGCGCTGAAAAACACACCCACACGATGAAGCCCGGCGAAGTGGTGGTGGGCCGCCGTCTGTACCGTTCGGGGCAAAGCGAATATTTGATCAACGGCCGCGTGGCGCGGTTGCGCGATGTTCAGGAACTTTTCATGGGCATCGGCCTCGGACCCGACAGCTACGCGATCATCGAACAGGGGCGCATCGGCCAGATTCTGAATTCCAAACCCATGGACCGCCGCGCCATCATCGAAGAAGCCGCCGGCGTCACCATGTACAAGACCAAGCGACGCCTGGCGGAAGCGAAACTGGAAGCTTCGAAAATCAATCTTTCGCGCGTCAACGACATTTTCGTGGAAGTGGAAAAACAGCTTGCCTCGCTCAAGCGCCAGGCTTCGAAAGCGCGCCGTTACGCCGAACTCCGCGAACAGATGCGCGGATTGTTGCGCGTGATGCTGGCCAGCAAGGCCGAGCATCTGGATATCGAGGCGGCGCGGCTGGAGAATCTGTTGCGCGCCATGGATGCGGCGGAGGAGCGCGAAGCGCTCACCGTGCGCGAATTCGAATCCGACCAGGAACGCCTGAGCGCGCGCACCTACGAACTCGACTCTGAATTGCGCCGCACACAGAATCTGCTGGGGCAAACGGCGCTCGATCTGGATCGCGCAGAAAATCGCATCACATTCAATCGCGAGCAAGCCGCGCAGCTCGAATCGCGCCTTGCGCGCCTGGCCATGGAAACCGCCGAGGCCGCGCGCCTCTGCGAAGACCTGATGTCGCGCAGGAACGCACAGCAGGAGGCCGTGGCCGCGCTTCGCGAACAAACCACTGCGCTTGAAAAGGCTCTGCGCGAGACGGTCGAGAAAGCAGCGCAAGCCGCGGGCAATCAAGACTCACTTGAGGCGCGCATGGAAGAGCTGCGGCAAATGGCCGCGCGGCTCGTGGAAGAATCCGCGCGCGAGCAGGCCGAAACATTGCAGGCGGAAGAAGCCGCGAAACGCCACACCGCCGCGGAAGAGGAGCGCGGGACGGCCCTGCGCGCCATTGAGGCCGAATGCGCGGCGCTGGCCGCGCGCATGGAATCGGCCGAGGCCGCCTACCTTGAGAAGGAATCCCAGGCGCGGATGCATGGAGCCGCGGTGCGCGAAGCGCAATCGCGATTAGGCGAACTGCGCCGCACGCATAAAGAATCCGGGCAGATTCTCGAGGGCACCCGTGAATCGCTTTCCGCGGCGCGCGCCCATCATGCCTCGATCGCGCAGATCTTGAGCGATCGCGCCTATACCGCCGACGCAGTACAGAAACTTTTCAGCGCCAGCGCGAATGCCGAAGAACATTCCTCGCAGACTGGGTTTCGCGCTGTGGGATTGCTAGCGGATTACGCCGAAGTGCGCGAGGAATACGAAACTGCGATCGAGCAATTCCTTCGCGAAGAACTCGAATACGTAGTGGTGGAAACATTCGATCACGCGCGGTCGGGAATTTCCATGTTGCGCGAAGAGGTCGGCGGGCGCGCGGCATTCTTTGTCGACTCGCTGAGCAAGCTGAGCCTGCCCGCCGCGGCTCCTGAAGCCGCAGATCCGCTTCCGCAAGGCGTGCTCTCCCGCCTGGATGCGCTGGTGGATTTCCGCGACCCGCTGGGTCCCGCCGCGAAGCATTTTCTTTCGAAGTTGCGCGCCGCGTTTCTGGTGGAAAGCGCCGCGGTGGCCGAACGCATGGCTCAAGAACGCCCCAGCGAATATTTTCTGACGCCCGACGGCACCTGCTATCACGGAAGAATCGTATCCGGCGGCCGCGAAAGCGATGCGGGCCCGCTGGCGCTCAAGCGCGAGCTTCGCCAGCATGAATCGGAAGTGCTGCGGCTGGAGGCGCTGGCGCAGGAACAACAGGAGGAAATTGCGCGCATCGCCGCGGAAACTTCGACGTGTGAAGCGCAGCTGGCCGCCTCCACCGCCGACCATCTGGAAGCGGAAAAATCCCTGGTAGCTGCCGCACACCGGCGAGAACAGGCGCGTACCGAACATCGCCGCATTGAACAACAACTGGGCGGCGAACATCAGGAAATCGCGCGGCTGCGCGCGGCGGCTGAAGCGGCAAGGGTACGGGCGGACGAAGCGCGCCGCGAACACGCCGAAGCGCTGCGCTTGCGAGCGGAGGCCGAAGCGGAATCCACCCAAGCATCGGAGAAACTCGGTCGCCTGCGCCATGATTTTCAGGTCCTGCAGGAGCGCTTGTCCGCGCAACGCGAAGAGATGGCCACGCTGTCCGAGCGCCAGGCCAGCGCGGAAAGCGTGGCCGCGCGCATGACCGCCGAAATGGACCTGGCTCAGGCGCACACGGCTTCCTTGCGGCAGCAGCAGGAAGCGCTCACGGCCGAAAAAGCGGAACTCGAATCATCTTGTGCGCAACTCGCCGCGCAGGTGGCCGATCTGCGCATCGAAAAGAACCGCCTCGAAGAAAACAAAGCTTCGCTCGAAATCGAATGGGAGGAAGCGCGGAAGCGCGCCGGGCAAATCGAGGAATCGCTGCGCGGCAAGCGCGCTTCGCTGGATGAAATTCGCAGCGAACGCAGCCAACGCCAGATCGAGAAGGCGCGAAACGACGCGGACCGCGAGTACCTCCGCCAAACGTGCCTCAGCGAGTTGAATGCCCAGCCGGAAGAGTTGATGGCTCAGCAGGACGGGCACTTGATTGTCGGCGAAGACCTGATTGCCGCGGAAACCACCTACAATGAAATGAAAGCCCGCATGGAGGCCATGGGGGCGGTAAACATGATGGCGCTCGAGGAATTCCAGGAATGCGAGCAGCGCGAGGCTTTTCTGCGCAGGGAACGCGACGACCTGGTGCAATCCATTGAAAACACCCAGCTCACCATCACCGAACTTGATCAGGTCTCGCGCGCGAAATTCGAGGAGGCGTTCCGCTTCATCAACGCGCAATTCGCCGTGGCCTTCACCACGCTTTTCGGCGGCGGCACGGGCGAAATGCGCCTGAGCGAACCGGACAGTTCCGGCGAAGCGGGAATTGACATCGCCGCGCAACCGCCGGGCAAGCGCCTGCAAAATATTCTGCTGCTGTCGGGAGGCGAAAAGGCGCTGACCGCGCTGGCTCTGCTGATCGCCGTCTTCAAATTCTCGCCCAGCCCGTTCTGCATCCTCGACGAAGTGGATGCGCCGCTCGATGAAGCCAATGTGGGGCGGTTCAACCGCTTGCTGGCGGACATGTGCAGCCAGACGCAATTCATCGTGGTTACCCACAATCGCAAGACCATGGAGATGGGCTCGGTGCTCTACGGCGTGACCATGCAGGAGCCCGGCGTGTCGAAACTGGTCTCCGTCAAGTGGGAAGACTCCACGGCGGCTGCGGAACCGAAGGTTGCGGCGGCCAGCAACGCGGCCTGATCGTCCCTAATTTGGGGCTCCCCGCCGCGTCAATCCTCTGAATATTTCTCCGCGAAAACCTTCGCGCTGGATTTTTCTTAGCGGTTGACTTCATCCATTGCTGCGCTAGAATACTTTCCTCTCTGCGAGGAAAACCAATCGTGGCTTCTTCCAAAATGAACGCAATCATCTCAGAAACAGAATTTGCAGGACTCCAGCTGCGCGGCCGCGGCAAAGTACGCGACATTTACGATCTCGGAGACCGTCTGCTGATCGTCGCCACGGACCGCCTCTCGGCCTTTGACGTGGTGCTGCCCACACCCATTCCCGATAAGGGACGCGTGCTCACCCAGCTTTCCCTTTTCTGGTTCAACAAGCTCGTGGACATCATTCCTCATCATGTCCTGGAAGCCAGGAATTTTACCGGAGAACTCGCGCCCTTCGCCGCTTCGCTCGAAGGCCGCGCCATGGTGGTGCGCAAGACCGAGCCGGTGCCCATCGAGTGCGTGGTGCGCGGATACATTTCAGGATCGGGATGGAAGGATTATCAGAAGACCGGAGCGATTTGCGGCATCCCACTTCCCACGGGTTTGCGGGAATCCGACCGCCTGCCGGAGCCGATCTTTACGCCTTCGACGAAAGCCACCAGCGGCCACGACGAAAATATTTCTTTTGCGGAGACGGTTTCCCGCGTGGGCCGCGAACTGGCCGAGAAATTGCGGGACACCACGCTGACCATCTACCAGCGCGCCGTGGAGCATGCGGCGGCCCGAGGCATCATCATCGCCGACACCAAATTTGAATTCGGCCTGCTGGACGGGAAACTCATCTGGATTGACGAAGCGCTGACTCCCGATTCTTCGCGTTTCTGGCCGGCCGACCAATTTGAGCCCGGCAAATCCCAGCCTTCCTTTGATAAGCAGTATGTTCGCGACTATCTCGAGCGTATCCACTGGAACAAGCTGCCTCCCGGCCCCGCCCTGCCCGCCGATGTGGTCGCCGGCACGACGCAAAAATACCGGGAAGCGTACCGCAGCATTACCGGGCAATCGCTCGATTAAAATACTGTCCGGAAAGCGCGGCCGTGCCGTTCATGACCGTCCGGCTGCCGCTGCTACCGGGAAATCATCGGCCCTATCTCCGAAGCGCGTGCGCGGAGCGACCAACGTGAAGGATCAACTGGAATCTCTGGTGGGAATGCTGGTGGAGCGCGGCATCCTGCTCGAAGAAGCCGTGACGGAATTCGAGAAGAAGTTCATCAAGCGCGTGCTGGAACACGAAAAGGGCAATCAATCCCGCGCCGCTAAAATTCTGGGCATTCACCGCAATACACTCAGCCGCAAAGTCGAAGAGTACAAACTCGATCACGCGGGACGCCACCACAAACGAGGTTGAAGGCGCCCGCCGCTCTTTTTGGACTTGCAAACCTATTGCGCCGCCAGTCTTGCTTTCCCTACGGATCGGCTCGCGGTTCCGCCCACACTCATCCCTGCAAACAGTCCGCGCAAAATAAAAACGGCTGGCCCGTTTCCGAGCCAGCCGCCTATTTTTTCGCCCCGTGTATTCAGGGTACTAAAATTACTTCCCCGCGCCCTTTTTCGTCGGGACCCGGTGGTGTTTGCCAGTCTCCGCCTTCTCCGGAATAATCGTGGGATCCACTTTTACCTGATCCCAATGCAGGAGGAAGGGATTGGGGTCGAAGCTCACAAGTGTGCCGGAGAAACGAATTCCATCGTCCTTTTGCAGGCGAACTACATCCGGCTGCGCGGCGTCCGCGGTGGCTTGCGCGCCAGCGGCACCGGCGGCAGGAGCGGGCGGAGTGCCGGTAGTCCATACCTTCACGTCCATGTTGGCGGTGGTGGCCTTCTCCATGTCATCCTGCGTGGCTCCGGTGTAAACCATGAAGTCCGCAAAACCGTCGCCCTGCTGAACATCGATAATTTTGCCGACCACTTCGGGAAACTGCGCGCTGCAGATCGCGAGCCAGGTCATCTTGGCCTTGTCGCCGCCGCCGCTCAAGTCGGTGATCACGGAAAGGATGTTGCTGGCCTGGCGAATCTTGTCCAAATCCGCCTGGCTGGGAATGCTGTAAGTCGCGGGACGGTCGCCCGTGGTTCCCGCCAATTGCAGAAGTTCGCTCAACTGCGCATCGGCGCTGGTATCGCAGCCCGGCTGCTCGTACACCAGGATCTGCTTCTTGAGGTAATCCTTCACCTGCGCGTCTCCCGGAATTTTCAGGTTGATGGCGCGAGCCAGGGTCCAGAAGCCGTCAAGATATTGCGGGGGCGTGGATTGAAGATAGGACAAACCCAGGCGGTAATAGCTGACCGCGTCATTGGGATTATTTTCGACGGTGGATTTGAAAGCGGCGATGGCCGACGCATAATCCTTCAATTGCAGATCGGCAAAGCCCGCGGAGCTATTGAAGAAGGCAATGGCCGGCTTTTTTTGCGCCGCGAATTGTTCCTCAGTCAGCGTTGAATTCGCGGGCTTGGGAAACGCCACCAGGAGTTTCGCGCCCTCGAGCGCCGCATCGCGTTCTTTCACCAGTTCGTCGTGAGCGTCGGCGGCCTTGGGATTAAAAGCGTAGGGAAAAACCTGGCAGCGGGTCTGGATGGCTTGCAAGCGTACGCCCACGTCCACTTTATCGCCCAGCGCGATTACCTTGTCGGCGTATTCGAGAGTCTTCGGATAATTCTTCAGTTGCGAATAGGCGGGATAATACAGCTCGTAGACATACGGCAAAAGCGTGGAGTTCGGAAATTTTTGAACGAAGTCGTCGAGAAGCTTGATCTTGGCCGCGGGATCCTTCTCCGCGTTCGCGGCCTGGAACGCGTTGTACTCAGGGATGGTATACGATTGCTTCTGCTCGGCGGCCGCTTGCGCAGCAGCGGGACGTACAGGCAGGCCGAATAGAACCAAAGCGCTTAGCAATAATCCCTGTATGGCGTAAGATTTTGAAATCATCACTTCCCTGCCTCCTGAAACAGTTTAATTTCGGGAACTGCGCTGCACTTCAGAACACAACCCCTGCAGGAAATCGGGGCGTACGAAGACGAACCGAAATTATAGGGAAAGCCCCCGACGCAAGCAAGGTTAAATCCTTCTTCAACTTTCATTCCCGGCGATTGCCCGCTCTCCCGTGACTCCGTAGGTTCAGTGATAAGATGGTGAATCGTGGGCTTCGTGTCGCCTCGTGGGAGCTGGCCGTGGACATCGCCGCAAAGAAACCGCTCGAAGGAAGCGTCGCGCTGATTTCCGGAGCCAGCCGAGGCATCGGGCTGGCCATCGCACACACGCTCGGGCGATTGGGCGCCCAGCTCAGCATTTGCGCTCGGAATGCGACCGGTTTGCAAGCCGCGGCGGAAGAGCTTCGCCAAAAGGGTGCAAAAGTCATGGCCCGGCCCGCGGATGTGACCCGCGCCAGCGACGTAGAGGCCCTGCTGCGGGAGACGGAGCGAACCCTGGGCCCCGTGGATATCCTCGTCAACAACGCCGGTATTGGTCTTTTCATCGCCGCGCATGAAGCCACAGAAGCAAATTGGGATGCGGTGTTAGACACCAATTTGAAATCCGTGTTTCTGCTCAGCAAGGGCGTGGCCCCGGGAATGATCGCCCGCCAGAGTGGCCACATCATCAATATCGCCTCGCTTTCCGGAAAGAGTTCCTACGCCGGGGGAGCCCTCTATTGCGCCTCGAAATGGGGGCTGCTGGGGTTCACCCAAAGCATGGCGGAAGACTTGCGCGGGTACGGGATTCGCGTCAGCGCTATTTGTCCCGGCTCAGTGGCCACGGAATTCTCGCCGCACGCGGGAAAAGATGCCGGCAAGATGCTGCAGCCGCAGGACATCGCCCAAGCCGTGGAGATGATCGTGACCCAGGCGCCGCAAAGCTTCGTCAGCGAAATCTCGCTGCGGCCCACCCGCAAGCCCTGAATTTCCCGTTACTTCCCGCACCCGCCGGCCTCTGAAACTTTTGCCCGCTCCGTGCATCTTATAGTTTGAATTGAAACTATTTCAATTGGAAGCAATATGCCGACCCACTACCGAGGCGCGAAAAACATCACCCAGGCGCTCAACGCTTACATCAACTTGATCCGCGCATCGGATTCCGTCGTGGCCCGCATGAATGCGGGCTTCGAGTCCTGGGGACTGACGGTGGGCCAGTTCGGCGTTCTCGAGGCGCTGCTGCATCTGGGACCCATGTGCCAGAAATCGCTGGGAGAAAAGCTCCTGCGCAGCGGCGGGAATATCACCCTGGTGGTGGACAACCTGGAAAAGCGCGGATGGGTGCGGCGCGAGCGGCAAACGGACGACCGGCGCATCATCGTCGTCCACTTGACTGCCGGGGGCCGCCAACTGATCTCCAAAGTATTTCCCGGGCATGCCAGGGAAATCGCGGATTTAATGAAATTTCTCACCCCCCGCGAGCAGCGCGAACTCCGCCGCATCTGCGGAAAATTAGGACACGGCATTGCCGGGGAACGCGCGAGCGAATCTCAATCCACGTCCCTGCATCGATCCGGCGGCAAAGGAGAAAAACCATGATTCAAGTACGCCCCAGCGAAGAACGCGGCCACAACAAGCTGGCGTGGCTGGATACGCGTTTTTCATTTTCATTCGACCAATATTTCGATCCGGAACACATGAATTTTCGTTCGCTGCGGGTTATGAACGAGGACCATATCGCTCCGGCCAAAGGCTTCGGGCTTCATCCCCATCGGGATATGGAAATTCTGACCTGGGTGCTCTCCGGCTCGCTCGAACATCGCGACAGCACCGGCGGCCACGGAGTGCTGCGTCCCGGAGAATTGCAGCATATGTCCGCCGGCACCGGAGTGATGCACAGCGAATTCAACGCGTCGCCAAAAGAAGAAGTTCATCTCCTGCAGATTTGGATCCTGCCCGACCGCAACGGGCGCAAGCCGGAATACGAGCAGATCGCATTTTCCGAAAGCGAACTCCGCAACCAGTTCCACCATGTGGCCGGCAGACAAGCGCCGGTGAGCATCCATCAGGCTGCCGATCTCTACATCGCGCGCCTCGACGCGGGCGCGAAGGTCTCGCGACCTCTGGCCTCCGGGCGACATGCCTGGCTGCAAGTGGCGCGGGGCTCCGTGATTTTGAATGGCACGGCGCTTCACGCCGGCGACGGCGCGGCCATTTCGAACGAGTCTGAAATCCGCGTGGATGCCAACGAGGCATCGGAAGTTTTGCTGTTCGACCTGGCGTAATTTGTTTTTGAACTTTAAAGGAGATTGCAATGCGGAAATCGGCCGGCAGTTTTGTTCCGTTGGCAGCCCGAATCCTGATGAGTTCCATGTTCTTGTGGAGCGGCATGTTGAAAATCATGGCGTACCCCTTGATGGTGGGATATTCGACATCTAAGGGCTTGCCGCTGGCGGGAATTTCAGTGGGCATTGCGGCAGCGATTGAGATTCTCGGCGGTCTTGCGATTTTGACCGGATTCCATGCGCGGGCGGCCGCCTGGATCCTGTTTGTGTATCTCATTCCCGTCACCATCCTGTTCCACAATTATTGGGCTATGCAGGGCGGTGTCCGCATGGACACTCATGTCCATTTCATGAAGAACATGGCGATCCTGGGCGGGTTGCTGCTCCTCGCGCATTTCGGCGCCGGGGATTTTGCGTTCGATTCCCCGGGAAACAAAAATTCATAAGAAATTCTGTGGAACAAATCTCAGGAGGAGTTATGACCGTAAAATCAAATCCAGCATCAACGACCTCGCCCGTTCATGATCTGATCCGCCACCGCTGGAGTCCGCGGGCGTTTGACACGCGGCCCGTGGAGCCCGAAAAACTGCGAAGCCTTTTCGAAGCAGCCCGCTGGGCCGCTTCCTCTTTCAACGCCCAGCCTTGGTATTTTATTGTCGGGACGAAAGATGACCCAAAGACGTACCAGCTGATTCTCGACACGTTTGTCGAGTTCAATCAGGGATGGGCTAAGGGCGCGCCGGTTCTGGCATTAAGCGTCGCGGGCCTGAAATTTCCGCATGATGGCAACCCCAATCGCCACGCATTCCATGACGTGGGGCAAGCCGCCGCGAATCTGGCCATCGAGGCGACAGCGCAAGGGTTGACCGTTCACCAGATGGCGGGCATCGATCCGGAAAAAGCGCGAGTGAATTTCGGAATTCCGGATGGATTCGAGGCGGTGGCGGGAATGGCCATCGGATATCCGGGCGATCCCGAATCACTTCCCGATGCGCTGCGAGCGCGGGAAAAGGCTCCGCGTGAACGCAAGCCGCTCGAATCCTTTGTTTTCAGCGGAAAGTGGGGAGAGCCTTCGCGGTTCGCCACGGAAAGGAAGTAAAACCCGGTAGCGGCGCTCGCACGGTCAGCCGCGGATTTGCGCCGCTAAATCTTGGGCAGCACGATTCCCTGCTGCGACTGGTATTTTCCTTTTTTGTCTTTGTAGGAAATTTCGCACTGCTCGTCGGATTCGAAGAAAAGCACCTGGCAGAGTCCTTCGTTGGCATAAATCCGCGCGGGCAGCGGCGTGGTGTTGCTGATCTCCAGAGTCACGAAGCCTTCCCACTCCGGCTCGAAGGGGGTCACATTGACGATGATCCCGCACCGCGCGTAAGTGGATTTGCCCAGGCAAATCGTGAGCACGTTGCGCGGAATCCGGAAATATTCCACGGACCTGCCCAGCGCGAAAGAATTCGGCGGCACGATGCAGACATCGCCCTTGAATTCCACGAAGGATTTGGCGTCGAAATTCTTGGGATCGACGATGGTGGAATTGACGTTGGTGAAAATCCGGAAATCGTCGGCGACACGCAGGTCATAGCCGTAGGACGAAACTCCGTAGCTGATCACTCCCGTGCGCACCTGGCGGTCTTCGAATGGCTCGATCATGCCGTGCTCCTGAGCCATCTTGCGAATCCAGCGATCCGACTTCACCGACATCGTTTCCTCCCGGGAATCTTCAGCCAATTGGCGATTGCGGAATTTCGCGCGTCTTCCGCCGCGATTGCGAAAGCCGGAATTGGATAGCCCCGGCCGCAGAGGGGACGCTGTGCGAGTTGCGCAGTGTATTACATGGTACGGCGCTTGACAACCCGCAAACCCATGTCTAGCATAGATTTCCGGTGGAGATGGAGGATGATGTGATCAAGCTTGATCTGGTAAACGCGATCGTCCAGAAAACGAACATCACCCGCACCAAGGCTGAACAGGCCGTGGAAACGGTATTTGAAACCATGAAAAACGCCCTCGGCCGCGGCGAACGCATCGAGCTTCGCCGTTTTGGAGTCTTTAACGTCAAGCCGCGCAAGACCGGCATCGGGCGCAACCCGCGCACCGGTCAGCAGGTGAGCATCCCGCCTGGCAAGGCCGTCCGTTTCAAGCCGGGGAAGGAGTTGCAGGCGCTCCCCGCGCCAGCACCGAAATCCTGACCGCGGCGCGAGGCTGAGTCTCACACATCTTCGCATCGCACGGCCCTCTTTCGCGTGTGCAGACTTCCATGAGCAATGGCAACGGACATGGCCGCAGTCCTCTGGAAGTCATTGATATTCGTTCTCCGGAAATTGTCGGCGGCTCCCCGCTTCTTTTCGCGAATCATCCTCCGCTGTGGCCGGCGCTTACGCTTTTCCTTCTGACCATCGTATCCACGCTGGCGGTGGGTTCGGAATTCGCCATTTCCTATGCGCGGAATATGGAGCCGTTTTCGGCCAGCGACAATCTCTTCGCCACCATGCTTCTGCCTTTCCAGCATCCCCACCTGCTGCTGTTGGGCATTCCATTTTCGTTCACGCTGTTGGGCATCCTGCTGGCGCACGAGCTGGGACATTTTTTCGCGTGCCGGTATTACGGAATTGACGCGAGTTATCCCTATTTCATTCCTGCGCCGACACTCTATTCGGAACTTTCGGCGCGTTCATCCGCATTCGTTCGCCGTTTACCACGCGCCGCGCACTATTCGATGTGGGCATCGCCGGACCCGTGGTGGGTTTTCTGGTTGCCGTTCCGGCCATGGCCTGGGCCATCGCCGCGTCCAAAGTGGTTCCCGGAGCGCAGAATGGCGCGGCCATTACTTTTCGGCAATCCTCTGCTGATGCGCATCTTTATCGCGCTATTTCATCCCCACATCGATCCCCATTGGCTGCTTTTGAATCCCGTGGGACGCGCAGCGTGGGTGGGGCTGTTCGCGACGGCGCTCAATCTGCTGCCCGCCTGGCAACTCGACGGCGGGCACATCGTGTATGCGCTTTCGAGCGACCGGCACCGCAAAATTTCATTGGGAATTTCGCTGGGGCTGATCGGGCTGGGAATTTATTTCTGGCACGACTGGGCGTTCTGGGGAATCGTGCTTTTGATTCTTTCCCTGCGTTTCCGTCACCCGCCGTTGCTCGACCGCTGGGAGCCGCTGGACGCTTCGCGCAAAATGTGGGCGCTGGCCGCGCTGCTGATTTTCATTCTGTGTTTCACGCCGTGGCCCACCACAAATCCGTAAGTTTGCGGATAGCGCCTTTCGCATGAGTCCCTGCCTCGCCGCCGCTAGGAGAGGCTCGTGGGATCGACGTCCACGAGAATGGCATTTTCCGGAATTTCCCGCGTGGTGCAAAATTCCAGGCAGCCGCTGAGCGCCCTCGAAAGCTCGGCGCGCTGCGAAGCCTTGAGCACAAACTGAAATCGATATTCCTGCCGCAGCCGCGCCAGGGGAGCCGCCGCCGGGCCCAGAATTTTCACGCCGCGCTCCTCGAACGGAGCGAAATATCCGGCCAGCGCGCGCGACCAGCGAATGGCGTTTTCGATTTTGCGGTCGCGCACCAGCACGTTGGCTAGCGCCGCGAACGGCGGATAATGCAGCATTTTCCGGAAATGCGCTTCTTTTTCGTAAAACGAAATGTAGTCCTGGCGCGCGGCCAGTTCGATGGCGTAATGCTCCGGATAATAAGTCTCGACCAAAACTTCGCCCGATAACTCGCCGCGACCGGCGCGTCCCGCCACCTGCGTGAGCAACTGAAACGCGCGCTCGGCGGCGCGAAAATCCGGACGCCCGAGCGCCAGGTCCGCGGCCGCCACTCCCACCAGCGTCACGCGCTGAAAATCGTGGCCTTTGGCCACCATCTGCGTGCCCACCAGAACGTCAATGCGCCCCGCAGCGAATGCGCCCAGCACCTGCTGAAAGGCTTTTTTGGTGCGCACCGTATCGCGGTCCAGCCGCTCGATGCGCGCGCGGGGAAATTCCTGGCGGAGATATTCTTCCACGCGCTCGGCGCCATCGCCCACGAAATACATGTGTTCGCTGCGGCACTTCGGGCATTCCTTCGGCGGGCGAATCGAATAGCCGCAATAGTGGCATTCCAGGCTCTGGCGATTTTTGTGATAGGTAAGGGCAATGCTGCAATTCCGGCATTGCACCATCGCGCCGCAACCGCGGCACAGCAGCGACCAGGAGTAGCCGCGGCGGTTGATCAGCACCATGGCTTGCGTGCCCTCTTCGAGGCGCAGAGCGATGGCCGCGCGCAGCGTTTCAGAAACCGGCGTCGAACAATGGTGGCGCCGGAATTCCTCGCGCAAATCCACGATGCGCACTTCAGCCAGGGGGCGGTTGGCCACGCGCGAAGTCAGCTCCAGCAGATGATATTTTCCCGATCGCGCGTTGTGAAAAGTTTCAAGCGAAGGAGTGGCGGAGCCGAGCAGCGCCACCGCCCCTGCCAGCCGCGCGCGAAATACCGCCGTATCGCGCCCGTGGTAGCGCGGAGTTTCCTCCTGCTTGTAGCTCGATTCCTGCTCTTCATCCACGATGATGAGCCCCAGATTTTCAAGCGGAGCAAAAACTGCCGAGCGCGTCCCCACCACCACCCGCGCTTCTCCGCGCCGCACGCGCCACCATTCCCGCGCGCGCTCGATTTCCGGCAGGGCGCTGTGCAGCACGGCCACTCCCGCTCCGAATCGCGCGCGCACCAGCCGACCTACCCACAGCGTGAGCGCAATTTCCGGCACCAGCACAAGCGCCGTCTTTCCGCGGGAGAGCGCCGCTTCGATGGCTCCCAGATACACTTCCGTTTTCCCGCTGCCGGTGACGCCGTGGAGCAGCGCGGCTTCGAATTTTCCGGCGAGCAGCCAGCGCCAGATTTCCTGCAGCGCCAGATTTTGTTCCGGGTTCAGGACATTCGCGGGCGGAGTAAAATCCGTATCCCAGGCGTCTTCTTCGGAGGTGAGAGGTTCTTCCCAAATCAGCAGGTGTCCCCGCTTCTCCAAGCGAGCCAACGTCGCGGGAGTGGCTTTCACTTGCGCGGCCAAAAGTTTCAGGGGAAGAGGGCCGCGCGTGGCGGTCAGCACCTCGCGTATTTTTTCCTCGGCAGAATTTTCGAGAGCTTGCTCGTTTGCGGGGTTCCACGCCACGATTTTCTGCTGGCGCGTCTTGCGGCTGCGCAGCACTTCGCGCGCGCTGAGGCATTCGCGGCGCACCAAAGCTTCGGCCAGCGATTCTCCTCCGCGAAAACGTGCGACGCGAGCGGAATTTACGCCCTCTTCACGGTCGCTGACGAATTTCAGCAGAGAATATTCGGCGGATTCCGTGTCGGTTTTTTCTTCCGCTGCTTCCAGTTCGAGGAGATACGCGCGTCCGGCCTCCGTCAGGCGGTACTCGCGATCCTGGCGAAGCTCGATTTCCGGCGGGAGAATCGAGCGAAACGTCTCGCCCACCGGCGCCAGGTAATAGCGGCTGATCCAGTTTCCCAGCTCGATGAGTTGAGGCGTGAGAGCCGAAATGGGATCGAGCAACGAGGCGATTTCCTTCACGCGCTTCATGCCCGCCGGCGCGCGGCTCGTGACCTCGAGGATTACTCCCACCATGGGCCGATTGCGAAACGGCACAACCACGCGCCGGCCGATCAAATCCTCCTGGTGCATCGCTTCCGGCACGGCATAGGTGAACGTCGAACGCAGCGGGACGGGCAAAGCGATTTGGCAATATTTCTGGGTCATCGAAGGAGAATAGTGTAACAGCGCGAGCGGGAGATTCTCACCTCAGGCAGCGGCCCGCGGCTCGGCTGTGAACCCGCCGGCGATTATTCCAGCGCATCGCAACCGGCATGGATACGATCGGGCTCAGATGCTGACCAGGATGATGCCGGCAAAGATCAGCGCGATGCCGAACCACTGGCTGCGCTCGAGCCGTTCACGCAAGAAAATCCAGGAGAGCAGCACCGTCACGGCGCCATAAAGCGAAGCGAGTACGCTGACCACGGAAACCGGCCCGATATGCAAACCGGAGTTATTGGCCACAAATGCCGCGGTGTCCATCAAGCCCACGGCTGCCAGCAGCCACCACACGCGCCCTTGCGGCACGCGAATGCTTTGGCGCACGGGCCGCGCGATCAGCGCCAAGGCCGCCAGCGCCGTGAGCCGCATGACCCACACTGAAACGCTGCTGCCAATGGCCGGCACCACGTAGAATCCGAGATACCAGAAGAGCACTCCGAAACCCAGCGCGGCAAAGATTGCCCAGACGACGCCTTTTGCCAAGTGGGCGCGTGCGCCTTGCTGCGTTTCCCCTGACGTTTCCCGCAACAACGGCGCAAAGGAAGTGGCCGCAAAGATGACCCCCACCAAAGTCACCGCGAGCCCCACGCCACGAAGCGCGCCGATTCTTTCACCGCTCAGTATCGCCAGCGCGACGGTCAGCGCCGGATAACACGACGAGACTGGAGCGACAATGCTCATCACTCCGATTTCAAACGAGTAGTAGAGCGAGAGCGAAGCGGCCATGTTCAGCAGGCCCGCGACTGTCGCCATGGCCCAGGGCCTCCATCCCGGGGCGATTCCGTGCCCAAAGCCATGCGTGGAAACCAGGAAAAAGGAAAGCGCCAAGAATCCGAAGAATTGCATGAAGAAGAGAGTGCGAAAGGCGCCCACGCGACGCGATGCGAAGCGCGCGGAAAAATCCGCCACACCCCAACATATCGCTCCGGTAAGTCCCAGCAGGATTCCCACGGTGATTCCCTCGAGAAGTCGCTTCGGACAAAAGAACGCGCGGCGAACGCCTCAGCGTTTTCTGGCCTGCAGTCCGAGCACCGCCATTACTTTTTGCAAATCCTTCCACACATCCGCCTTGGCCGCCGGATTGCGCAATAGATACGCGGGATGATAGGTGGCGATTAATTTCGAGCCGCGAAAATCGAACCACTCGCCGCGGAAACGGGAAATTCCCTGGGTGGTCTGCAGCAAGGTCTGCGAAGCGCAAGCGCCGAGGCACACGATCACTTTCGGGCGAATCACGTCCAATTGCCGCAGTAGAAATGGCGAGCAGGCGGCGATCTCATCGTTTTCTGGCAGACGGTTTTCCGGCGGGCGGCACTTCACCACGTTGCAGATATACACATCCTCGCGCCGCAGGCTCATGGCTTCGATCATCTGCGTCAGCAGTTTTCCGGCGCGCCCCACGAAAGGCTCGCCTTGCAGATCTTCATCGCGCCCCGGCCCTTCGCCGATGAAAACCAATTCCGCGCGCGAATTGCCCACGCCAAATACTATTTTGGTGCGCGACTTGTGCAGCTTGCAGCGCGTGCAATCGCCTAGGTCCTGGCGAGTGCGGTCGAGCGTGTCGCCTTCGATGCGCTCCGCGGAATCAAACAGCGAGGAGCCGCCCAAAATGGGGATGGCTTTCGCAGGCGAACCTGGCGCTGTGGGGAATAATGATGCGGGCTGCGGCGTTTGCGCGGGAGCCGCGATGATCGATGGCGCGGGCGGAAGATTTCCCGACAAGGGCCGTGCGTCTTGCGGTGCGGCGGCGTTGGGGAGGCTTGCGCGATCCGTATAATACGGCCCCAGACCGATTACATCGCCGTAGCGCAGCCAGGCTTCCACACGTGCACGGCTCGACGGATCCATGGACTCCTCCGTTTCCGGGTCTACTGCTTCGACTGTTTCTGAATTTCGAGCACCTGATCGAGGACGCGGTTGGCGACTTCGAACTTGTCCATTTTAGGGAGCGGAATTTCGCGCCCAGAGCGCGGATACAGCGTCACGATGTTCGTGTCGGTGTCGAAACCCGCGCCTTCCTGCGTGACGTCATTGGCAACGATCAAGTCCGCGCCCTTGCGCTCGAGCTTGCTCCGGGCGTGCGCGGCCACGTCATCGGTTTCCGCGGCGAACCCCACCAGGATGCGGCGGTTGTTTTCGCGGCCGAGTTCGGCAAGAATATCGGGAGTTGGCTCCAGCGCCAGAGTCATCGCCGTCTCGCCGCGCTTGATTTTTTTGGCTTGCGGCGTCGCGGGACGATAATCGGCAACTGCCGCGGCCATAATCACCACGTTCGCTTCGCCGGCGCGGTCGAGAACGGCGCGGCGCATTTCTTCTGTCGCGCGCACCGGAATCCAATCGGCGCCTTCGGGAACCTTGCGGTCCGTGGGTCCGCTGACGAGCACCACACGCGCGCCGCGGCGCTGCGCCGCTTCCGCCAACGCATATCCCATTTTCCCCGAGGAGCGATTGCTGAGAAAACGCACCGGATCGATATCCTCGCAAGTAGGTCCGGCGGTGATGAGAACGGTTTGTCCCGCGAAGTCCCGGCGCAATCCCAAAACTTCGCAAACTTTGCGCGCAATCGTTTCCGTGGCCGCCAGGCGTCCCGCTCCGGTCATCCCGCAGGCGAGGTAGCCTTCGTCCGGCTCGACCACATGCACACCGCGCTCGCGCAGCTTTTGCAGATTTTCCTGCGTCGACGGGATGTTCCCACATGTTGACGTTCATCGCCGGAGCCACCACCACGGGAGCCTTGGTGGCAAGATACAGCGTGGAAAGAAAATCTTCCGCGATTCCGTGCGCGAATTTGCCGAGCATGTCGGCGGTGGCGGGAGCCACCAGCAGCATGTCAATGCGCTGCGCCACGGCAATATGTTCGATGGCGCTTTCGACGTTGGCCGGGGCGGAATCCGCCGGGCCAAAAAGGTCGATGATAACTTTCTGCCCGGTCAGCGCCGCGAACGTGAGGGGAGTGACGAATTCGCGGGCCGCGCGGGTCATCACCACCTGCACGTCCAGCTTTTCCTGCTGCAAGCGGCGCACAAGTTCCGCGGCCTTATATGCCGCCACGCCTCCGGTGACCCCAAGGGCGATCTTCATGGCATCCGCCGCGTGCGGCTACTTCCGCCGCTTCTCTTCCTTGTCTTCCGAGCCGTCCAGCGCTTCGGTCAGCTCGTATTCAAGCAAACCCTTTTTCAATTCCTCTTCCGCGATGCGCGAGGTCTTGCGCAAGTTGGAATTATCCACCATCGGCCGCCCGCCGATCATCAATTGCCGGGCACGCCGCGCCACCACCACTACATAGGCAAACTGGCTTTCCGGTGCCTTGGTTAGAACCGCCATAAGAATTTCAGCCTCCAAAAGACTTCAGAATTTCCCGAATGCGATCTTCGTTCCGTGTCACCTGGCAACGCGAACCAAGCGCGATGGCCTGTACCTCGCGCCCGGCACGCTCCAAATCGTCGTTGATGATGGCGAAATCATAGCTGCTGTAACTCAGCATTTCCTGGCGCGCGCGATCGAGACGCCGGTGAATCTCATCCTCGGAATCCTGGCCGCGCGCCCGGATGCGGCGCTCCAAATCCTCGCGGGAAGGAGGCAGGACGAACACGGCCATCGCTCCCGGCAGATTGCGCTTCACCTGCACCGCGCCTTGCACGTCAATTTCCAGCACCAGGTCCAGGCGCTCGCGCCGCGCCTTCTCCAGCCACTTGCGCGGTGTGCCGTACCAGTTCTTGCCGAAGACTTGCGCGTATTCCAGGAATTCGCCCGCTGCGACCATTTGCTGGAATTGGGCTTCGGTGACGAAATTGTACCACTTGCCGTCCGTTTCCGTCTTGCGCGGCGCCCGCGTGGTGCACGAAACCGATAGCATGGTCCCGGGCAGTTGCAAAATCTTTTCCACCAGCGTGGATTTGCCGGAGCCCGAAGGTCCGGAAACAATCAACACCAGCGGTTCCGATGCGCTCATTCTATGTTCTGCACCTGTTCGCGAATTTTTTCGATCTCGGATTTAATTTCCAGGCCCATGCCGGTGATTTCCAAACCTTCGGCCTCGTTTCCGGGCGTCTTCGAAAGCAAAGTGTTGGCCTCGCGCTGCATCTCTTGTAGCAAAAAATCGAGCTTCTTGCCTACGTCGGACGCACCGGCCATCAAGGATTCGAATTGTCGCACGTGGCTGGCGAGGCGTGCCAGTTCCTCGCTCACGTCGCTGCGTTCCGCGGCGATGGCCGCTTCCTGCGCCACGCGAGCGGGATCCAGCTGGCTTTCGCTGAGAAGTTCCTTGAGACGCGCTTCCAGCCGCCGTGCGAACGCCGGCCGCGCGCGCTCCGCCAGCGCCGCAACTTTTTCCGCGAGTTGCGCGATATGCGCCAGCCGCGCGGACATTTCCTCGCGCAGGTGGCTGCCTTCCTGCTCGCGCATGTGGTCCAGCTTGTCCAGCGCTTCGGTCAGGCACTTGGCGACGATTTCTTCCATGCGGACCATCTCTTCTTCGATGGAAGCGGCCGCGGCGCCAATCACTCCCGGCAGGCGCAAAATGGCGGCGAGGTCCGGCTCGCTGCGAATCTTGAATTTTTTTCGCAGCGCGCGCACCGCTTCCACGTATGCCGCCGCGACTTCCTGATTCACGCCCACGGCCGCAGGCCCGGCGAGTTCGTGATGCAGAGTGATATCCAAATGGCCGCGGCGCACGCGCTCGCGAACGATTTGCCGGATGCGCGGCTCGATAGGTTCGAAGCCCTCCGGCAGGCGCAAATGCAAATCGAGGAAACGGTGATTGACGCTGCGAATGGTCAGCCGCAAGCTCCAGCCATTTTCAATCGCGCGCGCCTGGGCGTAACCGGTCATGGAGCGCAGATTTTTGGCCGCTGGCTTGCGGGCCTCGCCGGAGTGGGCAATCGCGGAATGTGAATGTGCGCCGGTCATGGTCAAGCCAGGTCCGCCGATCGCGCCGCAGGCTCCGCGTCGCGGAATTGCATGTCGTAGAGCCGGGCGTAGAGGCCGCCGCGTTCGAGAAGTTCCTCGTGCGTTCCTTTTTCGCGAATGGTGCCATCCTCGAGGACGGCGATCACATCGGCGCGCCGGATGGTGGAGAGGCGGTGGGCAATCACGAAAACCGTGCGCCCGGTCATCAGATTATTCAACGCGCTTTGCACCAGCAACTCCGATTCCGAATCCAGCTCCGATGTGGCTTCGTCGAGAATCAGGATGGGCGCGTCCTTCAGCAACGCGCGGGCAATCGCCAGGCGCTGGCGCTGGCCTCCGGAAAGCCGCTGGCCGCGGTCGCCGATCAAAGTCCGATATCCCTCCGGCATTTTCATGATGAATTCGTGGGCCAACGCCGCGGTGGCCGCCGCCACCACTTTTTCTTCCGGCATTCCCGGGCGGCCGTAACACAAATTATTCCAAATGGTGTCGTTGAACAAAATCGTTTCCTGCGTGACGATGGCCAATTGTTCGCGCAGCGAGCGTAGGCTCACATCGCGCACATCGTGGCCGTCAATGCGCACCGTTCCGGACGTCGAAGCGTAAAATCGCGGCAATAAATTCACCAGCGTTGATTTTCCCGCCCCGCTCGATCCCACAATGGCCACCACCGCTCCGGCGCGAACCTTCAAATCAATATCGCGGAGCACCAGCGGCCCACCATCGTCGTATCGAAAGCTGGCGCTGTCAAATTCCACGGACTTCGAAAATCGCGGCAGCAGCTTCGATCCCGGCGCTTCCATCTCTTCTTCCGGGAGGGCCATGAAGGAAAACACCTGGGCCGAAACTCCCACGGCCTGCTGGAAGAGCTGGTAAATGGTACCCAGTCGCTTGACCGGCTCGTAGGCGCGGAAAAGGGCGAAAACGAACGCCAGGAAAATTCCCGGCGTCATTTTGCCCACGCGAATCTGATCGCGCGCGAAGAGCAGAATCATGCAGATCACCACCGCGCCCAGCAAATCCATCAGCGGAGAAGTGGCGGACATGGCGCGGATCCAGCGCATGTTTTCGCGCAGCAGATTCCGTGCGGTCTGCCCGAACTTGCGAATTTCGAAGCGCTCCATCCCGAAGGCTTTGACCACGCGGTTTCCGCTGATGGTTTCCTGGAGAATCTGGCTCAGCTCCGCCAGGCGCGACCGGCTTCTTTGCGTCGAGTGGCGAATGCGCCGCGCCAATTTCCCGATCGGCCAGACTACCAGGGGAACCAAGACCGCCGAACCCACCGCCAGCTTCCAGTTGATGACCAGCAGCACCAGCACGAAAACCACCAGGCTGAAAAGTTGCCGGAAAAAGTCCGCCAAATAATCGGAAAAGGCGCTGCGCATCTGTTCCAGGTCGGTGATCACCGCGGAAATCACGCGCCCCACCGGATGATTGTGGAAAAATCCCACCGGCTGCTGGATCACCTTGGCGTACACTTCGTCGCGCAAATCGGTGACGCCCGCCAGCCCCACGTATTGAATCAGCGTGACTCCGAAAAATTCCGCCAGCCCCTTGGCCACGAACAAAAACAACAGCGCCAGCGAAAAAACCGACCACACGTAATGAATCTGGCGGGGCACAAAGGAATTCAACGAGATCGTCGGGCCGCCCCAGGGAATGGTGAACAATGCCAGGCGCTGATCGAGCGAATGAGGATTCAGAACAATGTCGAAGGCCGGACGGATGGATAGCACCACCAGGCCATCCACCGCGGCCATGAATGCCAGCAGCCCGATGCCCAGGAAAAGGCGCGCGGCGTACGGGCGAACGTAGCGCAGCAGGCGCTGCAGTTCTTCCTTGTGCTGGGATTTGGGAATCGTTTCCATCGTTTCGGATGTCACGAGACGGACTTTTCGATGTCGCGATGCACCACTTTTGCCGAATACTTCTTCTTCCGCAAGGACCGCGCGATCACTTCCGCCAGGGCCACGGACCTGTGACGTCCGCCGGTGCAACCCAGCGCCACGGTCAGATAACTTTTCCCTTCCACGATGTAATGCGGAATCAGATACGTCAGGAGGCTTTCGATGCGGCGCAGGAATTCCCCGGTCTGCGGAAACGAGCGGATATAGCGCGCCACGCGGGGATCCTTGCCGCTGAAGGGCCGCAGGCGCGGAACAAAATGAGGGTTGGGAAGAAATCGCACGTCAAAAACGAGGTCGGCATCCACCGGAATTCCATAGCGAAATCCAAAACTCACCACGGAAACCAGCAGCGGGCGCTGGCCCGGTTTTTGAAAGCGGTCGAGAATAAATTGCCGCAATTCATGCACATTGAATTTGGTGGTGTCGATAACCACATCGGCGAGGCGGCGGATGGGCGCCATCCTCCTGCGTTCCTCGCGAATTCCTTCAGCGATCGAAACATCGTGTCCCAGGGGATGCGGGCGGCGCGTTTCGCTGAATCGCCGCAACAACGCTTCGTCGCTGGCTTCGACAAACACCAGCGTGGCGGGATGATCGGCGATCAATTTGCGGTAGATTCCGGGAAGCCTGTCGATTTGCTCGCCTTCCCGGGCGTCCACCAGCAGCGCCGCGCGCTCGATTTCACCGCGCCCTTCTCCATAGAGTTCGCTGAACATGGGAATCAGCGCCACGGGAAGATTGTCCACGCAATAAAATCCCAAATCCTCGAAGGTGTTGAGCACCGAACCTTTTCCGGACCCGGAAAGGCCGGTCAGAATCACCAACTGGCGGGCGTCGTGGCGGGGAGTTTTTCTCTTAGAGTTGCGCGGCTTCACGGCGGCAGGCGGCTAGGCCTTCACCCGGCGGCGATGCGTGCTGGGAATGCGAAGGTCCTCACGATATTTTGCCACGGTGCGGCGGGTCACCTGGATGCCTTCGATGCTGAGTTGCTTGGTGATCTGGTCGTCGGTCAGCGGGTGGGAGGTGTCTTCTTCTTCGATCATTTGCTTCACGCGGCGCTTCAAGGAGAGCAACGACATTTCGCTGCCCTGCGGTCCGTTCACCGACTCCGAAAAAAAGCTGCGCAGCTCAAGAACGCCTGACGGCGTGTGAACATACTTATTGGCCACCGCGCGGCTCACCGTGGAAGGATGGACTCCTACTTCTTCCGCCACTTCCTTGATCATCATAGGCTTCAGACTGTCCGCGCCGTAATCCAGGTAATCGCTCTGGCGGCGCAGGATGGACTGGCAAACGCGCAGGATGGTGTGCTTGCGCTGCTCGATATTTTTCATCAGCTGGATGGCCGCCGTGAACCGCTCCTTCACGTAATTGCGGACATCGCGGTCGGCGGCATCGCGGGAAAGCAGGCGGCGGTAGGTCTGGCTCAGGCGCAGTTGCGGCAGGTCGTCATCGTTCATGAACACCTGCCACTCGCCATCGACTTTGCGAAACTGCACGTCCGGCTCAACCAGGCGCGCTTCCGTCTTGTTGTAGCGCAGCCCGGGCTTGCGGATCGAGGCGCTTGATGACGTCCACCGCGCGTTTCACCAGCTCCACGGGACGGTTCAACGCCCGCGCCACTTCCTTCATCTGATTGTTTTGCAGCAGCTTCAAATGTTCGGCGATGATCTGCTGCGCCAGGGTGTTTTGCGGGTCCAGTACCTTGAGTTGCAGCAGCAGGCATTCCTGCAAATCACGCGCGCCAACCCCAGGAGGATCGAACTCGTGGACCATGGTCAGCGCCTCTTCCACATCCTCGGCCGAGTAGTCACCGGACTGCGCGATTTCCTCGAGGGTCGCCGTGAGGTATCCATTCTCATCGAGATTGCCGATGATGGATTCGGCGATCTTGCGCACCGTCTCGGTGCAGATGCTCATGCTCAATTGCCAGGTCAGGTGATCGGCCAGATTCGAAGGCGAAGACAAAAACTTATCGAAGGAGGGTTTTTCGATTTCCTCGCTTTCGCTGTTGTTCGAGCGCTCCGCGCCGGTGTCCAGATATTGCGAGAAAAAAGAGCCGAAATCGAATTCGTCGAAAGGGTTGGCGGCGGGCGTTTCGGGGACTTTTTCCGTTTCAGCTTTCAGAAAGGTTTCGTCGGTGTAGCTTTCGGCGGTCTCGCCTTCTTCTTCCACTTCGTCGAGGACCGGATTGGCCATGATCTCCTGATTGATCATTTCGCGCAATTCCAGGCGGTTGAGCGCCAGCACGCTCACCATTTGCACGAGTCCCGGCGTGAGAATCTGCTTCTGCGCCAGGCGGAGACTTAATTTGGGTGCAAGCCAGTTCATAGTGTTCCGTCGTGCAACCTCAATTCAGCCGGAATCCCTCTCCCAAGTAAACGCGGCGAACTTCCGGATTGGCCGCGAGCTCCGCCGGGGTGCCGGCGTATGAAATTTTGCCGTCGGTGATAATGTAGGCGCGATTGGTCACCGCCAGCGTCTCCCGCACATTGTGATCGGTCACCAGGATGCCGATCCCCGCGGCGCTCAAGTCCGCGATAATCTTCTGAATATCAACCACCGTGAGCGGGTCAATCCCCGAAAAAGGTTCGTCCAACAGCACGAACGATGGCGAGAGCACCAGCGAACGGGCGATTTCCAGCCTCCGCCGCTCTCCCCCTGATAACACATATGCCTGGCTGTACCGCACGCCTTCCAGCCCCATCTGCGAAAGCAACTCTTCCACCCGGTCGCGCCGCTGCTCGGAGGAGAGCGGCAGCGTCTCGAGAACCGCCAGGAGGTTCTCCTCGACCGTCATCTTGCGAAAAACCGAGGGCTCCTGGGGAAGATAGCTAATGCCGCTGCGGGCCCGAAGGTACATGGGGAGATCGGTGATATCCTCGCCGTCCAGCAGCACACGCCCGTAATCAGGGCGCGCCAGGCCAACCAGGATGTAAAACGTCGTAGTCTTTCCTGCGCCGTTCGGCCCGAGCAGCCCTACCACCTCACCCTGCCGAATCTCCAGGCTGATATTATCGACAACCTTCCGCCCGCGGTACGACTTACTCAGATCGGCGGCCTGAAGTGTCAGCATGCTGCTTCATTTCTCAACCCGGTGCTTGGTCAGCGTGCGCGAACCCTGTTGCGAATCGATTAAAATCGTATCACTGGCCACAAAGAAGGTCAACGAATGGCCCGTGGTTGTGTTCCCATCGGCATCATTTATTGCCGGATTTCCACCGGAAAGCACGAATTTCCCGTCCGCAGCGGTGTATTCGGCGCGCTGGGCGGTTCCGCGACGCCCTGCCTGAGTCACCACCACGTTCCCCGATGCCAGCGCGCGGGTCAGTTGTTGCCCCGCCGGCCCTTTGGAAGACCCTTTGGGTGCCACCGAGGAAGCGGGAGGGGGGCCGAAGAATACGTCCAGATTTCGCGATGTGAGCGTCCCTTGATCCGAGCCGGCCATAACCCCTCCTTCCAGATGAGCCATGCCGGAATCCTCATAGAAGGTTAAGAGCGGCGCGCGAATGTGCCAGAGCGTAGGAGTATTGGGGTCCTTGGAGACTGCTTTGACGGCTCCCTGCGAATTTTCCGGCTTGGGGGCATCCACCACGGGAACCAGCGCGCCCATCTGAGGGAACACCGCGACCACATTGCCGCTGGCCTGCACCTTTTTTTCGTCGCGCCAGATTTCGATTTGATTGGCGTCCAGAACGGAATCGCCCTGCCACAATCGCGCGTGGCGGGAATAGATCACGTGACCCGAGGACGTGGAGCCGGCGAGCGCGTCCGCGGAAATATGCGCCGTGCCCGATCCAAAGTTCATCGACGCGCTTTGATGGGACCCGAAGTATGAAGTCACCACGCCGCCGGTGGCCTGCAGCGCACCCGTTTTTTGATCGATGAAAACGGCGGAAGCGGTGGTCCGGCTTTCCGCGTCCATCAAAGCGGGAGTGCCATCGAGCGTGATTGCGCCCGTCGCGCGAACAATTCGCGCGTGTGCGGCGGTGGCTTGGCGGTCGCCCTGCTGGAAATGCACGTTGCCGGATTCCTCGAGAGTGTTCCAATCGCCGCGCGGAACAAAGGTTGCCGTCAAATTCGCGGCCGTGGTTGTTTGCGGCTGGCTTGTGCCGGTTTGCCTTGAGACTTGCACACCCGATTGCCCCACCAGTTTTTCGAAACGCCCGGTGGGTCCGGTCCGCACCACAAATTTTCCGGCGGAAAGATTTGTGGTTTCCGCGCCGCTTTTCATTTCGATGGTTGCGGCGCCCAGAGTTTGCGCGCTTTCCACGCGCTGCTGGCCCGCCAGATCGGCTCCGGCGCGATTTGTTGCGGGGGCCGCAAACTCGACGCGCAAGGCGCTTGTTTTTAGACTTCGCGAGGAGGTAGCGTCCTGGGAATTGAGAGCCACGTTGCCGTTCGCGGTCATTTGTTCAACCCAGTTTTGCCGGGGATGCAACTGGAAATCCACATGGTCCGCGGAAAAATGATCGGTCCCGGCCGCGGATTGCCGCACGCCCGCAACGCCGCGAACAGCCAGAATCTTGTCCACCCAGCCTTCGGGGCTGAGCAGCGCCTGGAATTCATTGGCGGTCGCTGACATTTTTGTTTTCGCGTCCGAAGAATTAATTTGCGGATGACCCGAAGCGGTGATGGTCCGCGCGTGAAATTGTGGATCGAGTTCGATGGCAATCGAATCCGCGGTCAGTTCGCGGCCGCCCTGCTTCACCACCGCGGGACCTTGCAGCGTGACCATGCGGTCGTTGCGCCGGATTTCCAGGCTGCTGCCTTTGGCATCCACGGGCAATCCGCCGGTGCGGTCGGAAGGGTCCAGATTCAGCTCCACGGAATGCTGCAGCCGGATGATGGAATCTTTCGAGCTGTAATCCACTCCCGCGGCGCGGCCGTGCCCCTGCGGAAATGTAAATTCAACCGGCTGGGTAGTCGTTGCCTGCCCCGATTCGCGGTTGAAGGACAAATCGCTGGTCTTTACTTCCACTTCCTGGCCAGGGGAATTTCCGGCGGCTTGCGCCATCCCGCCGATATCGATTTGCACGTCGCCGGCGCAACGCACCGCTCCGGTCTTCGGTTCGTAGCTGCATTCGCGCGTGTGGATGTTGTCGGTGCGGTCCCCCGCGCGCCCGTAAATCGTGATCCAGACATCCTCGAGGACGGCGCGATCCTGATCCTTGAACTGCGTGGCTTGCGAAGCGCGAATGGTGAAGATGGTGCGATCCTGCTCCACCTTGGAAAATGCGAATTGCGCGGATTGCTGCTGCACGGTGATGGGCACGGCCGCGGGCTGCTTGCCCCGCAGATGTGCGTCGCGGATGGCCTTGCGCGAGTAGACGCCCACAACCACCAGGACGATCAAGCCCGCCGCCGTCGCGGCCCATCGCGCGTAGCGTGCCGCTTCCTGATTGCGCAAGGCTTGTTCCTCCTGAATCGTCCCGGCCCGCCACCCTGGCGGTCAGAAGTCGAGTATAGGTGAGTGATACCAGCGGGACAACTGCGTGCGGAATCAGCCTTCGTTGCGCGATTTGCCGGAAGCGGGAGAAATGTCGGTGAGCACAAAGATGTCGTGGGCTTGCGCGTATTCTCGCGCCGACGGCGTCACAATTGTTTTGGGGCCAATGAAGATTTTTTCGCCGCGAGTGCCGGCGCCGCGCACGTCGTTTTCGCACACGAATTCCGCCACACGGATCGGGGCCGCGGCAGCTTTCGGCGCTTCGGGCGCTGCCGGCGCAAGCTCCGCGGGTGCGGGAGCTTTTTCCGGGACGGAAGCCGAAGCTGCAGTCTTCTTTCGGGCCGCCAGCGCAGCGGCTACCACTTCCGAGGCCACGCTTTCGACGGTGGCGCACGCCGGAGCGGCCGCCGCTGTCTTCGTTTCCATTTCCGCGGCTCCTTTCGGTACGCCGCCTCGCGGGATTCCTCGCGATGTAAATACGCGCTCGACGATGCGTGCAATCGTCGCGCGGTCGGGTGTCGCCTCGCCGCTTGCGGGTGAAGGCGCGCCCTGCGCGCCGCCACTTGAAGCGCCAGCTGCCGCTGCAGCCACCGCCGCAACAATTTTTGGCGCGGCCGGAACGATTATTTCATCGCCGTGCGATGCGGGCGCGGCCAGCGGCTTGGGGGAACTTGCCGCGCCTGGCGCGTTCGTCGCGTTCAGCGCGCTCACCGCCGTCAGGCGCTGGGCTGCCGGAATTGTCCGGTGCTCCACTCCGCGCGATTCCCATGCCACGCGCTTGATATTCATCAAATGCCGCGGGCCGATATTGTCGGAGGTGATGTTCCCGCCGGGCGATCCGCATCCGAGAGTCATGGCCGGAAACAGGTTGGTCGAATAGCCAATCGATCCGTGCACCGAAGCCGAATTCACCACCACGCGAAAAGCCGGCACGGCGATTCCGAATTGCTTTACCGCCGCTTCGCTCTGCGAATGAATGGACGCGGTGTGCCCCATCCCGCCGTGTTGCAGCAACCGCACACACAACTCGATGCAGGCGGCCAGATGGGGCGCCGAATAAAAAGCCAGAATGGGCGAAAGCTTTTCAGCCGAGAGCGGGAATTCCCTTCCCACGCCATCGAGCCGCGCGATCAGCACGCGCGTCGAAGCCGGCACCTTGATTCCCGCCATCTCCGCGATTACCGTCGCAGCGCGCCCGACAATTTGCGGGTTCGGCGCAAGCGATCCGGGGCGAAACACCAGCGCGCCGAGCTTTGCGATTTCCTCGGGCGAAAGAAAATAGCCGTCCTGGCTGCGGCATTCTTCGAGCACGCGTTCGCGCACCGCTTCTTCCGCAACTATGGCCTGCTCGGAAGAGCAAATCGTGCCGTAATCAAATGTTTTTCCCGCGAAAATATCCGCCACGGCTTTTTTCACATCGGCGGTGCGCTCGATGCATGCCGGAACGTTTCCCGGGCCCACGCCATATGCCGGACGCCCGGAACTATAGGCCGCGCGCACCAGCCCGCTTCCTCCGGTCGCGAGAATCACGCCCACGGAGCGATGCTTCATCAGTTCCTGAGTTCCTTGCGTCGTGGGAGTTTCCAGGCACTCGATCAGCCCCTCGGGCGCGCCCATTTTCAGCGCGGCGCGGCGCAGCACGCTCACCGTTTCGCAAATGCAGCGCATGGCGCTCGGATGCGGGCTCATCACCACGCTATTGCGGGCCTTCAAGGCAATCAGTGTTTTGTAAATCGCGGTGGAAGTGGGATTCGTCGAAGGGATGATGGCCGCCACCACGCCCACGGGTTCGCCGATTTCGATGATGCCGCGCTCGCGGTCTTCCAGCAAAATCCCGGCAGTCTTCATCCCGCGAATCGCGTGCGCCACGTCGACTGAAGCGAATCGGTTCTTGAGGATTTTGTCCGGCACGTTGCCGTAGCCGGTTTCTTCCACCGCCAGGCGCGCCAGGGGTTCGCAAGCCTGCGTGGCTGCTTCCGCGCATGCCTCCACCACGGCGTCAATTTGTTCCTGGGAAAATTCGGCGAATCGCTTTTGCGCTTGAGCCGCGCGCTCCACGGCTTGGCGGGCTTCCTGGATGGAAATCAAATCGCGGTCGCGCAGGCTCAAGGAACCATACCCGATCAAGTTTCGGAAAAAATGTCTCAGAAACCCGGAGATGAAAGAATTCGGGCGACGCCTTCTGCCCGGCTACTTCTTTGCCGCCCGGGACAATCCGCCGCCGGGCAAAATATCTTCCACCAACTCATGCGGACGCGGAATCACGTGCACGGCCACCAGTTCACCCACGCGGCGCGCCGCGGCCGCGCCTGCGTCCGTCGCCGCCTTCACCGCGCCGACGTCGCCGCGCACCATCACGGTGACGTACCCCGCGCCGATATATTCCTTCCCGATCAAAATTACGTTGGCGGCTTTCACCATGGCGTCCGCCGCTTCGATCGATCCCACCAATCCTTTGGTCTCGATCATTCCTAGCGCTTCGTTGGACATGCGTCCTCGCTTGCTTTCGCTTGTGCCGGCGTGGGGCTCGTGCCTGAATCAAAATCGAACGCAGACTAACACGCCCCCATCGCTGAATCAAGCCGCACGCGGCCCTTTGTGGATATTCGCCGCTTCATTCACCCTCCGATTGTCTTGCGCGCCCCGCGGGTGTTACCCTCCTGCGGTTCTTATACTCATCCCATCGAGGAGAAAAATGCCATCATCCATTCCCCGCCGCCGCTTCCTGAGCCTGGGAGCGCAGACGGCCGCAGCCATCGCCGCCAGCCAATTTTTCGTGATCGAATCCGCGGCCAGCCCCAAGACCAGCAAATATGCCGCGGCCTTTCGCCCGCTCGACGCCTTTATCGAACAATACATGCGCGCCATGAATTCCCCGGGCATTACTTTCGTCATGGCCAGCCGCGAAGGCGTCGAACGCATCGCCACGTATGGGTTTTCGGACCTTCGCGGCACCGCGCATATCGCCCCAGCGGAACTTTTCCAGATCGGCTCGATCAGCAAATCTTTCGTGGCCAATTGCCTGCTGCAACTTCGCCAGGAAGGCAAACTCGACCTGCACAAACCCATCCAGGAATACCTACCTTGGTTTCGTGTGGATTCGAAATTTCCGCCCATCACCGTGCACCACATGCTGACGCACACTTCCGGGCTTCCCGACGATTCGCCGGTATTTCTTTCCGATCCAGCGGCGCGCCATCGCGCGGCGAATGCGCCGGGCGAGCATTTCCATTACAGCAACATGGCTTTCGCCACGCTCGGCTATCTGTTGGCCACGCTCGAGGAACAACCTTGGCCGGAGGTCATCCGCAAGCGCGTGTTCGGACCTCTGGGCATGACGGAAAGCGAATCCGCGATTTCGCTCGACATTCGCGACCGCCTGGCAGGCAATTACTACCCATTCCAGAGCGACCGCCCCTATCCACGATTTGGGCGGCTCTGCGAGGCTCCGGCAATTATCTTCAGTGACGCAGCCGGATGCATCGCCTCCTCCCCGCGCGATATGGGCCTCTATATTCAAATGCTCGCCAATCGGGGAAAAGGTCCGCAATCCACATTGCTGTCTGATGAGAGTTTCGCGCTTTTCTCCAAGCCCTATATTCCCGCCGAGGAGTTTGGCCCCACTGCCAGCTACGGATACGGCATCGCCGTGGACTCTTTCGAGGGGCACAAGATTCTCCGCCACACCGGCGGAATGGTTTCCTTCGCTTCCGCCATTCAGGTGGATATCGACGAAGGCGTAGGCGCTTTCGCCTCCATCAACGCCATGCAAGGGTATCGTCCCACGGCTGTCGTGCAGTTCGCCGTGCAACTGATGCGCGCGGAAGACGAACGCAAATCCCATCCGCCCGCACCTACCGTAAATCTGCCTACGCGCGTGGACAATGCCGCGGACTATGCCGGCGTGTACCACGGGGCGGATGGCCGCAAACTGGAATTCGTCGCCGCCGACCGGAAATTATTTCTCCTGCATGACGGGGCGCACGTGCCGCTGGAAACCGCCGGCGGCGATTCCTTTCTCATCGCGCACCCGGATTTTTCGCGATTCATCCTGGTCTTTGGCCGCGCCGATACGCTGGATGTGAAAGCGGCGGTGGTGGAAGCGGGCTGGGGCGGAGATTGGTACGCCAATTCAAAATACACCGGCGCGACAAAATTCGATTATCCCGCGGAATGGAGCGGCTACACCGGGCATTACCGCAATGAAAGCCCGTGGATTGGAAGCATGCACATCGTGATTCGCAAAGGGACGCTGTGGATTGATGGGGTCATCCCGCTGGAAATGGGTGCGGATGGTGATTTTTATCTGCGCGATGAAGCGTTGAGCCCGGAATGGATCCGCTTTGCGGACAAGGTCAACGGACAGTGCAACCGCATCAAATTTTCAGGACAGGATTTGTGGCGCGTCTTCACGCCATAAATCATAGCCTGAGAAATACCGCGAGGCTCTTGCAATTTCTGTTACGGGGTATGCGGCTCCGTCTCGATGCGGAAATTCCTTACGCTTCGGAAGCGCCCTGGGGAAGGATGCCCACGCTTGCAGCAGCCACGCTATCCCGCGTGGTGTTCTTCACCAGGTACATGGCTTCGTCGGCGAGGTGCAGCAGTTCGGCCTTGGTCCGCGAATCGGTGGGATAGGAAGCCACGCCCACGCTGGCGGTGATGTTCACGTTCAAGCTGGGTTCCTTGAGCCAAACCATCTCGCGAATCAGCTTGTGCAGGCGGCGCGCCACGCCCAGCGCGTTTTCCTTGGAAGTTTGCGGCAGCAGGACCACGAATTCGTCGCCGCCGTAGCGAAACGCCAGGTCAATCAAGCGGCATTTGTCCTTGATGGCCGTCCCGATCTCCGCCAGCAGCTTCGAGCCCATCAAGTGCCCATAGGTGTCGTTGATATTCTTGAAATGATCGAGGTCAATGAAGATCAGCGAAAATTCGAAGGCGTAGCGGTGCGAGCGGTAGATTTCCGTGTCCAGCATGAAATTCAGATGGCGCGCGTTGTATAAGCTCGTGCAATCGTCGGTGATGGTGAGTTCGTGAATGCGCTGGACGTGGCGCGCATTTTCGATGGCGATGGCGGCGTAATCGGCCAGGGCTTCGAGCAACGCCAGGTCGCGCTGGCTGAAACCCTCCGGGCCGATGCAGTTGATCAATTCGATCACGCCCAGGCAGTGGTCGCGGAAACGCACCGGCACGGCGACAATCGAGCGCGTCTCCATCTTGGTCTTCTCGTCCACCTTGCCGAAAAAGCGCGAATCCTTGGCTGGTGTCCGGCACCACCACGGCTTCCCCGGTCTGCGCCACCCAGCCCGCCAGACCCTGCCCCACCTTGATGCGCACATCCTTCAGCGCCTCGGCGCCTTTGCCCGTGGCAATCTGGAAATAAGAGTTCGCTCTTTGTCGGCGTCCATCAGCAGGAGGGACCAGGTGTCGGGACGCAACACCTCGTTGATTTTTTCCATGATGGTGCGAAGCACTTGATCGAGCTGCAAGGAGGAGGTGAGGGCTTTGCCCAGCTCATGGAAGACGGTGACTTCGTTGCTTTCCGGGACCAGGGGAACATCCGGCGCGGCGCCGGGGCTTCTGCGCCTGTCGACGCCCTCAAACGGCTTGGACTCCACAGTCTTCCGCATGGGTTCTTTCAAGGTATGCTGGTCCGGTCCACTCGCATGAATCGGCAACTCCGGCATTATAGTGAACCGCTTTCCCCCTCCGCAACGCTCTTCCCGGGAGAATTGCCGAAAAGCCAATGGGATGTACCTCGAGTACTATGGGGGCGGCTGAAATGCGTGTCAGGCAATGGCAAAACATCGCGTAAAAATTGGCGCGGCATTGACACTCCCTCCGCACGCGCCTATATTTTTGAATTGTCAGTGAGCCTCCGCGGATGCCTTCCACACTTTTCGGCGACCACCTAAAACGCGAACGCGAGATGCGCGGCGTATCTCTCGAGGAGATCGCCAAAGCCACGCGCATCGCCCCGCGTTATCTGGAAGCTCTTGAAAACGAGCAGTGGGATCAATTGCCGGGAGGAGTTTTCAACCGCGGTTTCATCCGCTCCGTGGCTCATTTTCTAGGGTTGGATGAGGACAGCCTGGTGGCGGAATATGCGCTGGCTACCAGGGACCGCGTCGATGTGGGAGTGGTGGCCGACGCCCCCGCCGAATCCAATCGCAATTGGTTCCCGCTTGCGGCGGCCATCTTCTTGCTACTGGCGATTCTCGGAACCGTGGGATTTCTGGCCGTGCATTTCGGGCCACGGCTCATCGCGCGGCTGCGGCACAAATCCCATGCGGAATTGACCAGCCCGGTTTCGAACGCCTTGCGGCGCAATGCAAGGATGTCCGAGTATTGCTTGTTGACCGCGCCTTATCCACAGGCGAGCCTGCTTCCCGGCCGGGGAGACGCTCATTAACGCCGAGGCGCATGCGGAAGTTCGCGCCGCCATTCGCGAAGGCCGTGCGCGGCCGGAACAGAAGTTAGCGCTATGCGCCGGTAGTCTTTCGGTTTCGCCGGAAGATCGCGCCGAAATTCTCGCGGTGCTCTCCTGCGATCCCGATGCGAACATTGCCGAACGCGCTCAGAATGCCCTGCTGACCCAGCCGGAGGCATCTTTCCTGACCGCCCTCGCGCGCGCGGATGCGGATGCACGGCTTTTTACCTATTGTGCGGACAATTTGGGCGAAAAATCGGGGGTAGCCGATGCGATGGCCAAGAACGCGGCGTGCCCCACGGCTTTGATCACGCGCACGGTCCGCCACCTCACGAGCGAGGGAATTCAGGCGCTGCTCGACAACCTCGAACGCGTGAGCTCCGATCCTCAACTGGCCATCGCGCTCAAGCAGTCGCAAGCGTGCAACGCGGAGCAAAGCGCGTTGATCCAGGGCATCGACGGAGGCGCGCTATCCGAGGAGCAGATCGAAGACGTAGCCGGGGACGTCGAACCCGATCCCGTAAAGCGAAAAACGCTGTTGCAGCGAATCGCGCACATGAATGTGGTTCAGCGCCTGACCTTGGCTCTGAAGGGCGGTCGCGAAGAACGCATGCTGCTGATCCGCGACCCCAACAAATTGGTGCAAAGATGCGTGCTGCAATCGCCGCGCCTTTCGGAAACGGAAGTCGAGGCCTTTGCCGCAATGACCAACGTATCCGGCGAAGTGCTGCGCACCATTTCGCTTACGCGCAAATATATGAAGGGCTATGGGGTGGTGAGAAATCTGATCACTAATCCCAAAACACCGCTGGATATTTCCTTGCACTTGATGCCGCGGCTGACGGGGCCAGACTTGGTGAAACTTACTTCCAACAAAAATGTGCCGGAAACGCTGAAGAAATCGGCCATAAACCTGAACCGCAAGCGCAAGATGGGGCAGGGGTAGAAATTAAATTCCCGCAGGCAAGAAATTGGAGGCGTTGCGATTCCAGGCTGGATATCCGCAAAGGCTTCCGCTACAAAAACGAGGAATCGAACGGACGCGGCAGCAGGTTTCCGGAACTTTCCTCGATCACTTTTCCGGCGAGGTTGGCAAGAACCACCGGAACATCTCCGCAAAATTCCCAGATAATCTGGCGGCAGGCTCCGCAAGGCGGGGTGAGCGTATCGGTATCCGCCACCACTGCGATGGCTTCGAATCCGCGCTTCGCCTTCGGACACCGCCTTGAAGATAGCCACGCGTTCGGCGCAGCAAGTAAGGCCAAGAGTGGCGTTCTCCACGTTGCAGCCGGTGAAGATGCGTCCGGATTTCGCGCGTAGAGCCGCGCCCACGCGAAAATTCGAAAACGGCGCGTGCGCGTTGAGCCGCGCTTGTTTGGCGGCGGCGATCAGTGTGGTGTAGTCGTTCATTCTCGTATGTTGCCGCGAAGGTTCGCGCGCGCCTCGTTTACTCTACGTCCGCGGCGATGCGCGGGAGAACGGCCTGCAGCAGCGCAATGAAATCACCCTTCACGCGTTCGCCGGTCTCCATCACCTCGGCGTGATCAATTGCCTGGTCCAGAATTCCCGCGGCCATGTTCGTGACGCACGATATTCCCAGTACGCGCATACCCTGATGCTGCGCCACGATCACTTCCGGAGCGGTGGACATGCCCACCAGGTCAGCGCCGATGGTGCGCAGGTAGCGAATTTCCGCGGGAGTTTCGTAACTCGGCCCGGAAAGCGCCGCGTACACGCCTTCATGAATCTGCATCCCCAGCCGCTTCCCCTCTTCTAGCGCGATCCCCGCGTAGGGCTTCCAGTAAGCATGCGACATATCCGGGAAGCGCGGCCCGAAACGATCGTCATTCGGGCCCACCAGCGGATTCACTCCCTGCAGATTGATGTGGTCGCGCAGGACCACCAGCGCGCCTTGATTGTATTGCAAATTAATTCCTCCGGCGGCGTTGGTGAGAATCGCGGCGCGAATGCCCATGCGTCCCAAAACACGCATGGGAAAAACGACCTCTTTCGCCGTATAGCCTTCGTAGAAATGGACGCGGCCCTGCATCGCCGCAACCGTCACATCCCCGGATTTCCCGATCACCATGCGCCCGGCATGCCCCACGGCGGTCGAGCGCGGAAAGCCGGGAATCTTTTCGTAGGGAATGCGCACGGCGCCAGCAAGCGAATCGGCAAAAGCGCCGAGCCCGGACCCCAGAACCAGCGCAATCCGCGGGCGCAGCCTGGTTTTTGCGAGAATAAATTTCGCGGCGCGTTCGGCGCGCACGAATTCGCCGCTCGCCACACTTCGCTTCTGGCCCGCGCGCTTCACCGCAACATCACTCCCACGATCGAAGCGGACATCAGGTTGGCCATGGTCCCGGCGAGCATGGCGCGAATGCCGAGGCGCGCCAGCTCTCCTTTTTTATTGGGAGCAAGCGCTCCGATGCCGCCAATCTGAATTCCAATAGAGCTGAAGTTGGCAAACCCGCAGAGCGCAAACGTGGCGATCGTAAAAGATCGCGGATCGAGCACGGCCTTCATCGGCCCCAGGCGCTGAAATGCAATCAGCTCGTTGGTGACCATGCGCAAGCCCAGCAGATCTCCGATGGTGTGGCAATCGTGCCAGGGAATGCCTATGACCCAGGCAATCGGCGCGAAAACGTAGCCAAACACCTGCTCGAGGCTGGTGGGAAACCACATCATACCGAAATGCGCGAGGCCCGCGTGAATGCCGGCGAATACGCCGTCCACCATGTAAATCAAGGCGATAAAGGAAATCAGCATGGCGCCCACATTGATCGCCAGATTCAAGCCGTCAAGCGTGCCACGCGAAATGGCTCCCAGGGCGTTGGTGTCGCGTTCGAGTTCGGCCATTTCCACGCGCCCGGAAGTCACCGGAGTTTCCGTTTCCGGGACAAGCATCTTGGCAAGCAGAATGGTGCCAGGTGCGGTCATGATCACCGCGGCCAGCAAATGCTTGGCCTCGATGCCGTAAGCGATGTAAGCGGCCATGATGCCCCCGGAAACGTGGGCCATTCCGCTGGTCATAATGGTCATCAATTCGGATTTCGTCACGTCGGGAAGGTAAGGACGGATAGTAAGCGGAGCCTCGGTCTGGCCCATGAAAATGCTGGCCGCCACGTTGAGCGATTCCGCTCCGCTCGCGCCCATCAGCGAAGTCATCAGCCGCGCCACCTGCTTGATGACGAATTGCATGATTCCGAAGTAATAGAGAACGGCAAAAACCGCGGCGATAAAAATAATCGTGGGCAAAACCTGAAACGCAAAATAGAAACCCTTGGGGGAATTTTTCATTCCCAGATCGCCGAAGACGAATGTGGAACCGTAGAAGGCGAAATCGAGCAGCCAATTCACGCCGTCCCCGGCCTTCTGGAACAGCAGCCTTCCATATTCCCAACGCATGACCAGGAACGCGAAAGTAATCTGCAAGCCCAGGCCCCAGGCCACGGTTTTCATGCGGATGGCTCGGCGGTCCGTGGAAAAGGCGTAGGCCAGCGCCATCATCGTGAACATTCCCAAAAATCCAATGTAACGGTGCATGCGAAGCGCCCGCCTTTCCGTGAAGCGATTACAAGAAATTCATTTCAACAAATTTCCACGGCTCGGGCTCGCCGCGATTGGCCCGGATTCAAGCCCGCGAAACGTCCCCGATAATCTTGCGCACCAGCGGCGCGGCCGCCGGAGGTTGCGGCCCGATCTCGAAACTTCTGCCGAGCAATTCCATGGCTTGTTCGAGGCGCGCGTCCAGATTGTAGTGCACGGTGCAGAGGATTTCCCCGGGCGCGACGGAATCGCCGACTTTTTTTTCGAGCACCAATCCCACGGCAGGATCGATGGCATCCTCTTTTTTCTCGCGCCCGCCGCCGAGCATCATGCTGGCGATTCCCACCCGCTCGCAGTGAATTTTCGTAAGGTACCCGCCCGCTTGCGCCTTCACATGGGCCAGATGCGCGGCGCGCGGCAATCTTCCCGGCTCGTCCACCACCCCCGCATCGCCCCCTTGCAGCCGAATCACCTCGCGGAATGTATCACGGGCGCGCCCGGTTGCAATCATTTCCGCGGCCAGGGCGCGGCCCTCGACGGAATTGTTCGCGCGGCCCGCCAACACCAGCATCCACGCCGAAAGTTCGAGACACAATTCGCGGAGGTCCGCGGGCCCCGCGCCATTCAAAATATCCAGGCACTCGCGGACTTCGAGCGCGTTGCCGATGGCCCGCCCCAGCGGTTGCTCCATATCCGTGATCAGCGCGACGACTTTTTTGCCCATGCGTGTGCCGGTATCCACCAGCAGGCGCGCCAAGCTTTCGGAGTCGCGTTCGGTTTTCATGAACGCGCCGTCGCCGGTTTTCACGTCCAAAACCAGCGCGTCAATTCCCTCCGCCATTTTTTTGCTCATGATCGAGCCGCAAATCAGCGCGGGACTTTCCACCGTGGCGGTGACGTCGCGCAAGGCGTAGAGCTTTTTATCCGCGGGCGCAATTTCCGGCGTCTGACCGATCAGCGCGCATCCGCACGTTTCCAGCACCGCGCGAAATTCGTGCAGTGAAAGATTCACGCGAAATCCGGGGATGGATTCGAGTTTATCGAGCGTTCCGCCGGTGTGGCCCAGGCCGCGCCCGCTTATCATGGGAACGTATACGCGCGCGTCCTCGCGGCTGGCGGCGGCCACGATGGGCGCGATGACCAGCGAGGTTTTGTCTCCCACTCCGCCGGTCGAATGTTTATCCACTTTCGATCCACGCAGCCCGGAAAAATCGACCACTTCGCCGGAATGCAGCATGGCTTCGGTGAGCGCGGCAACTTCCGCGGGACTCATTCCGCGCCAAACCACGGCCATGAGGAACGCAGCGAGCTGATAATCGGGGATGGAGTTGTGAGTGGCGCCCTGGATGAGGAAGTTGATTTCTTCGCGGGTGAGTTCACCTGCGTCGCGTTTTTTGCGGATGATGTCTACAGCGCGCATAAATTGGGCAGCGGCCCAAGCTAGCATCGCACGCTCACGGCGTCAACGAAATGGCGATTGGTATTTTCGTCCTTAAGGCGCGGAAGGGAATCTCGCGGAGCCGGCGCTCATGCGCTCGGTGATATCGGCGGCAACTTGAATAATTTCGGCATGAATGCGCCCGTTCGAGGCCAGCAATTCACGGTCTCCGGCGCGGTAGGGACGCCCTGAAAAATCCGTCACCGCCCCGCCCGCTTCGCGCACCATCAGAATGCCCGCAGCGGCATCCCAGGATTTCAGGCCAAATTCCCAAAATCCGTCGAAGCGTCCACAAGCCACGGAGCAAAGGTCGAGCGCCGCGGACCCGTCGCGGCGAATGCCGTGGGTGCGCAAAGTGAAATCCCAGTAATAATTAATATTCACGCTGCGCGATCTCTGGTCGGTGGGGAAACCGGTGGCCAGCAGGCTTTTCGCCAGCTTTTCCACCGGCGAAACATGAATGCGTTTCTGATTCAGATAGGCGCCTTCGCCGCGCTCCGCGGTGAATAATTCATCCGCGAAAGGATTCAGGACCACCGCGGCCAGAGGTTCGCCATCCTCCAAAAGCCCGATGGAAACCGCGACGCAAGGGTACCCGTGCGCGAAATTCGTGGTGCCGTCAAGCGGATCCACATGCCAGGTGTAGCGCGTTTTGCCCGCCTCGCCTCCCCCGCCTTCTTCGGCAACGATGGAGTGCAGCGGGAAATGGGAACGGAGGCGCGACACGATAAGCGCTTCCGACCTTTTGTCGGTTTCCGTGACCAGATCCACTTCCCCCTTGTAGGAAATGTTTTTGGGCCGCGCGGAATCGTTGAGCAGGATTGCTCCCGCCTCGCGAGCCGTTTCGATGGCGACTTCGAGAAATTGCGACATAGGCACCATCTCCATGATGAACTGCCGGGAAGAATCGGGCAAGGTGCCGCGTGAGCCACGGTGTTGCATCGGCAAATCAAATCGGGCGGCGTCACGTAGCGCTTACGCGCGGAAGCCAATTCCCGTTGGAGTCATCCCTTCCGTTTATTGCGCCCGGCCGGCCGTGAAATATTCCTTGCGGTAGCGGACCAGATCCCCCGAATTCACCTTCACTTCTAAGTGGCGCAGCGATCCCGGCGGGGCGGACGCGCTGGGATAATAGCCAAGCAAATATTGTGTGCGGAGTTCGCGATTGATGCGGTCAAACATGGCGTCGAGCTGGTCGAATCCGTCGAGCACGAAAAAAGCACCGCCCGTTCCGTCGGTGATGGTGATCAGCGCGTGTTCTCCGGCGGTGTTGCGCCCGTTTTCGTTTTTCACCGGACGGATGACGATGGAATACAGCAGCGCTCCGGAAGCGATGGCGGCGCGGCGCGCGTCTTCAAATTTCGAGACGCTGGTGGTTTCTCCGGCGTCGGTGACCAATATGATGGCGCGGCGGCGCCCGCTCGGACGCCTTCGGATGGATTGCGAGCCGAGCACAATCGCGTCATACATGGCCGTGCCGGCTCCCGGAGTGATGCGCCGTACGGCCGCCTGGAGCTTGGGGATATCCGCCGAAAAATCGGAGAGTTCCGTCACCGCGTCGGAAAATTCGAAGACCGAGAGCGTATCGCCGGGACGAACCACTTGGGCGATGAAGCGGGAAGCGGCTTCGCCTTCGAATTTCATTTCCTTCACCTCGCTCATGCTGGAATCGATCATCAGCGCCAAGTCCAACGGACGGTTGGTCTGAGCTTCGAAGCGCGCGATTCTCTGCGCAACGCCTTCCTCGGATATCGAGAAGGAATCCTGCGAGAGGTTGGGGATTGGCTCGCCCTGAGCGTCAATCACGCTGGCCAGGATTTCAACCAGATTGACTTCAACTTTGATGCTTCCGGATTGGGCTTGCGGCTGCGCCGCGAAAATCACCGTGGACCAATGCGCGCAAATCAGGCCTCCGGCCAGAACCGCTGCGGCGTAAAACCCTGCGGAGGATTTCTTCATCTAGGAGGTAGATTCATCCCGGGCGGAAAAGGCTTTCTTGGGCGCGGCGGCGTCCGCGGTCTTTGCAGAGGTTGCCTCTGGGCTCAAAGAGGAAGAAGCGGAGGTAGACGCAGGCGCGGCGATTTCTCCTTCGGCCCACACCGCGCCTCCCACAAAATATTCTTTTTTCCAGATGGGCACAGTGCGCTTGAGAGTGTCGATGGCATAACGGCAAGCGTCGAAGGCAGCGGCGCGGTGGGCGGCGCTGACGGCGATCAAAATGCTGGTTTCGCCGATTTCCAGCCGGCCAAGTCGGTGCACGATGGCTGCGGCATGAATCGGAAACTGAGTATGCATCTGCGCGCCGATTTCGCGCATTTTCGCGAGGGCCATCGGTTCGTAGGCTTCGTATTCAAGGTACAAGGTGCGCTGGCCGCGGAAATGATCGCGGACGAAGCCGTCGAATGCCACTAGCGCGCCATCCTCCGGCGATTTCAACTTCTCAACAATCGCGCGCACTTCAATCGGCCGGCGCACGATTTCAAAAATGTCCTGCACCGGCGCGCTGATTTCCCCGCCGCTGACGGGAGGGAGAAACGCAACTTCATCGCCGGGCGATAAGCACGCATTCCACGGCGAATATTCCTGGTTCACGGACGCCGCGAGGGACGCTCGAAATTCCGCGAAGCGCGGGAAGCGCCGGCCATAGGATTCGAAAATATCCTCTACGCTTGCGCCTTCGCGAATTTCGGCATCCTCTTGAGCTACGCCGGTGATTTCTTTCAGTTGTCCGAAGAATAGGACGCGCACGCGCATGGCGCCATTCTATCGCGGGCTACGCGAGAACGCGAAACGCGTTGGCCTCCAGAGTCCTTTCAGTCGCGGGGTGAGGGCCGCGGGCCGGCTGTGCGGGCATGCGCCGCCAATAATTTCTTGATGGCGCGATCGACCTGTTCCGCATCCTCCTGCTCATCGGCCTTTTCGGCCTCGCCGGTGCGCATGGCGTCAAATGCCGGAAGCCGCGCGGGAGAAGGGTACGCTTCGTTCCCACGCACGGAATACCAGATGATGCGGTTGAGCGCGGCGGGATCGGCGAGGTCCGGTGAATCGAAATCCTGCTGCAAGCTGCGCCGGATATACGCCGCGGTTTCCGGTTTTTTTGTTGGCTGCGTGACCAGATTATTCTCCGCCAAGTCGGGAAGTACGGCGCGATAGGGTGTGAAATCCGGCTTGGATTGAAAAATATCCATGGGCGAGGCCGAGGCGTCCAGTTGGTTCATCGGCGGCATTCCCAGCAGGAGTTCCATGGTGCGGATCAGGCTCACCGTGCTGTGATATTCGTGAATCAGCGCTCCCGGCCGGTTGTAGGCGCTGATGACCAGGGCCGGTGAGCGGTGCGCATCCACGTGGTCGGGCCCGTTTTGCGCGTCATCCTCCAAAACAAAAATTGCCGTGTCCTTCCAATAGGGACTCGAAGAAACTTCCTGCACCAGCAATCCCAGCGCGTAATCGTTGTCCGAAATATAGAATTGCGGAGTGGGCATCAGCGGGCGCATTCCATCGGTATGATCATTGGGCAGGTACACGATGTTGAATGCCGGCAGTGTATCGCGCCGCGTTTTTTCAAGCTCGCTCACATTGCCGCGAAATTCGGAAATCCACGCAGAGATGCGCGAATAGCCGCGAAATTGCGGGCCGGGATTGGATGAAGAAATCAGGGCTTCCCCAGGTTGTCCAGATTTTTTCGCCGCGAGATACGATTCCGTGGTCATCGCGTCGGGAGTGTACAGATCGAATTCACGATGCGACGCGCTGATGTGACCCTCGAGCGCCTTCTTGAGCGCAAAGGAAATCACCGTGGGTGTCAGGTCCGGGTAGGTGCGTTGGCGATTGGCGTTGAAAGCATCGATCTGCGCCTGCGAAATGGTGACCACCCCTTCTCCGTCGCTGCGATAGCTGATCCCCGCGCGCGCCGCCGAATCCCATAAATACAATGTGCCGGGCTCGCCTGCGTCGCGCGCGCCGTTGAGATACGGCACGTAACCGCGGATCAGCCGAGCGATCTGATCCGGAGTGGCGGGAACCGGAAGGATTGGCGAAGCATCCTTGCGCGGCCAGATGTCCGGCTCGCGGTTGGTGCCTTGAAAATCGTACGCGCGGCCGCGATGGGAATAATTCCAGCGAAATCCCTTGTCGACGAAATCGCTGGAAAACGCGGCATCCGTCCAGTTATGCCCGTCCGGGCTGGCCTCCGAATTCACAAAAAAGCGATCGAATAAGCCGAAGCGCTGGGCCAGCGCGTGCGCGTTAGGAGAGATGTCCTGAGGCGGGCCGCCGGGCCTCCGCGCGGCCGCACCGCCGCCGAAAATCGCCAGAGATGGATCGCCATCGGCAGGGCTACCGTCGCCCGAATGCGCCACGTCGCCGAACACTTCGTCATAAGTGCGATTTTCACGGATGACGTAAATCACGTGGCGGATGGGCGAGGGGCCCGCAAAAAGATGCGCATCGCGCGCGCCCACCAAGCCGTCGTTGCGCATCACCTGCTCGGTGAAATCGGCCAGCGCATGCGTGGAAGGTTCTACAATTTGCGAAAAAGTTCCGGCGATCAGCGCCACATCGTATTCGCCGCCTTGAAGCGTTTCACCCGTGCCGGCAGGAAAGCGCTGGCTGGGGCCATTCGGAGCGCGGCCCGATTCGTTGGCCACCAGCGACGAATTTTCAAATCCCATGCCCTTGCCATTGGCCACAATCAACGAGCCATTCTCCTCGGTGATGGCCGAGGGATATTGCCCGGTGGGTATGAACCCGCGAATCGCGCTTCGCAATTGCCTCTCGCCGCCGGAATTTTTTGCGGCGTCGTCATTTTCATCCCGCGCTGTTTCTTTGCCGGCTTGAATCCCCTGGGCGGCAGGGGCAAGTCCAACCACGGCGACGGCGTTGCTGTGGGCGTTGGCAACGTAAAGAATCGAGCCGTCGGCGCTCAGGGCCAGACCTTCCGGTGAGCCACCGGGAAGTGAATGTTCGGAAAGGCGAACGGAAATGGTTTCCACCACGCGCTCGGCGCGCGGATCGATCACGGTAACGGTGTCGTCATCGGAATCGACCACGTAAAGCCGCGTGCGCGAGGAATTCAGAATCATGGCGGTGGGATTTTTGCCTGTGGGAAGGAAAGTGACGCGATGGCCGTGATTTGCCACGTTTACCACGGCGAGCGACGCGGATGCCCAGCACGACACGAAAACTTTTTGCGTGCGCCGCTCCTCCGGCGCGTTCCACGCCACCACTCCGTAAGGATATGAACAACGCGCCGAGCCGCCGTTGCTCAAGCCAATGCGCGCAAGCCGCGGCTTCCGGCGCAAATTTGAGATGACGCCCAGCGAGTCGCCCAGGTCATTGGCGGTGAATAACGTGTTCCCGTCTGCGCACAAATCCAAACCGAGGGGATAAACCATCGCATGGTTGTCATTGATGCGCGGCGAGGCCGATTCCGTGGCCATTTTATCGACGGAGATGAACGGCGCAGAGACGTGCGTGGATGGGCCATTCGACGGCGGAGAGACGGGCTGCGGCGCGCCGGGCTGGAACCGGAACATCCAGATTTTGTTTTCGAATCCGCCGGAAACATAGAGAGAGTAGGAGCCGTCAGCGGCGGCGTGCGGAGAAAAAACGGCGCCGACCTGAGCGCTTTGCGGCGATGGGAAATAAATATTCTGGATGACCTGCGGAGCCGGTTGTGCGGAGAGGTCAATCACCGAGAGCGATTCCTGACCCTCATTCGATTGCGCGTCGAATTGAATTCCGTAGCCGCTATTGACGCTTACCAGATACCGGCCGCCGCCGTCTTTCGCCCCTTTGTCCGGGCTACGCACGAGCGCCACGGGAAGCGAACCCACCGCAGGAATCTTGGTCGCGGCATCGAGCAGCAAATCGCCCGCGGGAGTGACCAGCCGTCCCTCCGACGCCGGTTCGTTTGTGGTTTGCGAAATCTGCTGGGACGCCAGCGGGAGGCTGATCAGGAAAGCGGCGAGCGAAATCAGCAAGATGAATAAAGACTTTCGAACTTTTTTATTTCGATTCACGTCTGGCCTCTTCTCACCTTGCGCACAATGAAAACGTGGCGCAATCGATCCGGCCGAGCGGCAATAAGGCGGTTAGCTGCCGCCGGAAAGTTGGCAACCTTTCGAACATAACGGGGTTCTATTGACGGCACGTGAAATGCGCCGTAGGTTAGGTTTGACCGCTGTTCCTCTCATCCAGCTGCCGCATGTATTACATCCGCGGCCTGGAAGGCTTGTGAATCATATATGAAAATTCTGATTTCCGGAGCGTCCGGATTTGCGGGGACGGCTCTTTCTCAGGCGTTGCGGGTTCAGGGACACGCCGTGTCGCATCTGGTGCGTCCGGGAAAAACTCCCGGTTCCGGCGATGTTTTCTGGGATCCGAACTCCGCCACCGCCGACGTCCCGGCCATGGAAGGATTCGACGCCGTGGTGAATCTCAATGGCGCGGGAGTGGCGGATGCGCGCTGGAGCGATCGCCGGAAACAAATTCTGCGCAGCAGCCGTGTTGCCACCACGCGCGTTCTGGTGGATTCGCTGGCGCATCTCCGGTGCAAACCCCGCGTGCTCGTATCGGCTTCGGCGGTGGGCTACTACGGGAATCGTGGCGACGCTGCACTCACCGAATCAAGCGGGCACGGAAGCGATTTTCTCTCCATCCTCGGCCGCGCATGGGAAGCGGAAGCGATGCGCGCCACACCACTGGGTATTCGCACCGCGATTCTCCGGTTCGGGGTTATTTTATCTCCCGATGGCGGTGCGCTCCCGCGCATGGTGCGCCCTTTCCGCATCGGCCTTGGCGGACGGCTCGGCAGCGGCGAACAATGGATGTCGTGGATTGCGCTGGACGATGTGCTGGAAATTATCCGCATGGCGATATGCGGTGACGAGTGGAGCGGTCCCATCAATGTGGTGGCGCCCAACCCGGTCCGAAATTTGGATTTCACTCGCGTGCTTGCAGAAGTGTTGCACAAACCGGCCATTTTTTCCGTGCCGGCTTTTGCGCTGCGACTGGCTCTGGGTGAAATGGCCGATGCTCTTTTGCTCGCGAGCCAGCGCGTCACGCCCGCGTGGCTCATCTCCGCGGGATATTCCTTCCGGTTCCCCGAAATCGAGCCTGCGCTTCGCGCCATGCTGCTAGGATCCTGAGCGCTTTCACAAATTACGCATCCTTCGCCTCAAACAAAGATTGAAACTCTAGCCGGGTTTTTCGAAATGGAGCGCGTCTACCTGATATTCCGTGCTCGTTCGGTCCAATGGGTTTTCCGCGTTTGGCTCACAGGGTAGGGCGTCAACTTAATACGCGTAATGAATGTGCATCGAGCCTTGGGCCCGACTCCCAAAATGGATTTTTCGCGAGGCTTTGCGTTCCAACGTGGAACAGTTCGAGCGAACAATCAAACCAGCCTTTCTGAAAATTTGGGGGTCGCTATCGCCACCGCCACCATCGTATCTTCGTAACTATTTTATATAGAACAACTTACAAGGCCTCTCCAGCCATTTCGCGGAATACTTCTCTTTCTGCCTCTATACATATTTGCACTGCCCCGCAATGGCACAAGCCGTGCGTTGTCCCATCGTGTCTATGTTCGTGCCCTTCGATCTCGCACTTGCAGCCTCGCTCGATTTGAATCCAGCGCGGGGAAATTTCCCTCACAAAAACGGCATGGCGCGAAATTCGTTCCTGCTCGCTTCGATTCTTGCGTGCATGATGCTCCCCGCTTGCGGCAGCACCCATTCGAATTCTCAGCCGCCACCACCTCCGGTAGTGAGCGTCACGATTGCGCCGTTGAGCGCGTCCCTCGGCCCTGGCGCAACGCAACAATTTCAGGCAACGGTCACCGGCACATACAACACCGTGGTCACATGGATGGCGGGAGGCGTCCTCGGCGGAAATTCCACGGCCGGCACGATTTCCGCGAGTGGGCTTTACACCGCGCCTTCCTCGTTCCCGGCAAATCCCAGCGTGACCGTGAGCGCCATCAGCCAGGCCGATGCCAGCGCTAGCGCATCGGCGACCGTGACGCTGCATAACGTGATCGCAGTAACTATTTCACCGGCCGCGGCCACCGTCGGAACGGGAGGCGCACAGGGATTCACCGCCAATGTCAGCGGCGAAGCTTCGCTATCGGGAAGCGTGACCTGGAGCGTGAACGGAATCGCTGGAGGAAATGCGACGCTGGGCACGATCGTTGCGAACGGCGGAAGCAACGGATCGTCTTCCGCGATTTACACCGCCCCTGTCGTTGTTCCCTCGCCCCCGCAAATTTCGGTGACAGCGGCCAGTGTCGCCGACCCATCGAAATCGGCGAGCGCCACAGTGACGGTGACTTGCGCCGCGACAAATTCCATTTCTCCATCCTCGGCCAGCATCACTCTTGGCGGAACGCAAACTTTTACGGCGTCTTTCTGCCTTCCCCCAGGATCTTCCATTGCCTGGGATGTGAATGGCATCGCCGGCGGAAACGCATCGCTCGGCACGATCGTCGCCGCGGGTGGTAATCCTCCGGGCGGCACGGCTACTTACACCGCACCTGCAAATCCCCCGCCGTCGAATCCGGTCACGATACACGCCACGGGCGGAGGTTTGACGGCATCGGCCATCGTGACGGTCTCGAGCAACATCAGCGTGAGCGTTACGCCGTCTTCCGCCACGGTCAATGTGGGCCAGCGAAAATCATTTCTTGCCAGCGTTTCCAATACCTCAAGTACAGGAGTCAACTGGATGGTGAACGCGATTGCCAATGGCAACGCGGCAGTCGGACAAGTTTGCCTGACGGGATCCAATCCCTGCGCGACGCCTTCCGGTCCGGTTTCAGGAAGCGTGGATTACCTTGCGCCCTCCTCGCTCCCGGCCACAAATCCCGTGACGTTGACGGCCACCAGCTCTGCCGACTCATCGAAATCCGCAACAGCCACGGTCATGATCGCGCCCGCGCAGAGTGTTGCAGTGACAATCGCCCCGGCCTATGCCTTTGTGGCGCCTTCGCCTGCCACGCAACGCTTTGTTGCCCACGTTAGCGGAACCAGCAATTCGGGCGTCACCTGGTCGGTCTCCAGCGGAGTGGCCGGGCAAGGCTGTGCGGGCGCGGCCTGCGGAACCATCAATGCGAACGGCGTTTATTCCGCTCCGGCAGCCGCGCCTTCGCCGAACTCCATTGCGGTGACGGCGACAAGCCAGGCGGATGCCGGCAAATCCGCCACGGCACAAATTGCGCTGTCGAGTGGTCCGGCAATCGAAACGATTCTTCCTTCGAGTGTAATCGCCGGAGCGGTCTCCGGATTTCCGCTGAGCGTGCAAGGTGTGAATTTTGTGACCGGCTCGGGAGGCACGGCTTCCACCATCCTGCTGAACGGCTTGGTGCGCAGCACCACGTGTACTTCACCCGGCGTCTGCAGTACGGCGCTCACTCCGCAGGATGTGCAATCGGCGGGCGCGCTCGCAGTGCAAATACAAAACCCGGGAACGCCCGGCGTGCTTTCGAATCCCGTGACGCTGGTGATCGTTCCTTTCACTGTATCGGCAAAAATTCTTGCGCTAAGCTCCGCCGCTCCCTCGGCCACGGGAATTTCTTTCACAGTCACCGAACCGACCACCGCCGCCGCTGCCTCGCCTCTCAGCGTGCAGTCCATCGGATTCCTCACCGGAGGAAATAATTGCACCATCGGAGCGGCGCCGCTGGAGGTCGCGCGGCCCGCCTCGGGATCGGAAACGGTGAGCCTTTGTATCTACGGGAGCGGGCTGGACCCTTCGTTCGTCTTTTCATTTTCCGGGCCGCCGGGCGGAGCTATTCCCGTCACCGCCAAATCCGTGTCGGGAATTTTCCCCGGCACCATCGAGCTCGATTTGCAAATCTCGAGCGCCACGCTGCCTGGCCTGCGCTCGCTATTCATCGCCAATCTCAATAACGACCGCGCCGCGGCCAGCGGCATGCTGGAGATCCAATGAGATTCTCCCGAAATCATCGCCGCAAAACCTGCGCGGGCTTGCGCACCATGATTCATCCCCTTGATTTTCCGCAAACCCTTCGGAATTCCCAGGTAAATCCAAATCAATGCATTTCAGGAGTCACCATGAAAACATACAGAAGAGCGGCAGGACAAAACGCTTCGCATTCGGCGAAACCCAACTTGCGAAGCAATTCTCCGGCGCTTCGCAACGGCCCAGCCCTGGCATCGCTGTTGCTGGGATCATTTTTATTCGGATACTCGACGCAGGGGACCACCATAGAGCGCATGTCTTTGGCCAAGCTCTCGCGCACCGCGCCCATTATCGTGCGCGCGCGATGCCTGGCAAATGCCTCCCGATGGGACGCCGGAGAAATCTGGACGTTCGCTTCGTTCTCCACAGAAGAAGATTGGAAGGGTCCGGCCCCGGCGCAGTTTCGCGTGCGGTTGCTGGGCGGCCGTGTGGGCCCGCTCACCTCCTCCGTTTCCGGCGTGCCGCATTTTCAGCCCGGCGAGGAAGTGGTGCTGTTTCTCGAACCCAGCGGGAGGGGAGATTTTCGCGTCACCAGCTGGGTCCAGGGGACTTTCCGGATTCGCCGCAATCTGCGCAGCGGCGAGGAACAAGTGACGCAGGATACCGCATCCTTCGCCGCCTTCAATCCGGCAACCCGCCGCTACGAGCCGGGCGGAGTTCGGGATGAAGCGATGGCGGAATTCCGCGCGCAAGTGTTCGCCGCTCTCGCAAGCGATTCCAGCCGGCCATGAAACCAACCGCGGCGATTTTCACGCTGTTGATTTTTTTCGGAGCCGCGGTTTTAGGACCGGCGGCCGGCGGCTACGCCGTGGTAACCACGCTTCCACAATCGGGTGGATGCCCGCAATTCGAGCGCTGGAATCTTTCGATTTCGACGCCGCTCAATCGCCGCTGGAGCACCACGCTTCCCTCCAGCCGGACGATACTCACCGCCGCGACGCAAGGCTCCGCCGCGCAGCTCAACGAAATCGAGCAGACCATTTCCGATTCGTTCGGGGCCTGGTCTGGCGTGCCCGGATCGATGCTCGATTCCGTGGCGCATCCCGGAATGATCGCTCCGCTCGAACGCACCACGGATGCCAATGCCTGCACCAATGATTCCCAGGGAAACGTGGACGGCTTGAACACCATCTGCTTTGACCAGTCGAGCACGGCGTTTTCGAGCGGGGTCCTGGCCTTCACGCGCGTGATCACGGCGAATGCTGCGGGCGTTACCGTGGGATCCAGCGCGGCCTCCCAATTTGCCGGGCAGATTCTGGATGCCGACACGCTGGTGCGCGGAGACGGCCAGTACATATTCGCCACACCCGCGGCACTCGCCACTTCTCAGGGCCAAGGCGCTTACGATCTGGAATCGGTTCTCACGCATGAGCTGGGGCATTGGCTGGGGCTTGGGCATTCCGCCGTGATTCGCGCCATGATGTTTCCCTTTTCTCCGCCGCCGGGCGCTTTTCTCGGGTCGCGCCCCACCGCCAATTCTCCCGATGGCCCCTTGGCCGATGACGATCGCACCGGTCTTCGGTCGATTTATCCCGATCCGGCCGATACCGTGAATATCGGAACGATCAGCGGACAAGTTCTCCCAGCCAATCCGTTTGCGCTGGCGGCCATGCCTTCACCGGCGCCCGGGCAATCCCTTACGGGAATTTTCGGCGCGCATGTGGTGGCCGTGGATGCCGATACCGGAGCGGTTGTGGCCGGAGCTCTTGCGGGATGGAGTTGCGCGGCGGGAGAAAATTCCGCGCAATTTGACGGCGCCTTCCAAATCGAGCGGCTGCCCGTTGGACGCAATTACATCATCTATGCCGAGCCGCTAACCGGCATCGCCGCGCCAGGCGATTTCAGCGATGTGCTGGGAGGGCTTTGCGCCACAAGCGGCAGCGGTTCGTGCCAGGTTCCGCAAGTGGATACGAATTTTAATGTGACTACGCTGATGAATCCGCAATAGGCGGAAGTTTAGCCGGACGCGCAACGTGGGTCTTTGCGTAAAACGGCGCCTGGCTGCGATTCCAGTTCACACAGTACACGCGAAAAAAAAGAGCGGCCCCCCGATGCAACCGGGAGCCGCTCTTCGGAATGACGTCGCGTTTTCGGCTACTGCGTCGGCAGAATCTCCTGCGTGAAGCCGATGGTATTGATGCTGCGCAACATCGGCGTCTTCGGCGGCAGCAGGCTCGGCGACAGAAATTCGGAGTCGAATTTGTAGCCGCGGGTCGGCGGGCTATACACAGTGTTGCAGCACTTATAGGTGCCGGTCGCCTGGTGATCATAATAGAAACTTACGATGGAGCCGTGATAATCGAGTGTCCCGCCCCAGGCTTCCAGATACCGCAGGAAGTTGTGTACTCCACCATCCGTGCCGTAGTCCGCGCCGTTGGCTCCGCCCGGGTTCTTAAAGGCGATACCCTTGCCGGCCACGATGGCCATGCGGTACATGGTAGTGACACCCGCGCGGCTACCCGGTGTGTAGGGAAAGGCGAAGGAATTCACGTCGTTCCAATTGTCGGAAAGTAGCGTGACGGCATCCGCCATAATCGATGAGGCGGCGTGCGCGCCCGTGGCGAAGGTGGCATCGAGAGTCGGATTGTTGTAATCGCCCTGCACATAAACCGGATTCTCGGAGACGATGCTCAAGCCGCAAGGCACTCCATCGCAAACTCCAATACTGAGCGTCGATCCATCCACGACTTTGAGCGCCCGGCGGAAGAAGATCGGCGGGTTCTCGCGGAGGTCCTGCGGATTCGTGGCGAAAGCATAGGGATATTGCTTGCCGCTTCCGGGGCCGGGGCAGGTCGCATTCACCTTGGCGATATTGTTCACCAGCGTGGTAGTCGTCCCCGCAGTCGGGCTTCCCAGATGCGTGCCGATGACCGCGCCCGCGGACTGGTCATAGATCGGCCAGAGGTTCGCTGGAATGGTGGGAAATAAAACGTTGCCGTAGGTGCGCAGAATCGGCGTGGGATCAGCACCCATGGTGTAGTCGCCTTCAAGGTCCTCGCCTTGATCGAGGATGCCATCCGGGCAGCCGTTGTTGGCATTTCCCAGATTGACGATGTCATCGAATCCGTAAGCGCCGGTCTTGGCCACCCCTCCTCCTGTGGAAGGAGGAGCATTCGGGTCTGCCACGTCACCGCGGCGGTCGGAGAAATAGAGGGTGTAACCCGTGATGTTATTGATCACCCCGGCGTTCGCGGAGAGATACTTGGCAAGGTTCGCCACGTCCAGTTCGACGTAGTGCATGGCGCCGGCAAAGGTGACATTGGCACTGCCCAGGCTTGTGTCGCGAAGATCTCCTTCGCGAGTATCCCAGAGAACATTGGGCCAGTAATCCGTGCCGTGCTGGATAGCCGGATTGACTCCGCCCGTCCCGCAAAAATTATTTGCTGCGGCGGCGTTGGATGGATTATCCCGCAACCTGGCAAAGCGGATGATGGCATTCGGACTGGGGTCTGTGCATTTTATTGTCGTCACGCCTCCGTTGATCGTGGGGCCGGAAGCAGCCACCACCTTTGTGGGCATTCCGGGTTCGGAGGGCGAAACCACGAACACGACACCGTTGGTCCCGTTATCCGGATCAATGTTGCGGCCGGTGAATCCCTGATTCAAGACAGGCCAGGTAATATCAAGAAAAGCGCCACCCGCGGTCGTCTGGTAATCGACTTTCAGGCAACCAGTGATCACCGGATAGTATTGCTTCTGCCAGTATCCATTACTGTAGGTGGTGTTGTTGATCGCGCCGGAAACCGGCAGAGGGTAAACGCCCGTCGCCGGACCCACGGCAACCAAACCGGTTGTGGGATTTCCGGTTATCGGCCCGGCGGAATAAGGAAGCTTGGTGTTGGCATTCCCAGCCGGAGCATTCGTATCCCAGGCAAGCGTGGCAAGGTCCACCGGCACGCCCGGTGAAATCATCGGCAACTTGGTAATGTCGCTGTCCGCGCATGTGCCGGACGGGCCATAATCCGCGAGCAAAATGCGGACGCTGGCCTGCGAGTAATAGCGTTCGGCGAGCTTGGCCGGATTTGTGCCGGCTTCTCCCGAAAGCGGCAAGCGGATCAAATCAATGGCCTGTCCTCCGATGGAAGGAGTGGCAATACCCAGGTTGAGCGGCGATACGCCGGTTTCGCGCGCGCCAATGTTTCCATGATAAGTGCCGGATGCCAGAGTCGGGAAACCCGCCCAATAGGTGCCGGCGATATTCCCCACCCAACTGGTGCTGCCTGCGGACGTGCTGCCCTGGCCGGTGGTGAGAGCGGCATAGCTGCCCGATCCCGGGTTGGTGGTGATGTTGACGGTGGTATTGTAGCTTCCCGTGGTGGATTGACTGTTCTGCAAATTGGTGCGGATAATTTCTCCGGCGGCGGTCACTTTATCTTCCAGCGTCAATGTGCCGCCGTTTTCCGCAAGCCACAGGTTGCCGTTGGTGTGGACGCGTCCTCCGAAATCAAAATCAGGCCCGGCGAAGAAAGCCAGGTCGGTATCCGAAAAAATACCGAACTGAAAGACCGGAATTGCGGCCGTCTGCACCAGGCGGGTGAGTTTTACTTCCGACCCTTGCGGAGTGCGGGCCGTAACCGTCAGGGTATAAGGAGTCAACAAGCCCACTAGCCCGGCGTAAGGCCCGGAGACAATCGTGTGATTGGCAGCAGCAGGGTTTCCCAGTTTGTCCACGGGATAGGTGATGTCGTAGCCGTTGGTCCCGTCGGGATTCAGGAATTGCACGGGCATGTTGTTGGGGGGAGTGGCCTGAATGGTGTTGATATCCGCTCCGCTCAAGGCATAGTTGGCGTCGAATTTTGCCGCCAATTGCGAGGTGATGGCTTCCATGCCGGCTTCCGCCCCGTAGAACGCCACTTCATGGTCGGAATTGTTTCCGCCGAGCTTCTGATCGGTCATCACCAGCCATGCGATGCTGACGATAATGGAAGACACCAGCATGAGCACCAGCAATGCCGTCACCAGCGCGATCCCTTTTTCCCGGTAATTCTTCACGGCGATTCTCCTTTTCAACTGCCAAATCGGCGCAGCTCGTCCGGCAAAAGATTCAGGACTCAGTGAAATTGATTCACGAACGACAAACTGCGCACATTCACTTCGGTAGCCAGATTGTTGCGGAAGTACGTGGTGCCGCCCTTATAAGCGTTTTCCGAACGCGCTGCGAGGAACAGATCCACTTTGCGGATTTGCGCCACACTGTCGGGATAGACCGCGTCCGGCACGTTCTTCTCCGGAGGAATGGATCCCGGCTCGGTCAAATCGTAGGAAATGCCCAGGTCTTCGATTACTTCTCCCACCGCCGTGGGAATATTGAAATTCACTTGGCGCATGAGCTCGGGATGCGCCGGATTGGTTTGCGTGTCGAGATAATACGAAACCATCCAGATGCGCGTGGCGGTGGTGGGAGGAAATTTTCCGGAGCCAGGCGCGGTTTCAATATTGGCAATGGTGCCGAAGGGCAATCCCGAAGCGTTCAAGTTAAAGGAATCGCCCGCCGCGCTGAAAGTGAGGGTGTCGGTGGGCAGGCTCACTCCGGTGACGACTTCAAGAGCCATGCCTTGTCCATTCTGAAATAGAATCAAGTCTCCCAATTTGACGGAAGTATTCCCGGTGTTGATGTTGATGCAGGTGGGATCGAAATTCACCGTCAAGGTATTCCCCGCAATGGTCATTTTGCCGTTGGGAGCCGGCGAAGCATTCGCAGGAGCACATCCCGGCCCCGAAGCCGATGGCGCAAGATAAATCGGGAATTCGCTCAGAGTGTGGTTGTTGGGAGCCGCATAGGTGGTGTCCACCAGAGTATTGTCCACATAAGCTACGGTGATCATGTCCGTGCCGGTAGCTGAGGCCACAAAGGCATTCGGAATGGTGGCGCTGGGATTCGACTGGGCTTCGCCGATTCCCGAGCCGGGGGTAATGGCGGGCAACGTTGTGTAGGTGGTCGGAAACTGGATAATCGGCAAGGCCGTGGGGCTCAAACCCGGACGGTTGAGATTCGAATTCGCGGGTGCGGGTGCGCCACCGGCGACCGGGCCCAGGCCATTATTGGGAATGGTGATGCCCCCTTGGGGGATTCCTTCGCCGGCCTGCACGATATCGCGAGTCATGTAGTTCATGGCCGCGCGCAGATTTTCCTGGGTATCGGCCATCAGCGTGACGCCCTGATTGGCGTGAATCGCGTCGGTAAGGGCGCTAAGCGTGGCAGCGATGGCGATCACCAGAATCGCCGTCGCAACCAGCACTTCGATCAACGTAAATCCGGATTGGCGCTTCATTCTGTGTCTCCCTTGCCGCTGGTTACGAGTACTGAGAAATGTTGGTCGTGAATACGTACTGTTTGTTGAATCGCCCGGACGTGTAATTGATGGTCACCGTAATTTGGCGCAGCCCCGGAAAGCCCGGAACGTCGTTGATCTGAATGGTGCGCGTGAAATTGGAGAGCGGGATCAACACATCGTCCGCCGTTCCCATGATTCCGTCGGGGCCGGGATATCGGATGTAAGCGGGCTTGGTGCAGTCGTCGTCGAGGGTTCCGTCGATTTGATCGGGGCCGGGATCGCAAATTTGATTCGCGCCTGGCACGAAAATCCCTCCGGCGCCGGTGTTGTTGATATTGGCCCAGGAGGCTTGTTGGATGTCGCGCGCCGTGAAGATCGATTCGATGGTCTCGGCGGCTTTTTGCTGCGCGATGTAGTCATCCTTGGCGGTCACCATGTAGGTCAAGCCGGTGGCCAGCATGCCCTCCAGCCCAATCACTCCGACGGCCAGGATCACCAGAGCAATCAAAGTCTCGACTAATGTAAAACCCGCTTGCTTGCGCAGTCGCTTGGCGACATTCATCCCTGCTCTCCTCGTTCTCATTGTTGGAACCAGGCCTTGCCGGTGCCGGTCCACGACTTGATGCGGCCCGTGGTGCCCAAAATTGTGATCGCGCGGCTTGACGGCGCGTATCCGGCGATGGACATGAAGATGCTTCCGTTGATGGGATTGCCGTTGGCGTCGGCAAATGTGCCGTCGCTTTGAAATTGCACGTTGGAACCGGGCAGGTACGCCGCTCCTCCGAAGTAAAGCGGCGCCCCTTTGCCAAAGTTGTCAGGAGTGTCGGGCGCGCCGGGATACAGCGCAAAGAAAACTGTACCTTGAACCGGCACCTTCATGAACGGAGCATTGGCCACGATGTTGGCGGGTTCGGGTACCTGGTACAGATCCACTTCTTCCTGTCCTTGCGCGTTCAGGAGAAAGCGAACCACGATGTTGCGGCGCTCGGATACGGCCGTCTCGCGCGCCTGCCGCAATGCGCCTTTCACTTGCGCTTCCGCCGCATTCGCCCGGTAAGTTTCAAGCGCAGGTTGCATCTGGGTTATGGCCATGGCGGAAATGACCAGAATGATGAATATGACGGTCACAATTTCGATCAAACTGAAACCGCGTTGCGAATTACTTCGCAGGCCCGCCGCTGTGGACTCTTCTTTCAACATTTTGGCGCTCACCCCTCGGACCGCCTGCAAGAGTCGTGGCGATCTGGAGAATCTGCATGGGAATGTGCATGTCACTGGCCACGGGGAACAACTAGTAAGTACATTAGATAGAATCTGTTGCGAGGTGTGCCGGGAAGTGCTCAGGCCCAATTCGGGCTGGGTGGGGTGAAAACGTTACAGATTTGCACTGCCGCTACCCTATATGCTATTCGGCTTTGGAGGCCCTATTGCGCAACGGGCGGAGGCGGAAAAGGTTCGGATCGTCGTTCATTTCGGAGGCAGGGCGATTCATCCGTACTGAAGGCCGCGCTCAAAGTCAGAGTTACCGCGGTCAATGCCGAGGCAGCCGCGAATCAATCGCGGCTGCGCAGTTTTGAAAGAAGATTCAAGATTTCGATGTATAGCCAGATCAGCGTCACCATCAAGCCGAAAGCGCCGTACCACTCCATATATTTCGGCGCACCGGATTGCGCGCCGCGCTCGATGAAATCGAAATCCAGCACCAGGTTCAGCGAAGCGATGATCACCACGAACACGCTGAACCCGACGCCCAGCATGCCTGCGCCGTTTACGGCGTTGAAATGGATTCCGAAAAATCCGAGTACGAATTCGAGCACGTAGAATAGAAAAATTCCTCCGGTGGCGGCGATCACTCCCAACCGGAATTTCTCGGTCACGCGTATCATGCCCGATTTGTAGGCGAGCAGCAGCACCACCAGAGTGCCGAAGGTCAAACTCACCGCCTGAATGGCGATCCCCGGATAGCGCAGCTCGAGCAACGCAGAAATGCTGCCCAGCACCAAACCCTCCAGCAGCGCATAGACGGGAGCCGTCACCGGCGCCCAGGTCTTTTTGAAAATCGTGATCATGGCGAAAATCAATCCGCCGATGCCGCCAATCAGCATCAGCGGAATCATGATCTGCGCGGATCGCGAGTGCATGAAGAGGCGCCAGGTCCACGCGGCGGTTCCGGCCGTGCAGATCAGCAGCAGCCCGGTCTTGTTGACCGTCCCTTCGAGCGTCATGGCGTCGCCAAACCGCGCGCCTTCGCCTTGAAACGCCCGGTCGTTCATCGTTGGATTGGAAGTCCTCATCAAATCCCCCACTCGTTTTCTCCTTCCGCCAATTGTCGGAAAATTGCTGATCACGCTTCACGCGGAAAGCGCTGATCGCAGCGTTTCATTATACGGTAAGCAGTCATCATCCGCGTGAGTGTCAGCGAAATCGGAGCGCATTTTCATAAGGGCGACGAGATATCTTCCTTACAGAGGGTTTTGTGGTAGCGCTAACGGGAATCGAACCCGTATTTCAGCCTTGAAAGGACAGCGTACATACCCTCTTTAAATGGGTTTTTTCCTATTTTGCCATCAGACTGGATGACGATTGTCATTCAACTTTTGAACGTCATCAACCACGATGACAGCGAATAACGATTCGGCGCCTCGATTAAAATCGCGTGATTTGTCTGGCATGTTGAAACTACAAGCGAGTGCGTACGATGCGTCTAATCGGCTGTGGACGTGATTTCTATCGGATAACGTTTCATTTCGCGGCTCGAAATGCTTCGGGACTCGCCACCAAACCTGCACTGTGAAGTTCCCTGCCCGCTTGAATTGCCAGCGCTCGCATGGTGTCAGATTGGTTGTGAATGGGTGCCAGCCGCTTCCAGATATCGCAAAAGTCCTCGCCAAGAATTCTGCGAGAGAGCAGAACCCTGAACCAATTCAACTCTAGTTCAGCACGAAGCAACATCATATCCGTCTGAAAAATCTTATCCAAACCGAAACCCAACATCCTGACGGAAATCGGATTGCCGTGTGTCAATGCGTGAAGCAAATTGATGTATGGTTCGTGGTTGATGAGCGCCACAGGGTCAAGCAGATGGCTAATGTGGCCGTTTCCAAGCGCTTCGTTAATCATTTTGTCCATGTTCACAACGCTTGGACTACCGGCGCGTTCGAACGTCAACTGCTCCGCGATTTCCAGTTCGTCGTCCATCGCCCACACCAGAAACCAGATACCTCTTCGGTTGTATTCGATGAAACTACGAGCGGTTACCAAAAAGTGAAAATCGTTTTTGCCTTGCTGTTGCTTAAGACCGTTGAAGAGGGCTTCGCTTGCGTTCAGATAACGGATGGCTACTAGCAACCGGTACTTGGCTTTTGGTAATTGAAGAGTTCCGCCGTCTGCCGAGTTAGCCATTTTGCTGGACGAAAATCTCAGTCTGTTGTTCGGTGATTTGAACGCTATTCAGTGAGGGATGTCCCGCGCTGCGAAGTTCCAACATCCACTGTATTGCGTTATCTAAGCTTCGTTCCGGCGACATAGTCTCAGATTGGATGCTGACCATAAAATTATGCATGGCTGTCTCACCGATCCGCTCTACGTGGGGCTGAGCACCGCCTCGAAAAGAGCGAAGCGGCAGAAACCTCATCCCGGATAGCTTCTCAAATGTCAGGGAGTTGCTATTCGTCCAACGAAAATCCAAACCACCTTCGATCGTGTATCACCAGCCGTTTTTCCACTGAGAATGGTAGCGCTAACGGGAATCGAACCCGTATTTCAGCCTTGAAAGGGCCGCGTGCTAACCGTTGCACCATAGCGCCACTCGGCAAACGCAAATCAGAAGTGATTAATTATCGAGGAATCCCGCGAAATTAACAAGGAGCGCCTGGCGCGGCCGCAAAGGCCCGCTCGCACGCATCCGCTCCGCGCCGCAATCAGCGCCAGCCGTTGCGATCGCGCAGCGATGTGATGTGCGCCACGTGATGGCGGCCATGCCAGCCGTAGGTGGCCAGGGTCTTATCGAGAGTCATCGCGCCCATTTCGGGATGAACCATTTTTTTCGACCATTCCGCTGGTGCAATGGAACGCAGCAGCTGCACCCAGCGCTGGTGCAGCGCATCGAGCAGCACGAGCGAAGGTTCGATGGGACCCTGCGCGCCGGGAAGTTCCGCCCAGCGAGATTCGATGTAGGGCTTGATGGTGGGTTCGTCTTCGGTGAGCGCAAGCTTGAATCGCACCACGGCATTCATATGGCTGTCCGGCAAGTGGTGAACCACCTGGCGCACCGTCCATCCGCCGGGGCGATAGGGCGTGTCGAGCTGCGATTCGTTGAGACCCGCGACGGCCGCGCGCAATTTTGCGGGAGTCTCTTCGATGGCTTTGATGAGTTCGCGGCGCTTTTCTTCGGTCAAATGATCGGGGCGGTCAGGCTTGCCAATCGGATATCGCAGGTCTGCTTCCATCGGTTTGCACCTCTGTGTGCGGAGTGTGTCGCATGGCCGGAGTGAGTACAAGAGCCAATCCGGCAGTCTATGGGATGCGGAAAGGAGCGGCGGGATTCCGCCAAATCTGGAACACGATCACGAGACGCGCATGAAACAGGAAAAGCTATCCGTGGTTTTCCAGGTATTCCTCGTGCCAGGCCATTTGGATGGCTTCGAGCTTCCCTTCGTTGGAAAGCTTGGGGTCGCCGGTGAAACCGGCAAGCTCAATCACCCATTTATGCAGGTCGGTGAAGCGCACCGTGAGCGGATCGACGTCCGGAAATTTTTCGGCAAGCTGGATGCCGATCTCTTCGGCGTTGTCCCAATCGAATGTGTTCGGCATGGCGTCCTTGATGGAGTGATCCGGATTTTCTGCGCAGCCAGGAAGCGCGGTCAAAGGCGCGGAGAAACTTTTCTAGTGCTCCGCTTCCTTGGCGTAATTTTTGTTCCAGTCGGGAATTTCCACCACGAGATCTTTCGTGCCGTCCGGAACGCACTGGCAACCCAGGCGCGATTTCGGCGTCACGCCCGGCGCTTCGTCCAGCTGATCCAGCTCCGCGTCCGTGGCTTCGTTGCAGGAGTCGAGTCCCTCGTGAACGATCACATGGCAGGTGGAGCAGGCGCACACGCCGCCGCAGGCATGGTCCAGTCCCATCTGATATCCCTGTGGCAATATCCAGGATGCTGCCCGGCAATCCATCGTGACCGTAGGGAATTTTTTCGGGGTCCACTTCGATGGTCTTCCCTTCCGTGATGAAGGTGACCTTGTATTTCTTCGTCGCCGGGCGTGAACTTTGTCTCTTCGATATAGGGATTCTTGCCGCCCATTCTGAATCACTCCTTCCGAAAACTCTTCTTCGCCGTCCGGAATGCGATGCCGGCGCGGCGCGAACGCATTCGAAACTCTACACTTCGTCCAGGCGCTTGCCGCCAGCGCCGTCTGCAACGCGCCGTTCATCAACATTTCGGCCAGATGCATGGTGGCCTGGTTCAGCTCGTCAATGCGGTCGCGAATCAATTTGTAATCGGTGCCCACCAGAGCCACGCGCAACGCGCGCGAAGCGTCGGTGATGGCGGCGCGCTCTTCTTCGGGAGATCGGCGGCGCTGCGGCGTTCGCGCCAGGGTTTTCTCCGTGGCGTGCAGGATGGTTTCGGCCTCGGTGCGCGCTTCGATCAACTGGCGCTCGGCAAAATCCTGCTCGGCGAATTCGATGGACTCCTCGAGCATGCGCTCGATTTCCGCGTCGTTCAGCCCGTAGCTGGGCTGCACTTCGATCGAGTGCTCGTTCGCCGGTGCGCAGATCGCGCGCGGCCACTTGCAGGATGCCGCTGGCGTCGATCAGAAATTTCACTTCGATGCGCGCCAGGCCCGCCGGTCCCGGCGGAACCCGCAACTGAAAGCGCGCCAGCGAGCGGCAATCCTTGGCCAGTTCGCGTTCGCCTTGCAGCACGTGGACGTCGATGGCGGTCTGATTCTCCACGCCGGTGGTGAACATTTCCTGCGCGCTGGCGGGAATCGTCGAATTGCGCGGAATAATTTTGGCCACCACGCCGCCCATGGTCTCGATGCCGAGGGAAAGCGGAGTCACATCCAGCAGCAGCATGTCCTTCACGCCGCTCTCGAGAATGTCCGCCTGCACCGCCGCGCCCAGCGCCACCACCTCGATCGGGATTGAGTTCGGTGTGCGGGCGCGCGCCCGAAATATTCGCTCGACCGTCTTGCGCACCAGCGGAATGCGCGTCGAGCCGCCGACCAGCACCACTTCCTCGATATCCGCGGGGGTAAGTTTCGCGTCGGCCAGCGCCAATTTCACCGGCGCCATGGTGCGCGTCGACGATCGGCGCAACCAGAGCTTCGAATTCCGCGCGCGAAATTTCGCGGATGATACATGCCTGCCGTCCGGCAGCGGAAATTGCACGGTGGTCTTTCCGGCGCTCGGAAAGATCGTGTTTGGCGCGAATCAGCGACTTGCGCAATTCCTGGACGCCTTCGCTGCGGCGGTCGAGGTCCACGCCGAAACGTTCGCGAATTTCCGTCGCGCGCCAGCGCCATGCAGCGCATTGTCGATGTCGTCGCCGCCCAGGTGCGTGTCGCCGTTGGTCGAAAGCACCTGGTAGATATCGCCTTCGCTGGTGGAGATCAGCTTCAGGATCGGAAATGTCAAAAGTGCCGCCGCCGAAATCGTAGACCGCCACGCGGCCGCGCTGCTGCTTGTGCAGGCCGTAGGCCAGCGCCGCGGCGGTCGGCTCATTCACCAGGCGCAATACTTCGAGGCCGGCAATGCGCCCGGCATCCTTGCGTGGCCTGGCGCTGCGCGTCGTTGAAATAAGCCGGGACGGTGATGACCGCGCGGTCCACCGCCTCCTGAAAAAATTCCTCGGCCCAGGATTTCAGCTCGCGCAAAATGAAGGCGGAAATTTCCGGCGGCGTGAACACGCTGTCGCCCAGCCGCACGCGAATCACGTTTTGCTCGCCGGGATCGATGCGAAAGGGAAAAATCTTGAGTTCTTCCTGCACGTCGGCGACGCCGCGCCCCATCAGCCGCTTCACGGAATAAATAGTGCGCTCGGGCTGGGTGAGCAGGCGGCGGCGCGCCGGTTCTCCCACGATGATTGTTACCGTCGGCGATCAACGCTGACCACCGACGGGCAGCAGCGGCGGAACCGTACGGGCCCGGAATACACCGCGGCGCGCCTGTCTGCGCTATCCATGATAAGCAATCAGGCTGTAGGTGGTTCCGAGATCAATGCCGACAATGCGTCCCATAATCCCCCAACTCCTGAATTTTCCGTCCCGGCAGGCAGCTTGCGCGCCGCTCCATCCGTCCGCGTTCTAGCCGGCAAGCTCTTCGTTCACGGTCCTCACCAGATTGCGAATGTAGCGCGCGGCGATTCAGCGTTTCATTCAGCCGCGCCAGGATGGCTTTTTTCACTTCGTCGGACGAGCGCGCATCGAGCGCGGCATCCCATTCGCGCCCGATGTCCACCAGATTTTCGTCCACCTCATCGAGATCGAGCTGAAATTCCTTTTGCGCCGCGGCCAGTTTCTGGCGCAACGCGCTGGTATCGCCGCCGGCGCGCGCGCGCTTCCCGCAACTCGTCGAGCGATTCGTTCAATTCAAAAACTTCTTCGAGCAATTCCGGCGGAGCTTGCTGCCGGATGCTTCCTTCCTTGCGCACCCCCAGCCGCGCCAGCAGGTATTCGACGCGCGAGAGCGGATCGAGCAGCGTGCGGTAGGCATCATTCAATTCCGAGGAGCGCTCGAGCGAAAGGTTGCGCTCGAATTCGCTGGCGCGCACGAAATTATCGGGGTGCAGCTTCCAGCTCAGCTTATGGAACTGCCCTTCGAGCGAAGCCTCATCGCATCCGAGTTTCAGCGGCAAACCGAAAAACGCGAAATAATCGGTGCCCGGAGGAAGCGGCTGGATTTTGCCGCACGACCGCGCAAAAATGCGTGCCCCCGGCGGGTGCGCGGCAACTCCAGCACTGCAGCGGCGCCGCATGGTCCGCCCGGTCCTCTCTGGTTCGCGCGATGGGCATGTGAAACTTCGCTGTTCCCGGAGGCGCACTGAAAAACACGCCGCCGCTTTAATTCCTGTTGATTTGCCCCCCGCAAGGCGCGCGAAAAACCGCCCGCGGAGCGGCCGGGGAAAGACTCAAGCGGTGAACGAACTGCCGCAGCCGCAACTGCGCGTCGCCTGAGGATTCTGGAAAACGAAACCTTGCTTGATCAGATCCTCCTGGTAATCGAGCGTGGTGTCGTGCAGATAAAGGTAGCTCTTGGGGTCCACAAAAAGCCGCGCGCCATTTTCCTCGAATACTTTGTCGCGGTTGCGCGCTGCGGTATCGAGCCGCATGGCATAGGTCAAGCCCGAGCAGCCGCCTCCCTGCACGCCCACGCGCAAGCCCCCCGGTTTCAGCAGGCACGCCTTCCTTGGCGAGCAGCTCGCGGATTTTTGTCGCCGCTTTTTCCGTTACGTGAATCATGAGCCTTTTTCCGTCTCAAGCGCGGTGATCCCGGCGAGCTATTCCTCGCGGCACGCCCTCGCTTGCAGGGAGGTGCGCCGCCTCAGCCGCCAGACCTCTCCGCGCGGTTAGTTGTGCGCCGCGGCGGGCTGCGCCGATTCCTGCTGCGTCTCGCCCTGCTTTTTCTTCCAGTCGGCAAGGGCGGCCTTGATGGCGTCTTCGGCGAGCACCGAACAGTGGATTTTCACCGGCGGCAGCGCGAGCTCGCGAACGATGTCCGTGTTCTTGATGGCCAGCGCTTCTTCCACGGTCTTGCCTTTCACCCATTCGGTGGCCAGCGAAGAGCTGGCAATCGCCGAGCCGCAGCCGAAGGTCTTGAACTTGGCCTCTTCGATGACCTGCGTTTCGGGATTGATCTTCATCTGCAGCTTCATGACGTCGCCGCACTCGGGCGCGCCGACCAGGCCCGTGCCGACGTTCGGGTCGCTCTTATCGGGCAGGCTGCCGACGTTGCGCGGATTGTTGTAATGCTCGACCACCTTATCGGAATATGCCATTGTCATTTCTCCTCTTCTCGAATGCCACGCTATTTAGATATCCCCAAACAAATTCTCACCGGCCAACCCAATGTCTAGTGCGCTGTCGGAAGCGGCTTGCCAATTCATCTTGCTGATGTCCACGCCTTCCTTGGCCATTTCGTACAGCGGCGAAAGTTCGCGCAGACGCTGACGACTTCCACCACGCGGTTGGCCACGTAATCCACTTCTTCTTCGGTGTTGAAGCGGCCCGAGGCCGAAGCGGATCGAGGTGTGCGCCAGATCCTCGCCCACGCCCAGAGCCTTCAGCACGTAGCTCGGTTCGAGAGTGGCCGAAGTGCAGGCCGAGCCGCTGGAAACGGCCACGTCGTTGATGCCCATCAGCAGCGATTCGCCTTCGACAACGCGAAGCTGATGTTGATGTTGTGCGGCAGGCGATGGGTCATCGAGCCGTTGATGTAAAGTCTCGTCGAGCTTGGCGACAGATGGCTGTCCTTCAAGCGGTCGCGCAGCCCGCGCAGGCGCTCGCTTTCCTCCGCCATTTCCTGCTGGCAGAGCTCGGCAGCCTTGCCGAAGCCCACGATGCCCGGAACGTTGAGCGTGCCGGAGCGCATGCCGCGCTCGTGGCCGCCGCCGTCAATCATGGCGGAAAGCTGCACGCGCGGATTGCGCGCGGCGCACGTAAAGCGCGCCGCACGCCCTTGGGGCCGTAAATCTTGTGCGCGGTAATCGAAAGCATGTCGATATTGTCTTTTTGCACGTCCACCGGAATTTTGCCCACGGCCTGCACGCCGTCGGTGTGGAAGAAGATGCCCTTTTCCTTGGCGATCTTGCCGATTTCCTGCGATCGGCTGAATCACGCCGATTTCGTTGTTGGCGTACATGATGGAGATCAGAATCGTCTTGGGGGTGATGGCGCGGCGCAGATCGTCGAGATCGATGCGGCCGTCCTTGGCGACCGGCAGGTAGGTGACTTCGTAGCCGTACTTTTCCAGGCGCTTGCAGGTATCGAGCATGGCCTTGTGCTCGGTCACCTGCGTGATGATGTGATTGCCCTTTTCGCGATACATTTCCGCGACGCCCTTGATGGCCAGGTTGTTCGATTCGGTGGCGCCGCTGGTGAAGATGATTTCCTTGGGCGTGGCGTTGATCAGGCGGGCGATCTGCGCGCGCGCGTTTTCCACGGCTTCTTCGGCCGCCCAGCCGAAGGCGTGGTTGCGGCTGGCGGCGTTGCCGAACTTCTCGTGAAAGTAGGGCAGCATGGCTTCGACCACGCGCGGGTCCACCGGCGTGGTGGCGTGATTGTCCATGTAAATCGGCAGCTTGATGGCCATTCGTTTCTCCTGAAATTAAATCCTTCAGACTCCCAATTCGACGAGTTCGGAAAGCGGCGCTTCGTCCGCCATCTGCGAAATCGTCACTTTCTCGAGAACTCCCAAAATGCTGTCGTTTACGCGGCGCAAAGGCTCGCGAATCGAGCACGTGGTGCTCACGTCGCATTCTCCATGCGAAGTCACGCAGGAGGTGATGAACAACGGCCCATCAATGGCTTTAATCACGTCCAGCGCCGTGATTTCCGACGGGTCGCGCGCCAGCGTGTAGCCGCCGCTCGACCCGTGCCGCGCCGCCACCAAGCCCCCCTTGGCCAACTTCTGGAGCACTTTGGCCATGAGCGGCGTGGACATGCGGTAGACTTCGGCGATGTCAGAGGCGCTCGACGAGCCATGGCCGTTGTGAATGGCTAGATGCTTCAGCGCAATCAATCCGTAGTCAGCCTTTTTTGATAGCTTCATCATAGATGCATATGCGACTGAAAGAGTCGCAATTGAATCTTAACGCCGGGTACGGTCGAAGTCAAGGCTTGCAACGCTCCCAAGATCAACCAGTGCAACATCTTAATACACGACCATTTTAGTCGTATTGGTCAAGTCGCCACCAGCTAACGGTCGCTCGGCGAGGTTGAGTGGTGATCTGGCGGAACTCAATGGGCGGAGGCGACGCGGCGAAATGCCGGCAGAAATATCCGCAATCGCGAGGTACACCGCAATCATAATCCGTGTCCGAGGCGGAAATTCCAACCCTATTGCCGCTCTACTCGAGGCAAGCCGCGATTGTCCATTTTCGTGCGGCGCAAGCAAGGCCGAATTAGCTGCAGGATGCAGGCTCGCAGGATTTTTGTCCCCGCAGCGGCTGAATTTCTAGGATAGAATGACGATTCGCATGGCCACCGAAAACGGCAGTTCCGTCATCGCCATTTACCCCGGGTCGTTCGACCCCGTCACCAACGGGCATTTGGACGTCATCGCCCGCGCGGCCGCAATATTTGACCGCCTGATCGTCGCAGTCACCCAGAATCTCGATAAAGACTCGCTCTTTACGGTTAAAGAACGCGTGGACATGCTGGAAACCGTCACCTTCGACCTGAAAAATGTGGAGGTGGACGTTTTCGACGGGCTGCTGATGGACTATGCCCGCGAAAAAGGAGCGCGCGTGGTGGTGCGCGGCATCCGCGCGATTTCCGACTACGAATACGAGCTGCAAATGGCTTTGATGAACCGCAAGATCGAGCCAATGATCGAAACCGTCTTCATGTTGCCGGCCGTGGCCTATAGCTACTTGAGTTCGCGGCTGGTGAAGGAACTTGCGCGGCTGGGCGGGCCTTTGAAGGATTTGGTGCCGCCCGGAGTGGAAGAGCGCCTGCGCGCCAAGGTTCGTTAGAATTTAGTAGTAGATTTATATTCACAGGCAGTCGGATGAATCCGAATCTCAAAGGGGCAGCAATGGAACCGGCCACCGAAAGAATCCGAGCCACGCAAATCTCTGACCGCGTGAACCGCATCGCGCCGCCGGCCACCATGGCGGTGGCGCAGGAAGCGGAAAAGTATAAGGCACGCGGCGTGGATGTGGTGGACTTCGGCCCGGGCGAGCCTGATTTCGCTACTCCGGATCACATCAAGCGCGCGGCCATCCAGGCGCTTGATGAAAATCGCACCAAATATACGGCGACGCCGGGAATCGCGCCTTTGCGCCAGGCCATCTGCGAGTGGCATGCGGCGCAGCTCGGATCGTCATTCGAGCCCGCGGAATGCGTGGTCACCGTGGGCGGCAAGCACGCCGTTTTCAATTCCGTTTGCGCGCTGGTGAATCGCGGCGAGGAAGTGATTATCCCCGCGCCCTATTGGGTCAGCTATCCGGACATTGTGAAATATGCCGGCGGCCAACCGGTATTCGTCGCCACTCGCGCCGAAGATGGCTTCGCGCTTCGCGCCGCTGCCGTTGAGCACGCCATCACGCCGAAAACGCGCATGCTGATCGTCAATTCGCCGAACAATCCCACCGGCGCCGTGATTCCTCCCGCAGAATTCGCGAAAATCGCGGAACTTTGCCGGCGGCGGGGAATCTGGCTGCTTTCCGATGAATGTTATTCGCACTACACCTACGGTGAGGCCCGTCCGTTTTCAGCGGCAAGCCTGCCGGGAATGAAAGATTGCGTAATCGTGGCCGGCTCGTTTTCGAAGACTTTCGCAATGACCGGGTGGCGCATGGGTTATGTGCTGGCCAGCGCGGAGCTGGCATCGGCGATCTCCAAGTTGCAGAGTCAGGCCACCTCAAACGCCACCTCCATTGTGCAGTACGCCGCGCTGGCGGCCATGCGCGGGCCGATGGATTCGGTGCGAAGCATGCTTGCGGAATATACGCAGCGACGCGAACGCATTCTGGCGGGCCTGCGCGCGATTCCCGGAATCACCTGCACCGCTCCCCAAGGCGCCTTCTATATGTTTCCGAATGTCGCCGCGCATTACACTCCATCGATGCCGGACGACATCGCCGTCGCCAGGCAATTGCTCGAACGCGAACATGTGGCCGTGGTTCCCGGCCAGCCTTTCGGCGCGCCCGGACATCTGCGCATTTCCTACGCCACATCCATGGAACGAATCGAGGAAGGCCTGCGAAGATTCGCGCGCTTCTTCGCAACACGCCCGTGAATCTTTCCCCGGTCCGTCTGGAAGCCACTTTCAGCCAGCGCCCCTGGGGTGCGCGTTCTCTCGCGCCGTTTTTCCCCGAAAAATCGAATCTAGCCGACCCCATCGGAGAAGCCTGGATGACCGGCGCGGATTGCCGTTTCGCCACAGGCCCCTACGCCGGAAAAAGGCTCGCCGAAGTTTGGCCCGGTATGCCGCCCGAATGGACCGGCGCGAGCGTTGCGCGTAATGCACCGTTCCCGATCCTCGTAAAATTCATATTCGCGGAAGAAAAACTTTCCGTGCAGGTGCATCCCGACGACGCCTACGCCGCAAAACATGAAACATTGCCAGATGGCGCGACACCGCGCGGCAAGACGGAAATGTGGTACGCCATTCAGGCGCGAGCGGGCGCCGAAGTGCTCGCGGGATTTGTTCCGGGAACGACGCGGCAATCATTCGAGCGGGCCATCGCCCGCGGCATGACGGAAGAATGCCTGCGGCACGTTCCGCTCGATGCGGGAAACGCCATTTTCGTTCCGGCCGGAACGCCTCACACCATCGGTGCGGGACTCGTGCTCTGCGAAATTCAACAGCTATCCGACATCACTTATCGCGTATTCGATTACAACCGCCGGGACGCGCAAGGGCGCTCGCGCGAACTTCACATCGCCAAGGCTCTCGAGGTGCTTCATTTTCCGGGGACGTCAAGCCAGCCGGGCCAGGAAGCGGCGGGAGGAAAGATCGAGCCGGTCCGCGTGCAACGCGGCGCCCTGACGCAGACCTATTTTGCGGCTTGTCCCTACTTCGCAACTGAAAAATGGGAGTTCGCCGAATCGGTCGACCGCAACACCGCGCCGGAGCATTTCGATGTCCTGATTTTTCTCGAAGGCTCGGGCGAAATCCTTTGGCGGGACGAGCGCGCGGCGTACGCTCCTTCGCAGGTATGGATTTTTCCGGCGGCGCTTGGCGCGTACCGGATTGCGCCGGATTCGCGCTCCGCCACGTCTCTGCTTCGCACGTTCGTGCCGCCAGATCTCAAGGAGTACGCGCGCAATTTGAGCGAGCAAGGAATTCACGAAGCGGACATTTCACGGCTGGTGCACCGGTGAGCAGTAAACGCGTATCGCGCCCGAAAACCGAATCGCTCACAGCTTGCGCGGTTCTCCTGGCCGGAGGCCGCGGAACGCGATTCTGGCCGCGCAGCCGCATGCGCACGCCCAAGCAACTCCTGAACATCACGGGCGGGGAAACCATGCTGCGCGAGACAGTCGCGCGCCTCGCACCTCTCTTCGCGCTGAAAAATTTCTGGGGAGTCACCAACGCGCAGCAAGCCGCCGCTGTTCGCCGCGAATTGCCGGGTGTGCCGCATGCCCACATCCTGGCGGAACCTGCCGGGCGCAACACCGCCGCGGCCATAGGCCTCGCTGCAATTCATCTGGTTCACGAGCAGGGCGATGCGTTGATGGCCGTCCTGCCATCGGATAGTCATATTTCGCAGGGCGCGCGCTATCGTTCGCTGGTTCGCGCGGCGCTGGATCTCGCCAGGACGCCCGGAAATATGGTGGTGATGGGGATTCCTCCCACGCGGCCGGAAACCGGATACGGGTATATCGAGCGTGGAGGAATTGTGGCGCGCCCGCGCGGCGTGGCCGCGTTCGCCGTGCGGCGATTCACGGAAAAGCCCGCTTTGCCGCAAGCGCGAAAATACCTGGCCTCAAAAAAATATTTTTGGAATGCGGGCATGTTTTTCTGGCGCGCCTCCACCTATCTTGAAAATCTCCGCGATATTTCTCCCCGCCACGCACGCCGCATTGGGCGAAATCGCCACGACTATCGGCAAGCCCGGCTATGCTGCCACGCTGCGGCGGATTTATCCGCGGCTCGAAAATATTTCCGTGGATTACGCGGTCATGGAGCCGGCCACGCGCATCGCCGGCGCACCCCGCGTCTCCGTGATCCCCGCGGAAGTCGGCTGGAGCGACATCGGCTCTTGGGCCGCCGTCTACGAATTGCTGGCCGCAAAAGAGGGAGCCAATGTTTCCGCCGGACCTCACTTCACGCTGGACGCGACGGGAAATTATTTCTGGAGCCTCGGAAAATTGGTTGCCGCAATTGGGGTGCGCGACCTGGTGGTGGTGGAAACGAAGGACGCGACTCTGATCTGCCGCCGCGAACGTTCGCAGGACGTGGGCAAAATCGTGAAATGGCTGGAAGAAAAGAAACTCCGCGACTTGCTTTAGCTCGGCGCGACGATTCCGGCTGGTTCCAAGAACTCCATTTCTCCCTGCAAGGTGCATCGCTTATACTTCTCTACCGTGACCCAAATTAAATTCGGAACCGACGGATGGCGCGGCATCATTGCCGAGGATTTCACGTTTGAAAACGTGCGCACCGTGACGCAGGCCATCGCGCGATACGTGGTGCGCGCGGAAAAGCCGGGAGCGGGCGTGCTGGTGGGATACGACACGCGCTTCGGCTCGGAAACTTTCGCGCGCGTCGCCGCCGAAACCCTGGCCGCGGCGGGCATTCCGGTTTGGCTCGCGGCTGAAGCTTGCCCCACGCCGGCAATTTCGCTGCTGGTCAAATTACGCGGCGCCGCCGCGGGAATTCAGATTTCCGCAAGCCACAATCCCTACCGCTGGAATGGAATCAAGCTCAAGGCGAGCTACGGCAGTTCGGCTTCTCCGGCTATTGTGGCTCAGGTGGAGACGGAACTCGCGAAGGTGCTGCGCGAAGGCGTGCCTCCGCTGCATCCCCGAAAGGAATTGATTCAATCGCTCGACGTGCGCGCGCCATATCTCGAAACTCTTTCGGGACTGGTGGATTGGGACCGCTTGCGCGCGTCGCAATTTCGTTTCGTGGTCGACCCCATGCACGGAGCGGGACGCGGTCTGTTGCGTGATCTGTTCTTGCGCCACGGAGTTCGCCTGCGACGAAATTCGCGGCACGCGCGATCCGCTGTTCGGCGGCGTGAATCCGGAGCCCATCGAGCCGCACATCGAAGCGTTGCGCCGGGCCGTGGTCGAAGGGAAATACGACGCGGGATTCGCCCTCGATGGCGACGCGGACCGCATCGGCGCGATCGATCGCCGGCGGCGCGTTCATCAATCCGCACCAGATATTCTCGATTTTGCTGTGGCATTTGGCCGGGACGCGCCAGATTGCGGGCGAAGTGGCCAAAACTTTTTCCACGACGAAGATGATCGACAAAATCGCGGCGCGATTCGGCCGCAAGCTCTGGGAAACTCCCATCGGCTTCAAATACATCTGCGACCGCATGCTCGAGAGCGACATCCTGCTGGGCGGAGAGGAGAGCGGCGGCATCGGAACGAAATTATATTTGCCCGAGCGCGACGCCACGGTGAACGCGCTGCTTTTGGCCGAAGTGATGGCCTGGCACGGCAAACGCCTGGGCGAACTGGTGGCCATGCTTCACCGCGAATTCGGCGAATTTCACTATGGCCGCGTGGATTTGACGGTGAAGGGCGGGCAGAAGGAAAAAGCGATCGAACTTTTTGCCGGCGAAAAAATGCGCACCCTGCTCGAATGGCCCATCGTGCGCCGCGAGACGCTCGACGGCATGAAGGTGTACCTCGGAACGATCGGCTGGGTGATGGTCCGCGCTTCCGGAACCGAAAATATGCTGCGCATTTATTCCGAGACGGACCATGCGGAAACCACCCGCCGCGTCCTCGACGAAGTCACACAAATTGTCGGCAAACTTTAGTCCCGCCGGAAATTTCGCCGGGCGCGGCCACAATCACACCGGCAATCGCGAGCCGAACAAAAGGAAAATTCACATGAAGCGACGGCTGTATACCATAGACGTTTTCACGCAAAAACCATTTGTGGGCAATCCCCTGGCGGTGGTCACCGACGGCGACGGGTTGTCCTCTGCGGTGATGCAATCCATCGCCCGGGAAATGAATTTATCGGAGACGGTCTTCGTACAGCGCCCCACGAATAACCGCGCTCTCGCGCGCCTGCGAATATTCACAACCACCAGCGAACTTCCCCTGGCCGGACATCCGGTGATCGGAACCTGGTTCCTTCTCGCGGAACTCGGCGTAGTGCCCGCGACGGAAGGGCAGGTTCATGTGTTGCAGCAAACCGGAGCGGGAATTCTGCCGGTGGAAATCACTTTTCGCAACGGGCGTCCGGAGATAGTGACCATGACGCAAAAGCCCGCGCGTTTTGATTCCATGCGCGTGAGCCGCGCGGCCCTGGCACGGGCGTTGGGGCTCAAACCCGGTGATTTCGATTCCACGTTTCCTCCGGAGTTTGTTTCCACAGGGATTCCGAACCTCATGGTTCCGCTGAAAAACCGCGGTGTGCTTTCTCGCTTGCGGGTGAACATGCCGGCGCTGGCGGAACTTCTTTCAACCCGCGGGACCATGGCTTATTGTTTCGCGCTCGGCGGACGCGACAAAATATTTGCGCGCGGCATGCTGCCGTCGAGTTCCGGCGAAGATCCGGCGACGGGCTCGGCCGCGGGATCGCTGGGAGCGTACCTATGGCAGCATGAACGGCTGAAGGCCGGCGAAAGAATCCATGTCCTGCAGGGAGTGGAAATGGGCCGCCCCAGCGACATTTTTGTGGAAGTCGGCGAACTGCGCGGGCGGGCGATTGCGAAAGTCAGCGGGTCGGCGGTGCGCATGATGGAAGGACATATCGAGGCCTAGCAAGGGCGTCAACAAACGACTGCGATGATCCTGGTGCAGCAAGGAAACGCATTCGTGCATTGCGCCTTATTTTTTCGCGGCAGGCACGTTTTCGAGAGACTTGTAGGCCGCATCCAAAATGCCGTTCAAAAAGGACGCGGAATCCTCGGACGAAAATTTCTTGGCCAATTCCAGAGCTTCATCCATCACCACGCGCGCGGGCGCCGTGCCGTAACGCAACTCGAAAATCGCCAGGCGCAGAATATTGCGATCCACCGCCGCCAGCCGGTCCAGCCGCCAATTTTCCGAAAGTTTCTGGACCAGGGCGTCGCTTTTGTCCGCTTCGGCCACCGCGCCTTCGAATAACTGCACGGCAAATTTTCGCGTGGAATCGGCGGCGCGCGCGGACCTCCAGAAATTCTGCTCGATGCGCGAAGGCTTTTGCCGCGCCATATCCCACTCGAAGAGCATTTGCAGTGCAAATTCGCGGGATTTTCGGCGGAGTGTCATGCTAGCGGCGGCGCGTGCGCCCGGCGGGGCGCGATTTGGATTTCGCGCGGCCCGGCGCGGGTGCGGATTTTGCGGCGGGCGAGAAAGGAAATTTCCGTGCGAGATGCGCCATTTCGATGGCGCCGAGCCCCGCGTCGAATCCTTTGTTGCCGCTCTTCAATCCGGCGCGGTCAATGGCTTGTTCCAGGGTGTCGCAGGTGAGCACGCAAAAGGCGATGGGGACTCCGGTATCGAGCTGCGCGAGCTGCAAACCGCGCGCGGTCTCCGAAGCCACGTGATCGTAATGCGAAGTTTCTCCGCGCAGGATGCAGCCGATGGCGATCAGCGAATCGAACGCGCCGGAGGCGGCGATTTTCTTGGCCGCCAGCGGCAGCTCAAATGATCCCGGTACGCGGACAATTTCGATGTGTTCCCGCTGCGCGCCGCCGCGCTCGAGAGCGTCGAGCGCTCCGGCCAGCAGCCGGTCGGTGATGAATTGATTGAACTGGCTCACGACGATGGCAAAACGCAAGCCTGCGGCGTTCAAGCCGCCGCGAAAAACCGCGGATTTTAATTTTTCCGCCATTCCTCAGCGCCCCTGAAATTTTGCCGGCCGCTTTTCGATGAATGCGCGCGTGCCTTCGCGCATGTCCTCGGTCGCGCAACACAGCCCGAAAAGCGTCGCTTCCAGAAATAATCCTTGCTCGAGCGGCATCTCCGCTCCCTGCTCAATCGCCTCCATCGCGTATTGCACGGCCAGAGGCGCGTTGGCGGCTATTTTTTTGGCGATGGCTTCGGCGGTGGAAAGCAATTCGGCGGGTTCCACCACGCGGTTCAACACTCCCACACGCAGCGCTTCCTCGGCCGAAAAAATTTCGCCGGTGAGAATCCATTCGTGGGCCACGCCTTTGCCGCAAAGCCGCGCCAGGCGCTGCGAGCCGCCGTAGCCGGGTATGATTCCGAGCTTCACCTCCGGTTGCCCCAGCCTGGCATTTTTGCTGGCGATGCGCAGAGTGCAAGCCAGGGCGAGTTCACATCCGCCGCCAAGCGCAAATCCGTTGATGGCTGCAATGGAAGGCTTCCCCAGAGTTTCCAGGCGATGAATCACTTCCTGCCCGAAGAGCGTGTATTCCTTGCCGTCCACCGGCGTGCGCGTTGCCAACTGATTGATGTCCGCTCCGGCGACGAACGCTTTTTCTCCCGCGCCGGTAAGAATTACCACGCGAATCGCGGCGTCCGCGCGAATCCGATTCAGGCAATCTCCCAATTCTTCCATGGTGGGGCGATTGAGAGCGTTGAGCACCGCCGGTCGGTTGAAAGTGATTCGCGCGATTTGATCCTGAACATCCAACAATATATTTTCGTAGGCCATCTTGGCTCACACCTCTGTTCCGCCGAAATCCGCCGCAGGCTTCGAAAATCGTGCGGCGCGTATCGTACCACGCTCCCGGACGCTCGAAGAGCCTTTGCAACTTCTCCCGCGAAGACTTTTCAATCGCAGGCCGGGAAAAATCCCGCCGGCAAATCTAGGCGCGCAAGGATTCCACGATCATGGCAATTCCCTGCCCGCCTCCGATGCACGCGCTGGCCACGCCGAATCGCCCGCCGCGACGCCGCAATTCCAAAAGCAGCGTGAGCAAGAGCCGCGTCCCGGTGGCCGCCAGCGGATGGCCCAGAGCGATCGCTCCGCCATTTACGTTGCACTTTGCGCGGTCGAGTCCCAGAACTTTTTCGACCGCCAGATATTGCGCCGCGAAAGCTTCGTTGATTTCTATCAAATCGAGTTGCTCGAGTTTCATGGACGCAGCGGCAAGCGCTTTGCGGATGGCCGGCACCGGCCCGATGCCCATGATTCGCGGCGGAACTCCCGCCGTGGCCCAGGAAATGATGCGGCCCAGAGGTTTCCATCCGCGTTCTTGCGCTGTTTTCGCATGGGTTACAACCACGGCCGCGGCGCCGTCCACAATTCCGCTGGCGTTTCCCGCGGTCACGATTCCGTCCTTGCGAAACGCCGGCGGCAGCGAAGCCAAAGTTTCCATGGTGGTTTCCGGGCGGCGATGATCGTCGTGGCTGACCATCTCGATTTTTTTGCCCTTCTTCACTTCCACCGGAATTATTTCGTCCCTGATGTGCCCGGCTTGAAACGCGGCTTCGGCGGCCTGCTGGCTGCGCAGCGCGTACTCATCGCATGCCTGGCGCGTGATGCCCTCTTCGGCGGCCAGATTTTCCGCGGTTTCCGACATGCTGAACCCGCAGTAGGTGTCGAACAGCCCGGACATCAGCGAATCTTCCAGTTTTCCTTCGCCCAGGCGAAAGCCGGTGCGCGCTCCGCGAATCACATGCGGGCATTGGGACATATTTTCCATGCCGCCGGCCAGAATCAGATTCGCTTCGCCGAGCAAAATTCTGTGCGCCGCTTGCGAGACCGATTCCATCCCCGAGCCGCATAAGCGGTTCACCGTCACCGCCGGAGTCTCCACCGGCAAGCCCGCTTTGAGCCCCACATGACGCGCGCCATAAAGCGCATCCGCGCTGGTCTGCATCACGTTCCCGAAAATCACGTGATCGAATTCCGCGGGGTCCGCGCCTGCGCGGCGGATGGCTTCGCGGCTGGCAGCCGCCGCCAGTTCGAGCGCGCTGGTCTGATTAAACGCCCCGGTATATCGCGCCATGGGCGTGCGCGCCCCGTGCACAATCACTACGTCGGTCGGAAACATGTGTGAGACTCCCATTGGCAGCGAATCAAGTGAAAGCGCCGCGATCCCGCGCGAGGAATGCGTGCATCGGGATACCAGAAATGCGCCACCCCGCGCGGCGCCACTTTCCCCGGCCTCTCAGGGCGTGGCAAGCGATATCAGCGAATTGCCGCCTTTCTGGCGGGCTTCGTCGAGCCCTGCTTCCGCGCGGTTCATCCACTCCGTCACGCGGTCTTCCGGCTCATCGCCGGGCCGGGAAGAAGCTTGCGCCACCACGGCGCTGACGGTCAAATCCTGCGCGCCCCATGAGGGACGAACCGTGGTAGCCACCTGCCGAAGTTTTTCGGCAAGATTCTGGGCGCGATCGAGTGGCGTATCCGGCAAAATAAATGCGAGCGACCAGCCCGTGTACTTCACGGCTACGTCGGTCTGGCGAATCGAGCCGGAAAGCGCCTGCGCCAGATTTTGGATGTATTGATCCACGGCGGCGTCGCCATGCTGGCGCAGCAGTTCGCCGCCGCGATCCACATGCACGATGGCCATGGACAAGGGAGTGTTCTGGGTTCGCGCGCGATTGGATTCCATCAGCAGGCAATCGACGTACGCGCCACGGCTGATCAGGCCGGTTTTTTCATCGGCCACCGCGAGCGAACGCACCAGTGAGCGCAAACGCGTATGGTTCACGGAAAGCACCAGTTGGTCTCCCACCGCCTGCAGAAAAAAACTTTCATTGGCCTTCCATTTTCGGCCCACGGTATCGCCTGCCAGCATGGCTCCGGAGGGAGCCTGTGTTTCCTTGTCCGTCAGGACGACGCCCAGTGCGGTTTCCAAACCGAATTCCCGAAGCTCGGGCGAGGTGGAAGATCGCAATTCGATTCCGCCGAGCGAATCGGGCGCGGCCTTGGACACGATCGGGGCAATCGCAGCGATGTGCGCGGGATTGACGGGGGAAATTCCCGGCGCGGAATATTCTCCAGTAAGCTGCGCGGCTTCGCCCGGATTCCCCACGGCAATCAGACAACGCGCCACTCCCAAATGCTTTCCCACGCCCGCAGCGGTGGTCATCAGCAAATCGCGCGGCGATGGCTGGCGGTACATCAGACGATTAATTTCGGCAATGGCCGTAAGATCGCGATGAGTTTCCGCGGGGCTGCTGAGCCCTGGGGCCGGAGGCGCCGCGGATTCGGCAACTGCGGGAGAAACGGGCGGCGCGGCGGGTGCCGGAGCGGGCGTTTGCGGAGCCGGTTTCGCCGAGGATGCCGGCGCGCCCTTGGGCCACCAATTGGCGCGCTCATACAAAGAACGCAGCCGCTCGTTTTTTTCCTCTTCGCCCGGGAAAAGCTCGGAAATTCGTTGCAGGCGTTCGGTGGCCTTGGTTTGCAGCGAATATTGCAGGAAAATTTCCACCTGGACGATCAGGTCTTCGAGCGCCTGCTGCGCGCGAACTTCCTCCGGCACATGGCTCGCGGTGGCCGTGGATTCGGCGCCGGCGCCGGCAAACCCGTCGGTCCGCGTGGAAACCGAGGCGGCTTTAGCGGCCCGCGCCAGAATATTTTGCAGGAAGCCAGGGTCAACTTTCCCTTCGAGCTTGGCGATGCGCTCCTGATTGCGGTAATCGTAGGGATCAATATCCACCAGGCGGTCCAGCGCCTCGCAAGCCTCTTTCATTCGCCCCGCCACCACATAAAGATCGAAGAGGCGCATCAGGGCCTCGAAATATTTCGTCTCGCGATTCAGCTCTTCGTAAAGATGCGCCACCACTTCCGCCAGCGCCAGGGATTGCGGATGCGCGCTTCCGAGTTTGTCCATCTGCGCCGAGAGCTCATTTTCCTTGCGCGCCCCGCGCATCCAGTCCTTCACGCGAATCAGCAGCGCCGCGCCTTTTTCATCCTGCCCGGCGCGGATATACGCTCCGGCAATTTCAAACAGCTTGGCGAATCCTTCGGGCTTCTGATCGTAGTAAAGCTCAAAAACCTGCTGGGCCTGTTCGAGCTTGCCGGTGCGCAGCAGAGCTTCGCCGAAGAGCGAGAGGAAAAGCATGTCTTTGTGCGCCGCGGCAAACGGTTCGAGCAAGGCGGCGGCTGCTTCGGCGTCTCCCTTGCGAAGCCGGGCGTCGGCATACAGCATCGCGCCGTTCGCGTCCTGCGGCGAAAGCACATACCCGCGCTGATAATAATCGAGCGCCTCATCGAGCGCGCCGCTGGCCTGGGTAAGCTGCCCGGCCCGGAAAAAACTGCGCGCGGCGAGGTCGCCATGGCCCAATTGCTCGGCCATTTCTCCCAGGGTCACATGACGCGCAGGATTTTCCGGATCCAGCAGGGCGATGCTCTCGCAACAAGCCAGCGCTTCGATCTCGCGGTGCTGCTCCTGGAATAGTCCGGCGGCCAGGCCGTACTGCTCGATGGCTTCTCCGGCGCGATTCTGCTTTTGCAGCAGCATGGCGTAACGCATCAAGCGGTCGGGCGGCTGAGGAAACGTGCGTAGGAATCGCTGAAAGATGGCGGAGGCCTTGGGGGCGTCTCCGGCTTCCACCAAGCGGTCGAATTGCGCGCCGTAAAACTGCGCAGCCAAGGCCGGCTCGTTCAGCCGCGTGTACAGATCGGCAAGCGCCTGCAAGGCCTCGGAATGAGAAGGAACTTCGTCGATTACGGCTTGGTATTCGGCGGCGGCTTCGCGCAACTTGTTCTTCTCAAGGCTGCGCCGCGCACGTTCGAGATGCTTGTTGATGTCCTGAGCCATGGGATTACGCGCGCCTGCCGGGATCCCGCGAGCCATTTGGAGGAGGCCCGCCACCCGCACTGTGCCGCGGCGCTTTCTCCCGCGGTCATCAAGCGCGCCAGTTGAATCTCCACTATATAACGGACGCCTTCCCGCTTAAAAACCGAAATAGCCGGATGTTCGCAAAAAGCCTCTCGATGGGTTATGCGGCGGGAACAAGATCAAGAAAAACTCCTGCAATAGACTGGAGTGACGGCTGGTCAGCCCCTTGCCGGCTTTCGGCACGCCCGACAAAGGCGGGAGCTATACCGAAGCCCTTGCTCCCGGAACTTCGCTCGGCAAGTGGCTCACACGCTCACGCATCGTGCTCAGGGACATTCCGCTGCGTACCAGAGCCGCAAATCCCAAGAACACGAAGGGGAGATTGAGCGCCAAAAACGCGAAAATCGAAAATCCGGTGGCCGTGGTCTTCTCGATTTCAAAAACGCTCAGTCCCAGCACGCAAAAAAACTGGTAGGCGCCGACGTTGGCCGGCGCGTTGGGCAGCGACACCCCCAGATTGATCACCACCAAAACCACGATGGCCACCAGGAAGGATAAATGCAGCCCGTAGGAGATCATCATCGCCCACATTCCCAGCACCTGGCAGAACGGCATCAGCACGGAAAAAAACAGCGCGGGATAGAAGCTCGGCGCGGTCCCCATAGCATGCAGACCGACCAACGCAGCCATAATTCTTCCCGGGTAGCGCCCGGGCTTGGCTTCCGGCGTCAATTGCGGCCCCATCTTGATTTCCAGGTACAAAATCACCAGCACCACGATGGTCAGCAGGACGAGGGTGACGATGCCAAGCGTGTCCGCCACGCGGCGGAACGGCCGCGGCAAATCCACCAGCAGGGAAACCACGCCGAGCGCGGCCGTGGCGATGACCAGGTCCACCATGCGCTCGACTCCCACCGAGCCCAGCACGTATCCGAAGCCGATATTCTCGGTATCCGCCAGCAGGTAACTGCGCAAGAGTTCGCCGGGGCGCAGAGGGAAAATCAGGTTCGCAAAGAGGCCTGAGAAAATCGCGCGGACCGAACGCGTCACACGCACTTCGCCGAAAGGTTTTAGCAAATACTTCCAGCGCAGCGCCTGCGCAATATAACTCAGCACATCGAAACCCATTCCCACCAGCACCCATCTCCAATTGACGTTGGAAAGCTCGCGCATGGCTTTCACGATGTGGAAATCGTGCAGCACCCACACCAGGCAAGCCAGCGCGAGCGAATAGCCGAGAATGCGCGGCGCGCGCGATTCTTCCGGCGTATACGTATTGAACAGGGTGATCAATGCGGCGTTTCCGGAGAAGGAGCGGGCTGTTCCTTGAGGACGCTTAATTTTCCGGAAGGTTCGAGCACCGCCGTCTGAACATCCTTCAAATCGAAATAGCCTTGGGTGCGCAAGTTCGAGAGCAATTCTTCCCGGCTGATGGTTTCCTTGCGAAGATTTCCCTCCACCAGCTTGCCTTGGTGAATCAGCACCGTGGGCACGCCTTCGATGGCGCGTTCGAGGCGCGGGCTGTCAAAGGCCGCTCGGCCTATCACCCAGTTGGCGGCCAGGATGATGGTCGCGCCCAGCAATCCTCCGGTTAGAGAATTGTCCGGCCCGATCATCGCGTTTTGCAGTGCGTTGCTCAAGATCAGCAGTACGATCAAATCGAAAGGCGTCATTTGCCCCACCTGCCTCTTTCCCAGCAGGCGGAACATGATCAACAGGAAAAGGTAAACCACCAGCGAACGAAGTATTTTTTCGCCGGGAGAAATCTCCATCAGCCACCAGTGCGGCATAGCCACTCCTTCCGGTGTGGCTCCCGCGGATGCTGGCACGGAGCCTGTCCCGAAAGGCGAATGGGGGCCGGCGTGCCCTGAGCACAGCGGCGGGAGCCCTCCCACCGCTGAATTCACCTGGGGTGAAGAGCCCGGTCACGCGCCAAGGCTCCCAAACTCGCTACAGCCTACGATATTGGCTTTCGAGAGGCAATCAATGACTCACAGACACCGTGCGGCGTGTGCTATTTAGGTCATAACTCGCCGGAGCGAGGAATGCGGGTCCTGGGGATGCCGGAATTTTCGGCAATATTGCGCTCACAAGGCGCGGGAAATTCCCTGCCATGCTGGCCGCGCGCGATAAACTATGGCAAACTCGATGGTTTGAAGGGCGTCGAAGAGCGCGCGCCGTGCGCATAAGATCCGCCCGATTCGCCGCGAGCCCAAAAGAGCCATGGATCCCCAGTATATCCGGAATTTCTGCATCATCGCGCACATCGACCACGGCAAATCCACGCTGGCCGACCGCCTGCTCGAGCTGACCGGCGCGCTTTCACAGCGCGAGATGCAGGCGCAGGTGCTCGATTCCATGGACCTCGAGCGCGAGCGCGGCATCACCATCAAAGCCAAAAGCATTCGACTGCATTACCACGCGCGCGACGGCCACGAATACCGCATGAACCTGATCGACACGCCGGGCCACGTCGATTTTTCCTATGAAGTTTCCCGCGCGCTCTCCGCTTGCGAAGGCGCTTTGCTGGTGGTGGACGCCAGCCAGGGCGTGGAAGCGCAAACCGTGGCCAATGCCTTTCTCGCTTCGCGGCACAATCTGACCATCATTCCGGTGATCAATAAAATCGATTTGCCGGCGGCGCGCGTGGATAACGCCAAGGAGCAAATCGAAAACGTGCTGGCGATTCCCGCCGATGACGCACTGCCCATCAGCGCGAAAAGCGGCCTCGGCGTGGAAGATGTGCTGGAAGCCATTGTGCAGCGCATTCCGCATCCCAAAGGGTCGTCGGAGGCGCCATTGCGCGCCTTGATTTTCGATTCCTGGTTCGATCCCTACCGCGGAGCCGTGGTGCTGGTGCGCGTGATGGAAGGGCGGCTCACGCCCAACATGAGAATCCGCCTGTGCGCCAACAACGAAGTCTATCAGGTGGAAAATCTGGGCGTGCTGACGCCCAAGCCCATCGTGCTCTCGGAACTGGCCGCGGGCGACGTGGGCTTCATCATCGCCAATATCAAGCGCGTGGCGGACGCCCGCGTGGGCGACACAGTGGTGGAAGCGGACCGTCCCGCCGCGGCGCTTCCCGGCTTCGAGGCCATCAAACCGATGGTTTTCGCCGGGCTTTTCCCGGTGAACGCCAGCGATTATGAAGTTCTGCGCGACGCGCTGGGCAAACTGCAGCTCAACGACGCGGCATTTTTTTACGAGCCGGAAAATTCCGTGGCGCTGGGATTCGGTTTCCGCTGCGGATTTCTTGGGTTGCTGCACATGGAAATCGTGCAGGAGCGGCTGGAACGCGAATTCAATATTGACCTGATCACCACCGCCCCCAGCGTGCGCTACCGCATTTCCACCACCGATGGCGAAGTGATGGAAGTCGACAATCCCACTAAATTTCCGCCGCCCACTTCCATCCGCGCCATCGAAGAACCCATCCTCACCGCCATGATTATCACTTCGGAAGAATCCGTCGGCGGGGTGCTGCAACTGTGCGAGGAAAAGCGCGGGGTGCAGAAGAAATTCGAATATCTCTCGCCCACGCGCATCATGCTGACCTACGACATGCCGCTCAACGAAATCGTGCTGGATTTTTACGACCGGCTGAAGAGCGTCTCGCGCGGATACGCGTCGCTCGACTATCACCTGTCCGGCTACCGCGAATCGGATTTGGTGAAACTCGATGTGCTGGTGGGCGGCGAGCCGGTTGACGCGCTAACCATCATCTGCCATCGCGAGCAGTCCTACGAACGCGGCCGCGACCTCGTCTCCCGCCTGCGCAAACTTATTCCCCGGCAGATGTTCGAGGTGCCCATCCAGGCGGCCATCGGCAGCCGCATCATCGCGCGCGAAACCATCAGCGCCATCCGCAAAAATGTTCTAGCCAAATGCTACGGCGGCGATATTTCCCGCAAACGCAAGCTCCTCGAAAAACAAAAAGAAGGCAAGAAACGCATGAAGCGCGTCGGCCGCGTGGATATTCCGCAGGAAGCTTTCCTGGCGGTCCTGAAGGTGGCCGGCGGCACGGATGATGAGGAATAATACCTCGCAGCAATAGGTGCGTTTCCCTCCGCGCGTATAAAAAGCGAACTAATTCTTCGGAGTTTTTCGTCGCACGGTGGCGTCGATTTGCCCGCGCGCCACGCGCACGGAAATATCATCGCCCAGCGATACCTGATCGGGCGATCGCAGCACCACTCCGGATGAATCGTACGCAATGGCGTAGCCGCGTTCGAGAATCCGCAGCGGGCTGCGCTCGTCGAGCTGCACCGCGGCATTTTGAAAATGCCGCCGCCGGGCGATCAACGCGCGATCAATGCGCACGCGCAATTCCGAGGCGCGTTGATCGAGCGCGCGGCGGAGTTTTCCCACGCGCGCGCGCAAATCGAGCGCCGCGAAACGCACTTGCGCCGCGTTCCATTGCCTGCGTCGGCGCGTGAGCAGGCGTTCGAGCGCGGCTTGCAGCGCTCCCCGCTGCCCGGCAATCCTCGCGCGCAGAATTTCGGCGCGGCGGCGCAAATCGAATGAGGCGACCTGCGTTGCCGCGCGCGTCAGGCGCTGGCGTTCGGTGGCCAGCCGCAATCGCAATCCCACCGCAAGAGAAGATGCCAATTCGTCCACCTGCTGCCGCCTGCGCCGCACCAGCGTTTCCAACTGGCGAAACCCTCCGTGCACCTGCAGCCGGTGCACGCGCTCGCGCCATTGCAACAGGCGAACCCGCACTTGCTGCGCCATGCGCCGCTGCGAATCGGCGAGGTGGCGTAGAAAATCATCGAGCGAGCGCACCACGATTTCCGCCGCAGCCGAAGGAGTGGGCGCGCGCAGATCCGAGACAAAATCAGCAATGGTGAAATCGGTTTCGTGACCCACTCCGGTGATCACCGGAATTTGCGAGGCAAAAATCGCTCGCGCCAGGATTTCCTCGTTGAAGGCCCAGAGGTCCTCGAGCGATCCTCCTCCGCGCGCCAGGATCAGCACGTCCGCCGCCTTCCCGCGATTGAAATACGCCAGCGCCGCGACGATTTCCGCCGCCGCGCCTTCGCCCTGCACTTTTACGGGATAAATAATCAGGTACGCATTCGGGAAGCGGCGCTTGAGAACGCGGAGAATGTCGCGCACGGCCGCGCCCGTGGGCGATGTGATCACGCCAATGCGTCGCGGCAGCACGGGCAGCGGCTTTTTGCGCGCTTCGTCGAACAGCCCCTCTTCCGCCAACCGCTTCTTCAGCTGCTCGAATGCCAATTGCAGCGCGCCCAGACCCACTGGCTCGATGACCGTGACGTAAATCTGGTATTCGCCGCGAGGCTCATAAACGCCCAGCGCTCCACGCACGGTGACATGCAAACCATCTTCCGGGCGGAATTTCAATGCGCGCACCTGGTCGCGGAAGCAGACGCAGCGGATTTGCGCGCGAGCATCCTTGAGCGTGAAATACAAATGCCCGGATTGCGCGGCATGAAAATTCGAAACTTCGCCCTCGATCCACACATCGGCGAATTCACGGGATAAAAGGCCCGCGATGCGCTGGGTCAGCTCGCTGACCTTCCAGATTTTCTTTTCCGGCTGCAGATTGAAGAGTGAAGGTTGGTCCATGAATCGAGCGCCTCGTCAACGGCGGAACAAATTCAAAGCCCAGAAAATCAGGGTGAGCGCCACGCTCAGCACGATGCAGGTGGCCAGCGGAAAATACAATGAGCCATGGCGGCCCTGATATGCGATGTCTCCCGGCAAACGCCCGAGCCGGAATGGCAATTTATGCGCGTACAAGAGCAGCGCGCCCGCTCCGGCCAGCACGATGCCGAGGACCAGCAGGAGCCTGCCGAGTTCGCGCGGAGCGTCCATGAAATTAATTTTCCCGAGCTCGTTTTGCGCCCGCCCGATGCGCGCGGCGCGGAACTTTTAGACCAGCTCTGAGCCCGCGAAAAAATATCCGATTTCAAACGCCGCGGTATCCGGTGCATCCGAGCCGTGGGTGCAATTGTTGCCGATGCTGGTGCCGAGTTCCCGGCGGATGGTGCCCGGAGCTGCTTTGGCGGGATCCGTGGCTCCCATGGTCTCGCGCCAGCGGGCAATCGCGCCTTCCGCTTCGAGCACCATCACCACGATTTTTCCCGAACTCATGAAATCCGTCAGCTCGCCGAAAAAAGGGCGCTCGCGGTGCACGGCGTAAAATCCGCCGGCCTCGGCTTTGGTGAGGCGCAGGGAATGAATAGCCACGATTTGGAATTTGGCGGCGTGAATGCGGCTCAGGATTTCGCCGGTAAGCCCGCGCCCCACGGCGTCGGGCTTGATGATTGCGAGAGTTCTTTCCACTGCCATTCGATTTTTCTCCCCTTCGGTGAATTCACAATCGGCGCAGCGAGAAATTCACGCGCCGGTTACTTTCTTTTCTTCGCTTTCTTCTTCGCTTTTGCGGGCTTCTTTCCTGTTTTTGCCTTGGCGCGCGCACTGCTCTTTCCTTGCTTGCCGAGCAGCGCGGCCATGGTGTGCCCGATTTCCGCGGGGCTTTGCACCGTATGGATTCCCGCGGCGCGCAGCGCTTTGTATTTGTCCGCGGCCGTTCCCTGCCCGCCGCTGATGATGGCTCCGGCATGGCCCATGCGGCGTCCCGGAGGCGCGGTTTGCCCGGCGATGAATCCCACCACCGGCTTCTTCACGTTTTTCTTGATGAACTCCGCGGCCACTTCCTCGGCATTGCCGCCGATTTCGCCGATCATCACGATGGCGTGCGTATCCGGGTCTTCATGGAACAGTTTGATGGCGTCGAGAAACGTGGTGCCGATGATGGGATCGCCGCCGATGCCAATGCACGTGGATTGTCCGATGCCCAATCGCGTGAGCTGGTCCACGGCTTCGTAAGTAAGCGTGCCGCTGCGGCTGACCACTCCCACGTGCCCCTGCTTGTGGATCGATCCGGGCATGATTCCGATTTTGCACTTGCCGGGTGAAATAATTCCCGGGCAGTTGGGTCCGATCAGCCGCGTCCTGGAATCTTTCAGCACCGCGGCCACGCGCACCATGTCGAGCGTGGGAATTCCTTCGGTGATGCAAATCACCAGCGGCAGGCCTGCGTCCGCGCCCTCGAGAATGGCGTCGGCGGCAAACGGCGGCGGGACGAAAATCACCGAAACGTTTGCTCCGGTTTCCCGCACGGCTTCGGCAACGGTGTTGAAGACCGGCACGCCCAGATGTTTTGTGCCGCCTTTGCCGGGCGTGACTCCCGCGACGACTTTGGTGCCGTATTCGAGCATTTGTTGCGCATGAAAACTTCCCTCACGCCCGGTGAGGCCCTGCACGATGACGCGCGTTTTCTTGTCGACCAGAACGCTCATCGCGCACCTCCTGCCAGCGCCACCACTTTTTCGGCGCCATCCTTCATGCCTGAGGCAATCGCGAAATTAAATCCCGAAGTCCGCAGAATCTCCTGGCCCTTTTCCACATTGGTTCCTTCCATGCGCACCACCACGGGCATCTTGAATTTCAATTCGCGCGCGGCATTGACCACGCCGCTGGCCAGCACATCGCAGCGCAGAATCCCGCCGAAAATATTGACGAAAACGGCTTTCACATGCGGATCGCTCAGGAGAATGCGAAACGCGTTTTTCACCTGGTCTTCCGAAGCGCCTCCTCCCACGTCGAGGAAATTCGCCGGGCTTCCTCCGCTCAACTTGATGATGTCCATGGTGGCCATGGCCAACCCCGCGCCGTTGACCATGCAGGCGATGTCGCCGTCGAGCTTGATGTAATTCAGTTTGAATTGCGAAGCCTCCACTTCCAGCGGAGTTTCTTCGTCGAGGTCGCGCAAATCCCTGAATTCCGGATGGCGGTAGAGCGCGTTGTCGTCAAAAGTGACCTTGGCATCAAGCGCCACCAGGCGCCCATCGCCGGTCACCACACAGGGATTGATTTCCAGCAGCGAAGCGTCGGTTTCCAGAAACGCGCGGTAGAGCGACTGAAAAAACGGCACGGCGGCGTTGACCGCCTCAGGTGCGAGGCCCAGCCCGAAAGCCAGCTTGCGCGATTGGTATGGAAGCAGTCCCGCGGCCGGTTGAATGGCTTCCCGCAAAATCGCGCCGGGATTATTTTTCGCCACTTCTTCAATTTCCATTCCGCCGGCGGCGCTGGCCATCAGCACGGGAAGTCCCAAGGCGCGGTCCACCAGAATGCTGATGTACAGCTCGCGCTTGATGTCCAACCCTTCCTCGATCAAGAGGCGGCGAACGATGCGCCCCTCCGGGCCGGTTTGCGGAGTGACCAGATTCATGCCGAGAATTTTTTCGGCATTCGCAGCCGCTTCGTCCGGCGATTTGGCCAGCTTCACGCCTCCCGCTTTGCCGCGACCGCCGGCGTGAATCTGCGCTTTGACGACGACCACGGGAGTGCCCAGGCGCTGGGCCGCGGCGCGGGCTTCGTCCTTTTTGAACACCACCTCGCCGCGCGGGACCGGAACTCCAAATTTTGCAAGAATTGCTTTGGCCTGATACTCATGAATCTTCATGGCACATCCATTAGTGCTAGAATTTACGTCGAAGGAGCACACAAGTTTACTGAGAAATAGTAGGCCGGGCAAGTGAGAGCGGCAAGCCCGCTGAAACCATTCCCATGATTCGCAACGCGATTGAAAAAATTGTCGGCGGCAAGCACCTGTCGCGCCCGGAAGCCGAGGACGCGATGGAGGAAATTCTTTCTGGGCGCTCGAATGACGCGCAGATTGCCGGACTCCTGACGGCGTTGCGGATGAAGGGCGAAAGCGTCGACGAAATTGTTGGCTTTGCCGCAGCCTTGCGGCGCCATGCTACGCCCATTTTCAAAAATGGGCATCCTCGCGCGAACGAAGCGCTCGTCGACACTTGCGGAACGGGCGGAGACGGCGCCGGAACATTCAATGTCTCGACTGCGGCGGCATTTGTGGTGGCGGCGGCCGGGGTGCGCGTGGCGAAGCATGGCAACCGCTCGTTCAGTTCGCGCTGCGGTTCAGCCGATGTGCTGGAAGCGTTTGGCATGCGCATTGATTTGAGTCCCGAACAACTGGCCCGGGCCATCGATGAAGTGGGCATTGGATTTTTATTTGCCCCGGCGATGCACACAGCCACGCGGCACGCCATGACCGCAAGGCGTGAACTGGGATTGCGCACGGTCTTCAATCTGCTGGGGCCGCTGACGAATCCGGCGGGCGCTTCGGCGCAAGTGGCGGGGGTTTACAACCTGGGCCTGACGGGAATCGTGGCCAGCGCGCTCGGAGAGTTGGGAGTGAAGCGCGCGTTTGTGGTGCACGGCGCCGACGGCCTCGACGAAATCTCGATTTCGGGTGAAACGCATGTCGCTGAACTGCGCGACGGCCGGGTGCGAAGTTACAAAGTGACGCCCGAAGATTTCGGGCTGGCGCGAGCGCCGGTGGAAGCCATTCGCGGGGGCGAAGCGAAAGACAACACGCAAATCATCCACAAAATCTTCGGCCGATCGTTGCTGGTGAAGGAAAAAGGGGCGCGGCGCGATGTGGTGATCGCCAATGCCGCGGCGGCGCTGGTGGCGGCGGACCGCGCCGCGGATTTCAAGGAAGGCGCGCAGTTGGCTGCGGCGGCGATTGACAGCGGGGCGGCGCGTGAAAAATTGGATTCCCTGGTGCGCTTCACCCAATCGGTTCAGGCGGAATCCGCCGGCTGATCTAGAGCGGCGGGAACAAATTTTTTCCGCGGCTTTCTTCCGCATTTCGCGTTCGCTTCTCTTGTTCCGGCAGAACTTGCGAATCCACCTCACACCCAGAAATACCCTGCTCGTCTTAGCGACCCTGGGATGGGTCATGCGATGTCGCCGTGTCCAAATCGAGAAGCGGTCGCACGGAAGCGGCAATGCCGGCGGCAGCAGGAGGATAACAATTTCCGTCCGCCGCGTAGGTGGACCGGCAATGCGTGGTGAAAGGATGGCGGCGCGGCGACTGCGCGAATTGCCATACGGAAGCGTAAGGAACGCCGCTGGCCGCGGGCGAAAGAGGATTTTGCGCGTACACGCAGCCGGGCGATGGCGGGCAGGCGTCGTCGTACACGAAGAAGGTGATCTGGCGCGGAGCGGCGCGGGCGCGAATGTCGTTGGCCGTGACGATAAATTGATTTTTCCCCTCGCGCGCGGGCATCCCGGAACAATAAATTCCAGCGCGATATCCGGTCTTCGCGAGCGCATCGAGCCAGGCAAGGATGTAGGACATCTGCCGCGCGGTCATGCGCCCGCCCTCTTCCTGATCGAGAAAAATAATCGTGCCGGGAGGAAATCCTTCGTGTGTCGCGGCGTTTGCGGCTGCTTGCGCGTCTTGTGCTCCGATAGCCGAAGGGTCGGCTGGCGGATTCAACTCGCGCTCGAGCCGCCCGTTGAATAGCACCAAAAATCCAAATCCAGCGGCGCGCAACGCTTCGCGCTTGCCCGCCCATTCATTGGATTTCGCGCCGGGAGGATCATTCAGCCAGTACCCGCTGAATGAAAACGTGCGCTTCAGATTTTCCAGGGAAGCGTCGCCGGGATATTCGTTCGAATCGAATCCCAGAAATGTGCGGGAATTCCCGGCGCGCTCACCTGGCGGCGATTGCCCGGGAGAATTGCGCGGCCCATAGAATCCCGCTGCGATTGCCGGCCATGCGACTGCCAGGACCACAAGCAGCGCCGCATTCGTCGCGCATGTGCCGCGGCTTCGCATTTCCGGCTTGCCCCCTTAATTCAAAGCTTCAGAAAATTTTCGAGAAGATGAAAACCCGCCTCGGTGAGAACGGATTCGGGATGAAATTGCACGCCTTCCACCGGAAATTTGCGGTGGCGGAAGCCCATGATTGTTCCGTCGGAAGTCTCCGCGGAAATTTCGAGTTCGCGTGGCAGGGATTCGCGCTCGACGATCAGCGAATGGTAGCGCGTGGCGACGAAAGGCTGCGGAAGATTCTGAAACACCGTCTTGCCGTCGTGCCGAATCTCGCTGGTTTTGCCGTGCATCAGCCGGGCAGCGCGAATCACGCGGCCGCCAAAGGCCGCACCGATGGCTTGATGCCCCAGGCACACGCCGAGAATGGGAATCTCCCCGGCGAAGCGCCGGACCAGCGGGACGCTGATGCCCGCTTCCTTGGGCGTGCACGGCCCTGGCGATATCACGATGCGCTCGGGGCGCAGCGCGGCAATTTCATCCAGCGTGATTTGATCGTTGCGGCGGATCTCGAGCTGCTGCCCCATCTGGCCGAGATACTGCGCCAGGTTGTAGGTGAAGGAATCGTAGTTATCGATGAGCAGGATCATTTTCGCATTGCGGAGCCGTGGGCGCAGGCCGCAAATGATTATTGTAGCAATGTTTTGCGGCGGATTCGGCGAGAGCCGCAGAGCTCACGCGCGAGCGACATTGCCTTCACCCGCGGCGCAGCTTTCATTCCGCGCGGCCTTTATGCGCAATTTCCAGTGCGCGCACCACGGCGCGGGCTTTGTTCACGCTTTCCTCGTATTCGCGCGCCGGAACCGAATCGGCCACGATGCCCGCTCCGGCCTGGATGTGCACGCGGCCCTGCTTGGCCACCAGCGTGCGCAGCGCGATGCAGGAATCGATGTTGCCGGAAAAATCCAAGTAGAGGATCGCTCCGGCATAAATGCCGCGGCGGGTGGGTTCGAGTTCGTCAATGATTTCCATGGCGCGGACTTTCGGCGCGCCGGAAAGAGTCCCCGCGGGGAAGCAGGCCATGAGCGCATCAAAACAATCCACTCCTTCGCGAAGACGTCCGCGCAAGGTGGAAACTAGATGCATGACATGCGAATAGCGTTCGACGAACATCAGCCGCTCGACTTTTACCGAGCCATATTCGCAGACGCGCCCCAGGTCGTTGCGGCCCAAGTCCACCAGCATGATGTGCTCGGCGCGTTCCTTGGGATCGCGCCAGAAGCCGCGCTTCCAGTTCGCGATCTTCTTTTTCGGTGCGCCCACGCGGCAAGGTCCCGGCGATGGGGCGGTAATAAGCGTCGCGGCCTTGAACTTTCACCAGCATTTCCGGAGAGCTGCCCACCACGGAAACATCGTCGAGATGCAGGAAATAAAGATAGGGCGAAGGATTGACAACGCGCAAGGCGCGATAGATTTCCAGAGGCTCGGCGGAGGTCCGCGCGGAAAATCGCTGGCTCGCGACAATCTGAAAAGCGTCGCCGGCGCGAATGTAGGATTTCGCCTTGCGCACCGCGGCCATAAATTGCGGCCGGGTCATGTTGGATTGCACGCGCAGAGGCCCGGAGCGGAGCGTCCGGGCCGCGCGCGGCAGAGGTCCTTCGAGCTTGCGGCGGGTGCGGCGGATTTCGCGCACTGCGGCGTCATATTTTTCGCGCAACGTTCCCGCGCCTTCGGTGAAAACGTTGCGCAGGATCCACACGCGGTGCTGCACGTGATCGAACGCCACGAGGCCCAGATAAAACATCATCACACAATCATCGAGCGAGAGGTCGTCGCGGCCCGTGGCCGGGATGCGCTCAACCAAACGCACCATGTCATACGCAAAATATCCGATGGCCCCGGCAATCAGCGGCGGAAGTCCGGGAATGCGCACCGGGCGGTAGCGTGAGGTGAGACGCCGGAGCTGCTCGATGGGATCCGCTTCCAATTTAGTGCGGCGGCCTCCGCTTTCGAGCGAGCAGGCGCGGCCGCGCGCGCGAAACACTTCCTCGGGATTGGCGCCGGTGAAGGTGTAGCGCGCAATCGTTTCGCCGCCCTCGACGCTTTCCAGCAAAAAGGAATATTTCGCGCCATGCGCAATGCGCAGATGCGCGCCCACGGGAGTCAGCAGGTCCGCCGTAAAAGTTTCGTATACCGGCACAAGATTTCCCTGCTTTGCCAGGCGGCGAAATTCCTTGAAATCCGGCTGAATCAATTTTTCTCCTCGCGATCGAGCGCTTGCAGCGCGGCGCGGCGCATGATTTCCACCGGGGCGCGCTCGCCAGTCCAGATTTCCCATTGCGCGGTTCCCTGGGCCACGAACATTTCCACTCCCGAAACGGTTTCGATGCCGCGACGCTTGGCCATTTCCATGAGTTTCGTCACCCGCGGGCGGTAAATGGTGTCGAACACCAGCCGGCAATTCAGCTCCCGCGCTTCGAGCGGCGAATCTTCGGTGTGCGGATGCATGCCCACGGGCGTCGAGTTGACGATGGCGTCGAAAAATTCCTTTCGCAAGCGCCCTCGTTTGACGGCTTCGCCGCGCACTTCCCGCGCCAGCGCCTGGGCTCGCGGCCAGCGCCGCGCGCAAACGCACACCGCAGCGCCGGATTGGGCCAGCGCATATGCCACGGCGCGCGCCGCTCCTCCCGCGCCCAGAATCAAGACTCTGCTGCCGCGCAGCGCCATGCGCTTCTCAAGCGCGCGCAGCACGCCGACATAATCCGTATTGTATCCGAAGAGTTTTCCGCCGCCCCTCACCACCACCGTATTCACGGCGCCAATGGCCGCGGCCAGAGGATCGCAGCCGTCCAGATGCCGCAGGATCGATTGCTTGTGCGGGATGGTGACGCTGAAGCCGGCAATGCCCAGCGGTTCGATGGCCGCGAGAAAATCGCGCAAATCGCGCACCAGAAAGGGAACGTAAACAGCATCCATGCGGCGCGCGCGGAATCCGGCATTTTGCAACTGCGGCGAAAGCGAATGCGCGATGGGATCTCCAATCACGCCGTAGATGCGCGTGCGGTGGTGGATCTGGTCCGCGCGGTACATCTCCTTCGCGGCGGCCAGGGTCACCTGGCCCGGCGCCGTCGCCGTTCCCACCGGAGCATAGGCGAGCGCGCTGCCTTCGCGAAGCGCCAGGAGCCGGGCCGGAAGTGCGGCTTCGCCCATGGGAATGGCAACCACGTTGCGGCGTCCGCGCGCCAGGCGAAGCAGGCGAAGGCTCTCCGCAATGGAATCGCACTGCGCGGCGATTTTGATTGCGTCCGGGCGGAATCTGGCCATGGATTTGACTACCGGCGCGAGATTTTTCGGCGCGCGGCGAAAGAAATGTGCGGAGACCAGCCGCCGGCCCTGCCCTAACAGCGCTTCGAGCAATTCCGGGGGGCATTTCGCGGCCGTCTCGATATCCAGGTCATACCAGGCGCACCCGGCGCGGAGCGCATCCGCGAGGTGCACCAATTGGTGCGCGGGTGAGCCGCGATAGAGTCCTCCGGCTTCGCGCCGCCGGCAGGTGGCAATCAACGTTGCGCGCGGTTTTTTGGCGGCGAGGAGGCGCAGAAAACGCGAAATCTGCGCGTCGTCGCGCAGATAATCGAGCCGCAGCTCGACGGTGCGGGTCAGCCGGAGCGCGCGCCCAAGCTCGCGCATCATCGAAACCGCCTCGCCCGCGGCCACCACGCCGCAGATTTTGTCGCGCCCAAACATGGAATATTCTGCCTCGTTCGCGCTCGCTGGTACACCCTGACCTTCCGGACAGGGTGAGTTCAGGCTTCTACCATGTGGTACCCAATGTGTAAAGCCCGGCAGACCATTATCTTGACGCCCGCCGAAAGGGTCTGCTACGGTCGGCATTGTGGGGGAGCGCCCGCAAGGGGGGCGCACGCCTTTTAAAGGAGCATGCATTATGCGCGGGAAAATTGTCCTTGCTGGTCTCGTACTAGCCCTCTCGGGCGCAGGTAGCTGGGCGCAGGCGCCCGCTTTGAAGGCGCCGACCTCTACGGCGGACGACATTTATTGCTCGGGGGTGATTTCGAGCGAAGACGTCCCGCACGACACGTATCTGATTACCGGGGAAGGCTCGAATTATAAGGTCACTTTTTCCGAAGGCGATTATGTCTACATCAACAAGGGCTCATCGGCAGGCGTAAAGGTCGGCGACGAATTCTCCGTGATCCGCAAGGTCGAGGACCCCATCGAGCAGGAATGGACCAAGTGGCAATTCAACATCATGCACAAGCTGGGCACCAGCTGGGAAGATGAAGGGCGGCTGCGCGTGGTGGTGGTGCATCCCGATACTTCCGTCGCGCAAGTGGAGCATACTTGCAATTACATGCAGCGCGGCGACATTGTCCTGCCGTTCTCCGAACGCATTTCTCCTCCGCTAAAATCCGAAAGCAATTTCGACCGCTTTGCTCCTCCCAGCGGAAAAGCCGTGGCCATGGTGATCACCGGCAAGCGCTTCACCGTGCAGTATGGAACCAACGATATTATTTATGTGAATCTGGGCCGTGAGCAGGGCGTGAAAATCGGCGATTATTTCCGCATTTTCCGCTACGCCGGCACGGAACACGAAGTTGCCTACCAAACCCCGCGTTTCGCCTTCGATACCGATGGCTACCTCGGTGTATTTGGATTCGGCAGCGTCCCGGCCAAGTACAAATGGGACAATGTTCCGCGCGAAGTGGTGGGCGAAGGCGTGGTGGTGCGCACCGGACCGAACTCTTCAACCGTGCTGGTCACCTTCAGCCTGCATGAGCTTTACGCCGGAGATTACGTCGAGCTTGAATAGTTCGCTCCGGCGTGGCCTGACTTGGCTTGCCCCGCAGGATTTGCCCCGCGAGGGCTTGCACAGCTTGGCCCGGATCTCAGCCGATTTATTCAACGACTTCAACGTAGAGAAGTGCGCGCCCGCGCCTTGAATAAAGCGCGAACGTTGCCGCACTCTCAATTCCTGCTCCTCCCCCCAGCGCAAGCCCAAATCAACTACTACCGCAACTGAAGCATCATGGTCCCGACCAATCGGATATGACAGTCCGCGGCTGTGATGTAGGCGCTGTCAAATGGTTCGTGTAAAAACAGGAATGCTTACAAAAAGTACCGACAGTCATATTCATGGAGCACTTTGAGAAAGTGCCGGATGGGGTGGAGCGACTAAAGGTAGTGGAGAAGATTATCCAACACGGTGCCGTAAATTCCCCGAAGCTTCCGATATTGGCCAGCGTCAAATGTGGCTGGGTCAAAAGATTTCTTTAGAGCCTTTGCCGGATGGACATTGTTCCGCATCCATTGAATTTCTTGTACCACATCCTGCACGGACCGGGCAGGAACCGTTCCTGCTTCTTGAAACTTGATCGCATTTAACAGGTCAAACTTCTTCGCTGCCAAGATCAGGTCATCTAGAGAAACGCCATCAGGAATCAGAAACTCTTCTCCATTGTCCTCTCCCCATTCCACAAGCATATAGCCGAGCAAGGCGCTTTCAAGCGCCGCTCCCAAAGCGACTGCGGCCATGAAATACGAGCCTGATGCCTCAAGCTTGTTAGCCTCGTTCTGAAAGAAGGTCAAGAGAGCATTCACTGCATCTCCGTGGCTCGTTCCCGTTAGGTGCCCCATCGAATTCCCCTACCTGTGAACATCGCTATCATAACGACAGCCAACTGTCTCTTCCTATTTGCGAGGTTCATGGCGCGTATCCGCAAACGTGGTCAAGGTTGGGCAGACTTCATCTGAATTGCTACCCGTCGTTCGTCTACGATGCGCAACAGATGGCTCGCCAACATGATTCGCTCGACCGCTTCCACCGCTTGGATGCCCGTCTGCGAGCGATGACTAGCAGGATTCTTGAACAGGCCGATGGCTCCAGCAAACAGGTCAGACATGGCTTGCTGTTCGGCTTGCACAGCGAGCCCTTCTGTGAGCCGCCCTTGCGAGACGCCGAACGCCGCCCGCATCAATTGCACACCCAAATCGTTGTGGGAATATCCGCCAGCCTCCCGTACTGCAACTTCGACCTCCCGGAACGCCTGGAAGATGGCCGTATCGTACTCGCCCCGAAGGAATGCTGGGTAAACCTTTTGAACGATAGCCGGATGGACGACACTTTTGGGGAACAAGGAAGCGTGGCGATAGGCCGCTAGCCCTTCGCGATTTGCAAGTCTCTTGCCCCTGCGCGTAACGAACATGAATCCATTAGTGCTATCAGGCCTTGGAGCAATTAGCCCTTCACGCTCAAGCCATACCCACGCTTCAACTAAAGCCTTATTTATACGGTCTTGATATTCTTGCGGATATGCAAAAGCAGGAGATTGCCCCGGAAGAAGAAAATTATAGAGTTGAAAGGAGGCTGAATTCTCGCCTACAGAGTTCAGATGTTCAAGAAGGACCCCGGCGAGTTCTTCCGGCTCGAAGGCCAGCAGGTCCTCGGGATTCGGAATCATGGATTGAACGGTGATCATCGGTATTTGTCAATCTTACACCCGCGTTGACATACTTTTCTCTATGCTGCCTCTCGCGGCACACCCTTCGGCTCATAGTCGATTCGAAATGTCTTTAGCGGTCGCATGCGACAACGTAAATGAGAATGATACTATCGAGTGAATTGCCGTTGGAGTTGATCGGTTTTGGCGGGTGGCCGACCCTTTAGTCCAAGATTGAATTCGAAGGCATGCGCGTAGAGGGCTACGCAAAGACGAAGAATACTTCTGAGTCAGTCAAGACGTGAGTTTCTCCGCTTTGCCTTTGAACTTGCATTTGCACCGGGGGGCACCGCACTCTTTGCGGGTTGGGCAAAGGGTGCGGGGGTGAACACTTCTTGCCATGAGGAGTGCATCGCACGCACACCAAACCCGAGGACGCGATGAATTTGGGGATTGCCAGTCTAACGCCCGAAGGGCAAATCTCGCACCCTTCCCGAAGGCTGGGAAGGATGCGCCACCCGTAGGAGCGAAACCTTGACACCTCCAATGTGGAAGGTTGGCCCACCTGCCATGAGGGTCAGAGTCGTTATCTCGCGTTAGCAATCCCCTTGGGGATCGCTTCACTCTTGAGTTCGGGGTATTTGGTCATTACAGAATTTTTTGCCGGGGGGTTAATAACGTATATTTCGTGGCGAACCCCTCTAATACTCAGCGCTATCGCTGTAATCGGTTATTTGCTGCTGTTGGTGATGTGGCCTGGGAGTATGAGCATCTTACGAATGCAAGTAGTAATATATTGGCTCGTGGTTACAAATTGCATCCTTTCCGTTTTTCTCGCGTCATTAGGGCGATATCGATTTATCGTTGGGGGCGCGATTTTATTTTGTATAGTCGGCGCAGAAATTGCGCGCCCTTTTTATGGCCGGGCGTTTTATTACCTGCTTCTGAGTAGGAATGCCTTCTCCGGTAACATTTATAACGCCTATCGTGACCGGTAAACGTACTGTAAGGGCTGATTAGATGACGTTGTCGGCTCCTTCAACCGAGTAGACTTGGACGGGTGGCGCGGCCTTTCCGGCGAGACTCTTGATTTTAGGCGGTGCTCATTGCAGGGACTTCGAAGTGTGAGGTCGCACTTATGTGGAAGGGGCAAGTATCGGCAAAGATGTTTGGGGGACTAGCGGTCGCGTCCTTTGCAGCTGGTGTTGCTCTGTACCAGCCCGGGCTTCCGGCGGACTTCTACCTGAATCCATTGTTTTTGGTTATGATCCCCCGGCTGGTGCCGTTCTCCGCGGGAATAATGTGCGCGACCTTTGGCGTGATTTATTGGCTGGTCGAAAGAAATTCTCATAGGCCCGCGAGTGTTTTCCTTACGATTGTCCAGATTCTGTTGATGCTTGTCGCGGTCTTCGCGCATGTTAAGTCTTATACGGTCATGTCGAAATTGCTGAGCGAGCAGAAACCATCGGGTCAATCATTCCCGTTGTGGAGTTTCGAGCTATTTCTTCCTGCTTTTGGAGCATGCCTGGCTGTATTCCTATTTAACATTTATCGCAGGCGACCCAGGAATACATGATGTGCCGACCTTTAATAGGACTGACAACGCGATGCCGAAGCATCCATCTTCGATGAGAGCGGAAAAACTTATGAAAACAATTTGCATGGGCTGCGCAATCCTGTTCCTGGCGTTGACTGCGAACGCCTCCGGTTTGCAGAAAAAAATCGAGGAGCTGGCCGCGGCGCATCACGGCCACGTGGCCTTGTACGCGAAAAATCTGACCACCGGCGCTACCGTTTCCCTGGACGCCTCGCGCCCGGTGCAAACCGCTTCGGTGATCAAGCTGCCGCTCATGCTGCAGGCCTTCGAGCAGGTGCAAGCCGGAAAATTGAAGCTCACGCAGCCCGTGGTGCTGACGAAGGAAAATCAAGTCCAAGGCTCCGGCATCCTCAACATCCTCGATCCCGGCCTCACCATGACGCTCAAAGACGCCATCACCCTGATGATGACCCTGAGCGACAACACCGCCACCAACATGGTCATCGACACCGTGGGGCTCGCGCCCACCAATGAAATGCTGGCGCGCATGGGCCTGCACGACACTTATTTTTACAAAAAAGTTTTCAAGCCGGCCGAGGGTCCCATGCCGCCGGACCAAAAGCAGTTTGGCCTGGGGAAGACGACGCCGGAGGAAATGGCGCGGGTGCTCGAGAGCGTCTACCGGTGCGACATGGGCAGCCGCGAGCTTTGCCTCGAGATGATCACCATCATGCGCAACCAGCAGGATCACGACATGGTCCCGCGCTACCTCGCGACGCCTCCGGGAAGCGAAGCGCTTTCGGCGGTGGCGGACAAAGTGGGCGCGCTCGACGATGTGCGCAACGATGTGGCCCTGGTTTACACCCAGCGCGGCCCCATCATCATTTCGATTTTCACCTACGGCAACGAGGACCAATCCTGGACGCCGGATAATCACGCGGAAATTTTGATTGGCCGCCTGGCGGAAGCCATCGTGAAGGAATGGTCGCCCGAAGGCCTCGCTGCGAAAGTGACGGACCCCCTCGGCATGCCATCCACGAAGTAATTTAGTTCACGATATGTGGTGTTGAAAAGCGCCGCGCAGCCTGCGGCGTCCCGGCTAATTCGACATCTGCGAGGGGCTTTCGGAGAGTTCGCGATACGTGAAGTAGCCGATGGTTCCGGCGGCGACGGAGGCAACAGCCTTGACCACCAGATGAGTATTCAGAGCGGAGATCACTTTATCTCCGGCGCACTTGCGATCCCGCGAAGCGCCTTCTTCGATGGTCACGCGATAAGTGCTGGTGGAGTGGATTTCATGCGTTTCGCAGGCGCGATCGATTTCGAGCGTGCCGGTATTGGCGGTGATGAGCAATTCTTTTTGGGTAACGATGCTGATTCGGCCGTAGACGGCAACGCTGCCCACCGTGCGCACCAGCCCCGCGGGCGTTTGCACTTGGAATTCCGCGGAAGGCGCGGTGGTAAAGCCCAAAGTCCCGCGCGTCAAAGTGGCCTGCGGCACGTTATCCACCATTTCCAGGTCCGCGTCCGTCGCGGCTTCCAGGAAAACTTGCCCGGTGCCGACTTTCAGGCGCAGCGTTCCGCCGGTGTCGGTTGAAAGCGCGTCCCCGGCATACACATTGGTGCCCACGGCCGCAGCGACTCCGCCGATTTGCGCATTTTCCGCCGCGATCACCACTCCCATGACCTGCTGTTGGGCGCCCGCCGGCGGAACGCAGGATAGGGCCGCGATCGCCAGACCAAGCAGGAATGTGCCGCCAGAAATTCGCACGGATTCTCCCGAAAATTGCTGTTTCCAATGTAGGAGCATGCCGATGAAGTGTCCATGCGGGATTGCCCGGGGCGTACCCAATGCGCCAACGGCCGCGGGCGGCGGTGGTGCTCCCGAGGCTCATCTTTACGCGCGGCTTCGTTGCCGCGGGAAACTTCTGCGATAGAATGGACGTTGATGAAACAAAACGCCGCCCCATCCGCCGCCAATTTCGCGCCGCCAGATTTTCACCGGAGAACCCGATGATTCATCGAACCATCTTCCACAATGACCGGCTGATGGATGTGCGCAAGTCGCGGTTGTCATCCGGGCAGGGCGGGTTGATCTGCGGATGGGGACTCTTCACCACCGTGCGCGTTTACGAAGGAGTTCCTTTTGCGTTCGAGCGGCACTGGAAGCGCCTCGAGCGCGACGCCATCCGCACGCATTGCCCGTTTCCCTTCCGCGAGGATACCGTGCGCGATCATCTTGTGGAAGTCCTTCGCGCCAATAAAGTGAGCGAAGGGTGCGCGCGCGTCTACATCATCCACAATGAGACGGGATTCTGGCGCAGCGATGAGAATTTTGCGCGCGCGGACCTGCTGATCCACTCCGCGGATTTGCCCTCTTACCGGGATACCGCCAAGCTCGCTCTGCGCGAGCATGGAAGGCATGCCGCCTCGCCGCTGGCGGGCGTGAAGGTGATTTCCTGGCTCAACAACGTGTGGAATCTGTATGAGGCGAACCACGCGGGATGTGATGAAGTGGTGCTGCTGAACGAGCGCGGAGAAGTGGCGGAATGTACCGCCGCGAATATTTTTTGCGTGCGCGGCGGCCGCGTGGCCACGCCTTCGCTTGCCTCCGGGTGCCTGGAAGGAATCACGCGCAGCGTGCTGCTGGAAATCGGCGGCGCAGCCGGAGCGCCGGTGGAAGAACGCAAGCTGCTGCCCGAGGATTTTTACGCCGCCGAGGAAGTTTTTATTTCCTCGACGAACCGCAATTTGCTGCCGGTCAGCGAAATCCACGGAAACAAAATCGCGGCCGCGCCGGGACCAGTGACCCAAAAGCTCGAGGCGGCGTTTTCGGAATACGTCCGCAAATATGTGGACGCTCACCGTTCCATCTCATCCGCGATTCAGCCGCCTGCGGCTTCGCGGAAAGAAAAGCCAAAGCGCCGCGCCGCCGCCCGGAAACGCGCCTGAAGTTCGCCTCGATTCCGCCGCATTCACCTTTCCCCATCGTTTCCGGTACAATCCGCAGTGTGCCGTAATTTTAGGAGGCTGACCTATGGAAGATCTGGCGAGCAAGAATTGCGTGCCATGCCGCGGAGGCCATCCGCCGCTGGCGGGCGCCGAACTTCAGAAATACGCGCAGCAGGTGCCGCAATGGAAAGTGATTGACGGGCATCACATCACCCGCCTCTTCACTTTTCCGGATTTTGCGCAGGCCCTGGCGTACGTCAACAAAGTTGGAGCGTTGGCCGAACAGCAAGGCCATCACCCGGATATCGCACTTTCCTGGGGAAAGGTGGGGATCACCACCTGGACGCACAAAATCGACGGGCTCACCGAGGGGGATTTCATCCTGGCGGCCAAGATCGATAAATTGTAGCGTCGCGAAGTCGCGATTGTAATTTACGGCTCGTCGTCTCCGCCGGGATCTTCCGCGGGCGCGGAGGATTTTGAAAGATCGATAGGCGCGAGACCGGCCTTGCGCAATTCTTCGTTCAATGCCGGGATATCCTGGGCCTTCACCGCCGACCAATTCTTCAGAACCGTTCCCAGCGATTTTTGCACTCCCTCAAACGCGGCCCGCGCGGCAACTGTGGGCGCGGCGTCCGCGCCATCCACGATGTCCAGCAACTGACCGGCTTGCGCATTGAGTTTCGCGAAGCTCGGCTGCCGCGGCATGGTTCCCAAAATCGGAGCCGAACCTTCCATTTCCGCCGCCTTCTGGTCGAGTTTCGCAAGAGCGTCCGCCACTGCGCCCTTGGGTGCGCTCGAAGCAAGCGCGGCAATCTGCTGCCGCACCGAACGGACTTGTTCGAGACCGGCATAGCCGGCATTCATCGCGTCGCAGATTTGCGAAGCGATCTGGAATTGCGCGATCAGATCGGCGGAAGTCACCTTCACGCGCGGGTCCATTTTGATTTCGAGCGGCTGCGCAAAACTGCGCGCGCCTACTTCGAGCTTCACGGTGTACATGCCCGGAACCACCGCGGGGCCAAAAGGACCGCGCGGCGTATCGTGTGGTATCGCCGAGATGGGATATTCATGGTGCGCCGATGCGGGCGAGGCAATGCGCAAATCCCAAACGAAGCGGTGCATTCCCACCTGCGCGGACAATATCTGCGGCGGACGAATCCAGTACAGCGGGACCAATTGCTTTTCGAGCTCCTCCTGAGTCGCCTCGGGCTGGTCCGCGCTCGAAAATTGCCGGACCACTTTGCCGTGAGAATCCAGTATCTGCAGGCGCACCGGCTCGGAAGAAGCCGACTTCAAGTAATAGTCAATGATCGCTCCGTCCGGCGGATTTTGCCCGGCAGGCTCATCGGGTGGAGGAGGCGTATCGGAATAGGTGTCGCGCTGCACGCGATATGCCGGCTCGGGCTCGAAAAGATGCGCATCGGAATCAGCCACCGCCTGAAAAGTTTGTTCGAGCGGAGTGAGGTCGTCGAGAATCCAGAAGGAACGTCCGTGCGTCGCCACAATCAAATCATGCCCGTGAATCCACAAGTCGCGCATGGAAGTGTGCGGCAGATTGAGTTGCAGCGGTTGCCAGTGATTTCCGTCGTCGAAGGACATCCACACACTGGTTTCCGTTCCGGCGAACAGCAAGCTCTTGCGGAAGGGATCCTCGCGGACGGTATCCGCCGGCGCGTTTCCGGGCAGCCCGGCCGATATATTCACCCAGGTTTTGCCGCCGTCGTGCGTGCGATAAATGTACGGGCGCAAGTCGTCAACGCGAAAACGGCTGACGGAGACGTATGCCGTCTCGTCGTCGAAATGCGAGGCGGCGATCTGCGTGATTTTGCTCCACGGTGTGAGTTCGGGAGGAGTAATGTTGCGCCAGTTTTTTCCGCCGTCGCGCGTGATCCAAACATATCCATCATCCGTCCCGGCCCAAATGGTGTTGACGCTCTTGAAGGAAGGCGCCAGCGAATAAATCACGCCGCGCTGTTTGGCCGCCCCGGCATCCTTGTCCGCCATTTTTCCCAGGCTGGAGGGTATGCCGGGACGTTCGCGCGCCAGGTCCGGGCTGATGGTCTCCCAGGTAGCGCCGCCGTCCGTGGTCTTGAACAGCACATTCGCGGCGAAATAGAGAATATGCGGATCCACAGGAGAAAAAAGGATCGGCTGGGTGCGGTCGGTGCGATACGCCGCGCCGCTCAGCGGGATCGGCGTGACGTTCTCGGATTGCCCGGTGTCCCAGTGAAATTTTGAGACTTGCGTGCGGCCTGCTCCGTAAATCAGATCGGGATGCAGAGGATCGGGCGCGACGTATCCGTATTCGATGGCCCCCACGGGATGCCAATCGCGATCGGTGACCGCGCCGTCATTGCCGCGGCTCGAAATGCACACCGAACCGCTTTCCTGCTGCCCGGAACAAACGCGGTAGGGAAACGTGTCGCCGGCTTCGACGTGGTAGAGCTGCGCGGTCGGCTGGTTGTACCAGGAACTCCATGTCTCGCCGCCATTGACGCTGACGAGGGCGCCTTGATCGCTCACCAACAGAATGATTCTCGGATTGTCGGGATTGATCCAGATATTCTGGTAATCGTCGCCGCCGGGAGCGCCGCGAATTCCCTTCCAGGTTTTCCCGCCGTCCTCCGAACGCATGGTCACTATGCTGGTGCTGTAAACCACGTCGGGATTTTTCGGATCGACTTTGGGGACTGGCAAATCTCCGCCGCCGATGCGCATGGCAGGCCGCGGATCGTCGGTTGCCACGCGCCATGTTGCGCCGGCATCATCGGAGCGGTAAACGCCCAGCCCTTTTCCTGAGGTGTAATCCCCTTTTTCGTTCGTAGCCACGGTGGCATACAGGCGCGAAGGATTGCTCGGCGCGATGGCCACATAAATCTGCACCAGATTTTTCGGGAGCCCTTCAGTCATCTGCTTCCATGTATTTCCGCCGTCGGTGGATTTGAAAAGACCTCCGCCGGTGCCGTTGTATTCGTTGTCATCTTCCCACGGCCCCTGGCGCACCTCCCAAAGCGAGGCGTACACCACGTCAGGATTCGAAGGATCGATCTGCACATCGGAGCCGCCGGTATTCTCATCTTTCGAAAGAATTTTCTGCCAGGTAGCGCCGCCATCGGTCGAGCGGTAAATCCCGCGTTCTTCATTGGGGCCGTAGGGATGGCCCAGCACGGCCGCGAAAACGTGGTTGGGATCCCGCGGATCAATGGCCAATGCCGGTATCTGTTCCCCATCGAGAAGTCCCAGATGCGTCCAGGTCTTTCCCGCATCGGTGGATTTGTAAATGCCGTCGCCGACGGAAAGGTCCGGGCGCTGCAAGCCTTCTCCACTCGCGACATAAATAATTTTCGGGTCCGAAGGCGCGACGGCGATGGCGCCGATGGATTGCGTGGGCTCGGCATCGAAAATAGGCGACCACGTTCGACCATAGTCGTTCGATTTCCACACGCCTCCGTTTACCTGCCCCACGTAGAAAACATTCGGTTCGCTGGGCACGCCTGCGGCGGCGCGCGTGCGCCCTCCGCGGAAGGGCCCGATCATTCTCCAGCGCATCTCCTGATAAAGTTGCGGATCAATTTGAAGCGCGGCCTGCGAATGACCAGCGGGCTGAGATGCTTTCATCGTGGCAGCGCGATGCTCCTGCCCCGGCGCGGCAGCCGCCATCAAAAAGCCGCAGATGAAAAAAATAAAAAGCCCGCCTGGAATCCTCGATCGTTTGAAAAATTGCATGATCCGCCTCCTCGAACCTTCGAGGGTACATGAAATCTGTCGCGTGGCGATACTAAGGTTTTGCAAAAGGGTCGGAGAGATGCGAAACGAATCCTGGTCGATCCGGTTTTTCCAAAGGCCACCGACAACTGTTTCATTCCGAGCGTCATTCCCTATAAACTGTAACGACTTTCGCGCGCTTCGGAATGCGCCTTATCGTGATTTCTTGCGACATGCGTGATTCCCGGCGGCGTGAAGTTGCCAGCCTCACAGGATTCGAAAGTATCGCCGCTTATGCTGAAACGACTATTTGCGCATTACATCGCCGAAGAAGTAGGCCCCATGGTGCGCCTGGCCATCCCGCTCGTTCTGGCGGAGCTGGGATGGATGACCATGGCCATCGTCGATACCATGATGGTGGGACGTCAGATGAACAGCGCGGAGGCCATCGGCGCCGTCAGCCTGGGCAGCATTCTGTTCAATAGCACCGCAATTTTCGGAACGGGCTTGATGCTGGGGCTGGATACGCTGGTCTCGCACTCCTATGGCGCCGGGAACGTGGAGGATTGCCACCGCTCGCTCGTCAATGGCGTGTATTTGAGCGTGGCCATGACCCCGGTGCTGATGGGCATCGTGCTTTTGTTTGAGCCGGTCCTGCGCATGCTGCACATCGACGCCGCGGTGCTGAATCAGGCGATTCCCTATCTTCGTGCGCTGAATTGGGGAACGCTTCCGCTGCTTCTTTATTTTGTCTTTCGACGTTACCTGCAGGGAATGAACCTGGCCAAGCCGGTGATGTTCGCTTTGGTTTCGGCAAACCTTGTGAACGTGGTGGGAAACTGGGCGCTGATTTACGGCCACCTGGGATTTCATGCGTACGGAACGGTGGGCTCGGGATGGTCCACGTGCATTTCTCGGACATACATGATGGCCGTCCTGCTCGTTTACGCTGTTTACTACGACCATCGGTACAAAACCGGGTTGCGCGACACTCCGCGCTTGCCAAATTTCTTCCGCATCTGGCAATTGGTGCGCCTGGGCTTGCCTGCCGCCACGCAATTCGGGATGGAGGTTGGAGTGTTCGCGGTGGCAACAATGCTCATCAGCAAGCTGGGCGCGATTCCTCTGGCCAGCCATCAGGTGGCGCTGAACACCGTGAGTTTTACTTACATGGTCCCGCTGGGCATCGCTTCGGCGGCGGCCGTGCGCGTGGGACAGGGCCTGGGGCGCGGCGATGCGCATGCGGCCAGCCGCGCAGGATGGACGGCCATTGCCCTGGGCGCCTCGTTCATGGGCTGCATGAGCATCGCTTTTTTCCTTGCGCCGCAATTTATCGTGCGCATTTATTCGCCGGATCCATCGCTGGTGCCGGCGGCCAGCGGCTTGCTGTTCGTCGGGGCTTTTTTTCAATTATTTGACGGCATCCAGACGGTGGCCACCGGAGCGCTTCGCGGCGCGGGCGATACGCGCACTCCCATGATCTGCCACCTGATTTTTTACTGGCTCATTGGCCTGCCCACCGGCGCCTGGCTTTGCTTCCATTGGGGATGGGGCGCGAAAGGATTGTGGGCCGGACTCTCGCTGGCGCTCATCTTGATCGGCTGCACCCTGCTTTTTTTCTGGCGGCACAAGGAAAAATCATTCCCGGCGCGGCTCGCGGCTTTGAAGACTGCGTCTTGAGCGAGCCTTTGCGCGGATGCTATTCTGGTGCGGAAGAAACGAAGGGAATTAGTTACGCGTGCCGAAGGGGTTTGCATTCTTCACCGGCGTTCGTCTTGCAGGCGGCTTCCTGGATGCCCTTTTTCGCCGGGAATTCACTCCTGACCACACCTCATGGATAATTTCTCAGACCATGCCGCGTTTGACCCGGGTGTAAATCCCTGGCTCATCGCCGCCACGGTGATGCTGGCCACGTTCATGGAAGTGTTGGACACCAGCGTGGCCAACGTGGCTCTCCCGCACATCGCCGGAAATCTTTCGGCGAGCGTGGATGAAAGCACCTGGGTGCTCACCTCCTACCTGGTTTCCAACGCCATCGTTCTTCCGCTCACCGGATGGTTTTCGACGCTCTTCGGCCGCAAGCGGTTTTATATCGGCTGCGTGGTCCTGTTCACAATCAGTTCCCTGCTGTGCGGACTTTCGCTTTCACTGCCCATGCTGGTGGTGTTCCGCGTGATTCAAGGAGCGGGCGGCGGAGGCTTGCAACCCATCTCGCAAGCGATCCTCGTGGATAGTTTTCCGCGCTCGAAGCAGGGCATGGCCATGGCCGTATACGGCATGGGCGTGGTGGTGGCGCCGACGATCGGTCCGACGCTCGGCGGCTGGATCACCGACAGTTTTACCTGGCGCTGGATTTTCTTCCTGAACGTGCCGGTGGGAATCCTGGCGGTGATTATGACTTCCTTGCTGATCGCCGATCCCCCGTTCATCATCCGCAAATCGTTCAAGCAGGGACTCAAAATCGATTTCATCGGGCTGGGACTCCTGAGCGTGGGCCTGGGATTGATGCAGATAGTTCTGGATAAAGGCGAGCGCGACGATTGGTTCGGCTCGCATTTCATTCTGTGGGCAACGGTTATCGCCGTGGCCGCGCTGGTCGGCATGGTCCTATGGGAGTTGCATACCGAGCATCCGGTGATTGAACTGCGGCTCCTGGCCGAGCGCAATTTCGTGATTTCCACGCTGATGATGTACGCGCTGGGAGTGGTGTTATACGGCACCACGGTGCTGTTGCCCATCCTGCTGCAAACGCTGATGGGCTATACGGCCATGCAGAGCGGCCTGGTGCTCTTGCCGGGGGGCGCCATCCTGATATTGATATTGCCGGCGGTGGGCTGGCTGCTGGCGCGCATCGAGGCGCGATGGCTGGTGATTTTCGGATTGGTGGTGGCCGCCATCGGTCTTTTCCAGCTTTCGCATTTCACGCTGGATGTCTCCATCGGCACGCCGACCTATGACTGGATCATTTCGCGTGCGGGCGTGGCGTTTCTCTTTGTGCCGATCAACGTGATGGCGTTTTATTACGTTCCCAAGGAAAAAACCAACAATGCCACGGGGCTGATCAATTTGGCGCGCAATATCGGGGGCAGCATGGGCATTTCCTTCGTCACCACCATGCTGGACCGCCGCGCGCAATTCCACCAGGCGCGCCTGGTGGGAAATTTGCAGCCCGGCAATCACGCCTATCAAGCCGCGCTCGCGTATCTGGTTCATCTTCTGACGGCGCGCGGGCTCGACGCGGCCCACGCCATGGCCCAGGCGCAGGCCATGCTCTATCAGGCGATGCAGAGGCAGGCTTCCATGCTTTCCTTCGTCGATAATTTCTGGCTGATGGGCATGATCTGCCTGGGCGTCATCCCTCTGATGTTTCTGATGCGCAAGACCATGCCGCGAAAGACGCGCATCGCCGTGCACTGATCCGCAATTTTCGATCGCCTGCTTCCATGGCGCAGGCGGGTGATGATTTCGCCCGTCGAGGGCCGCACTTTCAGCGCAGCCGCGGCGGGTCTGCGCTACAATCGCACGCGATGACGCCCAACCCCTTCATGGCTCGTGCCATTCGCCTTTCCATCGAGAATGTGCAAGCCGGCCGCGGCGGACCTTTTGCCGCGGTGATCGTGAAGGATGGCAAAATCATCGCCGAAGGAGCGAACAGCGTCACCTCCACCAACGATCCCACGGCGCATGCCGAAGTGGTGGCCATCCGCAATGCCTGCCGGGCGCTTTCCTCCTTCGATCTGCACGGCTGCGAAATTTACACTTCCTGCGAGCCCTGCCCCATGTGCCTCGGCGCCATTTACTGGGCGCGGCTCGCGCGCATCTTTTTTGCCTGCACGGCGGCGGACGCCGCGAACGCCGGATTCGACGACTCGTTTATCTACAAAGAAATCGCGCGGCCGCACCCCGAGCGCAAAATTCCCATGACGGAAATGATGCGAGAAGAAGCGCTCGACGGATTCCGCGCGTGGGTACAGAAGCAGGACAAAATCGTCTACTAAGCGACCGCAATGAATACCCGCGTCATCGGCACATCTATCCCGCGCAAGGAAGGCCGCGAAAAGGTCACCGGACAAGCTCGTTACGTGGACGACCTCGCTTTCCCCGGCATGATCCACGGCGTCACGGTGCGAAGTCCCGCGGCGCGCGGGCGCATTCGCGGCATTCATTTCGACGACGGCATCCCTTGGAAGGAATTTACGATTGTCACCGCCCGCGATATTCCCGGGCGCAATTCCATCACCCACCTGATTGACGATCAACCGTGCCTGGCTGAAATCGTGGTGAACCATCGGGAAGAACCCGTGGTGCTGCTGGCGCACGCGGACCGCTACCTCCTTGAAGAAGCGCGCCGCCGCGTGCGCATCGAAATCGAGCCGCTGACGCCAGTTTTTTCGATGGACGATTCTCTCGCTCGCAAAGTGATCATCTGGGGCAACGACAATATTTTCAAATCCTTCGCTGTGGAAAAAGGCGATGTGGACGCGGCATGGGCCGCCGCCGATTTCATCGTCGAAGGCGAATATGAAACGGGCGCGCAGGAGCAGCTATACATCGAGCCGCAGGGCATGATCGCGCGCGGCGGTCCCGGCGAAGGCATCACCGTCTGGGGCTCGTTGCAATGCCCATTTTATGTGCACAAGGCGCTGGTCAACCTCTTCGGTCTGCCGAAAGATCGTGTGCGCGTGGTGCAGGCCGAAACCGGCGGCGGATTCGGCGGCAAGGAAGAATATCCTTCGGTGATTGCCGCGCATGCCGCGCTTCTGGCGTGGAAATCCGGCCGCGCGGTGAAAATTATCTACGATCGCGCCGAGGACATGGCCGCGACAACCAAGCGCCATCCTTCGCGCACGCGGCATCGCACCGGCGTCTCGCGCGACGGGAAGCTGCTGGCCATGGAAATTGATTTCACCATCGATGGCGGCGCGTACGAAACGCTTTCGCCCGTGGTGCTTTCGCGCGGAACGATTCACGCCGCGGGACCCTACGATTGCGCGAACGTGCGCATCCGCAGCCGCGCCGTGGCCACCAACGCACCGCCGCACGGCGCCTTCCGCGGCTTCGGCGCGCCGCAGAGCGTCTTTGCGCTCGAACGCCATCTGGACCGCGTGGCTCATGCGCTCTTGGAATCGCGCCTGATGAATTTCGCCGCCGCAACTTCATTCACGAAGGGCAATCGCTTGCCGTCAAACAAGTAGTCCGCGAAAAAGTGGACATGGACCAGCTCATGAACCGGGCATTTGCGCTGAGCGATTACCACGCCAAGCGCATGCGTTACGACGCGGATAATTTGCACAATCACAAACTCAAGCGCGGCATCGGATTCGCTTCCTTCCTCCATGGCGCGGGATTTACCGGCTCCGGCGAAGAATATCTGGCGTCGGAAGTGGCCGCGGAAGCCACGCGCGACGGACGCGTCCGCATTCATGCTGCGAGCACGGAAATGGGACAAGGCACCAACACGATTTTTACTCAGATTGCCGCGGAAGCGCTGAACCTCAGCTGCGATCAAATAGACATCGTGCAGCCGGACACCGCGAACGTTCCGAATAGCGGACCCACGGTCGCTTCGCGCACTTCCATGATCGTCGGAAAACTCGTGGAAACAGCGGCGCTTGAAATCCTGCGGAAGCTGACTGAGAGCGGTTTGCTGGGAGCGGCTTACACCCCGGAAGATTTTTCCGCCGCCTGCCGTGCCTACACCAGTCAATTCGGCGCACTGGAATCCCTTGCGAAATATCAGCAGCCGCGCGAACTTCATTGGGACGATGAAAAGTATGAAGGAGACGCCTACGGCGCATACGCATGGGCCGTCTACGTTGCCGATGTGTCCCTCGACACGGCGACCGCCGAAGTGCATATCGAAGATTTTGTCGCCGTGCAGGAGGTGGGCAAAGTAATTCATCCGCTGCTGGCCGCCGGGCAGATTGAAGGAGGCGTGGCGCAGGGCATTGGCCTGGCGCTCTATGAAAACGTGGTGTGGAAGGAAGGACGCATGGTGAACAATCAGATGACCAACTACATCATGCCCACTTCGATGGATGTGCCGCCCATTCGCGTTTACTTCGAGGAATGCCCCTGCGCTCACGGACCTTCCGGCGCAAAAGGCATCGGCGAACTTCCGCTCGATGGAACGGCTCCAGCCATTGCCAACGCCATCGCGCACGCCACGGGACTCGATATTCGCCGCTTGCCGATCACGCCCGAAGCGCTGCTCGAAATGCTCGAGAAAGCCAAGGAACCTGCGCATGCCTGAAGCCGCGCGCAAAATCCGCGTGCAATTCCGCGTGAATGGGCGCGGCGTCGAAGTGGAAACTTTTCCGATGGCGCGGCTGCTCGATGTCCTCCGCGAGGAATTGCGACTCACCGGAACCAAGGAAGGATGCGGCGAGGGAGAGTGCGGCGCGTGTTCCGTCGAAATGAATGGCGCGCTGGTGAACAGTTGCCTGATTCCCGCGGCGCAGGCGGAAGGCGCGGAAATTCGCACCATCGAGGGCGTGGCGGACGGCGACCGTTTGCATGCCGTGCAGGAAGCATTCCTCAAGTGCGGCGGCGCCCAGTGCGGCATTTGCACGCCGGGAATGATTCTGGCGGCGGTGAATCTTCTCGAGCGCCATCCGCAGCCGACCGAAGCAGAAATTCGCGACGGGCTTTCGGGAAATCTTTGCCGCTGCACGGGCTACGCCAGGATTTTTGCATCCGTGATCGCCGCATGCCGCCAGACGGAGCCGCGCGCATGAGATCGCATATTCCCTCCTACGAACTCGCAACCCTGCCGAGCCTGGCAGCAACGCTCGAACGCATGGCTCGCGAGCCTGGCGAGTGGAAACCGTTCGCGGGTGGCACGGATTTGATGGTGCTGCTCGAAGCCGGGAAATTGCCTCACCGCAAATTCCTGAATATCGCGCATTTGAACGAATTGCGAGGCATGGCAATCACGCCCGAGCATGTGTGCATTGGCGCGCTCAGCACTTATTCGGATATTCGGCGGCATGAAATTCTCCGTCGCGAATTTCCGCTTCTTTGCAGCGCCGCCGAACAGACCGGAAGCATCGCCACGCAGAATCGCGGCACGATTGGAGGCAATATCGCCAACGCTTCGCCCGCCGCCGATTCTTCTCCCGCGCTATTGGCGTACGACGCCGAACTCGAGCTCATCAGCGCTGCCGGCGCGCGATGGATTCCGTATTCCCGATTCCATTCAGGCTACAAGGAAATGGATCTCAAGCCGCAGGAAATTATCCGCCGCATACGTTTGCCGCGCCCGCAACGGCCTTGGAAGCAAATTTACCGCAAGGTAGGAACGCGCCGCGCGCAAGCCATCTCAAAAGTATGTTTTGCGGGAGCGGCACGTGTGGAAGCAGGTCTCATCCAGGACATTCGCCTGGCATTCGGAAGTGTCGCGGTTGCCGTGGTGCGCGCAACTCAGGCTGAAAACATTCTTCGCGGCCAGGAGCCTACCTCCACGATTGCGCTCGAATCCCAGGACGCGCTCCTCCGCGATATTGCTCCCATCGCCGATATGCGTTCGACCGCGGAATATCGCCTGCGCGTGGCGCGGAACTTGCTCGGCGAATTCATCCTCTCTCTTGCGGAATAGGCTAAAACGATGAACCCGCTACTTCCACAATCCGATTCTCACCGTCCCCCGGATTTGATTGTGCGCGGCCGTCGCGTGGTGACGCCGAGTGGCGAACGTCCCGCCGCGGTTCACATCGCTTCCGGCACGATTCAAGCGATTACATCTTTCGAGGATGTTCCCTCCGGCGTTCCGCTGCATGAGGCTGGCGATTCCGTGGTGATGCCGGGGCTCGTTGATACTCATGTGCACATCAACGAACCCGGACGCACGGAATGGGAAGGATTTTCCTCGGCCACTCGCGCCGCTGCCGCCGGCGGCGTGACCACGCTGATCGAGATGCCGCTCAACAGCATTCCGGCTACCACCGCAGTATCCGCGTACCGCGAAAAAACCGCCGCCGCTGCGGGAAAACTTTGGATGGACGTGGGTTTCTGGGGCGGCCTGGTGCCTGGAAATATTCCGGAACTTGCCCCGCTTTGGGATGCGGGCGTCTTCGGCTTCAAATGTTTTCTGACTCCCAGCGGAGTGGAGGAATTCGCGCACGTCGCCGAAGCGGACTTGCGCGCCGCGATGCCGGTTCTGGCTTCTCTGGATGCACCGCTGCTGGCGCACGCAGAATTGCGCGAAAATCATTGACGCAGCCACTGCTACCCTCGCTTCCGCTCCGTCGCCGCGCAATATGCCACGTGGCTCGCGTCGCATCCGCGGGAAGCGGAAAACGAAGCGATCGCTCTGCTGCTGCGCCTCGCCAGTGAATTTCACGGGCGCGTGCACATTGTTCACGTCTCATCCGCGGATGCGCTCGATTTGCTGCGCACGGCGAAATCGAAAGGCGCGCCAATCTCGGCGGAGACCTGCCCGCACTATTTGACCTTCGCCGCGGAAGAAATTCCCGATGGCTCGACGGAATTCAAGTGCGCGCCTCCCATTCGTGAAGCGGAAAACCGCGAACGCCTGTGGGGCGCGCTGGCCGATGGCACGCTCGACTTCGTAGCCACCGACCATTCGCCCTGCCTGCCGTCCATGAAACTTCCCGCACTGGGCGATTTCATGGGCGCATGGGGCGGCGTGGCGTCTTTGCAACTCAGTTTGCCGGTGGTGTGGACGCAAGCACGCTCGCGCGGATATGCTGTGCCGCAGCTTGCCGCCTGGCTGTGCAGCGGCCCGGCAAAACTTGCAGGACTCGAAAAGAAAAAAGGGACAATCGAGATGGGATGCGATGCTGACCTGGTCGTCTGGAATCCGGACGCCTCATTTTCCGTGGATCCTGTGCGGCTGCATCACCGGCACAAAGTGACGCCGTATGCCGGACGCCGCCTCCAGGGAATGGTGGAAACAACTTTTCTGCGCGGAAGGAAAATATTCGACCGGGGAGAACTTTCCGGCGCCCCGATTGGTCAGGTACTTCGCCGAGGCGCGGCATGAATGATTTTACCCAGCTCGTGGACCTGGCGTCGGAACGCCTGGGCGGATGCGTCCTCGAGGCCAATGACGATTTTTTCGCCTCGCGGCACAACCTGCTGAAACATTCTTCGCCTATCTACATCGCCGGAAAATACACCGCCCGCGGAAAATGGATGGACGGCTGGGAATCGCGCCGCCGGCGCACGCCGGGATACGATTGGTGCATGATACGCCTCGGATTGCGCGGAACCCTGCGCGGCGTGGTGGTGGATACGAGTTTTTTCACCGGAAATTTCCCTGAATATGCCTCGCTCGAGGCCTGCGACCTGGGCGGTCCGCTTCCGCGCAAAGCGGAACGCGCCCGGCTGAAAGCTTCCTCCACTCGCTGGATCGAAATCCTGCCGCAAACCGCGCTGCAAGGCGACGCGCAAAATAAATTGGCGATCGAACACTCGGGAATTTTCACCCACCTGCGGCTGAAAATTTATCCTGACGGCGGAGTCGCGCGTCTGCGCGTGCATGGCGAAGTGGTTCCCGCGGCGCCCCGCGCTTCACGGAAGCAAATCGATTTGGCCGCGGTTGAAAATGGCGGCAGCATCGTGGCTTCGAGCGATCAATTTTATGGCCTGCCGTTGAACCTTTTGATGCCCGGCCGCGCCAAAAACATGGGCGACGGTTGGGAGACGCGGCGGCGGCGCGGACCGGGCCACGATTGGGTGATCGTCAAGCTGGGCGCGGCCGGAAATGTCGGCAGGGTCGAAGTGGATACCGCGCACTTCAAGGGGAATTTCCCGGAGAGCTGCTCGCTGGAAGCGCTCCATGCATCCGGCTCGCCTTCTCCCGATTCGCTTGCTTCCTCATCCGCGTGGAAACAGATTTTGCCGCGAACCCTGCTCAAAGCAAACGCACTCCACGCATTCCAACGGGAATTGCGGGAATCGGGCGCGGCCACGCACATCCGCTTCAATATTTTCCCCGATGGCGGCGTCAGCCGTTTGCGAATTTACGGGAAGCCTAGTAACGCCGGAAAAGCTCGCACCGGTCTCGACCGCTTCAATGAATTGTCCGCCGAGCAGGCCGCGAGCGCATTATTCGATTGCTGCGGATCGCAACGCTGGGTCTCAGGCATCCTGGAAATGCGCCCGTTTGCGACAGTTGAGGGACTTCTGGAGACTGCGGATAAAATCTGGAAAGCGCTGGACCGCAAAGAGCAGCGCGCGGCGTTTGGGCATCATCCTCCGATTGGCGGCAAAAAAGCGGGAAGGAAACAATCCGCGAAAGCCCAGCAATGGTCGCGCGGCGAACAAGCAGCGGCGCTGCAAGGGGAACCGGAAACGATGGCGGTGCTGGCCGCTGCCAATCAGGCGTATCATGCCGCTTTCGGCCATGTCTACCTGGTCTGCGCCACCGGAAAGTCGAGCGAAGAAATTCTAAAAAATCTGCGCCAGCGCCTCTCGAACGACCCGGATACGGAATGGCTCATCGCCGCCGAAGAACAACGCAAGATTACCCGGTTGCGACTGGAGAAGCTTCTCAGACCATGAGCGAAATCACCACGCACGTGCTGGATACTTCGCTGGGCCGCCCTGCCGCGGGCATTTCCGTGATTCTCGAAATCGAAAAGCCCGGCGGACATTGGAGGGAACTCAGCCGCGGCGCGACCGACGGCGAAGGACGCCTGCGCCACTTGCTGGCTCCCGGCTCGCTGGTGGCGGGAATCTACCGCCTGACGTTTGAAACGCGCGAATATTTTGCGGCGCGAAATTCGGCGGGGCTTTATCCTCAAATCAGCATCGTCTTCGAGGTGCTCGACGCCAAGGAGCATTACCACATCCCGCTGCTGCTGAGTCCCTTTGGCTACTCGACCTATCGCGGGAGCTGAGCATGGCCATTCGCCTGTCCGAAAATGATTATGGCAAATCGCGCGTGCGCTTGTTGCGCGTCAGCCGCCAGCCCGACCGCCACGACATTCGCGAGATGACCATCGACATCCTTTTCGAAGGCGATTTCGAAGCCGCGCACACCCAGGGCGACAACTCCCGGATTTTGCCCACGGACACCATGAAAAACACGGTGTACGCGCTGGCCCGCCAATACCCGCTCGAAGCTCCGGAAGCTTTCGGCCTGCATCTCGTCGAGCATTTTTTGACCTACAACGCGCAGGTTTCGCGTGTGCGCATCGACATTTCGGAAAATCCCTGGACGCGCATTCCCCAGGGAGGGAAACCTCATGCCACGGCGTTCACGCGCGCGGGAAGCGAAATGCACACCTGCGGGATTGATGCCACGCGCAATGACACCAGCGTCCGTGCGGGCATTGCGGATCTAACCGTGCTGAAGACCACTCATTCGTCTTTCGACGGATTTTTGCGCGACCCCTACACGACTCTCAAAGAAGACAAGAACCGCATCCTGTCCACTTCGATCCGCGCCTCCTGGCTCTACGATGGCGAATCCGCGGAATTTGCCGCCGTGTGGCACAGCGTCCGCCAGACCTTGCTCGAAACTTTTGCCGCGCACGATAGCCGCTCGCTGCAACACACGCTCTACGCCATGGGAGAAGCGGTGCTCGCGAATTTCGATGGCATCCGCGAGGTTCACTTGTCGCTTCCCAACAAGCATTTTCATCTCGTGGACCTCGCGCCGTTCGGTCTGGACAATCCCGCCGAAGTTTTTCTGCCCACCGACGAACCGCACGGCTTGATCGAGGCGACTCTGCGGCGCGAATGAAATGCCCGCAAAGGCGTCACGATCTGCTGCGCCCGCGCAGGATTTTCACGAACGATCCGGTGCGTAATTCTTCGAGCGAGACGCTCGTCAGCGTTTCCGCTTCTTCCGCGGTGATGGCTCGGCAATTTATGGCCCGCAGAAAATAATTCAGCAAGCCCTGGCCGGTGGCGGCGTCGTCGAACACTTCTCCCACTAATGTAGCCTGCGCCGCCTTGGCGATAAAGTTCCGCAGGCGCGCGGAGGCGGCGTCGAGACTTTCAAGGAAAAACGAATAAATGGCGGCGTAGCGCGTGGGAAGCTGCGCGGGATGCAAATCCCAACCCTGGTAGTAGCCGTTTTCCAGGGAGTGGCGAACATGATCGAAGTGCAGCTTCCAGGCATGATGAACGGCCGCGCGATTTTCAGACACCTGCGCGGCGGTCAATGATCCATCCTTCGGCGCGCGATGTACCGGCACGGGCATGATGTTGGTCGCCCCGTCGGAAAGCCACACGCCGGTTCCCGCCAGCGCCACCTGCATCACCTCCCGCGCAAAATCGCAAGCCGGATGGGTCATGGTCTGATACGCGGCAGTGATGCTGCGTCCCGCGGTGTAATCGTAGGTGCCGAAATGCGCGGCAATGCAGCGGCCTCGCGCGGCGGTGACCAAAGGCAGAAGCTGCGCTTCTCCGCGCTCGTTGAAGATCGATTGCGGCGTCTCGATCATCAGCTCGATGCGCAGGCGTCCCGGATCGAAATCCAGCATGGGCTCGAGACGCGAGCAAATATCGGCGAGCGCCACGACTTCATCGGGCAGGGTGACCTTGGGCAGGGTGACGCAAAAGTTCGCGGGCAATTCCCCGCGCGTCTTGCCGGCAAGCTCGGTAAGAAATATATCCAGGGTGCGAATGCTGCGCGCGCGAAGCTCCTCATTGAACGGCTTGATGCGCACGCCGATAAACGGCGGCAATTCCCCGGTGTTCATCCCCGCCGCCACTTGCGCGGCGGCCGCGGCGGCATGCGCGTCTTCTTCCTCGTCCGGACGGTTGCCGTAGCCGTCCTCAAAATCGATGCGAAAATCCTCCACCGGCTCGCGTTTTATTTTTTCGCGGACGCGGCGGTAGATGGTATGTGCAAACCATGCCGCGGGATTTTCGCGCCGCGCCGCGGCGGCATCGGTTTCGATGGATTTGGCGATAGCCTCGATTGCTTCCGGATCCCTCGGAAGGCTGGCCGCGCCCGGCAAATCCAGAGCCTTCGAGAAGACGGCGTAATCCGGCGCATAATCGTCAAGAGAACGCAGCGCCAGCTCGCCAAGCCTTCTCGCGGTGTCCGCGCGAAATAAATGCGCGCCGCCGTATAACGTGTGCACTGCCTGGCGCGCGCCCGATGGCCCGGGATAGCGCCGCGCGAAAGCGTTGTGGGCTTGCCCCAGCCGTGTATCAATTTCCGCCAGCGATTCCGCCGAAAGCGTTCTATTCATTTTCTCGCCTCTTTCCGAAACGCCCATTCCAGGGTTGTTCCGGGACGCATGACAGGATACATTTGTTTGCTCGAACTTCGGAAACATCGCGCCAGCGGTTTGGCGGCATCCAAGTAAAACGCTTCCCCGGCCCCTATAATCGGCGCAGTACGTGACGGCACTATAGCCACAGTCCAGGAATGATGCCCGGAAAAATTCTCATTGTGGACGACGAATCGGCCGCCCGCGCGGCTTTGGAGATGCTTCTGCGCCGCGAGGGCTTCGAGGTGCGCGACGCTTCGAACGGAGAGGCGGCCCTCGCGGAATGCGCCGCGTTTCTTCCCGACTTGATCCTGCTCGATATCCTCATGCCTGGCTTGAACGGCTTCGAAGTCTGCCGGCGAATCAAGGCCACGCCCGAAACCAGGCTCACTCCCGTGGTGCTGATCACCGGCCTTTCCGCTACCGAAGACCGCATCCAGGGCATCAACGCCGGCGCCGATGATTTTCTAAGCAAGCCCATCGACTTCAATGAACTGCTGGCCCGGACGCGGTCGCTGCTGCGCCTGAAGCAATACACGGATGAACTCGAAAACGCCGAAGCGGTCCTATGTTCGCTGGCGCTGAGCATCGAAGCGCGCGATCCCTATACGCGCGGGCATTGCGACCGCCTGGCGGAAATGTCCGCGCAACTGGGTGCGCGGCTGCATCTGCCGGAAGATCAAATCAAGGCGCTGCGGCGCGGGGGAATCGTCCACGACATCGGCAAAGTTGTGGTCCCGGACGCCATACTGCTCAAGCCCGGTGCGCTGACGCCGGACGAAATCGAAGTCATGAAAAAGCATCCGGAGGCCGGCGAACGCATCTGCGCGCCGCTCAAAACGTTTGGCGCGGTGTTGCCCATCATCCGCCACCACCACGAAAAACATAACGGCTCGGGGTATCCCGATGGCTTGCGCGGCGAAGAAATTCCGCTGACTGCGCGCATCCTGCAACTCGCGGACGTCTACGACGCACTTTCAACCGAACGCGTCTATCGCACCGCTGTCCCGGCGGAAGAAGCGCTGGAAATCATGGAGGAAGAAGCGGGCCGCGGCTGGTGGGATCGCGCGCTATTCGATGAATTCCGCGACATGATTCGAACTGCTCTTGCCGCAACCCTGCGGCCTGCCGGGGCCTAAACCTGCGCCGCGACGATTCGCTCACGGCCCGAGTACATCACAAAGCGGCGTTCGCGCAGAAATCCCACCAGCGTGAGCCGCATTTCGCGAGCCAGTTGCACGGCCAAACCTGACGGCGCGGAAACCGAGGCGAGCGCCGGGATGCCTGCCCGAATGGCTTTCTGCGCGATTTCAAAACCTCCGCGTCCGCTCACCAGCAAGAGCGAATCCCGCAATGGCACAAGTCCCTGTCCCAATGCCCAGCCGATTACTTTATCAACGGCATTGTGTCGTCCGATATCTTCGCGCAGGACTTGCAGTTTGCCCGCTGCGGTAAAAAGCGCGGCGGCGTGCAACCCGCCGGTGCGCTCGAAGACGTCCTGCTCCCGGCGCAGAGCCGCGGGCAAAGCAAGCAACGTTTCGGCGGCCATCCGAAAATGAGGGTCGGGAGAGTGAAGACTGCTTGAGCGTACAGCATCAATCGAAGCCTTTCCGCAAATCCCGCAACTCGATGACGCGAAAAAATTCCGGCGCATGTTCAGGAAATCCGGCACGGCATCCGGCGAAAGGTCAACGCGCACCACGTTTCCGGAATTCGTTTCACCCGCTTGCGTTTCATGCGAAATGGAAACAATTTGTTCGCGGCGCTCGATGAAGCCTTCGGTCAGCAGAAATCCGCAGGCGAGTTCCAGGTCGTCGCCCGGAGTGCGCATGGTGACGCTCAGCGAATTATCGCCGATGCGGATTTCCAGAGGCTCTTCGGCGGCCAGAAAATCCTGTTGATCGCGAACCTGCCCGTCGTCCCATTCCGTTACTTGCGTCAAGTCCACGCTTCGAATTTTTTGCGGCATGCCGGCGCTCCCGGCCGCCAGCATACATCTTTGGCACGCAAGGGCCGATGCGGATTTGCGTGCCGGAAAAGCGGCTGGCCCGGACCATCGGATTGGCCCGAGCCAGCGGGAGCGTGCAGGGAGTGAAGCTGCGAAAGGTTGGTCTCTCTATTGATTCTCGATGGCCACCACTTGGCCGGTCGAAGGATCGAGGAAAACCATCTGATCGCGCTGCTGGTGGAAATCAAACATATTGTTCAGAGGTCCGGCGATCACGTCGAACGAACCTTCGCCGATACGTCCCAGGTCCCAATTGTCTTCGATGAATCGAACCACCGAGCTTTGGTCCGTGGTCGTATTGTCCACGAAATTTTCCTTGGCGTAAGGGGATACGGTAAGGAACGGCAGGCGCGGGCCGTAACCGCAGCGCGATTGCAAACCCGCCAGGGCGTTGGTCCCGTTGCCGCATGCACCGGGACCCGTCAGACCATCCGCTTTCGACGCCGATTGATTTACCACCGGACCGATCACATGGTCATACCAGCCGTCGGAATCGTCGTAGGTGATGAACACCGCCGTCTCTTTCCATTCCTCGAGCGATTGGAGTTTGTTCAGGGTGTCCACGATGAAAGCCTGCTCATCGAGCGGCGAGGAATTTCCGGGATGGCCGTCTTGCGCGCGAGTGGCCTTAAGAAAGCTCACCGCCGGAAGGTTGCCGGAGAACGCCGCCTTCCAAAAGTCGGTCAGATCGTACTGATGATTGGCCGGGCCATTGTGGCCGATTTCATCGACGTTGGCTGGCGGAGTATGGTGCGGATTCGCCGTGCTGGCATAGTATTCGAAGGGATTGTGATGAGCGGAGTAGGCCGTCTCCGGCGTGCCGTCGATGCGATTGGTTGTGGTGGCGCAGACGGCCTTGCCGTTCACAACCGATGAGGGGGTGAATCCGCCCTGAAACCAGCCCCAGGTAATTCCTTTGGCATTCAGCAAGTCGCCGATGTTCTTGCCTTTCACCGAAGTTTGATCCGGCGTACCGCAATCATCGTAGTAAGGATCTGGATCGCCGATCACCGTTTTATTCACCACGTCGCTTTCGAGGTCCCCGGAGGAATCGTCGATGGAGTTGGCCAGGTCGGCGTTGCCGTTCATTCCGGAAGCTACGTTAAGAGCTCCGGGGGTTGACGGGCCGTAATTGGTGCCGAAAAAATTTTCGTTCATGGCGAAGTATTGCGCGTAATTCCACAGGCCGGTGACCGTATTCCCGTCGTAATACCCCATCACGATCCCAGGGCCGAGTGAAGCCAAATTGGGGTAGGTCGAAGCCGGGCAAGCAGTGGCCGTGAATTGCGGGAATTTGTCCAGCAAGCCGCTGTCGTAGGCCTGCTGCTCCGGGGTGTAATCGTGATTTTGGTCGCACGTATAATTCTGGCTGGGGTCCAGACGAAAGGGAGCGTAAGCCCCGTTTGGATTGTGCATTAGCAAGCCGTTCGTCAAACCATTCACCGAGGGAGTGTCCTTCCGGCCGTGGAACGGCGTCTCGCCGCTCTTGTTCGCGGCGTTGGGATACGTGCCGAAGTAATGGTCGAAGGAATTATTTTCCTGGAAGATGACCACCACGTGCTTGATGGGCGTGTCGGTATGGAAGCGCTCCGCTTCATGCACGTTTTTCCCTTGTTGTCCGGCGGTGAGGCCCGCCGGGGAAAGCAGGGCCAGGTTGCAGGCCAGCACGCCGGCGGCAAGCCAGCGCAAGTTCTTTCGGATCATGTTCTCTCCTTATCGTCGCGGATATCCGGAGTGCGATGCCGGTCAATCTTCACGAATCCAGCCGCCAAAACGGACTTGCCGTTCCGAATCAAAAATCGAAACTGGCTTGGAATGGATAAACGAGTTTTGTGAACCCCGCATCACGGGCCGATAAAAACCAACTCCTTGCCGAAGTTTTTCGCCGGGGCATCTAGGGACCTCCCGCGCTGGCATCATGCATTCGCGCCTCTGCCGCTTCCACGCGTATCGTTCCCATCATTCCGCCGTCCTCGTGCTCAAGAATGTGGCAGTGATAGACAAATGTGCCCACGATTTGCGGATCGCGAAAATCCATGCGCAGCCGGACGCTGGGGTATTGCGCGCTGTGGCCATCCCAGAAGGGCACGTTCACGGTGTCGCGCAGAAACGATTCATGCACGGGCAGCCCAAACCAGTCGAGCACCAGAAAATGAATTTGGTGAATATGAAACGCATGCGCTTCCTGCGTGCGGTTCTCGATCACCCAGTCCTCCACATCTCCCTGATGGGCAATAATATTCGGAATTCCTGAGTGCGGGTCAAATGGCGCGGGCTTTTGTCCTTCGACGGTCAGCATAAATTCCATGGCGCTTTTGGGATCCGCGGGGTTGCGAGGCTGCTCTGAAAAATAAAGCTTTCGAGTGCGTACCGGCTTTACGTTTCCAAGCCACGGCAGAGCGGAGGCTGCGAGCGGCGTCGAATAAGCCGGCAGAACGGATACCGCTTGCGGCGCATTCGCCGCAGCTTCAATCAATGCCAGCGGACGCGTCGGATCGTTTTCACCTGCCGGTCCGGTGTTGACGCTGCGGGTAATCAGCCTGGCGGGTTCGCCAAGCGCCGGGCCTTTTATGATGAATTCGATTCGTCCTCCGGGTGGTATTCCCAGGTGGTTCTGCCAAATTGCTGTCTCACCCGCCAATTCGCTGGTGCGAATGGGTTCGCCATCAATCGCAATCACGCCCAGCATTTGCGGCACATCACGAAAAAGAACCTGTAAATTCAAATAGGTAATCGCGGAAGCGTTCAGCACACGCCAGAGTTCTCGCTGCGCGGGCTTCATGCGAATCATTGCAGGCGTGTAATTGGGATACGAAACTGGAACAAAATTGAGTGAAAGGTCTCTCGCGGGCTTTCCCGTCCCGGTTCCGGTATTCAAAATGTCGCCATCGCGATCCAGAACCACCGGAGGCGGCGCGGGACCACCCGAACCCGGCGCGGCATTGGGATTTTCCAATTCCTGGTCGCGGACGATCAGCACGCGCTCCGGCAACCCCGCCAATTTGCGATTGGCTCTTTCGATGCCCTCGATGATCATCGCACCCGATGCTCCGCCCTGAACTTGAACTTTGCTGAAGCCATGCATGTGCGGGTGATACCAGTAGAGCCCCGGAGGCTGGTCGGCGGGAATCCGGAAACGGTATTCGAAGGGCGGATCGGACGGCTGAATCGAAGTCTTCAACACATCGTCTTCATGGCACACGGGAGGAATCAACAATCCGTGGAAATGGAGGTTGGTGGCTAGCGCGGTCATGGGTCCACCGTGGCAGGGATCGTGATCCGAAGATTCCTGCCTCATCGTGCCAGCCGAAACTGGCATCGGCATGGGTCCATGCGAAGGACCGGCCGATTGCGGCCAGGGCTGCGCTTCGTTCTTCAACCGGAGGATGAGGAGATCGCCGGGATGCAGGCGCAACGTGGGAGCTTCCGCGCCATCGGGCGCGACATAGCAATAGCGCAATTGGCCGTTCGGGTCCGGAGAAGTGCGAAACGCCAGGTCAACGCGCAGGACACGACTTTTGCTGCGAAGGTCTTCCGGCTCGGATATCGCGCTACCCGGCGCGGGCCGTTTGCATGCCGCGGAGGTATTTGCTGCGGATTGCGCGGAAACCGCCAGTGGCAACAAAATTCCGCACAGAAGTATGCACAATCGGATGCACCGCCATCGCATTCGCGCTCCGCCCTTGGGCATGGAATCAGATTTTACGCGCCAGGCCTACAATCTCCACGCTTCTTATTGCTTCTGCATGAATGGCCCGTGAAAGCCGCCGCTCGGTTGGAAAATCCTCGCACGGGGTGTAGGATGTTGCTTCTCTTCTTTCCACCCCGGCGGATAGGAACCTCGATGGCCATAAGTTTTCCCGTTTCTGCGGCTGTAGGCGCAAGGCGAACAGGGCTGCAACCGTGGATGGATCGCGTTCTGGAACTCACGGACCAGGTCCGCAACGATTGGAACCCCGATAACGTCCACGATCTGCGTGTGGCGATGCGGCGATGCCGCACCATGGCCGAAGCTCTGGCGGAAGTAAATCCCGACCCCGGCTGGCGCAAGCTGAAGAAGACCTCCCGCGACGTCTTTCATACGCTGGGAGAGTTGCGCGACGTGCAGGTGGAGAGACAGTGGCTGAAAAAAATGGCCGCGCCGCGGGATGGCGCGTCCATATTTTTATTGAAAGTTTTGGCGCGAAAAGAGCGTTCCGCGAGGGCCGAGGCGCGTCGCGCGCTCGAATCCTTCGACCGCAAGAGCTGGAAAAAATGGTCGCGCAAGCTTGCCGCTCAATCGCATTTTTTCCCCATGGAAAGCGTGGTGTTTCAGAGGCTGGCGCTGGGGCGCCTGAACGAAACCGTGGAACTCTATCAACGCGCGCGTGCCGGAAGAAGCCGCGTAGCATGGCATCGCCTGCGCATCGGGCTCAAGGGCTTCCGCTACGTGGTCGAGAATTTTCTGCCGCAGCGATACGACGCCTGGCGGGAAGACCTCAAGCGCGTGCAGGACCTTTTGGGGGATGTGCACGACCTCGACGTGCTGCGCGGCGAATTCATCCGCCACAAAAAAGGTTTGGATGCTGCGACCCTGGAAACTTGGAAAAAGAAGATCGACAATGAGAGGAAAATCCGGTTGGATGAATTCCGCGCGAAAATATCGGACCGCGAATCTCTTTTCCTGATCTGGCGTTCCGCGTTCGGCTGGGGGCACACGCTGCAAACCGCTCCCGCTTCCCCGCCCAAAAAATCGGCTTATTCCGCCAGTTGACGCAAGGCTTTCGGCGTCAATAGCCACACCAGATCCCAACGGCCCTGCGGCGCGGTGTGCTCAAAGCAGGCGATGCCCGCTTTCTTCAGCTGGGTAAAGACACCCCGCGCGCCGGCCAGTTGCGCGATCATCTGGTCGAGGTGCGGAGCGTGGCCGAAACACGCAATCTCCCGCGCGCGAATCCGCTGGATTTCCTTCAGCGCCTCGGCCGGACTTCCCGTGGATTTGAACGCGTCGCTCACCCTGATTTTTGCGGTCGAAAATCCCAGCGCTTCGGCAAATATTTCGGCGGTTTGCGCCGCGCGCACATACGGGCTGGTGATGAACACATCCGGCTTGGCGCCCATGCGCCGCAAGCCCAGCGCCGCCGACCGCGTCTTCTTGACGCCGTCCGCCGTCAGTGGGCGTTCCGCCTCGGACGTCGCCTTGGGGTCGTCGCGCGTCACTGCGATGCCATGTCGAACAATGTAGACAATCATGTTTTACGCCACCCGCTCCTTCCTCTGAGCGCGCCGGAATTCCGCCCTCAAATGAAATTCCTTCTCGAAGAGTTCAGCCTTGCGTTCCAACCCCGTCAAATCCAGCCGCGTCCCTTCCGCGGCTCGAACCACGAACTGCGCTTTCCCGCCGGAAATCTGCACATCCACCCCGGTGATTCCCTGAGCGTGCTCGGATTCCAGTTTTTCGGCAATACGCAACAATGCGGTCAGCACGCGCGACTCGCGCCGCTGCACTCCTTCGAGCGCGGCATAAGAAGCATGCTCGGCCTGCGGCTCCGATTTGCAATTGTGATAGCGCACCAGCGACGCCACCATGTCGCGGCGCCAGCCCCGCAATCCAGGAATTTCGCCGTAGCGCACCAGGTATTCTCCGTGCCGGTGATGCGATTTGCGATTCACAAAATGTCCGGCGTCATGCAGCAGCGCGCCCATTTCCAGCACCAGACGCAGGTCCGGCCCCAGGGCGTGGATCGGGCGCAACTGGTCGAATAAAGAGAGTGCCAGCTTGGCCACTTGTTCGGCATGCTGCGGATCGTAATTCAGCCGCCGGGCGAACCATCGCACCCCCGCCAGCATTTCCGCCGCGCGGCCTCTTTCCTCCTCCGAAGTCATTGCCGCTGAATATTGCTGCGCCACGAGGTCCAGCAAAATCCCTTCGCGCACTCCCACTCCCGGCACCAGCATGCTGCGCAGCCCCAGCCATTTCGCAAGAGTCACAATAATGATGGCCGCGATGCCCATCACCTCGGCGCGATCTTTGCGCACTCGAAACGTCTTCATGCGCCCCGGCACATCCAGGCGCAGCAGGCGCCAGGTCTGATCCTGCAACAAGCGCACATTCATCGTGGGTATTTTCCCCGCCATGGGACCGGAAGCGATGCGCACCAGGGCTTCGGCGTTTCCGCCGCAGGCCACAGCCGCGGCGCGCGCAAGTTTCGGCGGGCGTGGCAGAGCGCTGCGCAGCATGGATAGAACGTGATGGCGGAGGCGTCCGGCGTTGTCCTCGTCAATGGCGCCTTCGATCGAATACGTCTCCATCAGGCGAATGGTGCCGAGCGGCAAAGCCACGCGGCGTTCCAGCACGCCCCGCTGAAAAAAATTCAATTCCAGGCTGCCGCCTCCCAGGTCGAATATCACGCGCGGCTGCGCTTGATCGCCCAGGGCCCATTGCACCGCCGAACATACCAGCCGCGCTTCTTCTTCGCTGCTGATGACTTCGAGGGTCAGACCCGCCTTGCGCTGCGTGCGCTCGAGCAACTTGCGGTAGTTACGGGCTTCGCGCGCCGCCGCCGTGGCCACCGCGCGATAGGCGCTGACCTGATGGTGATCCATGCGGTCGCGAAAATCCCGGAACACGCGGACCGCGCGGCTGATGGTGTCGCCGTCGAAAAGGCGGCGCGTAAATGCGTGGTGACCCAGGCGCACGGCCACGCGCTCGCTATCCAATATTTCGACGTGCCGGGGAGATGTGGCGCGAGCGATGACCAGGCGTATGGCATTGGATCCTGCGTCAATGGCTGCGAGCTGAACCGGGGCGGCCACTCTTTATCGCCAAAGGTGAGACAGCGCGTGCGAAGGCCGGTAGTGCGTGTTGCGGATTCCCAGGTGCGAAGCGATGCGCTTGCGCAGCGACTGGTTCACATCCGACACGCTGCTTTCGCCGTCCAATTCCAGGAAACCATGGCGCTTCGAAAGATATTCGAATTCGCGCTTGATCATCGATTGATAGCGGATGAAGGATTGAAATAGATCGTTCGAAAGCGACATGTCGCGGCCCGATTCCCAGTAGCTGATGGTCTGCGATTTCTTGAATTCGCGGTCGAAAGCCACTTCCGGGCGCACATCCAGCCAGAACGTCAGGTCCGGACGCAGCGCCATTTCATAAATCCCGTGCAGGTAATCGCGGGCGATGCCGCGCACCGCCGCGCGGGCGATGAGCGTAAAAATGTAGCGGTCGGCGAGCACGATCAATCCCGAGCGCAGCGCGGGCAAAATGCGCCGCTCGAGTTGATCGAAGAAATCCGTGCCGTACATCAGCGCCAGGGTCATGCGCGTCACGGCGTTTTCCGCCAGCAAACCGTCGATGTCTTCGCCCACGAGGTATGAGCGGCGCAGGCCCATGGTCTGCACTGCAAAGCCTTCCGATTCGAGCCATTCCGTCAGCAGCGATATCTGCGTCGAACGCCCCGAGCCGTCCGTGCCTTCAATCACGATCAGGTTTCCGCTGAGTTCCTCGGGATTGACGCCCGGCAGCGGAGTGCCGTAGAAGCGTGTAGGGGTTTCGCTATGAGGCTTTTTCGCGCTCTTTTTGCGGGTGCGCTTGGGAGTTTGCGTCGTCGTTGGTGAATTCATGACCTCGGCGATCCTTTTTTCTTGGGCGCAAATTGCCCCAGGTTGATGCGCTCTCCCAGAATCTGGCGCATCAATTTTTGCAGTTTGTTCACCTGCACGGTGCCGTCCATCAAAATGAAATGATCGGTCTCCACCATTTGGTCGTAATTTCCCAGGATGCGCTCCTGGAATATCCGGAAGCTTTCCGCGCGGTCGAGTGAAATTCCCAGGTCCATGCCCGCTTCGTAATATTTCAGCTTGGGGCGCCCGGCCACGATGCGGTTCACGGCCACGTCCAGGGGCGCGCGAAAATAAAACGTGATGTCGGGGATGGGAGCAAAACTGTAGAGGTTGCGCAGCCAGCGCGGCGAACACCCGCGGGCGTCGTCGCGTGCAAATGCCGTGTAAATATAGCGGTCCGCCAGCACCAGGTATCCTCCGTGCAGCAGCGGCATGATCTGGCGTTCGCAGCGATCCGCAAAATCCGCGGCATGCAGCATGGAAAAAGTCGTGGGGGTCAGCAGGCGGCGCTGTTTGCCGCGGCGCGTGGCCGATTTCACCAGCGGCGAGGAATTCCATTCCGTGAAATGAATGCGGTAGCCGCTGATTTCCAGCCAGCGCTTCAGCAAATACAGCTGCGTGCTCTTCCCCGAGCCGTCAATGCCTTCCACCACCACCAGCGCGCCGGGATATTGCCGCTTGGGCTCAGGCGTCTTCGCAGCAGAAACGTCCGGGGCGGATGAAACATCTTGCGTGAATGTGGCCATTCTGGGCAGCTCGCGAGAAGCGTCCTATAATACTTCGATTCCCGAAGTCCAATATGAAAATTGTGTTACATCCGCGGGCTTTCGCCCCCGGTTGCCCCTATCCTTCATCGAAGCGCATATTTCAAGGGATACGCGGTATCCTGATTGGGTCCGGCGCTCTCCACCGCGCTGTCGCAAGAGTGGAAGCGCCGCACGGAAACAAGGGCCGCCGAAGGGATATTCGGCTCTTGCCCATAAATTCGATCCGCACCGAAGAAGGGAGCAGCGATGGCCACTCATTTCAGCAAGGAATTGATGGTCCAGCCGGGGAAAAGCGTGAAACTTTCGAAGTATGACCCCGGCGACACGCTCGGCTGGCAAAAGGATCACGCCGCAAAGCGCAGCCTCGAAAAGATGCTGGCGCGGCTCGATGACCTGCAATACCTCATGTATGCCGAGAGGAAAAGTGCGCTGCTCATTGTCTTCCAGGCGCTGGACGCCGGCGGCAAGGACGGCTCGATTCGCCACGTCATGTCCGGCGTGAACCCCCAGGGTTGCCGGGTCACCTCGTTCAAGGTGCCTTCGGCCGAGGAAGCCAGCCACGATTTTCTATGGCGCATTCACAAGGCGCTGCCGCCGCGCGGCGACATCGGCATTTTCAACCGCTCGCACTATGAGGACGTTCTGGTGGTCCGCGTCCACAATGTGGTTCCCAAGGAGGTTTGGAAGCGCCGCTACGAGGAAATCAACTCCTTCGAATCTTATCTCGCGGAAAACAACATCAAAATCCTGAAATTCTTCCTGCACATCAGCAAGGACGAACAGAAAAAACGCTTTCTCGAGCGCATCGACGACAAGGACAAACGTTGGAAGATTTCGGAATCCGATTTTTCCGAGCGCAAATATTGGGACGAATATATCGCCGCCTATGAAGACGCGCTCACGCGCTGCAGCACTCCTGATGCGCCGTGGTACGTGATTCCCTCCGATAAGAAATGGTTTCGCAATCTCGCGATTTCCCACGTGATCGTCGAAGCAATGGAATCCATGAACATGAAATTCCCTCCGCCCACGGTCAACATCAAAAACTTGAAAATCAAGTGATGACCCAGGGTCACGCATTCGCGGTCGCGGATTCGCATCCTTGGCTCCGGCCAAACCGGGCTTCCCGCGCGCGAACCGCCGTGCCCGCCGCCCGCAAATTCTGTTAGAATCGCTCGACTTTCCGCGGGAGATCCAATGAGTCTCGCGAAAGCTCGCCGCCCGAGTGGTAACGCCCGGCGGCGCAAGATGACGGAACATGACTGACGCCGTTTTCCCCCGAAATTTTCTGAAGTCGTACCCGCAGGCCGTGCGCGGCGAGGGCTGCTTCATCTTCTCGGCGGATGGCAAAAGATATCTGGACGCATCCGGCGGCGCGGCGGTGGTTTCCATCGGCCACGGCGTGGAGGCAGTTGCGCGCGCCATGGCCGAGCAAGCAACGCGCATCGCCTACGTTCATTCCTCGCAATTCCAAACTTCCGTGGTGGAAAAATTGGCGCGCCGCATCCTGGCCCTCACGCCGCGCGGCATGCATGAGGGTGGCCGCGTCTATTTCACTTCCGGTGGGTCGGAATCCACGGAGACGGCCATCAAACTCGCGCGGCAATACTGGATCGAGCGCGGCGAGAAAAAACGGTTCCGCGTGCTTTCCCGCAGCCAGAGTTACCACGGCAGCACGCTCGGCGCGCTGTCCGTTTCCGGTAACGTTCGCCGCCGCGAACCCTTTGCTCCGCTGCTCCAGGAATGGGGCCACATCGTGCCGTGCTTTTGCTACCGATGCCCCCTGGGTTTGACCTACCCGGAATGCAATGTGGATTGCGCGGACGATCTTGAACGGTTGCTCGCGAAGGGCGGCGCCGAGGACGTTGCCGCTTTCATTCTCGAACCGGTCTCGGGCGCCACGCTGGGCGCTGTGCCGCCGCCCGAAGGATACATGCGCAGGATTGCAGAAATTTGCCGCCAGCGTGGAATTCTGCTGATTGCCGATGAAGTGATGACCGGAATGGGACGCACCGGAAAACCTTTTGCTGTCGGACATTGGGACATCACGCCGGACATGATTCTTGCCGGCAAAGGCATTGCCAGCGGTTACGCCCCTCTCGGCGCGGTCATCGTCTCCGGCAAGCTCGCGGATGCGTTTTCAAGCGGCTCCGGCACTTTTCTCCACGGCTTTACCTACAATTCTCATCCGGTGGCGGCTGCGGCGGCCCACGCCGTGCTGGACATCATCGAACGCGACAATTTGTTTGCGCGCGTCGAATCCATCGGCAAGGAATTCGGCGAAGCCCTGAAAACCCTGAAACGCTATTCGGTGGTGGGAGACGTTCGCGGCATGGGACTCCTCTGGGGAGTGGAATTTGTCCGCGACGCAGGCACTCGCGAGCCGTTCCCCGCAGAGGCGCACATCGCCACGCGCATTCAGCACGACCTGTTCGATGCCGGCGTGATGAGCTATCCCATTCAAGGATGCGTGGATGGAATGCGCGGAGATCACCTGCTGCTTGCGCCGCCCTTCACCATCACTTCTCCCATGATTTCCATGCTCATGGACGCCCTCGACCCGGTGATTGCGGAACTCGATCGCACGCATCGCGCCGCTCAAGGAGGGTTTTCTGCGGCCCATTGATGCGCCATTCCGACGGCGAAATTTCCTCTTCCTTCCTGCGGCAGGCGTGATTTTCCTCGGCATTTTTGCGTTCTCCGCATTTCCGCAAACCACCTCGATGGATGGTTACTCCGCGCGCGATTCCGCCCAAGAGTCCTCGATCGAGGCGCGCTACCGAAGTCTCACTTCAACCAATGACATCATAAAATTTCACCGCTATCTCACCGCCGAGCCGCATCCCGCGGGATCTCCGCGCAATAACGAACTCGCCCGCTGGGTGGCCGATCAATGGCGCGCGCAGGGAATGGAAGACGTCACCATTCACGAATACGACGTGCTGAATTCCACGCCGCGGGAAATTGTCGTCGAGATGATTCATCCCAAGAAATTCCGCGCCAGCCTGCGTGAGGATGCCTATGCTGTCGATCCGGACACCAAGAACTCGAAAATCGACGGAGCCTACCTGGGCTATTCTGCTTCCGGTGAAGTCACAGCGCCCTTGGTCTACGCGCACAGCGGAAATCCGGAAGATTACGCCTATCTTCGGTCGCAAGGGATTGACGTCCGCGGAAAAATCGTCCTGGTGCGCTATTCCAATCCTTACAGCTATCGCGGTTTCAAAGCGCTCACGGCACAAAGGCAAGGCGCGGCCGCCATCTTGATCTATTCCGATCCCGCCGAAGACGGCTACAAAATGGGAGCGGTATATCCGAACGGACCTTGGGGCCCGCCCAGCCACATCCAGCGCGGCGCCATCACCTACGATTTCATTGAGCCCGGCGATCCGCTCACACCCGGATACGCATCCGTTCCCGGCGCAAAACGCATCGCGCCGGAAGATGCCGTCTCGCTGCCGAAAATTATGGGTGTGCCGCTTTCCTGGCGCGACGCCGAACCTTTGCTGAGGAATCTGGATGGCCCGGCGGCGCCCGATTCCTGGCAGGGAGGCCTGCCGCTGAAGTACCGCCTGGGCGGCAAGCGCGTGATGGTGCACGTAAAAGTGGACATGAACAATTCCATCCAGCCTTATTACGTGACCGAAGCGCGCATCCGCGGCTCGGAATCTCCCGACCAGTGGGTGATTTTAGGGAATCACCGCGACGCGTGGGTTTTTGGCGGCGTCGACCCATCGAGCGGCACCGCAGCCATGCTGGAAATGACCCGCGACCTGGGACAACTCCTCCAGCAAGGCGTTCGTCCCAAACGCACGCTGGTTTTCTGCAGTTGGGACGGCGAGGAATATGCGCTCACCGGCTCGACGGAATGGGGCGAGCAGTACGCGGACGAACTCAAACAAAAAGCCGTGGCCTATCTCAACGTAGACGAAGCTACTTCGGGCCAGCATTTTCAAGTCGACGCCGTGGGATCGCTGGCTCCCATGCTTGTGGAGGTGAGCCGCGAAGTCCCCGGGCCATCCGGCAAATCCTTATATGACGAGTGGAAAATTTCGCGACAGGCGGAACTCCAGGAGTCGCGCCCGGCGGCGGACGACGAACTGGTGGACACGCGCATCGGCAGCGGCTCCGACCACACCGTGTTCCTGAATTTCCTGGGGATTCCCGTGGCCGGGCTCACTTTTGCCGGACCTTACGGCGTGTATCATTCCGCGTACGACGATTTTTACTGGATGAATCATTTTGGAGATCCCGGCTACCGCGCCCACACGGCCATGACCCGATTTTGGGGCGCGGCCGGAATGCGCCTGGCCGATGCCGATATTTTGCCCTTCGATTTTCAATTTTACGGCGCGAACGTCCGTGAATTTATTTCTTCGCTCGACGCCGAAACGCATCTGAGCGCGCATGTGGATCTCTCGCAATTGAAAGACCGCGCCATCGAATTCGAATCGGCGGGAGGCGAACTCAATCAATCCATCGTCGCGGCGGATGCCGGAGGAAAACTCACGGCCCTCGCGGCTGCCGGCGTGAACCGGCAAATCATGCAGGTCGAGCACAATTGGTGCAACCCCCAGGGCATTCCCGGTCGCCCGTGGTTCAAGCATACAATTTACGGCACGCGCGAAACTTACGCCCATCTCGAACTCCCGGGTCTCACCGAAGCCGCCGAAGCGGGCGATTGGAAACGCGCCGCCGAACAGGAAAAAATTCTGGAGCAGGAACTCGCGAAAAATTCCGCGCTGCTTCATTCCATCCAGGAGATTCTTGATAGCCTCACAGGAGCCGCCAACCAATGAAACGCTGCACCCTTGTATGTTTCTCCGCAGTTTTTGCATTGATATCGTTCGCACCGGCCACTTCCGCACAAACTGATTCCGCATCCTCCAATTCCGCGGCAAGCTCGCGCGCGCGCGATTTGGGCGTTCCGTTTGAGGGCACGCCGGGACCGCTCAACGCCATTACCGACGTGCAAGGCGTGGAGGTCGGCTACCGGACTTTGATCTCCGGCAATGGGAAAATGGCGCCGGGCGCTGGCCCGGTCCGCACCGGCGTGACGGCAATTTTTCCGCGCGGTAAAAAAGCCGTGGACCCGGTATTTGCCGGCTGGTTCACGGAAAACGGCAACGGCGAGATGACCGGCACCACATGGGTCGAAGAATCCGGATTTTTATACGGTCCCGTGCTGATTACCAACACCCACAGCGTGGGTGTGGTCCGCGATGCCGTCATCGCCTGGCAATTGCAGCACGGCACGCCCGCACCGCTTTCCGATTGGTGGTCTTTGCCGGTGGTGGCGGAAACCTGGGACGGCTACCTCAACGATATCAATGGATTTCACGTGAAGCCGGAAGACGCTGACGCCGCGATGCAGGACGCCCACGGCGGCCCGATTGCCGAAGGAAATGTCGGCGGCGGGACGGGCATGATCTGCTTCGAATTCAAAGGCGGCACGGGAACCGCTTCGCGAAAGCTTCCGGCAAAAGAAGGCGGCTATACCGTAGGCGTTTTGGTGCAATGCAATTTTGGTACGCATCATTTGTTGCGCATCGCGGGAGTTCCGGTGGGATATGAAATTCACGGCAAGCCGGTGTGGGACACCGATACCGGTTCGATCATCGTGGTGGTGGCTACCGATGCTCCGCTGCTGCCCTCGCAATTGAAACGCATCGCCAAGAGAGTTACGCTGGGATTGGGACGCCTGGGGAGCATTTCCGGAGACGGATCGGGCGATATTTTCATCGCCTTTTCCACGGCCAATGCCGGGGCTGGATTGGCGACTAAGCCCGTGTCCGTTGAAATGCTGCCCAACAATCAAATGGATGATCTGTTCGAAGCCACCGTGCAGGCCACGGAAGAAGCGGTGGTCAACGCTCTGGTTGCGGCCAGGACCATGACCGGATTTGAAGGTCACACTGTCCAGGCGCTGCCGCACGACCAGCTTCGCGCGGTATTGAAGAAATACAATCGGTTGGTCGAGGCAAAATAGGGCGCGGTATTTCGAGGCATCCTCTATTTCCAAGGCAAAACCACAATGAAGAATTTTTTGCTGGGAATCATTTTCACCTTCCTCGCCTTGATTGCCGTCGGCGTTTACCTGATGACCCAGGGGTACGTCAACCTGCGGGCCGATCAGGCGCCTTCCGCGCTGGAATCCAAGGTGGCCATGGCCGCCATTGACGCATGGGCCGCGCGCTTCGCCCCGCATCAGGCCAACCCCGCCCCCCCCACCGAAGACAACCTGGTCGCGGGCGCGCGCACTTTCTTGAATCACTGCGCCGGATGCCACGGCCTGCCCACGAATGCGAATTCCGCTTTTTCGAAATCCTTTTACCCTCCTGCGCCGGAATTTTTCAAGGACATGCCGGACATGGCTGAAAACGAGAATTTCTTCATCATCCAGCATGGAGTGCGGTTCACGGGCATGCCGGCATGGAATCAGACGCTGAACGAAAATGAAATCTGGCAGGTGGTGACTTTCCTGGCGCATATCGACAAGCTCCCGCCGGCAGCGGAAAAAGAGCTGCAACCCTTGGCGCCGCCCCCCGGATGTGCGCCGCCTGCGAATTGATTTCCGCCGTGCGCAGCGAATAAAAGTACCGCGCGGGAGCCGCGCACTCCTGCTAAAATTCCTCATCGGGCCGTTCGTGTGACGTCTGAGCCGCCACAAGCATCGCGCCCGCCTGAGTCCGCAACAATGTCTTGTGATATGTTCATTCCTCGATGGGGGTGACAGGAATGTCTGATGAAGTAGCCGACAAGGTGATTGCCACGCTGGCGTCCGTAAAGCGGATTCCGGCGGATACCATCCATCTCGATACCAATCTCCAGGAAATGGGCATCGATTCGCTCGACGTCTTCACCCTCCTTTTCGAACTCGAGAACGCCTTCAAGATTTCCATTCCGGACGACGACGTGCGCTCCCTGCGCACCGTGAACGACGTGGTCGAAGGCATCAAGAAGCTTCTCGCCGCGGCTCCGCCCGATCCTTCCATGGGCTCGGCCACGCCGGCGGTTTAACGAATGGCGCCCCGCCGAGTCGCCATCACCGGCCTGGGAATTATTTCTCCTTTAGGTCTCAATGTCGCCGATTATTGGGATGCCTTGCGACAGGGACGCTGCGGCATCGCGCCCATCCAGGCCGTAGATTGCTCCACGCTGCGCTTCCAGAATGGTGCGGAAGTCCGCGGCTATGAACCTACGCAGCATTTTGAAGGCGGCAAGGAAGCGTATATTGACCGCTTCGCGCAGTTCTCCGTGGTGGCTGCGCGCCAGGCGTTGCTCGGTTCCGGCGTTTCGCTCACGCCGGAATCGCGTGAGCGCACCGCCATCGTTTGCGGATCGGCTGTTGGCGGGCAATCCTCCATCGAAAAAGGCTTTGAGGACCTCTACGTTGCGGGACGCGGCCGGGTTCATCCACTGACCATCCCCAAAACCATGTCCAACGCCGGGGCCAGCCATATTTCCATGGACCTAGGGATCAGCGGGCCTGCCTACACGGTCTCTACGGCCTGCTCCTCCGCCAACCATGCCATCGGGCAAGCGTTTCGCATGGTTCGCGATGGCTACGCGAATATGGCGGTGACCGGTGGCAGCGAAGCCATGTTTACCATCGGCATGCTCAAAGCCTGGGAAGCCATGCGCGTGATCGCGCCGGACACCTGCCGCCCATTCAGCAAGGACCGCCGCGGCATGATCCTGGGCGAGGGCGGGGCCATGCTGATCCTCGAGCCATTTGAAGCAGCGCGGGCGCGCGGCGCAAAAATCTATGCGGAAATCTGCGGCTTCGGGATGACCTCCGACGCGCACCATTTGACGCAGCCGGCCGTCAGCGGGCCTTCCCGCGCCATGCAGGGCGCGCTTACGGACGCCGGAATGCCGCCGGAAGAGGTTGGCTATATCAATGCGCACGGCACCGGCACGCCGGGAAACGATCCGGTGGAGAGCGCGGCCATCCATGCCGTGTTTGGCGCGCATGCCGCCAAATTAGGAGTCAGCTCAACGAAATCCATGCACGGCCACGCGCTCGGCGCCGCCGGCGCCCTCGAAGCCGTTGCCACCATCCTCGCGCTGCACCACGGCATCCTGCCGCCCACCGCGAATTACAACGAACGCGACCCGGAATGCGACCTCGATTACATTCCCAACCAAGCGCGCGCCATGCAGGTCGGCGCGGCGCTTTCGAATTCTTTCGCCTTCGGTGGCCTGAACGCCGTCGTGGCCTTCCGAGCCGTGCCTCGCTAGCCGCACCTCCGCCGTTTCAATTCGTCTCACTTATCGCCCACTGGAAGGAATTTACGGAAGGCCTGGGTTTTGGCACAGAGCCGGAAGGATGCTTCACGCAAAGGTGCGAATGGTGCTCCTCGCGGATTGCGAGCGCAGTCAACGATTCGGGATGGCAGCTTCGAGAAAGTAATCCCGCGAAGGTCTAAAAGAGCCCGCGCAAATAGGGGAGGATCACGCTCCAACTGCCGCTGACGGGAGTCCAATGGCGCGTAAGCTCGTCGGCCAGCGTGAGCGTCACCAGGATCGCCATCCAGAAAAACCCCGCCACAATCACCGCCCGGGTCATGCCCTTCTGATACTTCAGATGCATGAAAAATAGGACCACCAGTGACATCTTCAGGAAGGCGATGGCCAGCGCAACCACCGTGTTCAATTCGCCCATGTCCACAAAGGCCACGGCGGTGGTGAGGATGGTCAGGCCAATCAGCGCCACAAATGTGGCGACATAGGTCTTGACGGAAACCTGGTGTTCGCTCATCAGTGCGGCCCCCCTCCCATGGTATAGACACCGCCGATCAGGTACAGCAGCGGGAAGAGGAATATCCAAACGATATCCACGAAGTGCCAGTACAGCCCGCTGATTTCGAGCGGCGCATGATATTCCGGAGTGAACCGGCCGCGCCAAGCCATGATCACAAGTACGGTGAGGATTCCCAACCCCACAATCATGTGCAGCGCGTGCAGCCCGGTCATGAAGAAATAAAAGCAGAAAAACAATTGCACGCCTGCGTTGTGCGCTCCAGTGTAGGTCCAATGCAGGCCGGGGACCAATCCTTCCACCCAATCGTGGTGCCATTCGCCGATGAATTTCACCAGTAAAAACGTCAAACCGAAAAGCATGGTGATAATCAGGTAACCGATCTGGGCCATGCGGCGTTTTCCTACTTGCGCGGCATGAATGGCCAGCGCCATGGTCAAGCTGCTGCAGATCAGCACCACGGTGTTCAGCGCGCCAAACCGGTAATTCAGCAGGCGGCTGCCGGTCTCGAAGGCGTCAAAGTGCAGAACGCGATAGACGATGTAAGCGGCAAAAAGCCCGCCGAAAAACATGATTTCCGTGACCAGGAACACCCACATCCCGAGCGTGCCGGTCTCGAGTTGCTGCTCCATGTCCTCGAATTGATGCGCAAATCCTGGCGGATGCGCGCCGTGCGCTGCGATATCAGCCACGGGCCACCTCCGGACGGCTTCCGGCGTAGTTATATGCTTCTTCCGTGACCACCGGGATCTCCTTGAAATTTTCAGTGGGCGGCGGCGAAGGTATTTCCCATTCGAGTCCTTTCGCGCCCCAGGGATTCGGACCAGCCACCGGGCCATACTTGATGGACCAGATCAGATAAATCAGCGGGATCAGGTAGCCGACGGCAAGAATCGAGGCTCCGGCGGAAGACATCACGTTGAGTGTTTGAAATTCCGGCGGGTAGACCGCATAGCGCCGCGGCATTCCCAAATATCCCAGCATGAACTGCGGGAAAAACGTCAGGTTGAATCCCACGAAAATCACCAGCGCCGAAAATCGCGCCCAGCTGTCGGGGTAGAGCCTTCCGGTGATTTTCGGCCACCAGAAATGGATGCCGCCGAGATAGGCCATCACCGCGCCGCCCACCATGATGTAGTGGAAATGGGCGACGATAAAATAAGTCCCATTGAGGTGCACATCGACGGCCAGCGAAGCCAGGAACAAGCCGGTCAAACCGCCCATGGTAAAGAGCCCGATAAAGCCCAGCGCGTACAGCATGGGCGCCTGGTAGGATATCGATCCTTTGTAAAGCGTCGCCGTCCAGTTGAACACCTTGATCGCTGAAGGAATGGCCACCAGGAAGCTCAACGCCGAGAAAATCAGTCCGGTGTAAATCGACTGGCCGGTGACGAACAGGTGATGTCCCCAGACCAGGAAGCTGATGACTCCGATGGCCATGCTCGAAAACGCCACGAAGGTGTAGCCGAAAATTCGCTTGCGCGAAAACGCCGTGATGAGTTCGCTGATCACTCCCATCCCCGGTAGAATCATGACGTACACCGCAGGGTGCGAGTAGAACCAGAAAAGATGCTGGAAGAGCAGCGGATCCCCGCCAATCGCGGGGTTGAAGATTCCGATGTGCAGAATTCTCTCGAGCGCCAGCAGGAACATGGTGATGGCCAGCACCGGCGTGCCCAGGACGAAAATGATGCTGGTGGCGTACATGGACCAGATAAAGAGCGGCAGACGGAACCAGGTCATTCCCGGAGCCCGCATCTTGTGAATGGTCACAATGAAATTCAAGCCCGTGAGAATGGAGGAAAACCCGGTGATGAATACGCCCAGAGCCACGGGCACCACCGCCGAATGCGAATAGGTGGAGCTAAACGGCGTGTAGAACGTCCAGCCGGTATCCACGCCGCCGCTGATCGCGGCATACAGCGTGAAGCACGCGCCAATAATGTAGATGTACCAGCTCATCAGGTTCAGCCGGGGAAAAGCCACGTCGCGCGCGCCGATCATGATCGGTATCAGGAAGTTCCCGAGCACCCCCGGAATCGAGGGGATCAGGAAGAAGAAAACCATCACGATGCCGTGAATCGAAAACAGACGGTTGTAGGTTTCCGGCTGCACCAGCGCGCCTTGCGGCTCGATCAGGTGCAAGCGCATCATGGTGGCCGCCGCGCCGCCCACAAAAAACATGAAGGTGATGGAAATCAGATAGAGAATGGCAATGCGCTTGTGGTCGGTCGTGAGGAGCCACGACTTAAGGCCGTAATCCGCGTTCAAATAATTGACGCGAGGTTCGGCGGGATTTTCCCGGGTGTCTGTGGTGGCCGTGCTCATTTACCGTTTGTCGTCCTTTCTTCCGCCCCCAGCGATTTGACGTAAGCGATCAGCTCCAGCACCTGCTCCTCGTTGATCTGTCCCTGATAGGTGGGCATAATCGGCGGATAATTGGGAAGCAGGATGGAATTGGGATTCACGATCGCCTGGCGGATGAGCGCCTCATCCACCACTTTCGTTTCGCCATTGCGCAATTTCTCAGCCTTGCCGTACAACCCGGCAAGCGAGGGGGCCCGGCCGGTTCCGTCCGCCTGATGGCAGGAAACGCAGCCGTACTGATTGAAGAGGTGCTCGCCGGATTGCGCCATCGTTTCGTATTTCGCGCCGCCGGCAAGCCAGTTCGCATAGTCATTGGGGGACATCACGTACACCCACCCGATCATTTGCGAGTGGTCCATGCCGCAATATTGCGCGCAGAAAAGGTGGTAGGTGCCCACTTTATCGGCTTGAAACCAGATGGAGGTGTAGCGGCCCGGCAGCGCGTCTTTCTTGACGCGAAACGCGGGAATGTAGAAATCGTGGATCACGTCCTGCGATGTCATGGTGAGCTTCACGGGAGTATTCACCGGGACGTGCAGCTCGTCGATTTCACGCACGCCTTCCGGATGCTGGATGTGCCACATCCATTGCTTGCCCACCACGAAAATTTCCATGGAAGCCTTGGGCGGGCGCGAATTCTGGAAATATAGCATCGAGCCCCAAACGAAGATCACTACGCAGATCAGCGAGGGAATGATGGTCCAAGTCAGTTCGAGCGGGAGATGATCCTTGGTTTCCGCCGGAATCTCGTCCTCGGACTTCCGGCGGTAGCGGATCATGAAATAGAAAATGACCCCAAAAATAAGGACGGTGAAGAACAGGGAAATAAAGGTGAGGGCGAAATACAGTTTGTCCACGCCCTCGGCGATCGTGGATGCCGCGGGCGGCCGCAGCGGTATGAAAGCCATCACCGCCGCCAAACCATCGAATCCGGATTGAATGAGGCCGGTCATAATCGTTTGTTCCGATTCCTTTGCAGGGCGGCCGCGTCCCGCCGGATCACTTCCCGGCAAATCAAGGCGCCTGTTTTACGACTTTTTTCCCGGCAGCGAAAATAGTCCGCTGCGGGAAAGTAAAAAAATTCCCAGACCAATCACCAGCACGGTGAACGCCCCGGCCATTTTCAGCACGCGTGAAATCACCAGGCCGTACTTCCCGATGTGCGGATCGTAGTGGTAGCAGAACAGCAAAATCTCATCCACCGGCGAACCGATTTTGCCTTCCGACGCTTCCACCAGTCCCAGCCGCAAATCGCGCGTGGGATATTCGATCCCGTAAAAATAACGCGATACTTTTCCTTCCGGCGTCAGCACCATGATGGCGCTGGCATGCGCGTATTGCTTGGAATCCGGGTCATACGCGTACCGGAATCCCACGGCGTCGGCCAGCGCCTTGATCTGCGGCTCTTCGCCGGTCAAAAAGTGCCAGCCTTGCGCTCCGCCCGGCCGGTTGTAAATTCCCGTGTACAGATCGTGCTTCGCGCTGGCCAGCCGCGGCGTATCGGTCGGGTCGATACTCACCGTCAAGACATCAAAATCCGACCCGATATTCAGCGTCTGGGCCTTCACGCTCGTCAATACGCCGTTAAGAACCTGCGTGCACAGCATCGGGCAGGTGAAGTACACCAGCGAAAGCAGCACCGGCCGGCCGTGCCCGAAATACGTGCTCAGCGGAACCACGCGACCCGTTTCGTCGCGAAACGTCAAGTTCAGCGGAACCTGTGAATTCAATTTCTGGTCCACGCCCACCTGCTTCAGAAGCTCGGGCTTTACGCCGATGCTCTGCGTGGGGTCCTGAAATTGCGCCGCGGTTACCACGGGAAACGCAAAGAGCGCCACCAACGTCGCGAGCGCCGCAAACCAAGCCACCAACCGTTTCCTTGGGTCCCGCCACGTCCCTGCCAAATTGATTTTTACGTCCATGCCTGCCTTGCACTTCTACGACAAAATCCGGCCTTCCGAATCGCTCGCGCTTTCACGGCTTCGGTTCGTCCGTCCAATTCGCCACATATCCGCATTGCCCGGTCATATCCTGCGTTGACGGAACGGCGGTGGCCGAAGCGGGCAGCTCCGAGGCGGCCGCTGCGGCGGACACATCGGCGGGCGAACGCGTGGGCAATCCGCGCTCAAGAATCAGGGCCATAGCGCGATCCACCGGGAGGCGTACCTGCCCGTGCGGCCTGGTTCACCCAACCGTAGCGTCTGCAGCATTTTGGTCTGCTCGTCGCAATAACCCACATTGTCCGCGCGCGGATTGGCTTGCAGCCGCGGCCCCGTAGGCAGCACGCGCACATTCTCAATCGGCGAAGCGTTCTCTCCCAGCGGCTGAATGGTGCCGTAATAGGAGAACAGCCACTTCATGGCGAACATGGTCACGATCAGAGTAGCCGCCAGCAGCAGGCCCCACTTGGCGAGCGCACTCAGATTGACGTCGCGCTTCTCATAGCGCGGCTCGTCACTGCTTGTATCGTGAGGCTTCCTAGTCTCCATGCTCATGTTCGAGCACTCCTTCAAACCTCGGATCGTGCACCGGCAGCAGCGGCATTTTCCTGAGTTCCCGGAAATAGGCGCCGACCCACAAACCGCCTATCCCCACAATTGCCAGAATGTCCAGAGGATGGATGTGCGGCCCCGACTTCTCATATGCGGGAACTACCAGCCAGTAAATATCCACCAGCGTCAGCGCCACCATGAAAGCCGCCACCCCCGAAAGCGTGCGCAGCTTGCGCTTGAGCCCGTGCTGCAGCAGGAGAAAGAACGGCACGAAGAAATGCAGCACGATCAGAATCACGGCTACCGGAGCCCATCCGCCGAAGGCTCTCGAGGTGTACCAGGGAATTTCCTCCTTCAGGTTTCCCGACCAGATAATCAGGAATTGCGAGAACGAAAGATAGGCCCACAGCATCACAAACGCCAGCATCAGGCTTCCGAGATCCACATAATCCTTCGGCTTCACGGAATCTTTCAGGGGTTCGCATTCGGAAAGCATGCGCAACATGAATATCACGAAGGAGAGCGCCACCAGGCACTCCACCACGATGAAAATCATCCCATAGATGGTTGAAAACCAGCGCGGCTCGAGCGACATCACCCAGTCGATGGCCGCCGCGGTCACGATCAGCGACCACAGAACCAGCCCGGGTCCGCTCAAGACATTCATGCGATCGGCCAGCGATGGATCCCCGGTGCGATCCTGCTCGCGTGACCATTTGTTGAGCGCATAAACCAGGCACAGCAGCAGAGCGAAATAAATCACCGAGCGGATGACAAATGGTCCGGGATGCAGATAAGCCCACTTGAAATGTCCCACGCGGTCATTCACCAGATACGCCGGGTCGGTCCACGGATAAATTCGCGACATTCCCACGAGAATGGGGATGAAAAGCAAGGTCATCAGGAACAGGGTGCGCGAGCCGGCTTCGAGCAGCCTGCGAATCGGCAAGCCCCACCAACCGCCGGTCAAGTGGTGCACCATGAGGACCGCCAGGCAGCCGAGCGGAATGGAAATCCAGAAAACATAGGCAAAGAGATAGGAATGATAGCCCTGCCAGGAATCGCGAGTTCCGAACAGCAGGCAAAGCAACAGCGCGATCGCGCCGCAGAGTAAGAATCCCTTCTGCAGCTTTCCCAACCGCGCTTGTAATGTTTCCTGCGAAATCATTGCGCTTGCCCCGTCAATTTCTGCCGCTCGGCTTCCGGCACATCCTGCAAAGTGGCGTTCTCGCTCAATTGCAGCGCGCGAATATACGCGGCGATGCGCCAGCGATCGGCGGGTTCGATGCGCGCCGCGTAACCGTACATCATGCCGTGGCCGTTGGTGATCACGTCGAAGAAATGCCCCACAGGAGCTTGCCGCAATTGATCGCTGTGATAGGACGGCGGGTGCGGGAATCCGCGCTGCACGATCATGCCGTTGCCGCTGCCGGTATAATCGTGGCACGGCGAGCAATAGATGTTGTAGCGCTGGCGGCCGCGTTCCAGATCCGCTGCGGTGATGGGAAACGGGAATTTGTCCACCACTTCTCCATTTTCCTTCCCGGTGTAAAACAATTCATCGAGCCGCAGATGCCCGCGCGCCACGGTATCCGGAACCGGCGGCCGCTCCGAACGCCCATCTCCGAAAAAGTTGGTGGCTTTGTACGGCAGGTATTTCGGCTGTACATGCATATCCAGGCGGCAGCCGGCCAGCAGCATGGCGATGGCTCCCAGGCAGGCGAAGTGCCGCAAATGTCCTAGCGCCAAGCGGCGCGCGGAACGGTTTCCTTGTGACTCACTCATCAATTTCAAATACTCCCTGCGCATGCAGCCCTTCTAAAAATTTCCGGGTCTGAATCAGATCGAATTTCTGGTCCTGCGCCTGAACACACAGAAAAAATCGGTCGGTGGACGCGCGCACAAACCTCTCCACGTTAAAAAGCGGGTTATAGGGTTGCGGCAGCCCATTCATGGCGATCATTCCGAACACGGCGCAAAGCGCCGCGCCCAGAATGGTCAACTCGAAGGTGATGGGAATCCACATGGGCCAGCTATTGTGAGGTTTGCCGCCGATGTTCAGCGGAAAACTGATTACGTTGGCGTACCAGCACATGCCGAATCCAGTCAGTCCTCCGAACAATCCTCCGAGGAACACCACGACGGGCAGCGCGGTCCAATCGAAGCCCACCGCTTCCGCCAGTCCCTCGACGGGAATCGGCGTGAAAGTGTCAATCTTCCGGTATCCCGCCGCGTGGGTTTGGTGCGCCGCCTTCAGAATTTCTTCCGGCGAATCGAACTCCGCGAGCAATCCGTAAATGGGCTTGGGCCTCATATTACGACTCATGAATCTCCGGGTTGGGATTCCGCACGCGCGCCAGGAAGGTGGTGCGCGGCCGGGTGTTCAAATCCTCGAGCAAACCGTAATTCCGCGACTGGGCCTTGAGCTTGGCCACGCGGCTGTTGGGATCATTTATATTCCCGAAAACGATGGCGTCCGCCGGACAAGCTCCCTGGCAGGCGGTGACGATTTCGCCGTCCCGCACGCTGCGGTTTTCTTCCTCGGACTTGATTTTCGCGGCGTTGATGCGCTGCACGCAGTAGGTGCACTTCTCCATCACACCGCGGCTGCGCACGGTCACGTTGGGATTGCGCACTCCATACAAACTTTCCGTGGTCCAATCCGAATAGAGGTAGAAATTGAAACGCCGCACTTTGTACGGGCAGTTGTTCGAGCAGTAGCGCGTGCCCACGCAGCGGTTGTAGGTCATCTCGTTCAGACCTTCGGGGCTGTGGGTGGTGGCGCCGACCGGGCAAACATACTCGCAAGGCGCGTTTTCGCATTGCATGCAGGGCAGCGGCTCGAAATACATTTCTGGAGCTTCCAGATCGCCGCGGAAATACGTGTCAATGCGGATCCAGTGCATGGCGCGGCCGCGCATCACCTGATCCTTGCCCACCACGGCAATATTGTTTTCCGATTGGCAGGCCACCACGCAGGAATTGCATCCCACGCACTTGTTCAAATCGATGGACATGCCCCAGGCGTAGCCGTCGTACTTGTATCCGGGATAGAGGCTGAGACCCTTGGTTTTTTCATCTTCCGGATTTTTCGCGAAGTTCGGATTCTTGTGGAATTCCTCGAGCGTGGCGATCTGCACCAGGTCGCGGCGGAAAGCATTCACGCTTTCGTCTTCCGCCTGATGGCCTTCCAAATCAATGGTGTATTGGTGCTGCACGGAGGCGAACGCGTATTTTTTGCCGGTCTTTTTGAGCTGCAAAGCCTGCGCGTTCCACAGCGCGCCTGAATTGCGCAGAACGTTGGCATTGAATCCCGCGCTGGTGCCCACCCGCCCGGCTCTCCATCGTCCATAGCCGAGGTGGAACGTCACGCTGTCGTCGGCGTGGCCTGGAACAATCCAGACTCCGGCCGTGGCTTCGCGTCCGGCCAAATCCAGCGCCACATAATCTCCGGCCTCTACACCGAGCTTTTTGGCGGTGTTGGGACTTACCATCGCCGCGTTGTCCCACGTGATGCGCGTGACCGGCTTGGGAACTTCCTGCAGCCAGGCGTTATTGGAAAATTCACCGCCGCCAATCGAAGGGTCGGGACGAAAAACAATTTCCAATGCGCCGGCGGCGGGAGTCTGCGCCGCAGCCTGCTTCGTGAAATCGCCTTGCACGGCGGCGGCCACCGCGGGTGCAGCGGTTCCGGGAATCACGCCGTCATGCAGCGCGCGTTCCCAGAAGGCTTCAAATGCTTTGTCCTTTTCCGGGCGCACGCTGCTCCAATAATCCTTCACGATGTCGTGATTGGATTTGTCGGTATCGCCCAGCAGCATGGCGATCATTTCGTGCGCGGAATGACAATCGTAAAGAGGAGCAATCAGCGGCTGCACCAAACCAAGCGTGCCGTCATAGGCGCGCGCGTCGCCCCAGGATTCCAGATAATGCGTGGCCGGAACATGCCAATGGCACCATTCCGCGGTCTCATCGCTGTAAAGCCCCTGATGAATGCGCAGGCCGGCCTTTTGCAGCGCTTCCTTGAAATTGAAATCCGCGGGCGCGTCATAGACGGGATTGCTGCCCAGCATCAGCAGCACGCTCACCTTCCCGGCGTCCAGATCATTCACCAGATCGCGGAGCGATTCGAGTTCGTTGACGGGTTCCGCTTCGAGAGGCTCGGTGTAGTTCACCGTCTTGCCTACATTGCCAAGCGCGGCATTCATGGCGTGCGCCAAGGCATGCACGGCGGGAGGCTGCTCTTGCCCGGCAATCACGAGTGAAGTGCCGCGATGGCTGGCGAGGTCGCGACCCACCGCCGCCGTCCATTCACTCGAAATTTTGCTGCCCGCGCCGGCCGGCGTTGCAACTCCCACGGCCGCGGCCAATTGCTGCGCGAAAGCCGCCACTTCGCTGGCGCGCAAGCGCCCAGCGATGATCCGCGACGGCGCCTGTGCCGGTGGGCATGCTTTCCACCACGTAGAGGCGGTTCATACTGGCCTGCGGCGATTCCAGGGCGCGCCGCGCAGAAAATTGCCGCGCATACGGCACATGGCCTGGTCCGGAAGTGAGGAAATCCGCGTCGAGCGAGACCACCACATCCGCTTGATCCAGGCGATAAACGGGATTCAGAATTTTGCCGAAAGCCAGGCGCGTTCCTTCGCGCTCATTGTCGCGGCTGCAAGGTTCGAATTGATGCCACTTTCGAACCGGGATACTTCGCGAGCAGTGCCTTGATCTGCGCGCCAAGCGAAGGTGAAGTGACCGAGCCGGTGAGGATGTGCAGTCCCGCCCCATTGCCGACCACCGCGGCGCGAGCATCGTTCGCGGCATCGGTGAAATCGCCCCAGGTGCTGATGCGCCCATCGAAAAACAGCGTGCGCGTGCGGTCCGGATCGTAAAGATTCAGAATCGAAGCCTGCGCGAACAAATCCGTTCCGCCCAGGCTGCCCGGATGCGAGGCATTTCCCTCAATCTTGGTGGGGCGCCCCATGTGGCTTTCCACCACAAGCCCGGTGGCCAGCCCACCCTTGGGTAAACGAAGTGGCATAAAAAAGCGGTTTGCCGGGAATAATTTCTTCCGGCGGCGTCACGTACGGAACGATTTTCTCTGTCGGGAGCTTGGTGCAGGCGCTCAATCCGGCCACGGCGGCGGAAGTGGCCACCAGCTTCAGCATGTCGCGACGGTTGAGCTCCGCGGCGGCTTCGGGATTCTTGGCCGTGTCGTTCGGGAATTCGTGTTCCAGGAACTTTCGGTACTCCGGAGTGTCCGCCAATTGTTCGAGGCTCTGCCAAAGCGGCTTCTTGCCGTTGGGCGCGAGGTTGGCGTTCGCGGCGGCCGGTTGCGTCGAATTCGGATGCGTCGGATTGGGATTAGTGCTCATCGTTTATCAGACCGCTTTCATCGGTGACACGTCGAACAATTCTGCAAACTGTGAATCTTGTATTCGGCCACAAGTTTCTTGCCCAGCACCAGCTGATCGTGCCCCGACGGCGGAACGTAATTGGGATTGAAAACTTCCGACCGCGGGCGCACGAATTTTTCCGGCTGGCGGTGGCAGTTCAGACACCATTCCATGTACAGCGTCCCGGCTTTGTATGTCATGGGCATGCTGGCAATGGGGCCGTGGCAAGTGGTGCAGCCGATGCCCTTGCTGATATGAATGCTGTGATCGAAATACACGAAATCGGGCAGGGCATTCACGCGCGTCCATTCAATTGATTTTCCCGTGCGGTAACTCGAACGCACCGGCTCGAGCATGGCCGCGTTGGTCCAAATCTGCGAATGGCAGGTCATGCACGTTTGTGTCGGAGGAATTCCCGCAAAGGAGGAATTCTCGACCGAAGTGTGGCAATAGCGGCAATCGAGCCCCAACTCGCCCACGTGGTGGCGGTGGCTGAACGGAACCGGCTGCGGCGGCGCTTCGCCCACATTGGTGTAATAGGGCGAAAGCTCGATGGCATACAAAGCCCAACCAAGCGCGCCGATCAGCAGCACCACGCCAATAATGCTGACCCGTGCGACCAGGTTCGCGCTGCGATGAAAAATCTGCGGCATTGTCTTTTCTTCAGCTCTCTCTATGAATGCGCTTTTTCTTCCTGCGTTTCATGCACCAGCGAACGCACTTCCACGATCGAAATCATGGGCAGGAAACGGATGAAGAGATAAAACAGCGTTAAAAACAACCCGAACGATCCGGCCAGCGTGGCCCAGTCCCAGCGCGTGGGATAGTACATGTCCCACTTGGAAGGCAGATACTCGCGCTGCAAACTGACCACGATAATCACGAAACGTTCGAGCCACATCCCCACATTGACCACCAGGGAAACCAGGAACAGCCACAAAACGCTGCGCCGGATCTTGCGCCACCACAGCAATTGCGGGATCACCAGGTTGCATGTAATCAAGGTCCAATACACCGGCGCATACGGTCCAGTCATGCGGTTGGTCATCATGAAGCCTTCATACGGGCTTCCCGAGTAATAGGACATGAACGTCTCGGTGACGTAGCTGTAGGCCACAATCAATCCCGTCGCCAGCATCACTTTGGCCATGATGTCCAGGTGCCGCGCGGTGACCAATCCTTCCAGGTTGTAAAATTTGCGGATGGGAATGGCCAGCGTGAGCACCATCGCGAAGCCCGAATAAATCGCGCCAGCAACGAAGTATGGCGGGAAGATCGTGCTATGCCATCCCGGAACGATGGCGATGGTGAAATCAAAGCTCACAACCGTATGTACGGAGAGAACCAGAGGCGTCGCCAGCCCGGCCAACAACACGCACGCCGTTTCGTAGCGGAACCAGTGTTTTGCAGATCCCGTCCAGCCCAGTGAAAAGAAACCATAGGCCAGCTTTACAACCTTGTTCTTGGCGCGGTCGCGCAGCGTCGCGAAATCCGGTATCAATCCCACGTACCAGAACAGGAGCGAAACGGTCATGTACGTCGATACCGCGAAAACGTCCCACACCAGCGGGCTACGGAACTGTGGCCACAACCACATGGGATTGGGATAGGGCAGCAGGTAATAGAAAAGCCAGGGCCGGCCCATGTGCAGCAAGGGGAAGAGGCCCGCGCAAGCCACGGCAAAAATCGTCATGGCTTCGGCAAATCGGTTGATGGAGGTTCGCCACTTCTGATGCATCAGCAGCAGGAAGGCGGAAATCAAAGTGCCGGCGTGCCCGATTCCAATCCACCAAACGAAGTTGGTGATCGCAAAGGCCCAGGCAATGGGGATGTTGATGCCCCAAATGCCGACGCCGATCGTCATCAACAAATAGATGACGACGTTGAGGAGACCGAAAAGGCCCAAGCCCACCAGGAATCCGAGAATCCAGCCCTTCTTTGTGCCGCGCGTCAGCACAATCGAGCTGATTTTTTCAGTTACGGATTCTAAAGTCTGGCCTGGCGCTATTAACGGCTCAGGTTCGGCCACTACGATTGAGTTTTGAGACCGCTCAGAAGGCACGCGGTGTCTCCGGTATATACGTTATGGATGATATTAAAACTTCGAATCTCTATTTTTTATGAGTCCATCGATTGTTCGGAAGTGAGTCGCGCTTCAAATCCCCCGCCGCTGCGTTCTGATTTGGCGGTGACTCTCCGGTCGAATCGCACCGCGAACCCCACTAAGGCTGCGGCTTCCCTGCAATTTCGATTTCGCAAACTTCTTTGCGGCTTCAAACATGCAATTTGCGAATGCACAGCATAAGACGAGACGAGCAAAGACGCAAGACGAAACACAAAAATATTTTCAAAGCAAAAACAAATTAAATCCTTGTAATCCGTCTGCCGCCGCTCGACTACCGTTTGCAATCTCCTAATCCCGCGCGACATTCTGGGATGATTACTTCGTGAGACATAGGACCGTCGAGTTCGGGTCGATTTCCAGGCGGCGCGCGCGATACCGTGAGACAAAACGAAACGGCGTATCTTCTCCCGTGGTCACCACCACGCCCAAGGGTTCGAGCTTTCCTCCCGCAATCTGCGCGACCAGCGGGACGGGCGCGGTAAATACGTCCTCCACTCCCGACTGGTGCAGGGTTCCGGAAATTATGAATTCTCTTCCGCGCAGCCGGTTTGAAAATTCCACCGAATACGTAGGCAACTCCGTTCCGCGCACCCACTCGTCGAAAAACCAGCTCATGGTTTTCGTGCCGTCCATGTCCATTTCTGGAGTCATCACCTTCTCGACTTCCTTTTGAAAATCCGCGGTGGATAAAGTCCGGAAACGATAATCGCTGAGCACCGATTGCAGCAGGCTGTGAAATCGCGCGTCGGGGTCTTTTTCTCGCGGCTCGCGCAGCATTTCATACAGCATGCGCATCACCCAAGTCCCCTTGCCGTACACCACCGCTTCATACGCGCCGGGATCCTTCGAAGATTGCAGGCGAAATCCCAAATCGAGAGGTCCGGCTTCCTCCGGAGTTTCCGAAGCTCCGGCGACGCGTGTCACCAGCGCCGCGCGATACCGTTCCAGCCATTTTTCCATGCGATGGGAGCCGGGCTGGCGTGCGTCGGCATACAACATCGCCTGGTAATTGGCCATGGCCTCTTCGATCCATATGTCGCGATAACTTGCCGGGGCCGTCACATTCCCCCACCACTGATGCACCACTTCGTGGAAAGGCATGATTTCACGCGCCAGTTCCTGGCTGGCCTGATTCAATCCTACTTCGCGCTGCGTTTCCGCCGGCAAATAGGCGTACGTCGAAAGATAAATCAATTCCGGCCACCCTTGGCCGAACGACCCGGGAATTTGCGCCACGTCCAGATGGCTGAAGGGAAACGCTCCATTTAATTTTCCAAAAAAAACCACGGAGTCGGATAATTCCGCGCCCAGATGCTTGAGCACGGAGGAAGGGCTGGGAGCAGACTGCGGCGGTAAGCTCAAATTTCCATGGGAAGATCCCAGGCCCGGGTATGGTGAAATTACCGCGGAGCCCTTCCCCAGGCGCGCCAGAATTGAATTTTCAAGCTGCTGATTGGCGTACACGCGAATATCCGGGCTGGCCGCGCCGGAATCCTCCATGCGGTATTCCCCCACGTTAAAACCGGCCACGCCGAAGGGTTCGCGCGAGACCCAGTGCCCTTCCTTCGTATCCCCCTCTTCGTGCGATTCCACTTCATCTCCCGTGGCCACCAGCGTCAGCCGCTTCGGCCAGTGAAAAGTCAGATCGAAGGGCACGAAATAAATGCTCCCGGCAATGTGCGCATACCAATCGTCGCGTTCGCCGACAAACGCCACGCCGTTTCCCGCGTCGCTGATCACCCGGCCGTGATACGACACTTCCAGCGAAATATCCTTTCCTGGCTCGCTTTTCGCCGGCAGAACCACCAGGAGCGAATTATTCCCGCGCCGCTCGATTTCCCGGCGGTTCAAATCTTCATTTTGAAAGTAGAGCAGAGGGCTGCCGTCCTCGAGCTTCACGCCGTCCACAGACAAGTTGCGGGAAAGTTCGAGCGAAATGACTCTTTGTCCGGCGCTCACGCTTTGGACATGAAGTTTTGTTTTTCCAGTGAGCAGGAGATCGTTGCCGATGGATGTATATACGCGGTAATCGAGCGGCTTGAATCCTCCGAAGGCCCGCGCCGCGGCGTCCGCTTCCCGCGCGAACGGCGGCTGGGTTGCCGCAAAGGAGGCCCACACATTGTAAATCTGTTCGCCGTTCACGCTGCGCGGCTGGCCGATCAGCACCTGCTCTTCCCGGCGGCTGTCGATCAACACATCAAACGCTCCGGAGGACGAGCCGCCCAGCCCGGCATAAAAATAGGGCTGCGAATCGGAGGAGAGCAAATCCTCGAGAATTCGCAGCGAGTGCCAGGGATTGACCGCGTGGAGAACATCCTCCCAGCCCTGCATAAATGGCGAATCACCTGTAGGTTTTGTGCCGGTGCCCGCCAGATCCTTTTCGATCTCTTCGGCCGTATTGTCCGTGAATCGCAGGTAGGCAGTCTGAAATCCCTGGTCGAGGAGCGGCACACCCAGAAACTGCGCAAGCGACCTTCGTTCTCCGGCATCGCGCGGGGTGGCCACGATGTGGCCAAGGCCGGTAAACACAGCGCCGGTCACGCGGCCATACAGCGGCGGGAAAAACGCGAGTTCGCCGTCCTGAAAAGTGAGGCTGACAACGTCGCGCCGCAAATTCAATTCGTGAACCTTATAAACGTGCGCGCCGTCCGGTCGCAGCGCGTTCAACGCCTGGTACATGGCGCGGGCATCGGGCGTCCCGGCAGGCGCCTTCGCGGAGGCTTCGGCGTCGCTGGCATTTTGCGAAGGCGCATCCTGGCTCTGAAACGCGGCGCAATTCCCCGGGCGGGGAAAGGCAACGGCAAAAAATAAAATGGCCGTCATGCCGCGCGCGAATCGCCCGAAAAATCTCATGCGCCGACTGTACAACTTAGGACAAACGCCAGCAAGCAAACGCCGCGCAAAAATGAGCCCTCTTGCTAAAATCGCATCGTGCCTCGCGTTGCCCCAATCGCGGCCCTGATTCTACTGGTCGTGTCTTCCGCGGCTGCCGATACCATTGTGCTCAAAAACGGCCGGCGCATCGTGGCTTCGAATGTGGTCGAAAAAGGCAATCAAGTCACCTACGACACTCCCGCCGGAACCATGTCCATTCCCAAATCCATCGTGGCGCGCATCGATCGCGATAATTTTTCGTATTCTTCGGCGGCCGATTCCGAAAAGGAAGCGCCGGTTTCCGCTCCGCAAGCCAATCCCGCCCGCGGATATGAGGATATCGCCCGGCTGGCGGTCCACAATGATTCCATCGATTACGTGTACCTCGCGCGGCTGGAATCCGCCGCCCACACCGGAGACAAAATCGCCATCGATCGGGTGGCCGCCGCGCACTACGCCGCCGCACAGTTCCTGCTCTCGAAAGGCAACACCGATTCGGCCATCGAACAGTACCGCCAGGGGCTGATCCTCGCGCCCGATAATCTGGGCCTGCTCCTGAATCTTTCCGTCCTCTATCTGCGTGAAAGCCAGTTCACAACCGCGCTCGATCCTCTCGAACACGCCCGCCGCGTGGCTCCCGATTCCGCCGATGTCGCCAAATTGACCGGCTGGGCGTATTACGGTGCCAACAAAATTGACCAAGCCGTCGCCGAATGGAAAAGAGCCGAGCAGATTCATCCCGATCCGGAAGTGGAACATGCTCTTGAAAAAGCCGAGCGCGATAAAAGCGAAGAGGAAAGTTACCGCGAAGGCGAGACCGCGCACTTCGCGCTGAAATATAACGGCGGAGCCACGCCCGACCTGGCGCGCGGCATCCTGCGCACCCTCGAAGGCGATTTCAACGATCTCGAATCCGAGCTCGACTACACTCCGCCGGAACAAATCGGCGTCATTCTATATACCGAGCAATCCTTCGCGGATATCACCCGCGCGCCCAGTTGGGCGGGAGCCATCAACGACGGGCGCATTCGCATTCCGGTGCAAGGCCTGACCAGCGTCACCCCGGACCTCGCTCGCGTATTGAAACACGAGCTAACGCACAGCTTTGTGGGACAAAAATCGCGCGGGCGCGCGCCCACCTGGTTGCAGGAAGGAATCGCACAATATATGGAAGGCCGCCGCAGCGCACCCAGCGCCGACGCGCTCCTCAACGCTGCTTCGCAAAACTTGGGGCCGAATCTCGAGTCGCTCGAAGGTTCGTGGATGGGACTTTCCGGAGATTCCGCTTCGCTGGCTTATGCCTGGGCGCTGGCCGCGGTGGAATCGATCATCGATCAAGGAGGCGTCAGCGACATCAGCCGCCTGCTCGACCGCATCGCCACCGCTCCGTCCACCGAAGACGCCATGAAGGACGTCCTGCACACCAGTTATTCCGATCTCGATCAGCAAACGCTGGTATTTCTGCACCACGAAGACGTGCGCTAGATTTTTCCCGCGATTAGAGCGAAGCCAGCAATCCCGCCAGCAGCGCGGCGCGTTCCGGCAATTTGCGAATCACGATATGTTCCCGAGGGCTGTGCGCGCCGTCGCCCACCGCGCCAAGCCCGTCGAGCGTGGGAATTCCCAACGCCGCGGTTAAATTTCCATCCGATCCTCCGCCCGTCGAAGCTTCGCCGAGCGGCAGGCCCGCTTCGCGCATTATGTTTTGCGCGTGGCGGAATAATTTTTCGACCGCGGGCGTGCGTTCAAGCGGCGGGCGATTGCATCCGCCGTGAACTTCCAGGCGAGCGCCGCGCTGCACCGGCCGCAATGCATGCAAGGTGCGCTCGATGCGCCGTGCATCCGCCGCGCGCACACTGCGGAAATCCACTTCCGCGCGGGCTTCGGCGGGAACCACATTGGAAACCGTGCCGCCGGCGATGACCGTGGTTTGCACGGAAATGCCACGAGAAATATCCTGAAGCTTCATCAGGCGCACGATTTGCAGGGCCAGCTCGTGCACCGCGTTCACGCCTTTTTCGGGATCGATTCCGGCGTGCGCCGATCGCCCGGTGACAATAATTTCCGCGCTGCCGACTCCCTTTCTCGCGGTTTTGAGTTTTCCTTCCGGGCCGAACGACGGTTCGAGCACCAGGACGGCGTCGCTGCGCCGCGCTTCCCTCTCAATCGCTTGCCTCGAACTCTCGCTGCCGATTTCTTCATCCGAGGTCCACAAAAATACGAATCGTTTGCGCGGCTGCGTCCCGCAACTCCGTAACGCATCGACGGCAAACAACGCCATCACCAGCCCGCCTTTCATGTCGAATGTTCCGGGGCCGTGCGCGCGTCCTCCGGAAACGCGGAATGGCATGGAGGCGATGGTTCCCAGCGGATACACTGTGTCCATGTGCCCCAGCACCAGAATCTGTCCCGCGGTGCGTCCTTTCCCAAGCCATACTTCCGCGCGCAGGTGATCTCCCCGTTTGCGTTGCGGAATCGCGCGCACCAGCGCCGCGCGCTTCTTCCATTCCGGGGCCAGGATCGCGGCCATGCGGTCGACGGCCGATTTGTCATGGCTGGGCGATTCGCAGCGCACAAATTTCCCCAGCAGGCGCACCATTTCGTTTTCGCGAGCGCGCAATGCGCGCAAAATTTCCGGCATGCGGATGGTTATGTCGGCCACGGCGGACTATGCTAACAGGGGCATCCAGCGCCAGCAACGCCGTTTCCCACTCGCGCGAGTTTCGTATAGAATTGCAGGATTGCACGGGGCGAAAACGGACACCTGCGGCACGCATTGGAGCCGTTCCCTATCTCATACCAGAGGCGGCGATGATCCTCGACAGCGTCGGCATTCAAAAAATTCTACCGCACCGCTACCCTTTCCTCATGGTCGACGCCATCGAGGAAATGGAACCAAAGAAGCGCATCGTGGGAATGAAGAACGTCACCATCAACGAGCCTTTCTTTCAGGGCCATTTCCCGGCCAAGCCGGTCATGCCCGGAGTGCTGATCATCGAGTCCATGGCCCAGACTGGCGGTTTGCTGCTGCTGCAGGAAGTCGCCGACCGCGAAAACAAGCTGCTGTATTTCGTGGCCATCGATAACGCGCGCTTTCGCCGCCCGGTGGTTCCCGGCGACCAATTGCGTGTGGAGGTGAACGTGGTGGCCTGGCGCGGCACTTTCTGCAAAATCGAGGGTCGCGCCTTCGTCAAGGAAGAATTGGCCGCCGAAGCAACCATGATGTGCATGATGGTGGATATCGACGCAGCGCCCGAGGCGTCAGCGGCTCCCGCCAAGAAGGCGCCATGAGTGAAATAGATTCGCGGGCGATTGTTTCTCCTTCCGCCCGTCTCGGCCACGACGTGAAAATCGGCGCGTATGCGGTGGTGGGCGACGATGTGGAATTGGGCGACTCCTGCGTGCTCGAACACCACGCCGTGATCCATGGCCCCGCGCGCATCGGACGTGAAAACCATTTTTACTCTTTCTCCGCCGTGGGCGGCGATCCCCAGGATTTGACCTATGCCGGCGAGCGCGTCTCGCTGGAGGTCGGCGACCACAACGACTTCCGCGAATTTTCCACCGTAAGCCGCGGCACCAAAAAGGGCGGCGGGGTGACGCGGATCGGCAACCACAATCTGGTCATGGCCTATGCGCACATCGGCCACGATTGCCAGGTGGGCAACCACATCGTTTTCGTGAACGGAGCCACGCTCGCGGGCCACGTGGCCGTCGAGGATTACGCCACCATCGGCAATTTTTCGCCGGTGCATCAATTCTGCCGCGTGGGCAGGTATTCCTACGTGGGCGCGCACACCGTCATCACCCAGGATGTCCCGCCGTTTTCCAAGATTGTCTCGCCGCGGGAAACGCGCTGTTTCGGCGTCAATTCCGTGGGTCTCGAACGCCAGGGATTTTCTCCCCAGCGCATCGAAGCCATCCAGAAAGCCTATCGCCTGCTTTTGCGCTCGAAACTCAATACCACCCAGGCGGTCGAAAAAATGCGTGAAACCCTGGCGCACTCCGAGGACGTCTTAACATTGATTCACTTCATCGAGTCGGCCGAGCGCGGCCTGACCAAGTAGAGGGGAACTTGGCTGCCGCTCACCAAAATTCATCCGTGGAAGTCGAACAATCAGGATGGGGACTCATCGCCGGCAACGGCGATTTCCCGTTTTTGGTTCTGGAAGGGGCGCGCGCGCGCGGCATTGAAATGGCCGTGGTGGCCATCCGCGAGGAAGCTTCTCCGGCCCTCGAAAAATCGGCCAAACGCTTTCACTGGGTGAGCCTCGGAGAATTGAGCCGCACCATCGAATTGCTTCATCAGGAAGGCGTGAAGCGCGCGGTAATGGCTGGGCAGGTGAAACACAATAAAATTTTCAGTTCCATCAGGCCGGATTGGAAGCTCGCCAAATTGCTGTTTGCTCTGCCGTCCAAAAATACCGACTCGTTGATTGGCGCGGTCGCCAAAGTTCTGGAGGACGAAGGCATTGAGCTGGTGGACTCGACCAAATTTCTCGGGCCGCTCTTGCCCGCCGCGGGTGTGCTCACGCGCCGTGCTCCGGATCCCTCCGAAGCCGCGGACATTGCTTATGGCCGCGAGGTCGCGCGGCAAATCGCCGGGCTGGACCTGGGGCAAACGGTGGTGGTGCGCGATCGCGCCTGCGTGGCCGTCGAAGCCATGGAAGGCACGGATGAAACCATCGAGCGCGCCGCGCGCATTGCGGGGGGCAGCGGCTGGTGGTGGTAAAGGTCAGCAAGCCGGGGCAGGACATGCGATTCGACGTACCGGTAGTGGGATGCAAGACCATCGAGGTGATGCGGCGATCGAATGCCACGGCACTGGCAATCGACGCCGGCCGGACACTTTTATTTGATCGCGATCAGATGTTGCGAGCCGCCGACGAAGCGGGAATTTCCATCGAAGCTTTCGAACTTTCAGTCCACCTCGACCGTGAACGCGCCGGGCGCGGGAAAAAGGAAATCGTGACTGCAAAGACAATTCGCGTGGCTGTGGTGGGCGCCGGAGAATTCGGCCGCAACCACGTGCGCGTCTGGCGGGAAACGGAAGGCGCCGAGCTTGTGGGCATCGTGGACACCAATCGCGAGCGCGCCGAAAAAATCGCTGCGGAATTCGCCACGCGGGTGATTCCGGAAATCGAGGATTTGCGGCTGGAACGCGTTGAAGCCGTCAGCCTGGCGGTTCCCACCCGCGAACATTCGAGGATCGGCTGCCGCCTGTTGGATGCCGGCATCGATGTGCTGGTGGAAAAGCCGATGGCCGCATCGCTAACCGAAGCCGATGGATTGATCGCCTCGGCGCGGCGCGGCGCGCGCATCCTGCAAGTGGGGCAAGTCGAGCGCTTCAATCCCGCGGTTGCGGCGGCGCTGAAAATCGTCTCGCGCCCCATGTTTTTCGAGGTGCACCGCCTGGGCGTCTTCACGCCGCGCAGCCTGGATATTGACGTGGTGTACGACTTGATGATCCACGATCTGGATATTCTCCTGGCGCTGGTGGCCGCGCCGGTGGTGGATTTGAAAGCCGTGGGAATTCCGGTGATCACCGATAAAGTGGACATTGCCCACGCGCGCCTGGAATTTGCAACCGGAGCCGTCGCCAATCTCACCGCCAGCCGCGTTTCCACCGAGCGTGTGCGCAAAATGCGCTTCTTCCAGGAACACGAATATATTTCGCTCGATTTCACGCGCCAGGATGCGCTGCGCATCCGCGTCCAGCCGGGAGCTTCGCCGGCCGAGCCGCAAATCGGATTTGAGAAATTGCCGGCCGCGCCGGAAGAGCCGCTGCGCGCGGAATTGCGCGCTTTTCTGGATTCCGTGCGCACCCGCCGCGCCCCGGCGGTGGACGGAGAAGCGGGACGCCGCGCGCTGGAATTGGCCGACCGCGTGATGGCGGGCATCCTCGACCACTCCTCCCGCGTCCAACTCGGAGCTTTCGCGCCGCAAGGAAACCGATGATCCCGCGGACCCTGGTTCCCGAGAAATTGAATCCCATCAAGCCCGGAGATGAGTCGCAAAAAACTCCCCGGCGGCTCACCACCATGCTGGATGAACGCACGGTTGTGCCCACCGGCCCGTCCTCCGCTCCCCCGCTCGACGGCAAGACGAATATTCCCGCGCATTTCCCTCTGGGCGTGCTGGTCACACGCTCCTTGATTCCGCGGGACATGCCGATCCTTCCGCTGGAAGATGCTCAACCGCTTTCGGAGTTCGCGCCCATCGCCATTCTGGATTCCCGCGTGGTGGTTCCGGCGTACGTCGAGCCCACCACCCATGAGGAATCGCAGGATTTTGGGCGCGCGCCGGAATGGACGGCGGGGCTGCGCGAAATGGTCGAGCCGGATATTTACCTCACCGGCGAAGCCAACCTGCTGGTCGAGCCGGAAACCAAGAAAAGCGCCAAGTGGGACCTGATCACCCGCATCGCTTCGGTGGCCGTGCATATCGGCCTGATTATTTTTCTGATCTCCGTTCCCAAAATTTTTCCCGAGCATGTCCCCACGACCCAGGAAATCGAGCAGGCCAGCAAGCAATTGGGCATCACCTATTTGCCGCCCGGCGATATCCCGAAAACACCGGCGCCCCCGCCGGTGCACATCAATCGCAATACGCTTGAAAAAGTGGCTCCTCCGCGCCCTGAGGAACATGCGCCGGTGCTTCCGCCCGTTCCGGCTCCTTCTCCAGCTCCCGCTACGAACCTCCCGGAATCACCGACGCCCCGCACGCAGCCGAATCAGCCCAATCCTCAACCAACCCAGCCTCCGCCCACCGAAGAAGCTCCCGTGCGGCCGGCCTTGCAGCCCGTTCCGAATCATCTGAAATTGAATTTGCCCAGCGGGTCGCCAGGCGAGGAACTTCAACGGCAAATTGAAGGCGCACAACGCCACGGTGGCGGAGGAGTATTTTCCGGTGGCACCATTCCTCGCGGAGCAGGCGCGGGAAGCGGGCCGGGAATGCAATCCGGCGCGCAGATTCTGACCGATACGCAGGGCGTGGATTTCAGCAGCTATATCCAGCGGCTGCTGGCCACGCTGAAACGGAATTGGATGGCGGTGATGCCTGAATCCGCGCTGATGGGAGATCGCGGCGTGGTCTATACCACTTTCCAGATCAATTCCGACGGCAGCGTCCCCTCGCCCGATCCGACTCTCGAATACACTTCCGGAAAAGATCCGCTCGATACCGCCGCGATTTCCGCGATTCGCGCTTCAAACCCCTTCGAGCCGCTGCCTCCCCAGTTCCACGGCCCCTACATTCGCCTGCGCATCGTGTTCATATACAATATTCCTCCGGACCAGGTGAATCTGCACAAATGAAAGTGCCGCGCACGCAAGTTTGGGGCGCGCTGCTGCTGGCTGCTCTGGTCTTGCTGTTTTTGCTGCTTCGCCACTGGAAATTCTAATAATGGGCGCACCCCCGCTGCTGGTCGTGATTCTCGGGCCCACTGCTTCCGGCAAATCCACGCTGGGCATGCGGCTGGCCCAAGAAACGGGCGGCGAAATCCTGGTCTGCGATTCCACTCAGGTGTACCGCCATTTCGATATTGGCACGGCCAAGGCCTCCGCTGCGGAGCGCCAGGGAGTTCCCCACCATCTGGTTGATCTCGTTGAACCGGAAGAAGTATTTACCGCGGGCGATTTTCGCCGCTGCGCCGTGGCGGTTCTCGACGATCTGCGCCAGCGCAAGGTGCTCCCGATTCTCACGGCCGGGACGGGACTTTACCTTCGCGCGCTTCTCGAAGGCCTTTCCGATGCGCCGGGACGTTCGGAAGAATTGCGCGCGCGTCTGCGCGAAAAAGCTGTGCGCCGCGGCCCGCAGCATCTCCACCGTATACTCTCGAAGCTGGACGCGGAAACGGCGCGGCGCATCGCTCCGCGCGACACACAAAAAATAATCCGCGCGATCGAAATGCGCATGCTCGCCGGCAAGCCGATTTCCGAAATTCACGCCGCTGGCCGCAGTCCACTCGAAGGCTACACCGTGAAAAAAATCGGTCTCCTTCCGCCGCGCCCCGCGCTTTACACAAGAATTCATGCCCGCACCGCGGCGATGCTCGAATCCGGATGGGCCGAGGAAGCCCGCGGATTGATGGCGCGCCATATCTCCGCCCATGCCAAACCGTTTCAGTTCATCGGCTACCCTGAAATGCTTGCTCACATCGAAGGGCGGCTCCCGCTGGAAGATGCCGCTCGACAAATCGAGCAAGCCACCCGCCGCTACGCCAAGCGCCAGATCACCTGGTTCCGGAAAGAATTGGGGGTCGAATGGGTGCACGCGTTCGGAGATTCGCAGGAAGCTTTCTCCGCGGCGCTGCGATTGGTGCGCGAGTGAATCATTGATCCAACCTCGCAGTTTGATTCTGTGACGCCTCGAATCGAATCGCAACCTGCCGCAAATACCGACAATCGTTGACATTGCTTCGCGGGTCGCATATGTTTTGCAGCAACATACGTCAACGTATGGCTTCTCCCGCCCCAATTCGTTCTTCTCCACTTCAGCCCGAAGATTGGCTGCGCGCGGGATTCGCGCGCCTGGCAGCCGAAGGACTGGAAGCGGTGCGCGTGGAAGTTCTTTCGCGCGATCTGGGAGTCAGCAAGGGAAGCTTTTACTGGCACTTTCAGGATCGCGAAGAATTGCTGGAAAAGATGTTGGATCGTTGGGAGGCGGAGGAAGCCTCCTGGCTCGAAGCTGCTGTGCGCGGCGTGCACAGCCCGGCGTCGCGTTGGGCGCGTTTGGTGGACCGCAGCGCGGACCCTGGCCGGCTGCGTCTTGAGGCTGCGCTTCACGCATGGGCGCGCAAGGACGCGAGCACGGCGAAGCGCATCACCGCGCTTGAGCGGAAACGCGGCGCGTACATCGACAACGTTTTGCGGGAGATTGGATTTGATGCCGCATCGGCTACGAGATGGGCCGATCTGGTCATGCTGGTGTATTTAGGTTGGCTCGACCGCACCACGCGCGATGCGGATTTTCCTCCGCCGGGATTGGGACTCGGCGAATTCCTTTCGGATATGGTTCTCGCTGCTTCGGCGCGTCCATCCGCCAAGGCACAATCTCCAGGTGACATTTAACTGGAGCGCGAAGCCTGTAAGGCCCGCCAAAGCCGCAAATTCCTGAGGCAAGTCTCGCGCTTGCCGGATTGGCGGCGTATACTCGCGGCAGATATGTGCCGCCCGCTTTGCACACTGCAATCCGCCGATCAGGTTCCCAACTCATGAAAACCGCGCAATCCATCGATAACCGGGAAAGAGTGCTTTTGGTGGGAGTCAGCCTGAAAAAGTCATCGCGCGGGCGCGCGGCGGACCCCACGGCCGCCGGGCGCGATTCGCTGGCGGAGCTCGAAGAATTGGCGGTGAGCGCGGGCGCGAAGATTGCGGGAGTCTCCATGCAGGTGCGCGAGGCGCTTGATCCCGCTACGCTCGTGGGTCGCGGAAAACTGGATGAAATACGCCTGGAAGCCGAGCTGCACCACGTTCCGTTGGTCATCGTCGATCACGATCTCACTCCCGTGCAGTTGCGCAATATGGAGAAAGCCATCGGGCGGCGGGTGATCGATCGCACGCAATTGATTCTGGATATATTTGCCTGCCGCGCGCGCACTCGCGAAGGCCACCTGCAAGTGGAGCTCGCGCAGCTCAATTACCTTCTTCCCCGCCTGAGCGGCCATCGCGAGGAACTTTCCCGCCTCGGCGGCGGCATCGGCACGCGCGGCCCCGGCGAGCAAAAGCTGGAGACCGATCGCCGGCGCATTCGCGACCGCGTGGCAAAAATCCAGCGTTCCATCGAAACCGTGCGCCGCCAGCGCAGCACGCGCCGCCAGGCTCGCCAGGCCGTGCCGCTGGGGATGATCGCGCTGGTGGGATACACCAACGCGGGAAAATCCACGCTGTTCAACGCCCTGACGCGCGCCGAAGTGCTGACTTCCTCGAAAATGTTCGCCACTCTCGATCCCACCATTCGCGCCGTGCGCCTGCCTTCGCGCCGCCGCGTGCTGATTTCCGACACCGTGGGATTTCTTCGCGACCTGCCTCACGATCTCATCACCGCTTTTCGCGCCACGCTCGAGGAAGTCCAGGAAGCGGCGCTCATCCTGCACGTGACCGATATTTCCAATCCGCATCACGCCGAACAGGACGCCGAAGTGCTGAAAGTTCTCGCGAACCTCGGCGTGGAAAGCCGGCCGAGACTGCACGTGCTGAACAAGATCGATTTGCTTTCCGCCGAGGATCAAGCCGCGCTGCGCGAAGCTCATCCTCACGACGGCCAGAATATTTTCACTTCCGCGAGCAGCGGGTTCGGTCTCGATCATCTGCTGGAACGCATTGATGCCGTTCTTCCCGTCGATCCTCTGGTGCATTTGCATTTGCGATTGCCCATTTCCGATGGCCGACGCCTTTCGCTGGTGTATGCCGCGGGACGCGTCTTCAATTCGGAAATTCGCGATGACCACATGCTTCTGGACGCGGAAATTCCGCAATCGCTCGCGCGGCAACTCGAAGATTTCGCGCTGGAATTCGCCGCCGCGCCCACGCCAGCAAACGAGCTGGGATCCTGAAACGGTCTCGGCAACAAACGGATTCGAAGAATCTCGAAACTTTGCGCATCTGGTGGCAAAGCGCCGCAAGCCCTGATTTTGCTGCTCATAACAACCACTCAATGGCACTTTCGCTGTGGAAAACGCTGTGGAAAATGGTTAACTTCGAAACATTCCTGAGGATCCGCAGCGGAGGATTATGGAGAGACCTAAATCTCGCGCTGCGACTACAAACCAAGTTATTTCAACGACATACAATCCTATGCGTCTAAGTGCTATTCTATCCCTTCGCCCTCTCGTCGCCGGCATGGCCTGATTTTGATTTGCACAGCTTTGCAGCTTTTGGATGGCTAAGAGTTACTAGGCAAGGGATTTGCCTTAGTTGTAACCATGCCTCCCCATCGCTTTCCACCGCACTCTTTCCGCGTTGTTTTGCCGAAAATCCGCGTACCGTTGACTCGGCGAAGGTGCGGGTCTATAGTGAACGCGACTCTCGGCCCATGTGCCGCGGGCCAAGCCGAGGTTCTCCCGAGATTGCAATGAACCTGCCGAACAGCCTGACCATCCTGCGCATCTTTTTCGTCCCTTTGCTGGTGGTCGTGCTGCTCACGCGCCAACCCAATTGGGATTTTTGGGGACTTCCCATTCATTTCGAAATTTGGGGCGTGCTGATTCTGTTGATGGCTGCCGCCACGGACATGATGGACGGTTATATCGCGCGCAAGCGGCGCGAGATTACCACTCTCGGAATTCTGCTCGATCCCATCGCGGACAAATTGCTGATTTCGGCCGCGTTTATTTCGCTGGTGGAGATGGGACTGGTTCCGGCGTGGATGGTGGTGATCATCATCGGCCGCGAATTCGTGGTGATGGGCCTCCGCGAAATTGCTTCGGTGGAAGGCTTGTTGATTCCCGCCTCGGCGCTCGGCAAAACAAAAATGATTTTGCAGGTCATGGCCGGATGCGCGGTGATTCTGACCGCCAAACATCCGGCGCTCAAGCCGCTGGGGCTTACGCTGCTGTGGCTGGTGGTGGTCAGCGCGGTGATTTCCGCCGCGCATTATTTCCAGATGTTCTGGAGCCAGATCAATTCCCGAGTGGAGCAGCGGCGGCGCGCCACGGTGATTGTGGAGCAAAAAGAAAAGCCGCAGGACGTGCTCACCCGCTAGGATCTTACGCGAGATATGATTTCACACCCCGCACGCTGAATTCCCGCTCTCCACGGATACAAAGAGGCGCACATGCCGCCGGACTCCTTGGCCAACTGGAATGGGACCCCCGCTGAAAAAAAAGATTTGCTGGATGCAGCGCGGCACTCGATTTTTGCCGCAGCCCGGGGATTGGAATACGCGCCGCCCGCTTCGTGCGATCCGAGGCTGAGGGAACCCTGGGGAGCCTTTGTCACGCTGCGCCAGCGCCGCCGCCTGCGCGGATGCATGGGCCAGCTTCCCTCGCGGTCTGCTCTGATCGAAGTGGTGGCGCATTGCGCGAAATCCGCCGCGCTCGAAGACCCGCGCTTCGAAGCTCTGCGCCCAGAAGAAACTTCGCAAGTGGCCATCGAAATTTCCGTGCTCTCGGCGCTCGAGAAAATCACCTTGCAGCAAATCGAAATCGGACGCCATGGTCTGCTCGTCCGCCGCGGCCACTTGCGCGGAGTGCTGCTGCCGCAGGTGGCCACGGAATTCCGCTGGGACGCCACGAAATTCCTGGAAGAGACCTGCCACAAGGCAGGTCTGGATCGTCAAGCCTGGCGCGAAGCGGACACTGAAATACAAGCTTTTAGCGTCACTGTTTTCAGGGAAGAGGAATGGGCGGCAAAACTATAAGAAACGAAGATTTCGACTGTCGCTTTTTGAGACTGGACTATTGACTCGCGCTGCCGATACGCCTAGATTAGGGGAAGTTGTGGAGGATTCCGTGAAAGCCAAGACTGGTTCCATCGGATTGACGCTTATTGCGGCCGGACTTCTATGCCTTCCCGCCATGGCAGCTTCGGAAAAGCCCTTGGGAATGGTGATTCAGGCGCAAGGCGCGCAGCTTGAAAACGCGGAAGCGGCAATCGGCGCGACGGTATATCCCGGCGATGGCCTCACCACGGACCCCAGCGGCTCGCTGCGATTGAAAGTGGGCAACGGCCAGATTTATATGCTTTCGGCGAGTTCGATGCGGCTCGCGCAGATTGACGATGTCGTGCAGGCAACCATCACCGGAGGCACCGTGGGATTCTCGACCACTCCTGGTGATCGCGTGCGACTCAATACTCCTGTCGGCGTGCTGACACCTGTGCCGGGAAAATCGGCTTACGGCCAAGTCTCATTTGCCGGCCCGAAGCAGATGATCATTGCCGCCTACACGGGCGACTTGGAACTCAATTTCGACGGGACGATGCACACGATAAATGCCGGCACCACCTATAGTGTTACCGTCGAGCCGGGTCCTCCGCCTCAAGGTGCGAGCGGCACCGGAACAGTTTCCGCGCTGAATCGCCATTTGGCGATGAAAGCGGTGGCCTCGGCGGCTGGCGGTGTGGCAGTGTACTTCATCTACCAGGAACTCACCGAAAGCCCTTCGACCGTCAGCTATTAATCCTTCGCGCTGCGGTAGGATGAGACGCTCGCAGATCCGCCGCACAATCACGAATTGAGACATCGGTTTCTCTCGATGCGCCGTTGCTTTCTCTGGATGAACCACCGGAAAATCCCGCCGTGCGCTCTTCCCTAGTCCATTCAATTTTCGTTTGACCTGCTTTGGGGGATATGCGGTGCGCGGGTTCGCGGAAATTCTTTGCAGACTTCCGCTTGCGCAATATGGCGCGGAATCCTAATGGAGGAAATTGCGGGACCGTTCAGGCCAGGTGGCAGGCGCCCAGGCCGTTCTTTTCGAGATAATTCTGGTGATATTCCTCGGCGCGATAAAAATCCGATGCCGGGACGATTTGCGTCACAATCGGCCGTTCATATAACTTGCTCTTCTCGAGCGTCTTCACGGCATCGCGCGCCGCCGCTTCCTGTTCCGCATCGTGGAAAAATATCGCCGAGCGGTATTGCGTGCCCACATCGGGACCCTGGCGATTTGGCGTGGTGGGGTCGTGCGTCTGGAAAAACGCCGCCAGAAGCCGTTGATAAGAAACCTGGGAGGGATCGAATTCCAATTCCACGGCCTCGGCGTGCCCGGTGCGTCCCGTGCAAACTTCCTTGTACGTCGGATTTTTCGTGGTCCCGCCGGTATATCCCGAAGTAGCGGAAAGCACGCCGGGGATCTTTCGAAAGGCTTGCTCCACGCCCCAGAAACAACCTTCTGCAAAAGTAGCTTTGGCCATGACGAGTATCCTCTGAATCCGGCCGTGGGATACCGGCCTATTCAATTTTGCCACAGACCCATGCTGCGGTCGAGCCGCGTTCACCTTGGGCCAGACGCGAATTTTTCTTGATGTTATAATCCGCAGCCGAAAGAGGGTCCATGAATATACCTATTCGATTCCGATCCGTCGTTTTCGTTGCAGCCATTTTGATCGCCGCGCTGTGGGCCGTTTCTCCGGGTTACTCGCAGGAACCCTCCCCGCAAACGTTTGCGGGAATGCGCTGGCGGCTGATTGGGCCGTTCCGCGGAGGCCGCGCCATCGCCGTCTCCGGCGTTCCCGGCAAACCGTTTGAATACTATTTCGGCGCCGTGGGTGGAGGTGTGTGGCACAGCTCCAATGCCGGACGCACCTGGGACCCGATTTTCGACGCAGAGCCGATTTCATCCATCGGGGCGATCGCCGTGGCGCCTTCGGACCCGAAAATAATTTATGTCGGCAGCGGCGAAGCGGATATGCGTTCGGATATTTCTTTCGGCGATGGCATGTATAAATCCACCGACGGAGGCGCCACCTGGAAAAATATCGGCTTGCAGGATTCCCAAGAAATCGGCCGGGTAATCGTGGACCCGCGCGACCCGAACATAGTGTTGGTGGCGGCGCTGGGGCACGCGTACGGCCCGAATTCCGAGCGCGGCGTATATCGCTCGACCGATGGCGGACAAACATGGACCAAGGTTTTGGGAAATAATGACGATACCGGAGCCATTGATTTGAGCTTCGATCCCGGCAATTCGCAGGTGGTCTACGCTTCGCTGTGGCAAACGCGCCGCCCTCCCTGGACTTCCTATCCCCCTTCGAATGGTCCTGGCAGCGGACTTTACAAATCGGTGGACGGCGGAGTGACGTGGCGGCAAATTCTAGGCCACGGATTTCCCAGCGAGGGATTGGGGCGCATTGGCATCGCCGTGGCGCCCGGCGAAAATGGGAATCGCGTTTACGCCATTGTGGACGCGAAGGAAGGCGGACTCTACAGGTCGGATGACGCAGGAGCCAGTTGGCAGCGCGTTTGTTCCGACATCCGCGTCTGGATGCGCGGCTGGTATTTTGGCGGCATCACCGCGGATTCGCACAATCCTGACGTGGTTTACGTGGCGAATACTTCGCTATACCGCTCAACCGACGGCGGCGCAAATTTTACGGCCATTAAGGGCGCGCCCGGCGGCGATGACTACCATCAACTTTGGATCGCGCCTGAGGATTCCAATCGCATGGTTCTGGGCAGCGACCAGGGCGTGATTGTCAGCGTGGATGGCGGCAAGACCTGGAGTTCCTGGTACAACCAGCCAACCGGGCAGTTTTATCACCTCACCACCGACAGCCGTTTTCCGTACATGGTTTATGGCACGCAGCAGGATAGCGGCACCGCCGCGGTTTCCAGCCGTAGCGATTTCGGGCAAATCAGCGACCGCGAATGGTCTCCCGTGGGAGGCGAGGAAAGCGGTTACATCGCGCTCAATCCCGCCGAACCTTTCATCGTTTTCGGAGGCGGACCCTTTGGAGGACTTTCGCGATTTGACTGGTCCACCGGGCAATCCTCGGATGTTTCACCGCGCACTCCTGCCGGCACAGGCGCAGCCCTGCGATTCAATTGGAACGCTCCGCTTGTCGTCTCGCCGCAGGATGCGCACATCATGTACTTCGCGGCGCAAATGGTTTTTCGCACGGATGACGAAGGCTCGAGCTGGAAAGCGATCAGCCCGGACTTGACGGTTCGCGCATCATCGCGTGAGGCGTCCGGCGGCGCAAAAGAGAAAAACCGCGGCGTGGTTTACACCCTTGCGCCATCGCCGGTGCGCACCGGCGAAATCTGGGCCGGCTCCGACAACGGCGTGATTCAAATCACCACGGACGAAGGAAAGAATTGGACGGACGTAACGCCCGCGGGGCTTCCCGACTGGAGCCGCGTCAGCCTGATCGAGGCTTCGCATTTCGATTCCGCCACGGCCTACGCCGCGATTGACCGCCACCAGATGGACGATTTTCATCCTTACGTTTACCGCACCCATGATTCGGGGAAAACCTGGAAAAACGTGACCGCCGGACTTCCGGATCATTCTTACGTGCATGTGGTGCGGGAAGACACCATGCGCAAAGGCCTGCTGTTCGCCGGGACGGAGACGGGCATTTATGTTTCGTTCAATGACGGAGACCTCTGGCAACCGCTGCAGCTGAATCTGCCCGTCACGCCGATTCACGACATCAACATCCATGAATACGACCTGGCGATTGCCACCCACGGCCGCGCATTCTGGATCCTCGACGATATCGAACCGATCCGCGAATGGGGCGATACCATTGCCGCACGCAAGGCCTATCTCTTCCATCCCGCGCACGCCTTGCGGATTCGCCGCAGCGAAAACCGGGATACTCCGCTGCCCATGGAAACGCCCGTGGGACAAAATCCGCCCGCCGGCGCCATCATCGATTATTACCTCCAAGCGGACCTCTCCGAAAAACTGGTACTGGAGATTCGCGACATGAACGGCGATCTGGTCCGGCGATATTCCAGCGAGGACAAACCGTCCGCGGCTCCCGCCGATCCTCCCGAATTCCCCGATTATTGGCTGCCAAAACCACAACGGCTCGAAACAACGGCGGGGATGCACCGCTTCCTATGGGATATGCGCCATCCGGCTCCGGCCGCGGTTCATGCGGATTATTCCCAGGGCGCGCTCATTCATGGCGGCACGGAAAAGCTTCCCCAGGGCCGCCTGGTGCTGCCCGGGAAATATCAGGCCTGGCTGATCGTCGGAAACGAAACCCACAAGCAGACTTTCATGATCGACATGGACCCGCGCGTGGAGATTTCCGCAGATGATTTGCAGGCGCAATCCGAGTTCCTGCACAAGATTGACGACGACCTCACGGATACAACACGCGCGTATGTGGAAGTATCGAACGTCCGCGGGCAATTGGCGGCCGTTGAAAAACAAATTCAGAACGACGCGCGTTTGAAGGATCTTCAATCCGCCGTCGAGCAATTCGAGGCGCGCGCGAAAATCCTTGGCGACGGCAAGCCCGCGGTATGGCCCGATACCGGCGGCGGCATGCAGGCTTTGGATGCGGCTTTTACGGCTTTGTCGAACACCGCCGGAGAAGCCGACCGCCCGCCGACCGCGCAGGCCACGGTTGCGTTTGAAGGCTGCGAAAAACGCTTGCACGAAATCGCCGGGGAATGGGAGGCCATGAAGCAAAAAGATCTTCCCGCGCTCAACGAACAATTGCGGCAGGCGGGCATGGCTTCGATTTCTCTTGCTGCGAAAGCGGGCGATTCAGACTGATTCCGCAGCGAGTGAGGCCGGTTCTCCGCCGGGCTCGCTCGCGCCGCGATTTTCGAGGATGGATTCGAGCATGGCGGGAATTTCGAAGACGGCGCGATTTTGCAATGCGGCGGCGTTGGCGCGGTAGCGGCGAAGCGTTGCCGGCTCGATGAGTCGCGCGACCGCGTTATCGATGTTGCGGAAGTTGCGCAGCACCATCCCCACTTCTTTTTCCAGAATCCACGCGGCGTTGTAGCGCTCCTGCGGGAGCGTCCAGGCGTTGCACTCCACAATCACCGGCAATTGCATGGCCAGCGCTTCGCTGACGCTTCCCGGCCCCGGCTTGCCGATAAAAAAATCGGCCAGCTGCATGTAGAAATTCACGCGATTCGTGAATCCCTCCACCACCCGGGGCAGCCGCGAAGTTTGCCCACGCAAGGCCGCGGCAATCTTTTCGTTTTTCCCACAAACGTAGATCATCTGCACGCTGAGGTTCGACCGTTCGATGCACTCGGCAATCCGCGGCATGGCTTTCGAGCCATACCCCCCGAAAAGAACCAGCCCGGCGGGCAGATCGGCGCGCAATCCCAGCCGCTCGCGCTCCGCCATGCGGTTCTCCAAGGAGGGCTCGTAGAATCGCGGATGCAGGATCATTCCCGAAGCGCGAAAGATATGTTCTTCGGAATGGCCCAGTGCGCGGGCTTGCACCACGGCGCGGTCCGAGCCGCAAATGAAATATTGCGGGGCGAGTTCCATCCAGAAATGCGGCGGATAATCGGCAATGTCGGTGAGAATGGTCACGAAGGGCCGCCCGGGATACGCGCGGGCAAAGCTTTCCTGCAGCGCGCGGTTAAAATGCGGCACAAACGAAACCACCATGTCCGGCCGCATCTCTTTCCAATATTTTTCGAGCAGGCGCACTTCCGCGCCATGACGCGTGCGGATGGCAAACTGCAAAACTTTCAGCAATTGCGTGCTGCCCAGCGTCCATCCGTTTCGCAGCATGGAATTGTACGTATCCTGAATGCGAATTCCCGCGTAGGTCTTCAGGATGTCCAGTTCATCCAGTAATTCCTGCAAATTCGTGAGATGCACTTCCCAGGAGGGAAACTGCGCGGCCACGGAAATGGAAAGCGACGTAGCGGCGGCGCGATGTCCGCCCCCAGCGTCAAAGAAAACGAATTCGATGCGCGCCATTCCGAGCAATTTTCGCTCCGGTGATGTGACGCAGCGGCTACAGAACGATGAAATTCCTGCGAGCGTGCGGAAAGAGTTAAATGCTGTATTTTCAGAATGTTAGCATGCGTGTTATCTCTCTGTAACTCGCCTCCCCCATATTTCGAGTCATGAAGTGCGATTTGCACGTCCACTCCTACTACTCCGGGCCGTGTACCACCCCTCCTTTTGGCAAAATTTGCCGCGAAAGTTACAGCGACCCCAAGCAGGTGTACGCGCAACTGCGCCGCCGGGGCATGCAATTGTTCACCCTGACGGATCACGATTCCATCGAAGGGTCGGAAGAACTTCGGCGCCACGACGATTTTTTCATGAGCGAGGAGATTACCTGCCGCATGCCGAGCGGGACCGAGGTTCACATCGGCGTTTATGACATCACCGAACGCCAGCATGTCCAATTGCAGCAGCGGCGCAACGATCTGGTGGCTCTGCTGATGTACGCCAGCGAGCGGCGGCTGCTCTTCAGCATCAATCACGTTTTCTCGAGCCTGACTGGCCCGCGCAACCTCGATGATTTCACCTGGTTTGAGGAATATTTTCCGGCCATGGAAATTCGCAATGGCCACATGCTCGAAAGGGCCAATCAAAATGCGACCTTGCTGGCAAAGCGGTGGGAAAAAATTGCGCTCGGCGGAAGCGACGCGCATGCCCTGGCGTCCGCGGGGACGACTTACACCGAGGTCCCGGGCGTGCGGAACAAGGAAGAGTTCTTCGCGGGACTCCGCAACGGAATGGGGCGGGTGGCGGGAGAATCCGGCGGCGTCGGCAAGCTGACTCGCGATGTGTACCTGATTATTCTTGCAATGATGCGCGAGCAACCCTGGACCGCGCTGCTCGCTCCGCTCGCCGTGTTGGCCCCCGCGGCAACGCTGCTGAATTACTGCCGGGAACGCAAATTTCATCGCCACTGGGCCGCCCAACTCTTTGATCCGGTTCCCGGCCGAAAGTCCAGCCACTTTTATCCCATGCAGCGCCCTGCTGCGGAGGAGTGGGTATGACCGTCGCCAAATCATTGTGGATGCAAATTGAATTGAGCGATTACCGCCTGATGCATCGCGTCCATCGCTGGCGGGCCCCTCGCTGGATTCGCATTTTAATGATTACCGCCACGCGCGGCGGAGACGGCTGGCTGTGGTATTCGCTGGCGCTCATTCTGCTGGTCTATGGCGGCAGCGAGAAATTCCTGGCCATCGGCGCGGCGATCGACCGCAACCGCCTGCGGCATCCTGCTGTTCCGCGCGCTCAAGCGCGCCAGCCACCGCAAACGCCCCTGCGAAATCGAGGCGCACTGCTGGGCTTGCATCCTGCCGCCGGACAAATATTCGTTTCCCTCCGGCCATTCCATTACGGCGTTCGCCATCGCGATCACCGTCGGAAGTTTTTACCCTGATTTACAGCTGGCGTTGCTGGCGGTGGCGCTGCTCGTTGCTTCTTCCAGGATTATTCTGGGAATGCATTTCCTGAGTGACGTGCTGGCTGGCTCGCTGATCGGTGCGGCGCTGGGATTCGCCTTCTTTCACGTCTTTGCGATCTTGTAGCGGCGGATTCGCGCGATCGGTATCAGACGTTGCGCAAGGAAGCCGCTATTTCGATTCCGCTGGTATGGGACCGTCCGCGGACATGCTGGGGTCTGCGGGAAGGTCATCGCCTCGGAGAATTTCCACCACGTCGCGGTACAACTTGGTGCGAACGTCGAACCGTTCATTTACGCGCGTGAGATAACGAACACTGACGCTGAAGCCGGAACCCGTGGGGCGCACACTCATCGAAGGCGCCGCGGAAAAGGACCGCTTGGCATATGCCGGGGTCACGCGTTGCCATTCCTGCTCTGCCTGATGCGCATTGGCCGCGGTCACTTCGGCTGCCGCCTTCTTGATGGACTCCGCAACGGAGTACGGGTCTGCGCGTTCCGGAACGGAAACCTGAATTTCGTCCCAGAGCCACTGTCCGGATGTGGAAAAATTAAAGTAATGCCCTTCGATGGCGAAACTGTTGACGAAGGTGACTTTGCGGCCGGTGGGATGCCCCGCGTCCGCCCAGTTCCCGGTTTCTAGCAACACGGTATGCAGCAAGCCCACGGAAATCACTTCTCCGCCTACGCCGTTGATTTCCACCCAATCTCCCGGCCGGATCCCGTCCTTGCCCATCAGCACGAACCATCCAAAAAATCCGACAATGAAATCCTTCATCGCCACGGTGAGTCCCGCACCGGCCAGCGCCGCCACGGTGGCAAAATTGCCCGGCACTCCAAAAATGACCAGCAAAATCAGAATCACGCCGAGCGCCTGAATGGTGAACATCACCAGGGCGCGCATGGTGTGCAACTGGCGGCGATCGATGGCCAATTTCGCGAAAAAACGCTGCATCCATTCGTTGGTGATGAAAACGCACAAGGCGATCAGCAAAATCCAAAAGGCCGAATTGATCAGCCCGTGCAGGAAAGCTTGTTTGCGCGCGGTTACCAGCGTGATCCAATTTTCATACGCCGCTGCTAATTGCTGCTCATCCTCGATGCGCTTGCCGTACTGCGACAAATCTTTCTGGTCCTGCGAGAGGCGCTTCAATACGTCGAGAGTAGATGGCGGAATGGCGGGTGCGGCGGACGCGACAGGCGCGGCGGGTGCGGATGCCGTTTGCGAACCCGCTGCTGTTGCGGTGGCAGGGGAAGGCCCTGGAGAAGCTGCGGGCTGGCGCTTGTGTATGATCTTTTTCTGAGCTTTTTCTTCGGTGAGCAGTTTCTCGAGCGATTCATGCGTGGCGGACAACCTGCTGGCGCGAGCCAGCGCTTCCTGCCGGGCCTGGGCCAACTGCTTTTGTTTGGAGTCGAGCGAGAGCCAAGCCTTGACCTGCGCGACCACGTTTTTCGATTCCGTCATCTCCACCAGATCCGCGGGGTTTTGGACGACGATGATGGACTTGTCGGCCGCCTCATGAATATCCGAAGCGTCATGAATATCGAGGAGCTTCTGAATGCTGGCGTGTTTATCGCCGCCGGCGCGGGCCAGATCCTCATGCGCATCGTCGAGGTCGTCCTGGTCGAGTGAAAGCTGCGCGGAGGTGAGATCGAGGTCCTGCTGAATCTTGTCCTTATCCGTGGCGCGCGCTTTCGCCAATTGCTGGGTAAGCTGCGTGACGCGGTCCTCGTCCGCAGCCACCTGCGCCTCCAGCGTGTGGATGCGTTCGGTCAGCTTGCGTGTTTCGGGCGTCAGCGGTGGGGGATTTTCCGCCGCGTCCTCGAAAGCCGCGGCAAAGGCCATATCCACGGAATGATCGCCCAGGCGAAGAACCTGCTGCGCATATTCTTTCTCCATTCGCGTCGCGGCAAGAGGGGCGAGTTGCTGCGCCGTCGTCAGGGCGTGCATATCCACCAGCAGAGGGGCGTGATTCACTCCTTGCGTCAACGATTGGAAACGTGTGTGATAGTTGGCCCAGGAATGGGTATAGATGACGCCGCCGAGTGCGATCACCAGCAGCACGGCCAGAGCGATAATCGTTGTTTTCGTGCCCTTCATTCGCTTCGATCCTGTCGTGTTTGCAGATGCCGCCGGCCGGATTTGCGGCGCTCCCCGCGGCGTAGCCGTCGTGCCTTCGGCTCAACGGTCGCGGTGGCATTTCCCGCTTCGAGGCAATTGTATAATGCCGCCCGGCGGTTCGAGCAATAAAACGGGGGACGGTTTTGCCGGAATGCCTCAAGTTTTCAGCGCCTTGGAAGCCCCGCGCAAATAAGGTGCTCAATCACGCGCACCCCGAACCGCTGCACGCATTCGCGCCATAAAACATTTCCGTGTGAATTTGATGATGGAAGTGAGGGCGCTCCGCTAAAGCTCGAGCGGCTCGTTTTTCTCTCCGGTGATGAGCCGCGCGGAACGATCATAGGTAAGGAAGAGCCAGCCCCATTGCAGGAAAATCAGCAGCCGGTTTTGAAATTGCACAATGTAAAGCAAGTGGACGAAAATCCAGATGAGCCACGCCGGAAATCCCGCCAAACGAATCCAGTTTAAATCGGCCACCGCCGCGCCGCGGCCGATGGTCGCCAGATTTCCTTTATCCCAATAGTGAAACGGCGCGTGGCTAGCTCCCCGCAATCGCTTGCGAATCGTTTTCGCCACGTAGCGGCCCTGTTGAATGGCGGGCTGCGCCACTCCCGGCAGAGGTTTGCCGGTCTGATGGCTGAAATTTGCGAGATCTCCGATGACGAATATTTCGGGATGCCCGGCCACGGTGAGATCCGGTTCGACGATCACGCGGCCGGCGCGGTCGATTTGCGCGCCCGCTTCCCGCGCGAGAATTTTGCCCAGCGGCGACGCCAGCACACCCGCGGCCCACAGCACGGTGCGCGTGGGGATCACCTCTTCGCGTTCGCCTTCGCGGATGGTGACGGCGCCTTCGCGCACGTCCGTCACCATGGCGCCAGTGCGCACCGTGACGCGCAAACGTTCGAGCATTCTTTGCGCCGCCGCGGACAATTTTTGTGGATACGTGGGAAGGACGCGGTCCGTGCCCTCCACCAGAATAATGCGCGCCTCGCTCGGATTGATGTGGCGAAAATCGTGTTTCAGCGTATCGTGCGCAATTTCGCCCAGCGCTCCGGCAAGTTCCGCTCCCGTGGGACCTCCGCCAACGATTACGAACGTCAGCCACTCCTGCAATTTTTTCGGATCCGTTTCGCGCTCGGCCGCCTCGAAAGCAATCAGGATGCGGCGGCGCATGGCCGTGGCGTCATCCACGGTCTTCAGCCCCGGCGCATATTTTTCCCAGGCATCATGCCCAAAATATTGGTGGCTCGATCCCGTGGCTACCACCAGGGTGTCATAGGCGATTTCGCCATCGCTCAAAATCACGCGGCGGTTTGCAGCATCGATATGCGTGGCCTCGGCAAGCAAAACGGTGGTGTTTTTCTGATCCTTCACGATGTGCCGCAAAGGGGATGCGATATTGGCGGGCGAAAGTGATCCCGTGGCCACCTGGTAAAGCAGCGGCTGGAAGAGATGGTAGTTGGCGCGATCAATGAGCGTGACACTGGCCGGCGCGTGCTTCAGTTCCCGCGCGGCGCTGAGACCGCCAAATCCCCCTCCGAGTATCACCACGCGATGCGGATCGGCCATGATTCCCTCTGACGCAAGCAGCGCCATGGTCCAAATGCATTGCGCGGCTCGCGTTGCGGCAATTCTGAATTGCTTATTCCTATTGGATGAATGACGGCGCGCGATGGACTCGCCATTTCTGTTTTTGGCCCGCGGGTGGCCCGCCGGACGATGGATTGCAGCATATCACCATGGGTCAATCTCCCGGTGGTGCGACGCGAAGAACAATTGGCGCGCAATCAGGGCTTGCTGGCGTAGCCGGAACAGGCACGAACGGGAAGAGCGGGGTATTTGGGAAAATGCACGTCGGTGATTGAAAGCAGGCACATATAAAAAACCGATCCGCGGTCGGATTTTATTTCCCGCGCGTTCCGGCAACTCGCGCAAAGCCCGATATCCGCGCGCGGAGTTTCTGATTCGTTCTCGCGTTCCATGCGCTGCTATTCGTCGTCGGCGGGAATATCGAAATTAATCAAGTTCGCCTGGAAGCCGCGCGTCTTGTAAGCCCCGTAGGCGATGCCCACCATAATCCAAATGCTGCCCACCACCATCGCGGAATGTCCCAGATGGCTCCAGATGAAGAGACAGATGAAAAATCCGAGCAAGGGCGAAGCCAGATGCGTCCATTTCTTCTTTTCCGCGCGCACAAAATAGTGGACAAAGGAAGCCACATTCACGCCCATGAACGCGATCAAAGCGCCGAAATTGAGCATTTCCGCGCCCTGGTCATAGGAAATAAAAAAGGCACCCACCAGCGCGATGGCTCCCACCAGAATCACGTTGTTGCGCGGGATGTGATTCTTCGAATCGATAGCTCCGAAAAATTTCTTGGGGATGCCGTCGCTGCGGCCCATGCCATAGAGCAGCCGCGCGGCTCCCAGCTGCGAACCCATTCCCGAACCCACGTTGGCGATCAGGATGGTGAAATTCACCAGCTGAAACAAAAAGAACCCGCCGATCTGGCGCGCCACCAGCGGAAACGCCGATTCCACCATGGCCTCGGGAAATGCCTTCGATCCCCACACCAACTGCGCGGCGTAGACTTCGAGCGAAGAAAGAATGCCGGTGACCACGCAGACCAGCACCGTGGCCAGCAAAATATTACGACGTGGGTTTTCCACTTCCTCGGAAAACGTGGAGATGGCGTCAAATCCGATGTAGGTGAGCACGGCGATGGAAGTGCCGTGAAAAATACGCCCGAAATTGAATGTCGCCGGGTTGTAAAAAGGGTGCGAGAAAAAGCCTATGCCGTAGGTGTGAATCCCCAGCAGAAAGCGGATCACGAAGGCGAAAAAGATGACCACCACGATGCACATGCCCGCCGCCAACACGTCGTTGATGCGCGCCGAAGCCTTCACGCCGCGGATATTCATGGCCGTGAAGAAACTTGCGAAGCCGATGGCCAGCACCCAATACGGAACTCCCGGCAAAATATTTTCCGTGAGCTTCGCGGAAATCACGGTGCAAATGAGCGGGTTCAAAATATAGTCCATCACCATGGCCCAGCCGGTGACGTAGCCGAGCGCGGGATGCAGTTCACGCCCCACGTACGTGAAGGCCGATCCCGCGCTGGGATAGACGCGCGCCATCTGCCCGTAACTGATGGCCGTGAACAGCATGGCCACCATGGCGATCAAAATCGTGGTGACCACGTGGCCGCCCGCTTGATTGTTGATCACGCCATAAATTCCCATCGGCGCGATGGGCTGAATGATGACAATCCCGATGATGATCAGATCCCACAGGCCCAGAACGCGACGTAGCTTTGCCGGAGAAGCGGATTGCGTGCTCACGATGCGCCTTCCAATCTTCTCCCGCGGGAGGAGATGCTGCTCACGAAATGAGGAGCAATTTCAATCGTCCCAATGGCGGCCGCGCGTCCGCGCGCGTTGCGGCACAGGCTCATGCGGCGCGCCGCTCGGAAGAGGTTCATTCGGTGACGACTGCCTTGACCAGGTTGCGCGGGTGATCGACATCGCTGCCGTTCAAGACCGCGAAATGATATGCGAAGAACTGGAGCGGCACAACTTCCAAGATGGGCAGGAGGAGCTCTGGAGCTGGGGGAACGAATATCGAGGCGTCCGCGAATTGTTCCACTTCGCGATCGCCGGCCGTGGCGATGGCGATCGATTTTCCATGGCGGCTGCGGATGTATTCCAGGACGCCGAGCGTTTTCTGGTAGCGCAGCATCGAGTCAGGATCGGCGGAATCGCGCGTGGCCAGGACGATGATGGGGTGCTGGCCGTCCACCAGCGCGTTGGGACCGTGGCGCAATTCTCCCGCCGGAAAACCTTCCGCCTGGACGTAGGAAATTTCCTTGAGCTTGAGCGACCCCTCGCGCGCAATGGAATAGTGAACGCCGCGGCCCAGGTAGAGGAACGCTCGCGCCTTCTGAAAAACGCGGGCGCAAGCCGCCGCTTGTTCATCCCATGCGGAAATGGATTTTTCGATGTCCGCGGGAATCGCGGAGAGATGATTCAGATGCGAGCGCGTGACTTCCGAAGTCATGCGTCCTCTTTTGCGCGCAATGAATAGCGCGAAAAGGTAGAGCAGCGTCAATTGCGCGGTAAAGCTTTTCGTGGCCGGCACGGCCTTTTCCACTCCCGCGCAGGTGTGCAGCGCGGCGCTGGCCTCGCGGGAAATCGTGGAACCCGCCACATTGGAGATGGCCACGGTCTTCGCGCCGCGGTGCAGCGCTTCGCGCTGCGCGGCGATGGTGTCCGCCGTCTCGCCCGATTGGGTGATGACCACCACGATGGGGTCGGCTGCGGCGTGCGTCGAGCGGTAGCAATATTCGCTCGAATACTCAACATCCACGGGAACTCCCGTCAAATCTTCAATCATGATTTCGCCGGCGAGGCCGGCATGGCGGCTGGTGCCGCTGGCGGCGATGATGATTTTCTTGAACGCGAAAAGCGCGTTTTCGATGGGCTGCAGCGAACGCGGGAAAATATCGTCGCCCTTTATGTTGCGCCGGATGGTCTCGCGAATGGCATGCGGCTGCTCGTACATTTCGCGAAGCATGGCATGGCGGAATTTCTGGGCTTTTTTGGCCATCAGGAACCGCCGCGGGCGGCCCTGGCAGCGGAAGGAATCGCGCGGGCGTGTTGCGTGGAAAGAGGCTCGGTGGCCTCCGGAATGTTCCAGCCATTCACGCTCAAAACCGCGCCGCCGCGCAATGCTTCGGGCGAAGCAAAGTGCGCGACGAGTTCTCGGGATTCACCGGGCATGAGTTCCACGTAGTTATCATCCCAGAAAACGGGAAGAATTTCCTCCGCTGCTCCCGGCTTGTGTATCCCCAACCGCACCTGAAACGCCAGATGCTTGCTCACGTTCTTGAGGCTGACTCGCACCACGGGTCCGGAGGAATCCTCGCTCTGCGATGCCGTTACTTTCACGGACGCTTTGGGCAGCGTTTCGAGCGCGGTCAAATCCTCGTAGGACGAAACCGGCGTGTATTTGTAATCGCTCTTATCCCAGTCGTACACATTTTGTTTCTGCGAAAGCCAGTAGAAATTCCGGCTGATAATTTTGCCTTCCGCGTTCTCAAGTTCGAGTCTCGCGAAATAGACGGGCGAAGACGGCGCGAAAGCTTCGGCCGGAATCGTGAAAACGCGTTTCACTCCGTCGGAATCCACATCCGTTTTCGCTTCGCGGGTGAAGAGCGGGTGCAGATGCAGGTCATAAAGGTCTGCGATCACTTTCAGGCCGGACACATTTTCGTACGCGCTATTGACCACCACCACGCTGTGATCATCGTAGGAATATTGGATGTGCAGCGGCTCGCACGCTTTCTTGGTCCCGAAATATCCGCCGGCGGGCTGCAGATAATAATCGTACAGATGCCAGATAAGCGAGGGCCAGGCGTTGTTGAGCATCCACTGGATCACGCCGGTCGAGTTGTACTTATTGCGCGAGTAAGCTTCGAACATGGCGCGCTCGCCGTCATAGGCCATGGCTTGCGATTTCAGTTCGTAATCTTCCATGTTCGCGGGCTTGCCGTAAATCGCGTCCATGGCGCCGTCGAAATGGCTCAAATCCTTGAAGCCCTCGGACCCCGCGTGATAATTCCAGACCGGATCGCTGGGATTCACGCTTGCGGCGGGAAGAAATCTTCGCAGGCAGCTCAGCAGGGGAATCGCGGGCCCCGGGCTCGTCTCGGTATTGAAACCGAAAGCGCCTCCGCGATGGCTCGTGTCGGTAAGCCAATAATCCGGGGGAACGTAATCGTACGGCCCAGTCATTTTTACTCCGGTCACGCCCGTAACCGTGGTCATCGTCTCTGTAGCGGAAGAAAGATAGGGATTGGGCCAATCCGAGTCCTTGAGAATCTGAATGTAGGCCTTTTCGACATTTGCCGGAGGTGGATTGTCGCTGCCGTTCAGCCAAACCAGCATGCTCGGATGGCTGCGCATGCGCAGAATTTGCGAACGCAGGGAGGCGGTGGCAATTTCCAAGTCGCGGGCATTCCATTTGTCCCACTGTTCCCAGCGGTCGCAGCAGCACCACCCGCCCATCACCAGAATCCCTTTTTCATCCGCCAGATTGTAGAAGGCGTCGCTTTCCATTTTTCCTTCGAGGCGCACGGTGTTCAGATTCATATCCCGCACATAGCGAAACTCGTCCTCAAGCCGTTGCCTGGAGCGGCGCAAAAGCATGTCGGGAGCCCAGCCGCCGCCGCGAATCAGAATTTTCTGGCCGTTGATGCGGAACAGCAAGTGCTGCTGGGGATCGACGGCCGCCGTGATTTCGCGGATGCCAAAGCGCACCGATTGCTGGTCGGTGGCGTCGTTTCCGGAAGCAAAACGCAGAGTCAGGGTGTGCAGATTCTGCGGCCCCATGGAATAGGGCCACCACAGCTTGGGATTCTTCACTCGCAGGACCGGGAATTTATCGGAAGTGAAACGCACCACGCGCACTTCATGCGGCTTCATGATATAAGTGTCGCGAAAACGGATACTTCCGATGGTTCCCGTCAGCGTGCCGGTGATTTGAAACTGGCTGGCATTGTGCAGTTCGGCTTCCACGGTCAAATCCGCCACGGCCAGCGAATTGGAATCCGGAAAATGCGTGGAAACCATGGGATTGCGGATGGCCACGCCGCCCGTATCGTCCAGATACACGTCGCTCCACAGTCCCATGTCCTTGTCGGGAGGAGCGGGATTCCAATCCACCCAGTTCACGCCCAGGTCTTTTTCGGTTTGCGCAAAAGTTTCGACTGCCAGGACGTTCGGCTTGTCCTTTGCAAGATACGAGGTGATGTCGAATTCAAACGTGCGGTAGGCTCCCGCCACGTCCTTGTCGCCGGCAACTTTTTGCCCGTTGATCCAGATGTTGGCGCGGTAGTTGAGGCCGCTGAAATGCAGCCAGACGTGATGATCTTCGTACTCCTTGGGGGTGGTGAATTCCGTGCGGTACCACCAGGAACAGTGAAAGGGGCTGTCCTTGGGCATGGGAAGTAGCGAGAAATTCTGGCCGATGGGATACGTGGTGCCGGGAATGGATCGCAGATTTTCCCCGTAGAACGGATCGGGATAGGTTTTATCGGCCACCAGAGCGGCGACCACCGTCGAAGGAACCGTGGTCGAATGCCAGCCCGCGGTGGAAAAACCCGGCATGGAAATTTTTTCGCCGCCGCCTTTGATTTCGCATGAGGATTGCAATTTCCAGCCGGAGTGGAGGAAGAGCTTGGTGCCGAAATCGTCGGGGGCATCGGCGGAAACGCGCGCCGGAACAAACAGGATCGCCGCCAGCGCCACAGCCGCCCCCGCCGCCACGGCCAACCGAAAAATGCGGGCAAACCTTTCACCATAAATTCTCACAGCCCGCCTCCTCGAGTGTCCACAGATTCAAATTCGCGCGTTCGGGAGCCGTGGTGAACTCCGCGCATTGGAAACCTGGCCGGAACCATTCGAAGCTCCCGAGGTGGTGCCGTCCTGCAGCGCATGCTACGTACGTATTGATACCACTGAACCACGCGCGATTCCACACTTTGCACCCCGTGAAGCAAAGCGATTCGCGCGGAAATTCTCCGCCGGCGCTTGAGCCCGGCGCAAATCCGCATCCGCGTGCGGCAGCCCCCGCAATCACCGGTTTATTAAACTTTATTAAACTAAACGCTGCGGCGACGAATTGTCAAGCGCCGGGACCCACGGAACGATTCCTCCGCCGCGCCGTCTCAGGAAATCGCGTGCGTGGATTCACGCACCACCAATTCCGGCGCCAGCTTGCGGTGCACCGGAACAAATTCGCGCTCTTCCACGGCCGCGTTGATTCCCTCCATCACGATTCCCACAGCCGCGCTGCCCAATGCTTCCATGGGCTGGCGAACGGTGGTGAGCGAAGGAAACGAGACGCTCGCCGGCAACACATCGTCGAAACCAATCACCGAGCAATCTTCCGGAACCTTGATCCCCGCGCGTGAAAGCCCGCGAATCACGCCGAACGCGGTCATATCGTCAAACGCCATCACTGCCGTGAATTTCCGCTTGCGTTTCAGAAGATCCTCCGTCAATTTGAGCCCGCCTTCGAATCCCGAATTGTGCTCGAGCGAATCCGGGAGGTCCACCACCAGCGACGGATCGATATGCAATCCCACCGAGCGCGCAAAAGAGCGCACGCCCCGCCAACGCGGAGCTGTGTCCGCCAGCATCTTGGGACCGCGAATGAAGGCGATCTTGCGGTGCCCCAGAGAGTAAAGATGCTCCATGGCGATATGCGACCCCGCTTCGTTATCCACCATCACCGAACTCAGGGAACCCGTGCGCAGCTCGCGCCCGATCATCACCGCGGGGATATTGCGCTTTTCGAGATCGGCGAGCAGGGCGATATCGACGAAAAGCCAATTGGCCACCACCACCAGTCCCTCGACCGGCCGGGCCAGCAACAATTCCAAATAACGCTCGAAGCGCCCGCGCTGATTGTGCGCGTCGGTGAACGCCGTCAAAGTGGAAGCTTCGAAAAGAGAATTTTCAATGCCGCGAAGAATCAGCGTGCAAAACGGATCGGTAAGATCGAACACCATCACCCCGACGGTGTGATTGCGCTTGGCTCCCAGAAATCGCGTGAGCAGCTTCGGGCGGTATCCCAATTTCCGCGCGGCCTTTTCGATGCGGTCTTTGGTGGTCGGTGGAATATAGCGCGCTAGCGGCGCATTGTTGAGGACGATCGAAACCGTGGCCGCCGATACCCCGCTGGCCTGCGCCACATTTCGGAGGGTGACTGCGGAACCTTTTTTGTTTCGCCGGCGCAAGGAGTCCTCCGCAGTGGAAAATTCCCGTTTCCGCACTTCCCTCGCGTGCGCACATCTTTACACAACAATGGGAACGCCGCCAAATGAAAGCCTGCGAACGTATATAAATTCGATGGAAATTCAAATCAGGCAGCGGGCGGACACCGGCTTGGGATCGCCTAGATGTGAGGTATCTGCGAAACGTTCCAGCCGCCTCCCAGAGCTTTCACCAGGAGGACGCTCGCGGCCATGCGCCGGGTGAGCAGATCGACGGCTGTGACTTCATTCGAAAGCGCGGCGCTCTGCGCGGTTGTGACTTCGAGATAACTGGTGACGCCGCCGCGGTAGCGCGTGGTGGAGAGAGCCAGCGAATGCTTTGCCGCGCCAACGGCCGCGTCCTCGGTGGTGGATTCCTCGCGCAAAATGCGCAGCGCCGCCAGATTGTCCTCCACATCCTGAAACGCGGAAAGCACGGTCTGGCGGTAAGCGGCCACCGACTGGTCATGTGCGGCCTCGGCTTCCTGCAATGTGCCTTTTCGCTTTCCCGCATCGAAGATCGTTTGCGCGCCGGCCGCGCCCAGAGACCATAGCCCGCTCGGCCCCTGAATGAGAGTGGAAAGCGCCGCGCTTTCGAATCCCCCCGAGCCGCTCAAAGTGATTAGCGGAAAATACGCGGCTTTGGCCACGCCGATTTGTGCGTTGGCTTCCTCCACGCGGCGCTCCGCCGCGGCAATGTCCGGCCGCCGCTCGAGCAAATCCGACGGCAATCCTGGGGGAATATTCGGGGGAGCCGTTGTGAGCGGCAGCGCAACCAATTGAAAAGAGGAAGCGGGCTTGCCGGTCAGCGCGGCGATGGCGTCTTGATAGGCGGCGCGGGTAACTTCCACGTCCGTCGCTTCCGCGCGCGTGGTTTCCAGTTGCGTCTGCGCTTGCGCCACTTCCACGGAGGATGCCAGCCCGCCCTGATAGCGGTTCTGGGTGAGGTCGAGCGCCTTTTGATAGGACTCGACGGTTGAATCGAGCAACGTCTTTTTCGCGTCCAGCCCGCGCAGTTCAAAATAATCGAGCGCTAATTCCGCATGCATGCTCAAGGAAACGCTGGCCAAATCCGCGGCGGAGGCTTGCGCTTCGGAACGGCTGGCTTCCACGCTGCGCCGCACGCTGCCCCACACGTCCGCTTCGTAGGAAGCGTCGAAAGGCAGCGCATAATCGGAATAATCCGTGGTTCCCGTGGCGGTATTGAATAACGGGCGATTGCTCGATTGGTGAATCCGGGTGGCGGAGGGATTGGCGGTGACCACCGGGAAATAATTCGAGCGCGAAACGCGTACGGCGGCGCGCGCAGCGGCAAATTGCGCCGCGGCCAGCTTCAAATTCTGGTTCGAAACGCTAACTTCATCTTCGAGCGAATTGAGTTGGGGATCCTGGTAAACCTCCCACCACGATCCCTTGTCCAGTGCGTCGCTCGGCTGCGCCAGCTTCCACTCGCCCGAATCCTTGTAGGTCGTCGGGACTTCCACCGAAGGCCGGACATACTTCGGCCCCACCGTGCACCCGCCGAGCAAAAGCGCGGCAAGTGCAATATAGCTTCCGCGGCGCCGGCTTCCCTGCACCGCCGCCGCGGAAATTTTGTTCCCGTGATTTTGCTTATTTCCCCACATAGGTGACGCGCCAGATGGACTCCGAGCCGTCATCGCTGACAAAGAGCGACCCGTCTTTGCCGACGGCAACTCCCACCGGACGTCCCCACACCTTTTGATCCGGGGTCACAAATCCCGTGAGGAAATCCTGATACTCTCCGCTGGCATGGCCGTCCTTGAGCGGAACGAACACCACCTCATAGCCGGTGCGTTCCGCGCGGTTCCACGAACCGTGCTCGGCGGCAAAAATACTTTGGCGATACTCGGCTGGAAATTGCGTGGCTTCGTAAAACGTCAATTCCAGGGAAGCGTCATGCGGTTCCAGGAGCACGTCCGGCACGATGGCTTTGTCCTTCAACTCCGGATGCTTGCCCGGAAATCGCGGGTCGGGATGGCCGCCGGTGTAATACCACGGCCATCCATAGAATCCGCCTTGCTGGACGTGAGTGATGTAATCGGGAGGCAGATCGTCGCCCAGTTCGTCGCGTTCGTTCACGGACGTCCAGACTTCTCCGGTCTGCGGATTGATGGCCAGACCCACAGGATTGCGAATTCCGGAGGCATAGACTTGCAGGTCCGAACCATCGGGGTTGGCCACCAGAATATTCGCGCGATGATATTCCGAAGAATCGGTGTCGATGTCCGAGACGTTGCCGCGCGAGCCAACCGAAACATACAATTTCTTTCCGTCCTGGGTAAAAGCGAGATTGCGCGTCCAATGCCCGCCGCTGCTGGGAATCTTGGGAATTACCACCTCAGGCTTGCTGCGCGCCTTCAAATCGCCGTTCTGATACGGAATGCGCACCACGGAATCCGTGTTGCCGATGTACACATATTTTGGATCCGGGCCCGGAGGATAAAAGGCGATCCCAAAGGGACGATTGAAGCCGGCGGCGTAGACGGAAGTCTGTTCCGGTTTTCCTTCACTGGAGATTCCGCGGAAAATCAGGATTTTCCCCGGCCCGCTTTCCGCCAGGAACAAATCGCCGTTCGGAGCGGTCTGCAGCAAACGAGGGTTGTCCAGTTCGCTGGCATACAACTCGACTTTGAATCCGCTGGGAACCTGCGGCCAGGCATCGGCCGGGCGCGCGCTGATGTTCGAGTGAGTGCTGGCGGATTTGGTGGCGTAGGGCTGCGGAAGATCGGCCGCGGTGATGTGATGCACCTTGCCGGGTGTCTCCCCGCGGAATCCGACAAAAGGTCCGGCATCGGCGGCTACGTCGCTCTGGGCGCCTGTGTCGCGCATTCCGGAAATCGCGCGGCGTTCAAATAAACCCACGCCCAAGATAATGAGTATCAAGACAATCCATGGAATCGAGCGTCTCATTTCCTACTCCTCCTATCATTAAGATGGCCCCACAAACCATTTCGAAACGGACTTCGCCGCCCACCCGGAGAGTTCGGTTATTCGATCCCGTTCGACCCGGCGGCGACCACTTGCACGGCTTCGCCTGAAACAATTGAGTCCGGCGGGTCGGCGATGATGGAATCGGAATCGGAAATTCCGGAAGCGACTTCCACTTCATTTCCCATATCGCGGCGGATGGTGATGTCCGAAAGAACGGCGCGGTTCCCGTTTTCAACTTTGGCCACCTGCAAACCCTGCGCGCGGAAAATCAGCGTGTTGACCGGCAAGATGTACGTGGGCGTGCCGGAGGGAATCTTCAGATGCACGGTGGCATAAGCGCCCGGCAAAAGTTCGCCGGTGGGATTCTGCACGTCCACTTCCACCAGCAGAGTGCGCGTCGCCAAGTCGATAGAATCGGAAGTGCGCACAAGCTTGCCGGAAAAGTGCCGCCCCGGATATTCCGGCAACGTCAAATCGGCGATGATTCCCGGCCGCGCGGATTGCGAATAAATTTGCGGGACGTTGATATAGACCCGCAGCGTTTTCGTTGCCGCCAGATGAAACAATTCGCTGGCCGTGCCACCCGACGCCCCGGAATCGATCAAAGCTCCGATGTCGGTATTGCGCGCGGTGATCACTCCGCTGAACGGCGCATATATTTTGTTGAAGGATTGCATTTGCTCGAGGCGGCTCACATTGGCCTGCGCCGAAGCCACCATCGCTTGTTTGGCCTGAAAATCTCCGACGGCGTTGTCCACGTCCTGCTTGGCCACCGAATCCGAACTCAGCAGGCCCTGGTACCGCTCCGAGGTGATTTGCGCGAGCCGCAGATTGGCCTTGGCGGTGTTCAAATCCGCGCGCGCCTGCAAGAGTTCCTGATCCACTTCCGGGGTGTCGATGTCCGCGAGCAGTTGCCCGGCCTTCACATGCGCGCCGATATCCACGTACCACTTCTTCAAATAGCCGTTGGTGCGCGCATAGATGGGAGAATCGATGAACGCCTCCACTTTTCCCGGAAGCGCGATTTCCTGCTGCGGCGCGCCGCGCTTCGGGTGAATGACGCTCACCGTGGGAACGGCAAGTTCGCGGGTTTCCTTGCCCAAAGTTTCGCGGGCCTTCATGCGCGGAACCACTCCGGCGAGCACGATGAGCCCCACCACCACAAGCGCCAGGATGGCAAGCGGCAGAGCGCGGGAAGCCCCCCGGGATGCCACACCTGTTTTCCGATCGTTCCGTGCGGCCGTTTCCTTTTGCATTTCACCAATCATGATACCTTCACCCGCTCCCTTTCGAATCCCCGCTGATTCCGGCTGCGATTATTCTCCGACACCATCGTGCGCTCCGGCCTCGCCTTCGTTGCGTCCGTGAACCATGCTGAAAAAAACCGGCACGAAAAGAAGCGTGGCCACCGTCGCAAAAATCAATCCGCCGATCACCGCGCGGCCCAGCGGCGCATTTTGTTCGCCGCCTTCTCCGATTCCCAGAGACATGGGCAGCATGCCGATGATCATGGCCAGCGCAGTCATCAAAACCGGGCGAAAGCGCGTGAATCCGGAATCCAGCGCCGATTCGATGGCCGTCTTCCCTTCCGTCAATTTTTCCTTGGCGAAACTGACCACCAGAATGCTGTTGGCGGTGGCCACGCCCATGCACATGATCGCTCCGGTGAGCGCCGGAACGCTGATGGTGGTGTGGGTCACAAATAAGAACCAGACAATTCCGGCCAGGGCCGCGGGCAAGGCCATCAGAATGATCAGCGGATCCACCCACGATTGAAAATTGACGACAATCAACAGGTAGACCAGAACAATCGAAAAAGCCAAGCCCGAAAGCAGCCCCGCGAACGACGCTTTCATGGTCTGAATCTGCCCGCGGACCACCAATTGCGAGCCGCGCGGCAATTCCAATTTGCTGCGATCGAGTATCGGCTGGATATCCCGCGCCACGCCTCCCAAATCGCGCCCCTGCACGGATCCGTAAATGTCGATCACCGGCATCACGTCGTAATGCGAGACGATGCCCATCTCCGCTCCGCGGCTGAAGGAAGCGACGCTGGCAAGAATCGCGGGTTGCGAGGCGCGCGCCCCGGTGAGCGGGGTATTGGCCAGGTCCTGCAGTGAATCATTGCGGTACTGCGGCGTTTGCGTCTCGATGTCGTAGGTCACGCCGGTGCGCGGATCGAGCCAGAAGGCGGGCTGAGTCTGGAAGCTTCCGCTGAGGGAAATCAGCAGGTTTTGCGCCACGTCCAAAGTGGACAATCCGATTTGTTGCGCCTGCGTGCGATCGATGTCGATGTGCATCCTGGGCTGATCAAACACCTGCTGGATGCGCAGGTCCGCGGTTCCCGGAACGAATTTCAGTTCATTCAGCAGTTTGTCCGCGAAATCGCGGTTGGCCTCGAGATTGCGCCCCACGATTTGAACATCGATCGGCGCGGGCAGCCCGAAATTCAGGATTTGGCTGACGATGTCCGCGGGAAGGAAATAAAAAGTGATGCCCGGAAAATCATGGTTCAGGCGGAATCGCAGGTCATGGATGTACTGCGCGGTGGGGTGGTGATCTTGCGATAATTCCACCTGGATGTCCGCGTCGCCCGTGCCCACCGGCGCCGAAGTGCTGTAGGAAAGATTGATGGTGCTGTTGGGCAATCCGATATCGTCGGTAATGCTGGCGAGGTCGGACGGCGGAATTTGCCGGCGGATGTCCGCTTCCACGCGATCGCAAATCGCCGCGGTATCTTCGATGCGCGTTCCGGTGGGAGCGCGCATGTGCAGCTTGAATTCACCGGCATCCACGGCCGGGAAAAAATCCTGTCCGGTCAGCGGGATCAACAAAAAAGAAAGCCCGCAAGCCGCAAAAAAACACACGGTAAAAACGCGCCGGTGCCGGATGCAGCCTCCGAGGATCCCGTGGTACCAGCGGCGAAAGCGTTCAAATCCTGCTTCGAATTGCAGCTGAATGCGCACGAAGGGATTGCGCGACCGCGCCGCTTCCGCGTGCTGTTCTTCCGTCTTGCCCACCAGCAGATAGCGCGCCATGGTGGGAACCAGGGTTCGAGAAAGCAGGTAGGAAGCCAACATGGCGAAGGAAACGGCTTCGGCCAGCGGAACGAATAGGTAGCGCGCCACCCCGGAAAGGAAAAACATGGGGACGAACACGATGCAGATGGACAGCGTGGAAACCAGCGCCGGCACCGCGATTTGTTGCGCGCCATCCAGAATGGCTTGAACGATTTCCTTCCCCTGATCGATGTTGCGGTTGATGTTTTCGATTTCCACGGTGGCATCGTCCACCAATATTCCCACGGCTAAAGCCAACCCTCCGAGCGTCATGATGTTGATCGTCTCGCCCAACGCGCCCAGGACGATCAGCGAGGTCAGCACCGAAAGCGGAATGGAAATGGCGATGATCAACGTGCTCCGCCAGCTCCCCAGAAATATCAGGATCATCAGGCCGGTCAATCCCGCGGCAATCACCCCTTCGCGAACCACTCCGCGAATCGACGCCTTGACGAACAGCGATTGATCCGATACTGGAACGATCTTGAGCGTGGGAGGCAGGCCCGCGGCAATGATGGGGAGCTTCTTCTTCACGTTGGAAACGATGTCCAGCGTGGAAGCGTTCCCCGATTTCAGGATCACCATCAGCGCCGAACGCTGCCCGTTGACGCGCACGATGTTGGTCTGCGGAGGATATCCGTCGCGCACGTTGGCGACGTCATGGACGTAAATCGTGGCTCCGTTCACCGTCTTGATGGGCAAATCATTCAGTTCCGCGATGGTTTGCGGCGCGCCGTTCATATCCACTTGATACTCGTAGGAACCCATCTTTTCCGTGCCGGCGGGAAGGATCAGGTTCTGGTCGTCAATGGCGTTCACCACATCCACGGGCGCAAGCCCCTTGGCCTGGAGTTCCTGCGGATTCAAATCCACCTGGATTTGCCGCAGTTTTCCGCCATAGGGATAAGGGATGGCCACGCCGGGAATGGTGACCAGACCAATCCGCAGGAAATTGATGCTGATGTCTCCGAGTTGCTGCTCCGTTAGTCCTCGCCCGGAAAGCCCCAACTGCAGAATGGGAACGGAAGAAGCGTTGTATTGGATCACCAGAGGAGGCTGCGTCCCGGGAGGCATGCCGTGAATTGCGGTCTGCGAAATCGCCGTCACCTGCGCCACGGCGTTGCCGATGTTCACTCCGGGATGAAAGAAAATCTTTACGATGGCGCGGCCATTCCAGGATTGCGATTCGATGTGTTCGATGTCGTTGACGGTGGTGGTCAGCGACCGTTCATACACATAGATGATGCGCTGCGACATCTCCTCGGGCGAAAGACCCGAATAGCTCCACAAAACGCTGATCACCGGGATATCGATATTGGGAAAGATGTCCGTGGGAGTACGCAAAATGGCGACCGGACCCAGAATTACCAGGAGGATCGCAGCCACAACGAAGGTATATGGCCGCCGAAGGGCCAGTCGAACAATCCACATCCTCAGGTCTCCAAGTCTCTCGCGGCAAACTGAGGCAATCCCCAGGAAGCGACGCTAGTACAGTAGACGTCCGGAACAGCCTTTCGGGTTCTAAAATTTTAGGCGACCCGGGACGTAATTCCATTGTCTTCTGAATTCCACGGACATCTCAAGCCTGCTTTTTTCTTGCGGAAAATCCGCAAAACAATCGGGAGGAGGAGTTGGCCTAAATCGATGTTTGGGAAGCGAAGGAAAATCCCAAATCGTAAAGGTGCGCGAATTTACTTCCGCGATGAACGGTTCTCCGACGAAATCAACCCCTCTTGCGCGGCTTCCAGAACTCTCACCGATGATTTCAGCCCGTGGCGCTCGAAATAACCGGAGATGGTCTTCCCGATCTCGTGAAATTCGGCGATGGCCAGGGCCACAACGCTTGGCCCCGAACCGCTCAGCGCCACTCCCAGCAAACCGGGCACCTGCGGCATGGCCAAAATCTCCGTCAATCCGGGCACCAGGTGCTGGCGATAGGATTGGTGCAGGCGATCCTGCAACGCATCCCAAAGAAGTTCGTAGCGGCGCTCCTCGATGGCCGCCACCAGCAATGCCGACCTCTGCAAGTTGTGAACGGCATCGGCGCGTTCGACCATCTTCGGCAGGACGGCTCGCGATTTTTTCGTTTCGAGCTCCAGAAGCGGAGTCACCACAACGATGCGAATCACCTTCGGCCAGGGCTTTCGGACAGCCACCGTGGTCCCATCGGCGCGCACCAGAGTGACCACCAATCCTCCCAGCAGGGAGGCGGCAACGTTATCGGCGTGGCCTTCAATTTCCCGCGCCAGCGCCAAAGCATTGTTGCGCGGAATTTCCTTCCCGCCGACGGTATAAGCCAGGGCAATTCCCGCGACCGTGGCGGCCGCGCTGCTTCCCAGGCCTCCGGCCACGGGAATCGCATTTTGCACCGCCAGACGCACCGGCGGAAGGTGCATGCCTTCCTTTTCGGCGGTGCGGCACATGGCCCGGAGAATTAAATTTTGTTCCGGAGAACTTGGCAGCAGCGCGCTGCCAGGCACTCCCCTGCTGCGCGCCAGGGATTTTGCACCAGGGCCGGAAAGCACCGTGGCGCGCACCTTCAGAAACAATTCGAGAGCCAGGCCCAGGCAATCGAATCCCGCGCCCAGATTGGCGGTGGAGGCGGGCACGCGCACCTCGAACGAATTTTGCCGCGGCAGGCTCATAAGTGGTTTTCGTTTTTCATGCGCATGTTCATGCAGCGCTTCCGCGCGTCGCCATTTTCGTTTCCGTTTCCCCGCTTATTGACGCCGGCGCAAACTTTCGAGAATCGCGTTTTTATTTCCCGCCACGCGCTCCGGCATGTTGCGGAATTTCCCGGCAATTTTCACGGAAGGCGCAGCCGCGCTTTGCGACGGCGAATCGAGCGCCAAAGTTCCGTGATGATATTGGCTCACGTAATCCGGATCCTTCAGAACATGCCCGGTCAGAACGGCCACCACGGATTCGCCTTTCTTGATGAACCCCGCGGCGGTAAACCTGCGAATCCCCGCAACTGTAGTTGCGGAAGCAGGTTCGCAGCCAATGCCATCCCGCCCGATCATGGCTTTGGCGTCGGCGATTTCCGCTTCGCTCACGCTGATGATTTCACCGTGCGAGCGAAGCACCGAGCGCAGCGATTTTTTCCAGGAAACGGGCGAGCCGATCTTGATGGCTGTTGCCAAAGTCTGCGGATTTTTTACCGGAGTCAATTCACCCGGCACGCGCGAATCTTTGACGGCGCGTTTCCGGTCGAGCCCGGCAAACATATGCGCCAGAGGCGCCGAGCCTTCGGCTTGAATCACGCTGAGTTTCGGCAGGCGATCGATCAATCCGAGTTGAAGAAGTTCCTCGAATCCCTTTCCGAGAGCCGAGCTGTTGCCCATGTTTCCGCCGGGCATCACCACGTGATCCGGCAATCGCCAGCCGCACTGCTCGGCCAGTTCGAAGGCCACCGTCTTTTGCCCTTCGATGCGGAAGGGATTGATGGAATTGGCGATGTAGATCGAGGGATCGTCCCCCAACTCTTGAATCAGCCGCATGCATTCGTCGAAATTTCCATCGATTTCGCAAATCGCCGCGCCATAATCCATGCTCTGCGCGAGTTTCGAAGCCGTGACTTGTCCGCGCGGAAGGAGAATCGCGCTCTGCAGTCCGGCGCGCGCGGCATAGGCCGCGAGGCTCGCGGCGGTGTTGCCCGTGCTGGCGCATACCACGGTGCGCGCACCCAGCAGCATGGCTTGCGTCACTGCCGCCGTCATTCCCGTATCTTTGAACGAACCTGTAGGGTTGCAACCCTGGTGTTTCAAGCGCAGCGCGTCGAGGCCCGCATATTTCGCCGAGCGCGGCGCGTCGTAGAGCGGCGTGTTCCCTTCAAACAGGGTCACAACCGGATCCGAAGGATCGAAGGGCAGCAATTCGCGAAACCGCCAGACGCCGCTGCGATCCCGCGGGTCGAGCGAACTCCGGCGCGACAGCCATAATTCGCGAAGCGTGCGCGCAACCGCCGGAGTTACCTCGCGGGATTTGATTTCGAGCGGGCCTCCGCAACGCGCGCAAACAAAAATTCGTTCGCGCAGGCCAAATTCCGCTTCGCAGCCGGGTTGAATGCAGCGCTGCGCGGACGCGGCGCCAGCTGCAGCCGCCGCAGTCGCAGGCGCAACGAATGCCCGCCGCTTGATTTTTTTGCCGCTCTTTTTTCGCATTTCAGTTGCCGTTGGCTTTTCCGTTGGCGTTCGCCGCTTCCAGCCCGAATTCGCGATGCAGGGCCAGCAGCGCTTTCTTCATGTCCTTTTGTTCCACCACAAAGGAAATATTGGCTTCGGAAGAGCCTTGCGCGATGGCGATGATATTCACGCTCTCGCGTCCCAGCACGCTGAATGTACGCCCCGCCATGCCCACTGTCCCGCGCATGTTTTCTCCCACCACGGCGACGATGGCGATATTGGGATCGAGCGTGATGTGCTCCACCTTCTGGTGCGTCAAATCCTGCGCGAATTCCTGGCGCAAGGCTGCGGCGGTGCGGATGGCGTCGTCGGAAGCCACGATGAAGCAAATATCGTTCTGCGAAGAAGATTGCGAAATCAGCAGAACGCTGGCGCGCACCTCAGACGTAGTGGAAAACGTGCGGCCCACCACATCCGGCAAGCCCACAATTCCCGGCCCGCCCACGGCAATCAACGAAACGTCGCTGATGGCGGTCAACGCCTTGACTCCCGCCGTGGTTGTCCTTCCCTTGGCCGCAATCTTCGTTCCCTGCCGCTCCGGCGCAAAACTGTTGCGAATCCAAACGGGAATGCCCGCGGGCATCACCGCGCGCAGCGTTTTTGGATGCAGCACCTTGGCGCCGAAATAGGCCAACTCCGCGGCCTCGCGATAGGAAATTTCCGGGATGGTGCGCGCTTCGGGAACCAGGCGCGGATCGGCGGTCAGCACGCCGTCCACATCCGTCCAGATGATCACTTCATCCGCGCCCAAGGCCGCACCCAGAATCGTCGCGGAATAATCCGAGCCGCCGCGTCCCAGCGTGGTAAGCACCCCTTCGCGGCTCGCGCCGATAAATCCCGTGACCACCGGAACGATTCCCTTTTCAAGAAGAGGGCGCAAGCGCGCTTCGCACACTTCCTGCGTCAAGTCCATCACCGGCTCCGCTCCACCGTGATAGGAATCGGTGACGATCAACTCCGTGGCTTCCACAGCCTCGCTCGCCACTCCCATTTGATCGAGGGTCGCGGCCACAATCGGCGCGGACAAGCGCTCCCCCAGACTCGAAATCAAATCGAGCGTACGCGGAGTAAGCTCGCGGAGAAGCGCCGTCCCTTTGCAGAGCCGCTGCGCCTCGGCCAAGATTTCTCCCGTGCGCGCAAGCAGGGCTTTCCGTTTTCCTTCCTGCGGAATCAGCGCCGCAAGCGCCGTTTCATGCTGCTGGCGCAAAGCTTCGATTACGCCTAGCGCTTCTTCGCGCTGGCCCGCCTCGGATTTTTTCGCGGCATCGATCAGCCGGTTGGTCACACCGCTCATGGCTGAGACCACCGCCACCACCGCGCCTTCGCGCGAAGCCGCGGCGCAAATCTGCGCCGCGCGCTGAATACACGGAGCGTCTCCCACCGATGTGCCGCCGAATTTCATCACCACGAGTCGTTTTTTCATGCCGAAACGGCTCCCAAAGCCTTTATTCGATATCGCCCACAAACTTCACTTTTTTTCTTCTTCATGCGTGCGCCTTTCAAAAACTATACACTATGAGATTCAAATCCCGCGGCGCCTCGCACCGCGCTTGTTTCGCAGCGCGCACGATTTCCGCCGCAATCGCTTGTTTCACGTGCGCTCTTGCGACCCTCGGCAATTCGCTTTCACACTTCACCTGAGCTTTCCGGTATAGAGCGCCATGCCCACCGCGGCATGCATCCCCATCTTTTCGAGCGCACGCACTTCTCGCATGCTGCGGATTCCTCCCGCGGCGGTGATGGGATGCCGCGTCATCCGCCGCAAGCTGCGAAACCACGCGAGGTCCGTGCCTTTCATGCTTCCTTCGTTGTCGACGAAGGTGGAAAGAAATTCCGAGCAGTAAGGCTCGAGCAGGGGTATCACTTCTTCCGGGCGCAGTTTCAGCCGGCTTTTCCAGCCGTGGACCACAATGCGCCCGCCTTCGGTATCGAGCGCGACGATAATGTTCTTTCTCCCCACGCGCCCGGCCGCCCTATTGAGAAATGGCTCGTGAATTTCACCGTCGCGAAACGCGGCGCTGCCAATAATGATTTTCTCGGCTCCCCAGGAGAGAATCTTTTCCGCGCGCGCCGCGCTGCGGATTCCTCCTCCTACGCGCACCTTGATCTTCGATTTTTGGCATAGCGCCTTCACCCAGCGCGCGTTCGAGCCGGTGCGCATGGCCGCATCCAGATCGATGACGTGCAGAATCGAGTAGCCGCGAAAGCGGTCAAGCAAGCCCATCACGTCGTCGACGGAAAGCGCCCGGCGCCGCCCGTGAATCAACTGCACGGCTTTGCCGCCCTGCAAATCAATGCATGGGATGATCACGATTTCATCCTCGGTGGTTCGCCCAACACCTGATCCGCGTGCATGCCGGCGCTTGTCGGCGGAGTCAAACGCACGGGCAATCCTTCCCCGGCGAGATAATTTTTCAGCGCGTGTATCGACTCCGTTTCGGCGTGGAAAATCGAGGCGGCAAGCGCGGCATCCGCGCTTCCTCTGGTGAAAACCTCCCGAAAATCCTCGAAGGTCCTGGCCCCGCCTGAGGCGATCATCGGCACGGAAACCTCCGCAGCGATCCGTGAAGTAAGCTCGCAATCGAAGCCGCTGCAAGTTCCGTCGCGGTCCATTGAAGTCAGCAGTATTTCTCCCGCGCCGCGCCGTACTCCGGCCCGCGCCCACGTCACCGCATCGATTCCCGCGGGCTGGCGACCGCCGCGAATGAATACTTCCCATGTGGAGATGGCGCGCTTCACATCCATGGACAAGACCACGGCTTGCGAGCCGAATTGCGCGGCCAGCTCTGAAATCAATTCGGGGCGCTCGATGGCCGCGGTGTTGACCGTCACTTTATCCGCCCCCGCGCGCAGGACGGCGTTGCCATCATCGAGTGAGCGAATTCCGCCGCCCGCCGTGAACGGAATATTCAATTGCTGCGCCACGCGGCGGACAGTGTCGAGAAACGTCGCGCGGCCTTCGTTCGAAGCGGTGATGTCCAGCAACACCAGTTCATCGGCGCCTTCGCGGTTGTAACGCGCCGCCAATTCTTCCGGGTCGCCCATGTCGCGCAACTGTTTGAATTCGATTCCCTTCACCACGCGTCCCCGGTCCACGTCCAGGCAAGGGATAATTCGCCGCGCGAGAGTCATCGTGCCACCTTCAGGAAATTTCCAAGCACCGCCGCGCCCGCTTCTCCCGATTTCTCGGGGTGAAATTGCACTCCCATCAAATTTTCCGCTTCCATCACCGCCGCGAATTTCATGCCGTGGTCGCAGACCGCCGCGGTATGCGAACCTTCAGCGGGGGCCGCAAAGGAATGCGCAAAATAAAAATATGCGCCTTCAGGAATGCCGCGAAGCAAGGCGCCGTCCTTTACGCGCTCCACCTGGTTCCAACCGATGTGCGGCGCCTTCACCGTCTTCGGCAACATGCGCACTTCGCCTGCAAGGAAACCCAGGCCCTGATCCCCTGGCGCTTCTTCGCTCGAAGTAAACATGGCCTGAAGTCCCAGACAAATTCCCAGGATGGGAGTGCCGCGCTCGAACGCCGCGCGGAGCGCTTCCGCCAAATTCTCCCCACGCAGGCCCGCGACAAAAGCCGAGAAATGCCCCACGCCGGGCAGCACAATCGTGCGCGCCGCTCCCACTTGCTCCGATCGGGTGACGCGCTCGGTCTCCGCGCCCAGAGACGCAAAGGCACGCTCGACCGACGGCAGATTTCCCGCGCCATAATCGATGATGGAAATTTTCACAGCTTCCCTTTCGTCGTTGGCAGCACGCGCCGGAGCTGGCGGTCGCGCGTCACCGCAAAGCGCAGCGCGCGCGCAAAAGCCTTGAACATGGATTCCACCTGATGGTGTGACGACCGCCCGTAGAGGAACCGCAAATGGACATTCGCGGCCGCGGCTTGCGCGAACCCTTGAAAAAAATCCTCCAGCAATTCGGTCTGAAAATCTCCCACGCGGCGCGCCAGAGGACGCCACTTGCACACAAAAAAAGCGCGTCCGGAAAAATCGATGGCCGCGGCGGCCAGCGATTCGTCCATGGGCATCAGGTAATAGCCCGCGCGCAAAATGCCTCGTTTCGAGCCCAGCGCCTTTTTTACCGCCTCGCCCAGCGCGATGCCCGTATCTTCCACGGTGTGGTGCTGATCCACGTCCAAATCGCCGCGCGCGCGGAGATCGATATCCATGGCTCCGTGCCGCGCGATTTGCTCGAGCATATGATCGAAAAAACGGATTCCCGTGTCGATTTGCGCGCGGCCCTGCCCGTCCAGATTGATGCGCACGCGAATATCGGTTTCCTTGGTAATTCTTCGCAGCGTCGCTTTTCTCATAACAGTTTTTCCAATCCGCGCAGCACGCGGTGAGTTTCATCGAGCGTTCCGATGGTGATGCGCACATAGCCGCGCCCGCCGAAATCGCTCGAACGGTCGCGAATCAGAATGCGTTTCTTCGCGAGCGAAGCCACCACGCCTTTGGCCTTCGCGCCCAGGTCCATCAGAATAAAATTCGCGGCGCTCGGAAAATAGCGAATGCCCAGCCGCGCGAGTCCGTGTTCCAGCGCGGCGCGGCTCAGGCGAAATTCGCGCAGAGTGCGCGCCAGTTGCGCGCGGTCGCGCAGCGCGGCTTTTCCCGCCACCAGCGCCGGAATGCTGATGGGATAGGGCGATTGCGCCTTGCGCAAAAGCGGCGTGATTTCGCGGTGCGCAAACAGGCAGCCGAGGCGCAGTCCGGCAAGTCCCGCGGCTTTCGAAAACGTGCGGGTCACGATCAGGTTGCAATGCCGCCGTACCCACGGCACGAGGGTGATGCCTGAATATTCGAAGTAGGCTTCATCGACCACGAACATGGTCCGCGGCGCGGCTGCCAGAATTTTCCGCAGCTCCGGCTTCTTCAGCACTCCTCCCGTGGGATTATTCGGATTGGCCAAAAAGAAAACGCGCGGCGCGGATCGCAATGCTCGCAATACATCGCGCATGGGAAATTCGAGGTTCTGGTCATACCGCAGAGCTTGCACGCCCGCTCCGGCCAGCTCCGCATAAAACCGGTACATGGCAAATGTCGGCTCGACCAAAAGCACCGAATCTCCTGCGTCGAGAAAAGCATTCGCAATCAGGTGCAGCGCTTCATCGGTTCCGTTCGAGAGCAAAAGTTCATCCGCGCGGACGCGAAAAGATTTGGCCATCTCGCGCCGCACCGATTCCTGTTCCGGATACATGGAAAGGTCCGCCGCGGCGAGCTTCGCGAGCGCCCGCAGAACGCGCGGCGAGCATCCAGCGGTGTTTTCGTTGAAGTCGAGACGGATTTTGTCGTCGCGCCCTTCGAGGGGCGGGTGATAGGGGCGCATTCGCTCTACCGCCGCGCGCACCGGCACGGGAAGTGAGCGCTTCATTCACGCACCTCGATCGAGCGCGCATGCGCCGCAAGCCCTTCGGCGCGCGCCAATTCCCGCGCCACGGGCGCCAGGGTGCGAAATCCGCCCCGCGATATTTCCTGCACGCTGATGCATTTCACGAAGTCCGCGGTGGAAAGCCCTCCGCGAGCGCGCGCCAAGCCCGAGGTGGGCAGCACATGATTTGTGCCGCTGGCGTAATCGCCGAATGTCTGCGCGCTCCAGTCGCCTTGAAAAACGCTGCCCGCGGAATGAATCCTGCCGAGCATCGCAGCGGACCCGGATTCCATCGTTAAATGCTCCGGCGCAATCCGGTTCACGAATTCGATTGAGGATTGGGCGTTGCGGGTCAGAATCACCGCGCCATTGCGCGCCATCGAACGCCAAGCCGGATTTGATTTGGGGAGTTGCGCAAGCTGCGATTTTATTTCCGCTGCAACTGCGCGCCCCAGCCGCACGGAAGTTGTTACAAACAACGCCAGCGCGGCGGGATCGTGCTCCGCCTGCGCCAAAAGGTCCGCGGCGACAAATTTCGGATTCCCCCGGTCGGCAAGAACGATCGCTTCGGTCGGCCCCGCCAGCAAATCGATCGGGCAATCCGCGCTGACCAGAAATTTCGCGGCGGTTACAAAACGATTTCCGGGGCCGAATATTTTGTCGACGCGCGGAATCGAGCGCGTCCCGCAGGCCAGTGCGGCGATGGCTTGCGCTCCCCCGATGCGCGCCACGCATGGCAAGCCGAGCGTTTCGGCCACAGCCAGCAGCGCATCTCCCGGCTGCGGGCTGGCGACAATAATATTTTTCACGCCGGCCACTTGCGCCGGAATGGCTGTCATCAGCAATGAGGAAACCAGTGAAAATCTCCCGCCGGGGATGTAACAACCGATGGTGTCGATGGGCCGCACGACCTGCCGGATGCGCACGCCGGGCTCGTTCTCGATTGACCATTCCCGCGGCAATTGCTTCCGGGCTACGGCGCGGATATTTCGCGCGGCATGATCGACGGCATCCAGAAACTCGCGCGAGACGCGCTGTGCGGCCGCGCGCATCTCCGCTCGCGGGATGAATACGCTGCGGCCATTCAATTCCACACGATCCAGCCGCTGCGTCCAGGAAAACACCGCCGCATCGCCGCACCGCCGCACGTCCTCCACAATGCGCGCAGCCACGCGCTGCGCTTCGCGGTCCTGCCCTCGCCGCGCGCTCAGTATTTTTTCCTCAACCGTCTTTGTCAGCCGTAGAATGCGCATCAATACACGATTTTGTTGAGCGGGTACTCAACAATCCCTTCCGCGCGCGCGGCCTTCAGTTTGGGGATCAGCTGCCGCACGGTTTTTTCTTCGACAATGGTGTTGATGGCCACCCAGTCGGCATCGCTCAATTGCGCGATGGTGGGATTGCGCAGGGCCGGGAGCGCCGCGAGCACCAACGGAAGATCGGCGCGGCGAACATTCAGCATCAGCCCCACGCGGTTATAGGCCTTGATCGCGCCTTCCAGCAGCACCACCAGATTTTCGATTTTTTGGCGTTTCCAGGCGTCCTGCCACGCGTCGCGATGGGCGATAAACCACGGCGCGGATTCGAGGAGCGTATCCAGGATGCGCAGGTGATTGGCGCGCAACGAAGCTCCTGTTTCGGTCACTTCCACAATGGCGTCCGCCAGCAACGGAACTTTCACTTCCGTCGCGCCCCAGGAAAATTCCACACGCGCCTTCACCCCATGCCGTTCCAGATATTTTTCCGTCAAACGCACCGCTTCGGTGGCGATCACTTTCCCTTCCAGGTCGCGCACCGTCTCGATCGGCGAATCTTCCGCCACCGCCAGCACCCAGCGCACACGCCCCAGGCTCGTTTTCGCGTACACCAGCTCGGCGATTTCCTCCACCTTCCCGCCGGTCTCGAGAATCCAGTCCTTCCCGGTGATTCCCGCATCCAGCGCGCCGCTGCCCACGTAGCGCGCCATTTCCTGCGCGCGCACCAGCATGCATTCGATTTCCGGATCGTCGATGGACGGGAAATAACTGCGCGAGCTCACGGAAATGCGCCATCCGGCGCGGCCGAATAATTCGATTGTCGAATCCTGCAAGCTCCCCTTCGGAATTCCCAGCTTCAGCACCGTCATTGTTTTTTTCCTTCTCCATACAGTTGTTCCGGTGAAAGAACGCGTTCCGCCACCACCGCCGCCTGCCCTTGGGAGTCGATTTGGCGGTAAAAACAGCTTCGATAGCCTTCGTGGCAAACCGCTTCTCCGGCCATTTCCACGCGCACCAGCAGCGCGTCGCGGTCGCAATCCACGCGCAATTCGCGAAGCAAGAGGCGCTGGCCGCTGCTTTCTCCCTTGGTCCAAAGTTTCTGGCGCGAGCGGCTGAAGAAGGTGACGTACCCGGTCCGCGAGGTCTTTTCCAGCGCTTCGCGGTTCATGAATCCGAGCATCAGGACTTCGCCCGTCTCGTGATCCTGCACGATCGCGGGAATCAGCCCGCCCTCTTTTTCGAAGTCCAATTCCATTTTTGCCCCCAAAAAACAAAAAAGCCCGCCGGCATTGTCTGCCAGCGGGCTGATGAGTGCTGCTATCGAATGCTAGCTAGCCACACCGCCGCGGGCACAGGGCGTGTGGTGATGATGGTGCTTCCGGGTAATGTGTGCCCGCAATTTCATGACGCAAATGAAACTAATCGGCGGCGGCCGATTTGTCAAGAATTTGACGCATCAGAAAAATGGATGGAATGCATCCAAAATTCAGAGGCAGGCGCCGTTGTCGAATAATATGTTTCCCCTCGCCGGAGGGCGTGGCATTGTATTTGAGCCGCGGTGCGCCGCTGAATCTGGCGCGCGAACCGAAGAGGACCTCCCGCGGGGAGATGCATGGTCACGCTCGACGACATACGCGCCGCACGCCAGCGAATCGCGCAATCGATTCGCGTCTCGCCGTGTTCCTATTCGGAATCTTTTTCGCGTCTTTTTGGAGGTTCGGTTTTCCTGAAACTCGAAAACCGCCAACGCACCGGCTCCTTCAAGGAACGCGGCGCATTAAATCGAATCCTTACCCTCACGCCGGAAGAAAGGTCGCGCGGAGTGATCGCCGCTTCGGCCGGAAATCACGCCCAGGCTGTGGCGTACCACGCCACGAAGCAGGGCATCGCCTCCACCATCTGCATGCCGATCCACACGCCGCTGAATAAAGTCGTCTCCACGCGGGAATATGGCGCGCACGTGGTTCTCCACGGCGCAAATTACGAGGAAGCGTACGATGAGGCGCGGCGTCGCAGCGAGGAGCAGGGCCTGACGTTCGTGCATGCCTTCGACAGCGACGAAGTGATTGCGGGGCAAGGCACCATTGGCCTCGAATTGCTCGAGCAGTGCGAAAACATGGAAGTCGCGGTGGTGGCTATCGGAGGCGGCGGCTTGGCCAGCGGCATCGGCTGCGCCATCAAGTCGGTGAACCCGCGCGTGCGCGTCATCGGAGTGCAAACCGAACGATTACCTTCGATGAAAGCCGCGCTCGCGCAGAACGCTCCGGTCACCATTCCCGCCGCCACCACTATGGCCGACGGCATCGCCGTGCGCCGCGCGGGCGAACGCACCCTTCCGCTGATTCACGAATATGTGGACGATATCGTGACCGTGGGCGAAGAAGAAATCGCCAATGCCGTCCTGCTGTTTCTCGAACGCGAAAAAATGCTGGCCGAAGGTGCGGGAGCGGCGGCCATTGCCGCGGTGATCAACCGCAAGACGGGAGCGGCGGGAAAAACCACGGCGGCGGTGGTGTCGGGCGGAAATATCGACGTGACCCTGCTCTCGCGCATCATCGAGCGCGGCTTGGTGAAAGACGGACGCCTGATCCGCCTGCGCATCAACCTGCCGGATTATCCTGGCGCGCTCTATAAATTGAGCGGCATCATCGCGCACCATCGCGCGAATATCATTGCCACTTCGCACGACCGAGCCTATTACGGCGTCAACCTTGGAGAAACAGCCATCGACGTGACGCTCGAGACGCGCGGCGAAGAGCACGCGCGCCAGTTGACCGAAGCGCTGGCCGCCGCCGGATACGTGCACGAAAGAATTCAGTAGACTCCCTCGAGCAGCCCTTCCCGCGAATCTGGCTCGACATTTCCCGCGGCTTTCCGAAACTTCATTTCCACTCGCCGAAAACGCAGCGACACATGCCTCTCACCGGAGGTATGATTTGCCTCTATCGCGGGAAACGCGAGGCGGTGCGGGGCAATCGCCATGGCGGATAATCCAAAAATGATTCGCGTCACGATTGACGGTCAGACTTGCGAAGCGCTGCCCGGCGAACGTCTGATCGACGTAATCCTCCGCGCGGGAATTTCACTTCCCCATGTTTGTTATCACCCGCAACTCGGACCGGTTCAGACCTGCGACACTTGCATGATTGAAATTGACGGAAAACTCGCGAGGGCCTGCGCCTCGACGGTTTCATCCGGCTTGCGCGTGGCGACGCATTCCGCCGCGGCAGATTCCGCGCAGCGCGAGGCGTTTGATCGCATCCTCGCCAATCATCTTCTCTATTGCACGGTCTGCGACAACAACAACGGAAATTGCACGGTCCACAACACCACGAAGACGCTGGCCGTCGAGCACCAGGCCATCCCCTTTTCGCCCAAGCCGTATGAGGTTGACAACTCGAATCCTTTTTATCGCTACGATCCCAGCCAATGCATTTTGTGCGGCCGCTGCGTCGAGGCTTGCCAGAACGTGCAGGTGAATGAAACGCTCACCATTCGCTGGGAAGATGCGCACCCTCGCGTGCTGTGGGATGGCGGCTCCCCCATCGGCGAATCGAGTTGCGTTTCCTGCGGGCATTGCGTCACGGTATGTCCCTGCAATGCGCTGATGGAAAAATCCATGTTGGGACACGCGGGATTTTTGACGGCCCTTCCGGCTCCGGCGCTGGAGGCGATGATCGACATCGTAAAATCCGTCGAGCCGGAAACCGGCTACGGCCCGGTCATGAAACTTTCCGACGCCGAAGCCACCATGCGGGCCGCGCGCGTCCGCCGCACGAAAACGGTCTGCACTTATTGCGGCGTGGGTTGCAGCTTCGACGTGTGGACCAAGGACCGCCATATTTTGAAAGTTTCTCCTGCCGAAGGTCCCGCCAACGGCATCTCCACCTGCATCAAGGGAAAATTTGCGTGGGATTTCGTCAACAGCCCGGACCGCTTGACCAAGCCGCTCATCCGCGAGGGTCAAACTTTTCGCGAAGCAGGATGGGACGAGGCGCTGCAACTCGTCGCGCGCAAATTTTCGGAAATCAAATCCAAGCACGGCGCCGATGCGCTGGCTTTCATTTCCTCCTCCAAATGCACCAACGAAGAAAGTTACCTGATGCAGAAGCTGGCGCGCGCCGTGGCCGGCACGAACAACATCGACAATTGTTCGCGGTACTGCCAGGCTCCCGCCACCACCGGCTTGTTTCGCACCGTGGGATACGGCGGAGATTCCGGATCCATCAGGGATATTGAGCAGGCCGCCCTGGTGATCATCATCGGCAGCAACACCGCGGAAAGCCATCCTGTGCTGGCCACGCGCGTGAAAAGAGCGCACAAATTGCGCGGGCAAAAATTAATCGTCGCGGACATTCGCGAGCACGAAATGGCGCGCCGCGCCGATCTGTTTCTCCATCCCCGCCCCGGAACGGACATGATTTGGCTATCGGCCGTGGCCCGCTACCTGCTCGATAATGGACTCGCGAAATACGATTTTCTCAATCGCTGGGTCGAAGGACTTGATGAGTACCGCAAAAGCCTCGGTCCTTTCACTCTCGAGGCGGCCTCGCGCCTCACCGGAATTACCGTCGAAAATTTGAAAAAAGTTGCGCACCACATCGCCGAAGCGGACACCACCTGCATCCTCTGGGCCATGGGCGTGACGCAGCACACCGCACGGTTCGGACACTTCCACGGCAATTTCGAATCTGCTCCTGGTCAGCGGAAATTACATGCGTCCGGGTACCGGCGCATATCCATTGCGCGGCCACAACAATGTGCAGGGCGCGAGCGATCACGGTTCCATGCCCAACGCGCTCCCGGGCTACCAATCCGTGGAGGATCCGGAGATTCGCGCGCGCTTTGAAGCTGCCTGGGGCGCGCCGCTTCCTTCCACAAAAGGACTCGACAATCACCAGATGGTGGACGCCATTCAAGCCGGAAAGCTGAAATCACTGTACGTGATCGGCGAAGAAATGAGCATCGTTGATTCCAACGCCAATTACGTGGCCGAAGCTTTTTCGAAGCTCGATTTTTTTGTGGTGCAGGATATTTTTTTCGGCGCCACGTGCCGTTTTGCCGACGTAATTTTGCCGGCGTGCCCCAGCCTCGAAAAGGAAGGCACTTTCACCAGCACGGAACGCCGCATCCAGAGGCTTTACCAGGTATTCGAGCCGCTCGAAGGCACCCGTCCGGATTGGGTCATTATTCAGGAAATTGCCAATCGCATGGGCGCGCAATGGAATTACGCGCATCCTTCGGAGGTCTACCGCGAAATCGCCGCGCTCACTCCCATGTTCGCGGGTGTCAATTACGAAAGGCTCGCGGGCTACAAATCGTTGCAATGGCCCGTGGCGCCGGATGGAAACGACGAGCCGCTCCTCTATACCAAAAAATTCGCAATGTCCGGAGGCAAGGCCAATCTGTATCCGCTCGCTTGGACCGAATGGCCCGAGCAGCCCGACGCTGAGTACGATTTGCACCTCAACAACGGCCGCTTGCTGGAACATTTCCACGAAGGCGATCTCACCTATCGCGTCGCGGGCATTCGCGAAAAAACGCCGGACACGTTTGTTGAAGTCTCGCTGCAGCTTGCAAAAGAACGCGGCATCCGCAGCGGCACCTGGGTGCAGTTGCGATCGCGCTACGGCCGCGTCCGGGTTCGCGCGCTGGTGACCGACCGTGTGCAGGGAAAAGAGTTGTACATGCCCATGAACTCCACGGAAAGCCCGGTCAACCGCCTCACCAGCAGCCACACCGATTTGCCCACGCACACTCCGGCGTTCAAGGAGACGAGCGTCCAGATGACCGTGCTGCCCGAGGTGGGAGAAAGCCCGCTGCCCGCTGGGAATTCGCGTTTTGGTCATCCTACGCCGCAACGCGGCGTGGAAGTCGAGCGGAAATGGCAGCGCGCCGATTATCGCGTCCCCGGAAACGGCCTGGTCCGCATTCAAACGAAATAATCGCGAGGAGAAAAATATGGCTCCGCCCATTCCTCTGGAAATTCCGCCGCGCGATCCTGGCGCCGAACTGCAAGCCCGGCTGAATCGCGCGCCACTCGAGCACGCCGAGGCATTGCTCGACTGGCTGGAGGTTCTGCAAGGCTTGCATGATCGCGGCGTTTTTGAATTTGTGCGCGGCGCTTTGGGAGCGGGCGGCGAACTCACGCAGATGGCCTCCGAAGCGGCAAAATCGCCGGAATCGGTTCGCGCCATCCGCAATATCTTGATTTTGGGGAAAACACTCGCGGCCTTCGACCCTGCCATGCTCGAAAGTTTTGCCAAGGCGCTGCCTCAAGCAACAGCGCAGGCCACGGCGCAAAACGCGGCTCCGCGCGCCCAGCCTGTGGTCCCTGCTGAAACAATTCCGCAACAAGGATGTGCGCCGCGGGATTGCCGCCGTCAATCGGCTCCTCGAAGCATGGGGAAAAAGCCTTTCGCGAGGAAATTGAAGCGGCGATTTCGCCGCGAACCGTGATTTCAGGAAAGGACTCGAATGAATCTCGCCGCTTCTCGAACTCTGAATGTCGCGTTGATCGGCTATGGCTTCGCCGGAAAAACGTTTCATGCGCCGGCGCTGATGCACGTGCCGGGAATTCGCCTGACGCACATCGTCTCAAGCAACGCCGCGAAGGTATTGAAGGACTGGCCCGCGGTGACCGTGCTCGGCACGGCGGAAGAAGCATATCGAATTCCGGAGATTGACCTGATTGTCATCGCTACGCCCAATACTTCGCATGTTCCGCTGGCCGCCGGAGCGCTTGCGAGCGGCAAGCATGTGGTGGTCGACAAGCCCTTCACCATCACCGCCGCCGAAGCCGCCGCGCTGCTCGCGCAAGCCGCAAAAGCCAAATTGCTGATTTCCGTTTTCCAGTCGCGCCGCTTCGATGGCGAATTCCTCACGCTGCGCAAGGTGCTTTCCTCCGGCCGACTCGGCGAAGTGGCTTACTTCGAATCGCACTACGACCGCTACCGTCCCGCGGTGCGCCAGCGCTGGCGCGAAATGCCCGGCCCCGGCAGTGGAATCTGGTACGACCTCGGCTCGCATCTGGTCGATGAAGTTTTGCAGTTATTCGGATTGCCGCTTGCGGTCTATGCGGACCTTGCATCGGAACGCCGCGGCTGCGAGACCGTTGATTATTTTCATGTGCAGCTTCGCTATGCGCGCATGCGCGCCATCGTGCACGGGAGTTGCCTGGTGGCGCGCGAATCGCCGCGCTTTGTGGTCCACGGCACGCTCGGCAGCCTGGTGAAATTTGGAATCGATCCGCAGGAAGATGCCTTGAAACGCGGCGAGATGCCGGTGGGCCCGGATTGGGGACGCGATCCGATCAACGCCACATTTTTTTCGCGCCATGGCGAGGCCATCGAATCCGAGCCGGTTCCGATGGTTCCGGGAAATTACTGCGGATATTACCAGGCGATTTACGACGCGATCGTCAGCGGCGCGCCTAATCCAATCACCGCGCGCGATGCTCTGGCGGTAATGACTCTCCTCGAGTTGGGGATGAAGAGTTCGGAAGAGCGGCGCGAATTGCCGTTCCCTGAAATTCCGGAATCCGGTTCAATCCGATCGGCCACAAGCTAGCGCTTGAATAGTCCATTCGCTTCGGCATAAGGAATCGCGCCTTCGAGCATCGCTTCGAATTTCCCCGTGGCGCGCAATTCCTGCGCCGCGCGCCGCGTTCTTCCCATGGCCGCGCGCGCGATTCCCGAACCCACGCTCACGCGGCGAATGCCGATCTCTTTCAGTCGCGCGACGGGAGGCGTGGCCGCGCCCGCCAAAATATTGATGGGAAACCGCAGCGCCTCCGCGAACCGTCGAATCAAATTCTCATCGTCAATTCCGGGAATGAAAACGCAATCCGCGCCCGCTTTGATATACGCGCGCAGCCGCTCGCAGGCGCGCTCGAATCGCGTGCCCGGCTCGCCGATTTGCCCCAGGTATACGTCCGTCCGTGCGTTGATGACGATGGGCACGCCGCGCTGCGCTCCCACGCGCCGCACTTCCGCGATTTTCCGCGCCTGCGCTTCGATTTCCACTAGATTTTTCTCCGAACCGTTTTCGAGGTCTTCCAGATTCAGACCCACGGCACCGGAAGCAATCAATTTCTCGGCCGTCTCGGCTGCGTTTTCATATCCGCTTTCGAGGTCCGCGGTCACCGGAATCTGCACGCACGCGGCGATTCGCCGCACCGCTTCGAGCATTTCGCGCCCCGGAATCCGCTGCCCATCCGGATAGCCTTGCGCGAATGCCACGCCCGCGCTGGTGGTGGCGATAGCCGGAAATCCCGCCTCCTCAAAAATGCGCGCGCTGGCGCAGTCCCACGCATTCGGCAGAACCAGCACTTCCGGCCCTTGATGCAGCGCCCGCAAATATTCCGCCTTCTCAGTTTGTGTTTTCATGCCGCCATTATAATGCCGCCGCACGCCAAGCATAAAATCAGCGTTTGCGCGCATACATGCTCGCGGTCCCCGAAAATTTGAATTGCGCATGAGTGAATTTCAAACGATCTCGCCGACGCCTTGGTTGACGACTTACGAATTTCCACCCCGCCTCGGCATAGCTTATGTGAAGCTATAGCTGTCTATCCAAAGGCAACGGCCCCAAATTCTGTCTAGCGGGCTTATAATAAGCAGAGATCGCCCGAGAGGCTGCCATGACCATAGAACAACAGGTCCTCGAAAAGCTCCGCGATTTGCCTCCTGAGAAGCAGAAGGAAGTGCTGGACTTCGTGGACTTCCTGAAAGAAAAGAACGGCGTTCCAAGAAGCCGCTCCAGAGCCTGCGTGGACTGTGGGCAGACTTGGATATCCACATCACGGAAGAAGATATCGCCGAGGCTCGCCGCGAAATGTGGGGCAACTTCCCCCGAGACATCACCTGATGCCTGCTGTGCTCGATACGCATGCGGCCATCTGGTATTTGCTCGATACCAAGAATCTCTCAGAGAAAGGTGTTTTCGCTGATCGACGCCGCGGCGGCTAGCGGCGTTCCAACTTATATTTCAGCCGTCTCGCTCGTTGAGGTTGTGTACTTGGTCGAACGCGGGCGCATCGTCGCCGATGCGTTCCAGAGGATTGTCCGCGAACTCGGCCAGGACAATCCCGCATTCAAAGTCTTCCCACTCGATTACAACGTCGCTAGCGCCTTGAGATACATTCCCCGCGATGTTGTTCCCGACATGCCCGACCGCATCATCGCTGCAACTGCCCTCCACCTCGGCCTTCCGCTGGTGACCCGCGACCGCCGCCTCCAAGCCGCCGGAATCCAAACCATCTGGTAATGTCTAGCTGTCAGCTTCGAGCTCGATGTCGTTTCGCAAATTTGGGGCAGCGGCAATGAATGGGATCACAATCCACCCGCAGTGCTCATCCCAGGGAATCGGCGTTGCATTCACACGCCCACCAAAAGAAAACTCCAGCATAGGATGGATTGGCAACATTTCGTTGGCGAATCGCCTGTCGATGAAAACGGCGGATGGTCCGCCGAGCCGTAGCTCGCCGATATTGAAATCCGATCCCATGCAATGTCCACTTGGCGAGCGAAGGCTGGTGGGCCTGGGGAGAGTCGAACTCCCGACGAAGGGTTTGGCCCTGTCGTCGGAATATAGCCCGCTCCGCACAAAAGGCCGGTGTCTCGGAAGGTTGGGACTCGGCGCTTAAGGGGTAATGGTGGCAGGAATGCGGGGCAAAGTTACTGACGGATAATACGTGCGCGGGAACGCTGTTACTTGGCCCCCTCAATATCCCGCACCAGCATTTCTGCATTGTGAAGGTCTGATTCCAACACAAAGACTTGCCAATATAACAATTCTCTCGTTCTATTCAAGCGCACGAACCAACCAAAGATTGGGATATGAGACAGAATGGTAAATTGTCTTTCAGCTTGTGCCTTAGACCTCGAATGATTGGGAATGTTCGCATCCCCCAACGTAACGGCAATTCTATTGAATGTGGACAGGCCCATCCCCTCCCAAAGAAGGCACACCTTGGCGGCGTCGGCCTGTTCGCGCGGTACGAGTTTACTGAAACAGTCGGAGCACCGATCGAACCCCGGACGATACTCTGCTTTGCAAAGAGGGCAATACATTAGCGGGCAGCCTCTGGCGTTTTAGGAACCCTTGGTACCGCTAGAGCCGGGTTCACTAGGGAACAATTCAACGACCTCGATGCTGATCACCCAACCAGGTTCTACTTCCGGGGACCGTCTATGAGCTTGCTCTAATTTGGCACATTGGAATTGCTTCAGCGTCACTTTCATAGATGCTTTAGCGTCCGAACTGGCTTTTTCGGTTGTTTCCACCCATTCAAATTTATTTCCGCCACTTGCTTTCAGGTAGAGCTTCGGCATTTGAATCACCCCCCTTGTAAGCTAACGCGACCATTATCATGGAACGGACCTCATTTCAGGCGATGCCAACGTATCAGTCACTTCGGTTGAATCTTCGTCGAGGATTATTGAATTCCTAATCGAGTAAGTATGTGATAGTACGTCACCATTCAATAAAATGGAAGCTGCAAAGAAGCGCATTGGGTCACTGGAAGAAGGTGCTAAGGGCGATATTTCGCCGTGTGCGTGACCTCGCCGGCATTGTGTTTCGACAGCCTGGCTTTCAGATTGTCGGTGATGCCGGTATAGAAATGCTCCGGCTCCTGCTCACTCTGCAAGATGTAGACGTATTTCATAGGCAAGTCCGCCTCCGCTAAAGCTGCGGCGCGACAGCCTTCGCTTGCTGGATTGGTTGGCCTGCCGATCCGTAGCTCGCCGATTTTGAAATCCGATCCCATGCAATGTCAACTTGGCGAGCGAAGGCTGGTGGGCCTGGGGAGAGTCGAACTCCCGACAAACGGTTTAGGAAACCGCTGCTCTATCCATCTGAGCTACAGGCCCGCCGGAAACGACAGAGCTGATAGAAAGTTTAGCAGATTGGAACCCGCCGGAGCGGCGTTTCGTCGCGCGCGCGACTGCTCCCAGCCACCCACTTCCCCAGCCGCGTCGCCCAGGCCCCGCGAGATTCCGCTCCACAGGCTCGTCTTTCGCGATTCTCGAATCGCCGCCGCGAATGTTGTATAACATCTGCGAAAGGAATCGCATGAAATATCGAAAGTTCGGCCGCACCAATTTTGAATCGAGCGAAATTGCCCACGGCTTGTGGGGCATGAGCGGATGGTCCGGCTCGGACGACCGCGAATCGCTCGACGCCATGCAGTTGGCCATCGACCTGGGCTGCAATTTTTTCGACACCGCGTGGGCCTACGGCGAAGGCAAAAGCGACGCGCTGCTGGGCGAAATCATGGCTCGCAATAAAGGCCGCCGCATTTTCGCCGCTTCGAAAATTCCTCCCAAGAACGACCAGTGGCCGGCGCTCCCGAAATACAAATATCGCGACGTGTTCCCCTCCGCGCACGTTTTCGAATATGCCCGGCGCATCCGCGAAAAATTGCGCGTCGATTCGATCGATCTGCTGCAATTCCACGTGTGGGACGATCGCTGGACCGCGGAAGCGGAATTCCGCGAGACCGTGGAAAAATTGAAGGCCGAGAAATGGATTCGCTTCTTCGGCCTAAGCCTCAACCGCTGGGAACCGGAAAACGGCATTCTTGCGATTCGCACCGGCCTGGTGGACGCCGTGCAGGTGATCTACAACATTTTCGACCAGGCGCCCGCCGACAAGCTGTTTCCCCTTTGCCAGCAGCTCAATATCGGCGTGATCGCGCGCGTGCCGCTCGACGAAGGCAGCCTGGGCGGGAAGATGACACCGGACACGAAATTCCCGCCGGACGACTGGCGCGCCAAATATTTCGGCCCGGAAAATCTGCAAAAAACTCTCGCGCGCGTGGCGGAACTGAAAAAAATCACGCCTCCGGGAATGACTCTGGCCGAAATGTCGCTGCGATTCGTGCTTTCGCATCCCGCCGTCAGCAACACCATCATCGGCATGCGCAAGCACAGCCACGTGCGCGAAAATATTGCCACAAGCGACGCAGGCCCGCTGGATGCGGCTTTGCTCCAGAAGCTGGCCGCGCACCGCTGGGACCGCAAGCCGGCGCACTGGTCAGACTGATTCACTCTCGCGCCCGCGCGCGCTTGTGCGGCGAATCCGCTCGTGCCGTTTGCGCCTGCGCGGCCGGATCCCGCCGCGAATTTCGCGCCCGCTATGGCATAATATTCAGAGGCAAAAAAGCGGCGCACGCGCTCCGGCCGCCCTGCTTCCGCGAAGATCCGTGACCCTGCAGAAGAAAATTCGAAAGAAAATGCGCGCCGCGCATCGCAAGCTGCGCGAACTGCGCATGATCGTCAAAGGCGTGGTTTCCACGCGGCATCCGCTGCTGGTGCACATCATTCCCACGCGCCGCTGCAATCTTGCCTGCACGTATTGCAATGAATTCGACGATTTTTCCGAGCCCGTTCCCACCGAGGAAATGTTTCGCCGCATCGACCTGCTGGGCGCGATGGGCACCTCCATCATCACCATCAGCGGCGGCGAGCCGCTGCTGCATCCCGATCTGGACGCCATCATCGGGCGCATCCGCAAAAACGGCATCATCGCCGGGATGATCACCAACGGTTACCTGCTGGTGGCGGAGCGCATCGAGCGGCTGAATCGCGCCGGCCTCGAATATCTGCAGATCAGCATCGACAACGCGCATGCCGGACGAAGTCTCGAAGAAAAGCCTGAAGGTGCTGGACCAGAAACTCAAACTGCTCGCCGAGCACGCCGAATTCCACGTCAACATCAATTCCGTTCTCGGCAGCGGCATTCATCAATCCGGAAGACGCCCTGGCCGTGGCGCATCGCGCCATCGAGCTGGGCTTCACCTCGACGGTGGGAATCCTTCACGACGGCAACGGGCAGCTCCAGCCGCTCGGCCCGCGCGAACGGCAAATCTTCGAGGAAATCATGACCCTCGGAAAGCAATCGTTCACGCGCATCAATCAGTTTCAGCACAACATCGCCGCCGGGCGCGAAAACAACTGGCGCTGCCGCGCCGGTTCGCGCTATCTCTACATCTGCGAAAACGGCCTGGTGCACTATTGTTCGCAGCAGCGCGGCTATCCCGGCATTCCGCTCGCGGAATACACGCCGGAGCAACGGCAGCGCGAATACCTCACGCAGAAGGGTTGCGCGCCGCGTTGCACGGTCTCCTGCGTGCATCAAATTTCCATCGTTGATTCCTGGCGCGCGCCGCAAATTTTCCCCGCCGCCACGGCGCCGTCTCCCGATTCCCTGGTTCAGTTGACCGGCCCCTCCGCGCACGATTGACCCGCATGGCGGCCGCCATTTTGCAAATTCCATGCAAAAATTCGTCCCGGGCATAACTCTCCCGTCGAAGCCCGGGAGATTTCTATTGCAAACGGATAATCCTGAGAGTAGAAGTCGCTCAACAGCCCGTGAGGCCCACAAGTGGGGTGGGACCAGGTTCGCCAAGCCTTCTAAGGATGGTGTGTGCGAGCGATGCAATGGGCCGAAAACTCATCGGAGGGTGCACCTATGCGTGTGCGGAACCTTGTCTTGTTTGCGCTGGCGTTCGCTGCGTTGCTCGCCGTTCTTCCTGGCCGCGTCTCTGCACAAGTCAACACCGTCAACTTATCCGGGACGGTTCTCGATCCGCAGAATCTGGCGGTCGGCAACGCGCACATCACCGTGCGAAATCTAGCCACCGGAGCGCAACGCACGGCCACCAGCAATGCTGATGGCCGCTACGACATCGTCGGGCTTCCTCCCGGCAAATATTCCTTCACCGTGGAGGCTTCCGGATTCGCGGTGCTCACCAATCCTTCGCTCACGCTCACGCTAGGAATTATTTCGGAATACAATCCGCAGTTGCAGCTAAAAACCACCGCCGCGGAAGTGAGCGTATCCGCCATGCCGGACCTGGTGGAAACCGGCAAGACCGACGTCTCCACCACCATCACCCAGACGCAAATCAACAGCCTGCCCATCAATGGCCGCAATTACATCAATTTCACGCTGCTGAATTCCCAGGCGGCGCGCGACGATACGCCATCCATCGGCGCGGCGCCCACCAGCGGATTGAATTTCGGCGGCCAACGCGCGCGTTCCAACGAAGTTTCCATCGACGGCGCCGACGCCGTGGACAATTCCGTCAACGGCGTGCGCGCCACAGTCTCGCAGGAAGCGGTGCAGGAATTTCAGGTGATTACCAGCAATTACATGCCGGAATACGGCCGGGCTATGGGCGGCGTGGTCAACATTGTCACCAAATCCGGCTCGAATCAAACTCACGGCGACGTTTTCGGATTCCTTCGCGACAGCGCCATTCAGGCTCGCAACCCTTTTTCGGTGGACGCCACATTCAACGGCAATCCCGCGAATCCCATTTTCGGCACGGTTCCAGTCAAGCAGTCCTACACCCGCGTGCAAGGCGGTGCGACCATCGGCGGACCCATCCAGAAGGACAAGACATTTTATTTTTTCAGTTATGAAATCACGCGCCGCCAGGAAACCGGATTTACCAACATCGGCGCCAACAATTTCGATCTGGTGAACACCAGTTTTCCGGCGGGTAGTGCCAGGTGCGGCTTGACGAATGGCCTGCTCACCCAGGCGCAAGCCGCGTACGTGACCAATCCCAATGTACCGCTGAACGTTTCCATTCCGTATTTCTGCGCCGCGGCGGTCAGCTCGCTCACTTCGCTTTTCGGCAACACGCCATTTTTCCCCGGCGCGGGTTTCGTCACCAGCGGCGCGCCTTTGCCCGCCTCTTATACCGGGCTTTTCAATACCATCGGCAACTACCCCACCTCGGAAGGCACCAGCCTGTGGTCCGCGCGGCTCGACCATATCTGGAACTCGGCGAATAGCTCCTTCATCCGCGTCAGCGTTTCGCCTTCCACCATCACCGGCTTGGAGGTGAACGCGCAAAACCAGAATTTCGGGCAGAATGCCGGCTCGCGCACTTCCCTTCAGCAGACGCGCGATTTCTCAATCATCGGCCAGCACACCACTGCCATCCGCGGCGACCTGTTCAACGAAGCGCGCTTTCAATATGCGCGGCGCGGCTTGCATTACGGATTCTCCAATCTCGCGGGAGGCAGCGATCCGGCGGTGAATATCGCGGGCTACGCTTTCTTTGGCCGCGAACCTTTTTCCACCGAAGACCGCATCGAAAAGCGCTATGAGTGGACTGACGACATCACCTGGTCGCACGGATCGCATACCTTCAAATTCGGCGCCGATGCCAACTTGATTCAGCTGGGATCCTCGAAATCCCAGATATTCACGCTGAATTATGGCGGCGTTTTTGATTTCACTCCGGTCGGGGCCTCTTCGCTGAATTTCCCGTCGCAGATCCCTTCTTCCGGCGGGCCCATCGTCACGCCGCCATTTTCTTCGGTGCAGGGATACGGCCTTGGCTTGCCGGAATTTTTCTACCAGGGCGCGGGACAATCCAATCATCCATTCGACAACAAAACTCTGGGCGTCTTCGCGCAGGATAGCTGGAAAATCAATCGCAAGCTCACGCTCAATTACGGCGTGCGTTACGACATGGAGTGGACCCCGCAATTCACGCCCGCCACGCCTCTGAACGCCGCGGGCGAGGCGGCCTTCGGCGTCACCGAAGGAATCCCGCGCGACGCCAACAATATCGCTCCGCGCATCGGCATCGCCTGGGATCCCTGGGGAGACGGCAAGACGGTGATTCGCGCGGGCTACGGATTTTTCTACGATCATCCGCCGCTGGCCCTGGCTTTTCTGGCCACCGCTGAAGATGGCGCGCAATCCGCGCTGCTGGAAGCGGCCGGCGGCGCTCCTTCGAATGCTTCGATTGACAATCCCGCAAACATCGGCGCGCTGAATGCATCCTCGATTTTTCAGGGAATTTTGACCGGAAATATCGCCACCGGCTGCTCGACCAACGCGGCCACCCCGCAAATGTGTTACCAGCCCGGCCAGCAGCGCTTTTTTGTGAACACTTCCGCGAATTCCTACACCAATTCACTGTTCAATAATCAGCGCTACCTTTCCGTAAACGGATTTTCTCCCTTCGGAGAACCCGGCTATCCGCTGCCGATTCTGCCGTACACCATCCCCATCGCCAGCAATTTTCAATACGCGCTGGCGCAGCAAGCCAATCTGACTATCGAGCGCCAGATCACCCGGGATTGGAAAGTGAGCGCAGCTTATAACTACACTCACGGCACGCATCTCGACCGCACCATCAATTACAACGTCACCAATCCCGGCATCCTCGCTTCCAACGACAATAACGCCGTGGCTGCGAGTGTTGTTTCGCCCGGAAGCAATCCGCTGACCGTGGCGGTTCCCAACGGCAATCCCGGCGACTGCGTGAATCAGACCGCGATGTCGCCAACCGGCCCGACCAATGGCAGCATTGCGCTGATCGCACCGGGAATGCTCGGTCTGGGCTTTTCCGTGCCGAATTGCGGAGGCGTGCCGGTCGGCATCATCGGGACCGCCGCGGTTTTCAATTTCTTCCGCCCCTCCGGCCCCAATCCTTCTTTTTCCGGGCTTTTGCCCGGCGGCTACAACCAGTTGGTGGCCATTGCCGCGGCCGGAGGATTTCCCACGGGGTTCAAGGACAAGCAGGGTAATTTCATTCAGATTCCCTGGAGCGATGTGAACCCGCAAACGTCCAGCGGAAATTCCCTGTACAACGCCTTCACCCTGACGGTCACCAAGCGATTCTCGCGCGGCATGGAATTGCTTTCGGGCTGGACGTGGTCCCATTCCATCGATGATTCGACCGATCTCTCGACGCTCCTCAATCCGCAGGACAACAGCAATCCCAATGGCGACCGCGGGAATTCCGCGTTCGATCAGCGCAACCGCTGGATCACCAGCGCCGTTTTCGAGAGTCCCTATCACGGCAGCGATGCCGGCGCGTGGAAGAAATTCCTTGCGGACTTCATGATCGCTCCGGTGATTGAGGTTTCCTCCGGGCGTCCCTACAACCTGCTCATCGGTTCCAACACCAATCTGGATTTCGGCACGGCCACCAATCGGCCGTCGGTGCTTCCGGCCGGCGCTCCGGTTCCTCCGGGATTTCCCGCAGCCACCTCTTCGCCTTATATCAAAGGCGTCGAATTTATTCTTCCCACGCAATGCCTCGATAGCTCGCTCCAACCCTTTGGCCCCTATCCCGGCGTTCCGACTCCGCCCTACGGCTGCACCGGCGACTTGCAGCGCAACGCCTTTACGCGCCCGGGATTTTTTCAAATTGATTTGCGTATCCAGCGCACCATTCCCATCAACGAACGCTGGAATGTGCAGATAATCGCCGATGGATTCAACATGCTGAACCGCTTCAACGTGAGCGACGTCAATCCCGTCTGCGATCCCACCGCAGGGCTTGCCACCTGCTCCGGCGGCCAGCCCACCGCGGCTTATGATCCGCGCACATTTCAATTCGCGCTCAAAGTGAATTTCTAGAAACACGAAGGAAGTGCAAGCGCGCCCTCCGGCGAACTCCGGATGGGCGAAGAATGCGTCATGCCCGGATTTAAGAAAGGCATTCGCTCGCGCTATTGCGTTGAGAGCTGGGAGTGCCGCCCGCGTGCGTACTCGGTGACCGCTTGATTGGCGGACGCGATGACTTCAAGCGCCGCGGCTACTTTTTCGAGGTCTGCTCCCGGCACAGCCACGTACATTTCGTCCTCTCCGAGTCCCGTATAGACGCGATTCCCAGCGCAGCCCAGGCTTGAGACCGTTCCTTTCGCAAGCGCCGCGGGCAAGGCCATGCAGGATGGCCGTCCCAATGGTGGAAGCGTTCCGCCGGAACCCTCGCGCATCGCCGCTTCATTGAGCAGCATGGCCGCCGATGCGCGGCATGCAAACAGAACCACGTCCGGCGCAAGCGGCGCTGCGCCAAGCGGGGCAAACACCACCGCCGCAGGAGTTTTCTCAAGCCGCGGGATTCCCGGCACGTCCTCCGGGCGGATATAGCCCGCGTCAAACATCATTTGCAGGGTCTGACCGGTTTCTTTCTGGCGTTCGGCTGATAGCGGCATGTTCAGCGTGTAACTTCCCACGGCGCAATTAAAATGGTCGGAAGGTACGGTGTAAAATGCGCGGCCCTCGCCTGCGATTCTCCAAAAGCTGCAACCGGAAGGCGCCGTGCCGGAAAAGGGCGGAATATCCTGCGGCACGGCGTCCAGAAAAGTTACGGCAATGGGTCTGCGGCCCAGTTTCAGAAGCTGCTTCATTCGCTCTTCGAGCCGTTGCCAGGATGTGTGATTCGAAATCATTGCGGATTCCTCCAAAATCAGGATAACAAAAATAGAGCAGGCGCTGGCGGAAGATGCCTGCGCTCCTGCGTTTCTGCGTCGGGCGCAGAACTTGATTTGCCATTCGCATCGCGCAAAAATAATTGTGTGTGGACCGTGCCCCCAGGAAACATCGCGCATTCGCCCGCGGCCTGGTAATCGGTCACAGGAGGAAATCATGGAAGCTCGCCTTGATTACGCCAAAGTGGCGCCCGGCGCGTATCACGCCTTGCTGGGCCTGGAAAAATATCTCCGCGAATGCGGCATCGAGGAATCGTTGCTGCATTTGATCAAATTGCGCACCTCGCAGATCAATGGCTGCGCCTACTGCCTGGATATGCACTGGAAAGATCTGCGCGCCATCGGGGAAAGCGAGCAGCGCCTGTATTCTCTCGATGCCTGGCGGGAATGCCCCTACTATTCGGACCGCGAACGCGCCGCATTGGCCTGGACCGAAGCTGTCACCTTGATCACCGACGGCCATGTTCCGGACGCCGTTTTCGAGCAAGTCCGCACGCATTTCGGCGACAAGGAATTGGCCGATTTGACTCTGGCGGTCGCCACCATTAATTCCTGGAACCGATTGTCGATCGCGGCGCGCACCGTTCCCGGCGCCTATCAGCCGCCCAAGGCACGCGAACTCACCAAGGGAGCATAAGACCAAGCGCGAATCGCGGTACGGGCGGCGCTCTCCCATTCCATTGCCATCGTGGTAAGATTCCCCGTTGGTATATGGAATTTCTTTCGCCATGCCCGCCCGCTGCAAACTTTTCTGGAAATTTGCGCGCCGGCGATCATGAGAAATTGAAAAATAAGAATCGAGCCGCTTTCACAACCGTGATTTCACTTCCGCTATCGCCGGCGGACCTATGACTCCTCTGCTCTGGCTGGCCGTCGCGTTGATCATCGCCGCCGTGGTTTTGCTCGCGATGCTCGTGCGCTCCGGCAATCGCCGCGCGGACCTGCAACTCTCCGCCGCCCGTCAGGAAATGCAGAATTCGCTGGTCACCCAAGGGCAAAACTTCACCGCGCAAATCAATCATTTGATGCAGTCCGTCACCCAGCAACTCGGCCAGGTGCGCCAGGAACTGCAAACCGGCATCGCCAGCTCCGGCCAGTTGACCTCCGACGCGCAAAAAAGCGTCTCGCAGCAGCTGCAATCGGCCACCGAAGCCGTCCGCCAGATCAGCCAGCAATTGGGCGCGGTGCAAAAGGCCGGCGAGGATTTGACCAAAGCCTCGCAAACCATGCAGCAAGTTCTGGGCGGGGCGAAATCCCGCGGAACCCTCGGCGAAATCGGGCTGGAGCGCATGCTGGAGGACGCGCTTCCCCAGGGCAGCTTTGAATTGCAGCACCGCTTCTCGACCGGCGATGTGGTGGACGCCGTGGTGCGCAGCGGCGCTCGCCTGATCTGCATCGATTCTAAATTTCCGCTGGAATCCTATCGCCGCCTGATGGAGCTCGGCGAGGATTCGCGCAAGGAATTTTCGCAGGCCGTGCGAAAACATGCGGACGCCATCGCCGCGAAATATATTCTTCCCGGCGAAGAGACCCTGGATATCGCGCTGATGTTCGTCCCTTCCGAAACCGTTTACTACGAGCTGCTGATGACCGATGCCGGAAAAAATGGCCGCCTCGACGAATATTGCCGCGAAAAGGCGGTCTTCCCCGTCTCTCCCAACACCCTCTACGCCTACCTGAATATGATTCTCATGGGACTGCGCGGAATGCAGATCGAGGAAAACGCCAAGCATCTGCGCGAAAACCTGGGCGGGATCAAAAAGCAGTTCGACGTCTTTGCGGAAGTGTTTGAAAAATTATCCGTGCATCTTCGCCACGCGCAGCAAAGTTACGACGACGCCAGCTCGCGACTGGACCGCGCGCGCAATTCCCTGGAGCAAATGTCGCAAGGCGTGCTCGCCGAGCCCGCGCAAAAATCCCTGCAACCAGCCGGCGAAGAATAGGTTTTCGCTACACCCGGTTCAAGACCCGCATCTCTTCCCTGCCCTCAAAGCGAAGCTCGCGCGGCTTCCAGCAGCGTCCGGAAATCTCCGGCCATCGTCACACTCAGCATCTTGTCGATTTCGCGCCGCGCCTTTTCTGTTTCGTTCGGATGCTGCGTCAGGCGCTTGGCCCAGGCGCTGAGGGTGCGCTGCAGGTCGCTGCCAGCCAGCGGGATGGCCTCTTCCAAGTACCGTTGCGCGGCGCTTGCGTCCGGCGAGGGCATCAGTCGCGCATGAAACGAAAAATCTCCGGAGCGGATCGCCTGCACTTCGATGGAAACCTGGTTGGGAGCGCCGCCGCTGGTTTGCAGCTCCTGAGTGTCGCCGCGCAGGAATCGCAGCACGCCGGGAGTCTCATTTTCAACGACGATTGCGAGCGGCTGATTCGTTCCTCCCGCCGCCACCGCCAGCTGGCTTTTTTTCTCGGCCATCAGCGGAGGATTGGGCGCCTCGAATTCCAAAGAGACGAGCGTTGTGCTGGCCGTAAAATCCGCGCCGCCTGCCTGCAAATCAATTTTCGCCGGGCCGCTCGTATTTTGCGGTGAAGGCAGCGCCACCAGACATTCCTGCGAAGCCGCCAGCACCAGCACCGGCAAATCATTCAGCGTCATATGGTTCGCTTCCGCGTCTCCGCGAAATCCCACGCCGCAAATCGAAAATGTATCTTTCAGCGACACGAATGGAGGGACGCGAATCCCTTGTGACGAATTGGCAGGCGGCGCCTGGCATCCACCAGCGCCGCCGCAGCCGATCCCGAAGCTTTCGCAATCAACACTCCGATACCCGTGGGCACGGTGAAAAACGCGCGGCCCGTGGCGTCCGTTCGCGTGTGCAGGTCGCGACCCAGATTCACAGTGATGCCGGAGAGGAGTTTCCCGTCCGCGCCCACCACGGCAAGAGTTGCCGGTTGGCCCGCCACCACGTGCGGCGGAAGAATCAATGACACCGCCCACGCCCCGGATTGCAGCGATTGTCCCGCTGCGCTAAAGCCCGCAAACACGCAAATAAAAATCGCCAGCGCCGCCCCCGCCGCTGCCACCGGGCTTTTGTATCTGCGCCGACATTTTTGCGAGTCGATGTGCCCAGACGCATCATCGGTTCACAAGCCTCCCGGAATCGCCGCTCCGCCAAAACAAACGCCAGTATAGCGGATGCGCGCTGCGCGGCACAAAGAAGCACGCGGGAACTGCCTCTCGTGCGGCATATTATTTTTGCCCGGTTGGCGGATCATCGAGGCGAACAACGAAAGTGGTGAGCCCTTCATTCGCGTGCAATTCATCGGCCAACTTTTGCGCCGCCGCTTCGCTCCCGAGCCGCCCCACTCGCACCCGATAGAAAAGGCCGTTCGGTGAATCGTATTCCGCCAGCGTGACCGGAGGATGCGTGGCCGATAGCTGTTCCTTCAAACGCTCGGCGTTTTCCTGCTGGAGGAATGCGCCCACTTGCACCCCAAAAAATCCCGCGGAGGGATTGGTGCCGGAAACCAATTCCAGGCGGACCGGCGCGGTTCCGGTGCCCACCATCTCGATGCTCTGCGCCGCGGAAAGCGAAAGGTCGATGATGCGGTTGGCGACGAATGGGCCGCGATCATTGATGCGCACTTCGGTCTGTTTGCCGTTGCGAAGATTGGTGACGCGCACGATGGCGCCGAACGGCAGCGTGCGATGCGCGGCGGTGAACTGATGCATGTCGTAAATTTCGCCGTTCGAGGTGCGCCGCCCGTTGAACGGGACTCCGTACCACGAAGCGATGCCCTCCTCGACATATTCGCCCGGCACTGCGGGCTGTTGTTCCGTGGCGGAGGGCGGCCCGGAAGGCGCCGAAGGAGCGGGCTGACCAGGGGGAGAAGCGGGCTGCGGCAGCGGAGCACTCGCGGGAGGAGTCGCCGTGACGTTGTGATGCGCGCATCCGGCAATGACCAGTGCGCAAAACGCCAGGGCGAGCGTCGCGAATGTGCGCGCCGAAATAAAATTCGAACGAAAAACCGATGAAAGTGAATGGATCCGATTCCTGAGAAAGCCGGGGAGAAGCGTCACGCGGCATCCCGCTGCACTTGTTTGGCCATATTTTCGGTATTATAGGAACGCAACCAAATTCTCGCAAGGCTCGCAAGGAATTCGATTGCCTCTCACTCCACGATTGCGCTGGAAGCTTGACAGATTTCGCGAAAAGTTGGACGGCATTTTTGGCGCACGCAAGGAAAGCGCGCGCCCGCGCTTGTGTCCCGCGTGCGGCACGCTGGTGGGTTCCACGGCCACGCGCTGCCATCAATGCGGCGCGAGCATGACATTTTCTCTCGCCGCCGCCAGCAAATCGCTCGGCCGGCTGATGCCAACAACTTCGCCTGCAACCTACTTCATTCTCGGCTTTAGCTGCTTGATGTATGGGCTTAGCTTTTTGCTGACATTGCACGCGGGCGGTTCGCAGCAGCATGGCGGCGGCTTTTCGGCGCTGTTCGACTTGGGAGGAGTCAGTGGCGAAGTGCTCGAGCGGCTGGGAGCCTCTCTGCCGCTGCCATACAATTTGCAGGAGCCGTGGCGGTTCGTCACTGCCGTTTTCTTGCACGCCAGCCTGATGCACATCGGATTCAATATGTGGGTGCTGATGGACATCGGCCCGGCCATCGAAGAACTCTACGGCTCGGCGCGCTTCTTTTTCGCTTATGTTCTGACCGGGATCGCCGGATACGTGCTCAGCAGCCTTTTTGGTCATTTCAGTATCGGCGGCTCGGGAGCCTTGCTGGGCCTCATCGGCATGTTGCTGGCGGTAACCATGGGCCGCAAGACGGCGGGAGTGAAGATGTTGCGCCAACAACTCATCCGCTGGTTGATTTATATCGCTGTGCTCGGCTTTTTACCGGGAATGGGTATCGACAACCTGGCGCACCTCGGCGGCTTCCTCAGCGGATTCGGCCTCGGAAAACTGATGCGCGATCGCCCGCCCGCGGACGTGCAGGAGCGCAAGCGCGCGCAAATCCTGGGGTTCGTAGCGGCGCTGGTGGTGGTGGCAAGTTTCGCGATGATGGTCCGCCGGTTCATTCATCCGGGATGATGGCTGCGGCCATTCGGAAAATAGAGAAGCGAATTTATTGCCCGGCGTTGAGCTGGCGAGCCACCACGATGCTGTAATGAAAGCCGGAAATCAACACGAAGACCGGAACAAAATAGGCGCACAGGTGGCGGAGAAACCATAGCCACTGGTAATCCCACACGGCGTACAGCAGCACCAAAACAATCAGCGAAATTTCAAAAAATGTATTGGCTTTGCCCCAGATGCTCGGCGGGAAGGGGCGATAGCCCACGGTGATGAGGATCACCGCGCATGCCACCAGGATCAGCACGTCGCGTCCCAGCACCAGAATCGTGAGCCACCAGGAAATCTTGAGCTTGAGCGCGAGAATCACGTAGGAAGAGGAAAGCAGCAGTTTATCGGCGATGGGATCCAGATACGCGCCCAGCGGCGTGCGCTGGTTCAGCCCGCGCGCCAGAAGGCCGTCGAAGCCGTCGCTCAGTCCCGCGAGCAGGAGAATTCCGAGGGCCCAGTCATAGCGGTCGAAGTCGATGGCGATTATAAAAAACGGCAGAAAAGCCAGGCGCAAAAAAGTAAGCTGGTTGGGCACCGTAAAAATACGGTTTTTCAGTACACGGCCGGCGAATTGTGCGGGGCGGTTGCTCAAGCGAATTGGGCGAGATATTCAGCGAGCGAGCGGCCGATTTTTCGTTCAAACACTTCCGCAAGCGAAGGGATGGAGCCGCGCGCTTCATCCAGCGCGATGCGCTCGATGCGCAGCATCGGAAAAAACAGGCTGGGCAAACCCACGCGGTCGCCTTCGGGATGCAGAACCTGGGCGATGAAATCGTCAAACGAGCTGAGATCGATGCCGCGCAAGGTGACTCCCGCGCTGGAAATATCCAGCAACTCGCCCCACAACCTTTCCTTGGGGCTGTGCAGGCTGATCACCACGATGGAGTGCGGGTCCATTGCTTCTCCTCGATGACTCCCGCGAAAGATGGTATCTCAGGTCGGCGCAACAGCCTAGCCGCAAAGGATTTGGACTGGCGCGCGAGCGGCGACATGGCGAAATACTTTCGCGCGCCCTGCTAGGCGAGCATCTGCTTCAAATCCGGAGATATTCGCAAGCGTGGCTGCGTCGCCTTCTGCACCTCTTCCGCGCTCACGCCCGGCGCACTCTCGCGCAGGACCAGCCCTTCGCGGGTCACTTCGATCACCGCGAGTTCGGTGATGATCAAGTCCACCACGCCGACGCCGGTGAGCGGCAGCGTGCATTCGGAAACAATTTTCGGGTCGCCATCCTTGTTGGTGTGTTCCATGGCGATAATCACGCGCTTCGCTCCCGCCACCAGGTCCATCGCTCCGCCCATGCCCTTCAGCATTTTCCCGGGAATGGCCCAGTTCGCCAGATTGCCCTTCGCATCCACTTGCAATGCTCCCAGAATGGTGACGTTGATACGCCCGCCGCGAATCATGCCGAAAGATTCGGCGCTCGAAAAATAGCAGCAGCCGGGAATCTCGGTAATGGTTTCCTTCCCGGCGTTGATCAGGTCGGGGTCCTCTTCTCCTTCCCAGGGATAAGGCCCCACGCCGAGCATTCCGTTTTCCGATTGCAGAACCACTTCCACGCCGGGTGGAAGAAAGTTTGGGATAAGTGTCGGCAGCCCGATGCCCAGGTTCACGTAATTGCCGTCGCGGAGTTCCAGCGCCGAGCGCCGCGCGATGCGTTCCCGTTTGTCGATTTCAGCCGCCATGCCGCCTCCCCCTCATTTCAGTTTGCCGCGGAACCGCCCGCGCGCGGCCGCACGGTGCGCCGCTCGATGCGCTTGGTGTAATTTGCGCCTTGAAAAATCGCGTCGACGAAAATTCCGGGAGTATGAACGCCATCGGGATTCAAAGCGCCCAGCTCGACGATTTCCTCCACTTCGGCGATCACGAAATCGGCGGCGGTGGCCATCACCGCGTTGTAATTGCGCGCCGTCTTGCGGTACACCAGGTTTCCCCAGCGGTCGCCCTTCCAGGCCTTGATCAAAGCGAAATTGCCGCGCAGCGAAGGCACCAGAAGGTGCGGCCTCCCATTGAATTCGCGCACTTCGCGGCCTTCGGCGGCCAGCGTGCCATAACCCGTGGGCGTGAAAAATGCCGGGATGCCCGCGCCGCCGCAGCGCATGCGTTCCGCCAGCGTGCCTTGCGGATTCAGCTCCACTTCGATTTCCTTCTTGAGCGCCAGTTGCTCGAAAACTTTATTTTCTCCCACATAACTCGCGATCATTTTCCTTACTTGCCGCGTCTGCAGCAGCAGTCCGATGCCGAAATCCGCCACACCCGCGTTGTTCGAGACGAGGGTCAAATCCTTCGCGCCATGGCGCTGCAGCGCGGCAATCAAATTTTCGGGGATGCCGCACAATCCGAATCCGCCGAGCAGGATCGTCGAGCCATCCGGTATGCGGGCTACGGCGGCATCGGCGTTGGCGATGCGTTTATCCATGCGCTGCTCCTCAATGCGCGAGTGCGCGAAAAATCCGCCACAGGAAGTTTACTTCAACTTGTGAAGTGTTTTGTAGAGTTCGTTCGAGGCCACAAATTCCTGCTCAAGTTCCCGGCTTCTCAGATGCGTGCGGAGATGCTCGAGCGCCTGCGCGAGGCGGTCCAGCGCATGCGAAATATTGTCATTGTTCGTGAGGCATATATCGCGCCACACACCGTAAGGGCTGGCGGCCAGCCGCAAGGCGTCGCGCAAGCCGCTGCCGGCAAGCGAAAGCGGCAAGCCCGTCTCATCCGTTTCATCCTGAACCACGCGGGCCAGCGCCACGGAAAGCAGTTGCGGCAGATGCGAAACGATGGCCGCGGCCCAATCGTGCGTCTCGGCGTCGCACCACACCGGCTCGGCGCCGATTTCGCGAACCATCGCCGCAAAAGCGCGCACACGCGGGTCGCCATCTTCGCCCGCGGCGATCAAGGCATAGCGAGCGCCTCGCAGCAATTCCGCATCCGCATTTTCTACGCCGGAGGCTTCCTTCCCCGCCATGGGATGCCCGCCAAGAAAAAATGAATTCGACTTGAAATATTCGCGGCCCGCGCGGCAAATCAAGGACTTTGTGCTGCACGCGTCGGTGACCAGCGCATGCGAAGGAACGGCTGCGGCAACGGCTGCAAGCGATTCGATGGCTGGAACAATCGGCAGGGCAATGTAAACAAGATCGGCGGAGCGCACGGCGGCCGCTACATCTGATTCGGCGCGGTGAATCGCACCGCTCGCTTTTGCGCGTTCGAGCGTCTCCGCGCGATCGTATCCGGTGATTTCGATTTGCGGAAAATGCGAACGCAGAGCCAGTCCAAACGAGCCGCCCATTAGTCCCGTGCCTAGGATCGTGACTCGGCGAAATTGAATCGGCTCACTCATCGCGGGCACCGCGGCGGCTCACGCCCGCGCGTGCGGCCTGCTTCAGCACTCGGATGCGATCGGCCACGGCGTTCGCGGCCGCCTCGGGAGTTGCCGCTGCCTCCACATCGGCCATCAGCGCCGAACCCACCACGGCTGCGTCCGAAATTCCTCCCAATACGCTTACGTGCGTGGGAAGCGAGATGCCGAACCCGACGGCAATCGGCAACGAAGTAAACTTGCGCACCCGGCGCACGAGTGCCGGAAGCTCCGGCGGAAGAGCTTCGCGCGCGCCGGTGACTCCCATGCGCGAAACGAGATACAGAAATCCACTCGAAGCCTCGGCAATTTGCGCGAGCCGCGCGTCGGTGGACGTGGGCGCGGCGAGAAAAATGGTGTCAAGCCCGCGGCTATGCATCGCCGCACGATATTCCGCCGCCTCTTCCGGCGTCAAATCCGTGATCAGAACTCCGTCCGCTCCCGCGGCCTTCGCAGACGTTGCAAACGATTCGAGCCCCATCTGCAAAATGGGATTGAAATAACTGAAAATTACGAGCGGAACATCGGAGTGGGCGCGGATGCGTCGAACCAATTCGAGGACTCCGGCAAGCGTGGTGCCCTGGCGAAGGGAGCGTTCGCTCGCGCGCTGAATCGTGGGACCGTCGGCGACGGGATCGCTGAACGGCACACCGAGTTCGACAACATCGGCGCCGGCCGCCGCAGCCGCCAGCACAATTTTTTCCGTGGCGGCAAGCGACGGATCGCCGGCTGTGATGTACGCCACCAGTCCCAATTCGCCGGCCGCGGCCAGCGCCGCAAATCGTTTCGCGATGCGGCTGGTAGATTCCGGAGTGCGTGGAGAAGACGACGCGGCGTGCTCAGACATAGCGCGAAAGTATCTCCATATCCTTGTCGCCCCGCCCGGAAACATTCAGGATGACAATCTCATCCTTTTTCATTTGCGGCGCGCGGCGGATCAGCTCGGCAATGGCGTGCGAGGATTCGAGCGCGGGAATAATTCCTTCGAGCCTGGCCAGAGTTTTCAGCGCGTCCACCGCCGCGTCGTCGCTCACCGCGGTATATTCAGCGCGGCCCTGCTGCGCAAGCCACGCGTGTTCCGGCCCGACCGCCGGATAATCCAGGCCCGCGGAAACGGAATGCGTCGTGGCGATCTGTCCTTCCGCGCTTTGCAGGACGTAAGTATAGGTGCCTTGCAGCACGCCCGGCCGCGCGCCCGAAAAACCGGCGGCGGCTGCGAGACGCGCGGCATGTTCGCCGAGCGATTGGCCGCGCCCTCCCGCTTCCACGCCAATCATTTTCACGCCCGTATCGGGAATAAAAGTGTGGAAGAGTCCGATGGCGTTCGATCCGCCTCCCACGCAGGCAAACAGATAATCGGGAAGCCGATTCTCGGCGGCCATGATTTGCCTGCGCGCTTCTTCTCCGATCACTTTATGAAAATCGCGCACCATCCGCGGATAGGGATGCGGGCCCAGCGCCGAGCCAAGCAGATAGTGCGACGACTCCACGTTGGTCACCCAATCGCGCATGGCTTCGTTGATGGCGTCCTTGAGCGTCCGGCTTCCGGCGTCCACCCCGCGCACTTCCGCTCCCAGCAGCCGCATGCGAAACACGTTGAGCCGCTGCCGCTCCATGTCTTCCGTGCCCATGTACACCGTGCAGGAAAGTCCCAATCGCGCGGCAACGGTGGCGCTGGCCACTCCATGCTGCCCCGCGCCGGTTTCGGCGATGATGCGGCTCTTGCCCATGCGCACCGCCAGCAGTCCCTGGCCCAGCGCGTTGTTGATCTTGTGCGCGCCGGTGTGCAACAGGTCTTCGCGCTTCAGATAAATGCGCGGGCCGCCAAGATGTTCCGTCAGGCGCGAAGCAAATTGCAGAGGAGTGGGACGCCCTACAAAATCGCGGAGCAGCGCGTCGAGTTCCGCGTGAAAAGAAGGATCCGCGGAGGCCGCGGCATACGCCGCTTCCAATTCCTCGAGCGGCGCAACCAGAGTTTCCGGGACGTAACGCCCGCCGAACTCGCCGAAACGTCCGCGCGCGTCCGGCACAGCTTGTGCAAACGAACTCATCGTGAATTCCCTTTCGTGCTGCGCACCGCTGCCATCAAAGCCTCGAGCAGCGCCGCGTCTTTTTTCCCCGGCTTCGCTTCCACCCCGCTGCATACATCCACCGCAAATGGCTTGCACGCGCGAATGGCTCCGGCGATATTCGCGGGATGCAATCCTCCGGCGAGAAAAATGCGCTTCTTGATTTTCGCATGCCGCAGCAGACCCCAGGGAAATTTGTTCCCGGTCCCTCCGTACCTCCTCCCGTCGAATCCGTCGAGCAGAATCGCGGACGCCGCGCGGGAATCATTCAATTGCGCGGGACGGATCGCTCGCCGCACCCGCACGGCGCGAATCACCGGGGCCACGCGGCGCAGCCGGGCAATCGCCGCGGGCGGCTCGTCGCCATGCAATTGGATGAAATCCAAGCCCACGCTGCGCGCGATTTGCGCGATTTTTTCTTCCGTCTCGTTCACGAACACTCCCACAATCGAAATGCGCCGCGGCAAGCGCCGCGCAATTTTCCGCGCCGCCCCGGGAGTGATGTATCGCGGGCTGCGCCGGTAAAAATTAAAGCCAAGGAAGTCGGCCCCAGCCTCCGCGGCGCGCCGCGCGTCGGTCCAATTCGTGATCCCGCAAATTTTTACTTTTACCATCGCCGATTTCAGCCGAAGAGCCGCGGGGGAACGATGCCCGCGCACATTCCTCCCACCGATTTATGTCAAGCGCTTTCGCGTCCTTGCGCCTGCTGCAAAAGTTTGCGCAGCGCTGCGCCGGGATCGTCGTGTTTCATCAAATGCTCGCCCATCAGGAACGCGTCAAACCCGGCCTTGCGCAGGCGCGACAAGTCGTCAGCCGACTGAATCCCGGACTCACTCACGGCGATGCAATCCTCGGGAATGGCTTCGACGAGTTCGAGTGAAGTTTCCAGCCGCACCCGAAAATCCCGCAAATCGCGGTTGTTCACTCCCACCATGCGCGCACCGGCGGAAAGCGCGCGCGCAAGCTCCGCGGCGGAATGCACTTCCACCAGCGGCTCCATTTTCAATGTTCGCGCCAGTTCCACAAGTTCGCGAAGCGTTGCATCGTCCAGCACGGCGACAATCAACAGCAATGAATCGGCGCCGCCCGCGCGCGACTCCCACACCTGCCAGGGATCCACAATGAAATCCTTACGCAAGATCGGGATTTTCACGGCCTTACGCGCCTCTTTCAAATGCCCCAGCGATCCCTGGAAAAATTCCTCTTCCGTGAGAACGGAGAGCGCCGCCGCGCCTCCCGCTTCCAATCCCGGCGCGAGCTCCGCCGGATCATACTTTTCGCGAATTACTCCCAGCGAAGGAGAGGCTTTCTTCATTTCCGCGATGATATTCACGGCGTCGCGCTGCAAAGAGCCGGCAAAATCGCGCGGCGGCGAAGTTTGCTTTTCGACCGCCATTTTCAGCGCCACTTCCGGCAGCACTCGTTTGCGGTGCGCGATGGATTCGCGGCGCGCCTCGACAATCCGGTCCAGAATATTCTTCGGCTGTGAACTCACATGCATGGATGGATGTGTGCGCAAATCCCCGGATGTCGTGGGAGATTTCCTGGCCCCAATTCGTCTAAAAACAATCGCTGCGACTATGCTAGACGGGCGCGGCGGGAAAAGTCAATTTAACGCGTGGATACGCCCGACAGGAGCGGCACGGAAAACTTTATGGGAATCCCGAAATTCGATCCGCCGAATCCCTTTAGAACCGCAAACGTCACGCCAATCACTTTTCCCTGGTGATTGATCAGCGGACCGCCTGACCCTCCGGAAGTGGTCTGCGCGTCAAACACGATTTTATCCGCGAGGATATCTCCGATGTGGCCCTGGGTGATGAGCGGGCGGATAAGGCCGCGGCTGGCAAGCTGGCCGAGCACCTGGGAAACATCTCCGCCGCTGCTGCTCAAAATTTTCTGCGCGGTGTCTTCATCCGTGCGCGCCAGAATCGCCGCCAGGCCAGTGGCGTATCCCATGGATACGATGGGCTCGCCGGGAACCGCGGCACCGGCGCTCGGATCGATGGTCAGCACGCCGCGTTTCAGGTCTTGCATGTCCACGCGCATGGTGGCCAGGTCCGCGTCTTTTGAAATGTCTTGAATCTCGGCGCTGAACGCGCGCGGATCACCGGGAAAATACGCATGAATCGAGGATATTTCCGCTTGAAATCCCTGGGTGGTCAACGCGCTGATTTCATCGTTCTTCCACCACGGCTCGGAAACGTGGCGATTGGTGAGCACGCGGCCGTCGGCATTCACCAGAAAACCCGTCCCGAAAACGTCGAGCATCACTTCCGGGCCGCGCCCTTCGAGCGTCAGAATCGGGTTGCCGTCGCTATCCTGCAGCGGCTCGCCCTGCGGATTGAGCCCCGCATAACGCAGTCGCTGCCCGCTCTGCTGGTTGCGAAATGCCACGGCCACATGAAGCAGGCAAACGCTGCGCACGTAGGTGGGAATCAAAGTTTGCGCGGCATCGTCTTCCGATTCCACTCGCTTCAGGCGCTCGTCAGTTTCCGCCAACTGCTTTTGCAAGTCCGTAATTTCGTCCGAGCTGGCGGCCGCCATCTTGGCTTTCAGGTCTGCGGCTTGCTTCTGCAGTTCGTCCTTGGAGGACGGCTCGATTCCTTCCGGGCCTTGTTCGCTGCGCAGTTTGCGAACCTGGGCGATCAAATCCTGCTGGTGCAGGAGGCCGCCTTCCAGGCGCGCGATCATGGCGTCGGTGCGCTGATTTTCCTTGTGGGCGCTTCCCGCGAACAAAAAATAAATTCCGGCCATGACGATGGCCACGGCAAAGACCGCGGCCAATCCGATCTTCAAGCGACGATCCAGCGAGAAAGCGTCGCTGGTCATTTTTTCGGTCACCGCCAAAGCTTCAAAGGCGGTATGCGCGATCTGCTGGCCTTCCTCGGCGATGCGCGTTTTTTCGCTCAGGCGGACTTCCCTGCGGCGGGCGCGCAAAAGGGCGCTCGCGCGCGCCAGAAATTCCGGGGTATCGAGAGGCCGGGAAAGAACATCATCCGCGCCCAGGTTCAGGGCTGCAGCGCGCTCCGCCGCCCCTCCTGAAACCAGGCACAGCACGCGCAGGGATTCAGTCGAGGCCGCCCCGCGAATGGCCGCCAGCGTTTCCTGCGCGGCCGAATCTCCCGGCGCCAAATCGAGAATCAAAAGATCCGCGCCCGATTGGTGCACAAAATCCAGGCCTTCGCGGGACGTGGCAAAGGATGTGACGGAATGCCCCGCACTTTGCAGCGCCGCCTGCAGGCTTTCCCGCGAGGAGCCGTCGGGCTCGATCAGCACAACTTTTTCGGACGCTGGATTCATGGGCCCTGCCAATCCGGAATGATTCCCAGAACCTATCCTATGTGAAAATACTCATGGTGACCAGACTGTGAAAGAACCGAAGATTCCGGATACATTTTCGAGGATCGAGGAATTGAATTCGCTCGATACCTTGAACGGCGAGATTATTGCCTGCCGCAAATGCCCGCGGCTGGTGACCTACCGCGAGCAGGTGGCGGAATCGAAGCGGCGCGCCTATCGGGAGTGGAATTACTGGGGGAAACCCGTCCCGGGCTTCGGGGACCCGCGCGCGAAATTGCTGATCCTCGGGCTGGCGCCCGCGGCGCATGGCGCCAATCGCACCGGTCGAATGTTTACGGGAGACCGCTCCGGCGATTTTCTTTATAAGGCGCTCTACCGCGCGGGATTCGCGAATCAACCTACCTCAGAACGGCGCGGAGACGGCCTGGAACTTCACAACGCATATATGGCCGCCACGCTGCGCTGCGCGCCTCCCGCCAATAAGCCGCTGCCTTCGGAACTCGCGCATTGCCGGCCGTATTTTGAGCGCGAACTGGCGATCTTGCAGCCGCGCGCGATTCTCGCGCTGGGCCAGATCGCCATGCGCGCTTATCTGGGCCTGCTGAAGGAACAGGGGAAAGTGGAAACTTTTGCCCGCTTCCCTTTCGCTCACGGCGCCAGTTACAAACTGCCGGGAGAATTGCCGCGCCTTTTCGCCTCCTATCATCCCAGCCAGCAAAATACTTTTACCGGGAAACTGACGCAACCGATGATGGGCGAAGTGCTGCGCAAAATCCGCAAATATCTGGACGCCGAAATTTCCAGTGAAACTTCAGCGCGCGCGAGGCATCAGCAGCAGATACACAAAAAATGAAACTCCGAAACCCACGAACCACGCGTATTGATAAAGTCCATGCAGCGCCGGAACAACCAATCCAATCAGCGCCAAAGCAATTCCCGCAATAAGCGCCGCGATGGCGCGCCAGTTGAAGCCGCGCGAAAATTCGTAAATGCCGCCGCGCTCGAAAAGATCGCCGGTGACGATGATCCTCTTCCGCACCACGTAATAGTCAGCAATCATGACTCCGGCCACAGGCCCCAACAGCCCGGAGTAACCCACCAGCCAGCCCATCACATAACTTCCGTGACTCGCGAGCCAGCGCCACGGCTGAAGCAGCAGGCCTACGAAGCATGTGATGATCCCTCCGGTCTTGAAGCGGATGCGCGACGGATACAGATTCGAGAAATCGTTGGCGGGCGAAACCACATTCGCGGCCACGTTGACGTTGAGCGTGGCCACCAGCAGCGCCACCATGGCCACCACCACGGCCAGCGGATTTCCCAGGCGGCTCAACACCACCACCGGATCCCAAATCGCGTGCCCGAACACCACCACCGTCGCGCTGGTGACGGCGATGCCGATAAAAGAATAAAACGTCATCGTCGCGGGCAGGCCCAGAGCTTGCCCCACCATTTGTTCGCGCTGGCCCTTGGCATAGCGCGTAAAGTCCGGAATATTCAGCGCCACGGTGGCCCAGAAGGCCACAACTCCGGTGAGCGAGGGTATGAAAAACGCGAAAAATTCGTGGAAATTATGGAATTGCGAGGGCGCGGAAAGCATCGGACCGAATCCTCCGGCCTTGTGAAACGCCCAGCCCAGCATGGCCAGACCCAGCAGCAATAGCGCCGGCCCCGTCACCCCCTGCATGAAACGGATCGCTTCGATGCCGCGCAAAATCAAAACCACGTGGAGCAGCCAGAAAAGAAAAAAGCAAAACCAGGGATGATCCCATCCCGGCACCACGGCGGCCAGCAACGTATTCACCGCTTCGCCGCCGATCCACACTTGAATCCCAAACCATCCGCAGGCCACCAGCGCGCGAAGCACTGCGGGAATATTGGCCCCCAGCACGCCAAACGAAGAACGCGCGAACACCGGAAACGGTATCCCGTATTCCGCGCCGGCGTGCGCATTCAGAAGCATGGGAACCAGCACGATCAGGTTGCCAAGAAAAACCGTGAACAGCGCCTGCTTCCAATTCATCCCCCCGGCGATCATCGCGCTGGCCAGCATGTAGGTGGGAATGTTGACGCTCATGGCCATCCACAGCGCCGCGTAGTTGTACGTTCCCCAGGTGCGCCGGTCGAATGGAATGGGAGCGAGGTCTGGATTCCAAAGCCTGGCGGAGGAGTTCGCCGGCCTTCCGTCTGAGATGGATCCTCCGGAGATTTCGTTCAAAGGGAGCAGCCTCCCGGCGCGGCTTTCGCGCGTGAATGCCGCCGCTTATACCCCGGGGCACGGCATGGAGCAACACAAATCGGAGTGCCCTATCGGCCGGCGCTGGTGCTGTTCTTTTCCGCCGGAGCTGCCCCGTCATCGAGGAAAGAATAATCGTTGGTGAGGCCCGAAAAAACTTTGCCGTCGAGTTCGGCATAGGGATACACGAAATAATTCAATGGCTCGCCTTGCTGCGCGTGGAACCAGGCGGATATCGCGGCCCATCGAAAACATGATGCGGTTCTGATCGAGCGAGCCGAAATAGTAATCGTGCAATTCCTTGTGCTTCCAGGCCTCGGAAGCATCGATGGGTATCCATCCGATCGAAGAAATATAAAATTGCGCCCAGCAATGATAGCTGGTAATCGGACCGTCGTGCGCGGAGGGAGGGACTTGAAAGCCGATTTCGAACCGCGCGGGGATGGATTGCGCGCGCACCATGCCGATGAACAAGGAATGAAAATCGGTGCAATTGCCGTGGTGCGAATCGCAGGCCCAAAGAGCGTCTCCCCGGCCCCACTGATTGCCATCATGGTCGTAATGCATCGAGGCGATCACATAATTGTAGATTTTTTTCACCTTATCGAGCGGTTCGAGCGCGCCTTGCGCCTCCTGGTCCGATAGCTCGCCGATCTGGCCATCGATGGGAACTAACCGGTCAGCCTGCAGGAATCGCTGCGTAGGCACGAGAAACGATCCTCCGCCACTTCCCGCGGAAGGAGTCAATGCCACGCGATGCTCGAGCCGCTGGGCATGAAACGAAAGCGTGATGTCGAAGGGAGTCTTGACTTTGTCCGCGTCCACCAACATGTACGCGTAGCGGTTGTTGTATTCCGGTTCGTGATAAATGCGATAGCGGACGGGTGTTTCAATCTTCAAATTGGTAATCGCCTGGTAGCGTTCCTCATACGGGAGCGGCAGCCAGATGCGCAATTCGTGATTCTCCGCGGGCAGCGCCGGAACGTGAACCACCACATGAAATTCGAAGTTGCGCGAGGGAACGCCGTGCAAATCCGGCGCCGCCGCGCCAATTCCATAGGCGCCGGCTATGCAAACCACGGCCAACAAAATGGCTCCCCATTTCAGCGTACGGACCATCCGCATTCTCCTCTGCCTGCAACTGACTTCATCGCATTCGATTGGTTTCCGGCAGAAAAGATGCTGCCACGATTTCAGCGAGAAGCCAAGCCGAACTGGTAGGAAGCTGAGGCCAGGGTGCTGCAAGAATGTTCGTGACTCATGAAAGCATCGAAATTTCTACTTCATGCGGTTTGTAATTCCGTCGGAGTACGAAGAATAATGCGAGGGCGGCGGATTGCCTTTCTCGGATTTTAATCGGTTCATCTCATCAATTATTTCCGAACGCATCAGGAGACCTTTTCTCGTCAGAATGCGCACGATCGCTTCGAGTTCCTCCGCTGTCGTACCTGTGCCCATTTCTTTCTCCTCCGGAGCGTCCAAGACCAGGACGCGCGCTTCTCCCTTGGACTGAGCCTGCCCCGCTCGGTTCCCCGAAGCCGTCGCACCGCTCGATGGACCGGGCTCGCCGGGACTTGCGGCATACCGCGAAGGAGGCGCGAAGCGGAGCAATTCCTGAAAATCCTCGGGCTTTATGTCCATGAAAGAAATTCCCATACCCAGCCCGTTCTGCGACGTCCGGATTTTCCCTCGCGCCGTCACCATCGCATCATTCGGCTTGAATAAGACGTCGATCACGGAATCCACGGGGAGCGGGGCGATCATCTCGATGTAACATCCGCTGACGGAAATGTCCGTGATACTCGCGGAAAGCCCCGAACTTTCACCCAGCAACCGGACTTCCGCTTCCAACCGGCACGCCCGCCGGGAAAAATAACGGCGCTCCGAACCGTCCCAGCTATGAACCGGAACATTCGCCTTGGATCGCGAGGCGGGCGCGTTTTGCTTGCCGGGATGCCGCGGATCGTAGGTATCCTCCATCCACTCGCCCAACGGAACATTCCAAATGCAATTGCCCGGTTCGAGACATCTCACCCCAATCTGTCCGGCGCGCATTGTGCCGGGCTCGCCGATCCATTGCACCCGGAACCACGCCTTTTGTTCCTGCGACTCAATTTCAACCTTTAATCCAATCTTGCAGAAAGCGGTTACGCCTTCGAAGCAAGCGCCGGACACGCTGACGTCATGCGTGCGCGCGGCCTGCACGAATGCATTCCCGCTGGCGTCCACACCACGAACTATTATGGGAAGTGAAACGATGATTCGCTGTTCGGTGCGGCTGCCCATCCAGGCTCCCAAAAAACCAAGCCGAATTAGCCAAGCCGCCTGACTCAGAGAGGTAGTTTCAGACTAGAACTGATGAGTTATGCGGTCAAGCGCGCATGAACTTGCCATGTCGGGGAAGTAACAGGGAGCGCTCACGGCGGCGAGTGCCGGTTTGGAACTGCGCCTTATGCGAACTCTTGCAGCGTCTTGATGTGCGCTTCAAGCGCCACGCAATATTGATGTTCCGCTTCCAGCCCCGCTTGCAATTTTTTTATCAGAAGTTCGAGGCGCAATACTTCGTTGCGTAGTTTTTGAATCTCCGCGGGCGCTGCGGCCGCAGCGCGTGGAAGCCCAGCGGGTGCCGCGGATGGAAATCCTGAAAACGAAGGCGTGGGCGGAGCCGCGGTAGCGCGTTCCGCTGAAACTGGCACGCTGGCGGTCGATCCGCCGGCGGAAGAAAATAAGCTGCTCAAGGGATTGGCGGACGCGCGCGCGTGCCCCGCTGCGGAGCTCGCGCCAATCGGGTTCAGCAAATTCTTCACCCGCAGGATCAGTTCCTGCGGCTGAAAAGGTTTGCGGATCAGCTCATCGGCTTTCACCGCCATGGCTTTTTCCGCCACCGCGCGATTGACCACGCCGGACATCAGCACCACCGGAGTTTTTCCGAACACTTCATGTTGCTTGATGAAATCGCATACTTCGTAGCCGTCCTTGTCCGGCATGATGACGTCGGTGATCACCACGTCCGGCGCGGCCTCCGCGAATTGCGCCATGGCTGATGCGGCATCCGCGCACGTCACCACGTGAATATTTTCCTTGCGGAAGGCGATCTTGATCACCTCGCGCATGGTGGCGCTGTCGTCGATGAAATAGACCGTGGGAGTCCGCGCGGCCGTGAGTGTTTCCGCTTCGCTCATGTCGGCTCCTTCTCCATCTGGTGGTTCTGGGCTTCATCGAACTCGCGCAAGGCGTCGAGCAGCAAGTCCGTGGCCGAGCGCAAAACGGTGCGCTGTGCCGCCGAAGCCCCGTATACGAATTTGTAGACGCCGCGCGTGGCTTCCTGGCAGGCTTTCACGATCTGCGTCACCGCTTCGTCGCCAAATAGCGTTGCGCACTCGGCGTGCACGATTTCGCCGCCTTCGAAGAAAATGATTCCGTCGGTTTCTCCGGCGTTGATATGCAGCGCGCCCGATTGCCGCGCCTGTCCGAGCATTTGAATCACGCCGGGCAGATCCAGATGTGAAAGGCTGCCGCTCAATTCCGTTTCCGCGCTGCTGAGCATCTGCGTGGGTTGAAATCCGTCCTGGCGGCTCAGAAGAAAGCTGCGCACGTGCGCGGCAATGTCCGCGGGCGGCCGCCGGCGGTCCACGTAATCGTCGCAACCGGCGCGATAAGCTTCCAGCAGCGCCTGATCTCCACCGCCGCCCATGGCGATCAGCGGAATATTGGAAGTCTTGGGATCGGCGTGAAGAATCGGCGCGATTTCATACGCGCCCATTTCGCGAAGGTTCGTGGCGCACAAAATGGCCGATGGCGCATTCCATTCGAGCATGGTCAAAGCGTAGGCTGCCGACGCGCTGGGCACCACTTCGAATCCCTGCTGCTTCAATGCGTCGCCCAGCCGTTTTGAAAAATACACGTTGCTGTCGATCAGCAGGATGCGCGGAAGAGCGGCGGGAGCGTTCATGCGCGCGCCTCCTCCGGTGCGGCTGGATTCTCGCCAACTGGCTGCGAAGTCAGCAGCGCCTCAAAATCCAGAATTTCCACTTCATCCTCGCCGATCGCGAGTTTTCCCGCGATGTACGGCGCATGTCCCGCATCGGGCGGCAGCCTTTCCCCGTTGGCCAATTCGCATTCGCCATTGACGGGAATCGCGGCGGGTTCGCTCACCTTGCCGAAATTGCGGCTGGCCACCAGATAAAAACGGTGCGTCGGCGATTCGCGCCCGATCAGCACCGGCCCGGCGTCATATACCGGCACGATGCGCCCGCGGCGCACAATTACTCCCGCGATCAGGGGCGTCGTCTGCGGAAAAGTATGCAGACGAACCGGTGGCGCAAGCTCCGAAACGATTCTCGATGGCAGCGCGAACCGGCGGTTGCCTACGCTGAGCAGCACGTAGGAATCGTTTCCCGTGCGTTCGCCGGAGCTCATGGCTGCATCGCTCCTTCCATCTCGCGCTGCGCATGGGCCGCGGCCGTGGCGCGGTCCAGGCGCTCGAATTCCCCGGCGGTCAAAAATCCGGTTGGCTGGATCACGGGAATCACATGATCCTCAAAATACGCGAGACCGCGGTACCAGCGGCGTTCTTCGCCGGAAAATCCGCGCGGCAGGGCGTACACCGCGGATAATTCCGCCATGCGCTCGATGCGGTCCACCAGGATCGCGGCGCGAATCTGCCGAAGTATCAGCAACAGCGTGGGGCGCGTGACGCTCAATCCAAAATGCATCGCGGCGTTCACCACGTACCACGCTCGTTTTCCCCGCTCGATGCTGTGACGCACTTTGGGAACGTCCATCCCCTCGAGTTCCATGGCCGCTTCTCCCAGGCTGTCCGTCCCGCGGATTTCCTGTACGGCATCCGCGGCGATGGCAAACGTCTGGCTTGCCACCGTGAAAATCACGACCGGCTCGGTGCGGCCGCTCAGCCGCGACTTAGGTACGTCCTGCGTATGGGATGCAAATTTCATCGCACTCCCACCGGAACCAAACGCGAAAGTTTGGCGATGCGCCGCTCGATGGCCGCGCCAATTTCGTCGAGCCCAAGAATTTCATCCACGGAACCGGTCTTGATCGCTTCGGCGGGCATGCCGAAAATCACTGAAGTCGCCTCGTCCTGCGCGATCACGTGGCCTCCCGCCGCCTTCACCGCCTTCACGCCTTTTGCCGCGTCGCTGCCCATTCCGGTCAGCACTGCCGCCACCGTCAAGCTTCGCGCATACGCGGCGATGGATTCGATGGCCACATCCGCGCAAGGCCGGTAGCCGTCGATGCGTGCGCCGGAATCGAGGCTGATTTTCCCGATCGACGAAAGCCGCAAATGATGCGAGCCGGGGCAGAGGTAAATCGTCCCGAGCTGCGGCGTCTCATCGTTTTGCGCTTCTTTCACGGGAAGTTGCGAAATCTCCGCGAGCTGCACCGTGAATTGCTTGGTGAACGCCGCGGGCATATGCAGCACCAGGAAAACGGCCGCGGGAAATTCCCGGGGCAGGCTGGCCACCACGCGCATCACCGCCGCCGGACCCCCGGTGGAAGCCGCCACCACCACCATCGGAAATTTTCCGCCGTATTGCGAAGCAAAAGCCGCGCCAGACACTCCCGGCGCGCCAGGCGCAACCGGAGCATGCGCCGCGGGCAGCTTTGAGCGCGTCGCCGTGCGCACCACGCGAACCTTCGCGGCCATCTTCAATTTGCGCGTCAGCTCCTCGCGGACGCTGCGCATGTCCAAATCGATTCCGTTCGCGGGCTTGGGCACAAAATCAATGGCGCCGAGTTCCAGGGCGCGCAGCGTGCTCGATGTCCCTTCCCGCGATTCCGAACTCACGATCACGATGGGCCGCGGATGCTGCGACATGATCAATTCCGTCGCTTGCAGCCCGTCGATGTGCGGCATGTTGATGTCCATGGTGATCACGTCGGGGCGCAATGATTCCGCCAGCGCCACGGCTTCCCGGCCGTCGCGTCCCGTGCCCGCCACTTCCAGTTGCGGGTCCGAGCTGATGATTTCGTGGAGTACCTTGCACATGAAGGTCGAGTCATCCACCACCAGCACGCGAATTTTCTTTTCTGTTCCTTTGGTCATGTCAATCCTGCCGCAGCGGCAACGATTCCGCCGTCGGCTCCCTGGAACTTTCCGCTCCCACCAGTCCTTCGACGGTCGCGAGCAATTGATCTTCCTGCACCGGCTTGGTCAAAAACGCCGAAGCCCCTTCCTTGATGGCGCGGTCGCGATGCTTGGCTCCCGCGCGCGAGGTGACTACCAGCACGGGAATCCTCCGGGTGATGGGATTCTGGCGCAGATGCGCCAGGAGTTCGTATCCGTTCATGCGCGGCATTTCGAGGTCGGTGACGATCAAGTGGCATCCCGATTGCGCGATGATTTCCGAAGCTTCCAGTCCATCGGATGCCAGGCGCACGCGGAATCCGGCCTTCTCCAGCATGCGTCCCACGAATTTGCGCACGCTGATCGAGTCGTCCGCCACCACCACCACCCGCTCATGCTCCACGCGATCCACAGCCTCGGCCGGGATGCTGCCTTCCGCCACCGCCTCCGCCCCCGGCGCAAACACGCGCGCCGCGGGAGAAGAAGCAGGCAAGCCGTGGCGCTCGGTCATGTCGCTCGAAACCAGGCGGTTCAAATCGATCAGCAGGATCAGGCTGCCGTCCGGCGCAATGGTGGTGCCGGGAAAAAGTTTCACGCGGCGCAGATAATCGCCCAGATTCTTGATTACGATTTCGTCCTTCCCCAGCACTTCCTCCACCACCACTCCCACATGCTTCCCCGCGACCTTCACGATGACCATGTGGAAATAGCCATTCAGCGGTTCGAGCGCCGGAAGCGAAAGCTGCAAATCGAGTCGCACCACTTCCGTCACCACATCGCGCACCCGCGTCAGCAGCTTCCCGCCCACATCCTCAATATCCTCCGGATGCAAGCGCCGGATTTCCTCCACCACCGCCAGCGGAAAGGCAAACGTGGACGTCCCACAGCGCACAAAGAGGGCCTGCGATATAATCAGCGTCAGCGGAACCTTTACCGTGAAGCAAGCGCCGCGTCCCAGCTCCGACCGAACTTCGATTTCTCCGTTCAGCGCGTGAACATTCGCGCGCACCACATCCAGTCCCACGCCGCGCCCAGCCAGCTCGCTCATCGAGGAAGCCGTGGAAAATCCCGGGCGGAAAAGGATTTCGCGCAGTTCGCGCTCGGAAAGTTCGGCGGCGGCTACGGGTGACATCGCTCCCGATTGCACCACGCTCTGCCGCACGCGCTCGTAATCGATTCCCCGGCCGTCGTCCTCCACTTCGATGAAAATGTGATTGCCGCGGTGAAAAGCGCGCACGCAAATGCGGCTTTTTTCCGGCTTGCCCGCCTGGCGCCGCGCAGCCGGATCTTCGGCTCCGTGGGCGATGGCGTTGCGCACCAGGTGAATCAGCGGGTCGGAAATATGCTGAATGATGTTGTTGTCGAGTTCCGTTTCCGCCCCTTCGAGGGTCAGCTCCACGGGTTTGCCGGAAGCTTTTGCAGCGTCGCGCGCCGTCCGTGAAAGCCGCGTGTAAAGATTGCCGATGGGCACCATGCGCGCGGCGGTGATTTCGTCCTGCAAATGGTGCGCGAGCTTGGTGAATTCGTCGATATCGGAATCCACGCGGCCCATGAATCCTTCGAGCTGCGTCAGCACCACGTTGACGTCCGCGGAAATCTCCGTCAGCGATCGCGAAAGAATATTGAAGTCGTCGTAGCGGTCCATTTCCAGATCGCTGAACTCCAGCAAGTCGCCCGAGGTAATGGAAGGCATTGAAATGGCATTTCCGCGGAATGTATCCATCTGCGGCGGCTGGCTGCCGGGAACCAGCGAGGGGCGAATTTTGCTGAATTCGTGCTTTTCCTGGAATTCGGAAACTTTGTTCGCCAGGCGCGCCTTCGAGAAATTCAGGACTTCCACGAGTTTGGCGAGTTCGGCGAGGCGTCCAACCATGCGCGTGCGGTTGATCACCAGCTCGCCCACGGCGTTCATCATGCGATCCAGACGGTCGAGCGAGATGCGCACGGACTTCGCCTGCGGCAGGGATTTTCCCGCTTGCGAGCGGTGAGCCGATGCGGCCGCTGGCTCCGCAAATCCTTCCGTGGATATTGCGCCGGCTCCCGGCTCCGCGCCAGTTTCCGGCGCTTCTTCGGGAACCAGTTCGGCGATGCGCGAAAGCAAAGGATCCACGGCCGCGCGCATTTCATCGTCGGTCGGATATTGGCGGTGCAGAAGTTTTTTCAGGACATCAACGGCTTCCAGGCACAAATCCACGATATCGGCGCTCGGCTGCAGAAATCCGTCTCTCAACTGTCCAATCAAATCCTCGACGCGGTGCGCGACGGCGGAAAGACGGTGCAGGCCCACTTGCGCGGCGGAACCCTTTACCGTGTGAATTGACCGGAAGAGGCGGTGAATGTCTTCCGCGTTGGGACTCGCTTCCAGAGCCAGCAGGCATTCCGTCACCGCCTGCAAGTGTTCCTCGGCTTCAGGAATGAAAAACTCCAGGACTTCGTCGGGAACTTCACCGTCCTCGGGAAGTGCCGCCGCAAAGGATGGCGCGGGAGGCGTGTAGGCGGCCGCCGCCTGGCTGCTTTCCGCTTCCTCAGAGCCGCGCTTCTCTTCCGGCGCATCGGATGGCGCGACCGGGAAAGCAAACGAATAGCGCTGCTTGAATGCGCCAATATCCTCGGCTGTTTCCGCGCCGCTGGAGCTGATCTGCAGCAGATCGAATTCCAGAACGGAAATCGCATCGGAAATAAATTCCGTCAGCGGGCCATGCATGTCGGGAGTCAGCGCCGCGTTCATGGCGTAATGAAAAATATGCGCCATTTTCGCGGCCACTTCTGAAAACAGCGGAAAACCGTAGCTCGCGGAAGTTCCGGCCAGCGTGTGGGCGGCGATGTAGAGTTTTTCCAGATCCTCGGGTTTGGTTTGCGGCTCCTGCAGCAAGCCGGAATATTCCCTCAGATACTGCAGGTTGTCGGAAGCCTCCTGCAGGAAGAGTTCCACGGAATCCTGGTTCGGGCCGCTCATAGCGTCCCCTCCACCAGCGCGGCGATGCGCGAACCTTCCGCCACCGCGGGCTTGCGATACAACCGGCAATCTCCCAGGACCATGGCTTCGAATTTCAATGGCGCATTCGTGAGCGATTCGGAATGCCCGAGAACAAAATAACCTCCCGGTTCCAGCGCGTCGTAGAAGCGGCGAAGGATCGCCAGCCTTCGGTGTTCCGAAAAATACATCAGCACGTTCATGCAGAAAATGCAGTCGAGCTTGCCGAGGTAAACCGACTCCGATAAATTCATCTGCGCGAAGGAAATCATTTTTCGCACGCGGGGCTTCACCTGATATCCGTGCTTGCCCGCCGTGAAATACGTTTCCACCTGGCGCAGCGAAAGATCCTGCAGGCTGCGCTTGGAATACGCGCCGCGTTCGGCGTGGCGCAGCGCTCGGCGGCTGATGTCCGTGGCCAGGATTTCGATTTCCCAGGCTTCCGCGAATTTCAGGGATTCGCAAATACTGATGGCGATGGAATAAGGTTCCTCCCCGGTCGAGCATCCCGCGCTCCAGATGCGCAGCTGCCGCGGGTTTTCCCAGAATTTGCGCTCCTGCACTTCCGGCAGGATTTTCTTTTCCAGCGCTTCGTACACCGCGGGATAGCGGAAAAACGAAGTTTCCTGCGTCAGCAGCGTTTCCAGCAGCGCTTCATACTCGATGCTCGAAGCGCGCACCTGCCGCAGAAGTTCCGTGGCGCTGGGCAGGGATTTTTCTTCCAGGTATTCGCGCAACCGCGTGGAAAAAAACCTCTCGCGCGAAGCATCAAACAAAATCGCCGAGCGTTGCTCGATGAGCATGCGAATCTCATCGAGTTCGGACTCGGTGATCTTCGCGGTCGTGGGTGGTTGCAGTTTCATGGTCGGCACGATTGATCCGCCGGCTTTGCCGCACCTGCGGAAAAAAAGCGCGCAGCCTTACCGCGCGGCGCCCACCGGCGCCGCCGGCCGCTGTTCTTCCGCTGCTTCCGCCGCCACCGGCCGCGCGGATGAACGGAACTGCGCCAGCGCCTCATTGAGTTGTTCGGAGAGCTTCACCATCAATCCCACGGTCGAAGCCGTCTGGCGCGCTCCTTGCGTGGTCTGCCGGGTGATGCCGGAAATAATCTGCATGGCGTTGGCCACGCCTTCGGTGCCGCGCACCTGCTGTTTCGAAGCCAGCGAAATTTCCTGGACGAGTTCCGCGGATTGCCGCACCACGCTCGAAATCGCTTCGAGCGCTTTCCCGGCTTGATCCGCCAGGCTCGCTCCGGTTTCCACTTCGCGCGTGCCTTCTTCCATCACCACCACCGCTTCGTTCGTCTCCGCCTGAATGGCTTTGATCAGCGCGGCAATGTCTTTCGTCGCGCTGCGGGAGTGCTCGGCCAGTTTGCGGACTTCGTCCGCGACCACCGCGAACCCGCGCCCGGCATCTCCGGCGCGCGCCGCTTCGATGGCCGCGTTGAGCGCCAGCAAATTGGTCTGCTCGGTGATGTCGTTAATCACGTTGATGATTTCCGAAATTTCCAGCGAACGGTCGCCAAGCGATTTGATTTTTTTCGAGGAGGCTTGCACCGAAGCGCGAATGCGCTGCATTCCTTCCAGCGTATCGCGCACCGCGCGGTTGCCTTGTTCCGCGGCGTCCAGCGCGCGGCGGGCCGCTTCGGCGCTGGCTTCCGCGTTGTTGGACACCTGCTTCATCGAGACCGTAAGCTCTTCCACGGCCGACGAAGTGTTGGTGATTTCCTGGTCTTGTTGCGTTGCTCCGGCGGTCATATCGTCCGCCGCTTCCAGAATCTGGTTGGCGCTGCCGCTGACGTCAATGGCCGCCTTGCGCACGCGCTCCAGAACTTTCACGAAGTTGTCGAGCATGAAGTTGACGGAATCCACCACGTTGCCCAGCGCGTCGTTGGTCACCTTGCCGCGAATCGTCAAATCGCCTCGAGCGACTTGATTGATCATGCTCAGCAGTTCCGTGATGCTGCGCTGCAGAGATTCCTGCGCCTGCTGGTTGGTGACGGCATGAGCCACCTTGGCCGCGCTGCGGTTGAAATTTTCCGCGATGAATCCGAATTCATCGCCGGAATCCACTTCCGCGCGCGCGCGCGCGTCTCCGGCCACCAGGCGTTCGGAAAATTTCGCAAGTTCCCCCACCGGCCCCAAGACGCGCTTGCTGAGCACGTACACCAGCAGGACCGCCGCCAACACCGCCAGCGAACCCGCAAACACCAGCGGGCCGCTCGCGCTCGACGGCAACGAGCCGGCATCGGCAAGCGACACCCCGCCGGATTCCTTACCCGCGTGATAGGCGAGTCCCAAAACTCCGAAAAGGGCGATGCTGATCCCAAATACCAGCATCCAGATTGTGGAACTCAAACGAGATTTCATGACTTCCTCCCAAGAACGTGGCGCTCCTGCGCGCCTCTTTGCGAATCCCCCGCCCCCACCCCATGCCATCCGAAAATCCGTGCGGCTCTAAATCACCGGCACGGGAAAAACGTCAATGAGCCGGCGAAGATCCACTACCAGCGCCAGCCGGTCGTCATGCCGCAACATTCCGCGGCAATGCGGCACATTTTCCGGCGCCTGATCGAGCAACGCATCTTCGGCCGCCGAGTACGTCCCAATCACTTCATCCGTGGCGATACCCAACCGCAAGATTTCGTCCTGCCCGCTTCCCGGAATGGCCGCCACCACCACATGCTTGGGTTGCAGCCCCGGACGCCGCCCTTCGGTGAACGCGATATCCACCAGCGGCACGATTGTTCCGCGCAAATTGAAAACGCCCATCAAGAAAGCCGGCGCCAGCGGGATGCGCGTGACGATCGGCCAATCCACCACTTCCTCGACTTCCAGCACCGAAAGGCAGAAGCGTTCGCGCCCCGCACGAAAAATGCAGTATTGCCGGTCGGGCGTTCGCTCCTCGCTATACTCCTCGCTTTCGAGGAGCCCGCTGCCGCCCAGCTCGACTGCCAGAATTTCGTTTTCTTCTTCCCGCGGCATTACGCAAACCTCTTCACCGCGCTGATCAATTCTTCCGGCGTAAATGGCTTGGCGACGTATCCATTGGCGCCCTGCTGCTCGCCCCAATATCGGTCGCTCGGCGCCGTCTTGGAGGTCACCAGAATCACCGGAATTCCCGCGTAGTGCTTCTGCATCTTCAAATCGCGGCAAACCTGAAACCCATTGCGTTGCGGCATCACCACGTCCAGCAAAATCACGTTCGGGCGTTCCTCTTCGATTGCTTCCTCGATCTTCGTGGGGTCGGAAATTCCCACGGAATGAAAACCGCCTTGCTGCAGGAAAGATTGCATCAGGTGAACTTCCGCCACCGAATCATCGACAATCAGAATTTTCGTTACCAATTCCGTCCCTCCGCACCGATACTCATTAATGAGATTGCAACTCTTGAGCCACCTCGCCTGCCTGTTTCGCAGGATGTCCCAACCACACACAAGCTATGTATTTTCTGTAACTTACACAATTTTACGACCACCTTCACGCCTTGCCCACCAGGCCATGAGACACCGCTTGCGTCTCAACTTGAGAAATTGTCTCAGCCGCCCGCACCTCACTCGCAAGCGATGAGAATCTCTGGATCACCTCGTGAAGACGCAGAGCCATGGCGTGGATGGCGCGAATCTGTTCGCGCGATTCGCTGGATGCCGGCTCGGGATCGAGCAGCAGCAAGTCCGCATTGCCCAGGACAGAAGTAAGCGCGTTATTGACGCTGGGTCGCATTTCCAGCATGTAGCGCCCCAGCATGGCGTAGCCTTGCGATTCCACAGCCACGCGCTCCGCCCGCTGTGCTCGATTCACGGCTTCCACGCGCCGCAGTGCTTCGCCGCAAACCAGAATCAGTGTCCCGGCCCAACCGTCCTGGCGGGGAATTACGGTCAAATTGGGGTGCTTGCTGTGAATCAGGGCCGCGCTTTTTTCGTCATCCGCTACGGAGATGGCCACGATCTCAGGAGACGAGGCCAGTGCGGAAAGAATCGCCGGCGCTGACCCCGGCCTCACCGGCCCGAGAATCACCAAGTTATATCCAAGCGCGCTTCCCGCATGCCATACGTCGCTGGTGGCAATGGTGGTGTCCGGCACATGGCGCTCGGCATGCCATCGGGCCACAACCGTGCGCGCAAATTCAGGTTCGTCCGAGATAATCAGGACGCTTGCGTGACTCACATAACCCCCACTTTTCGTTTCGCCTCAGGGCTGGAGCTTTTCGGCTTCTTCGATAAAGGAAAGCAATCGCTTGGTGCTGATCCCCAAATTCACCGCCGCTTCGGTGTTTTTCGCGCGTTTGGCCGCCTCCACGCGCCCTTGGAAATAGGAAACTTCGGTCTTCGCCAGCGTCACTGCCGATGCCAATTCGACAAGGTCGCCGGAGCGCTTGCGAAGATCCATTCCCAGCGCCACCAGAGCGCGGGCCACAACCGCCCGTCGCAAGTCTTCCGCTTCCTGATCTCCTTCGCTGACGAACGCCGCTACTTCCCAGGATGAAAGCAGGACTTTCGTATCCTGCAAAACCACGGTTGACATCGAGCGCCCACGGGAAGGCGGAGCGGCGATCAATTGTTCCCAAATCGCTTCCAGACACTTTTCCATTTCCGCGGGAGCTGTGGGTGACGCCAGACCTGCCGGCGCCTTGGTAATCTTTTTCTCCGGCGCGACGGAGCCGGAGTTGGATTTCGCCTCTGGTGTTTTAGCCGGCTGCTCGGGACTCATCGCGGGCGTGGCAACGGAAGGCAAATCCTTCGCCACCTCAGCACCAGAAACAATTTCCTTAGCCGCGTTTTGCGTCGCCGAAGCAGGCTGGCCATTTCCTACAGCGGAAATCAGCGCGGAAGGAATATCCAACGGCGTTTCAACCGGCGGGCGAATGCGCGCAAGAGCCTCTTCCAGATCGGCGCGCAGCGCCAAGAGCTGCTCAAAAGCGCGCGATACGGAGGTGGCCGTATAGTCCTTATGAAAGGGTTGGCGCCAATTTTCCGCGTAGTAACGAATCTGCGCGGTGGTTTCCGCGGCGGAAAATCCCGCACGGCGGCAATCCACGCTCTTCACACCCTCGCTATCGAGTTCCTCCACGGCATGCTTCACGGCGCTCAAGTCCGCATGCAGCATGCGAATGAATGCGCGGCGCAGCAGAAAATTGAAGCGCGTGAACGCCACCAGCGCGGCGGGATCGTAGAACATCGGTCCCGCGGAATCTTTCAGCAGGCGGCCTTGTTCCAGCAGGCCATGTTCCATCAAATCCCGCAGGCTTTGGCAGCTCTTGAGTGTCCCCAGAATATTTTCGAGCGGCTCGCACCAATCGAGCGGAGTGGGATCGGCTTGCGGCAGAACCGGGGCCAGGACGCGGGCCACGTCTTCCAGGCAAATTTCCCCGCGGTAAAGTTCTTCCGGGGCGCACATCGCGAAATATTGCACCAGCAGCAAATCGATTTTGTCGCGGTCGAAATTAGTTTTGTCCTGTTTCTTGAGCTGGCGGTGGGCAAAGGCGCGCAGGCTTTCTTCGCTGGCGTTCAGAATCTCCGGCGGGAGCTGGCGCAATTGAAACGCGCGGACCTTTTCGTCGATGGTTTCAAGCCATTTCAAATCGGCGTCGAAAACTTCCCGCGTCGGGCGGAGCGGCGGCATTTCACCCTGCGGGTGCGGCAGCGGCGCCAGATTGAATTGTTCGGCGAGCGCGGCATACAGCGGATACGCGAGACGCGCTTCGGTCCATTGCGCGGCGAATTCGGCCGTGGGGCTCGACCCGGATGATTGCGGAGCGGTGGTCGGCTTCATTGGTATGGAAGTCTTCGTGGTCATGATTTGATAATCCAATTCCCCACTTCTGCGGCAAAGCGGGCGGCCACGGCCTTGCGGCCGTCGTGATATCGCACGGCAATCACATTCGCGTGAGTGTCCAGCGTTCCATCGGAGTTCAGCACGCGAATGCGATCTTCAAATTCCAGAGGCAAAGTGGAGGCAAACACCACTTCCCGGTCGGTCCCGAATTCAATCACGGTGTTTTCCTGCAACCGTTTGCGGCTTCCATTCAGGGTCATCACCCGCACCGGAATTCGCACGGGACTGGCGCTGGGAAATAGCTGGGCCAGTTTTTGAACGCAAGTGGCATCGCAAATTGCAGGCGCGACCTCAAATTCGCTTGGCACGGGTTCCCTGCTCCTTCGGCTGTCTCCTGAATCCGCGCCCTCTCTAACAGTCCAAGCAGGCGCAAGGAGACGTGTGCGGAAATATCCGCGGAGATAAAGATTGCACGAACACGGCCAAAGGCGGGTGGTCGCAGCAAATCCTAATGAACTGAAATCACTGAAGTTACAAAACGATTGAAATGGGGGTGTCTTGCGTGTGTCTCAGCCTGATACAGAATCGTCTCACGCCTGCGAGCTTGATCGTACGCGCCAAAGGAATGCCGCCCGCTGCTTCATCCCACGATCTGCGAACTAGGACGCGATTCCCAGGTGTTCACTCCCTCCGGGGCGCAGCGGAATATGATATCTCTTCAATTTGCGATACAGCGTGGCGCGGCTGATGCCCAGCATCCTGCCGGCCAGCGCCTTGTCTCCGCCGGCTTGTTCGAAGACGCGCAGGATGGTCATGCGCTCGAGGTCCGCGAGCGCGGTGGTTGAAATGGCGGCCGCGTCGGGACTCGCGGCCGGGCTTTCCTGCACGGCGCGAATCGTGGCGGGCAAATCCGCGGCGTCAATCATGGGGTGATCGCCCAACGCCACGGCTCGCGCGATGCAATTTTCCAGCTCGCGCACGTTTCCAGGCCACTCATATTGCAAGAAGCTTTTCATCGCCGCGGGAGTGATCTGAATATTTTTATCCGGGGCGTAACGGTCGAGAAAACAGTGCACCAGCTGCGGAATATCGGAGCGCCGCTCGCGCAGCGCGGGCAAATGCACGGTGACCACGTTCAGCCGGAAATACAAATCCTTTCGAAAAGTGCCGCCGCGGTACGCCGCTTCCAGATCGCGGTTCGTGGCCGCTATCACGCGTACATCCACGGGAATCTTTTCGTTGCTTCCCACCGGGCGCACTTCCTTTTCCTGCAGCACCCGCAATAATTTCGCCTGCATTTCCAGCGGCAGCTCGCCGATTTCGTCCAGGAAAATCGTTCCGCCGTTCGCTGCTTGAAATAATCCTGCCTTGGTCTTCAATGCTCCAGTGAAAGAGCCTTTTTCGTGCCCGAAGAGCTCGCTTTCCATCAGCGTGGGCACCAGCGCGCCGCAATCCACGGCGACGAAAGGCATTTGCGCCAGAGGCCCGCGAAAATGAATGGCGCGCGCCACCAACTCCTTCCCCGTTCCGCTTTCTCCGGTGATCAGCACCGGCGTGCGCGTATCCTTGAGCCGCGAAACCATGCGCATAACGTCCTGAATCTTCACGGAGGTGCCGATGATCCCGTCGAGCTGCGCGTCGGTGTTCACGCGCTCGCGCAGAAACTGATTTTCCGTCACCAGCCGTACTTTTTCGGCCATGCGCTGCAGCAATTGACGCAGCCGCTCCACGCGGAATGGTTTTTCGATGTAATCGTAAGCGCCCTGGCGCATGGCTTCCACCGCCGATTCGATCGAGCCGTGCCCGGTCATGATCGAGATTTCCGCGCGCGGAAGCTGTTCCTTAATTTTGCGCAATAGATCGGTCCCCGAAAGACTGGGAAGCTTCAGATCGGTGACCAATATATCGGGTGGAGCGGTCTCGATCATTTCCAGCGCGGCTTCGGCCGTCTCCGCTTCGAAGCAGAGAAAACCCAGTCCCTGCCCCACCGTCATGCACAGGCGGCGAATGCTTTGTTCATCGTCCACAATCAAAAATCGCAAACGAGATTCGTCCCTCATGGTCTCCCTATCGTTTTCTCGACCGCGGCCAGAAGCTGCTGGATGCGGAAGGGTTTTTCGACGCAAGGCGTTCCGGCCTGCGCGAGCAATGCGATCGTTTCGTCGCTGGCCGTATCGCCAGTTATGAAAATAATTCGTGAAGAAAGCGCCGGGCGGTGGCGCACCAGCCAATCGTGCACGTCCGAGCCGGTGATTCCTCCCGGGGTGCGAAAATCCGAAATCACTCCGCCAAAATCCTGGGTGGCCAGCAGCTGCAATCCCTCCGCGGCGGAAGGCGAAAGAATCACTTCATATCCGCGGCGCTCGAGCGCAATGCGCAGAAAAGCAGCCACCGACGTTTCATCCTCAATCAGCAGGATGCGCATCCCCGGGGAATTCCTGGCGCCGGTTATGGAAACGGCGGGCGTCATCGCGCGGCCTCGGCGGATGACGGCGCGGCGCCTTGCGCGGCGATCGGCAAGCGCACCACAAACGTGCATCCCGGCCCCTCGGAATTGTTCCGCGCGGAAATTTCTCCGTGATGCGCGCGCACGATTCCGTAACAGATGCTCAGACCCAGTCCCGTTCCCTTGCCCACTTCCTTGGTGGTGAAGAAAGGATCGAAAATGCGCTCGGGCTGCGCGATTCCCGGCCCGTTGTCTTGAATGGAAATTTCCAGGCAATCTCCGCGCTGCGCGGTTTGAATCTCGATTTTCCCCGGCCGGCGGATCTCCTGAACGGCGTCATATGCGTTGTTTAAAATATTCAGGAAAACCTGTTGCAACTGATGCGGATCTCCGATGGTCAGCGGCAGATTTTCGTCGTAGCGCTCCTCGGCTTTCACGTCGTGATTCGAAAAATCGTAGGCCCGAAGCTTGAGCGTCTGCCGCAGCACCGAATTTACCTGCACCGGCTCGCGTTGCGCGGGCATTTGCCGCGCGAAACTCAGAAGATTCTGGACGATCACGCGCGTGCGCTGCGCCTCCTGCAAAATCACCTGAAGCTCGTCCTTGGCGTCCTTGGGCACTTCGGGATTTTCCAGCAGCAGATCGGTGAAGCCGACTATCGCCGCCAGAGGATTATTCACTTCGTGCGCCACGCCCGAAACCAGTTGGCCGAGCGCCGCCATTTTCTCCGTGTGCATCAGCTTGGCTTGCAAATCGGACGCGTCGGTGACGTCCGTCATTACCACCACAATGCTATTGATGTGGCCCTGCTCGTCGCGCATGGGACTCAAGCTGACCGAAAATTGTCCGGCGCTTCCGTTGGCGCGCAGCAAGGGAATTTCGAGGTTGTCGAGCGCCGCGCCTTCCAGAGTGCGTTCCAGAGCCTCCGCCAGCACCGGCCGTTTCGCGGCGGGAACGCGCGAAACCAGCGCCTTTCCCAAAATATCTTCTTCCCGATAGCCGGACTCGAAGCAGCGGCGGTTGGCGTAGCTCACGAGTCCCGCGGTATCCAGAACCAGGATCATGCTCTGAGTGTTGTTCAGGATATTTTTGTTGAAATCGCGCTCGCGGCGGTAGCGGCGCTCCGCTTCGCGCCGGTCGGTAATGTCTTTCAAAACATGAATGGTGCGGAGTTCGTCTTCCGAGCCTGCATGAATTCTCGACGTGGACACCAGGTAGGTCAGCTCCCCCGCTTCGTGAATGAATTCTTCGTGCGTCGCTTGCGCGTCCCGGCAGAAGGGACAACGCCCGGGCCGCAATGCGGATCCGAGCAATGCCAGCGTGCCCATGTCCCGGCCCACGACTTCCGTGGGATGCAGGTTCCAATGCGTGGCCAGCGCGCGATTCAAACGCAGCACGCGGCTGCCGGAATCGTGGACCACGATAAAATCGGATATGGCGTCGAAATCCTCGACCCATTGTTTGCGCGATAATTCGATTCTCGAAAACAGCCGCACATTTTCCAGCGCCACCGCCGCATGCCCGGCCAATGCTTCGAGCAATTGCAGTTCGGTCGCCGATAATTCCCGCCCCATATCCACCAGGCACAAGACTCCCAGGACGATTCCTTCGCTGCCCACGAGTCTCGCCATCACCAATGCGTGCCATTCGAGCGCGTCGGCCACGGCGCGGCCCAGCGCGATCGCAGCAGGCATGCTGCGCGGCTGCACGCTTGGCACGCGTCCCTGAACGGCCAGGGCCGAGGATAAACGTCGCTTTACTTCCGGATCCCATCTCTTCGCGGGACCGCTGATCGCGGAAATTTCCCAGTCGGAACCTCGGGATAGTGCTAGTACCGCTGACCGCGCTCCCAGCATTTCCGCCGCTCTGGCAGTGAGCCGGCGCGAGAATTCCAAGGTGCCTAAAGATGGGCTAAGTTCAAGCGTAGTGGCGGAGAATTGGGCAAGCAGCGTCTCAAACGTGTCGTCGAGACGAGAATGCGCTTCGCGAGTTGGTTTCAATGCACGCATGGAGAGTTGGGGGCCTGCGCGCAATACACCCTTACAAGGAAAGAGGTTACGGCTTCATCTCAAATTGAGTCAAGCTATGCGACAGGCCCAGGTGCCCTAAGGGGCACTCATGACCACCGTCGCAATCTGAGACGAGAAAGGCTCGCGATACGGGGCTTTGAGACAGATTCGAGCCTCCTAAGTTTACAAAGCAAGGCTACGTTATTTTAGTATCTCCTTTGCAATTAGCATTTTACAGAACTCTTGGTCTCTTAATCAACCCGCTCAAAAGAACTCTCTCCTCATGGCATCTCCCTTGCAATTTCCGCTGCGGGGTACATCCCTCACTGGAGGAGGCGGTCGCGATGAAACATGGCATTAGGGTCATGGGATTGGGTTTGGCGCTGCTTATCGCCGGAGCGGTCATCGCAGCACCCAGACTTTCCGCACAACAAGCAAGCACGGAAGCAAATAAGAGAAAAGTTCGCACCAAGGTGGTGCCGGACTATCCCCCGCTGGCCAAACAGATGAACGCCACCGGTAAGGTCAAGATTGAAACCACGATTTCTCCCGACGGGCGCGTGACCGCAACCAAACCGGTAGGCGGAAGCCCGATTCTGATCTCGGCGGCGGAAGAAGCCTTGAAAAAGTGGCGGTTTGAACCGGGACCTAAAGAAACAGTTGAAGTCATTGAATTTGATTTCAGTCCTCAGAGTGAATAAGCAATTCATACGGGGCGGGGAAATTTCAACGAGCAAAGTGGGGAGGCGCTGCACATGACGATCGGCAAAAAATTGTACGCAGGATTCGGGGCCATCTTGGCGACCATGCTGGTCCTTTTCATCATCAACATCTTCAGCGTAATGCGTGAATACTCCGCGCGCAACGCTTCGAGCGCCACTCTCAATGACGTGCAGACCATCGAGGACGTTCGCTTTCTGGTAATGGAAAACCGTCTATATCTTGGAAATTATCTTTTGAGCGGAGATCTCCGCGACGAAGACAAGACCAATCACGGCATCATTAACCTTCTCGACCAACTCAAGACGGACGAAGCAAAAGCCGGCGATCCCGGACTGCGCAATTCGCTTGCCCAGGTGGAAGACAACGAACGCAACTGGTCCGAAAGTTTTGCAAAGTTGATGATCGCCAAACGTCACCAGGTGGACGGTGGCGATGCGACCGTCTCCGATCTTCAGATTTTTTACCTCCAGCATGATCCGACATCATGGACCAATAAATCCTCGATGGCGCTGGAAGAAGCCAATGACGCGATCCGCAAGAAGCTGGCCGATTCGAATGCTTCCGCCGCCACCGCCACACGCACCAGCACCATCGTCACGACTCTAGGCACTTTGTTGGCATTGATTGCCGGATGGTTCATCGCTTTTTACACCGCGAAGTCCATCAAGGAACCCTTGTACCACCTGATCGACGTGGCCCACCGCATCGGCGAATCCGGAGACCTGGAACAATCGATCGACATTCACCGCGACGACGAAGTGGGCGTCTTAGCGACCAATTTCAACAAGATGATCACCCACCTGCAGGACATGGCCGGAGTTTCGGCGGCCATCGCCGAAGGGCAATTGCACATGACGGTGCAGCCGCGTTCGGCGCAAGACACCATGGCTCGCGCTTTCGCACGCATGACCCAGGGCTTGCGCGACATCGTTCGCCAGGTGCGCGACAGCGCTTCGCAAGTAGCCAGCGGCGCGGGACAAATGGCCAGCGCCTCCGACGAATCCGCGAAAGTCAGCGTGCAGGCGGCTTCGGCCATCGATGAAGTCACCAGCACCATGCACGAGATGAGCATCAACGTGCAAAACGTGGTGAAAAACACGCAAGTGCAGGCTTCGAGTGTCGCGGAAACCTCCGCTTCCATCGATCAGATGGTCACCTCCATCCAGCGCGTAGCGGACACCGCAAAGCTGCTGGTGGATATTTCCCACCGTTCGCGTGAAGAAGCGCAGACCGGCATGATGACCATGGAAAAAGCCACGCAGGGGCTGAATCGCACGAGCAAGGCGATTCAATCGTCTTCGGAAATCATCGACGTGCTGGGACGCCGCGCCGACGACATCGGCAAAATCATCGAAGTGATCGACGATCTCGCGGAGCAAACCAACCTCCTGGCGCTCAACGCGGCCATCGAAGCGGCGCGTGCCGGCGAACATGGTCTGGGATTCGCGGTGGTGGCCGAGGAAGTGCGCAAACTGGCGGAAAAATCCACGCAATCAACCAAGGAAATTTCCGAACTCATTTCCGGAATTCAAAAGGAAGCGCGCGAGGCCGTCGAAAACATGGAGAACAGCACCTCCATGGTGCAGGAAGGTTTGCTGCTCAACAAGGACTTGAGCCTGGCGCTGGGCAAAATATCCGATGTGGTTTCCGAAGTTTACAAATTCTCGCAGGAAATCGGCGCGGCCACGATGGAGCAATCGAACGGCTCGGCGCAAATCGGCAAAGCCACCAACCGACTCACGGAAATCACCCAGGAAATCAATTCATCGGTCGAAGAGCAGGCTTCCGGGGCGCAGGCGGTGGTCCGCGCGATGGAGAAGATGCGCGAACTGGTTCAGCAATCCACTTCCAGTTCGACGGAACTGGCCGCGGCAGCCGAACAAATGTCCAAACTCTCGCGCAATTTGCTGGAATCCATGGATCGCTTCGTCCTGGACGAAAACTACGCGGACGGGCGGCGTAATCCGGCGCGCAGACCGGCTCCTGCGGCGGAGCGAATGGCGTCCGCCAAGGAATACGCGGAACTGGTCAGGTCCTAGGAGCGCGCGGAACGCACATGGAGAAAGAACTCCAAATCGTCGGTTTCCGGGTGGGGCGCGAAACGTTCGGTCTGCCGATTTCCACGGTGCGCGAAATTGTGCGCGTGCCGGAAATCACCTGCGTGCCGAATGCTCCGGATTACATCGAAGGGGTGATCAACCTGCGCGGGCGGATCATTCCGGTGGTGGATCTCCGCAAGCGATTCGGTGAAGTGCTGCCGGAACCGAGCAAGAAAAATCGCATCGTGGTAGTGGAATTGGAAAACCGCGTGGTGGGGCTGATGGTCAACTCCGCCTCCGAGGTATTGCGCATTCAACCTTCGGAGATCGAGGCGCCTCACAACGTGTTCCAGGAAGGCGAGCTGAATTACATCACCGGCGTGGGCAAATTAAAAGGAAGGCTCGTGATTTTGCTGGATTTGAACCGGATTTTGCAGCGCGGGGATTTGCAGCAGTTGTCCGAAACCGCCGAACTGGCCGCGCAGATACCCGCGGAGAGCGGCGCAAGAGAATATTAGCCGGAAATCCGGAGCCACAATACTGAGGCGCGACGAATGTCCACACTCACAGTACAAGTTCCCCTGACCGACCCGGAATTGAAGCTCCTGCAGACGCTGGTCTATCAGGAATGCGGCATGTATTTCGATGAGCGCCGCACCCACTTTCTGCGCGACCGCCTGCAACGGCGGCTGAAAGCCTGCCAGATGGACTCCTTTTACAGTTATTACCGGCTGCTGACCAGCCGTGAAGGCAAGGCGGAGCTCACCGCGCTGGTGGAAAACCTGACGGTCAACGAAACGAGTTTTTTCAGGATCCGCCCGCAACTCGATATGTTTCAGAAACACGTGCTCGAGGAAATTCTGAAGCGCAAGCAGGAACGGCGCGATTGGTCGCTGCGCATCTGGAGCGCGGGATGTTCCACCGGCCAGGAGCCGTACACGCTGGCGATTCTGGTTTGCGACGCTCTCGCTTACTACTACCTGCGCAATCCACTGCCGTTCGAGATGCCCACTCCCAAGCCGTTGATTCCGCCGCCCTGGAAAGTTGAGATTCTGGCCTCGGACCTCAATTATTCCGCGCTGCTGACGGCGCAACAGGGCATTTACACCGAATCGCAGATGGAGACCGTGGATTACACCTGCCGGCTGCGCTATTTCGACAAAGTGGGAGACAAATACAGCGTGAAGCAGACCTTGAAAAATCTGGTGCAGTTCGATTTCCACAATTTGAAGACGGAATACCTGCCGCAGCGCAACGACGTGATCTTCTGCCGCAACGTGATGATCTATTTCGACGAGCCCGAGCAGAAGCGGCTGATCGAAAAATTTCACCGCTGCTTGAATCCCGAAGGCTATCTCTTCGTCGGCCATGCCGAGAGTCTTTTCGGCCTGACCACCAAGTTCCACATGATTCACCAGAACAACGCCACCGCTTACCAGCGAATCGAGGGGGCTCAGTGACCTTCTCGCCCGACGAACGCAGCTCCGAGCTCCGCGAACTCTTTTTCGAGAGCTCCGAGGAAATTCTCCAGGCCATGAACGAGGCCGGGCTGGCGCTCGAGGAGCATCCCGGCAACGAAGAGAGTTTGCGGCGCGTGAGGCGCGCCGTGCACACGCTCAAGGGCGATTCCGCCGCGTGCGGATTCCGCGCATTGAGCGAGCTGGCGCATGAACTCGAGGATGTGCTGACTCCGGAACTGGCGCGGGAAAACACCGGGTTGATACCCGAAGTGGTGCTGGCCGCGGCGGACACTTTTCAAGAAATGCTGGCCGCTTACCGCGACCATCTGCAGCCTCCCGCCGGCGGCGCGCTGAGAGAGCACATCCAGCGCCTGCTGCGCAAACCTGTTTCCGCGGCGCGCAAGCCCGCCAAAGAGGCGAAATTCGCCTGGAGCGAATACGAGCGGCTGCTGATTGCCGAGGCCATCCGCAATTCGGAAAACGTCTTTCAGATCGCCCTGCATCTCGATCCTGAGTCGCTGCTTCCGGCCGCGGCCTACGAGCTGGTGCGCAAGGCCATCGAAGCCGCGGGACAAATTCTGGCCATTCATCCGGAATCCGGAACGGCGCTCGAATCCGGCGGCCTGATCGAAGCGGCGGTGGCAAGCAAGCGAACCGAGGAATGGATCCGCAAGCGATGCCATGTTCCCTCGGTGGTAGGCGCGATATCGATCAAAAAAGTGACCGCAGCGGGATCGGCTCCCCGCGACTTGCTGGACATACTTCTCGAATCGGAAGCGGCGGCGGTGGCGGCGGGGATCGGCAGTGGCGCACCCGCACCCGCGCCGGCTCATCTTGATGCAGTCGAAGGCGGAGGGGCTGCGAGCCTGGCGCATGTGGCGGAAAACACACTGCGCGTGGATGCCGGACGCATTGATACGGTGATGAACCTGGTGGGCGAGCTCATCATCGGGAAATCCATGCTGCTGCGGACCATCGCGGAATTCGAACGCCGCCATGCCAAGGATTCGCTGCACGGGAAATTTGCGGACGCTCTGGCATTTCAATCGCGGGTGCTGGGCGAGCTGCAAAAATCGGTGATGAAAATCCGCATGGTGCCGGTCGAACAGCTTTTCCGCCGCTTCCCGCGCGTGGTGCGCGACGTGGCCAAAATGCGCAACAAGGATATCGCGCTGGAAATTGCCGGGCAGAACACGGATCTGGATAAGAGCATCCTCGACGCGCTAGCCGAACCCATGGCGCACCTGATTCGCAACGCCGCCGATCATGGCATCGAATCCGCAGAGGAACGCCAGCGCGCAGGAAAACCCGCGCGCGGCACCATCCGCTTGAACGCTTATCACGAAGGGGATCAGGTGGTGATCGAGGTATCCGACGACGGACGGGGACTCGACCGCGAGAAAATCGTGCAGCGCGCCATCGAGCGCGGCATCCTGACCGCGGCGGAGGCCGCGCGGCTGAACGAATCAGAATCTTTGCAACTGATTTTTGCGCCCGGCCTGAGCACCGCGGATGAAGTGACGGAAATTTCCGGGCGCGGGGTAGGACTCGACGTGGTGAAAACGGCGCTGGAATCCTTGAAAGGCTCGACGGAACTCGAAAGCGAACCGGGTCGCGGCGCCACGTTCCGGCTGATGATGCCGCTGACGCTTGCCAGCATCCAGGCGCTGCTATTTCGCGTGGCCAGCCGGTTGTACGCCGTGCCGCTGGCCGCCGTGGTGGAAATCACACGCACCCAGGACGATGAAATTCACCACGTGCAGGGCCACGAGGTGTTTCAGTTGCGCGAGCAAGTGTTGACGCTGGTGCGGTTGAACCGGCTGGGGCCGCAGATCGCGAAGGAGAACAGTAAGCGAACGTTTGTAATCGTCATCGGCGCGGGCAGCCGGAAATTCGGGCTGGCGGTGGACGCGCTGGTGGGCGAAGAAGAGCTGGTGATCAAGGCGCTCGAGGATCATCTGGTCACTTCTCCGCTGGTGAGCGGAGCTTCGATTCTGGGGGATGGAACGGTTGTCCTGATTCTGAACGTGCCGGCGGTGATCTCGCATCTTTCGAGAATACCGGCGCTGGGAGCGATCGCATGAGCGAAAAGCTTCGCGTTCTGGTGGTGGACGATTCGGCGCTGATGCGCAAGCTGATACCGCAAGTGTTGCAGCGCGACCCTTCGATCGAAGTGGTGGGCACGGCCATGGACGGCTCGATCGGACTGAAGAAAATCGCCGAGCTGCATCCCCACGTGGTGACTCTCGATTTGGACATGCCGCGGATGGACGGCATTGAAATGCTGCGGCAGATCATGCGCCATCACCGCGTTCCGGTGATCGTGTTCAGCGCGCATTCGCGCGAAAGCGCTTCGGTAACGCTGAAAGCTCTTTCGCTGGGAGCTTTCGATTTCGTCACCAAGCCGGAAGACGCGGCCTCGGGGCGCCTGGAACAAATCGCCACGGAACTCGCGATCAAAATTAAAGTGGCCGCCGCTTCCGGAGCGCCGAAAATGATTCTGACGTTCCCGCCTTCAAGGCGGAAGGATACGCACCGGCAGACGTTGCCGCGCACTCCATCTCTGGTGGTGGCCATCGGTGTATCCACCGGCGGACCCAATGCGCTGCAGTATCTTTTCTCGCAGCTTCCAGGCGATTTTCCGGGGACCATCCTGGTGGTGCAGCACATGCCGGAAGGATTCACGGAAATGTTTGCGCAGCGCCTTGACGAGTGTTCCGCGATTGAAGTGAAAGAAGCGCAGTCGGGCGACCTGCTGCTGGCCGGGCGCGCGCTGATCTGCCCCGGCAACCGCCACCTCAAGGTGCGGCGCATGACCCACGGTGACATTGCCGTGCTGGTGGACCAACCGCGCGTTAATGGCCACCGCCCATCCGCGGACGTGCTCTTTCATTCCGTGGCTCAGGAATTTCACTCGCAAGCCGTGGGAGTGTTGATGACCGGGATGGGAGACGACGGCGCGGCGGGACTGGGCGCCATGTTATCCGCCGGTTGCCATACCATCGCGCAAAGTCCGGACACCTGCGTGGTGGACAGCATGCCGCGAGCGGCCATTGAACGCGGATTCGTTTCGCGGGTGGTATCGCTTCCGAATTTATCCAGTGCAATTCAATCCAAATGCGCGCCGGATCGAACTCCGGCCGAACCGGTCGCAGTGGCGCAGCCCGCCGATGCCGCCGCGGGTGAGGGGAATCTGCGAAGGAGATGGTCATGAAACAATTCAATGCCTTGACGCGAAAGAAGGATCAGCAGCCGGTGCGTTACCTGGTGGTGGACGACTCCGTGTTCGCGCGGAAGAGCCTGGCCAAAATGATCGAAACATTCGGCGGGCAGGTGGTGGGCGAAGCAGGCGATGGGTGCACGGCCATCACGGAATACGCGCGCACCATGCCGGATATCGTCCTGATGGACATCACCATGCCGCAAATGGAAGGGATCGAGGCGGTGGAGCGCATCGTGGCCGAACATCCCGAGGCGCGCATCGTGATGGTTTCTTCCGTGGGCTACCAAGACAATATACTTGCGGCGCTGCAGAAAGGCGCGCGGCATTTCGTGCAAAAACCGGTGAAGCCCGACGCGCTCTATGAAATCATCCGCTACGTGCTGAGCGACGATGGCGTGACGGCGGCGGTGGGAACAACGGAGGAGGTCTCGCGATGAGAATGGATCTGATTCAGCCATTTATCGGCTCGCTCGACGCGGTGCTGGCGGAGATGATGCAGGCACCGGCGAGAATCGTGGACCTCACGATGGAGGAGGAAGGCTACCGCCGCAAGGGGCTGGCGGCCTCCGTGGTGTTTCGGGGGCAGATCGAGGGGCGCGTGATCCTGGACATGGAACCTTCGGCGGCGGCGCATGTGGCGAGTTTTCTCTCCGAGAAGGAAGTGGACGCCTCGGAGCCGATCGTGCCGGAAACCGTGTGCGAGCTGGCCAACATGGTCATCGGCAACGCCGTGACGCAACTGAACGATGGAGGATTCGAGTTCAAGGTGTTTCCCCCGGAAGTATTGACCGCCGATCAATTGGCCAAGGCCGGGCAGGATTCCGAAGCGACGATTCTTTGTTTTGAAACGCAACAGGGAAACGTGCATCTCAACATTTCGATGCAGTATCACGTTCGGCGCGCCCGCGAACGCGTTCCCGCCGGGGCCAACTAAAAACCGCGGCGACACGCGGGATCACGCTGATCTATTTCAACGTGCGCGCGGGCCCACACGGCGATATTCCGTCCCATGACGGAAGAGTCCCGCCTTCGGTATCTCCTCTGAATAAACCACGCGGGCCGGCAGAAAAATATTCGCGGCATTGGGGGCATAGGGAACCGCCACCTGAATGGGTGCATTCGAGTCGTAGCGCCGCTTGCTGCGAAAGCACATGCCGACGGGAGAAATGTCCTCACAAACGGCCAGCTCATCGTCCATTCCCTGCTGGCGGATGCAAGCGGTGAGCCGCGTTTTCATGCGCAGGCGCTGGCGTTCTCTTTGCTCTTCTTCATTGGGATTCTCGCCCGGAGCTTCCGGGCGCCGCCGCGAGGCTCGCGATGCGATTTTCTTTTCGTCGTCGTGAGGCGCCTGGGTCCAGATGCTGGGAACGCCGCAGATTTTGCAGTGGCGCGCGATCCCGCGGTTGGTTTCAAAGCCGCGGAGTTCAAGTTCGTTGAGGTAAATCACTTCGCGGCCGCGGCAATACCCGCATTCCAGGAGCATGCGCGCCACAGCTTCCTCGGATTCGGCCATGGGCGGGAACTCGATGCCCCAAAGATCGCTCGAGGGATCGGCAAGCTCGACGCCATATAGAAAACCTTCCTTCTGCTGGCCGAATTGCCCGACGACGCGGGCGCGTCCCTGGCGGTGAGCCTCGGCGGGATCCTTGCGACGCAGGTGGATGTGATCGTCGTTCTTGAGTTCGCGGTCCAGCACGATTACGGCGCCGGCGCGGTTGATCAACATCGTCTGTGCGGGCAGCTCAAAAGCCTGGCCGCGCGCGTCGTTGCCCGATACGATGAGCAGCAAGGTGAGCGAAACACGGTCGCTGCGGCGCATCAACGGCGAAGCCATGGCGAGCCTCCTGAAAGCCGAAATCCCCGCCTGCCAAGATATCACAATGGCTTGGCGCAGCACGCTTTGTGAGTCGCCCTCAATCCCAATCTTTAACTTCTCCGCAGACAAGGTATGATGGTCGCCCATGAAACCATTGGACGGCGTCTTGAGAATCGGAATTAGCCATGCAAATTCGCCGCGGCTGATTCGGCGCCGTGCCAATCGCAGGCTCCCATCGTATATTCCCGTCCTCGCCTGGATGGTCGCCGCCCTGCTCTGCTCTCCTTTATGCCGAGCGCAGAGTTTTCCAGTGGCGGGAACCGTGCGCGATTCGAGCGGGGCGGGGGTAGCCGACGCGCAAGTCCTTTTGCGAGCAGGAAGCTATTCCGCAACGACTCAAACCGATGGCGAGGGGAATTTTGCGTTTGAGAATATTTCCGGGGATTCCGGAAGCATCGAAGTCACAGCCCAGGGCTTTTCCCTTTCCCGGACTCCATGGAAATTAATTGCCGGACAGCCGCTGCATCTGGAAATCGTTCTTTCTCCCGCGGGCGTCAGCCAGCGCGTGGTGGTCACTTCCGCCCGCACGCCCACGCCGATGAACGACACTCCCGCCAGTTTCACCCAGCTCACTGGCGCCGACCTGCAAGCAACGCCGGCGCTTACGCTCGACGATCAACTGCGCCAAGTCCCGGGTTTCAGCATTTTTCGCCGCTCCAGCAGCCGCACGGCAAATCCCACAACGCAAGGCGTCTCCTTGCGCGGCCTGGGAGCGAGCGGCTCGAGCCGTGCGCTGGTCCTGCAGGACGGCATTCCGATGAATGATCCCTTCGGCGGATGGATTTATTGGGATCGCATTCCGAGCGAATCCATCGCGGGAGTGGAAATCGATCAGGAAGGCGCTTCGAGCCTCTATGGCAGCGATGCTTTGGGAGGCGTGGTGCAATTTCTTTCGAAGCCGGCATCTTCCGGCGGGATATCCCTTGAAACATCGTACGGCAATCAGAACTCGCCGGAGGTCTCGGTTTCCGCCGGCGGCCAACTGGGGAAATGGGAGTCCACGTTTGCAGGCCAAGCGTTTCATACCGACGGCTATATTCTTGTGCCGGATGTCGACCGCGGCAGCGTCGACACCAAGGCGGGAGTTTCCGACGGCACCGCCAACCTGATGATTGGCCGGAAAATTTTCTCGCAAAGCGAAATCTTCGCGCGTGGATGGTATTTCGACGAATCGCGCAACAATGGCACTCCGGTGCAAACCAACAGCACGCGCCTGGGAGAAGGCGCGCTGGGTGCGAATCTGCAACTGGGATCAGGCGGATCGCTGGCGTTGCGATTTTTTGGAGAAGGCGAGACATTCCATCAGAATTTTTCGTCCATTGCCGCGGGACGCAATTCCGAAAACCTGACGGACCGGCAGACCGTTCCGGCGCAGGAAGTGGGAGGCTCGGCGCTGTGGTCGCGCTCGGCGGGAAAACGCCAGACGCTGGTGGCGGGATTTGACGCGCACGAAAATATCGGAACCAGCCATGACGATTCTTTCTCGGCCGGTCTGGCGACGAAAGATACATTGACCGGAGGGCACCAGCGCGACCTGGGAGTTTTTGGCGAGGACCTCATCCAGTTTGCGCCGAAATGGCTGCTGACGGTGAGCGTGCGCTTCGATGACTGGCGCAATTTCGACGCATCGTCCCTGCTGATCCCCATCACGCCTCCCGGACCGCCCGTGAACACGCCGTTCGCAACCCGCAGCGAAAACGCGTTCAGCCCTCGCGCCAGCCTGGTCCATGAGATCAATTCGCATGTTTCATGGTCCGCTTCGATGTACCGCGCATTCCGCGCGCCCACATTGAACGAGCTGTACCGGCCCTTTCGGCAGGGCAACGTCCTCACGGAGGCCAAGTCCTCGCTGGTTGCCGAGAGGCTGACGGGAGGAAACGCCGGAGTGGAAGCGAATGGCTGGAATCACCGCGTGGAATTTCGCGGGATATTTTTCTTCAATGAAATCATCGACCCCATCGCCAACGTGACCCTTAGCCAGACATCCTCGCTGATCACCCGGCAGCGCCAGAACATGGGGCGCACGACGGCGCCCGGATTTGAATTCGACGCCACCACGCACCTCACCTCTTCCTTTCAATTTTCCGCCGGATATCAGTACGTCGCCGCCAATGTGAACAGCTTTCCCGCGAATCCGGCTTTGGTGGGATTGCGCGTGGCGCAGGTGCCCCGCAACACCCTGACTTTCCAGGCCCGCTATACAAATCCTGCGCGGATCAACTTCAGCGTTGACGGCCGGCTGGTCGGCTTGCAATATGACGACGATCAGAATCAATTCCCTCTCGGGCGATTCTTTGTGCTCGGCGCCATGGCCTCGCGGGGAATTTCCCACGGCGTGGAAGTTTTCGCGGCCGCTGAAAATCTGTTGAACGCGCAATACGCGACGGCCGCCACTCCTGTCCCGCAGCTGGGCCTGCCCATCACCGCGCGATTCGGCGTGCGCTTTCAGTTTCCCTGGCGCTGAAATTATTTCGTCAAATCGGGAGGGGGATATTCGGGAAGCTTGGCGTTCTTGGTAGGCGTGCGTTTCACTTCGATTTCATCGAATAGAATCGAGGGGGCAATCACCGTCACCGGAACAAATCCCTGGCGATTGCTCACCAGCGGATCGTTTCCCACGGCGATCAAATCGTTGCGCAGCGAGCGCGTATCCAGTTCATTGAAATCCGCGCCGCGAACGAGTTCCTCGTGGCCGTCGCTGACGAACACGCGATAGAGCAGGCGCGGATTGTAATCGGCAAGGGTTTCCACGCGATAGCAGAAGGGTTTGCCTTCGCCGCGGCACATGTCGATCAATTTTTTCTTCAACTCCTCGGGCGTGGAAGTCACTTTCGATTCGACGATCAGGTTGCCGATGCCGGGAACGGGCTGGCGGCCCGGGGCGGCCCGGCCGTGGCCGTTGGAAGCGGGAAAATCGCGGATGGGTTCGCGCCCCATCAGGTAATTTTCCAGAATGCCGTCCTGAATCACCGCGACTTTCGACGCGCGCACTCCTTCTTCGTCCACGCCGTAGCTGCCCACCAGAGTCTTCCCTTGAAATGTCTTGAGCGTGGGATCGTCCACCACGCTGAGAAAAACGGGCAGCACGCGGCTCTTGTAACTCGAGGCAAATTCACCGTTGGTGCGCGCGGAATCACCCGGCTTGGGCCGCGTCCCCAGCACGTTGCCTCCAATCATTCCGGAAAAAACATCGCAAGCCGCGTCGGCGGAAAAAAGCACCGGGCCGTTGTATTCCTCCTCGACAGTGGGAGCCGCGCGCAGTTTTTTGAGCGTGTCCACCATGGCGACGGCGTCGGCTTGAAATTCTTCCGCGCTGGGAAGCTCGGCCAGAGTTCCGGCGGTGAAATAAGGGGAGCGTTCCAGGCGCATGCCGTCAGCCGCCTGCGTCGCGCCAGATAGGATCAGCGAATAAATGGCGTATCCGTTGCGAGTGACCGTGCCTTCGGAATTGACGAAGTAGGTGTTGACGGCGCGAAAGCGCAAAGTCGAAGTGAGCGACTCGATCTGCGGATCGCTGCGAAACACGCTCGAGGATTTCTCGAGCATGGCGTCCCAGGGTTCGGGATTGACATCGAGCTTCACCAGCGGATCGATCTGCTGCAGCGGCGTTGCGGGCGCAAAATCATTGAAAGGCTGTCCGGAGGTAAACTGGCTGAGCAGCGCCTTCTTGGCCGCCAGCGCTTCGTTGGCGGATTTGTAGGCGCGGTCGGTGGCCATCCACAATTGGCGGCGCAGGGCGATGGAAATATCGTCGAGCGGCCCAAGGTCCACCACGCCCATGCCCGGACCATAATAACTGTCGAATTTGTAATCGCCCACGCGTACCACCACGCGAATACTCCGAGCGCGCGCTCGTTGATGGATCTCCAGCGCTCCAAACGCTGCTTCGGCTACATATTCGTCGAAATCAGTCAGGCGGTATTCAATGTAATAAGGCGCCGGGACATTTTCCATCTTCAGCCGCGATTTCGAACGGTCCAGCTCCTCATACATGGCCTGCAAGACCGGGTCGGTCGAGGCCGCTTTCCCTGCCGCGGCCCAGACTTCCGGCGGCGTGGAAATTACGGAGGTAGCGACGACGGCCGAGGAGCTTGCCGCGGCAATTGTCGCGGGGTTATCCGGAGCTACTGCCGCGGGTTTGGTTTCCTGCGCGCGCAACGGAACGGCAAAAACGCAGCTAGCCAGGGCAAGAATACCTCCGGCAATCCATTGCAGCGATCGCATCCTCCGCGCCGTCATTGCTTCGCACCCCGCGCCACAGCCGCACTGGAAATTTCCGGAGGAGGCATAACCGGCGGGCGGTCCGTGCCGCGCGCTTTCTTCTGCACTTCGATTTCTGAAAACAGCATGGCCGGGGCCGCGGCGGACACCGGAACCTGCCCCGATTCCGCGCCGCAAATTCCGTTGAAGACCTGCAGAGTGTCGCCGGTGAGCATAATATTGTTGAGAGAGAGCAGCGGCGTGCCCACGATGTCCACTCCGCGAACTAGTTCGTCGGGGCGGCCATCGGCGTACACGCGGTAGACCATCACCGGAATCACTTGAAACGCCTGCGGCAGGGCCCGCGTGGTCAGCGTGAATCCTCCCTGAATATCCGCAAAATACAAGCCGTAGGGCTTTCCCTGTTTCTTGATTTCCTCGATAAATTTCTGGCGCAGCTCGGAATCCTTCACCGTGTTCGTGGAGGTGACGATCAGATTGCCCTGGCGCCCCACGGCCATCAATCCCGGCTGGCGGCGTCCATGTCCGTTCGAGTGGCTGAAGCCGTTGACGGGCATGCGCGACATCAGAAAACTTTTCAGCACTCCATTCACCACGGCGTCCACGCGCTCGGCCGGCACTCCCTCATCGTCATAATCGTAGGAGCCGGCAAGTTCCACGCCGTTGAGTTCGTGGCGCGTGGGATCGTCGGTGACGCTCAAGAACGCCGGCAGCACCATCTGATTTATTTTTTTCGTGAATGTCTGCCCTTCCGTTTCGCCGCGCTGGCGGTGGCCTTCCAGGCGGTGGCCCAGCACTTCATGAAAAAATACGGCCGCGGCGCGGCCGGAAAGGAGCGCCGGGCCGGCATAGGGCTCAGCCACGGGAGCGGCGCGCAAGGCGGTCAGGTCTTCGCCAATCTTCTGGACCTTGGCCAAGAGTTCCGGTTCCGAAGGAAGCTCGCTCGGAGACGCGCCCTGAAAAGTTTCCACGCGTAGAAGTTCCATGCCGTCATCGGCGCGCGTCTCGCCTTGAATCACCAGGCGGCTCACCGCCGCGGGACGCACCAGCGCCGTTCCTTCGCTGGTTGCCAGATAGGAGCGCGAATTCTCGACGGTCAAAAACACGGCGGAATCGTATACCTGCGGGTATTTCAAAAAAGCCTCGGAAACTTTGCGCACGCGGTCTTCCCATTGCTTTTGATCGAAGGGACTTTTCCAGGGGGTTTCATCGAGGTGCGTCTGCGCGGTTTCCTGCGAAAAATCGGGGGACTTATCGTCCTCGGCCGATTGCACGGCCGTGTTGGTTTTCACTTTCAAGAACGCGGCGGAGGCCTTTTCGTACTCACGGTCGGTCAATTGCCAGAGCACCCGGCTTACGGCGTCGGGATCATCTTCGAGAGGCAGCGCGCCGGAAGTGATTCCCGAAGGACGGCTCTGGTTATGGGTATTATCCAGCGCCGGAGATCCCACGCGCATGATCACGTCGCCCTGGCGGCGGTGCACTTGATTGTCCAGGATGATGCCGCCATTTTCACCGACGATCACGGAGACATCCGCGTCCGCCGCCGAGTAGCTCATGAAATAGGGAGCCGGATCGGCCTTGCTGAGCGCCGCGGTGGCGCGCTTCAATTCGCGCTGCATCACCGGCAAAAGCGCATCCGAAGGAGTCCCGGAAGAAAAGGCGACCAGAGGGCTGGCGAATACAATCAGCAGAAAATAAACCGCGGGACGGCGTGCAAGTTGTTTCATGCGTGAATTAACTCACTGGGAGCGTGAAGAATCTAGCATGAAAGCGCATGCCCGCAGCCGATTATTTCTTTGCGGCCAGGGTGCGAACGTACTTCACGAGCTGCTTGATTTCCGCGTCGGTCAGGAGGTCCTTGTGCGGCGGCATCTGGCCTTTGCCGTTCTTGATGGCCGCAAAAAGCTGGGCATCGGTCTGCGACTGCACGTGTTTCGAGCGCAAGTCCGGCGCCTGAAGTTTTCGCCCGATATCCGTGCCGGAACCATCCGCTCCGTGGCAGGTGGAGCAATCCTCTTTGAAGGTGGTGGCGGCATCATCGGCGGCGAGCAAGGAAGGCGCACACGCGAATGCCAGAATCATCAATAAAACAGCCGCCAAAGTAGTGCGGAATTTGCAGCGTCGCATGAGCTCCTCCTGTGGATCGCGGAAAATATACCACAACATTCTGGCCATCGTCGCGGCGCGCTTCAGGAACTCGCTCCCTTGCGTTCGAGAAGCGAATAAAACACCGGCATCACCAGCAAAGTGATGAAAGTGGAAAGCAGCAGGCCGCCAATCACCGCGAGGGCCAGAGGCTTTTGCAGCTCCGCCCCCGAGCCGAATCCCAAAGCCAGCGGCAAAAGACCGAACAAGGTGGCCAGGGTGGTCATCAGAATCGGGCGAATGCGGATTTTTCCGGCGGCCACCAGGGCTTCATCCAACGGCAGTTTTTCCTCTTCCCATAATTTATGCACGTACTCGAAAAGGATGATCCCGTTTTTCACCACCAGCCCGACCATCAGAATGATCCCCATGAATGAAGAAACATTCAGCGGCGTGCCGGTGATCCACAGCATGGCGAAAACGCCGACCAGCGAAAGCGGCGCGGCGGAAAGGATGATCAACGAAGGAGCGAAGGAACGAAACTGGATCACCAGCACGATAAACACGGCGCCCAGGGCAAGCCCCAGAACCGAAAGCAAGTCGTGAAAGGAAGTTTGCTGGCTTTCGTACTGACCGCCGAGTTCATAGGAAGTGCCCAGCGGAAACTGCGTTTTGTTCAGAAGTTGTTGGACGTCGCGGACGGCGCTGCCCAGGTCGCGATTTTCCAGGCGCGCGGTGATGGTCACCATCAGCCGCTGATTTTCGCGCTGCAACTGATTTTCGCCGCGAACTTCCTGCACCGTGGCGATGGAAGAGAGCGGCACAACCTGTTTCGAGGGAGTCACGATGGGATATTGCAGAAGATCGGAATAGTTTCCGCGAAAGGAATCGGGAAAGCGCAGCCGGATGGGGATGGTGCGGTCCGCCTGGCGCATTTCCGTCTCGGAAATTCCCAGCAGTCCTGCGCTCACCTGTTGCGTCACCTGGTCGGTGGTCAGGCCAGCGCGCCCGGCCAGATCGGGATTCACGTGAAATACGATTTCCGGATTTCCTTTGTGTATGCCGGTGAAATCGACCAGGCCGGGAATTTTTTCAAGGCGCGGCTGGATTTCCTCCGCCAACTGTTCGAGCTGCGCCATGTTGTTTCCGAATAATTTCACTTCCACCGGGTCGGAGGAGCCTTCCAGGTCGCCCAGCATGTCCTGCAAAATTTGGGAGAATTCCACGTCGATTCCCGGAATATTTTTGGCGATTTGCTGGCGCATATCGTCCATCACTTCTTCGGCGCCGCGGCGGCGTTCAGAGGGCGGGCATCCGATCCAGGTCCGCGGCCAGTGGCAGACGGGCTTCAGCTTCACCAAAATGTCGCCGGTGTTTTGCTCCGTGGCGTAAAGGCCCATCTCCGCGCCGGTGCGGCGGGAAAAGGCCGCGGTCTCAGGCATGGCGGCAACGCGCTTTTCGACTTCCGTGAGGATGCGGTTGGTCTCATCGAGCGAAGTGCCGGGCGGGGTGACGTAATCGAGAACGTACCCGCCCTCATCCATTTCCGGCAAGAATCCCGTCTGAAGCTGGGTATATACGACAACGCCTAAAATGATCGACGCGACCGTGGCGATCACCACGATTCCGCGCCGCCGCAGCGACCAGCGCACCATCTTTTCGTACGCGCGATTCACGGGTTCGATGAAGCGCGAGGATTCCGCGCGGTGCGTGTGCGAGGAAAGAAAACGCAGCGAAAAAAGAGGAATCATGGTGACCGCAAAAATCAAAGAAAGCAGCACCGATACGCCCAGGGTCATGCACAGCGCCGTGAAAAATTCGCCCACCACGCCTTTCAGCAGGCTGAGCGGCAAAAACACAACCAGGGTCGTGGCCGTGGAACCAGCGACGGCGCCCAGCAGTTCCCGCGTGCCGGATTCCGCGGCTTGCGCCGGGTCTTCGCCCATTCCCAGATGGCGGTAAATATTTTCGATGATCACCACGGCATCGTCGATGATCAGGCCGATGGCGATGGCCAGGCCGCCGAGCGACATTAAATTCAGCGTGCCGCCGAACTCTTTCAGGAAAAAGAATGTGCCGATCACGGAGAGCGGAAGCGAAATGGCGGCTACCAGGGTGGTGCGCAAATCGCGCAGAAAACCCAGCAGGATCAGCACCGCCAGGAACGCGCCGAGCAGGATGGCGTCGCGAACGCTGCCGATCGATTCCGAAACGAATTCCGCCAGGTCGTACACCACGGAAATGCGCAGCGTCTTGGGGATGGCCGAGCCCAGATTGCGAACCTGGGCCTTGATGTCGGAAGTGAGCTGCAGAATATTTCCGCCGATCTGGCGGGAAATATTGATGAGCGCGGCGGGCTGGCCGTTGCCGGTGATCAGCGTGCGGCGGTCCTCCACGCCGTCGCGCACTTCCGCCAAATCGCGCACGCGGATGGGAACATTATTTTCGATGGCCACCACGGTGTTGCGAATGTCGTCGAGGTTCGCGAACTGGCTGGTGGCCAGGACCAGATATTGCGAATAATCCTTCGAGAGGCGCCCCACGGAATTCACTTCATTGGTGGCTTTCAATTCATTTGACAAGTCCACCAGCGATAGCTTGTGGGCCAGCATTTTCTGCGGGTCGACGATCACGGAGACTTCGCGCGTGTCGGTGGCCTGCACCTGGATCAATCCGACTCCCGGAACGCGGCTGAAGAGCGGGCGCAAAATATAGTAGGCATCGTCCCGCAGATCTGCGTCCGGAACGTTTCCATTGAGAATCAAGCTCAGGACCGGGAACACCGCCGGCGAGACGCGATCCACCTGCATTTCCGTATTAGGTGGAAGCGAGGCGCGCACCTCGCTCGCGTTGGCTTGCACCAATTGCAGCGCGTACTGCATGTCCATATCGGGATTGAACTGCACGGAAATTTCGGAATCGCCGCGAATGGTTTTGGAGCGCACTCTCCGCACGCCCAGCACGGTGCTGACGGATTCCTCGAGGGGCCGGGTGACGGTCAGCAGCATGGTATCCGGCGCCAGATCTCCGGAATGCGCCAGAATCACGATGCGCGGAAAATTAAGCTCCGGATAAATATTGCTGGGAAGCTGGAAAATGGCCACCAATCCGGCAATGGTCAGAAAAGCAGTGAGCAAATAGACGGCGTAGCGGTTACGCCGGCAGAAGGCGACGATGTTCATGGCTTGACGAGCACCTTCGCTTCGTCCGGCAGCCCATAGCCTCCGGCCAGAATAATCGTGTCGCCGTCTTTCACGCCGGATAACAATTCAACTTCGTTCTGATTTTGAATGCCCAGGGTGACGCCGGTGGCTGTGGCCTTGTCCTTATCCACCAGGTAGACGCGCGGAGCGCTGTTATTGTCGCGGTAAATGGCTCCGGGAGGAGCCAGGAGCGCATTCTTGTGAATATCCACGGCGATGCGCGCGGTCAAATACAATCCCAGGCGCAATGCGTCGCCTGTATTCCTCATGCGAATGCGCACGAGGCCCACGTTGGTGGTGGGATCGACGGCCGGGGAGATGGCAACCACCGTGCCGGTAAAGTTTTTCCCGGAAAATGCGTCGCTTTCGATCGGCAAGGTTTCTCCCACTCGCAATTTCGCCAGGTAACCGGCCGGCAAATTTCCAAGCAGCTCCACTTCCGAAAGATTTGCGACTTCGACGATGGGCTGCGCACCGGTCCCGTCCACCTGCTCGCCGACGCTGACAAAGCGCTTCACCACGCGCCCGTTGAGCGGAGAAACAATGTTGGTCCGTTCGGCCTGCAAGTTGGCGATTTCCAGCGCGGCTTCCGCCTGGTGCAGCGAAGCGGCCGCCACGCTTTCCGCGGTGCGTGCGTCTTCCAGGTCCTTGCGCGCCGCGATTCCCCGTTTGAACAGGTCCTCATTGCGCTGCAGCGAAAGCTGGGCGTTTTCGAAGTTGGCTTTGGCTTGCTGCTCGGAGGCTTTGGCCTGGTCGAGTTGGTCGTGGAAAGTGCGGGCATCGAGCCGAGCGATCACTTCTCCCGCATGCACCACATCGCCTTCGGCAACGCTCAAGTCCACCACGCGGCCGGGGACCAGCGCGCTCACGCGCACATCCTGATTGGGAAGCGCCGCCACCGTCCCGCTCATGGCCGCGGTTTCTTGAATGTCTCCGCGCGCCACCTTCACAAGCGTAACTTCCGGAATCGCTCCGCCGGAGGCATCGGCTCCCGCGTCATCACTATCCGCCGCGCCCTGGTGCCCGCACCCGGCCACGCAGGCAATCACCAAAACCAAACCGCAAGCATGAATCAACATTCGTCTGGGCATGTGTTCGTTTCTCGCTTATTCGAGCGGAGTTCCCACCACTTCTTCCAGCGCCGCGATGGAAGTCTGCATGGACAGCAAACTGTTCAAGTATTCGCTGTCCACCTGCTGCACATCGCGCTGCGCTCCGATCACCATCAGAATATTGGCCTTCCCGGACTGGTAGCTTTCTTCGGTCAAATCCGCGAGTTTTCGCGAGGAAGGAACCAGTTCCTGGCGGTAGAGCGCCACTTCCGCTTCGCGCGAGGTCAGTTCGTAATATGCGGATTGCACTTCGGCGGCGATAGCGCGTTTTTTGGCGGCTTCCTGCGCTTCGATGGCCGCCAGTGCGGCGGAGGTCTGCTCGAGTTCACCCTGATTGCGGTTAAAGAGCGGTAGTTCCATGGTGATTTGCCCGCGCGGCCCGATCTTGAATCCATCCTGCCCCGGCGCATTGAAATCCATCCCGAATTCAATGCCGAGATTGGGAATGCGCTCCGCCTTGAAGAGAATCGCGCGGCTTTCTTCCACTTTCGCTTCCTGCGCGAGTCGGGCAATCTCGGAATTCGATTGCGTGGCTCGGGCGACTAAATCGTCAAGGGTCAAAGTGCCGGGAAGATTTTCCAGACTGTCGGCCAGGTCCCAATTGGATTCCGAGGGCTCATTCAAGAGCAGATTCAATTGCGTGAGCGCGATCTGTTCGTCCCGCTTGGCGATTTGCGCATCGGCATTGGCGCGCGACCATTCCAGCTGAGCCTGGGTGAGTTCGAGTTGGGCAATGTCACCGGCCTGGAAACGCGCCTCGGCAATTTCCTTTAGCCGCAGCGCCAGCTGGGCGATGTCCGATTTTTCGGAGGTCACGCGGCGCGCGAAGGCCAGTCCAAAATATGCTTCGCGCACGCTGCGGCGCACCTGGCGTTCCGTTGCGGCAATGTCGGATGAGGTCAGCAATCCTTCCTGTTTGGCCAGATCAATGCGCTTTTGCCGTTTTGAGGCTGTCTCGATCTGCTGGTCAAAGAACAGGCTTTGGTGCGGAGTGTCTCGAAGGGCGGCAAAACTCGCAGTGGGATTGGGCCGCTCGCCGGCAATCCTCACACTTGCTTGCGCGACGGCGCTCTGCATGCGCGCCGCCTGCAAATCCAGATTTTGCTTTTCGGCCAGGTCGAATGCGCTGGAAAGAGTGAGGACTGGCGCGGTCTTTTGCGCCGGCTGGCCGGGTTCGGAGTGGCCGGCGGTCTGGTCCTGTTGCGCCGCTGCGGGACGCGCCGTGGCTAGAAGCACCAGAATGCACAAAAAACACTCCAGACTGCGCTTCACTCTGCAACCCTCCGTTCCACTATAGACAAATCATAAGGGCGGCACATGAAAAATACATGAAGGCAAATTGATAAAAAGCGTTTTGATGCATCGGGGTTGATCCGGAGACTGGGGAGAGTTCAATCCAAATCCAGGGGAAGATGAACTTCGAAGGCCGAGCCTTTGCCCAGTTCGCTGGTCACGCGAATTTCGCCGCGATGGGCCTCGGCAATCCATCGCCCGATGGAAAGCCCCAGCCCCGTACCTCCGAGTTCGCGGGAGCGCGCTTTATCCGCCCGAAAAAAGCGCTCGAAAATATGAGAGACATCTGCGGTGTCGATTCCGATGCCGGTGTCGCGCACGGAAACCGTGGCCATACGCCCGGCCGCTCGAAGTTCCACTTCGATCTGGCCTCCTCCCGGGGTGTATTTGACGGCATTATCCAGAAGGATCAGAAAAAGGCGTTCCAGCGAGGCGGCATCGCCGCGCACGCGAATGGGTTCGGAGGAGATCGTTTCGAGAATCGAAATTTGCTTGGCGGCAGCGAGGATTCTAGCCTGGCCGAGAGAGCGGCACAAGACTTCGGAAAGCGGAAGGGGAACGAGGGTGAGCGCCACGGCGCCGGAATCCGCGCGCGCCAAATCCATCAATTGCTCGATGAGCTGCGAGACTTTTTCGGATTCCTGCAAAATCTGCGAAACCGCATCCCGGTATTCGGCCTCCGAGCGGGGCTTGCGAAGCGTGAGTTCGGCTCCGGTGCGGATCACGGAGACCGGCGTGCGCAACTCATGGGAGGCATCCGCCGTGAACTGCATGACGCGGTGGAATGCGCTGTCCAGGCGCTCGAGCATTTCGTTCAATGTCCCGGCCAGCCGCTCGAGTTCGTCGCCGGTGCGCGGAACCGCCAGGCGCCGCGACAGATTTTGCGCGCTGATGCTGCGCGCCGCGAGAGTGATTTCATCCACCGGCGCAAGAGCCCGGCGGCTCATCCAGTATCCCCCCAGCGCCGCGAGCAGAAGAAAAACGGGCGCGGCCAGCAGAAGGACCAGGCCGAAACGCATCAGCACTTGATCGAAATCGCGGGTGGAAACGGCCACCTCCACTTGATAGGTGGAATTTGCCACGTTCAAATTCTCGCGCAGCGCGCGGTAATGTTCTCGCTCGATTTCATCGGAGAACACTCGCGAGATATTCTTCCGCGCGGCGCGCTCGGTGAGTTGCTCCATCCCCGGCGTGGCATAAATCAAATTGCCGGCGGCGTCGGCCACCCGCAGCTTGACGTGCGTTCCCTCCCCGCGCGCATATTCGCGGATCTCATCCTGCAACGCCGCCAGACCGTGCGGCCCGTCTTCGACGATAATCGATCGCAGTCCTTCGATGCGCTGGCGAATCCCGGCATCGATCGTGGAATGGATGCTGTGGCGCATGGCCAGGTAGGCCACGCCTCCAAAGACGGCAAGAGACAGCGCCAAAATCAGCGAGTACCACGCCGTCAGACGCGCGCGAATCGAAGGCGGCTTCATTCATCCGCCTCCGGCCTCAGCGCGTAACCGAAACCGCGCACGGTTTGGATCAGCCGCGTCCCGTGGCCATGTTCCAATTTGCTGCGCAACAGCCGCACGAATGCGTCGAGCGTGTTTTCTTCCACTTCGGCTTCGAGCCCCCAGACCGCTTCCACGATCGCGCGGCGCGATGCCGGTCTTCCCGACCGGCGCATTAAAAATTCCAGCAGGCGGTACTCGGTGGGCGTCAGATGGATTTCATGCCGCCCGCGAAAAACCTGGCGCGAGGCAGGATCGAGCGACAAGTCCTCGACTTCCAACCGGCGGGCGATGGACGCGGCGGCGGGACGCCTGGCCAGCGCCCGGATGCGTGCCAGAAACACGGCAAACGAAAAAGGTTTGGTCAGATAATCGTCCGCGCCCGCGTCCAGTCCTTTTACGATGTCGGGAATCGCGTCGCGCGCGGTGAGCATCAGAATCGGCGTGGTGTTTCCGTTTTTGCGCAAACGCCGCGCCACTTCCAGGCCGTCCATCACCGGCAGCATCCAATCGAGAACAATCACATCAAATTGATAATTCTCGGCGAAGTTCAGCGCCGTGCGGCCATCGAGCGCCACGCTCGCGATATGGTTTTCCTCCTCAAGCCCCTTCTTCAGCAGGCCCGACATGCTGCGGTCATCTTCGATAATCAGGATTCGCATTGTTGAACGGCTTTCCCGCAAGTCTGCGCCGCGCACCTGAAAGATATCTGAAATTCCGCGAAGGTGCGCCGAAAACCCGATGGAGCCATTTTTTCCGGCGCTCGCCCGATCGGGAATGCATTGAAGCGCTCAGAAAGCTTCTGGGGACGCGCTTGCAAGGGGTATGGAGGCATGCGAAAATTGCCGTTGCCGGGACGCTTCGTTTCCTTCCGATTCCATGCGCCGGCGGTATCGTCTAGGGGTCAGGACGTCAGGTTCTCAACCTGAAAACCCGGGTTCGATTCCCGGTACCGCTACCAAATTCCACACTTTGGCATTCACTTTTTCGACGGCGTACGCTGCGGGAGAGGCTCGCCCGAGCCTTCGACAATTTTGATGTAGCGGCCCGCGGCCAGGTTCGTGAAGCGCTCGACCAGCCCGCTCGGCTCCGGCCATGCGACTTCGAGCCAGTCCACTTTGTCGTTTTGCGCCAGTCCCAGAACCATGCGCGGATCGTGCGAGGAAAGATAGCTGCCGCCCGCGATGCGCTGCCGCGAGCGCTTCAAATCTCCGGCTTGATACGTCAACCGGGCGCCCACGGCGTCTATGTTCGCCTTCTTCCCCACCAAATGCACACCCAGCCAATGATTCTGCCGACCGATGTTGTTGCGCAGCAGGACGGGCGCGTCATTGTTTACGCCCACCAGCACATCCACGGAGCCGTCGTTATTGAAATCCCCCAGGGCCATGCCCCGCCCGGCAATGGGCTTTGAAAATATCGGCCCGCTGCCGCTGCTGACGTTTTCAAATCGCCCGCCGGTATTGTGGAACAGCAGCATGGGCTCGTCATATTTCACGCCATAGACGCGGCCTTCGATTTTGTCGTCGGGATGGCCGTTGCAGAGCAACAGGTCGAGATTGCCGTCGTTATCGTAATCGAAAAATTTGAGTCCCCAGCCGCTCATGAGCTTGGTGGCGGCGGCGATGCCTGTGGGCCCGGACACGTCCGTGAAGGTTTCGTCGTGATTATTGCGATAGAGCGAATACATTTCGTGATCCACGTTGGCCACGAAGAGATCCATCCAGCCGTCCTGATCGTAATCGGCGGCGTCCACGCCCATTCCGGAGCGCGGGCGGCCGTAGGCGCTGTAACCCACGCCGGCAATCAAGCCGGTCTCCTCGAATTTTCCGCGCCCGCGATTGACGAAAAGAAAATTCGCCACCGTGTCGTTGGCCACGAACAGGTCGGTGCGCCCGTCGTTATTGATGTCGCAGGCCACCACTCCCCAGGCCTTGGCCGCCGATGGCGCGATGCCCGATTCCTTGCTTACGTCGGTGAACGTGCCGTCGCCATTATTGTGAAACAGCCAGCAGGGCATGGGCTGGTAGACGCTGGGAATGCAATACCAGCGCTCCCGTGTTTCCAAGTTGCCGCAAAATTGATTTTTGGATTTGCTGAAATCCACGAAGCGGCACACGAATAGATCCAGCCGCCCGTCATTATCGTAATCGAACCATACCGCGCTGGTGCCCCACCCTGCGGCTTCAACGCCCGCTTTTGCCGTGACGTCGGTAAAAGTGCCGTCGCCGTTGTTGTGGTAGAGGATGCTGCGGTTGTATTGCGTGACGTACATGTCCGGGAAACCGTCCGCGTCGTAATCGCCGACGGCCACTCCCATGCCATAGGCGTTGCCGGGGACGCCGGCCTTTTCCGTCACGTCCGTGAATGTGCCGTCGCGATTATTGTGGTAGAGCGCGTTGCGCAGCCGCGGAACGGGATTGTAAAAATCGCAAGCGCCGCTGTTCACCAGGTAAATATCCATCCAGCCGTCGTTGTCGTAATCAATGAAGCCGCAGCCCGCGCCCACCGTTTCCGGCAAAAACATTTCCGCGGAGCGGCCGTTCACATGACGCCAGGTGATTCCGCTCGATGAAGGAGGAATTTCCTCGAAGTCCGGCAATGCGGCGGCGTTCTGGAAGAGAGCGCCAAATGAGGAAGGAGGAAAAATTCCGGCTGCGGCCCCGCCTAACGACGTCCAGCCCGCGAGTTCCAGGAAGCGCCGCCGCGGAAATATTTTTGGAAACCGAGCGCCTCTAAACACGCGGAAACCCCCGGTGGAGGCTCGCGCACGCAAGCGCGGGAATGCGCGTTATCAGCAGCGGGATTTTGCGGATTGCTTGCGACATCATGCGGATTCGATCACGGCTGCGAAGGAGCGCCGGAAGCATCGGCGGGCTGCCGCCCCTGGCTCTTGCGAATTCTGGCGTCCGCCTGCTGCTGCAGGGCCATCTCGCGTTGGGCGTCGTCTTTGCGCCCGGTGCGGGCATAGGCGATGGCCAGTTGATAGTGCCCGGCGGGATCCGCGGGCTGCATTTTCACGTACTTTTCCAGCGGCCCAATCGCCTCGGAGAATTTCCCCGCGGAGTTGAGAGCCATGCCCAGCCCGCGATAGGCGTCGGTAAACTCGGCATCGGCCGCCGTGGCGCGGGAAAAGTGCTTCACCGCGCCATCCCAATCCTGCGCCTGCCCCGCGAGTTCCCCCAGAACATATTCGGCGGCGGCGTTGGTGGGATCGATTTTCAGTTCCGCTTCGAATTCCTTGCGGGCGTCGGCGGGAGTAGAAGCCGTGGGAGGTTCGGAAAGGATGATGCGTCCCAGGCGAAAGTGAATTCCCGGCTCGTTCGGATTCTTGGTCAGAATTTGCCGATAGGCGCGCGAGGCATCGTCCCACTTGCCCTGCATCTCATCGGCTTCCGCGCTCAATTCCAGCGCCTGCGTGGATTTCGGCGCGGTGGTGGCCAGCTCTTCCGAGGCGCGCGTCGCAAGGTCGGAATAAGCATGCGTGGTGACGTAGAGAACTTCCGGGTCGCGCGGGAAATCGCGATGAAGCATGAGCAAGGCGTTAACGGCGGCTTCCGTATCGCCCAGCGGGAGAGCGCATTTCACGGAGGCCAGTCCGGCCTTTTTCCTTACGTCTTTATCTTGCACATGCGGAGCCGCTCGAAGCAGCGCGAGCGCCTCGCGGCAGTGCCCCTTTTCCGCAAGGTCGATTCCGTGCTGAACAGAGGATGTGGCGCCCTCCGGGCTTGATTTCGGCGCGGTCGAGGATTGCGCGGATGCCGGCACGCCGAAGGCCGCGAGTGCAAACGCCAGAAGCAAAAACATCGGAAATATTTTGCGCATAAAAAAAGAATGGGCAGGCTCAACTGCCGCCTGCCCATTCTACCGTGGTGGGAGTTAGAAGTAGAACTTCAAAGCGAACTGAATATTTCGCTCACCTTGTGATGTGTTGATCAGACCCAGTCCCGGAGCGCAAGGTTGAACCGTCGCAGTCGTATTTCCGGTTGCGCCGCAGCCATTTGCGGGGCTGCCTAGAATCGGGTGATTGAACGCGTTGATGAAATCGGTCCGGAATTCGAGCTTTCGAGCCTCTGAAAAGGAGAAGGTCTTTTGAAGGCTCGCATCCACCGTATTTAGACCCGGACCGCGGACCGGTGCTACACCGCAGGAACCAAACGTTCCATTTGCGGTGTTTTCATACTCGCTGGCGTCAAACCACTGGATTCCCGGAAGCTGCAGATTGGTGCTCTGGGTTTTCAAGTATTTTGGCTGACCCAGGCAATTGGCGCGCGCTCCCTGGCTACCTGTGCCGGAATTATCTCCCGAGGAAATGTCGATCGGGAAACCGCCGTGCCAGGTCCAGATCGGGCTCACCGTCCAGCCGCCCACTACAGCATTGGCGATTTTTCCCATGTCATGACCGTATTTCCGACCGGTGCCCACTGGAAGGTCGTACACGGCATAAGCAGTCAGGTCCTGGTTCAGATCGTAGTAGCAGTTGCCCCATTCCGCCGCTGGATTGTAGAGGTTCTGGAAGTATGGAGAAGTCGGTGTGGTTTGTCCGCCCCACGATCCATAGTAACCGCTGGAATTCGTCAGGCAGTGGGAGTACGTGTAAGACACCTGATACTGCAAGCCGTTGGAGTAGTGCTGCTGCAGCACGGCCTGCAATGCGTCATAGCGCATGGAACCATTCGAGAAGGTTCCCTTGGCGGTGACGCCGTCAGCAAGCAGGCCCGGATTCCCGGCCAGATACGGGCTCTGTGTGACAGTTCCATTCGACTGCAAATCCCCTTGTAGCATCCAGGTGGGAACCATCAAGTGCGTGCCCTTCTGGCCGACGTATCCGAGTTGCAGAGTTGTGGATTTATTAAGTTGCTCCTGCGCGGATACGTTCCATTCATAGGCCAGAGCCGGACGGACGTTGGGATTCCAGACGCGCAGCGTGGCTCCCTTGAATGGGTCGGTGGGAGGAGAAAGAGTGAGTCCGTCGCTGATCAACGTCGGTGGAGGAGCATTGAAACCAATCGGATCGTAGTTGGTGTAATCCTCGGTGCCGAAGGGAGGATTCAAGGTCGGACGAAGATTGGTTCCCGTGCCTTCCAGATAGTCGGAAGTGGTGTAAGCGCCGCGAAACACCGTCTTGCCATGGAACATTGCCGGCGACCAGGCGATCCCGAGGCGAGGCTCGAAGTCGGCAATGCCGTAGTAGCCGTTATAGAGCGCTCGGGTACTGGCATTGACACCGGGATTGCAACCAGGGCAATCGCTGGGATTGGGGATCGCGGATCCGGAAGGATACTCTGGAGTCCCGGTGAACAAGCCGAAGTTGACTTGCTGATCGTGAACTTCGGACCACGGGGTGTGAGCCTGGTAGCGGACGCCGAGGTTCAAAGTGATGGTATCTGTGATGCGCCAGTCATCCTGGAAATAGCCTCCGAAGACGCTCGAGCGCTGGCCCCACGTGCCGCCTACGATACCGCGGCCGTTGTGGTCCGCCATGCCCAGGTAGAAATCGGATTCCGGCGAGCCGCTGTATTGGCCGCTGAAATCGAAGAAGCCGTCCGTACCGTTGTTGCCGGAATAGTAGGTGTTGATGCGCTGGCGCCAGAATTGGAAGCCGGTTTTAAACGTGTGCCGGCCGTGGTTGATGGTCAAATTGTCTTCATATTGAAAGACGGTATCGGCGAACTTCTGGGTCACGCCCGCTCCGCCAAAGGCCGTAACGTTGCCGAGTGTAGTGCTGCCACCCTGAGCGTTCTGCGATATCTGGACCAGGCCAGGTCCATTCTCATTATCGTTTGGAATGCCCAACGTCTTGCCTAGATTGCCAAGAGCCGGTGAATCTCCTGAGTTTTCGGTATTCAAATCCACGTAGTTGGCACCGGCGCGGAATTCGTTCAACAGCGTGGGGCTGAAAACGTGCGTCCAACTGAAAACGCCGCTGCGGATCTTCGCGTTGCCCGAATCAAATGGCAGGATCGCCAAGGAGTTCGTCGAAGGATTGGCTTGTCGCTCTTCCGAGTAGCGTCCTGAAAAATGGTCCTTGTCGGAGATATTCCAGTCTACCTTTGCGTCTCCCTGGTCCACGTTGAGGGCGCTATTGGTTGTATAGCGGGCGTTGTCCGTGAGATTGCCGTTAATTGGCTGGGGATAGAAAGAATTCGCAAACAACGCAGCCGCGACTGGATTTGGAGAAATTCCGGCGGTCGCGAGATTGTTGAATGGAATAAGGGCTTGCGTATTGGGGTTTCTCAGCGCCGACTGAGGGTTCGTCTGACCCGGAATTGTGCAAGATGTTCCCGCGCCATTCCACGAACCACCCGCGCCGGTGCACAGGATTCCAAAATCCCCATTGCGTTCATTGGTCGTGAATACGGACATTTGGTTTGTCGTGGTAGGGTGATCGAAACGTTGCCCCTGATAGTCGGTGAAGAAGAAGAGTTTATTCTTGATGATCGGGCCGCCGAAAGTCGCGCCATATTGATTCCAGCGCAAAGCAGCCTTGGCAATCGCCGGTGTTCCGGGAGTCACCAATCCATTTTGCCAGCTATTGGCGTTCAGTGCGTCGTTCCGGAAAAACTCGAACGCGTCGCCGTGATACTGGTTGGTGCCGGACTTCAGCGAAACGCTGACCACACCGCCCGAGAAATTTCCGAATTCCGCCGGAGCATTCTGGGTGATCATGTTGAACTCCAGAATGGCGTCGGGGCTCGGCTGATAGCCCACCAGGTTGTCGGACACCTGGTTGTTGTCCATGCCGTCCAGCAGGAAATTGTTCGATTGCTCGCGGTTCCCATTGATGTAGGGGCGCCCGCCATTGTCGATGCGTTGTGCGGTGGTAAGAGTCTGGGGATTGGGGGTCACGCTGCCGGGAGCGAGGAGCGTCAATTGAATATAGTCACGAGCGGCCAGCGGCAGAGAGACGTTGGTCTTGGAGTCGATCACCGTGCTGAGCTCGGTGGTCTGGGTCTGCATGATCGGCGGCCCGGAATTTACTTCCACCACCTGCGTCACTTGCCCGACCTTCAACTGGATATTGAGATTGGCCACCTGGTTGAGCACTAGCGTGAAAACCGGCTGCACGGCCTTCTGGAATCCCGTGGCTTCCACGCTCAGCGTGTAGTTTCCCGCCGGGAGCCTCTGCAAATTGTAAATTCCGCTTCCGTTGGTGGGGCCGGAGTAGGTAGTTCCGCGCTCCTGGTCGACGGCGGTCACCGTCGCGCCCACGATCGGCGCGCCCGAAGGATCGCTGATGATCCCGGTGATCGTAGCGGTGGTCGCCTGTCCCCACATCGGCATCGCTACGCCCAAAAACAGAGCGGCCAAACACACGCATAGAACAGCCGTGAAAATAGTAAACCGGTGATTCGGCTTCACTGAAAACCTCCTGATAAATTCTCTGCTGAGAGGTTACTCGTGCCCACTCCCCCCATGCTTAGAAGTGAGCTATATAGCACATAATTCCCCTTGTCAAGAAAAAAGTTGAAATGTATAAGTAATCAGCGCAGGTTGCTGCGAACGCTCTATAGCGGAAAATATCGCTCTATAGCAGCTGGAACGGTTTGTTTCGAGCCATTTTCGAACAATTTGTATTAATCTCTCGTACTACCCGGCAGGAGTCTGCATGATCGCGAACCATCACAAACAAGAACCGGCCTACCGGCGCATCCAAAACGCCATCCGCAAACGCATTGAAATTGGCGACCTGCATCCGGGTGACGTTGTCGATTCCGAAAGAGAATTGGCCAAGCTGCACAAGGTCAGTTTGATGACCGCACGCCACGCCCTGGCGGACCTTGCGCGCGAAGGCCTGGTCGAGCGCCGCCACGGCTCCGGAACATTTGTCGCTCCGCCCAAAATTCATTTCAATAAATTGATGAGTTACACCGAACAGATGGCCAGCCGCGGACTTTCCGCGCACTCGCGCATCGTTTCCTCGGTGCTGACCCGCGATGAAGGCGACATTGCCGCGCGGCTTTCCCTGCCGTTCGACGCTCCGCTGGTGCGCGTCGAACGCGTGCGCCAGGCCGGCGAGGAATCTTTCGCACTGGAAATCTGCTATCTATCGGCCGAAGAATTTCTGAGCCTTTCGAACGGGCGGCTGGAACACGGCTCGCTCTTCACCACACTCCTGCGCGAGTACGGAGTGGAACTGGCTTACGCCGATGAGGAAATTGATGCCACCGCCGCCGATGGCAAGACCGCCGAGTTGCTGGGAATTCCGCGCGGCTTGCCGCTTTTGCGCATCCGGCAGTTGATCTACTCCACGAAAAACAAACCCACCATATACGTCATCGGCTTGTACCGCTCCGGCCGCCACACTTTGCTGATCCGCAGATTTCGATAGGTCCGCGCGAATCGCGCGAGTTTTTCCGGGCACTTCGGGAGGGGTTGCGAAACCTCCGCGCAAACTTGGGGAAATTACCGGCGGGACTTGCGTTTGGAAATAACTTCCGGCGGAAGACACAGAGCCGCGGCGCCCACGAGCGCCGACTCCGATCCGAAATGCGCTTCGACGATGGGAACTTGCCGCCCGCCAGGATTGATGGCCCAGGTTTCGAGCTGCTTGCGCATGCGTTCGTGAAAGGAAATCATCAGGCGTCCCACGCCGCCTCCGATGATCACCACATCCGGGTCCAGCAGGTCAATCATGTTTCCAATCCAGATGGCCAAATGATCGGCCACGTCTTCAAGGATCGAGCGAGCAAATTTGTCTCCGGCGCGCGCCACCGCGCTCACTTGCTCGGAAGTAATCGAGGCAATGTTTCCGCCAGCGAATTTCAGCAAGCGCGAGCCGGCCGCCCCTTTTTCCGCGATTCTTTCCCGCGCTTCGCGCGCGATGCCCGTGCCGGAAGCGTAGGCTTCAATGCAGCCTCTTTTCCCGCAGCCACACAATGGCCCATGAATGTCGATGGTGTTGTGCCCGCCTTCTCCCGCCGCCCCGGTGCGACCTTCAAATAATTTCCCGTCGAGCACCATGCCGGTGCCGATTCCCGTTCCCAGGGTGGCATAAAATATATTCCGGTAGGGCGCGCCCGCCCCCCAGCGGGCCTCGGCCAGCGCCGCCACGTTGGCGTCGTTGGCGATGCGCACCGGCAGGCGATAGCGCCGCTCGATTTCCCTGGCCAGCGGAAAATCCTTCCAGCAAGGAATGTTCGTCGCGCCCACCAGCACGCCGCGCCGGGAATCCACCCATCCGGGCACGCTTACACCGATGGCGCTCGCCGCCTGGCCTTCGCGAGAATTCAGGATGGAATCGATCGCTTCGAAAACGGCGCGCATTCCTTCCGCCGCGCTGCGCTGGGTGATCATGCGCGTCCGCGCCGACTTTCTGGAGGCGCCGGATGAATCAACGAGAGCCGCGGCCACTTTGGTGCCGCCGATATCCACGCCGAGAACGAGATTTTTACCAGGCTTTCGCATGTCCGTGAGTTTTGTCGAAGACGCGCGCTGCTCGAAATCCCTTCGCGCGGAACTTTGCGCGATTTGCGGTTACGAGGCCGGCGCGATTTCCGGCGCGCTTTCCACATTTTCCAAGCCGTGGCGAAGTTCGCGCGACATCAGCCAGGCGCAGAGGATCGCGACCAACACCATGATGGTCCCGCTTTCATAGTGGCGCAGCAGAAGTTTGCCGACGCCAAACAGCGCGCCGTAGGTCATCACCGTGCCGAGCACCCAGCACCAAAGATTGCGACCCAGGTCGTGCGTTTCGGCCACTTCCGGAGCGCGCGCCGCCACCGGCCGCCATCCCGTCACTTGCGGACGCACTTTACGGTAAAAGGACATCAGGACGGAATCCGGCTCGGGCTTGGTCAGAAACGTGACCAGCACCCAAACCACGGTGGTAACCACGGTGCTGGTGAGCGTGGATTTTGCGAAAATCACGGTGCTTGAGCCCGAGAAAAAATCCGGCCGGTGAAATAATTGCAGCGAAAGCCATTGCCAGTTGAGAAGCAATGTCACGCCGAGCGCGGAAAACATGCAGGAGATTTCGCTCCAGGCGTTGATCCGCCACCAGTACCACCGCAGCAGGTACACGCTGCCGGTTCCCGCGCCGATCTGCAGCACCTCCTGCCAGCCCGAGCGAATCGAAAACAGGTGCGCCGAAACGTAACCTGTGGCCACCACCAGCAGCAGCGTGACAACCTGCGAGACCAGCACGTAATGGCGTTCGCTGGCGCGCCTGCGCATGAACCGCCGGTAAAGATCCTCGACCAGGTACGAAGTTCCCCAATTCAGCTGCGTGGCGATGGTGGACATGAACGCCGCGAGGAATCCCGCCAAAATAATTCCGCGCAGCGCGTGCGGCACATGGTCGTTGACGATCATCATGTAGCTGCTTTCCGGATGCGCGAGTCCGGGATACAAAACTATGGCGGCCAGGCCGGTGAAAATCCACGGCCAGGGGCGCAGCGCGTAATGCGCTACGTTGAACCACAGCACGCTCAAGAGGCCCTGGCGTTCATCGCGCGCGCTGAAGATGCGCTGGGCAATGTATCCTCCGCCTCCTGGTTCGGCACCCGGATACCAGAACGCCCACCATTGCACGCCGAGGTACACCACGAAGGTGATCACCGGCAGCGTCCATAACGCTTCGCTTGAAAAGCCCCGTGAAAAATCGGGGAGAAACGCCAGCGGGTCGGAAGCTCCGCTGGCCGCGCGCAACGCTTCGATTTTCGAAATCATCGCGCTCATGCCGCCCGCGGCAATTACCGCGTAGTACGCCACGCCAATCACGATGGCCATCTTCAGCACGAATTGAAACAAGTCGGTCCACAGCACGCCCCACAAACCGCCGAGCGAGACGTAAATTCCGGTGAAAGGAATCAGGAAGAAAACACAGATGATCAAGGATCGCCCGTCGGTGCCGGAAAACATCGGTCCGAAAATCGAGGTCAGTACATGTGAAGACCAATTCAGCGCCGCCCAATGTTCCATGGTGGGACCGAGCGTGGTGCCAACGATGTCTATCATGGCCTTGGTGACCCAACCCAAAATCAGGCAGTTCATCAATAAGCCAAGATAAATGGCGCGAAAGCCGCGAAGAAACGCGGCGGGCTTTCCGGCATAACGCATTTCGGCGAATTGCACGTCGGTCATTAGACCGGAACGCCGCCACAAACGCGCAAACAGGAAAACGGTCATCATTCCCGAAAGCAGGAACGCCCACCACAGCCAGTTGCCCGCAATTCCCTGGGTGTAGATCAGGCCGGCGACCAGCAGAGGAGTGTCGGCGGCAAAAGTGGTGGCCACCATGGAGGTGCCGGCCAGCCACCACGACACGTTGCGCCCGGAAACAAAATAATCCTCAGTGGTTTTCCCGGACTTGCGTCGAAAATAAAGCCCCAGGAGAAGAGTGATGGCCAGATAGCCAAGAATCGCGGACCAATCGAGTAACGTAAATTTCATCGACGTCCTTAATATCTTATTTTCCGCTGCGCCGCCCGCAAATTCTGCTTTCCTGCTTAAAAAGAGGCGCCGCGCCGCGCACGAAATTCATTGCATCGCCTAAAAATCGGCAACCAAAGACCTCAGGAATCGCTCGCGGGCCGTTCCGTCAGATCCCTGAAGCGACCGGGATCCACGGAATCCATCGAACAGCTATATAGCAGAGCTTCGTGCCAATTTCAAAATGAAATCTTTCACCCCTCCGGAGTTGTCGTCTATGCTCGCAGCCTGCATACTGATGAAACAATTTGCCGTAGACGGCCTGGCGTATTATCCTAGCCGCTCTATGAAGCCATTCTCCGGCCCTTTTCTCGAGGCAATTCGCATCCATGGCAATTTAATCCGCTCTATATCACTTTGCGTGGCGCTGGGCGCTGTGTCTCAAGGGATGCTTGCGCAGTCCAACGTCACGCCGAACCCGCCAACCGCCTCCACCGCCGTCGAAACGCTCAATGTGGTTCCCCTCCCTTCCTCTTTTCAGCTGAGCACTGGATATTTTGTGATCCGGCAGAATTTCTCGGTTGGCTTGACGGGCTACACCGAGCCGCGCCTTGATCGCGCCGTGTCGCGGTTCTTGCAAAATTTGTCGCTCGAGACGGGGATGACTTTCACGCAGGAGACCGCGGAACCGTCGAAGGCCGATTTTGTGATCAGCACGGAGGGCGCCAGCAAGCCGGTTCAGAGCTTCGATGAGGGCGAATCCTACACTCTCGACGTGAACGCCGCGAATGCAAAACTTTCCGCGCCGAATCCGCTCGGGATTCTCCACGGATTGCAAACTTTTCTGCAGCTGGTGCGCGTCACCCCGGATGGATTCGCGGCGCCGGCGGTTCATATCGCCGACCGCCCGCGGTTCCCGTGGCGCGGCCTGATGATTGACGTGAGCCGCCATTTCATGCCCATCGAAGTGATCGAGCGGAATCTGGACGGCATGGAAGCGGTGAAGCTCAACGTGTTCCACTGGCATTTGTCGGACAATCAGGGCTTCCGCGTGGAAAGCAAGGAATTTCCGCTGCTCACCAAGCTCGGGTCCGACGGCGAATTTTACACGCAAGAGCAGGTGCGCGAAGTGATCGCCTACGCGCGCGACCGCGGCATTCGTGTGGTCCCGGAATTCGATATGCCCGGCCACAGCACTGCATGGTTTGTGGGTTATCCCGACCTCGCCAGCGCTCCCGGGCCGTATCAAATCGAACGGCAGTGGGGCATCTTCGATCCGGCCATGGACCCCGCGCGCGAATCCACCTACAAATTTCTCGACAAATTCATCGGTGAAATGGCCCGCCTTTTCCCCGACGATTTTTTCCACATCGGCGGCGATGAAGTGAATGGCAAGCAATGGGACGCAAACGCCGCCATTCAGAAATTCCGCCGCGCGCATGATTTGAAAGATAATGCCGCGCTGCAAGCGTATTTCACCGCGCGCGTCCAGAAAATCGTCAGCAAACACCACAAGACCATGATCGGCTGGGATGAAATTCTCAGCCCGGGGATGCCGAAAGATATTGTCATCCAGTCGTGGCGCGGGCCGGATTCGCTGGCGTCGGCGGCGCGGCTGGGTTACCGGGGAATTCTATCGAGCGGGTATTATCTGGATTTGATGTGGCCCGCTTCGCAGCATTATGCTCAGGAGCCGCTTTCCGGAAACGCCGCGACGCTGAATCCCGAAGAACAGGCGCGCATTCTGGGCGGCGAGGCCTGCATGTGGTCTGAATTCGCGACTGCTGAAAATATTGATATGCGCATCTGGCCGCGCATGGCCGCGATTGCCGAACGCCTGTGGTCTCCCGAGCAGGTGCAGGATGCGGATTCGATGTACCGGCGCATCCACGCCGAAAGCCAGCGCCTTGAATGGCTGGGACTCCACCAGCAATCCGCCACCACCGCCATGCTAGAGCGCGCCGCCGGAACGGAAGACATCGCGGCGCTGCGCGTGCTGGCGGATGTGGTGGAACCGGTGAAGGGATACGCGCGCGAAGAGGCCGCGGAAAAAGCCCACGTGGTGCAGACCAGCACGGACGCGCTCAACCGCTTGGTGGACGCCGTGCCGCCGGAAAGCGCGGCAGCACGCGCGTTTGCGAAACTCGTGGACACATATATTTCGAGCCACCTAACCGACGCAGACGCTGATTCGCAGCTTCGCGCGCAATTCACGCAATGGATGAAAAACGACGCATTGCTCGAGCCGTTGCTCGAAAACTCGTATCTGCTTAAGGAAGACATTCCGCTCTCGCAGAATCTGGCCGCACTCGGCGGCGCCGGAGTACAAGCTTTGGATTACATTGACCACTCGGAAACGCCTCCCGATGCATGGCGGCAACAGCAAATCACCGCCATCGCCGAGGCCGAGAAGCCGCAAGCCGATTTGCTTCTGATGGTCGCGCCGGCGGTCCGGAAACTCGTGGAAGCCAGCGCTGCGGTTCACACCAACCCGTAATTCACAATCCCAATTGGAATTTCGCGGTTTTGAGCGCGTCCGCGCGAATTTCCGAAACATCGTACGCGCAAAAAAAGGGCGCTCCCTTTTCCGGAGCGCCCTTTGCTTCATCGCCTGCTGGCGCAGGCTCTGGTGCCCTGCTAAGAGCTACGGCAGGTAATAACGGAACGACGTGAACAGCATGTTGTCGATACCATGCGGTGCGCCGTTGGTGTTGATCACCGTGCCATTCACCGTGCCCGATCCCACGCCGGACCATGTGTTGCGGACCACATAGGAATACTGCGGGCCCCACTGCAAAGTGCCCTTGGGACCTTTGTAGAAGCGGTACCAGAATCCCAGGGTTCCTTCGACGATGTTGCGCGTGTCGCCCGTGCAATTGGCCAGCGTCCCGGGGACGTAGTTGCCTCCCGGAGCGGGTTCGGTGAAGCAACCGTAGTTGCTGAAGAGCGTTGAGCCGTAGCCGTAGCCCTTGCCGGAGGAAGTGAGGTATGCCGCACGCGCGTCGAATTCACCCCCCACGTAGGCATAAATATCCAGCTTTGGCGTGGCGTGCCATTCGAGTGTGCCAAGGCCCTGGTAGCTGCGGATCAATGCCAGGGTGCCATCGGGACGGACGGTGGCATCCGGCAAACCTGCCGTGCCGTAGCGGCCCACGCCGCTGCCGCCGAGAAAATGGATGCCAACGTCCAGATGCTTTGCAAAGAGCGGAGCGCGCGCATTCACGCCGATACCGCCGCCGCCTCGAGTGTCATTGAACGCGCCCAGACCGGAAGGCCCGGTGACGCCGCTACAAGTTGCCGGCGCAACCGTTTCGGCGCACGGGAAAATGCGGTCGCGGAACGAGCTGACGATCCCGAAGACTTCGTAGTGTCCCCAGCCGGGCTCCCAGGCGGCCTTGAAGATGAAGTCCGGAGTGGCGTTGAAGGAATAATTGGCGGTCGCATTGTAAAGTCCGCCGCCGCTCCCCGCCGCTCCCAAAAGGAAATTAGGCGCGGTCGAAGAAAAGCCGTGGCCGCCGAAAATCATCTGCGGATTTTCCACGGAGAAAGCCAGCCAGAATTTGTCTCCGAAATCCTTGGACACGCGGAAACCGTACTGCCGCGCCCAACTGAAGCCGACGTTATATTGCGCGTCGATCACCAGGGGAGTCGCCTCGGTGCGGTTTTCCACTCCTTTTTTGGTTTCCGTCACCAGACTCCACATCTGCCCGCCGGTGAACGACCAGCCGCTATCGAGTGCGGCTTGCCCCCAAATCTGGCGCTGGCGCATGGTGTAGCTGTTGCTGGAATTGCTGTTGGATGTCACGCCCGCGGAAAGGAAGTCCGTCTCGTAATATCCGGTCAGCTTGGCGTGGTCGAGCTTGCCTTCCGCCAGCAAGGAAAGGCGCGACTGGCGCCCGGAGGCGTTGAATTCGCCGGCTTGCGATTGCGAACTGCCGGGAAAAGGAACCGAGTTGAAGGGAGAGTTCACGTCCGCGCTCAGCGCATGCTGGCGCCAAACGCTTTCTGCCGCCAGGAATCCACCGGGAGTCAGGGTGATGCCCTTATAGTGGATGCTGGTCGGCTCATCGGCTCGCTCCGCTCCGCCGTTTGCCGCAATGGGAGCGGTGGCTGCGGTGGATGCCGGAGTGGTCGAGGGATTCACTCCGATGGCGCCTGCCGCCGGCGATGCCGCCACGCTCTCATGGCTCGCACCGGCTGCATTCAACTGGCTCTCGAGTGTCGCGATTTTCTCCTGCTGTTCGCGCAACTGCTGGTGCGTCGCTTCCAGTTCCTTGGATTGCGAAACCAGAAGATCGCGAATTTGCTGCAGCTCGCTCTCCACACTCGAAGCCACCGGCGTCGCAGCCGTGGCAGCCTTGGGTTCGTCCCCAGACTTGTTGGCTGCAGCTCCGGCATCCGAATTGGTTTTGGCCGCCGTTGCGGCCGCGCCGCTTGCGGCGTCTCCTGCTTTTCCCGTTCCGGCCATCGCCGGCATCGCGGCCAGACCGAGAACGAGAATCCACCCGACGAATACTCGCATTCCTTCCTCCTTAGAATTTAACCGCAGCTCAATTGAAAAAATTGAAGATGGGCGAAACGCTGGCCAGTCGCCCGCACTCGAATTCCGATTCCTTCGAGCCCTCCCGGAAACACGGTTCCCCAGAAATCGCCGCGCCGGATGCCAACTGAAAGGCAACCTTACGGGTCATGCTTGAACCTTCCGTGACGGAATTGTGAATTGTAGGTTACCAATGGGAACGAACAAAGCGAGGTTCCGGACAGACCGCCGGTTGTTCCATCACGCTGCGCAGCTCCCCCAGACTCGGCAAAACCTCGCCGCGCCTGGCGAAGCCACGGGTTTTGTGCGTGGTTCCCTAGGCGTTGGAGATCTTTCGCGCCTCGGGGGAATAGAACATGGAGGGCAGGATGCGGCGGAAGCGGCGCACGCTGAAAAAACGCTCGCGGCATGGACTGCATCGGTAGGCGGGAAATCCAAGCAGGCGTTTCAGCCAGAGCAGGGTGCCATCATCGACGCGCTCACGTGAAATATGTTCGAGGTCGAAATTCCCGCATCGCGGACAATGCACGTAACGCTCGAAAGCGACAGCCACGCGCCAGGCGCGAAAGCGCATGTCGCAGGTGTGGCATCTCCAGGGACGCAATCCCCAGATGCTCCATAGAAAGTCCACACCGCCCTCACGGCGCGAGCGGAAACAGTCGGTGCTGCGGCATTGCGGGCAGAGCATCTGGGAAGTCCACCCCTGGACAAACGCGAGAAAGAATACCCAAAATCAATTCATCGCGCAACTTCGCCGCCCAGGGGTAGATTCGGCGGATTGCCGTAAGAGGTTAGTTCCGAATATCCGACTTACTTACCAGCAACCAGCTCAACTCTTCCTGGTCGGCCACTGATGAGAATACAATTTTTCAACATTTACGTGGACCGAAGATACAATTGTGGATGGAAAACCTGCAGCGGAGCCATGATGGCAGAACGTCGAGCACGCAACACCCACAACGCGGTAATTGATTCGGAATCTCCTTGGAAAGTGACACAGAGAGGTTGGAATTGGCAGTATGGCTACAAGACCTCTGTATCTGAATGGGAGTCTCTGCTGGCGCGAGCGAGGAATGGCGACCGAGAAGCAGAATGGGGAGTAGCGGACCGCTATGAGGACGGATGCAAGGATAAGCGAGGAAAAGTAATCGTGAGGCGGTCCGCCACGAAAGCTGCGCGCTGGTTTCGGCGAGCCGCTGAACACGGCAGTGGCCCTGCGCAAAACTCTTTGGGAATCCTACTCGGGAATGGAAATGGGGTCAGAAAAAACGTCGAGGAAGCGCTCTTTTGGCTGAGAAAAGCATTCCGCGCGGGAAACCTATGCGCTGCACAAAATATCGCGATAACATATCGAGAAAACGGCGACCTAAAGACAGCTTTCAAATGGTTCCGAAGAGCTGTGGAGGCGGGCGACGGTGACGCACTGATTCAGCTTGGTATTCACTACTACTGGGGAAAGGGCGTCAGGAGGAATCCACGAGCGGCCGTTCGCTGTTTCCGCGCCGCAACAAAAATAAAGTACATTTCCGGGATGGGAAGAGATGACGCCTATTTCTTTCTCGGAATCGCATACCACGAAGGTAGCGGCGTGCAAGCCTCAACAGCGATCGCCAAGAAATTCTTTAAACAAGCAAATATTGACAATGATCATATTGCAGCCAACAAGATGCTAAGCAAACTGCGGCCCTAGCAAGTTTCGTGGCGATTCTTCCAATGGTGAAATCAGGGGGTATCATCAGCTAACCGGCAAGTGCCTGATTGACGCCCTAAACTGAAACTGAGTCCCGACCGCTATTTGGGCGTAAGCCAGCATTCTATGCTTCGCCGCTTCTCGTTATAGAATGGATGCGGAGAAAAAAATGCCGAATTACACTGATGCGCACGCGCGCGCGGGAATTGACGCCAAGCTTCCGGCACTCGAAACCTGGCCGAATCATTTTCCCGGCTATGTGATCCTCACGCGCTATCCGGAATACACATCCGTATGCCCCAAGACCGGCTTGCCGGATTACGGCACAATCACCATCGAATACGAGCCCAAGGAACATTGCATCGAACTCAAATCGTTGAAGCTGTATCTGCTGGCCTACCGCAACCTGGGAATTTTCTACGAAAACGCGGTGAACCGCATGTTGCGCGATATTGTGGCCGCGGTGCGGCCGGTATGGTGCCGCGTGAGCGGCGAATTCACGCCGCGCGGAGGGCTTTCGACGACTGTGGAAGCGCGCTGGCCCGGCAACAATAGAACCAAATCGAAAAGGCGGGGATAGACACGCCGCGCATCCTCAGCCATAATTCCGGTGCATGCAACGCGGCAGCCGCCGCCTGAAGGAGGCTCGATGAGTTCGTCCCTGCACACGCCCACCGATGATGGAGCGCCGGAAATCAGCGCGACGCCGCGCTGGGTGGTTCTGCTGTTTGTGATCGCCTTCGTGCTCGTCGGGTATCTTCTCTACGCCGCTTATACGCAGCGCCAGGCCTTCGATAAGAGTCTTACCGACGCCGACAAGAAAACGCAGGCTCTGGGCGCGGAGCTGGACAAAACGAATTCGCGCATCGCGGACCTGAAGGGCCAGCTGGACGTCACCTCGCAGAAACTCGGCTTGACCGAGGACGAGTTGGCGCACGCGCGCACTCTGGCGCAGTCCATCAAGAAACAGCAGCAGCAGAGCGATTCGCAGCTCCGCCAGCAGATCGGCGAAGTGCAAGCCGATACTTCCACCAAATTCGGGCAGGTGGCCACGGAGCTCAACGGGACCAAGAGCGACGTGGCGGCCACTAAGGCGGATCTGGAAGCCACCAAAAATAAATTGCAGAGCACGGTGGGCGACCTCGGCGTGCAGAGCGGATTGATCGCGCGCAATCATGACGAAGTGGAGGAGCTCAAGCGCCTCGGCGACCGCGACATTTACGAATTCTCGCTCACAAAATCAAAAGTGGCGCAGCATATCGGCCCCATCCAGGTTGAATTGCGCAAGACGGACACCAAGCATTACCGCTACACCTTGAACGTGATTGCCGACGACAAGAACATCGAGAAGAAAGACAAGACGGTCGGTGAGCCGATTCAATTCTATGTTCGCGGTGCGCGCGCTCCCTATGAAATCGTGGTCTTCGATCTGAGCAAGAGCACCGCCAAGGGATATCTGAGCACGCCGAAATCCGCCACGGCGGCGCCTCCCGCGGCGCCCCCAGCAGCAGCGGCGCCGGCTGCCGCAGCCACTCCTCCGGGCAAAAAATAATTCGCCGGAGCATGGCCTCGTCTCAGAGAACGGCGGCATACGATGAAAAGCCGCCGGGACTCATGGCATACCCGCATCTGGCTGCGCGCGTGCTCTGCGCGTGCCTTTTTCTTGCGTCTGCTTCCTTCGCACAACAGCAAGCTTCGCCCGCGGCATCCCCGCCTGAAAGCCAGGCCATTCGCGTCTCCACGGAACTCGTAAAAATCGACGCGATCGTCCTCGACAAACACAAGAATTTCGCCGAAGGGCTCGAACAAAAGGATTTTCGCGTGCTGGTGGATGGCGTCGAGCAGCCCGTCGTCTTCTTTTCGCCCGTGGACGCTCCAGCGCAGGTGCTGGTGATGGTCGAGACCAGCCCCGCCGTTTATTTGATTCACAAGCAGCATCTGATCGCCGCCTATGCGCTGTTGCAGGGGCTTGCGCCGGAAGATCAAGTCGCGCTGGTCACCTACTCGCAATCCGCACAGGCGCTGATGGGGTTCACGACCGATAAGGCGGCGCTGGCCGCGGCCCTGGGCCAGATTCAATACACGCTTGGGAGCAGCCAACTCAATTTTTACGATTCTGTTTCCTCCGTCCTGGACTGGATGAATTCGAGCGGCGGGAAAAAAGCCGTGGTACTGCTGACCACCGGGCTTGATTCATCGCCTCCCGCGCGGTGGGACGCATTGCTGCAAAAGCTGCGCCAAACCGACGCCACGATTTTTCCCGTGGCTCTGGGAGGCTCGCTGCGAAATTACGACGCGGAAAAATCCAAGCTCTCGAAAAAAACCGGAAAATCCGCCGCTTCAAATGCGCCGCCTGAAGATCAGTCCGCCAATCCCTTGAGCTTTGAAAAAGCCAACGAAGCGCTGTTATCGATGGCGGGCATCACCGGCGGCCGGGCGTATTTTCCCGCGAGCGAAAATGATTTCGCGCCGATGTACCGCGAAATCGCCGCATACCTGCGTCATCAATATGTGTTGGGCATCGAGCCGGCGCATGACGGGGGATATCACGCTCTTTCGGTTGAAATCCTGGATGCCAATGGGCAGCCGCTGACCGCGCCCGCAAAAAAGCCCGAATATCAGGTCCTCGCGAGGCAGGGATATCAAGCGCCGAAACCTTGAGATTCACGGAGTCGGCAAATTTGAATTTGCTGCGGTCGCGCGCGAAAAAGATGGAGTGGGCAAGAGAATCCTCGCGAATCCGGCGGCACTCTCGCCTTATAATCGGACGCGCGCCGGCCGGTTGAATCCAGCGCGCGCGGAGGCTCCGTGAAACGCGGAATATTTCTGTGTGGCTTCACTTTTCTTGCGCTTTTATGCGCGCTGGCGGCAACCCCTGCAGGCCAGAATCAATCCGCTCCCGCTGCCACGCCGCAAAAAGCGCCGGAGGTGAGGTTCGCCTATGGCGGAAACGCCGCCGAAGTTCCCGCGGAATTTTCGGGCCATCTGGTTCTTTTGCCGGTGCGCGTGGATCTGAGCCAGCCTTCTTTATTTGAATTGGACACCAGCGTCGCGGTTTCTTCCATCGATCCGCAGCGCGCCGCGGAACTCGGCTTTATTTCCGGAGATTCTGCCGCGAATGCCGCCGCATCCGCCGCGCCCGCCATTCGCGAAGCGGTCCTCAACCTGCCTGGAGTGGCATTTCCCATGGTGCCGCTCTCAACCGCGCCCAACGCCGAATTCCTGGCGCAAACCGGGCGGATTTATCAGGGAACGCTCGGCAACGATTTCCTGAGCCGGGTGATCGTGGAAATCGATTACTCGCGGCAAACCGTGCGGCTCTACGATCCCGCGGCCTACCAATATTCCGGCAAAGGCGCCGCGTTTGCGTTGCGCTTTGCGGGTTCGATTCCGCTGCTGCGCGCCAAATTCACCGTGCCGGGACACAAAACCTATGACGCCGATTTCGAAGTGAGCACGGCCCTTCCCGGCGCCATCATTCTTTCCGATCGCTATGCCGGCGCGCACCACCTTTTTTCCTCCAAGATCCGAACCATTCCGGACGTGGACACGGAAGTGAACGGCAGCGAAAAAATCGCCTTGGGGAGGCTGCACGATTTTCAGGTGGGAAAATATGCAGCGGGAGACGTGATCGCCGGTTTTGCGCAGCCGGGCAAAAACGATCGCGCCGATCCGAAGATCGCCGGAGCGATCGGCGGGGGTTACCTTCGGCGCTTCACCGTGATCCTCGATTACCCGCACCAGCGCTTGTACCTCGAGCCCAATGCGCATTTCAATGATTATGCGGAAGCGGATATGAGCGGGCTGGCCATCATCGCGCGCGGCCCGGGCCTCAAGACTTTTGAAATCGCGGCGGTGATGCCCAATACTCCCGGCGCCGAAGCGGGGCTTCACAAGGGCGACGTCATCGCTGGAATTGACGACGAAGCGGCCGCCGATCTTTCGCTGATTGCCGTGCGCGACCTATTCCGTCAGATTGGACACAAATACAAGCTATTGATCGAGCGCAACGGGCAAACGCTTTCCATCACCATTCAAATGCGGCGCCTGGTCTGACGCGCTTCAGCCGCGGATGAATTTACTTCCTGAGGCTGATAGTCGCGGCCGAATTTACGACTGAGGCGGGAGCGTTGATTCCTGCGGAGCTTCGGAATCCGGACGCCGGACGCGCCCGGATTCGCGAAGCGAATTGCGAAGCAAATATTCGATCTGGGCATTCAAGCTGCGCAATTCGTCCGCGGCCCAGCGTTCGAGCGCCACGTACGTGGCGGGGTCCAAGCGCAGCAGGAATGATTTCCGCTCCGGCATTTCCCGGCCTTAACCCGAATACAACGTTCCGGTATTCACCACCGGCTGCGGCGCACGCTCTCCGCAGAGCACCACGAGGAGATTGCTGACCATCGCGGCGCGCCGCTCGGGGTCCAGGTCCACCACTTTCCGCGCGGACAACTGATCGAGCGCCATCTGCACGATGCTCACCGCGCCTTCGACAATCGTCTGCCGCGCCGCGATGATCGCCGAAGCCTGCTGCCGCTGCAGCATGGCGCTGGCGATTTCCGCGGCGTACGCCAAATGGCTGATGCGCGCTTCGATCACCTGCACGCCGGCCTTCGACAAGCGGTCCTGAATCTCGGATTTCAGTTTTTCCGCTGTTTCCGCCGTGTGGCTGCGCAGGCTCATCTGCCCGTCGGTGTGGGAATCGTAAGCGTAAGAAGTGGCCATGGTGCGCAGCGCCGATTCGCTCTGCACCTGGACGAAATTTTCGTAGCTGTCCACCTGGAACATGGCCTCGGCGGTATCCACCACCTGCCAGACCACCACCGCGGCGATTTCAATGGGGTTGCCGTCCAGATCGTTCACTTTCAATTTCGAGGTTTCGAAATTCCGCACGCGCAGGGAAATTCTGCGCTTGCTGGTGAACGGATTGACCCACCGGAACCCCGCCTGGCGCACCGTTCCCACATAATCGCCGAAGAGTTGCACCACTTGGGCTTCGTTGGGATTTACGATCAGCAAGCCGGAGAGCGTCAGCGCCTCGACAAGCAAGGCAAGAGCGCACAACAGAATCCCTCCGACCACTTGAATCTGGATCATCTGGTAAAAAATGTAGGCGGTGGCAATCATCATAAAGATAATCGCGAACAACATCATCCCGCCGGAAAGGGAAAAGGCTGGCTTCTCTCTCATAGCTGCCTCCTGGACTACATATCATAATGATATCATTTTGATTTTAACTGTCAACGAAAATCGGAATGTCAGTAATGCACACATTTTGAATGGTTTAATACTTAGTGGCGAGAGCTACCCCGAGAAGGCTTTCCCGGGATGGAAGCAAATCGGGATTAGTCGTACTTGCGCAGCGTGGCGGCCATTTCATGCACGCGCTCGTCAACTTTGGCAAAGACGCTGCCCGGATCAAATTTTCCGGAGGCGTTTTTCTTGCCGGCGCGCACGCCAGTGAGAATTTCGATGCCCTGCTCGATGGTGGACACGGGATAAATGTGGAAAAGCCCTTTGGCCACGGCTTCGATCACTTCATCACGCAACATCAGGTCTTCCACATTTTCGGAAGGGATCAGAACGCCCTGCTGCCCGGTCAGACCTTTCAGTTTGCACACATCGTAAAAGCCCTCGATTTTCTGGTTCACGCCGCCGATGGGCTGAATATCTCCCGCTGATTCACGGAGCCGGTGACGGCGAGTTCCTGGCGGATGGGCAAACCGGAAAGGGCGGAAAGCAGGGCATAAATTTCCGTGGAGCTGGCGCTATCGCCGTCCACGCCGGAATAGGATTGCTCGAAACAAATGCTGGCGGCCAGAGGCAGCGGTTTATCCTGCGCGAACATTCCGCGGAAGTACCCGCCGATGATGTGCATGCCCTTGTCGTGGAAGCGGCCGCTCAAATTCGATTCGCGCTCGATATTGATGATGCCGTTTTTGCCCAGGGCCGCCGAGGCGGTGATGCGCACGGGCTTGCCGAAGGCATAGCCGCCGATTTCGAGGACGCTCAGCCCATTCACCTGCCCCGCGCGCGTGCCGTCGGTGTCGATGAAGAGCAGGTTCTGCTCGATCATCTCGCGGATCTTGGTTTCGGTCAGATTGTGGCGCTCGATTTTTGCTTCCCGGGCCTGGCGGACGTGCTCGCCGGTGATGACGTTTTTTTGTTCGTGGCGCGCCACGTAGCAGGCTTCGCGCGCCAGGTCCGCCAGGTCGGAAAATCGCGCGGTGATTTTCCTGCGGCGTCCGGCCATGGCGCACGCCGTACTCCAGCATCGTGGCCACGGCGGTGCGGTCAAAGGGCAGCAGCTTTTCGTCATCGCGATAATTTCCGCAGGCGGCCGGAATATTGCCGCATGACCTCTTCGCTCCATCTCCATTTCGTCGTCGAATTCCACGCGCACCTTGAAAATCTTTTTGAAGTCATCCTCGTAGTCGTAAAGCAGCTCGTACATTTCGCGGTCGCCGATCAGGATGATCTTCACGTGGATGTCGATGGGCTCGGGCTTGAGCGCCGAGGTGCCGAAGGGGAAAAACACATCGACCGGCTGAATTTCCAGCTTGCCGTGATTGAGCGTGCGCTTGAGCGTGCGCCACACGCCGGTTTCGGTGAGCGCGTCGATGCGCATACATCACCAGAAATCCGCCGTCGGCGCGCAGCAGGGATCCGCCGCGCAAATCCATGAAATCCGAACTCCATCCGCCGCGCGAATCGTAGCTGCGCTGGATGGTGCCAAAAAGATTGGCGTAGGTCGGAGTGGTCTCGAACACCACCGGCGACTTTTTCCTGCTCGCCGTGAGCCAAAATCACGTTCACGCCGTATACGCGGAAAGGGTCGCGGTCGGTGCGCTCGGACGCGCGGCCCCGCGGGGCCTTCCGAAGGAGGAGTTTCATCCTCGCCTTCGCGCTCCTTGAAAGGATCGAGGTTGTCGAGAATATGGTGGCGGACTTCCTCGAGATATTCGGCGATCTGCGGCGACGGGTATTTTTCCTTCAGTTCCTCGATCACGCCGTCCACCAGCACGGAAGCGGCTTCCTGCTCGAGATAACTCATTTCGCTGGCGAGTTCGCGCGAAAGAGTAAGCGTCTTGCGGTACACCACGGTGAATTCCTGGCGAAACTGATCGTACTTGCGCTCGAGTTCTTCCGCGGCCACGCTTTCGAGCTTTCCCTTCGTGCACCATCTTGGGGATTTCCTCGATGGGCACCATCTGCCCTTCAAGGACGGGGAAAATTTCAGGCAAAGCCACGGCGCCCACCTGCATGCGGCCCAGCGCGAATTGTTCGCGGGCGATGCGCCGGGTGAAATCGTCCATCAATTCCTTTTCGCGGGCGGTGTAACGTTCCACGATGCGCGTTTTCTGCCGCTGAAAAGGCTCGCCTTCGAACACCTGGGGAATGCGCCGCCGCAAAAAATCGATGCCCGAATCCACTTCTTTCTTGAAGGCGTTGGCCTGCCCGCGCGGGAGGGTCAGCAGGCGCGGGCGATCGCCATTTTTAAAATTGTTGACGTAACAGCGGTCCGGAGCAGGCTCGGTTTCCAGGCGCATGCCCTCGATCATGCGCACGATCATGCCGCCGCGGCTGGTGCCGGACAGCCCGCAGACAAACAAATTGTAACCCGGCGCGGCCATTTCCACGCCCATACGCAAAGCGCGCAGCGCGCGGCCCTGCCCCAGGTCTCCCGAGGCGGGATCGATTTCCGCGGTAGTTTCGAAGGGAAGAGAAGCGGGATCGCAATGCCAGCGGAGTTTTTCCGGTGGCAGGCCCGCATGTTTCGGATTGGAATTTCTGGCCATGGTTCTCGCTGCGACTCTCGACCCGCGAAAGCGCGTTACTCTAGCACGGCGGGCCTTTTCTTCACACTTCGTTTGGCGTCCGCGTTTCCAGAAGCGCCCGTTGGCGCGTACAACTCGAGCATGCTGGCCATGGCCGCCACCACAATCGGACCGAGGATCACGCCCAGCATTCCGAAAACGCTGATTCCGCCGAGCACGCTGATGAACACCACCAGCCCGCCCATTTCCGCGCGCCCGCTGATCAACCAGGGACGCAGAACATTATCCACGAGGCCGACAATCCCGCCGCACACGATGGCCAGGACGATTCCATGCCACAGGTGTCCGCTGACGATCAAACTGAGCGATGCCGGCGCCCAAATCAGCGCCGAACCCACCAGCGGGACCAGCGAAAAGAACCCCATCATCACGCCCCAGAAAATCGGTGCGCTGATGCCCAGCACGGCAAACGCCAGGCCGCCCAGGATTCCGTGCATCACCGCGGCCGCCAGGCTGGAGCTGACGCTGGCGAGAATGAGGTCGCGCGTCTCGCGGATCATGTGTTCGCGGTGGGCGATTTCAAAGGGAAGCACTTCGCGCAGGCGCGCCACCAGCGCTTCGCCGTCGCGGAATAGATAAAACATGGCGAGCAGCGTCACGCTCAGATGAAACAAGAAGATGGCCATGTTGCGCAGGATGAGTCCCAGCTTGGCGGCCAGATACGCGGCGCTTTGATCCGCATAGCGGTGAAGGAGGGTTGCCAAATCGACGGGCGAGGACTCGGAAAAGCGAGAGGCCATGTCCTGCCAGGCATGATTCACCCAGGCAAACCGGCCATTGGCGATTCCTTCCTGGATCAAACGCCCGGCGTCCACTCCCTGGCGCACGAACGCGCCCATCACCAGCAGCGTGGGAACGATCAGGATCAAAGTGACGCCGAGGGTCGCGGTCAGCGAGGCCAGCGTGCGTCCCATGCGCCGCGCCAGCCAAACGTAGGCGGGGTAGGACACCACCACCAGCACCACCGCCCAGCACAAAGCGACGAGGAACGGCTCGATCACTCGAAACGAGAGATACACAAGCACCAGCACGAAGGCATAGAAGAGAACCGGCCCCATGCGTTTCTGCGAGCTTTGCTCGGTCATGAACCTCACCTTCCAGCAGCGGCAATCAGACTGATAGTGGCAATCCACGTGTTTGTCAACTCCGGCGTGGCGTGCGCCGGTCAAATCCGCCAATGGTATAATCCGGCGGGAGTGGGAGTTCCCATGGCCGCGCAAGAGGTTCCCTGCCAGCACAAACGCACGCGGGTCATCGCCAAGGATGCCGACGCGCAATACGTCGAATGCCTGGACTGCGGAGAAATTCTGGAAGGAGATGAATTACCCATCGAGAATCCTTTCGGCGAATCCCTTTCCGACGCATAGCGCAACTCGCGAATTTCCTCCTCCCAGGCCCAGTCAATCCTCGCAACAATCTGCACCCTGCGGACGCCTCGGCAAATCTTGCGGTGCGAAAGTAGAAAGAATGTTCGCGCGGCAGTTCAGGTGCGGGAGTAGAATGCCCTCAATATCCCGCTCCATCGAAATCGAGGAGGCTCCCATGTGGAAAGCATCTCTCGCACTCCCGGCCATGATGCTTTTGGGATTCGCAGGCATCCTGCAAGAAACGCAGAAGCCCGCGAATTCTAATCCCGCCACCGATACGATTCCTCAGGAAGCCATCCAGAAACAAAATCCTGTCAAGCCATCTCCTGATTCTGTCGCTCTCGGCAAGAAATACTACGGATACGATTGTGCGATGTGTCACGGCAAAACCGGCGACGGCCAAGGCGATTTGGCCGCTGAAATGAAGCTAAAAATCCCCGACTTTCGAGACCCCGCGGCATTGAAAGGGCGCACGGACGGAGAACTTTATTATTTGATCCAGAAAGGAAAGGGCGACATGCCGCCCGAAGGAGATCGCGCCAAGCCCGAAGAGCTTTGGAACCTGGTGAATTACGTTCGTTCGCTGGCGGTGAAGGGATTTGTGGCCAAAGCGCCGGCGGCAACTCCCTAGCGGCGAGGCTCTCTATTTCTTCGCGAGCGTTCGAACGTAGGCAATCGCGTTAGTGATTTCCTCATCCGTGATTTTGTCCACCGGCTTCATCTTTCCCTTGCCCTTCAAGACGACAGTACGAATTTCAGAATCGCTGAGGGCCTGCACATCTTTGGAAGAAAGCGCCGGAGGCGTCAAATTATAGGCTTTGGCCATCGGCCCATTGCCTTCGCCGGTGGGGCCGTGACAAATCGCGCAATGCTTTTTGAAAACGTCTTTTCCGACGGTTGCGTCGCCGGCTGCAAACGCCGCGGGAGCAGCCAACAGCGCCAAAAACAGCACCGCAGATAAGGCTTTCATTTTTTCTCCTCCTTGATGGGCCGAGAAATTCCGGGTTCGTCCGATTCCAGGTCTCGAATCTTCAGCCAAAGTCCGACGAGCACCAGCAGGATCGCCAACACCGAAAGCAGCAACCCTTTCCTGCGATAACTTTTTTCCGCCAGCGCCGCCTGCCCCGCCTTCCAAGTCTTTTGCGTCACCTGCAATCCGGCCTGAATGTCAGGGTCCACGCGGGCCAGGTCTACCGTGTGAATTTCCACGCGGGCCTTGGTCAAATCGTCGCGCGCCTCGTCGAGTTGCAGTTTCGCTTCGCTGACTTCCATGCCGGATTCTTCCGCGCGCGTCAGGATGGCGTTGGACTTCGCAATTTCTGAATCGAGATGGGTCAGCTTTTGGTGCATTTCATTCGCGGGCTGGTAACCCGTATCGCCTTCCATATGGCAATTGAGGCAAACCGCGCCGGTGTCTGTTCCGATGAAAGCATCGGTGGGGTGCTCGATCCGGTGATTCGTGTGGCAGGTCACGCACCCGCCGAGTCCCAGGGATTCGAAAGCCGCCTTGTGCGGCCCCGATTCGAACAACTGTCCTTGAATCACGTGGCAGGTGGAGCAGACGTGCACCACGGAATCAGTGGAAGGCGGCGTGGCGCCGTGGCTGCCATGGCAGGTCGAGCAGGTGGGAGCGCTCAAGTCGCCACGCACCAGGAGTGCTTCGGCGTGCACGCTCGCGGAATAATCCGCGAATTGCGTGGTGGAAATTCCGTATTCCTTCATATAGTCCGCATTCGCGTGGCAGGTGGAGCAAGTCTTCCCCACATTCAAGGGATAGACTTTCGACCGCGTGTCTTTCCCCGTTTCGATTTCATGCACGCCGTGGCAATCCGTGCAAACCGCCACTTTCATGTCGCCCTTGGCAAATTTTTGCCCATGGACGCTGGTGCGATATTCGCTGAGCTGATCGGTGCGCAGCGATGGGTTGAATCCGCGCATGTAAGCCGCGTCGGAATGGCAAGCGGCGCAAAGTTCTGGAATCTGTTTTTTCTCGAGGCGCCCGCGAAATCCCGCGGCGGGACTCATGGATTTTTCCTGGTCTTCACTCGCAGCGTCTCCGCCGTGACAATTCGTACAGGTAATTCCCTTTTGCGCGTGAATGTCTCCTTGCGTGGATTCCGCGGTGACACGCATTTCTCCTTCGAGTTTTGAGTGGCAATCGAGGCAGGAGTTTTTCGATTGCGCGGCGAGCGGCGCGGCGAAGAGCAGATAAAAAATGCCGCAAAGGATGGCGGCAAGAGAAGCGCCCCGCCGCTCTACCACCCGGCGATTTGCAAATTTCCACGCGCGGCGCATTTCATGCGCGGATGTCCTGACGGGTTGTGGCTCTCTTCCGTTCATGCGAAATTTGCCGTAATTATTTGGCCAGATACGCATACGCCGTCATTCCCACGAAGTAGGCCAGCGCGAATATTCCCGCACCTGCAATCCAACGTTTTCCGCGGCCGCGATTGTCATTGTCGATGAACGGCAGCGCGGTCCAAACCGCGGCGGCCGCGCCAAATCCCAAGACGCCTATCACGTCTCCCGCCAAGGGGCCGATCTTCGCGGGCAAAAACCGCAAGGTCTGAAACATGAACATGAAATACCATTCCGGCCGAATCCCCGCAGGCGCGGAAGCAAATAGATCCGCTTTCGTTCCCAGCTCCCACGGCTTGAAAGCCGCCAAGCACCCCAGAACCGCCAGGGCGATGTACCAGGCCATCAGCTCGCGGAGAAAGAAGTTAGGGAAAAACCGGAGTTCGCGAGTCTTCGACGGATCGGCCTTCCATTCCGCCTCGACGCTCGGTGGAACGCTCATCCCGAAGCGCTGCACCAGCATCAAGTGCAAGCCGATCAGCAGAGTGGCCAGGCCGGGCAAAATGGCGACATGAATGCCGAAAAACCGCGTCAGCGTCGCTCCGGTCACATCATCTCCACCGCGCAGAAAGACGAGAATCCAGTGGCCGATCAAGGGAACTTGCGCGGCCATATCCGTTCCCACCTTGGTGGCAAACAGCGAAAGCATGTTCCAGGGCAGGAGGTATCCGCTGAAGCCGAAGCCGAGCACCAGAAACAGCAAAATCATTCCGCTCAACCAGGTCAGCTCGCGCGGCTTGCGGTAGGATTTCAGGAAAAAGACGCTGAACATGTGCGCGATGGCCACCAGGATCATCAGGTTCGCGCTCCATGAATGAATCGAGCGGATCAGCCAACCGAAAGGCACCTTGGTCATGATGTACTGCACGCTTTCGAAGGCGCCTTCCGGCGTTGGCCGGTAGTAGAGGAGCAGCAAAATTCCGGTGACCACTTGAATGCCGAACAAAAACAGGGTCATGCCACCCAGAAAATAAAAATAGGAGAAGCGATGCGTGGGGACGGTCTTGTGGCGGACATAGGCCATCACTTCGTCCCATCCAAATCGCTCGTCCAGCCAATGCTGGATGCTGGCGCGCGTTTTCATTTAGCTTTCTTGCGTCCTTCGCGCGTAGATGTCTTCCCCTTGAATGGTCACCTCGAATTCCTGGAGAGGACGCGGCGGAGGCCCGCTGATGTTCGCTCCGTCCACGGTGTATTTTCCGTTGTGGCAGGGGCACCAGACCTGGTGCTGGTCTGGGAGGTATTGGACGGTGCAACCCAAGTGGGTGCAAACCGCCGAAAGGGCGTGGTATTTCCCATCCGAACCGAGAATCAGGATCGCCGGACGGCTTCCGAACCTGAATATCTTCCCTGAGTTCGGCTTCAAATCTCCGATGTGCGCGGCCAGCACCAGGTTGGCGCCGAGCTCGGCTTGCCTGGGAGGAATGATGAAACGGAGTACGGGGTAAAGGAAGGAGGCCACCGAGGCCACCACTCCCATTCCAAGGAAAGCTTCGATAAACCGGCGGCGTTCCCCGCCGCCCTTTTCCTTAGCGCTATCGGGCATCTAGTCCCGCCTTGCGCGGCCCGGCAGAGGCAAAACGCAGCTCCTGCGAAGGCCATTGCGCGCACAACTACCACACGCGAGAAGGTACGCGAGTTCGGTTGCGTTGGTCAATGATGTGCGTCACAAAATGATAACTTCAGGGAATTGCCGTGCCGATGGATAAGCCGACGCGCCGCGCGAGAACCAAGTGGTCTTGTCTCGGTCAAAAGATTTCGGCAGCGGCTTCAGTGAATTTTAAGCTTCTCGATGATACGCGCCACGTCCCTGGAGGAAACGTCGTAGAGCGCGTGCTCATCTTCCTGCTCGAGCCGTTCGCGCAAATATTCTGCGGCAATATAACTGGCTTCGCGGTCGGAAAGATTGCGGCTGGCGCGATCGCGGAAAGAGACGAAGGCGGGGCTGGCAAGCCCCAGGACCACGCCTTTGCCATCCACAAAAAATTTGCAGTCCATGGTGTCGCTGTGGCGCGTGGCAATGCCGTTCCAGCAGTGCGAGAAGCGGCACTGGTATACAAAATCCGTCACCTTCGACGGCACATCGAATGCGCCGATGAATTCGTTCATGGCTCCGGCATTGGCAATCGTAGCTACGGCAGTCTTGGTCATTTGGCCTTTCTACTTTCTCACACCCGCGACAGCCGGCTGCGAAGTTTCCTGATAATTGCGGATCGCCGCGGCCACTCCCGCGCCCGCCGGAACGCGCAATCCCTGATCGAGAAGAACTTTTTCCAGCGCGGCAAGAAACAGCAGAATATTCGCCTTCTGGCTGGAATAGCCCATCAAACCGATGCGCCAGATTTGTCCCTTGGTAGGACCGATTCCGCCGGCGATTTCGATGTTGAATTCGTCGAGAAGCTGTTGGCGGACTTTCTTGTCGTCAAGCCCCGCCGGAATGCGGACGCCGGTGACAGTCACCAGGCGCTCGGCAGGATTGGACACGAAGAGTTCGAGCCCCATGGCTTCGATTCCGGCAATCAGCGCCTGCTGATTGTGCAGATGGCGTTCCCAGCGCGCTTCTAGGCCTTCTTCGAGAACCAGACGCAGCGCTTCGCGCAATCCGTAGATCAGCGAAATCGGCGGAGTGTGGTGATAGGTCCGCTCTTTTCCCCAGTAATTCATCACCGGAACAAAATCAAAATACCAGCTCTGCACCGGCGTTTTTCGCGCGCGGATGGTTTCCTCGACGCGGGCGTTCACGGTGATGGGAGCCATTCCGGGAGGCGCGCTGATGGCTTTTTGCGTGCCGCTGAAACAAATGTCGATTTTCTGGCGGTCCACATCCAGAGGAAATCCGGCGAGCGTGGCCACGGCGTCCACCACCAGCAGCGCGCCCAATTCGCCGGCCACCTGGCGGTAATCTTCCAGGCGCTGCACCACGGCCGTGGAAGTTTCTCCGTGCGCCAATCCCACAAATTTAATTTTCCTGCCTTGACCCGCGCGCCGCACATCCTCGGGATCCACGGCGCGGCCCATCGGAGCGGTCACGCGAATTACTTTTGCCGGGCTGCGTTCGGCAATCACCGCCATGCGCTCTGAAAACATTCCGTTGGAGCACACGATGCACTCGTCGCCGGCTTCCAGCAAATTCAGCACCGAGGCTTCAATGGCGCCGGAACCCGAAGCGGAAATTGGATAGGTCAGGCGATTCTCGGTCTGAAATACGCGGCGCAGCAAAATCTGCACGTCGCTCATCATTTCCGTGAACCACGGATCCAGATGTCCCACCACCGGCGTGGCCAGGGCGCGATACACGCGCGGGTCCATGCACGAAGGGCCGGGCGTCAGCATTAAGCGCGTGGGCGGAATCAATTCCCCGATGATTTCAGTCATAAATTATTTCCTCGTCCCGGCGGTCCGCAAAAAAAACGAATAAAGCGCGGGATCGAAAAAGACTTGGAACAGCTGCTGCTGCGGTTCCGCAGCCGCCGCCGGCATTAGTCTCGCCAAATCCCGCCCGCCGGGTCAACCCATTATAAGGCACGCGAACCGCCAAAATGGCCTAGGAAGCGGAAAGAGACATTTTTTGCCCTTCCCATTTTTAGAATTCATGTGAATTCATCGAATCAAAGATGTTAGCGGTTTCGCGCAACTCGTCCGCCGCTTTCTTGAAAGCACTATACCCCTATGCTAGATTGCCAAACTGGCCCTAAAAATCGCCATGAACGACTTTAAATCCATGCCGCCGGCAAAACCAAAAATTTCACGCGTGGAAGTGTATTGGCACACGGTGCAATACCGTACCGTGGCGCTGTACTGCGTGGTGATTCTGGCCATCATTTTGGCGGGAACGTATCTGGCTTTTCCGGAGAGGTCCGCAACATTGCTGCAGCGGATTTCCGATACGCTGGGACCATCCGGCAATGGCGTGGCGAAAATTACGGCGCGGCAAGCGCGCTTCGTCAATCTGGACGGCAAAGTGCAAGTCAAGAAAGTGGATTCCGTGCAGTGGGTGAACGCCGACTACCAGATCACTCTCGATAAAGGCGACTTGATCCAGACCGGACCGGAAGGAGTAGCGCGCATCGCCTTCGCCGACGGAACGACATACACAGTGAAAGGCGATACGCTGGTCACCGTGGAAGAAAACATCGTGGCGCAGGATCGCGCCTCAAGCGTCGGCGTGCATATTTCCTCGGGTCAAGTGGACCTGGCCACCGGATCCTGGGAAATTCCGGGATCGACGGCGGAAGTTTCCTTTGCCAATGCGGTGGCTTCGGTGCGCGCCAATAGCCGCGCCGCGGTGCGCAGCGATCCCACCACCAAGGAACAAGAAATCACCGTGGATGCCGGCAGCGCGGAACTCAGTCGCGGCAACGAACATCTGGAAATCGGGCAGTGGGAACGCGCTTCGATGACCACCGGCGGGCCCATCACCAAGAGCCAGGTGCTGGCGCCGCCCGATCTGCAGGAACCGCTCAACCTGGCGCCCATTATCGTCGCCGATCCCAAACGCGATCCGGTGCATTTTTCCTGGAAGCCGGTGACCACCGCCACGGAAGTACGAATTTCAAGCCAGCACCACGGCCATGTTCAACCGCGTGGCCGTGGAAAGAAAAACCAGCAGCACCACCCTCGACATCGCGGGAATGGATCCCGGCGATTATTTCTGGCGGGTGCGGGCCATAGACGCCAAGGGCAACATCAGCGAGCCCAGCGATACGTTTAAATTCACGCTGGTGGCGCAGGGCAAGGAGCAGGAAATGCTGCTGGAAGTGGACGACACGGAAATTCACGGCAACGTGGTGGAAGTGATCGGGCGCACCGAGCCCGGCGCGGCGCTTGATCATCAACGGGGAGCAGGTGGCGGACATGCAAACCGACGGACAATTTCCGATATTTCACCCAGCCGATGGCCCGCGGGAGCCATACCTTGGTGATCACCGGGCAGAATCGCCGCGGCGGCACGGCCATCAAACGCGTGGAAATTGTGATTCCATAAAATCGTACTCCGGCAAATCCTGCGCCGCTTATTGCGGCGCGCCGGGACAAGCGGAATCTGAGGGGGGAAGCATCAAGTGACCAAGAACGGCTACAACATGCGCTCGGTCTTCAGTCTGTTTTCGTCCGACCTGGCGATCGATCTGGGCACGGCCAACACGCTGGTCTTTGCCAAGGGCAAAGGCATCGTCGTGAACGAGCCCTCCATCGTGGCCATCAATAAGAACAGCGGCGAAGTGGTGGCCGTGGGCCGCGAAGCCAAGGAAATGCTCGGCCGCACGCCGGGCAACGTGGTGGCCATCAAGCCGATGAAGGACGGCGTCATCGCCGACTTCAAGGTCACCGAAAAGATGCTCACCTATTTCATCCAGAAGGCGCACAACCGGCGCGTGCTGGTGCATCCGCGCATCGTCATCGGCGTGCCCAGCGAAATCACGCCGGTGGAAAAGCGCGCCGTGCAGGACTCGGCCTATCGCGCGCGCGCCAGCGAAGTCTATCTGGTGGAGCAGGCCATGGCCGCGGCCATCGGCGCGGGACTGCCCATCGAAGAGCCCTCCGGAAACATGGTGGTGGACATCGGCGGAGGCACCACGGACATCGCCGTGATCTCCATGAGCGGCATCGTCTATTCGCGCTCGGTGCGCGTGGCCGGCAACGAGATGGACGAAGCCGTGATGCACTACCTGAAGCGCAAATACAATCTGCTGGTCGGCGAACGCACCGCCGAACAGATCAAGATGGAAATCGGCTCGGCGTATCCGCTGGAAAAGCCGCTGACCATGGAAGTGAAGGGACGCAACCTGATCGAAGGCGTGCCGCGCACGGTCACCATCGACGACAGCGAAATCCGCGAAGCGCTTTCCGAATGCGTCGCCACGATTCTGAACGCCATTCGCGTGGCGCTGGAACGCACGCCGCCCGAGCTTTCCGCGGACATCAGCGACCGCGGCATCGTGCTGACCGGCGGCGGCGCGCTGATCAAGAATCTCGACAAGCGCATCCGCGAAGAAACCGGCTTGCCGGTTTCCATCGCCGACGATCCGCTGGCTTCGGTGGTGCTGGGCACCGGAAAAATGCTCAGCGATTTCCGTCTGCTGCGGCTGGTTTCGATCGATTGAGTGCCGGCGGAAAATCCGATGGCGCAAGCAGCCGCCGGGCGGCGGCAAATTCCCGGGAGAAAGCCGGCAAACTTTTCTTGGCAGGCGCGCGATTCTGGAGCCGAAAAATGAGCAATTTCGCGACGCCCGCCTGGATCGCCCGGACTCGCAACCATGATTGACACCATCTCTCGCCATCGTCCGCTCGCGCTGCTGGCCAGCCTGGTGCTGGCGCAAGTCCTGCTGCTGGCCTTCCAGATTCGCAGGAATCACGATGTGCGCCTGGTCCGCTACTGGGCGGAGGAACTGGTGACGCCCGTGGAAGGCGGCGCCACATGGACGTTTTCGCACATCGGCGGCGTTTGGGAGGGCTACATCGGATTGCATCACGCGCACGTGGAAAATCAAAACTTGCGCAGCGACCTCGACCGCCTGCAATTGCGCAACCGCGAACTTGAAGCGCAAGCCGCCGAGGCGCAACACCTGGAAATCCTCCTGAATTTCCATCAGGCGCATCCGGAAACGCCCATGCTGGCCGCGCAGGTGATAGGAGCCAGCGCCGATCCCATCTCACGCACGATCGTGATCAATCGCGGCGAACGCGACCACGTGCGCCGCAATCTGGCGGTGATCACTCCCGATGGAGTGGTCGGCAAAATCGTGGAGGTGCTTCCCTCCACCTCGCAAGTGCTGCTCATCAACGATAAAGACAGCGGCGTGGGCGCGCTGTTCGCCGTCTCACGCACGCAAGGCGTGGTGAAAGGCAGCGGCGGGCCCGATCCGCGCATGGAATATGTGGTCAACGACGAAAAAGTCCAGCCGGGTGATCTGATTCTGACCTCCGGGGAGGATCGCATTTTCCCGAAGGGGCTGCCCATCGGCTCGGTTGAGAAAGCCACGCCGGGAAATCCATTTCAGACGATACTGGTGAAGCCCGCCGTGCGGCTCGATCGCCTGGAAGACGTGATTGTTCTGTTGACCTTGCAGGAAATCGCTTCGCCGAAAACCGAGGAAGATGCCACGGGAGAAAGCGGCGAAGCGCCCGCCAACGCCGCGAAGCCTCCGGCAGCCGCGCATCCCTCCCGCGCCGCTTCACACAATTCGCCTGCAAATCCCGCGCCCACGCAAACAGCGCCGGCGCCGGTTCCGTGAAGCGGCCTCGATGCTGAACACCGACACAAATTCCGAAGGAAACATCGAAGTTCACAAGTATTACCGCGGAACCATCGTCTTCGTGTGCTTTCTGGCGCTGGTCCTGCAGGCGTTTCTGCACAAGTACGGCCACTGGGCGGAACTCCTGGATCTTCCCTTGCTGGTCACCATTTATTTTGGAGTGAGCCGGCGCAACGCCGTTTCCGGAATGTTTCTGGGCGCGGTGATCGGCATCCTGCAGGATGCGCTGAGCCACGACAATCCCATCGGGATGTACGGAATCGCGAAAACGCTGGTGGGATACGTGGCTTCCTCGGTCGGGGCGCGCATCGATACAGAACATCCCGTCAGCCGTTTTTTGCTGGTCTTTCTGCTGTTTCATTTTCACCAGGGAGTGCTGGCCATCACCCAGCGCGTCCTGCTCAATCGCTCCGCGCCATTTTTCACGCTGCATCTGTTTCTCGATTCGCTGGTGAGCGGCGCGGTGGCCGTGGTTCTCTTCGCTCTGCTGGACCGGCTGCGCAAGCCTTCCTGAATTTGGCGCGGGCGCGCAAGACCCTCCCGGCGTTTTCGCATGCTCTTCGCATTAACGGAATGGACATGCGCAGGTTGCGACTCGCGCGATGCAAGTGTTAGCGTAAAGAGTCCTTCCGGTGCGCTTCGGAATGGACTGCAAAGCGCGCACGGGCCGCGCACGGCCCCGCGCGCGGGAGAAGTGTTGGCCCCATGGACCATTAACGACCAGAAAATTCCTCAGGGTCGCCTCGCGTTAGTCTCTTATCTCGCAGTGATCTTTGTGGCGTTTCTTCTGGTGGGATTCTGGAAACTGCAAGTGGTGCAGTCCGGCCACTTCGCGGACCTCGCGGAAAAGAATCGCGTGCGCTCGATTCCCATCATCGCGCCGCGCGGCGCCATGCTGGACCGCGAAGGCCGCGTGCTGGTGGACAGCTATCCCTCCTTCAGCATCCTGCTGCTGCGCGACGATCCCAAACTTCTTGCGAAAAATCTGGCCGCGGTGGAAGAAGGACTGGGAATCCCCCATGACGATCTGATGGAGCAGCTGGAAGCCGCGAAAAACGAGCCGAAATTCCAGCCCGTCATCATCAAGCCCGCCGCCAGCCTCGCGGATATCGCTTTCGTGGAATCCCACCGCGCCGATATCCCCGTGCTGGAACTGATGATGGTCCAGCGACGGCGGTACCCGCACAAAGAAATGCTCGCCAATGCCATCGGCTACGTCGGCGAAGTTTCCGCGCAGCAGCTCGAGGAAAGCGACGGGCGCTATCGCCCCGGAGACATCGTGGGCAAGGCAGGCCTCGAGAAGGAATACAACGGCCAGCTCGAAGGAACCGACGGGATGCGGCGGGTGGTGGTGAACAGCGTCGGCAAAGTGGTCCGCACGCTCGACAATATCGACGCTATTCCCGGCAAGCCCATCCAACTGACCATCGATTATGACCTGCAAGCCATCGCCGAAGCCGATATGGCGGACAAGGAAGGCGCGGTGGTGGCCATGGATGGACGCACCGGAGAAATTCTGGCCATGCTCAGCCATCCCACTTTCAACCCCAACGATTTCGCCATCCGCATTCAACCCGAGGAATGGCAGGCGCTCAACTCCGACCCCGAAACTCCCCTGCTCAATCGCGCCATTCAGGCGCAACTCGCGCCCGGCTCGGTCTTCAAAATCGTGATGGCCACGGCCATGCTGGAATCCAAGGAAATTCCGGAGAATTACACCGTCTATTGCCCCGGCTACGCTTCTTTCTACGGTCGCACGTTCCATTGCTGGCGCCCGCAAGGACACGGCACTGTGGACCTGCACAAAGCGATCGTTGATTCCTGCGATGTGTTTTTCTATAACGTCGGCAAACAATTGGGCATTGATAAAATTTCCTATTTTGCAACCGGACTGGGACTCGGCCGCCGCACCGGTATTGATCTTCCAAGCGAGGAGCCGGGGCTGGTGCCTTCCGAGGATTGGACCGAGCGGGTATTCCATCGCAAATGGTACGCGGGCGAAACGATTTCCGTGGCCATCGGCCAGGGCGCGCTCACCACCACGCCCTTGCAACTGGCGCGCATGATCAACGCCGTGGCCACCGGCGGGAATCTGATCCAGCCACATATCTTGAAGGACAACGCGCCGCCGAAATTCGAGCGGTTTCCCATTTCCGATTCGACCGTGGCGGAAGTGACCGATGGAATGTACGGCGTGGTGAACGAAGGCGGCGGCACGGCCAGCGGCGTGAAGCTGCAGAACATAGATTTTTGCGGCAAATCGGGGACGGCGCAAATCATCAACTACGATTTGCGCGCGCGCCTTGGCAAGCAGCGCGAATTCAAGGACAACGCCTGGTTTGTGGGCTATGCTCCGCGGCGCAATCCGGAAATCGTGGTGGCTGTGCTGGTGCAGGGCGGAGGCCACGGAGCCGAAGCGGCTGCTCCGATTGCCCGCGACATCGTAAAGGCTTATTACGACAAACAGACCGGGCGCCTGCAGCAACCTTCCACGGCCGAAAACCAACCTCCGGAAACTGCCGCGCATACTCTGGCCGTCAACATGGGAGCGCATCGCCAATGACAGGCCGCATGCGCATTCAGGATTTTGACTGGCCGCTGCTGGCCATCGTTGGCGCGATCTCTTTCCTCGGCGTGATGGAAATTTATTCCTCCACGCATGCCAGCGCCATGTCCGGAATGCAATGGAAGCAGCTCATCTGGATCGGCATCGGAGTGGCGGGAATGTTCATCATCTCGCAGATTGATTACCACACCCTCCTGGATCAGGCTCCCGCTCTGTACATGCTGGGCGTTGCCAGCCTTTTGGTGGTTATGGTGGTGGGATATTCGCGGTTGGGCGCCAAACGATGGATCACCCTGGGCGGATTTAATTTGCAAGTGTCAGAACTGATGAAGTTGATTATAATCATTGTTCTGGCTCGCTTCTTCAGCGAGGTGCGAACGGACCATCTCACGTTTCGTGATTTGGTAAAGGTCAGCGCACTCACCTTGGTGCCGGTGGTTCTGATTCTGAAGCAGCCGGACCTGGGAACCGCGCTGGTGCTGATTCCTGTAGCCGTCGTTGGCGTTTTTCTCGCCGGCATCGAATGGAAGCAGGCGGCAGCGGGAGTGATCCTGCTGGGGCTTCTGGTTCCCGTGGCGTGGCACATGCGCCATCATTTGAAACCGTATCAGCAGCAGCGCATCGAGACTTTTCTGCACCCCGAACAAGACCAGCGCGGAGCGGGCTATCAGATTTTGCAATCGGAAATTGCCGTAGGCTCCGGAGGATTCTGGGGCAAGGGATTCGGGAAGGGCAGCCAGAACCAATTGGGATTCGTTCCGGTCCGCTATTCGGACTTTATTCTGGCGGCGCTTGCGGAAGAACAGGGATTTATCGGCGTATGTGTGGTATTGCTTCTGTATCTGGGGCTGATTCTGCGGCTGGTGGACAACGCGCAGAAAGCCAAAGATAAAGCGGGAATGTACGTGGTAATGGGAGTGACCGCGATCTTGGGATTCCACGTCCTGGTCAACGCTTCGATGGTGATCGGATACATGCCAGTCACTGGCATTCCCCTGCCGCTGATGAGCTACGGTGGATCCTCCACGGCCTTTGTATTTTTAGCGTTGGGCCTGGTGATGAACGTGCGCATGAGGCGCTTCGTCAATTAGGCTGCAAGAAGAAATAAGAAATATGCCCGCGCCGCGCTTTAAAAGCGGCCGGAAATTCAGACACGATCGAGAAGTGCATCGGGTGAGCAAGGCCATCCCAAAGCTGCGCGATGAAAATAAGGGCCGCGCGTCGCGGCCGGCAGAAGCAAGCGCTTTTCGCCGCGACGTCCGTGCAACCGCGCTGGTGTGCGCCTACCCCCGGTCCACCATGAGGAGTTTTCATGTCGAAGGAACTGGTTATTTCGGCGAACCCCCACGAGACACGGGTCGCCATTCTGGAAGAAGGTCAGCTCTGTGAATATTATGTGGAGCGTGAAAAAGAGTTTGCGTTAGTCGGGAGCATATACAAGGGACGGGTCACCCGCGTGCTTCCCGGCATGCAATCGGCCTTCGTGGAAATCGGATTGGATAGCGACGCGTTCCTCTACGTCAGCGATTTCCTGGAAGACCTCGAAGAATTCGATCACATCGTCACGACCACCGACGAAAAAATTCAAAAGATGCAGGATCAGGGCGGGCAGGCGCTGCCGCCCCCCGGCACGGCTACACCCGCGCTCGAACCTTCGGATGTCGAGCCGGCTCCTGCCGCGGCATCCCTTGAGCCGCAAAGCGCCGAGCCGCACGCGCCGCAAACCGAAAATTTCGCCGCGCCCATCGCGCACGCTCCTTCCGCGCCCCCCAGCTCGCACTCGCATTCCCAGAATCGCGGGCCGTTCCAAAATCGCCCGCGAGGAGGCCGCGACTTCGGACGGCGCGGACCCGGCGGCCGCCACGGACGCCCGGGAAGAGGCGGGGGACGCGGGGGAGATCACCGCTTTGGACGCGATTTGCCTTCTTCCAAATACGCATCGTCCCACGCGCATGAGGATTATCCCGCGGACTCGACACCGCCGGCCGAAGGCCACGTCTCGATCATTCTTCCCGGCGAATCATTCGCGAAATACAAGGAAAAGCCGCCGGTTGCGCCCGCGGCCGAAAGCCAGGAATCCCACGCCGAGGAAAATTTGAATTCCGCGACGGAACCCATTCTCGCGACCGCGCCGGTGGAACAGCCTCATGAAGCTCCCGCCGCACCGCACCGCGAATATCAACCAACTGCTTTTTCGGGAGGGCTCGAACCGCTCCCCGGAGAATCGCTCTCGAAGTGGAAGTCTCACGCGCAGGCTCCCGCTGAGCCGGCAGCTCAGGCGGAAGCCGCGCACGAAGATGCGCCGGATCATTCACGCCAGGAATTTCACGCGCGCGAAGATTCCACTCCTGCGTTTTCTGCGCCTTCCTTCGACAAAGCGGCGGAATCACATGAATTTCCCGGCGCGCCGGCGCATCTCGATGCGCTCGAACCTCCGGAACTTTTCGAAGCGCACGCGGTGCAGGCGCTGAATGAATTGAATGAGCCGGAATTGCATGACACCGAATTCGCTCACGACGAACCTCACCCCGACGGCTTGACCGAAGAGGAAGTCATTTCTCTTACCGAGCAGATTGCCGAAGCGCAGGGCGATGAAGCCGCTCGCGATGAGCGCGACCGAAGTTTCGCGGCTGCGGATGATGCGGAACTGGAAGCGGCGGAAGCGGAAGCCGAAGAAGAAGGAATGATCGCCCCTCCCGAGGAAGGCGAGCACGCCGACGCCGACGCGCTGGTGGCGGAAGCCGCGCTGCACGCCGAAGACGGCGGGCAGCCGGCCAGTGAACCGCAGCCTTTTGCGGCGCGCGTGCGCAATGATTTTCGTGCGCGCATGCAGCATCCCGCACGCCGTGGAGGCGGGCGCGATCGCGGGCGCCGCGATGACCGCGGACGCCGCCCGCATCACGGGCAAGGTAGCCACTCCCACGGAAGCCACCGCATCCAGCCGCGCCGCCCGCAGTTGATCGCGGACATGCTCAAGCAGGGCCAGGAAATCATCGTGCAAATCGCCAAGGAGCCGCTGGGCAAGAAAGGCGCGCGCATCACCAGCCACGTCGCGCTTCCCGGCCGCTACCTGGTGTACATGCCCACGCTCGATCACACCGGCGTTTCGCGCAAGATCGCTTCGGCGGAGGAACGCGCGCGTTTGCGTCACCTGGTGAACGACGCGAAAGGCAGCGCGGGCGGCGGTTTTATCGTCCGCACTGCGGCGGCCAGCGCTCCGCCGGAAGATGTCCGCACGGACGTTGAATTCCTCACCCGCACCTGGGCCGAAGTGAAGGCGCGCTCGGAACAGCGCAAGGCGCCTTCCCTGCTGCATCGCGATCTCAACCTGGTCGAGCGCATTCTCCGCGATTACGTCACGCCGGAATACGCCGCCATCTGGGTTGATTCCGAGGAGGAATACACCAAAGTCGTAGACTTCGTCAGCCGCTTCCAGCCGGTGCTGGTGAATCGCGTGAAGCTGTACACCAAGGAAACTCCGGTCTTCGAGGAATTCGGCATCCAGCAGGAAATCGACAAGGGATTGCGGCCGAAAGTGTGGCTGAAGTCCGGGGGCTACATCGTCATCAACCACACCGAAGCGCTGGTGGCCATTGACGTCAACACCGGAAAATTCGTGGGCAAAGGCTCGAACCGCCTCGAAGACACCATCGTGCGCACCAACCTCGAAGCGGTGAAGGAAATTGTCCGCCAGATGCGCCTGCGCGATTTGGGCGGGATCATCATCATCGACTTCATCGACATGGAGGAGCGGCGCAACCGCGAAAAAGTGATGGCGGCGCTCGAAGACGCTTTGCGCGCCGACCGCGCTCCTTCGAAAGTGCTGCGCTTCAATGAATTCGGCCTGGTGGCCATCACCCGCAAACGCACCAAGCAGGCTCTGGAACGCACGCTGTGCCAGCCTTGCCCCTATTGCACCGGCTCCGGAATGGTGAAGTCCATTCCCACGCTGTGCTACGAAATTCAGACCGAAGCGCGCAAGATGGCTCCCGATATGCCGTCGGGCAGCATCACGCTGCGCGTCCATCCGGAAATTTCGAAAGCTTTGAAGACCCGCGAATCATCTCTCATCGAGGAACTCGAGCGCTGGACCAAGAAGAGCGTCATCATCCAGGCTGACCCCACGCTGCATTGGGAGCAGTACGACATTTACTGAACGGCGTCACAACCTCTCAATGAATCGTGTAATCCGTGGGGTGCGCGGACACGCAGAAGTTTTCCCGCGATGAGAATGCGCGCAGGCTCATAAACGTTCGACAGCCCGAGCGACAGAAACGCCTACGAAGTGGAGATTACGGATTATCACTGAGGGAGGGAACATGGCTCGACTCAAACCAATTCATCCCGGCGAAATCCTTCGAGAAGAGTTTATGGCCCCGCTGGGCCTGAACGCCAATAAGCTGGCATTGGCTCTGCATGTTCCCGCTCCCGGCATCTACGATATCGTCAAGGAGTAGCGCGGCATCTCGCCGGAAATGGCTCTTCGGCTCGGATATGCGTTCGGAACGACACCCGATTTTTGGCTGAATCTTCAGTCGGACTTTGATTTGCGGGTCGTGCGGAATCAAAAGGAAACTACGGTCAAGAATCAGGTTCGTCCTCTGGAAATCCACGCATAGATACTTCAAAGGCGAAGCCCCCGTCCAATCTAGAAGGTGAGACCATTTTTCGTTTTTAGATGTGCTACGAGAGCGATAGTAATGACCTTTACCTTTGTCGTAACACAAAGGCCAGAAATTCAAGATACAATGAGCGCAAGATGAACGCATTGCAAACGCTGCTTAAGACTGATCCAGCACAAGTTGATGGCCTCTCCATAGAACAGGTGTTGGCGCTGTGCGGCAGTGGCAAGCTGACAGACAATTCCCAGTGCTCAAAGGATTTTTGCGAATACCTCCAAGTGGCAAAAAGCGACAGACTTATAAAATACTTGCAAACCTGCTTACAGGAGCGATTTGATGCCGGCCCTCTGGTCCTTCAGGATGTTGTGAATGAATTTGGACGGCGACTGGATTACTCGGTCGCAAATGGTTTGTACAAGGGAAAAGTTAATGCAATCGGATTTGATGGCGTATGGACCGACGTCGACGGACGCTCGATTGTAGTTGAAGTCAAGACTACTGACGCATACAGGATAAACCTCGATACCATCGACGGCTACCGCGAGGCCTTAATCACCGCGGGGAAGGTGAGCAAGGAGTCTTCGGCTCTAATCGTCGTTGGAAGGCAAGACACAGGTGATCTTGAAGCCCAAGTGCGGGGATCTAAACATGCTTGGACGATCCGCATTATCAGTGCTGATGCCCTTGCCACACTTGTGACATTGAAGGAAAACACGGAGCAGGCGGACTCTGTTCGACGGATACATGAGTTGCTCGTCCCATTCGAATATACGAGACTGGACAGAATTATAGAGATTGCCTTCGCCGTCACTGAAGATGCGAAGACGGCGCTCGAACAAGAACAGACCACAGTCCCAGATGACCTGATCTCATCCGGAAGTGAAGGACCGACGAAGCAGCAACGCACATCTCCGGAAATAATTTCCGCTGTACGAGCGGATATAGTCGCCGCACTTTCTGCAAAGTATTTACCCTTAGTGAAGAAGAGTCGTGCTTTGTATTGGAGCGCTGACAAATCACTGCGAGTGGTTGTAACCGTTTCGAAGCGCTACGGAGAAAGTGGCTACTGGTACGCTTACCATTTGCCCTGGGATGAATTCCTGAGTAGCGGGCAGCGTGGCCTTTATGTCCTTGGGTGCGTTGGCCGCACCGAGGCATATGCAATTCCTTTTGATTGGATACACGCAAGATTGGAATCTTTGAATTTTACTGAAAGAGAGAATGGCAAGTACTGGCACATCTTGCTATATCCAACCGACGACGGTCAGTTCGTGCTTCGGCTCAAGAATGGTAAGAGCGAATTGCTTGACGGCTTCAGGCTTGCTCTGAGGTAGCAAGGACAGAGACTTCTCCCACATCCCCTTGCTGAATGGATCGATTCATTCTTCACCCGCGGAACATTCCACCTCCACCTGAATGCCACCCACAAAGCGGGCCGACACATTGTACACAGCCGCGCCTAAACCGCCGATGAGCGCGCCCATTACGGCGAACAGGATGGGAAAGAACACGATCGACAATCCGCCAAAGATGAGGGGAAAGATTCGATGAAGGTGAGTGCCCTCACGCACACTCAAAGGTATAAGGGTAAAAACAATGCTGAATACCGCCCCTTCGAAAATCCCCAAACATCCGTACCAAATGGCCGCGATTCTCATCACCGAAAGCGGGTCGAAGCGTTTGACCATTTTCATGCGAACCTCCAGGAGATGCGCGTTTGGGGCGGAGTCTAGCAGCTTGGCAATACGCGCACAACGGCGCCTACCACCGTTTGGCCCGAGTGAAACGCGCGCGCAATTTTCGTGTGTTATCATGGCGCGGTTGCTTGAAAACCACGGCGCGAAGGAGATTCGCTTGGCCGCACGCATCCTCAACGGCAACGCCATCCGCGACGAAATTTATTCCGAGCTGGCCGGGGAAATCTCCGCGCTGGCCGCCGCGGGAATTCGTCCCGGACTGGCCGCGGTTCTGGTGGGCGACAATCCCGCCTCGCACATTTATGTAAAAAGCAAAATCGCCGCGTGCGAAAAACTGGGCCTGGCCAGCATCGAGGTCGCTCCCCCAGCTTCGATCTCGACCGCCGGACTTCTGGAAATTGTCTCCGGCCTGAACCGCCGCGAGGATGTTGATGGAATCCTGGTGCAGCTGCCGCTGCCAGCGCAAATAGACGCCAAGCAAATTCTCGATAGCGTTGATCCGGCGAAAGACGTCGACGGATTTCATCCCCTGAATGTAGGCCGGCTGGTGGCGGGACGCCCGGCGCTGGTGGCGTGCACGCCGGCGGGTGTGATGGAAATTCTGCGGCGCAGCGGCATCGCCATCGAGGGAGCTAACGCCGTGGTTCTGGGCCGCAGCGACATTGTGGGCAAACCCATGGCGCTGCTTTTGCTGCACGCCAGCGCCACGGTGACCATCTGCCATTCGAAGACGCGGGATTTGCGCGAAGCGGTTCGCCGCGCCGATATCGTGGTGGCGGCGCTGGGACGCGCGGCGATGGTCACGCCCGATTTCATACGCCCCGGCGCAACGGTGATCGATGTGGGCATCAACCGCATCCGCGACGCCGCGCTAGGCTGAAAATTTATTCGCGCATTTTCCCGAGCGGCTCGCCGCGTTTCGCTCCAAAGGCACGGCGGTGGTCGGCGACGTGCATCCCGACGTGGCTGAAGTGGCCGGCGCGCTGACGCCCGTTCCCGGCGGCGTGGGCCCGCTGACCATCGCCATGCTGATGAGCAACACCATTCGTGCGGCGCGATTGCGGCGCGGCCGCGGCGTTCCGGACGCGGCGGTGTCCGCGAGATCATGATGCTGCGAATCGGGCTGACCGGCGGGATCGCTTCGGGCAAGTCAACAGTGGCGGCCATGCTGCGCGATCGCGATTATCCCGTGCTCGAAGCCGATACGCTGGGCCACGAGCTTCTCGAGCCGGGCCAGCCCGCGTATACCGAAGTGGTGAGCGAATTCGGGAAGGAAATTCTGATGATTGGCGGCGGCCATTGACCGCTCGAAGCTGGGAGCCATTGTTTTTGCCAGCGCTCCCAAACGCGCGCGCTTGAACTCCATTCTGCATCCGCGCATTCTGGAGGTCACGCGCAATTGGTTTTCGGCGCTCGATCGTCCCGGCGGGCCGGACATGGCGTTCAGCGAAGCGGCGCTGATCATCGAGGCGGGATTCCACAAGGAACTCGATAAAATGGTGGTCTGCTGGTGCCGCCCGGAACAGCAAGTCGAGCGCCTGGCCGCGCGCGGGCTTTCGCTCGCGGAAATTCGCCAGCGCATTGCGGCGCAAATGCCCATCGACGAAAAACGCAAATTCGCCGATGAGGTGATTGACTGTTCGGCGTCCATCGAGGAGACCGAGCGGCAAGTGGGCGTCGCGCTCAAACGGCTGCTGCAGCCGGGGCGGCCGGAAAAGGATGAACGCGCGGTCTGACCGCGATTCAGCCGCGAAGTTTCCGTTCAGGATCGCGGGAGCAAGCGAGGAATTTCTTCATGGGACATGACACCAGGCACCGCCGCGCCATTCGCCTCATCGCCATCGGACTGATCATCGGTCTCGGCGCGTATTGGGCGGGCTCGCGATGGGGGACTCGCACGCACTCGAACGTCGCGGCGCTGAGCGCCACGCCGGACCCCGCCGCCGAGCAGACGCCGTACAAACTGGATTCGACGGAAGCGGAAAACGTCCGGATCTACAAAAATGCCTCGCCCTCGGTCGCCAACATCGTCACGCGCACCGTGGAATACGATTTTTTCTACAATCCCGTGCCGGTGGAAGGCGCAGGCTCCGGATTTTTGATTGATACCGACGGCCACATTCTTACGAATTACCACGTGGTGCAGGGCGCGCAAACCATCGAAGTGACGCTGGGAGATCAATCCCGCTACAAGGCAAAATTCATCGGCGCGGATACGCGCAATGACATTGCCTTGATCCAGATCGATACTCGCGGCCATACCCTTGTCCCGCTGCCGCTCGGCGATTCACGCAACCTGCTGGTGGGCCAGCGCGTGCTGGCCATCGGAAATCCCTTCGGGTTCCAAAGCACGCTGACCACCGGGATTGTCAGCTCGCTTGGCCGCACGGTGCAAACCAGCGAGAATACTTTCATCGACGAAGCCATCCAGACCGATGCGGCTATCAACCGCGGCAATTCCGGCGGGCCGCTGCTTGATTCGCAAGGACGCGTGATCGGCATCAACAGCGCGATTTATGCGCCCACGGGAACAACGGCGGGAATTGGTTTTGCCATTCCCATCAACACCGCGCGGCGCGTGGCGCACGATTTGATCACCAATGGCCGCGTTCGCCGCGCCACCTTGGGCGCGGAAGGCCGCGCGCTGTGGCCCGGCCTGGCCGAAGCGCTTCATCTTGCGGTGTCGCAAGGAATCCTCATCGAGCGGGTCACGCCCGGAGGTTCTGCGGCGCAGGCGGGAATTCACGGCGGAAACAAATCGGTGCTCGCGGGATTGCAGGAATTGCGTACCGGAGGCGACGTGCTTGTCGCGGTGGACGGCAAAGCCATCACCAGCCAGCTCGACTTGAACTTGCTGCTGAATCGCTCCGAGCCCGGCGACACGATTACGCTTACGATCGTTCGCGACGGCAAGAAAATGGAAGTTCCGGTGAAGCTCGGCGAGGGCTAGCGCCGCGCACGCGGTAAGACGACCGGCGGAGCGAGCCCATCGCGGCGCGCGAGCCTCATAATTGCTGGCTCCATTCCATGCGCAAATCGTCGCGTTCCCTCTCGGTCAAATCATGGAACCAGGATTCCGCCACGTCGCGCACGCGCTCGAGCGCCGCCTGCATTTCCGCCTGTTTTTGCCTGATCATTTCGGCGTCCGCATCGGTGGGCACGCGAATGGGCGGAGCGATCACCACCACAGCGCGCGAGAAGGGATAGGGAATCTGAAATAAATCCCACGATTTCTTGAAGGTATGCGCGCGGCTCAGCCCGATGTGGAAAACCGAAATAGGCTTGCCGGTGCGCCGCGCCAGAATCACCGGCCCGGGCTTGGCGATGTAACGCGGGCCTCGCGGCCCGTCAATGGTGAAGGCTACGTGGGTCCCCTTGTCGAGGCGTTCCGCCATCATGGTAAGACCTTCCACGCCGCCGCGCGAGGAACTTCCCTGAACGGTGCCAAATCCCAGACGCTCGATCACTCGCCGGGTCCATTGCCCGTCGAAATTCACGGTGTTGAGCACGGCAATCCCGCGGCCGCGCCAAAACCAGATTGAGGGAAAAATACATCGGTGCCAAAACGCGCCGATTCCCGGTTCGCCGGAATTGCGAATTTGGATGGCGTTGTGTACGCCGATTATCTCAAAACGAAGCGTCGGGCCCAGCAAACGCACCACCCCGTACACAGCCCAGGCGATGACGGGAATCTGCATGCGCCGCCAGCGTGAGAGCTGCGGAGGGCGTGCCTCGAACGATGCCGCGGGGTTGGTCACTGCGGTATAGTATAGGCGACACCGGCCAGGTCTCCATGTTTTCCGCATTCCAAATCGTTTTCGCGCGCATCTTCCCTTGCAAGGGAATTCGCGGCTCCCTGCCTGTAATCCTGCTCGGCCTCTCCATGTGCGCTCCGACGCTCGCCCAGCAGGCCCCGCCGGGGGCTGTGGGACGCGTGGAAGGCGCGGAAGTGTCGGTCGAGAATGGGAGTCCGTCGAATCCTGGCGCCGGCTTAACGGCTGCCTCTCTTTATGTGCAGGACGGCAGCGTGGTGACGGTGCATTCCGGGCAGGCGCAGCTGACGTTTTTCAGCGGTGGGCAGATTGCCATCTGCGGGCCGGCTAAATTCACGCTTCTGGCGTCCGGCGGCGCGATTACTGTGGCCCTCAATTTCGGGCGTGTGCGCGTCGTGCTGCCTGCCACCGCAACTCTGCGGATTTTCACGCCGACGATTATCGCCACGCCGCTTGATATTTCCGGAGGCGCGCGCGATGTAACCGCCGGCCTGGACCTCAACGATTCGATGTGCGTTCGCGCCAGCAGCGGCGCGCTGGAACTCGAGCAGCAATTTACGGGTGAAAAACTTGTGGTCCCCGAAGGCCAGGAATTCTTTCTGGCCAACGGAAAACTGGTTCCTGTGGCCGGAACTCCTGGAAGCTGCCAATGCCAGACGCTGGAAGCGCACACCCCGGTTCCTCAGCCCAACCTCGAGAGCACCGCATCTGCCAAACCGTTGATCCTGGCGGAGCCGTCCGCGCCACCCCAGATTGAAAATGCAGCCCCGCCCGCTTCGCCGGTTGCCGCAATGAATTCTCCGGCGAACATCCCGGCGCCGCCCGCCGAGTTCGTCATATCCGTGAAATCCAACGAAGCGCATCCGCTGCCGCAAGCCGCACGGAACGATGCAGCCGCGCCTCCCTCGCTACCCGAATCGCGCAACGAGCTGGTTGCTCCCATCCTGTCGTTTTCGACGAAGATGCCGGTGCCGCCGACGCGACCGTCCGTGGATACCATGGTGTTGGTACGCGAAGTGCAGGTGCAGCCTGATTGGGAATTCAAGGGCCGCGTGGCCGCGCCGGAATTTGCGCAGGCCATGCAACATGCGCTCGGAGAGCAGGGCGCGCCTCCGCCGCAAGGCGTGACCTCTTCGCAGTCGTCCGCACAACCATCGCGCAAGCGCGGCGGATTCTGGGGCGCATTCAAGAAAATTTTTGTAGGGGGATCCTGAGGGCGCGTCGCGCGGCCACGAACGGCAGCACGGGAAAATCTCTCACATTCCTTCGTAATTCGGGCCACCTCCTCCTTCCGGAGGAACCCAATTCACAATTTGATAGGGATCGGCGATGTCGCACGTCTTGCAATGAACGCAATTCGCGGCGTTGATCTTTAGCCGCGGCTCGCCTTTGTCCATCACCATTTCGTAAACCGCCGCAGGACAAAAATACTGGCAGGGATTGCCGTATTCGCGCACGCAGCGATCGCCGCAAATATTGGGATCGAGCACCACCAGATGGCACGGCTGATCCTCTTCGTGGCGGGTTCCCGAGTGGTATACGTCCGTCAGGCGGTCGAAGGTCAGCTTGCCATCGCCTTTGAACCGCGCGGATTGATCCACAAGCGTGCGATCGCGATGTAAATTGCGGTAATCCTGGTAGCCCGCGCGGGATCGCATGGGATCGACCAGCCCGCGGCCTCCGGTGACGAATTGCAATCCCGCCTGCACCAGGCCCTTCCACAAGCCGCCGTGGAACGCCTGATGAAAATTGCGCACTTCGTATAATTCCTTTTTGAGCCAGCTTTCGTCGATTTTCCGCTGGTAGGCGGAAAGCTTTTCGGAGGAATTGTCCGCGGCGCACAGCGATTCGTAAATGGTTTCCGCGGCGAGCATCCCGCTCTTGATGGCGGTATGAATTCCCTTCAGGCGCTGCGAATTCAGCAAGCTCGCGGAATCGCCGATGATCAGGCCGCCGGAAACGAAATTGCGCGGCATGGAATACCATCCGCCGTACGGCACGGTCTTCGCGCCGTAGCGGATCATCTTTCCGCCGTCCAGAATTTTTTTCAAGAAAGGATGGGTCTTGAATTTCTGAAATGCGGCATGCGGATCGAACAGCGGATCGCGGTATTCGAGCGCCACAACCATGCCCAGCGATACGCGATTGTTCGCGAGGCCATAAATCCATCCGCCGCCGTACAAATCGGACGTGAGCGGCCAGCCCAGCGTGTGCGCCACATAACCCGTGGCGATGCGTCCCGCCGGAACCTCCCACAATTCCTTGATTCCGATGCCATAGATTTGAGGATTCAGTCCATCGAGCTTCAACTGCGCGACGAGATCCTTGGTGAGCGAGCCGCGAGGCCCCTCCGCCAGCACCGTCACCTTGGCGCGAAGCTCGTATCCGGGAGTGTAATTGTCCTTGGGCTTGCCGTTCTTGTCGACGCCCTTGTCCTCGGTGAAGACCCCCGCGATGCCGCCATTTTCATAAATCAGATTCCGGCCGGCAAATTGGGTGAACAGGTTGACGCCTTTTTTTTCCACCAGCCCACCCAGCCATTTGACGAGCTTGTTCAGCGAAACCACGTAATTGCCGTGATTGCGCAGAGGCGGGGGAGTGATGGGCAGCTTGAAGGAGTTTTTTTCCGTGAAATAGTATGCGGCATCGCCGGTAACGGGGGTATCGAGCGGCGCGTTTTTTTCGAAATCGGGAACGAGCTCGCGCAGCCCGCGCGGGTCCATGATCGCCCCGGAAAGCTGGTGCGCTCCGATTTCCCGCGCCTTTTCCAGCACATATATATTTTCCGCGGAAAGCGCGGGCGATTTATCCGCGGCCGTATGCGCTTCGATCAAGTTGGCCAGATGCAGGGCGCAGGACAAGCCACCCGGCCCGGCGCCGATGATCAACACATCCGCTTCGAGTTTTTCGCGTTCCACGGGCATGGAAGTATCCTAGCAGAAGCGCAAAAAGGAATGATGCGGGAGTTTCTTCGAGCGCAAGCATTGAGGCCCGCGCGGAAATACATTCTACGAGGGAACGCACAGTAGGAAATTCGAGACCGATGCCGGTTTCAGCGCGCTTCCAGCGGGTCTAGGCCAACAGCTTTCTGCGCCCAAACATCAGCAGGCCCAGCAATCCCGTGCCGAATAGCAGAATCGCGGATGGTTCCGGCGTGACGGTCGCCGATGAAGTGGTGACGGTGCCGGAGCCGACGGAGGTGCAAGCCGTGTCGTCCTGTCCCAAAAAGGACGCGATGCAATTGCCGGCGTCGTCCTCTATCTGGAAGCTGCCGATGTCGATGGTCGCCGTGGAAATTCCACCCACGGTGGTGATGGTATAAAGCTGCTGGTTCGTGGGGCTGGAAAGCAGCAGGGTGTAGGGATCGCTTCCCAGCATGAAGTCAATATCCAGCAACCCGCCTTGCGAGGAAGATTCGAGGGTAATCGTGCCGGTGACGTTGTCGGTGATCCCCGCGGTTGTGTCGTTGTAAGTGATAGCCACGTTGTTCGGCGTGTTGATCGAAAGGGGCGAAGAAGCCGTGACGCCTTGCAGGGTTGTGGGGTCGACGGTGAAAGTGAAAGAGAAGGCGTCGCCCGGATTCGAAATTGGAGTGGAGGAGCTCGAATTCCCGGCGACGGTGGAGTAGGTTCCACTCACGTCAAAAGAGGCGTCGTCGGCCGAGGCTGGCGTGACTCCAAAGACGACCGCTAGCGAAAATATTGCCAGAACCAATATGGTTTTGCGCATGTCTACCCCCTGCTTCTTGCAACAAATGTGCACCCGGGGTGCCAATTCGGAACACTGATAATAAACGGGTTATGGCTGGATGCAGTTATGAATATGCAAACATTTTCCCACTTCCTCGAATGAAAGATTACTTAGTAGTTCCATTCCCTTCGTCTTAGGGTTGCCAAACCCGTGCTGGAATAGTGCGGATTCCGATCCACCAGACGTGGTTCGGCGGCGTTGAGCAGGCGATGCCCATGGGGATAAAAATGGGAGATAGGGCGATTTCAGGTGGACTGGCTTTAGCCCCGCTTCTTTTCGAGCTCCGCCCAGCGCGCATACAATTCGTCGAGCGCATCCTGCGCCGCTTCCATCTGCAAGTAGGCGGGATGAAGGCGCGAAGCGTCGCTGGCAATTTCGGGGTCGTCCAGCGCCGCGCGCTTTTCCTGCAATGCCGACTCCGCGGCGGCAATGCGCTTTTCGATTCCTGCCAACTCTCGCGATTCGGATTGAGACAAGCCTTGCTTTGTTGATGATGGCGGTAACGCGGCGGGATGTTTTGACGGCGCGGCGGCTCGCGACTCTTTTTCCGCGGAACGAGTCTTTCGGGGGCGTTCTGCTCCCCCGCCGCGCTCACCCTGGGTCTTCCGTCCCTGCGCTTGCAGCCAATCTTCCCACTGCATGTAATCGGCAAAACGTTCGGCTGCGCCGCGCCCGTCGAGACCCACAACCACGGTTGAAACGCGGTTCAGCATAAACCGGTCGTGGGTGACCAGCACCAGCGCGCCGGGATATTCCACCAGGCTTTCTTCCAGAATTTCAAGAGTGGGAATATCCAAATCATTGGTCGGCTCGTCGAGCAGCAGCACGTCGGCGGGCTGCAACATGAGCTGCGCGATCAGGACGCGCGCGCGTTCGCCTCCCGAAAGGCGTCCCACCGGACGATTGAGCTGATCGTTCGCGAAAAGAAACCGCGCGGCCCAAGCCGCCACGTGGATCACGCGATCCTGATAAATCACCGAGTCGCTATCGGGGGCAAGCGCGCGGCGCAAGCTCAATTCCGGGTCAAGCTCGCGGGCCTGATCGAAATAAACGATGCGCAGCTTATCCGCACGGCGAATATGGCCGGCCGAGGGCGGCACATCTCCGCGCAGCAGGCGCAGCAGAGTCGATTTGCCGCTGCCGTTGGGACCGACCAGCCCGACGCGCATCCCCGACTGGATCCTGAAATCGAGGCCGCTGAAAAGCGTACGCCCGCCGATGGAATAGGAAACTCCCGCTAGCTCGATCAATTGCTTGGTCTGGCGCTGGGAAGCTGAAAAATCGATTCCGGCGGAGGAATTGCTCGTGCGCGCGTTCACTTCGGCGAGTTCGCCGATGAGTTCATGCGCTTTGTCGATGCGCGCCTTGGATTTGGTGGTGCGCGCCTTGGGTCCGCGCCGTAGCCATTCGATTTCGGTGTGCACGCGATTCTCGAGCGCTTCCTGGCGCTTGCCCTGGGCATGCAGATATTCCTCTTTGGCTTCGAGAAACCGGCTGTAATTTCCGCGCACGCGCAGAAATCCGTCTTCGTAAGCGGGGTCCAGTTCCATCACGTCGTTGGCCACGTTTTCAAGGAAGTAGCGGTCGTGGCTCACCACCACGCAGGCAAACGAAGCGTTGCGCAGAAGCGATTCAAGCCACTCGATTCCGGCGAGGTCGAGATGATTCGTAGGCTCGTCCAGAAGCAGAATGGCGGGATCCTGCGCCACGCCTTCGGCAATCGCCAGCCGCTTGCGCCAGCCGCCGGAAAGCGACGATGCAGCGGCATCAAAATCCGTGAAGCCCGCGCGACTCAGCGCTTCTTCGGCACGATAGGCGCGGTCGAATTCCGCGACGCCGGCGCGCCCGAGCGCGTCCTCGATCACCGTGCGGCACGTGGAATCCGGCGGAAACTCCGAAATCTGCCGCACAATGTTCAGCCGCGTTCCCTTGCGAAGCGCCACGTCGCCGCTATCCTGCCGCACCTCTCCGTTTAAAATCCCCAGCAGCGTGGATTTCCCCGAGCCATTCGGGCCGATCAAGCCGATGCGATCGCCTTCCGACACCGTGAAGGAAATATTGCGGAAGAGCGGGGCGATGCCATAGCGTTTCGAAAGACCCTGGGCATTAATCAGCGGCGGCAAATGATTCGATTTTCTCCTGCCATGAGTTTACACGGCAAAGCGAGCGAAGGGCAAAAGGAGTGGGGGTTGTGAATCGGCGGACTCAGATCAAAACCAATCGCTGCGGTAGGCCATCCACCAGCAGAAATATCCGATGGGAACAGTGAAACCCACGGCCCACCAGAACGGCAGAATCAAATCGGCCACCAGGCCGATGAGCGTGAAGGAGGCCCAGAAGATTTTATTCTGCATGCGCCCATTTTAGCGCCAAGTGCATGGCGTGGGCGCATGGTCCGTGCGGGAGGTTTGCGCATCGCGCAACTCCGCTACCCTGCGCTTTCCTTTCGATATATTTTTTACCGACCGCTGCTCGTGGCTTCGATTGATTTCGTACGGATGCGCGGGCCTTCAGGAGGATTTTGATTTTTCGAGTTCTTCGATGAGCGCCGGAACAATTTCAAAAAGATCGCCGACGATGCCGTAGTCGGCCACCTCGAAGATGGGCGCGTTGGCGTCCTTGTTGATGGCCACAATGGTGCGCGAGCCTTTCATCCCCACCACGTGCTGGATCGCGCCGCTGATGCCCAGCGCCAAATACAGCTTGGGCGCGACGGTTTGCCCGGAACTGCCGATCTGGCGGTCCATGGGCAGCCAGCCTTCATCGCAGATGGGACGCGAGGCGCAAATTTCTCCGCCGATGGCGTGCGCCAGTTTTTCCGCGAGCGGAATATTTTCAGGAGCCTTGATCCCGCGGCCCACGGAAACCAGGATGGGCGCCTGAGTCAAATCCACGGCCTGCTTCGCTTCGCGGAAAAGTTCCAGCGGCTTGGTGCGGATTTGCGCGGCTTGCAATTCCACCGGCGCGGATTTCACCGCCGCTTTTCCGCTCGAATGTTTGGCAGCCAGGTCCGCGCGAAACGCGCCGGCTTGAAACGAAGCCACCCACGGCGCCTCACCCGCGAAAACCACGTCCGCTGCGGTGCGGCCTTGAAACATCTGGCGCACGAAAATCAGTCTGCCGTTTTCCTGGCGGTAAGCGATGCAGTCGCCAATCATTCCCTTGCCGAGCGATGCGGCCAGCTTGGGCGCGAAATCGCGCACCTGGTAGGTATGCGGCAGCAGAACCAAATCGGGTTTGGCGGCTTCGATAATTTGGCGCAATGCAATGGTGTAACCGTCGGGAGTGTAGTGCTCGAGGAGATCGTGTTCCGCAACGAGGACTTCATTGAGCTGGTATCCCGCAAGCTCTTCGGCGAGTGGCGCGATACCTTTGCCGATCACCACGCCGGAAAGCGAGCCTTTGGTTTCCGAGGCAATCTTCTGCGCGGCGGCCAGCGTTTCGAAGCTGACTTTGTTCCACTTTCCTTCGCGCTGTTCGGTGATGAGCAGGACTTTCATTTTTTCGATTCGCGATGTGGCCGCATTCCTTCAGGCGCTTGGGCCTGGATCACAATACGCGCGCTTCGTGTTTGAGTTTTTCCACCAGCTTGGCGGCGGCTTCCTTGGGCTGCCCGGTGATAAATTCCGTCTTCTTCGTTTTCTGAGGCACGTAAATGCGCTCGACGCGTTCGGTCGGAGCATCGGGAACGCCGAGCGAAGCGCGATCGACGGCGGCAATTTCCTTTTTCTTGGCGGCCATGATGCCTTTGAGCGTGGCGTAGCGCGGCTTGTTAATTCCGGATTGAATCGAAAGCACGGCAGGCAGCGGCAACTCAACCCACTGGAACCATCCGGCTTCGAGTTCGCGCTTCAGTTTCATGCGGCCATCCAAGACTTCGATGGCCATGATAATTGTGGCGTGCGGGCGATTGAGGAGTTCCGCGAGCAAGACGCCGGTCTGCCCGAATCCCTGGTCGTCGCTTTGCAGCCCGGTGAGAATCAAATCGAAATTTTCGGCTTCGATGGCCTTGGCCAGCGAGCGCGCGGAAGTGAGCGGATCGAGCTTGAAAAATTGATTGTCGGAGACGTGGATGCCGCGGTCCGCGCCCTTGGCCAGCGCCTCCTTGATGGTCTGCTTGGCGCGTTCCGGGCCCATGGAGACGGCCACCACTTCCCCGCCGTGCTTTTCCTTCAACCGCAGGGCTTCCTCGAGCGCGAAACCGTCCGGCTCGTTGGTCTCGAATCCGATGTCGGACTCGCGAATCCAATCGCCGCCTTCGATGATCGAAAGGGGTGCGTCTTTTGCGGGAACCTGCTTGACGCAAACGCCGATTTTCAAACTTGCCTCCCAGATGTCCGCGAAACTTCCGAAATTATTTGAGTCTCCGTCGCGGCGGATTCGCGCGCCGGATGCGCCTGCGGATTATTTTCCTTCCCAGCGGCGGAAAATCAGCGAAGCATTCGTTCCGCCGAAGCCGAAGGAATTCGATAGCGCGTACCGCACCACGGCTTTGCGCGCCTGGTTGGAAATGTAATCGAGATCGCAAGCCGGATCCGGATTTTCCTGATTGATGGTGGGCGGCAGGATTCCATCGCGCAGCGCCAGCACGCTGATGCCTGCTTCGAGGCCTCCCGCGCCGCCGAGAAGATGTCCGGTCATGGATTTTGTCGAGCTGATGGGAACTAGTTTCGCGCGCGCGCCAAAAACGCGCTTGAGCGCCAGAGTTTCGATGGCGTCGCCGATGGGAGTTGAGGTGCCGTGGGCGTTGACGTAGCCCACTTCGTCGGTGGTAATTCCCGCATCCTTAAGCGCCGCGAGCGTCACGCGATACCCGCCGTCCCCTTCTTCCGCGGGCTGGGTGATGTGATAGGCGTCGCCGGACATTCCGTAGCCGACGATTTCCGCCAGAATATTGGCGCCGCGGCGTTCGGCGAATTCAAGCGCTTCGAGAATCAGCACGCCCGCGCCTTCGCCCACCACAAAACCGTCGCGCGCGGCATCGAAAGGACGGCTGGCGCGCGTGGGTTCGTCATTGCGCGTCGAAAGAGCGCGCATGGCCGCGAAGCCGCCCACGCCCATGGGCGTGATGGCCGCTTCGGCGCCCCCGGCGATCATCACATCCGCTTGAGAGCGTTGGATGATCTTGAAGGCGTCGCCGATGGCGTGCGCGGAAGCGGAGCAAGCCGTGGCCGTGGCGGAATTCGGGCCTTTCGCTCCGTAGCGGATGGAAACGTGGCCGGAAGCCAGATTTACGATGGCCGCGGGAATAAAAAACGGGGAGATTTTTCCCGGGCCGCCCTGCAAATATTTGGAATGCTCGCGCTCGATCACATCGAATCCGCCGATGCCGGATCCGATGTACACGCCCACAGTGGTGGAATTTTCAGGAGTAATTTCCAGCGCGGACTGGCGCATGGCAAAATCCGCGGCCGCCAATGCCAGTTGAATGAACCGCCCGGTCTTCTTCAGCTCTTTTTTTTCGATCCACAGCAGCGGATCGAAATCGCGGACTTCCCCGGCGATGCGGCAATCGAAGCCGGTGGGATCAAAATGGGTGATGGGGCCAATGCCGCTTTTTCCGGCCAGCAGATTGCGCCAGACTTCTTCGGTTCCGATGCCGCATCCACAAACCAGACCTACCCCAGTGACTACAACTCGGCGGTTCAAAGATTACTTCTCCTGTTCGGAATGGGACGACGCGCGGACGCTCTACTTGCCCTTGGAATGCTTCTCGATATATTCGACAGCGTCTTTCACGGTGGCGATCTTTTCGGCGTCTTCGTCGGGGATTTCGATGCCGAACGCCTCTTCGAAGGCCATCACCAGCTCGACGGTGTCGAGCGAGTCGGCGCCCAAATCATCCACAAAAGAAGCGGTTGCCGTCACTTCGCCTTCGTCCACACCGAGTTGCTCGACAATAATCTGCTTTACGCGTTCTTCGACGCTGGCCATTCTGATTGCTCCTCCGATTTTTCGGCGATCTCGGACTCCAGGTCACATCCCGGGCGGGAGTCGCGCCCTCGATACAACCTGCCCATTCTAAGCGCGGCGGATGGCCGGGTCAACCATTCGCGCGCATTTCACGCGATTTTCGCGCGAAGTTATCCCATGTGCAGCCCGCCATTCACTCCCAGAATCTGCCCGGTGATGTATCCCGCTTCGTCGCTCGCCAAAAACACGGCGGCGGAGGCCACGTCGCGATCCGCGCCGAACCGCCCCAGCGGAATCATGGTCTTCATTTTTTCCTTCAACTCCGGGGAGAGCGGGTCGGTCATGGGCGTTTCGATGAATCCCGGCGCTATGGCGTTCACGGTGATGCCGCGCGAGGCGACTTCGATGGCAATCGCGCGGGTCAAGCCGATCAAACCGGCTTTCGAGGCCACGTAATTGGCCTGTCCGGCGTTCCCCGTCTGCGCCACCACCGAAGTGATGTTGATGATCCTCCCGGAACGTTGCTTGAGCATGGCGCCCAGCGCCTGCTGGATGCACAGGTGCGCGCCGGTAAGATTGGTGCGCAGCACGCTTTCCCAATCCTCGAGTTTCATGCGCAGCGCAAGTGTGTCGCGCGTGATCGCCGCATTGTTGATCAGAATATCGAGCCTGCCGAATTTTGCGAGCGCCTGCTGGAATCCCGCCTTCACCTGCGCGGCATCCGCCACGTCCATGGGAACCGCCAACGCCACGCCGCCGGCCGCTTCGATTTCCGCCACGAGACTGGCCAGTTTATCCGCGCTCCTCGCGGCCACCGTCACTTGCGCTCCGGCCGCGGCCAGCATCAGGGAAGTGGCGCGGCCGATGCCTTGCGATGCGCCGGTAACCAGCGCGATTTTATCTTTCAGTGAAAACATGGTGCGGACCGTTTCCTCGTGGTGATGGTTTTATCAAGCTTCCGAAGCTTCCCCGCGGGATTGCGCGATCTTATCGAGCGTGGCTTGCAGGCTCGCGGCGTCCTCCACGCTCAAGCAGCGCACGGAGCGGTCAATCTGACGCAAGAGACCCGCCAGGACTTTTCCGGGACCGACTTCGACGAAAATCGTGACGCCGTTTTCGATCATCTCACGGATGGAATCGAGCCAGCGCACCGGCGAAGTGACCTGGCGAATCAAGGCTTCGCGCGCTTCCTCGCCGGAGGTGATGACGCCAGCATCCACGTTGGTGACGAGCGGAAAACGAAGCGGGCTGAACGCCGCCGAGCGCAAATCCGGCTCCAGCCGCTGCTGCGCCGGCAACATGAGCGCGCAATGAAACGGCGCGGAGACTGGAAGAATCACGGCGCGTTTGGCTCCGCTTTGCGACGCGATTTCCACCGCGCGCTTCACCGCCGCGGCCGACCCGGAAATTACGGTTTGCTCCGGCGAATTCAAGTTGGCGGGAGAAACCACTTCGTCGCCCGCCGCTTTGCGGCAGACTTCGGCCACATCCGCGGGGGAAAGACCCAGAATAGCGGCCATGGCGCCGGCGCCCGCCGGAACAGCTTCCTGCATATAGCGGCCGCGCCCGCGGACGAGTTTTACAGCCGTCGCAAAATCGAGGCCCCCGGCAGCAACCAATGCGGAATATTCTCCCAGGCTGTGTCCGGCCACGTAGTCCGGCAGGATGCCGCGCTTTTCAAGCGCGCGCCATGCCGCCGTGGAGACCGTAAGGATCGCGGGCTGCGTGTTTTCGGTGAGCTTCAGCTCATCTTCGCCGCCCTCGAAGCAGAGTTTCGAGACGGAAAATCCGAGCGCGGCGTCGGCCTGGTCAAAGACCTGCTTCGATTCCGGGAAATTCTCCGCGAGGTCGCGGCCCATGCCGGAATATTGCGAAGCCTGGCCGGGAAAGAGGAATGCAAGTTTAGCCATGCCTGAGTGCGGGTCCCATGGTGCCTAGCCGCGCGCCGCGGCTGCGGACACCAGGGATAGCTCCTGTTCGATTTTTTCGTTCACGCCCGAGCGGCAAAGTTCGTTGGCCACGCGCACGGCGTTCTTGATGGCGTTGGGATTCGAGCGTCCATGCCCGATGATGGTGATGCCGCGAACGCCGAGCAGCGGCGCCCCGCCATATTCGGAATAGTCGGTGCGCTTGCGAAAATCGTCGAAGGCGCGCTTGGAGAGCGCGTATCCGAGCTGCGAGGTAAGGCTGCTCTTGATGGCGCGCTTCAGCATTCCGCCGACATGCTCCACCAGGCCTTCGCTGATTTTCAGCGCGATATTGCCGATAAATCCGTCGCACACGATCACGTCCACGTCTCCGCGGAAAACGTCGCGGCCTTCCACGTTTCCGGTGAAGTTCAGTGAAGTCCGCTTCAGCAGCACGGAAGCCTCGCGCGTCAAATCGTTGCCTTTGGATTCTTCTTCCCCGATGGAAAGCAGCGCCACGCGCGGCTTCTTTGTGCCCCACAGGGTGCGGTAATAAATCTCGCCCATCACTGCGAATTGCTCGATCTGCGCAGGCTTGGAATCCACATTCGCGCCCACGTCGAGTATCACGGATACTTTTTCCTTCATGTTCGGAAACGCCGCGGCCAGCGCCGGACGATCCACCGAAGGTAAAGTGCCGATCACGAAGCGCGCCACGGTCATCACCGCGCCGGTATTTCCCGCGCTCACCAGAGCGTCCGCCTGCGAGTCACGCACCAGCCGCGCCGCCACGTGCAGCGAACTGTCCTTCTTGCGGCGGAAGGCGTGAGAAGGCGAATCGCTCATGCCTACTACTTCCGTGGCGTTGACCACTTCGATGGGCAAGCCGCGGTGGCGATGGCGGGCGAGTTCCTGCTTCACATCCGCTTCGATGCCCACCAGGAGAATGCGCACACCAAGTTCGCGCGCCGCGAGAATGGCGCCCTCCACTTCAGCGCGCGGTGCATGGTCTCCGCCCATGGCATCAAGTGCGATGGTGATCATCTAGGCACCAATTTTCACCAGCATGGATTGGCAGGCGAGGAAAACTTAGGCCGTCTTGGACTTGGTGTCAACTACTTCGCGTCCCTTATAGTATCCGCACTTCCCGCAGACCTGGTGGGGCAGCTTCTTTTCATGGCAATGGGGACACTCGCTGAGAGACAACGGATGCAAGTGATCGTGCGCGCGCCGGTTGCTGGTTCGGCGCTTCGAGTGACGTCGCTTGGGATTCGGCATTCCTGCTCCTCTTGAACAGGCCGCAGCTTCACGGCGGCCCTTATGGAATTAGATAGTGTAGCGTTTTATTGCTTTTTGAACCAGTCCTGCTTCAAACGGGCCAGCGGAGCCAGGCGGGCATCGGAGGCATGCTTTTCGCAGCGGCATTCTTCGTTATTGAGGCTGGCGCCGCAGTGGGGACAAAGCCCGCGGCAATCGCTGCGGCAAATCACCTTCATGGGAAGAGCCAGATTGATCTGCTCGGCGAGGATATCCGCCAAAAACATGCCATCCCCTTCGAAGAAAGCCACTTCGGTGTCATCCAGATTCAGGTGATATTCCTCATCGGGCGAGTAGGTGGCGATGGGGCGATAGTACAAATCGAAATCGCGGCTGATTTCCTCGACCACGGAGTCCAGGCATCGCGCGCAAACCAGCTCGACGCGGGTGTGCAGATTGCCGTAAATGCGGATTTGGCCCTCGACCAGCTCGGCCGTGGCGCGGATTTCGAGCGGCTCGACCTGGCGAAATTCACCGGAATGAAAATCGACCGTGCCCGGGGAGTAGCTTTTCCGGATGCGAATTTTTCGGACCGCGAGTTCGTTGACATCCAAAAACATAGTGTTTTCCGCGCTTTTTTCGGCAGATAAGTCATTATAAATCCCCGACACGCGTTGTCAAGGAAGCCACCGGAGGAAATCTTTCTGTGACACCAAACGGACAATGACTTTCTTGGACTGAGGGCGGATGCATTTCGCCGGAAACCTTTTTTTCGCGCTCAGGCCCCGAGCAGCTCATGATGCTGGCGCAAAAGAAAATGGTCGGTCATCCCGGCAATGTAGTCGCATACCACGCGGTGGACCGGCTCCTGCCGCGCCTGCTGGGAATAAAAGCTCGGCATTTTTTCAGGGGAATTCAGGAAGAAAAGGAACAGCTCATCGAGCGCGGCGACGGAACGGTCGCGGTCTTCGGCGATGGCCGCCTGGGAATACAGCCGCCGGAAAAGAAATTTCTTGAGCAGCGCGTTTTGTTCCGCCACGGCAGGAGAAAACGCCGCGAGGCGCTGGGGCGTATGGCGGACATCCTCGACGCTACGCACTCCCGCCACTCGCGCCTGCTCGCGCGTTGACTCGATCAGGTCGGTAGCCAGCAAATTCAAAATGAATTTCAGGGCCTCGTTGAACTTCAACTTCGCCCGCCCTTCCGGATGCTGGCCGTCCACCCGTGCGTAGGCATCTTCGAAGAGTGGCACTTCGCCGCGAAGCAAATCCACATCCAGAAGGTGCGCTTCGTAGCCGTCGTCCGTGTCCGCGGTGTTGTAGGCGATTTCATCCACCAGGTCGATGATCTGCGCTTCGAGGGGAGGCTTTTGCTCGAGAAGGTATTCCGCGAGTTCCGGAAACTCGGCGGCCGAATAATCGCGGGAATGCTTGACGATTCCTTCGCGCACCTCGAAGGTCAAATTAAGTCCAGGAAAATCCAAGTAACGCTGCTCGAATTGCTCGACGATGCGCAGGGCGTGCAGATTGTGGTCGAATCTGCCGCCGTGCTCGCGCATTCGCGCGTCGAGCTGCTTCTCGCCGGCGTGCCCGAACGGCGGATGGCCGATGTCATGCACCAGCGCCAGCGCTTCCGTCAAATCGGCGTTCAAATCGAGAGCGCCCGCCACGGTCCGGGCGATTTGCGCCACTTCGATGGTATGCGTCAGGCGGTTGCGAAAATGGTCGGAAAAACGAGTGGTGAAAACCTGAGTCTTGGCTTCCAGCCGGCGGAAGGCCCGCGCGTGAATCACGCGATCGCGGTCGCGCGCATATTCATTGCGATAGGGATGAAGAGGTTCGGGATAGCGGCGGCCGCGCGTGCGATCCGCGCTCATGGCAAAGGAGGCCAGCGGCATCAGCCCGCATCCTTGGCGATCAACTCTTGCCGGGAAGCAAAGCGAGTTGCTGATCGGCCTGGTCGGCGGCAGGTGTATCGGGATAGTCGGATTTAATCTGCGTGTATAGTTGCGCGGCCTTGGCCGGTTCTTTCTGCTGGTAATGTTGCGCGAGCGCCAGCATCACCACAGCCTTGGGCGCCAGCACGGAAGGTTTGTCGATCAATTGCTGATACAGCTTCACGGCTTCCGCGTCCTGCCCCATGCGGTCGCAAAGCTGGGCAAGCTCCAGGCGCGCCATGGCCGCGAAATCATCGTTGCCGCCGGCAAGCGATCCCAGGCGCGTTTTGGCTTCGTTGTTCTTATCGAGTTTTTCGAGGCTCAGCGCCGCGTAATAATTGGACAAATGTCCGGGGCGCGTGTGCGGATACTTGGAAGCCACGGCCGCGAATTTTTCCTCCGCATCCGTGTATTTCATCTTGTCATCGGAGTAGGCGGTTTCTCCGGGAATGGGAGGCTGTCCGGCGCTGATCAAGGGAGATTGAAAGGTCTTCATGGCGTCGTCGAAGGCCGCCGAAGCCTTGACGGTCTGACGCTCGGTGTAGGTCTTCCAACCGAAAACGGCGACGGCGGCTATGATGGCGATGACCAGCAAGTATATCGTGGCGGTCTGATGCTCGAGGATGGCATCGGCGCCGTGCGCCAGCGTCTCGCGCACTTCATCTTTTTTCAGTTCCTTGCGGGTAATATGCTGCGCCAAGTTTCCACTCCATGAAAATGCAGGAATTCTTATCGTACCACAATTGAAAACGGCTGATGCAAGCGGGAAAGCGTCCTATTGGAAGCTGCGCAGCGCGGAAGCCTCGTCCGGATGCACGTCGAAGACGGTAAAGAGCCGGGTAATCTGGATGATGTCGTGGACGCGCTTGGTCAGGTTCACCAGCTTGAGCTCGCCTTCGCAATTTCGCACCGTGGTGTAGGCGCTCACCATTTCGCCGATGCCGGAGCTGTCGATATAATCCACGTCGTAAAGGTTCAGCAGAATCTTGCGCTTTCCGTTGTCCAGCAAATCGCGAACGGTCTTGCGCAGGATGGAGCTACCTTCGCCGAGCGTGATTTTGCCGCTGAAATCTATAACCGCGATGTCCCGCACTTCCCGGAATGTGCCTTGTAGTGACACGGTGAACTCTCCAGCCAACCCACGCTACTGGGCATGCTTCCAGCCGTTGCCGGAACCCGCATGCGGCAGTTTCTTGATCATTACCAGTTCCGCCCCGCCCCCCGGCGCGTGCTGGATTTTGATTTCGTCCATGAACGCGCGCATCAGAAATATTCCACGGCCGGAAGTGCGCAGCAGATTTTCCTCGGCCAGAGGGTCGGGCACTTCAGTCAATTCGAATCCCTTGCCCTGGTCCAAAATGTGAATGATCATCGATTCCTTGTCGATCTCGATGGTCATCAGGATTTTCTTGTGGCGGTCCCTCTGGTTGCCGTAATTATACGCGTTGATCACCCCTTCGCGCACCGCCATTCCCATCTTATGGAGGTCTTCGTCGCGAAAGTCCGCGGCCTTGGCGACATCCATGACAATGCTTTCCGCCAAATCCACGCTCTCGAGCAATGTCTCGAGCGATACTTCAATCCTTTGGGTCGAGGCCGCCATCTGGAATCGAGAGGAAACTCCGCTAGAAAGAACGAATATGGGTATCACAGCCGGAGACGCCGCGTCAACGTGCTCTCGGACGGGCAAGCCGGCCGTTCTGATTCGCTTCCCACCGGTGGGAGGGAAAGCAGAGAGGGGCTTATTGGAAACGCAGGGGGAATGCAGGCGGGCGGCGATTCCGGGCGCTCACCGAAATTACTTCCCGGGGGGAATGGTTACGGGAACATTTTCGAATTTTCCGAGTCTGATGAAAGTGTCGATGATGTCGTCGAGTTCGCGAGGGCGGATGGGCTTGGCAAGGTAATAGTCCATGCCCACATTCAGGCAGCGCTCGCGCTCGACCTTCATGGCGTGCGCCGTAAGAGCCACGATAATCTGGTGCTTGCCGCTGGCTTTCTCTTTTTCGCGGATCATCGCCGTTGTTTCGTAGCCGTCCATCACCGGCATTTGCACATCCATGAAGACCAGGTCGAATTTCTCGGTTTCGAGAGCGGCCATCGCCTCGCGTCCATCGCCTGCCACTTTCGCGGCGTGGCCCCGCTTTTGGAGCAGGCGGACGACCAGGCGTTGATTTACTAGATTGTCTTCGACGATCAACACGTGGAGAGGGGCCTGCGGCGCTGGATTGGTTTGCGGCCGCGGGTGGATTTCGCGCGGCGCGGTGGAATCGTGGACTTGCGGGCTTACGGCGGCGGCAATGGCCTCGCGGAGTTCCGATTGGCGGACCGGTTTGGTCAAATACGCGGCGACGCCCAATTCCTGACATCGCTTCACTTCGCCCTGTCGCCCTGCCGAGCTGAGCATCATGATGGAAGCGGGAGAGGCTTGCGAACTGCCGCGAATTCGTTCGATCATCTCGAACCCATCCATATTGGGCATGAAGGAATCGGCCAGAACCAGCGCAAAAGGCTGGCCGGTCTCATAAGCGCGAGCCATGCTCGCGAGAGCCGCTTCCCCATTCGCCTCCACGGTCGGGTCCATTCCCCAGCGCCGCAGCATGGCTTCCAGGATGTTGCGGTTGGTGCGGTTGTCGTCCACGATCAGCACCCGCAATCCTTGCAGCGCCTCGAATGAGACCGAAGGCTGCGTGGCATCCGCCTCCTTTTCCGCCACACCAAGTTGCACCGAAAAATGAAAACGGGAGCCGATCCCGGATTCGCTCTCCAGCCATAATTTTCCGCCCATCATTTCCGCGAGCCGCGATGAGATTGACAGCCCGAGGCCCGTTCCGCCGTACTTGCGGGTGGTGGAAGAATCGGCCTGCGAAAACGGCGCCAGAATCGTCTTTTGTTGCTCCAGGGAGATTCCGATGCCGGTATCGGAAACGATGAAATGGAACTTCGACGTTTCCGTACCTCCGGCGGATCGAATTTCCATCGGCTCCCAGCGCACTTGCAGCTCGACTTCTCCTTTGTGCGTAAATTTGATCGCGTTGCCCACCAGGTTGACCACGATTTGTCGCAACCTGGTCGGATCGCCTCTCACAAATTCCGGCGCTTGCGGATCAAATTCGCACAGCAGCTCCAGCCCCTTTTCGCTGGCGCGAAAAGCGAGCGTCCGGAGCGCCGCTTCCAGGCATCCGCGCAGGCTGAAATCCACCTGCTCCAGATCGATTTTGCCTGCCTCGATCTTGGAAAAATCCAGAATGTCGTTGATGACCCCCAGCAAGGAGTCCGCGGAAAGCTTCACGATATCCAGATATTCGCGCTGCTCGAGCGTGAGTTCCGTATCGAGCACCAGGTCCGCCATGCCAATCACGCCGTTCAATGGCGTGCGGATTTCATGACTCATGTTGGCCAGGAATTCGCTCTTCGAACGGTTGGCGGCTTCGGCGGCTTCTTTGGCTTTCATGGCGTCCGCCTCGGCCCGCTTTCGCGCGGAAATGTCGTGGCCGATTCCCACCAAGCCAATCACCCTGCCGTTTTCATCGTGAAAAGGAACCTCGCTGGTCAGGTGGATGATGGCCTGTTTTGTCACCGCGTCGATTGTCGATTCTTCGCGGTTGATCACCGCCCGCCCGGTCTGCATGATTTCCTGCTCATCCTGGGCGTACTTGGCGGCAAGCTTCGGCGGGTAATAATCAAAATCCGTGCGGCCCAGAAGCTCTTCGGCGCTGCCCGCGCCCATTCGTTTCGCGAGCGCTTCATTGGCCACCAGAAAACGGTGGCTGGTGTCTTTGGCGTAGATGTAATCGGGAAGTTGGTCGAGCAGCACCCGCCATACACGGCGATCCATGCGCAGCGATTCTTCCGATTGTGCCTGGAGTTCGCGCAGCGTGGCATGGCGGCGCAACAGGAAGTACGCCGGCAAACTGGTCGCCAGGACGATGATCCCCAGGACCAGGAGATGAATCTGCCAGGCCAAAAGGCGAGGAAACAGGAATCCACGTGCGATTTCGTACGCGCCGATTCCAAATCCCGCGATGGCCGTCAGGCGGATCCAAAGTTCAGCAATCCTGGGTAGCCGCGATCGGAATATCACCGGGCTCCTATGACCCGGCCTGGCCTTCACGCCCATTTCACCCTTCATGCATTCTCACAATCAGCGGAACTTGCCGGTGCAATGCAAGCATTTACGCGACCAAAAGACAGCCCGTAAATCCAGTTCCTGTTTTGGGCCATTTCAATAATGTCTTTGAAGGATCCACAACATGCATATCGGCGAGTCAGAGGATGTCAGTGAGGAAACGGCTGAAGATAGGCGGGAGGGTGTGCCGATTTGGCACGATTTCCTCCATTTCATTCACTTTTTCTTAGGTCTGTGGAATCCGGATATCACCAGGCGCGCCTGCAAGAACCGCGTTACGCCCAATAGGTGCGGTCGAGCGTGCGGTATTGGATGGCTTCGCCCAGATGCCGCGGCTCGATGCATTCCGAGTCATCGAGGTCGGCGATGGTACGCGAAACTTTCAGGATGCGGTCGTGGGCACGTGCCGAAAGGCTGAGCCGCGAGATGGCTGTTTCCAGCAATTTTTCGCCTTCCGCCGAAATCCCGCAATACTTGCGGATATGCTTGGGCGGCATTTGCGAGTTGGCATAGATATGCTTCTCGCCGCGAAATCTCTCGCTCTGGATGCGCCGCGCGCGCAGCACGCGCTCGCGTATGCTTGCCGAGCTTTCAATTTCGGCTTCCCCGCGAAGCTCCTTGTACTTCACGGCTGGGACCTCGATATGGATATCGATGCGATCGAGGAGCGGTCCGGAGATGCGCGCCACGTAGCGCTGGATTTGCGGAGGCGAACAGTGGCACTCGCGCGTGGGGTCACTGAAAAATCCGCAGGGGCAGGGATTCATGGCCGCGGCCAGCATGAAACGCGAGGGAAAAGTGACGGAAAGCGCGGCGCGCGCGATGGTCACCGCTCCATCCTCGAGCGGTTGGCGCATCACCTCCAGCACGTTGCGCTGAAATTCCGGCAGTTCATCGAGAAACAGCACGCCATTGTGCCCCAGCGAAACTTCGCCGGGGCGCGGGATCGCGCCGCCCCCGATCAGACCCGCGTCGCTGATGGTGTGGTGCGGGGAGCGGAAGGGGCGCGTGCCCACCAGGCCGCGCGCGTCATCCAATAGTCCCGCGACGCTGTGAATGCGCGTGGTCTCGATGGCTTCCTCGAGCGACATGGGCGGCAGAATGGTGGGGATGCGCTTGGCCAGCATGGTTTTTCCGGCGCCGGGCGGCCCGATGAGAAGAATGTTGTGGCTGCCGGCGCAGGAAACCTCCAAAGCGCGCTTGGCGGACATTTGCCCGCGCACATCACGCAAATCCACAGAATACTGGCTGGCATCGGAAAGCATTTGCGCGGTATCGACAACCACGGGATGAAAAGATTCCGGCGCGTTCATCAAGTCCACGGCGCCGGGAAGCGTCTTCACGGCGAAAACATTCACGCCCTCGACTACGGCGGCTTCGCGCGCGTTGGCTTCCGGCACCACCAGATTTTTGATGCCGCTTTCGCGTGCCCGCAACGCCGCCGATAAAGCTCCGCGCACGGAACGCACGCTGCCGTCGAGCGAAAGTTCGCCGAGAAAAATATAGGAATCGAGAATTTTGCCGAAAAATGTTCCGGAGCATCCGAGCACGCCCAAGGCCATGGGCAAATCAAATGCCGAGCCTTCCTTGCGGATGTCCGCGGGGGCCAGATTGACGGTTACCGCCTGGTTCGAGGGGAAATCAAAGCCGCAATTGCGCAGCGCCGATCGCACGCGCTCCCGGCTTTCCTTTACGGCGATGTCCGGAAGTCCCACCACATTGAAAATTCCCTGAAAGCTCGCGCTGACATCGACTTCCACCTCGACGAGGTAGGCGTCGATTCCATAGACTGCGGCGCTATACGTCTTGAAAAGCATCGAGAGGTTTTCCCAAGCCTGCGGCAAGAGACTAACTTAAAATATACCGTCACGCTACAATTACTCCCACAGACGCCGGACGCGGGTACGGTGCCGGGCGGTGTGGTACCCTCCGTACATCCAATGGACGGAGGAGCGGCTGAAATGGATAGGTCCGGTAAAACAGCTTGGCAATACCTGCTTGCAGGCCTGCTACTGATGCTGCTTACTGGTGCGTGTTCATTTTCCACATTCGCGGCGCAAACACTCGAATCTCCCGCAGACATCGATCGCGCCGCCGAATTGTACAATCGCGGACGAACTCTTTATGAGGGTGGAAAAGTGGATGAGGCCATCGCTTTATTCCGACAGGCGCTGTCCATTCACCCGGCTTACCCGGAGGCTCTCAGCAATCTCGGCCTGGCGCTCGATTCCAAGGGGAAGGACGACGAAGCCATCCGCGATTTCGATTTGGCGCTCGAATACAAACCTTCCGACGCCATCACCGAAAGCAATCTGGGCTTGGCCCTCTACCACCAAGGTAAATATTCCGATTCCATAGCCGCTTACCAGCGTTCCATCGGCATGCATCCAAATTTGCCGCAGGCCTACAACGGTCTGGGCGCTGCGCTTTTTGCATCCGGACGCACCGACGAAGCTATCGCCGCCTACCATCACGCGCTCGACCTATCTCCCAGGTATCCCGACGCGTTGAACAATCTGGGTGCGGCGCTGAATGCCAAGCAGGAATGGGATCAAGCGATTTCGGTCTATGAGCAGGCGCTCGCGCTCAATCCTCATTCAGCCGATACGCGCGCGAATTATGCCGCCGCGCTGGTCGGAGCCGGGCGCACTGAAGACGCCATCGCGTCTTATCGCCAAGTGGTTGAAGAGCAGCCGCAGGATGCTCATGCGTGGTTTCAGCTCGGGCGCTTGCAATACACGCAGCGCGAATATGCCGACGCCCAGGCCAGTTTTGAAAAAAGTATCGCGCTCAATCCCGCGCAGCCGGAAGTGGAATTTAATCTTGCGAGCGCGCTGAGCGATCAGGGGAAAATTCCTGAAGCTGTGGCGGCGTACCAAAAAGGCCTCGCGCTTGAGCCTACCAACGCCCACGCGCTCTACAATCTCGGGAACGCCTATCTTACTCTCAAACAATTTCCCGATTCCGAAGCTGCCTTCCGAAAAGCGCTGGCAACCCAGACTGATTTTCCGGAGGCCATGCTGGGCCTGGGCGCGGCGCAATCCGCCGCCGGAAATTTGGATGGGGCGCTCAACACTTACAACAAGCTTATCGCCGCTCATCCGGACAACGCCGATGCGCGCTTTAATCTTGGCAATGCTCTTTTCAACAAAGGGCAATATTCCCTGGCCGCCGATCAATACCGCGAAACCATTCGCCTGCGACCCGATTATGCTCATGCGCATTACAACCTGGGTATGACTCTGCTGCGCCTGAACGACGCTAAATCCGCCGTCCTCGAATTTCAGCAAGCGCAGAAACTCGATGCCAACTTAAAACCACCTGCCGGACTTCCCACGCCATAACTCTCGCACGCGCGCTTCGGAACCAACCCTGCGACGCCGCTTTACACCGGCGCGGGCGGGCCGTATGCTGTCCGGCAGGCAAGTAACTCCCATCTCGAGCGGCTCCGGAGGCGCGGAATGCTGGTGACCCTGATCGTCGTTGCGCTAATCGTGATTTTCGTTATCGTGATGTACAACGGATTGGTTCGCTTGAAGGTGCAGTGCGACAACGCCTGGTCCGACATCGACGTGCAATTGAAGCGCCGCTACGACCTGATTCCCAACCTGGTGGAGACCGTGAAGGGCTACGCCGGACACGAAAAGAGCACTCTCGAAGGCGTGGTGGCCGCGCGAAATAGCGCCATGGCGGCCGCCGGCCCGGAGGCCAAGGCTCAGGCCGAAGGAGTGCTGGCCAGCGCCTTGCGCCAGGTGTTTGCGCTGGCGGAAGCCTATCCGCAACTTCGCGCCGTGGAAAGCTTCACTCAGTTGCAGCAAACCCTCAATCAGATTGAAGACAGCGTGCAGAATGCACGGCGCTACTACAACGCGGTGGTGCGCGACTTCAACACCAAGATTGCCGTGTTCCCCTCGAACCTGATCGCCGGAATGTTCAATTTCAAGCCGCGCGAATTTTTCGAGGTCAGCGCTCCGGCCGAGCGCGACGTCCCCAAAGTCAGCTTCGGCGGCGCGTCGTAAAGCTGCGAACCGCCATGCGAATTTCGCGTCTCGCGCCTCTGGTAATTTGCCTGCTCGCGTTTTTTGCCGCGCGGCCCGCCGCTGCGCGCACGCTCACCATCCAGGAATTCAACGAGCAGGTGACCATTCAATCCGACGGCACGGTGGACGTCACGGAGATCATTCAGGCTCATTTCACCGGCCACTGGAACGGCATCTACCGCACCATTCCCGTGGATTACACCGGGCCCGGCGGGCTGAATTACTCGCTGTTTCTCGACGTGGTTTCCGTCACCGACGATTCCGGCGCCTCGTTGAAATTTGAACGCACCCGCCAGGGACATTCCGCAAAATTCAAGATCTGGGTCCCCAACGCCGAGGACGCCACGCGCACCGTGATTTTTCATTACCGGGTGCTCGACGCGCTGCGATTTTTTGACGACCACGACGAGTTCTACTGGAATGTCACCGGCAACGAATGGGAAGTTCCCATCGAGTCCGCCAGCGCGCACATCGAATTGCCCGCGGGCGTCACCGGACTGCACGCCGTGGCCTACACCGGCACCTTCGGATCTCGCGCGCAAGATGCGCAAGTCACCGTCGAGGGCAACTCGATCGAAGTGACTTACGACAAGCCTCTGCTATTTCATCAGGGACTCACGGCCGTCGTCGGATGGGACAAGGGATTCGTCCACGCGCCAAGTGTATTGCAGATTCTCGCGCTGTATGCGCGCAGCAATTGGCCGCTGGCCTTGCCCATATTCGTGCTGCTGATCATGTTTTGGCTGTGGTGGACTCGCGGGCGCGACCCGGAACGCGATGCCGTGACCGTGCAGTATGAACCGCCGGATAAATTGACGCCCGGAGAATGCGGCACGCTGGTGGATGGCGAAGCGGCCATGCGCGATATCACCTCCACGCTCGTCGATCTGGCGGTCAAAGGCTATTTCACAATCGAGCAGATCGAATCCAGCCACATGCTGGGCCTTTCGCACAGCAAGGATTTTGTCCTGCACCTCAAAAAGCCCGCCGCGGAATGGGCGGGAGCGCGGGCGCACGAACTGGAAATGCTCGGGGCGCTATTCGACGGAGGCGCGAACACGGACGTCAAATTTTCCGATTTGCAAAATCATTTTTATACCCACCTGCCCAAAATCCGCGACGGCATCTTCGACGCCCTGGTGACCGATGGATATTATTTGCATCGCCCGGACACGGTGCGGCAAAGCTACATCGGGGCGGGATTCCTTGTTGGATTCCTGATGGTGTTTTTTTCAGGCGCCATTTCGGCGTTCACCGGCACCTCCGCGGCGGCATGGTTCCTTTCGGGGTTCGCCTCCGGAATCGTCATCTGCGCGTTCGGATGGTTTATGCCGGCGCGCACCGTACTCGGCGCGCGCACCTACGAAAAAGTACTGGGCTTCGAGCAATTTCTGGGGCGCGTGGAAAGCGACCGCATTGAGCGCCTGGAAAAAACTCCCGAGACATTCGAAAAATTCCTGCCGTATGCCATGGCCCTGCACGTCGAGAAAAAATGGGTGCAGGCGTTTTCGGGAATCAACATGCCGCCTCCGCAGTGGTATCAGGGAAGTTTTGCCGGAGGCTTCCAGCCCATGTTTCTGCTGGCGGACCTCAACTTGATGTCCGTGCAAGCATCGAGCGCCATGGCCTCTTCGCCGCGCAGCGCAGGAGGTTCGGGCTTCGGCGGAGGAGGCGGCGCGGGCGGAGGATTTGGCGGAGGAGGCGGCGGCGGCTTTTGATTGCGTGAGCCGGAATCTCCGCCGCGACTTTTCAGAATATTTTGGGAAATAGCGAAGGCACGCGCCGGGTATAATCCGCAAAAGTTTCGCCAAAGGCGCTGCGCAACAAGTTTTCTTCGGTGCGAATGCGGATGGCGGTCCCCAGCAGGAAAATAATCACGGCCGCGACGACGGCCTCCCAACGGCTGATGGCCAACCCCGAGGCTACCAGCATCCCCAGCATGGCCAGATAAATCGGATTGCGCACCACGGCGTAAGGACCGCGCGTGATCAGTTCGTGGCCTTCGGTGACCCGCGCCACCAGCGCCCATTGCCGTCCCAGCGTGCGCACAGCCACAAACGAAAATCCCACGGACACGACGGCGATTGCGATGGCCAGCATCCCCAGCAGTCCTTCGGCCCATTTGGGCATGGGCGCGAGCGCGGAATACCGTGCGCGTGTGGCGATGAATACGATTGCGTATCCCACGCCTTGCACGGCCATTCCCAGGATCGATTTGATGTCGCGCTTGCGGTCTGTTTTCGCTCCGGCGGCTTTTCCCGTGAGGAAAACCACGCCGAAACCAATCCAGCAGGCTGCCACGGCAAAAACCACCGCAGCGGCCAGCCCGTCAAATGGGGTAATCATCCATGCACCTATAATGCGACGCAGAAATTTTCCCGCGCCGCTTAAAATTTCTTTTCGGAATCCAGGAGAATCGTCACCGGCCCGTCGTTCACAATTTCCACGGACATGTGCGCCTGAAACACGCCGGTTTCGGTGCGCACACCGAGCGCGCGCGCGGCGCGCACGAATTCCTCATAGAGCGATTTGCCGAGGTCCGGCGGTGCCGCTTCGAGGAAGCTCGGGCGGCGCTGGCTGCGCGCGTCGCCGTACAACGTGAACTGCGAAACGGCCAGCAGCGCGCCGCCGGTATCGGCCAGCGAGCGGTTCATCTTTCCCTGCTCATCATTGAAAATTCGCAGGTGAATGATCTTTTCGGCCATGGCTGCGGCCGTGGCCGGCGTATCCGCGCGTCCCACGGCGACCAGCACCACCAGCCCCGCCTCGATTTCGCCCGTCACGCGGCCTTCAACGGTGACGCGCGCCCGCGTCACTCGCTGGACGACGGCTCGCATGGCGCGCGCCTTTCATCCGCCGTGCGGGATCGCCGCTGCGGTGCCAGCCGCGGATTAATTTTCATTGCCGCTCTTGGCGGTTTGCGGTTTGCGCGGCAGGAGTTCGGGCAGTTCCGCGATGTTGTAGGCGGTAACGGCCATCACCTGCGCGCCCTCCACCAGGTCCGCTTCATGCACCTGGTCGAAGGTGTCGGCCTGCGAATGGTGGGTCTCGAAATATTGCGCGGGGTCTTGCAGGCAGAAAAATCCCGGCACTCCGGCGTTTTCAAACGAGGCGTGGTCGCTGCCGGTCATCCACCGTTCGGTCAATTCCAGCAAGCCCACGGAGCGCAGAGGCGAGACCACATGGTCCATGATTTCGCGGTCCTGATAATTGCGCATCAGGCTGATGCTGATCACGCGTCCCGTGCCAGTATCGTGGATGAGCGCCGCGGAAATTTTCGGCAGCTCGGCCTGGTGGGCCTGGACGTAGGCGCGGGAACCGTTCAACCCCTGTTCCTCTCCCGAAAAGAGTACGAAGCGGATGGTGCGTTTTGGTTTCAGACCGCTCTTTTCAAGCGCGCGTGCCGCCTCGAGCACCGCCATCGCGCCGGTGCCGTTGTCCGTCGAACCGGTGCCCAGGTCCCAGGAATCCAGATGCGCGCCGAGGATCACCATTTCGTCCGGCTTCTCGCTGCCGCGAATTTCCGCGACGGTGTTGTACACATCCTGGGGCTTGTCGCCGATGGTGTTGCTGATATTGAGTTCCGCTTCTACCGCGCCGCGTTTCAGCAGCCTCCAGATCAGGTCGTAATTCTCCGAAGTGATGAACGCCGCGGGAATCGGCGCGATGTCGTAATTCCGCCCGCCGAGCCCGGTCATGTTCAGCAAGCCGTCGGGCTTGCCGGAATCCCACAACGCCGCAATCACGCCTTCGTTTTTGAAGAAATCATTGCGGCCGCGCAAAAATTCAATAAACGCGCGGTTATAAACGATGGGCTTGGCATCGGGCAGGTCAGGATGCACCAGCAAAAATGAATCACCGTAAGGAATTGTAACTGGATCGGGCGCGGGCTGACCGGGAGCGGGAAGGAGCGCGGGCTGTGAAGTAATCACGATTGCGCCTTTGAGTTTCCCTTTGTAAGCACCCAGTTCTTCGAGCGTCCGCGCGCTCACATAAACAATGGGCCCGCGCACCGCACCGTTTGTACCCGGCGCCCAACCGAACGATGCCAACGTCAGCGGATGCCCGGCGGGGCTAAGGATGCGGCCCGTGGCCGTTCCGCGCGTCCAGCTATGCGCGATGGACCACGCTTCCAGATGCGCGTTATCGAGACCGTAGTCCGCGAATTTCTGGCGCGTCCAGTCATTCGCCTTCTTCAGGTTTTCCGAGCCCGTCAACCGCTGCCCGATCATGTCGGAAAGATATTCGAGGTTGCTCATCAGCTCATTATGATCGTGCACTTCGGCGAGAATTTTCTGGTCCGCGGCGGCCTGCGCGTCATTGGCGGACGAAGTGGATTCCTGCGCTGGAAGAGTGAGGAAACATCCGGCAGCCAGGAAAATCAATCCCAGGATCAGAGCGGCGATTCGAGAAATCTTCATGGAATGAATCCTTTCAGCTGAAATAAAACACGAGCGCTGGCGAACGCATGATTCTATGCGCCGCATCCGGCAAATACAATACGCGCGCGAGCTCCCGGGCGAAGAATCCTGACACGCGTGTCGCCCACCCGGCGATATTCTTTGCCGCCGGAAAATGTGCTAGAACAACAGCGCAGGCCCGGCGAAGGAAACCAAATTGAAATTGGCTTTGATCGGAACGCACGGCGTGGGAAAAACCACGCTGGCCTATGAAATCTGCTCGCTGCTCAAAAAGGCGCATCAAAACGTCGAGTTGGTGACGGAAGTGGCGCGGCAATCCCCTTTCCCGGTGAACGCGGCGACCACCCTCGAAGGCCAGCTGTGGATTTTGCACGCGCAAATTGCCGCGGAACTGGATGCGGCGCGGCGCGCGCCCCACGTGATCTGCGACCGCGCGGTGCTCGACAACTATTGCTATCTCGTCAACAAATTCGGCCGCCAGCCGCAGCTCGAATCGTGGCTGGAATGGTGGATGCAAAGCTACTCGCTGCTGGTGGGCGTGCCTCCGGGCCCGGCGGAAATCGAAGCCGATGGCTTCCGCTCCGAAGACCGCGCCTTCCAGCAGCGCATTCACGCGCTTTTGCTGGAACTTCTCGCCGCCCCGCCTTTCCAGGCGCTTCATTCGCGGGTGTTGTGGCTCGATGCGCGGGACCGCGGCGATTGGGCCGGCAGGATTTTTTCAGCCGCCGCGCCGCTGCTGAATTCCGCCGCTCCCGCGCGAAACGTCAGCGCGCTGTAAAATCACATGAACGAAGCCCCATCGGCCCCGGCAAATCCCCCCAAACGCTGGCTCACGCGCGGGGTGCTGGGCATCGGCCTCGCGAGCCTTTTCTCCGATTGGGGGCACGAAGCCGCCACGGCGATTCTTCCCGCATTTCTTGCCAGCCTCGGCGCGCCGGCATTTGCTCTCGGCATTATCGAAGGCGTTTCCGACGGGCTTTCCAGTTTTTCAAAACTGGCGGGAGGATGGATCGCCGATCATCCCGCCTGGCGCAAGCCCACCGGAATCATCGGCTATCTGGCGACGGGACTCTCCACTTTTGCTTACGCTTTCGCGCAGTCCTGGCCCGCCGTGCTGGTGATGCGCGCGCTGGGATGGACCGGCCGGGGCAGCCGCGGCCCTTCGCGCGATACTCTGCTGGCGGACGCTGTCGAACCAGGAAAAGAAGGCCGCGCATTCGGGTTCGAGCGCGCCATGGATACGCTCGGCGCTGTCCTGGGTCCACTTTGCGCCGCGACTTTGATCGGTGTACTGGGGCTGCGCGGCGTTTTTCGATGGACGGTGGTTCCGGGAGTTGCCGCCGCGCTGGCATTTCGCATTTCTTGCTCCGGCGGCCAAGGCCATGCACGGACACCACGCGCCGAGCTTTGCTTCGAGCTTCGCGCAACTTCCCAAATCCTATTGGCGTTTTCTGTCGGGAGTTTTCGCGCATGGCATCGGCGATTTTGCTCCCACGCTTCTGATCCTTCGCGCCAGCCAGATTCTTTCTCCGCGCCTGGGCGTCACGCGCGCCGCGGCCATTTCCGTCGCGCTCTACACCTTTCACAATTTCATCAACGCCGCGGCATCCTACCCGGCCGGAGCGCTGGGCGACCGCATCGGCAAACGCGGGTTGCTGGCGCTGGGATATTTGGTGGGCGTGGCGGCGTATGCGGGATTTATTTTCGAGCCGCCTACCATTCCCATTCTCGCCGCGCTCTTTGGGCTTGCGGGAATTCACGGCGCGCTGCAACAGTCGCTGGAAAAATCATTGGCTGCGGAATTGCTTCCCGTAGGAAGCCGCGGGTCAGGCTTCGGGGTGCTGGCAACCGTGAATGGCGTGGGAGATTTGGTGTCGAGCGTGGCGGTGGGCGCGCTGTGGTCCAGCATCGGACCGAATGCCGGATTTCTGTATGCCGGGATTTTCACGCTTGCAGGCGCCGCGTTGATCTATCGTTGGCGGTGACCTTGGCGCTGGCGGTGACGCCGGCGAGGCTTGCGGGCAGCAGGCGCGCGATGCCGCGGCGCGCGCTGGCAATGCGGGCAAAAATAACTGCTTCGCCCGGCGACGATGATGCGCCGGATCGCGTGGCCGCAGCGCGAGCATTTCTTACCCTCGCGCTGGTAGACGCGGTGGCGGATTTGAAATTCGCCCGCTTGCCCTTCCGCGTTCACGTAATCCGAAATGGATGAGCCGCCCAGGCGGATGGCTTCCCGCAAAATGCTTTGCATCGCGCGATACAAATTTGCCAGCTCGGTTTTTTTCAGATGAGCGCCTACCCGCGCGGGATGGATGCGCGCGCGCCACAAACTTTCATCGGTATAAATATTTCCGATGCCGCGAAACACCCGCTGGTCGAGCAGCAGGGCCTTGATGCGCGCGGCGCGCGAGGAAATCTGCGCCGCGAATTCCCGGGCGCGGGCTTCCATCGGGTCGAGTCCCAGCGGACCTAAAACACTTTGGCGATTGGCTTCCCGCAGGATACGCATGCGCCCGAATCGCCGCGGGTCGGTGTACCGCATTTCGCGGCCATCGTCCAGCGCGAAAAAAACGTGCGTGTGCGGCGCGATCTTTTCACCCGCAGGGCAGGTGACGACGCGCCCGGTCATGCCCAGGTGGATATAGAGCGAAACGGGCGAGGCCGCGCCGCCCGCGTCTTCCAGATCGATAAGAATAAATTTCCCGTAGCGCCGCACGCCGGCAATGCGGCTTCCCGGCAGATATTTTTCTAGCTCCGCGGGATCATCGATAAAATCCGTCTTGCCCATGCGCACGTCCAGAATGCGACGCCCCGGCAGTACGGCCTGCAAGCCGCGCGCCACGGTCTCGACTTCCGGCAATTCCGGCATGAATTACTCCCGTAGGATCATTGCAGATATTTTCAGATGCGCAAGAGTCGCGCCGGGAAGCGCGATTTTACGGCAGTGGAATTCCGGGTGAAGCCACAATTCCCGCCATCCGCAAAATTTCGGAATATTCTTCCTCGGCCAGCGGGCAAATGGTCAGGCGGGTATTTTTGAGGAACTTGATTTTGCGCAGCAGGCGGTTCTCGCGCAACTCCGCGAGGGTCACCTGCCTCGGCAGCCGGTCGATGGAACGCAAATCCATCACGAACTTTTTGGCGTCAGGCTCGTGCGGATCAGGATAGGGATCGCGGCTTACCTCGGCAAGCGCGTATAAAGCATGCTCCGGCTTGCCGTGATACAGCAGCGTGCGGTCGCCTTTGTGAATTTGCTTGAGCTGGCGCAGCGCGTCGGGACGGTTGCCCGCGTGCCTCCACATTTCCTTACCCTTCACAAAAAGGGTATCCCAGTGGTAGACCCGTGGATCCACGGCCAATAGCCAGCGTCTTGGTTTGGGGGTCGCTTGCGTCATCCGTCAGAAGTATCCGGCGAACTATACACGGAAGGCGAAGAAAGTGGAAACCTTATGTGCAGGAATTTGGCGCAGAGGTCACAAATATCCACCAAATACGGGGGCTTGACCTATCCGATATCCACGAAAATGTCCTCGCCTCGCACCTCGACCGGGTACCTTTCCACTCCAATTTCGGGATTCGAGCAGATTTTCCCGCTGGTGATGTCATATTGCCAGGCGTGCCAGGGGCAGGTCACCACTTTGCCCTCCAGCTCGCCACCGCCCAAAGGGCCTCCCCGATGAAGGCATACATTATTGATAGCAAAGAACTTACCTTCCACATTGCCCAGCGCGATGGCAACGCCCTCGAGCTGAAATTCCCGGATCGCTCCCTGCGGAAGCTCTTCGACTCGTGCTACTCGCGTAAATGCCATTGTTCAGACCCTTTCATCGCTCAAAACGACGCGCTTGGCGATCTTATTTTTCGCCGTGAACCAGCAAGGCGCCGATGGCCCGGAAATCGGCAAGATGTTTCGCGTCGCGAAACCATCTGCCAGAGTATGTTTCGGGATTAGGGGTGGGATCGGGAATCAGTTGGTGCGCGACATTTCGGAATCCCGCGTCGCGAAATAGCCCGCCCCATTCGGCGGCGGAAAGAAGCTTTGTGGGAATTTCAAGAATTGCGCCCCAATGGTGGCAGTGCGGATTATCGCGGTAATAATTGATCAAAATCCAGGCCGAACCGCCTTCCCGCATCACCCGAAAAACTTCGCGAAGAGATTTGGCCGGATCCGGCCAGTAATACGACGATTCGACCGAAATCATTTTCGAAAAGAAATCCGATTCCCAGGGAATTTCTTCCGCCGCTCCCACGATGAAAGCGACGTTTTCGAATTCCGCGCTTTTCTGGCGCGCCCGCCGGACCATTTCATCGGAAATATCCATGCCCACCACGCGCCCTTGCGACGCGCATTTGGCCAGGACGCGCGAAAGCCATCCCGCACCGCATCCCAGGTCCAGAATATTGTCGTCAGCGGTGATTCCCATGCGGGCGAGGACCGGCTGGGTGATGGGCCAGTGGTCATGCTCCATGGCTTCGCCTTTCCCGGCCTCCGCCCAGCGATTGAATTCGCGGCGAAGCTCTTCCTCGCGAGCAGGTTCAGGCATGCGAAGCCTCCGAGCGCGACATGATTCGCGGGGCAAGTCCGCGCGCGATCAGCATGCGCACCGGTTCGCTCACCGCCCTTCTAGTATTGCCGACAATCAAAATATTCAAGGCCGCCTCCACACATCCGCCTTCGGGCGCTTCAAGGATACTGCCGTTTGGCGCTCCGCGCACCGCTTCCAGAGCGGCGTGGGTGGCCCGCGGGGAAGGTTTGTAGTATAAGGGTGGCCCCAAAGTCGAGACAGGGCGGTCTGATTACATATCGCATTATCGAATTGACTTTCGATGCGATATGTAATATAAGGAGGATGCGGCTCTTGCTAGTCATCGAGTCCAGCGAGGCAAGCAAGGCTCTGAAGCGCCTTCCCGAAGGCGTCGAAAAGGCGCAAATCCGGGGAGTGCTGCGGCGGCTGGCGGACGATGTTGCATCGCTGAAACCGTGCCCCAGCGGAGATTTTAAGGGCGGCTTCTATGTATTCGCCGGGAACAAGGACCAGTGGAAGATTACGTACCAGATTCTGGAACTTGCGGAACCGGTGGTGAACGTGGTTTCCATCAAGAAGCGCATCACAATTCCCTGGGCGCTGGCCTTCTTCCCCAAGGACGATTGCCAATGAGCAAAACACAAAAAGTTTACGCGGATCCGAGCGCGCAGATCGAAAGAATCAAGGTGGAAGGGCAGGATTTTGTGCTGATGCGCGAGAAGATCTATTTCGACATGCTGAAAAAGATCGAATCGCTCGATTCCGCCCTGGATCTGCAGCGATCGGAATCGGAAGCGAACCTGAATATCGCCGGAGCGCTGGTGCGCGGAGGGTATGCGCCGCTGCAAGTGGAAGTCGTGCTGGCCGCTCCCACGCTGGGCCGCCGCATCGAATTGCTGCGGCAATATGGGCAGTTGAATCAACAGCAACTGGCGCGGAAGGCGGGAGTGAGCCAGACCACCGTCAGCAATCTGGAAAACGGAAAAATTTCCTTCCGCACGTTGAATCGAACCGGAAAAGTGCTTTCGGCGCTGGGCATTCCCCCGGAGGAAATCGTGCGTTTTATCGTGGAAGGCGAAATCAAGCCGCGGAAGAAACGCTCCCGCGATTTCATGGAAGTGGATTTTTCGAGCCCGTCAATGAAGGTTGACCCAGCCAAAGCAAACGAAAAGGAATAATCCCGCGCAGAATCCAAAAAAGCCGGCCAGAATTCCCCCGATCATGCAAAAGTCGCAGCGTTTATTTTTGTCCGCGGCTTGCACCAGAAAAAACAAATAAACGAGGCAGCCCACCACGGAGGCAAGAAAGCATATCCAGGCGGCGAGGATCAAGTGCGGGTGCAGCATGACGCCGTCTTTGCCCTTCTCTCCCAGTCCCACGATGTCGTGGAGGAATGTCACGGATAGCACCAAGGCGCCGCCGGAAAGATTCATGACCGTCTTGGCGTAGTCGGCAAACAAGTCATACCGTTTGTCCAGCGTGACGCTCAAGCCATTCGATCCCATGAGCCTCCCTCGTTTACCGCTGTCCCGCGACTTTCGCCAGCAATTGCGCGAATTTTTCCTCGCGGTCCTTTTGGTCAAGCCCCTGGTAGGCCTCGGCAATCTGCGTGGTGTTCATGGAGCAGAATTTCGGGCCGCACATCGAACAGAATTTCGCTTCCTTGTAAAAATCGTCGGGAAGTGTTTCGTCGTGCATCTTGCGCGCGGTTTCAGGATCGAGTGACAGCTCGAATTGCTTGTTCCAATCGAAGAGGAAGCGCGCATAGCTGAGGGCGTCGTCGCGGTCGCGCGCTCCAGGCCGGTGGCGCGCCACGTCGGCGGCGTGCGCGGCGATTTTGTAGGCGATCACGCCCTGGCGAACGTCATCCGCATTGGGCAGACCCAAATGCTCCTTGGGCGTGACATAGCAGAGCATGGAGGCGCCATGCCAGCCGATCATGGCCGCGCCGATGGCGCTGGTGATGTGATCGTAGCCCGGCGCAATATCCGTGACCAGCGGGCCGAGGGTGTAAAACGGAGCTTCGTAACACAGCTCGTTTTCCTTCTTCACTTGCAGCTCGATCTGGTCCATGGGGATGTGGCCGGGGCCTTCGATCATCACTTGCACATCGTATTCCCAGGCTTTTTTGGTCAACTCGCCCAGGATGCGCAATTCGGCGAACTGCGCCGCGTCGCTGGCGTCGGCCAGGCAGCCCGGGCGCAATCCGTCTCCGAGCGAAAAACTGACGTCGTGTTTCTGGAAAATCTTGCAAATGGCATCGAAATTTTCATACAGGAAATTCTGCTTCTTGTGGAAGCTCATCCACTGGGCCATCAGCGCGCCACCGCGGCTGACGATGCCGGTGATGCGGTTGCGAACCAGCGGCAGAAATTCGCGCAGCACTCCGGCGTGAATGGTCATGTAGTCCACGCCCTGCTCGGCCTGCTCCTCGATGACTTCCAGCATCAACTCGATGGTCAAATCCTCGGCGCGGCGCACGCGCGAAATGGCTTCGTAGATGGGCACGGTGCCGATGGGAACCGGCGAAGCGTGAATGATGGCTTTGCGAATCATGGGAATATCGCCGCCGGTGGAAAGATCCATCACGGTGTCAGAGCCGTAATGCACGGCGCGGTGCAGCTTTTCGAGTTCCTCATCCACGTTCGAAGTGGTGGCGGAATTGCCGATATTGGCGTTGATCTTGCAGTAGCACGCCACGCCGATGCCCATAGGTTCGAGATTGCGATGGTGAATGTTGGCGGGAATGATGGCGCGGCCGCGGGCCACTTCCTCGCGAATCAGCTCCGGCGCAAGCCTTTCGCGCATGGCCACATATTTCATTTCCTCGGTAAGCACGCCCTGGCGCGCATAATGCATCTGAGAAAAATTGCGCGCGCCGCCGGCCTGCTCGGCCGTCCGCTTTTCGATCCATTCATCACGCATTGCCATCGCATCCTCCGCGAACACCCGAAGCCGCTCTGCGACTCATCGGGAACGCCTCATTATGGCACCGCGATTCCGGTGGAGCAACTTGCGAGAATCGGCGGATCGAGCGGCAATCGCCGGGAAACTTGCGCGGCGGTATTCGCAGTGCGCGAACGGGCAACCGCATGCGACGCCTAAAACTTCGTTCGCGGACAATTTTTCCGGAACTATTTCGCGGTTTCGCGGCAATCACTATGAAGGCAAGGAGGTTCCATAACGAAACGCAAGGCGCGCAAACGATTTGCGCGGAGAATACCATGCGACGGACGGCTCCCATGAAAAAGACGAATATCGGCCAAAGGCTCGAGCAAATCGAGGCACAGCGGCAAAGGAAATTTTTCGCCGCGGCCAGTGCACTTCTGCTTTTCGCCGCCTGCGCGCTCACTTGTGGCGCCGCGGTCTATTCCCAACAGCAGAATGCCGCTCCCGCGAATCAACAGGCAGCCACGCAGCAGCCGGCCATCCAATCCACGGTAAAAATGGTCAGCGTCCTGGCCACGGTGCGCGACAAGCACGGCAAAATCGTCGCGAATCTCACCAGGGATAATTTCACGCTCACGGAAGACGGCCGCCCGCAAACCATCTCCTATTTCTCCGCGGAAACCGATCTGCCACTGACCATGGGGTTGCTGGTGGACACAAGTTGGAGCCAGCGCAACGTGCTGGGGCAGGAACGCGACGCCAGCAATGCATTTCTCAATCAGACGCTGCGCGAAAATAAGGACAAAGCTTTCCTGATTCATTTCGACCGCGAAGTGGAGTTGCTTCAGGACCTCACCTCCTCGCGGCAGAAACTCGCGCAAGCAATCGGATTGCTGAATGTCCCGGAGTTCAGCAACGCCAGCGCGCAGAGCACTTCTCCGGACGACGATGGCCGCGGCAACGATTCGCACGCGCGGCATGGCGGCGGCACGCTTCTCTACGATGCGGTCTATCTGGCCTCGAATGAAATCATGGCGAAGCAAAAGGGCCGTAAGGCGCTAATCGTGCTATCCGACGGAGTCGACCGCGGGAGTAAAGTCTCCCTATCCGAGGCCATCGAATCGGCGCAACACGCCGATACCCTGGTCTATTCGATCCTGATTGCCGATCATGAGGAAGGGAGTTACGGCGGTCATCACGGAGGATTTGGAGGTCCGGGCATGGGGCGCGGGGGCGGCGGTTGGCCCGGCCAGGGCGGCCCGGGCGGAGGAAATCGGAGGCCGCGCGAGGAGCGCCCCGACGGTAAAAAAATCCTGGAGCAAATCTCCCGCGAAACCGGCGGGCGCATGTTCGAAGTCTCGAAGAAGGAAACCGTGGAACAAATCTACGCGCAGATCGGCGAAGAACTCCGCAATCAATACCTGCTGGGATATACGCCCGCGCCAACCGACGAAGGTCCGGGATACCGCAAAATCGTGGTGACCACGAATCAAAAGGATCTGGCCGTGCAGGCTCGCGACGGCTACTACGCAGGACCGTAGCGCAAGCAAATCCGCAATTTCGCCGGCTGCCGCGCTATTGGAAACTTGCCGTAGCGCCGAAAGGCGTTGAACCGGCGTTTGCGAGCAACTCGGCAAGCGCAGCGGGATCAGACACTGGCGGAAAGCAGGACGTCTCCAGGCAGACCAGGGCGTGCGGCTTTGCGGCGTCGAGATGCGGCAGCGTCTCACGAAGAGCCGGAGGCAGAGCCGCCGTAGCAAGCCGCTCCGGCGTGAGGCGCAGCACGGATTTTCCGAAGCGATAGGTTTCGTTCGCCGCATTTTCGAGCGCGGCCGCTTGTGCATCGCCCGCCGCTCCAGTGATCACCACCTGCAATGGATGGCGCGCATGAAGCAGCGCAGCCAATCCGAATGTCGCCGCAAACAATCCATATTGCGGAACCAGCCCAACGAATGCTTCGAGAGTTTTCTCCGCCCAATCGTGATACACGCGTTCGCCCGTAAACGCATACAAGCGATCGAGCGCCATGGCCGCCACGGAATTGGCTCCCGGCGTGGGCGAATCCTGCAGCGGCTTGCGGCGCACGTCGAGCCCTCCCATGGGCGACGGCATCCTTGGCGCGATCGAAAAATCCGCCGCCCTCGGCGTCGCCGAAGCGTTCGACGGCAATGTGCATGGCGCGTGCGGCGGCATCGAAATAGCGGCGATCGAGCGTGGCTTCGTAGGCGTCCAGCAGAGCCGCCGCGGCAAACACTTGATCGTCGAGCGAACCCTCCAGCCGCGGCCCTCCCACGCGATGCAGAAACCCGCGCGATTCATCCCACGCCTCGGCCAGAATGCGGTCGAGCGTGCGCAATGCGAAGGCGCGACAATCTTCGCGGCCCAGCACGCGCGCGGCTTCCAGATACGCGGAGATGAACATGGCATTCCACGCCACGTAGACGGTGGAATCGATAGCGGGAGTAGGCTGGCGCTTGAGCCGCGCAGCCAGCAATTTTTCCTTGGCGCGAGCGAGCGTTTGTTCGACGAACGCCGCATCCGTCTTCAAATTCTGCGCAATCTGTTCGGGAGTCATGGCCACCCACAAAACATTTTTTCGCGGATTATGGTGCATTTCGCCGTGCGGCTCGACGTGAAAATACATTTCCGCCACGCGCGATTCCTCCGGCGCAAGCGCCGCGCGGACTTCTTCCTGCGTCCAGGTGAAATAATCCCCGTCGTCGTCCAGAGTCTGGTCCGCGTCCTGGCTGGAGTAAAAGCCGCCGCGCGCGCGGTCGCTGAGCACTTCGTCCACCCAACGGATGATGCCTTCGGCGGTTTCGCGGAACAGAGGATTGCGGGTCACCTGATAGCCGTGCAGAAAATTCCGGAGCAGCTCGGAATTGTCGTACGTCATTTTCTCGAAGTGCGGCACGCACCAGCGCTCGTCCACCGAATAGCGGTGAAATCCGCCGGCCAGTTGATCGTACACGCCGCCGCGAGCCATGCCTTCGAGCGTGCGCACGGCCACATCGAGCAATTTCGGATCGCGAGTGGACTGGTAGCGTTCGAGCAGCAAATCCACGGCGCCGGAATGCGGAAATTTCGGCGCCTGGCCGAATCCGCCGTGGCTTTCATCGAAGAGATGCAACGCCGATTCGATCACGCTGTCGGACGCGCCCGCATCGAAATCGCCGCGCGCGCCTTGAAACACTTCCGCTTTGGCCACGGCTTCTTCCAGAGCCCGCGACGAAGTGTCCACTTCCGCGCGGCGCGTCTGAAACGCCTCGGCGATGCCCAGAAGAATGCGTTTGAAGCCCGGGCGGCCCATGGCGTCTTCGGGAGGAAAATACGTGCCGCCGAAAAACGGTTTGCCTTCGGGAGTCAGAAACGCTGTAAGCGGCCATCCGCCTTGCCCGGAAATCGCGCTGACCGCCGATTGATAGCGCGCGTCTACATCGGGCCGCTCGTCGCGATCCACTTTCACGGGAATATAAAATTGATTGATCATCCCGGCGATTTCCGGATTTTCGTAACTTTCGCGGTCGATCACGTGGCACCAGTGGCACCACACCGCGCCGATATCAAGAAGGATGGGCTTATCTTGCGCGCGCGCTTTTTGAAACGCCTCCTCGCCCCACTCGTGCCAGTCGACGGGCTGGTGCGCGGCGGAACGCAAATAAGGGCTCGCGGAGTTTTTCAGGCGATTCTCAGGAGTGGACGTCACGCAAATCCTTTTCGGCGCGCGGCAACGCCCGCGCCGGGATTTCATTTCTTCGGGCTGGGCTATTGAATGGGGCTGTGATAATCCGCGTCGCGCGGATCAAGCGGCTTGCGGCGCGAAAATCCCTCATCCTGGCGGTGATAAAAACGGATGCGATCCTCTCCCAATCGCCAGCAGAGATACACATCTTCGTCGTTGATGCGCGCGGGAAAATCGAGCAATCCCATGTCGAGGTCCTTCACCAGGCATCCCGTTTCGTGAATGCGATCGACGGCTTCGCGCACCATGTCTTCGAAGCGGTTGCGTTCCATGCGCATCTTGGCGGTGCGTTCGTAGGAGACCTGCATTCCGCCGGAACGCTGAATGCGTTCCGACAGCGAACTCAACTGCTCCTCGGCTTCCGCCATTTTCCGGCGCGATTCGATGGCTTCGATCAGCACCGGCTCGAGCTGCGCGCGCAGCCGCTCCGCTTCGCTGACCGAAAACAATTTGGGTTCTTCTTCATTCATGGCGCGTTGCTTCTCCTGCCTCAGCCGCCGATGGAAACCATGGTGCGCGAGGGCGGCACGAATCCCGGCTCGTTGATGCGGTGCCCGGCCTCTTTCTGCATCACGATCGATCGGATTTTTTCCGCGATGACCGCATCATCCGCGCCGCCGCGCAGCAAAGGCTTCAAGTCATGATCCTCCTTGCTGAAAAGGCAGGTGCGAAGTTTGCCGTCCGCGGTCAGCCGGATGCGCGAACAATGACCGCAGAAGGGCTGCGATACCGGAGCAATCAGCCCGATTTCGCCGCCGCTTCCGTCCGCGAAGCGATACTTCCGCGCCGTCTCGCTGCGCTCGTGGCTGATCGGCACGAGAGGCCACCGCGCGGAAATGCGCCGGTGAATCTCCTCGGCGGTCACCACCAGCTCGCGCGTCCAGGCGCGGTCGGCATCGAGCGGCATATATTCGATGAAGCGCATGGTCAAATCTCTTTCGCGCGCGAATTCCGCGAAAGCTTCCACTTCGTCGTCGTTGATCCCGCGAACCAGCACGGCATTCACCTTCACGGGACGCAGGCGGGATTTCTGCGCGGCTTCGATTCCGGCCATCACCTGGTCGAAAGAGCTCGCGAGCGCGTGACGCGCTCGAATTTTTCGCGCTCCAGCGAATCGAGGCTGATATTGATGCGATCGAGTCCCGCGGCCGTCAATGTCTCGCAGCGCTCGGCCAGCAGGTAGGCGTTGGTGGTCATCGAGAGGTCTTCGACGCCGAGAACCTTGAGGCGCGCGATAAAATCCTCGACGCCCGCGCGCACCAGCGGCTCGCCTCCCGTCACGCGCACCTTGCGGATGCCCATGCCCACCAGCAGGCGCACCAGGCGTTCGTATTCATCCCAGTCCAGCAAATCGCCGGCGGGCATGTGATTTTCTGGGTACGCCGAACGGCAATAGACGCAGCGAAAATTGCAGCGGTCCGTTACCGAAACGCGCAGATCCGTGATTTGACGCCCGAATTTGTCGGAGAGCATCATGGCGAATTTCTGCAAGCCAGCTTCATTCTACCCCCCGTCCTTTGTGCGAGCAAACGGCGCGACGCGAACCATGGGATGCGCCGGCATGATCTTCCGCCGCGGGGGAATTTGCCGGCCGGCGCTGCTTGTGTTGCGCAGGCCCGCAAGACGCGAAGCGCCCCGGCGTGCGCGCGACGCAATTGTGATAAAGTTTCCAGCCAATGCGCATCTTTGTACTGGGGGCCGGCGGCACCGGCTCCTTGCTGGCACAATTGCTCGAGCGGCAGGGGCACACGGTATGGTGCGGCGACCGCGATCCGGAACGCGCCCGGCGATTTCTCGGCAAGAAAAGCGAGATTCGCATTGTGGAAGCCAACGCGCGGAATTTGTGGTCGATCGTGCGCGCCGGACGCGGCGCAAACCTGGTGGTGAATGCCTCGCCTTCGGTCTACAACGAAATCATCCTGCGCGCGGCGTTGCGCCTGCGTGCGCATTATCTGGATCTGAATTCGCACCTCAATCGTTCCCCCTACAAACCCGAGCAATTCCGCTATCATAAAAATTTCATCGCCAAAAACCGCGCGGCGCTGATTTGCGCCGGCGCCGCTCCGGGACTTACTAATTTGCTGGCCAAGCGCGGCTCGGAACTTCTGGATTCCGTCGAATCCATTCAAATCCGGCTGTACGAGAGCACGGAGAGCAAGGACCCGGTTTCCACGTGGTCCGCGGACGGCGCGTTCGACGAAGCGATCTCGCGCCCGCGCGTTTACCGCTCCGGACGTTTTACGATGGGGAAAAAATTCGGGGAACGCGAGAAATTTCGTTTTCCGCCGCCCATCGGGGAGACGCCGGTGTATCTGGCCGCGCAGGATGAAATTTGCATGCTGCCGTGGCTGATTCCGCTGCGCGAAGCCGACGCCAAAATCGGCGGCAACGATTTTGAGCGCCTGAAGAGATGGTACAAGCAGGGGCGGTTGAACCGTTCGCGAGGCCTGGTGCGCAAACGATTTCCCAAAACGCCCACGCCGCGGCAAGTGGCCGCGCTGATTCGCAAAGGAGTCCTGGAAAACGCGAGGTTTGCCGCGGCTGTGCTGGTTCGCGGCGTGAAGGATGACCAACCGCTGCTGGTACGCTGGGATGCCAGCTTTCCCACGCTCTACCAGATTCGCCAGCACGGATCCGTGTCCACGCCGATATCCTTTGCCACCGCGCATCTCGCCGCGCTGTTCATAAAACATTTTCCGCGCGATGCTTCCGGCGTCATGGGGCCTTCTTCGCTGCCTGTCGAGACTCGCCGCGCCATTCAGGCCGATGCGCGCTCGCGCGATTTTCGCATCACCCTGAAAATCACGCGGCTCAAGAAACAGGAAGACGACGAATTTTAGACTCTGGATTCGAAAGTTCGTCGCGAGAATTTTCGGAGACCGGAAAAATCATCCCGCATCAATAGGGCGAGACCAGCGGCTTCAGCAGTCCGAAATCGATCAGGCCGTTGGCCACAAATTGCACCGCCAGCGCCACCAGCAGCAATCCCATCAACCTCATCAGGATTTTGATTCCCGTTTCGCCCAAGGTAGCGCCCCACGCGGTCGGCTCCCGCCAACACTTGGAATGAAATATACGACGTCAGGATGATCGTAACGTACACCACGATGTGCTGCCAGATGGCGTGCGATTCGCCCACCAGCACCATCACCGTCGAAATGGCTCCGGGGCCCGCGAGCATGGGCATGCCCAGCGGAATAATGCTGGCGTCCGCTTTCTCCGTTCCCTCCTGCTGTTCTTCGGCCGTCACGCGCTGCCCCGATTGACGCGCTTGCAGCATGTCCAGCCCGATTTGCAGCAGTATGATTCCACCCGCGATTTTGAATGCCGGCAAAGTGATGCCGAAAGCTTTGAAGATCAGGCTGCCGGCCACGGCAAACGACGAAAGCACGATGGCGCAGGTCCACGCGGAACGCCTGGCCATTTGCCGGCGTTCGGCATGGGGAGAATCCCCGCTGATGGCCAGAAACAGCGGAATCACGGCGAACGGATCCACCAGAAAGAAAATGGATGTCACCGCCAACAGGACAAATTCGAGGACTTCCGTGATGGAATGTGGCATAGGCCGTTGGCGCACCGGAAGCGGAAACCCGCTCCCGGCACCCGTTCAAAATAACACTTTTGCGGCTTTGGTACGAAGCATCTAGGGGGGCATCTGCTCGGCGCGGCTTTCCGCGCGTCTATTGCCTCGCTACGGCTGCGCTGCTAGAATGTTGCGGCAAGAGCTAAAGCAGCGCTCCTGCCACACTTCCTGTAAAAGGTTTATCCATGTCCGGACACTCAAAATGGGCCACGATTAAACACAAGAAAGCCGCGACGGACGCCAAGCGCGGCAAAGTCTTCACCAAGATTATCCGCGAGCTGACCATCGCGGCGCGCACCGGCGGTGGCGACCCCATCACCAACCCGCGCCTGCGCTCGGCCATCCTCACCGCCAAGGGCGAAAATATGCCCAACGACAATATCGAGCGCGCCATCCAGCGCGGCACGGGGCAACTGGAAGGCGAGACGCTCGATGAAGTGATGTTCGAAGGCTACGGGCCGGGCGGCGTGGGAGTTCTGATTCAGGTGGTGACCAGCAATCGCAACCGCATCGTCAGCGAGATTCGCCACATGATGTCGAAAAACGGCGGCAATCTGGCGGAAAACGGCGCGGTCGGCTGGATGTTCCAGCGCAAGGGAGACATCGTGGTTCCCAAGGAAGCCGCGGACGAAGACAAGATGCTCAGCATCGTGCTGGATGCCGGCGCGGAAGATATGCGCGATGACGGCTCGGCTTGGGAAGTTACTTCGCCCCCGGAAGCCATGGAAAAAGTGCGCGAGGCGTTGGTCGCCGCGGGCATCACACCGAGTTCCGCGGAAGTAGCCTTCGTTCCGCAGAATTACGTGAAGCTCTCCGGCGCGCCCGCGCAACAGATGGTGCGCATGATCGAAACTCTGGAAGATCATGACGACGTGCAGCACGTCTACGCGAACTTCGACATCGACGAAAAGGAAATCCAGGCCGCCGTCGCGAGCTAGCTCCTGCGTACGCGATTTCTCCCAGGCTTCGAGCGGATGAGAATTCCCCCGGTATTTCCTCGGCTTGCGCGAACGGATGTGACCGCAATTCCCCAGCCCCAAAACGCGAATTTTCCGCGGGCGGAATCACGAATCGGCGCGCCCGGCTAGTTTCCTTCCCGCAGCCATCCCTGCAAAAAAAACTACCCCATCCCTCAGCCGCGCACGTACACTTGTTCCGGTTCCATGATTTCCATCGACAAATCGAATGTTCTGAAGACCGCGGGCGGCTTTCGCGTGCTGGGCGTGGACCCGGCCGTGGCCGGCGCCACCGGCTATGGCATCGTGGAATTCGCGGGCACCCAGCCGCGCCTGCTGCGCTTCGGGGCATTGAAACTACCGGCGCGCGCGACTCTGGCGGCGCGCTTGCGCGCCATTCATGAACTCATCGCGCAACTGGCCGGCGAATATGCACCCGACGCCATTGCCATCGAGTCCGTTTTTTCCGCGCTCAATGCCGGAACGGCGCTCAAGCTGGCGGAAGTCCGCGGGGTAATTTTGCTGGCCGCGGCGCAGGCGCAAATTCCGGCGCACAATTATTCTCCGCGCGAAGTGAAATCGAGCGTGGCGGGATACGGCGCGGCCAGCAAACAGCAAATGCAGCAAATGGTGGCATCCTTGCTGGGCTTGAAGGAAAATCCCGAACCCGCCGATGCCGCCGATGCTCTGGCCGTGGCGCTCTGCCACGCCCATCGTTCGCAGGCGCGCGAACGTTTGACCGCGGCCATGGGCAAGGGTGCGGCGCAAGCGGCGCTGCGCAATGCCGGACGAAGTCCGCAGCCGGCGCCAGGCAGCCGAATGCGCCCAGCGCGCATCCCCGTATCGCGATGATTTTCCGGCTGGAATTCGGTCGCATGGCGCGCAATGGCACCTTGCTCGCATGTGCAGCCGCTTTTGCCTTATTTTCCTTCGCTGTTTCTCCCGCTTCTGCGCGCACCCCGCATCGTGCGGCGTTTTTTCCGCGCGCGGTCGCATCGCAATCGGCTTCCAGCGCGGCCGCTGCTCCCACCATCACCTTCCGGAAAGTGTTCAAGTCCAGCTACCCTGAATTTGTCGAAATACGGGTGAATGCCTCGGGCTCCGGCACGTACGACATTCGCGCGCTCGATGACTCGCCGAGCCCCCAGCCGCTCGACCTGGGCGCGGCGCTGGCGCAGAAAATTTTCGCGCTGGCCGCGCAGCTCCACGATTTTCAGGGCGTGGACCTGGAAATCCACCATCGCATCGCCAACCTCGGAGAAAAAACGTTCCTTTACGAAAACGGCGGCGAGAAACACGAAACCAGCTTCAATTACACGCTCAACGATCCCGCCACGCAGCTTCTGAATATTTTCGAGGACCTCGCGCGCCAGGAAATGGATCTCTCCGATTTGCAGCGCACCATGCGCTACGACCGTCTGGGCGTCAACGACGTCCTGATGCGCATCGACGACGATTATTCCCACAAACTGCTTCCCACTCCCGACGCCTTTCTTCACTTTCTGGACCAACTCTCCTCCGACGATCAATTCATCGGCATGGCCCGCCAGCGCGCGGCCTCGCTGGCCACGAAAATCCGCGCCGCGCATTGAACTCATTTTCCTGATTCCTGGCACCGGCTAATTTCCTGCAACCTCGCACACCGCCGGGCCGTCACACGGTAGGAGACAACCGCGGCGTCGCCGGAAATTCCGAGCCGCCTGTGTTTTGCGGAGCGGATGCAATCGCGCGAGGCAAACTCCGGCGGCTGCCGCGCGCCGGGGAACGCTTGACAGCCTTGCAAACATCCGATTAACTTGAAATCACTCCCATGAGTCATGTCAGGCGCACGGCTCTATTTGCACTGTGGATTGCGGTGTGCGGCTTACTCGCGGCAGTCCCGGCGCGAGCGCAGCGCGGCGCGATCACTCTTCCCCGAAATCTTGAGCAGCTCACGCAACAAGCTGCGGTGATCGTGCACGCGCGCGTTTTGACCGCGCAGGTTGAGCCCGACCCGGATTATCCCTCGCTCTGGACGGTGGAAGTCACCTTGCACGTCGAGGAAGTTCTCAAGGGAAGCGCCGGCGGGACACTGGCCTTCCGCGAATTTATCTGGGACCTGCACGACCGCGCCGATTCCGCGGGGTACGTTCGCGGCGAGGATTTGGTCCTGCTGCTCAATCACCCATCGTCGCTCGGATTAACCAGCCCCTGCGGACTGGCGCAGGGAATTTTCCGCCTGCGCCGCGATGCCCACGGCAACCTGCTGGCCGCCAACGGATTCGCGAATGCGGGATTGTTTCGCGGGCTCGCGCCGGCGCTCGGCTCGCAGGGAATTTCGCTCAACGCCAATCTTTCCGGAGTAATTTCCGCGCCGCAATCCACTCCTTTGCGATTAGATGACCTGCGCGCATTGATTCGCACGTTTGCGGGGACGCAATAAATGCGAACCCGATACGCAATGCGCCGCTGGATTTCACCGCTCCTGCTGCTGGCGCTCGCGGCGTTTTCCTGCGCATTTTTTCTCGCGGACCCGGATGCGCGCGGCGGAGGTCCTTATTACGCCACCACGTTTCCCTCACCCGGCCAGGCTTTCACCTGGAATCTGGCTTCCCTGCCCGGCCAGCAAATTCAATACACCCTCGATTCTGGCCCGATGTCCACAACGGATTCAGGGGAGACGGTGATTTCCCACGCGAGTGGCGCGACGCTCGTGCAGCAGGCCCTGAGCGCCTGGCAGAACGTCCCGACATCGCTCATTTCCTACAAGAATGCCGGCGCGATTCAGGGCGTTTCGGGCGGCGACGTGCAATCCGTTGCGGATTTCAACACGGTGACAGCTGCGTGTGATGCCGGGCAGCAATCCCCCGTGATTTTCGATTCCGACGGTACCATCACCACCGCCCTCACCGGCGACCCCACGGTGATCGGATTCACTTCCATTTGCGATCCGGATCCCACCGGAGGACACATCCTGGCCGCCGAAGTGGTGATCAACGGGAAAGTGATCAACGGGTCGAGTAGTGCGCAAGTTCCGCAGGACCTTTTTGCGCAGGTGCTGACGCAGCTGTTCGGAACTTTTTCCGGGCTGGATCATTCGCAGGTCAACGTGGACGTCCTGAATGAAACGCCGAATCAGTGCAACGCTCAGGAAGTGGCGGGACTTCCAGTGATGTTTCCGCTGGTGCAATGCCAGGCGCGACTGACTTCCAACCCGCCGTTGCCGGCGCTTGCACCGGACGACATCGCCTGGATTTCCGAACTGTATCCAGTTGTGGCGCCCGCTCCACAAGGCAAAACAGTGACCAGCACGGCATACGGTTACATCAGCGGGCACGTCTATTTTTCCGGTGGCGTAACGCCAGCGCAAGGCGTCAACGTGATCGCGCGCGATGCTTCGAGTCCGTCCGCATCGCTGGGCAACGCGGTTTCCGCCGTCTCGGGAGTTTTTTTTACCGGAAATCTTGGGCAAAACGTTACTTGTGCCAACTCCAACAACGCGGGCTGCAATCCCCCGAGCTCTTTTGGCTCGCATGATCCGAGCCTGATCGGCACTTATACGATTCCCGTCCCTGTTCCTTCCGGTGAAAATTCCGCGACCTTCACGGTCAGCGCGGAATCCATCAACTCCGCATTCACCGGCACCACTGCAATTAATCCGCTCAACCCGCCGATTCCCATGCCCGGAGTTGCGCCGGCGGCGGCCACGGCGACAGTGGGCGCGGGCCAGACCGTGATCCTCAACATCACATTGCTGAACACGCCTTCACCTTTCGACGCGTTTGAAAACGCCGTCCTGCGGCTCACCGCCCCTCCCGTCATCTGGGACGACCAGCAAGCGCGGCGGCGGGCCGAGGCGCGCGGATGAATTTTGTACGCTCGCTCGTTTCGCTGCCGCGCTGGATGATTTTTCCGGCGATTGCGCTGACCGCGCTGCTTTCCTCATGTGGAGGCGGAGGAGGAGGCTCGACCCCACCCCCTCCGCCTCCTGCGTTGGAAATCGTGAATGCCACTCTTCCCGACGGGATCAACGGGAAAATTTATAACGTCACGATGGTGGCTACGAACGGGATCGGAACGCTGACCTGGAGCGTGGATGCCACCAGGCGGCAATTTGCCTTCCGGATTGTCGCTTTCAACCGCCGGGGTGATCAGCGGCACTCCCAACACCACCGCCAATTTCAATTTCACGATTGATGTGCAGGACTCTTCGGGGAGAACGGCTTCGCATCCCTATGTGGTCGCTATCCATGACTTGCTGCAAGTAACCACGCAGAGCATCCCTACCGCGACTTTCGGCGCCGCGTTCAATTTCGCGATAGCGGCCACGGGAGGCGTTCCTCCTTACACGTGGACTGCGCCGGGGGGATTGCCTCCCGGCATCGCGCTCAGCCAGTCGGGCGTGCTCAGCGGCGATCCCACGCCGCCCGCCGGCACCACCCTCCCCTTGCTGATCGATATCGCCGATTCCGACACCACGCAGCAATCGCTCACCGTGCAAATTCCCTGGACCATCAATAATCCGCCGCTGGCCGTGGCCACTTCGTTTCTTCCCGGTACATACGTGGGCGCGCCCTACTGCGTGATGCTGGTGCCGCCGATCGGATACACCGGCAGTTTTTCAGCCGCCGCGAATTTGCCGCCGGGAATCACGCAAACAGGCGCGGGAAATTCCGAATTGTGCGGCTCTCCCACCGCGCCGGGAAATTATCCGTTTACCGTGCAGTTCACCGACGATTCCAGCGGCAAAACGACTGCGCCGCAGAGCCTTGCGATCGAGGTCGCTTCCGGCACGATTGCGCGCAACGATCAGCCATCCGCCGCGGTGCCGCTTTCGAACGGCATCTATCGCGCATCCATCAGCCCGCTGGTGGATCCGGCGCATCCCGGGACACTGAACGCTGACAACGATTATTTTCAGCTCTCCTCGCAGCCCGGCCAGCTCGTCAACCTTCAAATTTTCGCGGCGCGCGGCTCGCTCCTGTTGCCGAGCTTCACCAGCAGCCCGCTTGATTCGGTCATCGAGGTGGTGGATGCCGGCGGCAATCGCCTGAACATTTGCGCGCAGCCTGATAATCCGGCGGGCCCGTTCAACCAACCCTGCCTGAATTATCAGATCGCCACCGGCACGGCTCCCAATTCGGATTCGCAGCTTTTTCTGCAAGTGCCCACCTCGGCCACCGGACCCATGACGTTTTATCTGCACGTGCTCGACTATCGCGGCGACGCCCGGCCGGACATGCTCTACGACCTGGAAATTTCAGGAGTGAATTAACTTCGGGGATCGCCGGGGAACTTCAGCAGCATTACGCGCGCACCACACATCCTGCATAGCCCACCACCTGGTCATGATCGCCATTCACTTCGCCGGAAGTGGCATAGCGCACCAGTTCCGCCTGTAGCGCGCCCATCTCCCGCATGGCCACCACCATGGCCACAGTAGCCGCGTACCCGCACATGGAAATTCCCGCGGAGCGCACCACGCCGTAAAGTCCCGCGGCGTCGAGTTCCAGAATGCGGGCAATGGCCAGCTCGTCTTTCGCGCGGGTGATCGCTTCGCTTTCGTAATGGTTCATGTCCGTGCTGGCGATCACCAGCACGCTCTCGCCGGGCGATTGCAGCGCGCGTTGCTTCACCACCTGGGCCACTGCCTGTCCCAGTTCTTCCATTCGCGCGTAGCGGTCCGTCCCCAGGACCACCGGAACAAATTGAAAATCCGGCCGAAGGCGCTGCAAGAATGGAATCTGCACTTCGAGAGAGTGCTCGCGTTCGTGCGCCACGCCGTCTTCCCGCAGCGCGGGAAATGCGCGCTTCAGTCTCCGCAGCAAGTTCGGCAATCGACCGGCGCGAGCCCCAGGGGAGTTTGCCAGCTTCCCTGGGATAGAATCGCGAGCGGCTCGCCGCGCGGAAAATGGCGCGGTCCGAGCAGGATGCATCGAGCGGGAATTGCGATCGAGGAATATACCTCGCCCGCCACGCGGCCGGAGTAAACGTACCCAGCATGCGGCACAATGCAACCTCGCGCGGCGATCTTTTCCTTGCGCGGCGCGATCAATTCATCCAGCTCGCGGGCAAGCTCCTGCGGACTTGCGGGGTAAAAGCGTCCGGCAACAGCGGGAGGTCGGATCATGGGGCTCGCATGCGGCGTTCGCTGGCCGGGAAGACGCCAACTCAATCCGGCAATGTCTCGCAAAACGCCTGTGCCGGAAATTTTCCGCTGGGATATGGTAAAACGCAACGCAAAGAATCGAGAAGGGGCGGCTTCAGAGCGGCTTGGAGGGTTTCCCGCGGAAGAGCAGGGCCACCGTGTCTCCCGGCTGGTAGAGGATTTTCACTTTATCGCCGGTCTGGTAGCCGCCGTTGTTGAGAATCTCGAGCATTTTGCTCTGGGCCTTCTGCGAATAGGTGAAAGTGTGCACGAACATCGGGCGGCTCACCTCGCGCACGATGATCTGATTGGCGTCCGCGCGAATCACTTCGGCCTTCATCCACACCGGCTTGGGCTTGGAATCTTTCACCACGATAGGCGCGGAGGTGTCCACCTGGGCGTGCGCCGCGGGGGCCGCAAAGGCGATTGCGGCAGCGGCCGTGAGAAATGCAGCGAAGATTTTAAATTTCGTCATCGAATGAAATTTTCAACGATTTCAGAAACTTGATGTCCTGCGGCGTGATTTCGATTTTCGCCTCTTCCGGTTCGTCTTCCAGAATTTCATCGTCCACGCGAATGTGCAGCGATTCGAGGAAACGCCGGTCCTGGGTGGTCATGCGGGGGTCGTCCGCCTGGCGCCGCGCCAATCCGATAGTGGCGTCGAGTTTCAGGACAATATCGAAGCCGGCCGCACGCACGCTTGATATCGCTTCCGCGATGCGTTCGGAATCCGAGACGGTGTCATTGATCGCGTGTCCCAGCTCCCGCAATAATTGCTTCATGCGATCGTCGAGTTGCAAGGGCGCATCCTCCTTACTTTGAAAGCCCTTTCCTATAACAATTTTAGGCCGCGAGCAACACCGAAACAAGTTTACTTTCAACTCTTGAATCATGCTGATTACCTGTCCCCGGCCGCCTCCGCCCGCGGCAGGTTCCGCGGGGGGGCCGGCCGGTTGCTCGCTGGCAATCCGCGCCGCTCAAATCCTCCTTTGCGATAGCCAGGTTCGCTTTTAAAATCACGGCATGCCCGCGAACCTGTTTCCTGGCTTGTGGAAATCCATGGGCATCACGCTGCGCGCTTTTTGGCGCATATTTCGCCAGTTTTTCCACGAAGCCACCGGCGCGCTCTTCGCATGGTTCGCCTTATACGCCGTCTATGCCGCCTGGCGGCAATGGAAGACGCGGTCAATGCTGTGGCTCATGGCCTTTGCCATTTTCTATGCCATGATGATGAGCGTATTCGCGCTCGGGTCGTTTCGCCGCGCCCGGCGGGTTCGCTAAGGCGTTTTCATGCCCACTGAAAATCACAAGAAAGATATGGCCGCGCAGCACCCCTCCGGAGCACCGGGAGGCGTCCCTTTGAAGGAAGTGGTCGCGCCGCAGGATCTTGGTGATTTCGATTACGAACGCGACCTCGGCTATCCCGGAGAATTTCCCTTTACCCGCGGCGTCTATCCCACCATGTATCGCAGCCGTTTGTGGACCATGCGGCAGTACGCGGGATTCGGCTCCGCCGCCGAATCCAACCGGCGCTATCGCTACCTTTTGGCCCAGGGACAGACCGGCCTTTCCGTGGCGTTCGATTTGCCCACGCAGATCGGGATGGATTCCGATCACACGCTGGCTCGAGGCGAAGTGGGAAAAGTCGGCGTGGCCATCGATTCGCTCGAAGATATGCAGGCGCTGTTTGACGGGATTCCTCTCGAACGCGTGTCCACTTCGATGACCATCAATTCCACGGCGGCGATTCTGCTGGCGCTCTATGTGGCCGTCGCCAAACAGCAAGGCGCAAACCTCAAACGGCTTTCCGGCACGGTGCAAAACGACATTTTGAAGGAATACATCGCGCGAGGGACTTATATTTATCCGCTGCGCCCGGCCATGCGCATTGTCACCGATATTTTTGCCTGGTGCCGCGCGGAAATTCCCAATTGGAATGCCATCTCCATCTCCGGATATCACATCCGCGAGGCGGGTTCGACGGACGTTCAGGAAGCGGCCTTCACATTGGCGAATGGAATCGCCTATGTGGATGCGGCCGTCGCCGCGGGCCTGCCCGTGGATCAATTCGCGCCGCAGCTTTCCTTTTTCTTCAACGCCCACAATGACTTTCTGATGCAGGTCGCCAAGTTCCGCGCGGCGCGGCGCCTCTGGGCGCGCACCATGCGCGAGCGGTTTGGTGCGCGCGACCCGCGCTCGATGATGCTGCGTTTCCACGCGCAAACGGCGGGCTCTTCGCTCACCGCGCAGCAGCCGGAAAATAATCTGGTGCGCGTGGCGCTGCAATGCCTTGCCGCGGTTCTGGGCGGCTGCCAATCGCTGCATGCCAACGCCCTCGACGAAGCCCTGGCGCTGCCCACGGAAGATTCCGCGCTGCTGGCGCTGCGCACCCAGCAAATCGTGGCGCAGGAAACCGGCGTGGCCAATACCGCCGACCCCGTGGCCGGCTCCTACGCCATCGAAAAACTGACGAATGAAATTGAATCCGCCGCTTGCGACTACATCGCCAAAATTGACGCCATGGGCGGCATGGTGCGGGCCATCGAAACCGGATACGTGCAGCAGGAAATCCAGAAATCCGCGTATGAATACCAGCAGGCCGTAGAGCGTGGCGATCAAGTGGTGGTGGGCGTGAACCGCTTCCAGGCCAAGGCGGAGCGCGCCATTCCCACCCTGCGCATCGATCCGGAAATCGAACGCACGCAGGTGGAGCGGCTGCGGGCTTTGCGTGCCCGGCGGGATGCGGCCAAATCCCGCGCGGCCATCGAGGAAGTGGAACGCCGCGCCATGGGCTCTGAAAACCTGATGCCCGCGATCCTGGCCGCCGTCGAATCGTACGCAACCGTGGGAGAAATATCCGACGTGCTGCGCCGCGCTTTCGGCGAGTACCAGGAATCCGTGGTGATTTGATTTTCCGGCTAAGCCTGCGCTTCCCTCCCGGCGATTTATGAGGTAAGAGATATGGCAGGTCGAGCACCGGCGCCATGAAACTCATCCTCGCATCCAGTTCGCCGCGACGCGCGGAAATCCTCCGCCATGCCGCATTTTCGTTTGAGATTCGCCCCACGCATGTGGACGAATCGCTCCGTCCCGGCGAACGTCCCACCGATTACGTTCTGCGCCTGGCGCAGGCCAAGTCCCAGGCGGCCGCCGAAGATGAAATTATTTTTGGAGAGGCGGCCTACGTGATCGGCGCGGATACCGCGGTAGTGGTCGAAGGCGAACTCCTCGGCAAGCCCGCAAAAACCGAGGACGCGCGGCGCATGCTTCTGCGGCTCCGCGGCAAGACCCACGAAGTGCTAACAGGCCTCTCGATCCTGGCCATTCCCGAAGGCAAGCGCGTGGATCACGTGGAAACCACCCGCGTCACATTCCTGAATATCTCCGATCAGCAGGTGGAGGAATATATTTCTTCCGGCGAGCCTTTCGACAAAGCCGGGGCGTACGGCATTCAGGGAATCGGCGGGCGATTCGTCGAAAGAATCGAAGGCTGCTACTTCAACGTGATGGGCTTGCCGGTTTCCCGGCTGTGGGGCTTTCTGCGCGGTCTGGGATGGAGCGAGCCGGAAATTTCCTACCTTCCCTGAAATGCAAATCGGCGGCCGAGGGGCCGCCGACAGGTTAAAAACCGAATCCATTTCGGATGCGAATTTCGCGCCGCGTTACTTCTTTTCTTCCGTGGGTGCCGCGGTGGGCGCTGCCGTCGTTGTCGTGGTGCTGGCCGGAGGCGCCGGAGGATTGGCCTGCGCGCCATGATCTCCCCGCATGCCTTCCTTGAAACTGCGGATGCCTTCGCCCAGGCCGCGCATCACTTCGGGAATCTTGCGACCCCCAAAGAGCAGCACAACCACCAGAAGAATAATCAACCAATGGATCGGAAAAGCCTCACCCATAAAATATCCTTAAATTCCTTCCCTGCGGCTCTTACTGTACTCCAAATCAAGCCTCGCTACCAGTTTTCGCGGGTCAATTCGCGCGGCTGTTACCTCACAGTATAACACGCACGTCGCCCACCCGGCGGGTCACGCGTTCGCGGTCCAGATATTCAAGCAGCGGTATGGCGTATTTGCGCGTGACTCCGGTTAACTCCTTGAAAGCCGCCACGTTAAAGCGATCGCCGCGCTGCTTGCGATACCCGGCCACCAGTTCCCGCAAGCCTTTTGATGCCGTGCGGTGCAACACCAAATCCTCGGCAATTTTGACCAGCACTCCTTCGCGCAGCAGAATTTGCAGGATTTTGCGCGCTCGCGCCGCTTCCACCGGCAATTTTTCAAGCACTTCAGCAAATCCCGGAGCCTTCAATCCCGCCCGCTCGAATTCCCGCTCGATCAATTCCTTAGCTCGGGATTCTTCCGGAGAAAGGGCGATTTCGCGGCCGGCGCGCCGCACCAGATCGCCGTCCACGGTCACGCTGCCAGTCTTGGTCAAATCCTCGAGCACCGCGGCAAAAACTTCCGCGCGCGGGATTTTGGCCTTCGCCCGCAAATCCTGCTGGGGAATTCCCGGCAGCAGAGGATTTGCGCGGTGAAATTCCTCGAGCGATTTTTGCGCCGCGGCGCGCCATGCCTCCATCCGTTTCGAGGAGACAGCAATCGCCGGCTGTCCGCCGGCCACGCGCAAACGCCCGGCGGTCGCGAGGTTTTTCACCGCGGCTTGAATTTCGTTCTCGTGCCGGCCTGTCCGCGCCACGATTTCAGCGAGAGTGAGGCCGCGGGGCGCGGCGGCCACCAGGCTCTCGATAATTTCCTCGCGATTGCCGCGTTCGAGCGTTTCAAGGAACGCGGTCACGGATGCATCGCCTCGCCTGTGACGCAGCGCATGTGTATCCAGAATTATTCCTCCGCCGATGGTTTCCACCGGTGAAAGCTGGCGCAAAATGAAGCGGTCGCCCGGCAGCAGCAGCAACGGCTCGCTAAGGCGCAACTGGGCAAAAGCCGTTTCGCCCGGCTTTAATTCTGCCCCGTCGAGCAGGACGACTTCCGCCGTCGCCTCCGCCGTCCCCTGGTGAAAATGCACGCGCGCATGACTGCACAAGGGCCGCGACGATGGCAGCAGCGAGATGCGTGCATCCACGCGCGAAGTGATATCGAAGACGCCAGGCGGCGCGAGTACCATGCCGCGCCGGATTTCTCCGTGGTCAATTCCCGCCAGATTTACGGCCGTGCGCTGCCCCGCCGCGGCACGTTCAATTGATTTCCCGCCGGAATGCAACCCGCGCACGCGCAGTCGTTTTCGGGTGGGATGCAATTCCACTTCCGCGCCCACCCGCATTTCGCCGGAAATCAAGGTTCCGGTCACCACCGTTCCAAAACCCTTCATGGCAAATGCGCGATCAATCGGCAGTCGAAAATAGTTTCCGGTGTCTCTCGCCGTAATTTGTCCGGCCGTGACCTTCAACTGCTCTTTCAGTGTTTCGAGCCCCGCGCCCGTCCTTGCGCTTACCCCCAGCACCGGAGCGCCCTGCAAAAACGAGCCGCGCACGAATTCCTCGATTTCCAGCCGCGCGATTCCCAACGCATCGGAATCCACCAGATCGCATTTCGTCAGCGCCACGATTCCCCGCGCCACTCCCAACAGTCTGCAAATCTCAAAATGCTCGCGCGTTTGCGGCTTGATTCCTTCATCCGCCGCCACCACCAGCATCACCAAATCGATTCCCCCGGCGCCCGCCAGCATGTTGCGCACAAATTTTTCGTGCCCCGGCACGTCCACGAATCCCAGGTGCACTTTTCCGAGGTCCAGGAACGCGAACCCCAAATCGATGGTGATCCCGCGCCTCTTTTCTTCCTCCAGGCGGTCGGGATTCGTGCCGGTCAGGGCCTCGACCAGCGACGATTTCCCGTGGTCGATATGACCGGCGGTGCCTACGATGACGTGCTCGATCGTATCCATTGGCGATTGTATTCGATGCACAGCGATGCTAACGGACGGGACAGGACGGGGTCAAACGAGGTTTCCGAAGAAGCTGCGATACGAGCAGCTAGCGTTGCGAGCGCGCGCCTGCGATTTCTTCGCCGATTCCCATCGCCGCGATGCGTGGATTTTTGGCTTCCGGTGATCGGACGACCGACTACCAGGTAATCCGCCCCCGCGCGAATGGCTTCTGCTGGGGTCGCTACGCGGGATTGGTCATTCACCGCCGCGCTCGATGGACGCACACCCGGAACGACAATCAGGAATTTCGGCCCGCAGGCGCGGCGGATGTCGTGCGCCTCGTGCGCGGACGCTACCACACCATCGAGTCCCGCCTCTTTTGCAAGTCCCGCCAGTGCCAGCGCACGAGCCCCCGGAGTTCCGGCGATGCCAACCTGCCGGAGTGAGGGGGCGTCGAGGCTGGTCAAAATCGTCACGCCGAGGAGCGCCGGGCGGTTCTTTTTGTCGCCGGCGGCTTCACGAGCGGCGCGCATCATGGCCAGCCCTCCGGAGGCATGCAGGGTCATCAAGCGAATCCCGGGGAGTGCCGAAGCCGCGGCCACCGACCCGGCAACCGTGTTGGGAATGTCGTGGAATTTCAAATCGAGGAATATCCCAAACCCAAGACCCGCAAGCCTTTTTACGGCTTGCGGGCCTTCGGAGGTGAAGAGCTGGCTGCCGACCTTCAGCAGTCCCGCCGCACCGCGCAATTGCCGCGCCAGGGCACACGCCGGCCCCAGGCGATTTACATCCAGGGCGACAATTAGTTGCGATGATCCGCTGCGGAGCGTGAAGGCACCTCTAAAAGTTCCAGACGGACTTTGGCAAGCCCGCGCTGGTCAAAACCAAGTTTTCGCGCCACTTCGTAGGAGACATCCAGCTCCCGGCCCTCAACGTATGGGCCGCGGTCATTGATGCGCACAATCGCGCTCCGCTGATTGCGCGTATTCACAACCCGCACGATCGACCCGAGCGGTAGCGTCGGATGCGCGGCCGTCTGCGCATACATATCATAAATTTCACCGGTTGCGGTCGGCTGACCGTCGAAAGGCTCGCCATACCATGTGGAAACGCAGGTCCATACCGCCAGAGGCTTGGTCTGGCCGTTGGAGTTCAAGTTGTACTTGGCGGGAATTGCAGAATTTTGGAACGAGGATGCGTTGGAGGAGGGGCTGCTCAGCCTGCCCACCGATGTAGGATTAATCGAAGGGGTCACGATGAGCATACCCAATCCTAAAAACACCGACTCCAAAACCACGAAAATCTTAGCTCGCATATTCACCTAACCTTTTTTGAATCAGCAATATTTTACCTGCCGGGAGTCCCACTAGGCAATCCATTTATCCCTGTAGAGCTCCACGTAACTTGCTGATTTCAAAGACCATTTCATTTTTGCACCACATTTCCAGGCCTTGAGCCAGCCGTTCCGATGCTCGCGGGTCCACAAAGTGAGCTGTTCCCACTTCAACTGCCGTGGCACCCGCCAGGAGGTATTCAGCCACATCTTCTGGCTTCTCAATGCCTCCCAGCCCGATCACCGGAATACTCACCAACCGGCTAGTTTCATAAACCAGCCTCATGGTTATAGGTTTTATGGCCGCACCCGACAACCCTCCCGTCGTACTACCGAGACGGGACCGGCGATTGTGGGTATCTATACACAGTGCAGGGTAGGTGTTCGCGACGACCAAGGCATCGGCTCCTGCTTCTTCCGCTACCTTAGCCGTAAGTCCAATCATATTAACATTTGGTGATAGCTTTACCCAGAGAGGCCGCTTTGCCGCTTTTCGGGCCTCCCCTACGACAATGTCCGTTAATTTCGGGTCAGTACTATATTCGATCCCCCCCCTCTCGACGTTTGGGCAGGAAATGTTCAGCTCGTAGGCGGCTATCCCCTCGGCGTTTTCCAGCACCTGTATTACTTCGACATAGTCCGCGACGCAATGCCCGAAGACATTCGCGATCACGGCCGTATCGTGCTTCCGCAGCTCCGGCAGCTTTTCGGCGACAAAGGCTCGCACACCGATATTCTGCAATCCAATCGCGTTCATCATGCCGCTGGGTGTTTCGCACATGCGTGGAGCCGGAGCTCCGGCCATGGGTTCGCGCGAAAGGCCCTTCACGACGATTCCACCCAGGCGGCTCAGGTTCACGATTCCGGCGAACTCGACGCCGTAGGCAAACGTTCCGCTGGCGGCAATAATTGGATTTTTGAGGGAGAGGGTACCTACGCGGACTCGGAGGTCAACTTCCGCGGGCCGTTCAGAAATGCTTGCCGGCTGCGAAGCGCTCACTCGGAGCATCATACCACCGGGGTCAATAGCCGGGGAATTTCCGCAGGATGCGAATGGCGCACGCGGCTGGTTCGAGAGTCTGCTGCATGCGAAACCTGTTCTGCGAACTCGCGCTTCCTATGTTAGGATGTGCGCGCCCCATGCGCGTCGTTGAAAAAAGACAGCTCCTTTCCGGCGAGGAAATCGGCCGCACCCTGCAACGGCTGGCCCATGAAATCGTCGAAAAAAGCGGAGGAACCAAGGATCTCGCGCTGATCGGCGTGCGCCGCCGCGGCGTGCCGCTGGCCGACCGCCTGGCTAAAATCATACGCACATTTTCGGGAGTGGAAATACCGGTCGGAACGCTGGATATCACCCTGTACCGGGATGACTTGTCGACCGTGGCGCACCAGCCCATCGTGCAATCCACGGAAATTGATTTCCCCGTGGACGGGCGCGATCTGGTTCTCATCGACGATGTGCTATACACCGGCCGCACGGTCCGCGCGGCCATGAACGGCCTCTTCGATCTTGGGCGTCCGCGGCGGGTTCGCCTGTGCGTATTGATGGACCGCGGGCATCGCGAGCTTCCCATCGAGGCGACTTTTATCGGGACCACGGTGCAGACCAGCGACACGGAGATCGTGGAAGTCCGCCTGCAGGAAATTGACCAAGAGGAGCGCGTGGTCCTGGTGGACCGCGTCTCCTAGTCCGCCGGCAATTCTTCCGCGGGCGACAGGCTAAAGGGAAACAGTGCTGCTGCGATTGCAACATCTGCTCGGGATTGAACCGCTCACGCGCGAAGAAATCGTTTTTATTCTGGATCAGGCCAAGCCATTTCAGGAATTTCAGCGCCACCCGCTCAAAAAACTGGCAACGCTGCGCGGCAAAACCGTGGCCATCGCCTTCTTTGAGAATTCCACGCGCACACGCATCAGCTTTTCCACCGCCGCTGCGCGCCTGGGCGCGGACACCATGAATTTGCAGGCCGAGTCCTCAAGCCTGAAAAAAGGCGAATCGCTTCTCGATACGGTGCGCACGCTCGAAGCCATGCGTCCCGACGGGATCGTCATCCGCCACTCTTCATCGGGCGCGCCGGAATTCGTGGCCCAGCGGCTGGAAATTCCGGTCCTCAATGCCGGCGACGGCACCCACGAGCATCCCACGCAGGCGCTGCTGGACGCGCTCACCATTCGCGACCGCAAAGGCACGCTCGAAGGGTTGAAGATCACGATTCTGGGAGACATCCTGCACAGCCGGGTGGCGCGCTCGAATATTCATCTGCTTGCCAAATTTGGCGCGCGCATCACGCTGTGCGGCCCGGCCATGTGGGTCCCGCAGCAACTCGAATCGCTCGCCCCGGGAGTGCGCCGCGTCTCAAATATCGAGCGGGCCCTCGAGGGCGCCGACATCGTGATGGTCCTGCGGGTGCAGACCGAGCGGCTTCACGAACCGCCAATCGCCGCGGAGGAATATATTCTCGGCTATCAGCTCACTCCTGAACGCCTGCGCCTGGCGGCGCCCGACGCCATTGTTCTGCATCCCGGGCCGATGAATCGCGGTCTGGAAATCGATCCCCAAGTAGCGGATGGGCCGCAGTCCGCCGTGCTCGAACAAGTCTCCAATGGCCTCGCGATCCGCATGGCCCTTCTTTACCATCTCGTGGGCGGCGCTCCGGCCGATGCGCCGCACCCAGCCAAGGACCGGACGAATGCTACTGATTAAGAATGGGCGCGTGGTGGACCCCGCAAGCAAAACGGACTCCACAATGGACGTGTTGCTTGACGCCGGCAAAATTTCCCAACTGGGCGCCAATCTTTCCGCGCCGCAAGCGGAAGTTTTCGACGCCGCTGGACTCGTGGTCGCGCCGGGGTTCATCGACCTTCACTGCCATCTCCGCGAGCCGGGCCAGGAAATGTCCGAGACCATCGAAACCGGCACACGCTCGGCCGCACAGGGAGGATTTACCGCCGTGTGCTGCATGCCCAATACGCAGCCCGTGAATGACAGCGCTTCGGTGACGCGCGGCATCGTGGAACGCGCCGAGGCCGTGGGAATGGTTCGCGTGTGGCCCATCGGCGCGGCGTCGGTGGGAAGCAAAGGCGAAGCGCTCGCGGAAATCGCGGCCATGAAGGACGCCGGTATCGTTGCCGTGAGCGACGACGGAAAACCCGTGGCAACAGCGCGGCTGATGCGCCAGGTGATGGACTACTGCCGCCCGCTGGATTTGCCGGTCATTGACCATTGCGAAGACCCCACGCTTTTCGCCGGCGGCGTGATGCGCGAAGGCGCGCAATCAATGAAACTCGGGCTCAAGGGAATTCCCGCGCAATCGGAATCCATCTGCGCGGGACGCGATGTCGAACTGGCCGGGCTGACCGGCTCGCGCCTGCATATCGCGCACATGTCCACCACCGGCGCGCTCGAATACGTGCGCTGGGCGAAACGCGCGGGAATGCGCGTGACTTGCGAAGTGACGCCGCATCATTTCACGCTGATTGACGAAGATGTGCGCTACGACACGCATTACAAAATGAATCCTCCTCTGGCTTCGCGCGCCGACCGCGAAGCTCTAATCGCCGGGCTTGCGGATGGCACGGTGGACGCCATCGCCACCGATCACGCGCCGCACCATCCCTCGAGCAAGGATGTGGAATTCGACCGCGCGCCCTTCGGCATCACCGGATTTGAAACCGCGCTGGCGCTGGGCTTGACAGAACTGGTGCACACGAAAAAACTTTCACTCGCGCGGCTCGTCGAACTCTTCACCACCGGCCCCGCGCGTGTTCTGGGCCGGGAACGAAAAATTACCGCGGGCGAGCCCGCAGACCTGACCATTTTTTCTCCCACGCACGAATGGACCTATCGCGTGGCAACCTCTCCCAGCAAATCCCGCAACACTCCCTTCGACGGCCGCGTCTTTCGCGGTGCGCCCTTCGCCACCATCGTTGCCGGACGCATCGTTTACCGCCGTTCGCAAAAGGCGTGACCACAAAATGAACGAATCCGCGCCGATACCCGCAAAATTCGGCGCCTCGGACTATCTGGCGCTGGAGCGCACGTTTCTTGCGTGGATTCGCACCGGCCTCGCGCTGATGGGATTCGGATTCGTGGTGGCGCGCTTCGGATTATTTCTGCAGATGATTCAGGTGGCCCGCGTCGAACTTCCCCACCGGACTCTCGGGCTTTCGCTGTGGTTCGGCACGGCGCTGATCGTTGCTGGAGTGGCGGCGCTGGCTTTTTCCACCTGGCGTTACGTGCGGATGGTGCGGATGTTAAGCCGCGGGGAAGAGACTTTCCGCGAGCCGGTCAAATCCGCAGTGGCCATCGCGATACTTCTGGCCGTGATCGGAGCGGCGATGGCGATTTATTTGGTTTTCGTGTAGCAGAATCGCGCGGCTCAAGCGCATAGAAACGCCTGTTGTTTCGCGCACAGCGAAACGCGCGATTCTCTTGCGGAGAATTAATGCGCGGCGGGTTCCGCGGCGGGATGCATGCCATGCTGCGGAACTTCATGCACTCCGCGAAGCGGCTGCTCCTGATGAAATCGGAAAAGCTGGTTGAGCGGCCCGGCGCCCTTGCCGATGGTATAGGATTTTTCGATGGCCTTAGTGACGTAAGCCTTGGAGAGAATCACGGCGTCGCGCAATTGCAACCCGCAGGCAAGCTGCGCGGCGATGGCCGATGAAAACGTGCAGCCCGATCCGTGAGTGTTGGGGCTCTTCACATGATCTCCGCCGAAGTGCTCCACATCTTCCTTGCCGGATTCGAACAGCACGTCGGTCGGTTTTTCCAAATGCCCGCCGGTGACCACCACGGCCCGCGCGCCCATCTCCACGAGTTTCTGCGCCGCAGCCTTCATTCCGGCAACATCCTTCACTTCCATGCCGGTCAAAAATTCCGCCTCGGGAATATTCGGAGTGATCACGCTGACGCGCTTCAGCAACTCGTCGCGGACGAATTTCAATCCCGAAACGTCCAGCAATTCCGCGTTTCCCGCGGTGGGGCGAAACACGGGATCGAGCACCACATGCGCGAATTTCTGCTTGTCCAGAAATTCCGTCACCACCGAGGCGTTCGCGCGATTCGCCAGCATCCCGATTTTCACCCCGGCAATTTGCATGTCCTCGGCCAGCGCGTCAAGCTGCGCGCGCAATTGCGCGCCGGGAGTGGAATGCACGGAAAAGACGCCTTGCGTCGATTGCACCGTCAGCGCGGTCACCGCCGCCACGCCGTAGCAATTGTGCGCCGCAAATGTTTTCAGGTCGGCGGCCACGCCCGCGCCGCAGGAAGGATCAAATCCGGCGATGGTGAGCAGAATGGGCGGCGCCGCATTCGGGTGGGTGGTCAATTCGGGATCCTCCGCGCAACGTCCCGCGAAAAAATTTGCCGGCTGCCCCGCAATTCATCGCGGGAAGGCCGGCAAACAAAAATGTACGCGCCTTCTTGCTTCGCGCGCAAGAAAATATTTTATGAAAATGGTTGGAGCGGATTATTCGGGGGCCGGAATCCCGCCGCGGATTTCGCAGCCTACGGGAAAAGTCCGCGAACCAGCGTGGCGTCGGCCACGCGGCCGACGGCCAGAATGTAGGCGCCGGTGCGCATGTGCGTGCGATGTTTGCGCGCCGTGTCGTGAACTTCGTGAAATGCGCGGCGCATTACGCCTTCGAGCTTGGCGTTCACTTCCGATTCGGACCAGAAGAAGCTCTGCAAATCCTGCACCCACTCGAAGTAGCTTACGGTCATGCCCCCGGCGCTGGCCAGGATGTCCGGCAGGACGGAAATTCCCTTGCGCGCCAGCACTTCGTCGGCGTGCGGAGTGGTGGGACCGTTGGCGGCTTCGACGATGATGCGCGCCTTGATCTGATCCGCGTTGTTGAGGGTGATCACATTTTCAAGCGCGGCGGGAATCAGGATGTCGCATTTCATGGTCAGCAAATCGTCGTTTGAGATGCGCGAAGTGCCGGGCATGCCCACCACGGTTCCGGAACGTTCCTTGTAGCGCATGGCTTTCAGCGGATCAATTCCGCGGGAATTGAAAACTCCGCCGCGTGAATCGCTGATGGCGATGATCCGCGCTTTTTTATCGGCGAAGAGCCGAGCGGCCATCGAACCGGTGTTCCCGAAACCTTGAATGGCCACGGACGAACCGCGCACCGACATTTTTTTGATCTTGCAGGCCTCTTCGACGGACACGAGGCACCCGCGCGCCGTCGCTTCGTTGCGGCCCTCCGAACCTCCCAGCGACAACGGCTTGCCAGTGACCACGCCGAGCGAGGAATAGCCCTTGGTCATCGAATACGTGTCCATGATCCACGCCATGGTCTGCGAATCGGTATAAATGTCCGGCGCGGGAATATCCTGCTCCGGTCCGATCAGCGGAAGAATTTCCGAGGCATAGCGCCTCGTCATGCGTTCGAGTTCCGGCTTGGTCATGCGCTTGGGGTCGCAGATGATTCCGCCCATACCGCCGCCGAAGGGGATGTTCACGGTGGCGCTTTTCCAGGTCATCCAGGAAGCGAGCGCCTTGATTTCGTCCAGGGTGACCGCGGGATGGTAGCGGATGCCGCCCTTGGCCGGACCTCGTGCCACGTTGTGCTGCACGCGAAACCCGGTGAAAACTTTCACCTGCCCGTTGTCCATCTTCGTGGGCACGGAAACTTCCAGCACGCGTTTGGGAGTGCGCAGGATCTGGCGCAGGCCGGCATCGAGCTTCAAATATTCGGCGGCGATATCAAACTGAATTTGCGAGATGCGGAAGGGATTTAAATCCTCGCGCGGCGCGATCCGCGGAATCGGCTGCGGAGCCGCTTTGGCAACGGTGGCCATCTTGCCTTCCTCCTCAGAGTAAAAACCCTGCGCTGCCTATATTTGCCGAACCGGGCCCGCGGGCATCCCTCGCCCGTAACTCGCACGTGAATCGAAGTTTAGCCAAGCCGTGAAGGATGTCAACCAAAACCAATTGACCAAGATGGTATCGAAAGGTGCACATTCCCGGTTGCCGGCGCAGTTGGGAGCGCTTGGGAATTCTCGTATCTTGCTGCAATAGCTTGGGTTACGTATAACGAGCGGGCTGGCCCTGGATTTGGGGCTAGGGCTTTGCGGGGATGCGGTCCGTGCCCATATATGGCCGCAATACTTCCGGAATGACGACCGACCCATCGGCCTGTTGGTAATTCTCAACCAGCGCGATCCATGTGCGTCCCACGGCCAAGCCAGAGCCGTTGAGGGTATGCACGAATTCGCTTTTGCCGCCGCCTTTTGGCTTATAGCGGATGCCGGAACGCCGCGCCTGAAACGCTTCGGTGTTCGAGCAGGAGGAAATTTCCATGAACTCGCCGGAAGATGGCAGCCACACTTCGATGTCGTAGGTTTTCGCCGCGGCGAATCCCATGTCCCGTGTGCACAGCAGCACCACGCGATAGTGCAGGCCGAGTTTTTGCAGCAAGGCTTCGGCGTTGCGCACCAGCGATTCCAGCTCGTCGTAGCTTTCCTCGGGGCGCGTGAATTTGAACATTTCCACTTTTTGGAACTGGTGCTGGCGCTTGATGCCGCGCGTGTCCTTTCCGGCGGCTCCGGCTTCGGAGCGGAAGCAAGCCGTCCAGGCGCAGACGCGCAGAGGCAGCGAAGCGGCGTCGAGCGTGTCGTCGCGATGCAGGCTGGTCAGCTCAACCTCGGATGTGGGCGTGAGCCACAGGTCCGTGCCTTCCAGGTGGAACATGTCCGCGGCAAATTTCGGGAGTTGTCCGACGCCGGTCAGCGAAGCGGTGTTGACCAGAAACGGCGGAAGAATTTCCGTGTAGCCGTGCTCGCGCGTGTGCACATCGAGAAAAAAATTGGCGAGCGCGCGTTCCAGGCGTGCGCCAAGTCCTTGGTACACCGCGAAGCGCGCGCCGGCAATCTTCGCCGCCGCATTAAAATCGAGGATTCCCGCGCCTTCGCCGATTTCCCAGTGCGGCCGCGGCGCGAAATCGAATTTCGGCGGCGCGCCCCAGCGCCGCACCTCCACATTGTCCGCCGCGGATTTCCCCACCGGGACGCTCGCGTGCGGAATGTTCGGGACGGTGAGAAGAAATTGTTTCAGGCGCTCGTCGAGCACGGTGACGCGTTCATCGCCGCGCTTGATTTCGTCTGAGACTTCCTTCATGCGCGCGAGAATCGCGGCGGCATCCTGCCCCGATTTTTTCAGGCGCGCGATTTCCTCGCTGGCCTTGTTGCGCTCGGCCTTCAGGCGTTCGTTGGCGGTGATCAGCGCGCGGCGTTCCGTATCGATTTCGCGGAAGGCGGCGAGGTCAATGGTGATGCCGCGGTCGCCCGCCATCTTTTCAATCGCGTCGAGGTGCTCTCGCACATATCCCAGGTCCAGCATAAGCAAACAAGAATACCCGAAAGTGGCGACGCGTGAACAGCGAAGACGCGCGAAAAATTCTCGCGCTCGTGAGAGCTGACCTCGCGAGATGAAGCGCTTACGAACGAAATGCTCTTGTATGGCCTCAGCGGCTAAAGCCGCTTTTTATATTTCCGCGATTGCGGCATGGCTGAAGCCATGCCCTGACGCAATGCGATCTGCGCCGCTCGCTATCCTCGCGCGGCCACGGAGACTCTACACTAGTCACTTAATGCGATATTTGCCGTGTCCCAAGAATTCGACAATGCCGATGTCCCTGAGGACTTGAAGTTGCTGGCGAATCTTGTCGCGCACGTGCCGGTTTTGCGGGTGAAGTTCCCCCAATTTGAGTTCATGGCCATACATGTCGGCAAGCTCGAAAGTGCTTTTCCCGAGAGAGCGGGCGGCGTTTAATACGTCAAGCGTCCATCCTCTCTTTTCAGTGGAAAGCTTTTCCAAAGGCCGGATGCGGGAATAATGCCGGCGGACCTGTTCGGGGGAAACGGGTCTCCCCTTCGAAATAACGGGAATCCTGGCGTCCAGAGGAATTGCGTCGAGGAGGATATTGCAACCAACCCATCCTGCTCGTCTCGCGCCTGGACCCAAAGGCTTCCTTTTTTCAATCGCGGATATGGGAAATGCAAAATGAGGAATCAGAATCAAGTTCGTTACCGCCCATTTCGAAGAATCATAGTGGATGGCAAATAGATTCGGAGTTCCGTCCTGGCGAATGGCTTGAATCATCTGAGCGTATGCGGAATCGACTATCCGATGAGATAAAGCATGCGACTGCGATTTCAATTGAAATGGTGCGGCGCAAGAAGGGCAATTGAAGTCTATGACTGGAGTATTGGCCGGAGAGGCGGTGAGCCGGGGGGATGTACATCTCGGACAGTATAAATTCCGCAGCGCCCACGCCTCGGTTGCGACGCGAGCCATCTGAGACTTGCTCTTGTACCCTTGCAGTCCATCTTCTGGCAGGGCGGTTTGCACGCCCGCATTAGATCATTTTCATTGAGCGAGATAAATCTCTGTTTCCGTCTTAATCACGAACACAATCTCAGTTGAGGCGTTGGACGCTCGATTGAAATTTGTTCACGGCCTCTTCCATGTTCTCGGCAGCGACAGAGTACACGATGTCGCGACGATGCATCCCGACGAAGTAATAGCTTCGCTCCCTGCGAACTAGTCTTTCCGATGGAGGCGTGTTCATGGCGCGGGTCCGGCGATGATCTGATCGATCCATAGATCGTTCATCGAGATCAAGTGGAAACTCTGAACAATAAACGTCAAGGCTAACTTGTACCAGTTCGGTACAGATCCGTTGGAGCGATATGTCGAGCGATTGGGCTTCTTTCTCAAGGCCGACTGCTGTGCGCCGAACCCGCAGTGCAGCTAGGATCGTGGTGCCGCTGCCCATGAAAGGATCGAGGACGAGGTCGCCTTCATTGGAGGAGGCGAGGAGGATGCGTTCGAGGAGGCGCGACGGGCTTCTGCGCGGGATGCTTGCCGAAGCGCTTTTCCGCGCGTGATGGCGGCAAGAATTCCCAGACGCTCTTCATCTGCTTGCCGCTGATTTTTTTCATTTCCTGGTAATTGAATTTGTGGCGGCTCTTTTTATTCTTGGCCGCCCAGATGATGGTTTCCGTGGCGTGGGTGAAATAACGGCAGGAAAGATTCGGCGGCGGGTTGGGCTTCACCCAGGAAATATCATTGAGCAGCTTGAATTCCAGCTGCTGCATGGCGAATCCCACGGAATGAATCACATGGCTCGTCCCGCTCACCCAAATGGAGCCATCGGGCTTGAGGACGCGCTGGCAGGCGGCCAGCCAGGCGCGGTTGAATTCGTGATTCAAATCGGCGCCGCGCGAACGGTCCCAATCGCCTTTGTGGACGCTGACCATGCGTCCGGCGTGGCAGGTGATGCCGCCGTTCGAGAGAAAATAGGGCGGGTCGGCAAAAATCAGATCGACGGAATCGGCGGGGATTTTCGCGAGAATCTCCAGGCAATCCCCTTGGTAAATTTTGATGCTGTGCCGGGCGTCGTGGAATACAGGCGTGGGCATGCCGGAAGCAACGGGTGAGTCGGCGTGAGCGGGTAATGCCGCAGGATGAGATTTGGGCACGGTTGCGATTTTCGGCTCCGGATTCGTGGAGTGTCCGGATCGTTGATCGAATGCGGCGGATGAGTCAAGGGGATGCGAGGCACGCCGCCCGGCGCTATTCTTTGGGCTTGAGTTTCAGGCTGGACTTGTTTTCTTCGAGGAAACTGCGCAGAGAATCGGCCACGTCCAGCAGGCGCACCCACTGTTCGTAATACAAAGTGACGGGAAAGCGGCCCAGGCCGTACACGCTGACTCCGCCTTTGCCGCCCACGCGAAATTCGAGCGAGCCGCTCCGCTTCGAGGTCGTCTGTTTTTCGAGTTCGGCGATGCGCGCGAGCAATTCTTCCTTGGTCGGTTCAGCCATGGTGGACTCCGGGGAAATGAATTGTGGTGAAGGAATGATAACACCGCCGCGAATCGCGGAGGGATGCGATTTTCAATCTGCAATTTGCAATGTGAAATTTGAGATTCCACTTTGGAACATTGCATTCACTCCGCCTTCATGGGAACTGCTCACGCGGGAAGGCTCTGCCCCGTGCATGAAATCGCGGCCTGCGCACAGGAAAGCATTGCGCATCGGCATGCACCGCGCCTGACCGGAAGGACAGGGTACGAGACGGTGCATGATTGCGCGCACGCCGCTTCAACGACCGTGGCAGCGCACACAGAAAGCGACTAAGCTCGTAGGTCCGGGGCAATCATAATGACTTTTGAACGGTCCAATCATTCGCGGGGAGTGGAAGTGCTGGGCACGCTGGCGCTGGTGGCGCCCAGGCCTGAGGATTTTCAGTACGTAAAATTCCGCGTGGAAGGCGAAGTCGCGCGGATCACGCTCGACCGTCCCGAACACAATCTGCTGAATGAACGCATGCTGGCGGAGCTGACGGCGGCCATCAATTCGCTCGGCGAGCGGCGGGAAATCAAATTGATCGTGCTGGATTCGGCGGTCAAGTCGTTTTCCGGCGGCATCGAAGTGGGCGAGTACACGCAGCGGCGCGTGTTTCAAATGCTGGAATCGTTTCACGCCGCGTTTTCGGCCATGCTGGATACTTCCAAGCCGGTGCTGGTGGTGGTGAATGGGCCGGCCTTCGGAGGAGGGGCGGAACTGGTGGCGCTCGGGGATTTGGTGATCGCCACGCCCAAGGCGCGATTCGCGCAGCCGGAAATCAAGCTGGGAGCTTTTCCGCCGCTGGCCGCGGCGGTGCTGCCCACGATTCTGGGGCCGAAGGTGGCGCTGGAACTGGTGCTGACGGGCGAAGCGATGACCGCGGAACGCGCGCGCGAAGTGGGGCTGGTCAACTGGGTGGTGAGCGAAGAGGAATTGCCGAAGCGCGTGGAAGATTTGATTTCGCGGGTCACGGCGCAGTCCGGCCCGGTGCTGACCATGGCGAAAAAAGCGATTCTGGGCAGCCTGGGTTTGCCGCTGCGCGACGGCGTTCGCAATTCGATGAAAGTTTTCCTGAACGAACTCGCGGACCTGGAAGATTCACAGGAAGGTTTGCGGGCGCTGGTGGAAAAACGCGCGCCGAAATGGAAAAACCGCTGACGCTCGCGCGGCGCGAAGTTTCCTGCTAAAAATATTTTCGCGGCGACAGAAAAATAAAAATCGCGCCGCGCGATTGACACCACAACGCCGGGCGCATACACTCGCCGTTGACAACTGAGCTGGCTTCGGGGGAGCGACCTCGCCGGCGGCTGAAACGCCGCAAGCGAAGGCCAAGCCGGTGAATCCGCAGGAAGCGGAATCGCCGGATCAAGGAAGGCCGTGAAAATCGGCCACGGTCCCGCCACTGTGATCGGCAGCCGCGAAATCGCGGAAGATGCGCCGAGAGTCAGGAACTTACCCGAGCCGGAGGAAACCGACACTCTTCGCGAGAGAGAGTGTGGCGATAAGCCTCGATTCTTTCGCGAGGCTTTTTTTATTGGAGCAAAGTTTGCGGCGAGTGCGGCAAATCAATTTTCTGGCGGCGATGGGCGCGGCGGCGATGCTGATGGGCGCGCAGGCCCGGGCAATCTCGCCGGAAACCATGTGGCTCGGCGCGCAACAGAATGGCGTCGCGGCGCAATCGGGCGCTGCGGCAACGGCTTCACCGCAACCTGGCCGCACCGTGGTGGACGAAACCGGTCTGCGCGTCGCGATTCCCGCAAAGGTTGAGCGCATCGTGACCCTCGCGCCGAATTTGACGGAAACGATTTACGAGCTGGGCCTCGGAGACAAGCTGGTGGGCGATACCAATTACTGCGACACGCCCCCGGCGGCAAAAGACAAGCCGCACGTCGGCCCGCCCGTGAATCCCAGCGTCGAAGCCATCGTGGCGCTGCATCCGGACCTGGTGCTGGCGACGACTTCGATTAATTTTCTCAATACGGTGACGACGCTCAGCCGCCTCGGTATCGCCGTTTATTCCACGGACCCGCACACCGTGCGCGAAATGCTCGATTCCGTCGCGCACATTGCGGATGTGGCCGGAGCGCCGGAGAGGGGCGCGGCGATCGAGGCGCAATTGCAGGCGCGGCTGGATGCACTGCACGCGCGACTGGAGAACCGGCCGATGGTGCACGTGCTGTTTGTGGTGTGGGAGGATCCGCTGATCAGCATCGGGCAAAACACATTCATCGCCGATGCCCTGCGATGGGCGGGCGCGGAATCGGCCATCGTGACCAGTCAGAATTGGCCGCAATTGTCGATGGAAGAAGTGGTGCGCGTGCAGCCGGACTATATCGTGCTGACCGGCGATCATGCCGAAACGAATGACGATCCGATTGCCAATCTGCAATCGCGCCCAACTTGGAAGGAATTGCGCGCCGTGGAGTTGGGCCACGTGGTGGTGACCGGCGAGGAATTTACGCGACCTTCGCCGGGGCTGGTGGATGAAATCGAAAAGCTCGCGCGGCAATTGCATCCCGAAGCTTTTAGCGCCGCTGCGGCGGAAGATGGCGTGCTTGGCTCACCGGCTCAGGCCCACGCGATTTTTGCGGAGGAGTGCAACGCATGCGCCCGTTGACCCCCAAACGAATTCTGGGAATTTGCGGTTTGCTCTCGGGCGTGCTGTTTATCGCCGTGGTGATTGCCCTGCGCATGGGTTCTTACCCCATCTCCGTGCGCGATATCGTGCTGACGCTTGCGCGCGGCGCGATTGGCCGCCGCGATGCCATCCCCACGGAATTCTGGCTGGTGGTTTTTGGATTGCGGCTGCCGCGCATCGCCCTGGGAATTCTTGTGGGCGCGGCTTTGTCGGTTGCAGGCGCGGGTTTCCAGGCGCTGCTGCGAAATCCGCTGGCGGACCCTTACGTCCTGGGAGTTTCGAGCGGAGCGGCTTTGGGCGCGATCCTGAGTTTGCTGATTGCGCCGCACACCGCCGGGGCCATTCAACTGGCGGCGTTCGTGGGCGCGGCAGCCACCATTGCCGCGGTGTATTTTCTGGGGCGGCGCGGAGGGCAACTCGACAGCGCCACGCTGCTGCTGGCGGGAATCGTGACCGCATCGTTTTTGTCCGCGGTGATTATGTTCATGATGACCACGCTTGAGCGGACGCGATCTTCGCGGCATGGCTTTTTGGCTGATGGGAGATTTGCAGACTCCTCCTTCGATGGATATGCGCTGGCTGTATCTGGTGCTGGCGATCGGGGTGGGATGCATTTTCGCGGCTTCCTCGGATTTGAATTTGATTTTGACCGGCGAGCAGGAAGCGCGGCATTTGGGCGTGAACGTCCATCGCGTGAAATTGGTGGTATACGTCGCGGCTTCGGTGCTCACCGGCCTGGCGGTTTCCGTGAGCGGAGCGATCGGATATGTGGGGCTGCTGATTCCCCACGTGATGCGCATGCTTTTCGGCACCGATTACCGCCTGCTGATTCCCACCTCAGCACTCGGCGGCGCGATTGCCATCGTGCTGGCCGACACGCTGGCGCGCACCGTCGTGGCTCCCACGGAATTGCCCGTGGGCGCGATGACCGCCATCGCCGGCGCGCCGGTGTTCATCTACTTGATGCGGCGGAGAGTGCGATGAGCGCCGGCGACCGCAGGAAAAATCTCTGGCGCTCGCGAATCCCGCCGTGAAGGATTCGCGGCGCGTAAAAGTTGAGCAGGCCAGCTACGCGTATCAAGCCACGGACCGCTCAGCGCCCAAGTTCTCTCTCGGCCCGGTCAGCTTTGAAGCGCAGCAAGGCGAACTTGTTTCGTTTCTGGGTCCCAACGCCAGCGGCAAATCCACGCTGCTGAAAATGCTGGCGGGGTTGATCAATCCGCTTTCCGGGCGCGTGGAGGTTGACGGGCAGGAAGTGAGCCAGATGGAAATGCGCCTGCGCGCGCAGAAAATCGCGCTGGTGGCGCAGGAAAGCGAGCTTTTGTTTCCGCTGCATGTGTGGGAATACGTCCTGCAAGGAAGATATCCCTACGGGCGGCGATTGCGGTTTGAATCCGGCGAGGATTGCCTGCTGGCCGGGAACGCGCTGGCGCAGGTGGGCGCGGATGCGCTGCGCGAGCGATGGATGGATCAATTGTCCGGCGGCGAAAAGCAGCGCGTGATTTTGGCGCGGGCGCTGGCGCAGCAACCGGCGCTGCTGCTGCTCGATGAACCCACGCAACATCTGGACATCGGCGGAAAGGTGGAATTGCTGCGGCGGCTGAGAAAGCTGGCGGACGAAAATCATTACACGGTGATCGTGGTGACCCACGAACTCAATCTGGCGGCGGAATTCTCGGACCGCATCGTCCTGCTGCACCATGGCAAGGCGCTGCGGATCGGCACTCCGGCGGAAGTGTACGAGCGGAGCTTGCTTGAAGAAGTGTTCGAAGCGCCGCTGGAGGTGGATTTGCGTCCGGGCGGGCGGCCGCGCGTGATTTTGCGCGGAAATTATTAACGCCGCGCGGCGGCGATGCCAAAACAAGTTTCAATCGTTGCCCTTATTCCGCGGAGAGCTTTCACAGCGCTTCGCAAGCGGATTCGAAAATGATCTCGAAGCCGTAAACATCCACAAGAGACTCCGCGCACGGGAAGACGGTGAAAATCCGTCGCCGCCGCGCGACTGTAAGGCGATGAAGTTTGCGGTGCGGGCCACTGCCCGGCGCGGCGAATCGTTGCGATTCTCCGCCAGGGTGGGAAGGCCGCACAAATTTTCTCAAACGCAGAATTAAATCGCCAAAGCCAGGAGACCGGCGGAGCCTCAATCCGGAAAAACACGCAAAGAGCGCGCGTGTCTCCGGACAACCTTCAACTCCCGCGCGAGAGGGAGAGGAGGAACAATGAGACTTGCCCGCTTTTTGATTTTGGCATTTGCAAGTATTTTCATCCCGCTGGCTTCCCTTCCCGCCCTGGCTCAGACAAATACAAATCACGCAAAGAACGAGTCAGCCGCCCAAGCCACATCTCACTCGGAACCCGCCGTTCTGGACGGAACGCTGACGGATCCGAGCGGGGCGGCCATCGCCGCAGCAACCGTATCTGCCGAACCCATTAACGCTGCTAGCCAGGTTGCATCGGTGCAAACCGGGCCGGACGGAAAGTTTTCGTTGCAGCTTGCTCCGGGGCAATACCGCGTGACCATTTCGGATGCGCCATTTGAGCGAGTGCAACGCGAATTTACTCTCGCCGCGGGCGATTCGCAGACCTGGGATGCGCGGCTCGAGCTTGCCGCGCTCTCATCCAACGTGATTGTGACCGCCGCGGCCGAACCCGAGCGCGCCACTTCGACCGTTTCTTCCGTGGATGTCATCACCGCGCAAGACATCAGCCAGCGCCAGGCCATTTTTCTTACTCCGTTGCTGGCTTCCGTTCCGGGCATGAGTTTTTCGCAATTAGGACCAGTGGGCGGCAGCACCTCTTTTTTTCTCGACGGCGGCAATGCGAATTACACGAAAGTTCTGATCGATGGCGTGCCGGTAAATCAGCCGGGCGGATTGGTCGATTTTTCGGATATGGCGCTCGACGGCATCGACAAAATCGAAGTGGTGCATGGAGCCGCAAGCGCGCTTTACGGCTCGGACGCCATGGCCGGGGTGATCCAGATTTTCACGCATCGCGGAACCACGCGGCAGCCCGTCCTGGAACTCGAAGGCGATGGCGGAACTTTCGGCACGGGACACGGCAGCGGACAGTTGAGCGGCCTGCTGGGATCTTTCGATTACTCCTTGGGAGCCGGATACATTTCGAGCGACGGGCAGGGGCCCGGAAATTTTTTCCGCGATACCACACTTTCGGGAAATTTCGGCTGGAAATTTTCGAGCACCGATTCGCTGCGGCTCACTCTGCGCAATGCATCGAGCGACGCGGGACAACCCGGTCAAACTCTGCTCGAACCTCCGCTCCTCGGCCAGTCCACCGGGCTGCATGATTTTTCCGCGGGCCTCGCCTGGGATTTCAATACCGGCGATCATTTGCAAAATCATCTGAGCGGCTTTGAATCGCGGTACGACGAAATCGGAGTTTTTTCGAACGGGCCGGGGGCGAATCCCCCGCTGGGATCATTTGAAACGAAATTCAATCGCGCCGGATTGAACGCCCAATCCACTTATTTATTTCCCGATGGCGGCGTTACGGCGGGCTACGAATTCGAAGTGGAGAATGGCGGAGCCACGGCGCGACACAATCAAGCCGGATACATTGAAGCGCGGTATCAGCCGGTGCGGCGCCTTACGCTCACCGCCGGAGGCCGCGTGGAGGCCAACGGATTTTTCGGCACGCGCGCGGTGCCGCGTGTGGGCGCCATGTATTTATTGCGCCAGGGAAATTCCTGGTGGGGTGCGACGCGGCTGCGCGCTTCCTACGGCCTGGGCATCAAGGAGCCGGATTTGCTGCCGCCCGATTGCGGACCGCAACTCGCTCCGGAGAGAAGCCGCACCATCGACGCGGGCATCGACCAGGCGATGGCGTCCGGCCACATCCGTTTTTCGGCCGTCTATTTCGACAACAATTTCCGCGACATCGTCAGCTTCGCCTTCGGCGGCTCGAATCCAAACTGCCCGGCGTTTGATGGAAGTTATTTCAATACGGACGAAGCGCGGGCGCGCGGCGTCAATTCCTCGCTGGAAATGAAACCTGCGAGTTGGCTGAACATCGTCGGAAATTATACGTATGACGATTCGCGCGTCTTGAAGACCACCAACCCGCTGGACGATCCCGCGCTGGCCGAGGGAAACCGCCTGTTCAAGCGGCCGCTGCATTCCGCGGACTTGATCGCCAACGCGAATTTCCGCCGGATCAATCTGAATTTCGGCGGATATTACGTGGGGCGGCGCACCGACAGCGATTTTCTGGGCTTGGGATTCACCAGCGATCCCAGCTATGTGCGCTGGGATTTCGCCGCGACTTTGCCGCTGCGCTACGGCTTGAGCATGAATGCCCAGGTGCAGAATCTTTTCGACCGGCGCTATTCCGACGCCATCGGCTATCCCGCGCTCGGGCGGAATTTCCGTCTGGGAATGAAATATGTGTGGGGAGGCAAGGAATGAGCAGTCCCACAAAAAAGACAGCGGCCGGCGCAGCCGGGAAAACCCGCGGCGATGCTATAATCGCCAATTCCTATGAGCCAAGCGACAAAAGAGACGCCGCAAAAACCGACCACCGTGCCGCCGGAAACGAAAGCGCGCTATGAAGCGGTGATCGGGTTGGAAGTCCACGCCCAACTGCAGACGCGCACCAAGGCGTTCTGCGGCTGCTCGACGCGTTTTGGAGACGCGCCGAACTCCAACACCTGTCCCGTGTGCCTCGGCTTGCCGGGAGCTTTGCCGGTATTCAACCGGCGGGCTCTCGAGTTGGCCATTCGCGCTTCGCTGGCCCTGCGCGCCACGGTTCACGAGCGCTCCGTGTTCGCGCGCAAGAATTATTTTTATCCCGACCTGCCCAAGGGCTATCAAATCTCACAATACGAACTTCCGCTGGCCACCGGCGGGTGGGTGGAAATTTCCGTCGAGGGCGCGACGAAACGAATCGGCATCACTCGCCTGCATATGGAGGAAGACGCGGCCAAGAACCTGCACGAAGGATTCGCGGATTCCGACCGCTGGAGCTATATCGATTACAACCGTTGCGGGATGCCGCTGGTGGAAATCGTTTCCGAGCCTGATATTCGCACGCCCGCAGAAGCGTATGAATATCTGTACGCGCTGAAGCAGATTTTGGAGTACACCGAGGTGAGCGACTGCAACATGGAAGAAGGCTCGCTGCGCTGCGACGCTAACGTGAGCGTGCGCCTGCGCGACGCGGAAAAACTGGGAACCAAGGCGGAGGTGAAAAACCTGAATTCCTTCCGCTATCTGGCGCATGCCCTCGAATTTGAAATCGAGCGGCAGATCGGCGTGCTGGAATCGGGCGGCAGGATTTCCCAGGAAACCCGGCTGTGGAATGTGGCCGCGGGCCGCACCGAACCGATGCGCTCCAAGGAATTTGCTCATGATTACCGGTATTTTCCGGATCCGGATTTGCTGCCGGTGGCCGCGCCGCGCTCGCTGGTTGCGGAATTGTCCGCGCGAATGCCGGAACTTCCCGATGCGCGCCGCGCTCGTTTCGCGGCGGAGCACGGGCTGACGCCCTATGACGCGGGCGTATTGACCGCCGCGCGCGAGTTGGCCGATTATTTCGAGGCGGCAGTGAGCGCCGGTGCGCCGGCCAAGGCCGCGGCCAGCTGGATTTCCGTTGAACTTCTGCGCAGGCTGAAGGAAGCGGGAAAGGAAATCGCGGATTGCCCGGTCGCTCCGGCGGCTTTGGCGGATTTGCTCGGGCGCGTCGAGCGCGGCGAAATCACCGCGGCGAGCGGCAAGAAAGTGTTCGCGGCCATGTTCGAACGCGGAGGCAGCGCCGGGGAAATCATCGCCGCCGAAGGGCTGGCGCAAATATCCGATGCCGGCGCGATTGAATCCATCGTGCGCGCGGTGGTGGCCAAGAGCCCGGAAAACGCGGCGAAATACCGCGCGGGAAATGAAGGCGTGTTCAAGTTCTTCGTGGGCCAGGTGATGCGCGAAACGCGCGGGCAGGCCAACCCGCAAGTGGTGAACGAACTTTTGAAGAAAGCGCTGGCGGAGCCAACCACATGATCGAAGCAGGCGAAAAAGCGCCGGGTTTCACGGTAACGTCCGATGAGGGGAAGCCCGTCTCGCTGAAAGACTACGCCGGGAAGAACGTGGTCCTGTTCTTTTTTCCCAAGGCCAATACTCCCGGTTGAACCAACGAAGCGTCCGAGTTTCGTGACGCCCTCGCGAAGTTCGAAGAGCACCACACGGCCGTGATCGGCTGCAGCGCCGATTCCGTGTCGGCGCAGGCGAATTTCAAAGCCAAGCACAAATTCAATTTCCCCCTGCTGGCGGACACGGAATTCAAGGTGATCGAAGCCTACGGCGCGCGGCGCATGAAAAGTTTTCTCGGAAAATCGTTTCTGGGAATCGTGCGCATGACCTTCTGGATCGGCACGGATGGAACCATTCGCCAAATCTGGGACAAAGTGACGCCCAAGGGCCACGCCGCGGAAGTTCTGGCGGCCATCCAGGGCTCGTAACTCGCGCGGGAAATTTTCCCTTACGGAAATCGCGGCACGCCGAAGCTTGCGCTTACGAGACACACTCGCGCGAAATCCAGATCATATGGTCACGCGCAGGACGTCTCCTTCCGCTTCAATCCACGCATTGTCAATCAATCGCGTGCGGCCCACGAAAGCCGCGAGCAAAATGAAAGCGTCGCGGCGAATCGTCGCGACCGGCTCGAACGAGTCGGCGTCCACGATTTCCGCGTAATCCACTTTGACGTGAGATTCAGCCGCGAGGACGCTGCGCAGGGAGGCAAGCAGCGCAGCCGCATCGCGTTCCCCGGCATCTACTTTCTGGCGGGCGCCATCGAGCGCGCGATACAGAGCCGCGGCCGCCTTGCGCTCCTGCGCATCCAGATACGCGTTTCGGGAGGAAAGCGCCAGCCCGTCCGGCGCGCGGGCAATCGGGCAAGCGACGATCTTCGCATCGAGATTCAGGTCTGAGGCCATCTGGCGGAGAATGCGCAACTGCTGCGCGTCCTTGCGGCCAAAAAACGAAAGCTGCGGCTGCACGATTTCCAAGAGTTTCAGCACCACGGTAGCCACGCCGCGGAAATGGCCCGGGCGCGAGCGGCCCTCCAAACGGTCCCCCAAATCCTCGACGTTTACGGAAGTGCCAAAACCGCGCGGATACATTTCCTCAGGCGTGGGAGCAAACAAATAATCCGCGCCGAGCGATCCGAGCGCGGCAACGTCTGCTTCGAAGGGGCGCGGGTATTTCTGAAAATCCTCGGCGGGGCCGAATTGCGTGGGATTCACGAAAATGGAAACGGTCACGGGCGAGCATTCACGCCGCGCCTGGCGGATCAGGGAAAAGTGGCCTTCGTGCAGCGCTCCCATGGTGGGCACCAGGCCGGAAACGCTGCCGCGCAGGCGCGCTTCCTGCGCGATCTGCTTCATCCACTCGACGGTGCGGATTATTTCCATGCGCGAATCTTGCATTCGCTTCCGCGCCTGCCGGATGAAGGTGTGAAACGGCTCGGCGGCATCATGCCGCGGATTTTGCCGCGCGCTCGCGATAAAAAACGATCAAATCGGTCGAAACGGGTTTGGCTCCCAATTGGCGCAGCAGCGTGGCCACCTGCCCGCGATGATAGCTGCTGTGGTTGACCAAGTGCTGGAGCATTTGCCAGAGCGGCTGCGCCTGCGCAGCTCCCGCGGTGGTCTGGTAATGCATCACGCGCTGCACATCCTCAGTTTTGAGCGAGGCGATGTAATCCAGCAGGTCGCGCTCAATTTGCGCCCAGCGCGCGCGCACCGCCGCCAGATCCGCAAAATCGGTCAAGGGAGGAAAGCTGCTGAGTGAGCGGCCGTGCCAGCGTTCCAGCCACAGATGCTCGCAGAGCAAAACGTGAGCCAGAGTGTCGCGCACGGAGGGGAAACTCGATCCCAGATCGCGGGTGAATTGTTCCGCGCTCAGCGCCGCGCAGGCATCGAGGGTGCGATGATTGGCCCATGCGTTGTAATCGTAGAGAATCCGAAAATCTTCCGCGTTCATGAATTGCCTCCTGGCAACAACCGCCTATTCACTCGAAAAAATCGTTAGGTTGACTGGCGGGCCAGCTTCGGATCGGCAAGCCCGGCGGTCGCGTGAAACGATTCCGCATCGGAGGGAAACCGGCCGTTGCGGACGTCTTCGCAAAATTCGGCGGCCGCGCGGGATATTTGGCCGGATAGATCCAAGTAGCGCCGCGCGAACTTGGGTGTGTGTCCGATGGTGAGCCCCGCGAAATCGTGAAAGACCAGCACCTGGCCGTCGCAATCCGGGCCGGCGCCGATGCCGATGGTGGGAATGCGCAATTCGGCGGTGATGCGCGCGCCCAACTCGCGCGGCATCGATTCCAGCACCACGCAAAATGCTCCGGCGGATTCCACCGCGCGGGCGTCGCGTTCCACCTGGCTTGCGGCCTTGGAAGTTTTTCCCTGAACATGAAATCCGCCGATGGCGTTCACCGATTGAGGAGTCAGGCCCACGTGGCCCATCACCGGTATTTCCGCCTCCACCAGGCGCGCGATCAATTCGATGCGGCGCTCGCCTCCTTCGACCTTCACAGCTTCCGCGCCGCCTTCCTTCACCAGGCGAATGGCGTTGCGCACGGATTCGTCGAGCGAAATATGGAAGCTGCCGTAGGTCATGTCCGCCACCAGCAGCGCGTGGTGCGTGCCGCGGCGCACGGCTCGCAGGTGATGGATCATTTCGTCGAGGGTGAGCGGCAAAGTGCTGTCGTAGCCGAGCACCACCATGCCCAGCGAATCGCCTACCAGCAAAATATCCACTCCGGCTTCATCGAGCAGCCGGGCGGTGGGATAGTCATAGGCCGTGAGGCAGGTGATCTTGTTGCTTGCTTCGATGGGGGTTGGAAAAGACTGCGACTTGCGGGAAAGGATGCTGGGCACGGTGACTTTCCCGTTGCCCGCACGAGGCGAGACGCTCATGGGTTCCTCCGGTGCCGCTCCCGTTGCCGGGATACAGCCCATTAACAATTCAGATGCTAGCAGAGAGCACGGCGATTCGGCAAATGATTCACCGCGGCGGTGCCTAATCCTGCGCCTTGTTCGGAACGGCTTCGCGCAGCGGAGGAGGCGCGGGAGCCTGCGGCTCAACGCCGCGCCAGCCGACCGGGCGCCCCTGCACCGCCTCCTTCAGCGCGCGGAAAAGCACGAAGTACATCATCTGGCGGTAGTAAAAGCGCTGGATGAGCAGCGGCGCGAGTAGCGTCCAGTCTTCGCCCTTTTCGAGCGCGAACGCCACCACGCAAGTAAAAAGATCGATAACCATGAACACCGCAAAAAAGACCAGCGAACGCTCCACGTCCTGCGCGGTCCACAACTGCGGCAAATGCGAAACGCGCAACTGCGCCAGTCCCCACAGCGCGATAGACAACAGAAAAAGCAGGTCAATGAGGGGGGAAACCAGGGGCAGCAGAATCTGGAACATGAAAATCTGCGGGATGGCAATCCATCCGAGGGTGCCGTAGCGCCGTTTGCCCACCGTGTCGCGATGCTTCCAGACGGCTTGCAGAGTGCCAAAAGTCCAGCGGAACCGCTGGCGGATCAGGGCCTCGACGGTGTCGGGCACCTCGGTGCGGCCGATGGCGTCTTCGTCGTAAAGAATCTTCCAGCCCTCGCGGCGAATGGTGAGCGTGAGGTCGGTATCCTCCGCCACGGTGTCTCCCGAAAATCCACGATGGCTGCGCAGCAGGCTGGTGCGCCATGCGCCGGCCGCCCCGGGAACCACGGGAATGCAATTGAGGAGATCGAAAGCGCGCTTTTCCAGATTCTGGCTGGTGATGTATTCGAGAGCCTGCCAGCGCGTGATCCACAAGTTGCGATTGATCACTTTTACGTTGCCGGCCACGGCGCCCACGCGGGGATCGGCAAAATGGCGGACCAGCCGCGGGATGGCTTCCGGATCGACCATGGTATCGGCGTCGATTGAGACCGTCACTTCTCCCGTCGCTTCCGAAAGACCGTGATTGAGCGCCGCGGGTTTGCCGCGATTGGGTTGCAGGAGCAGGCGCACGCGCGGATCGGAAGAAAATTGCGCGCGCACACGCTCGGCGGTGCGGTCCGTCGAGCCGTCGTCAATCACCAGGACCTCAAGTTTGGGATAGGGAGACGCAAGTATAGATTGCACCGTATCGACTACCACCGCTTCTTCGTTGTAAGCGGGGATGAGCACGGTCACCTGCGGCTGGTATTCGGGATGATCCTCCGGCGCGGGACGCAATTTCTCGACCACCGCCAGGAATCCGATGATCAGGGCGCGGCCGCTGACCAGCAAAATTCCGGCGATGAAGATGAAAGCGATGCTCGATCGGAAAAAACTGAAGGAATCGAAAATAAAGGCGTCGGCGCGCACGAAGAGCCATTCCTGATGGGTGAGAGAAGGCATCATCTGCGCGCGGGTCTGGCCCAGAAGATCCGACACGGACACAAATTCATAGCCCTTGGCGCGAAGCCCGTCAATGATGCGCGGCAGCGCTTCCACGGTATGGCTGCGGTCTCCGCCGCCGTCGTGCATCAGGATGATGTTTCCTTTGTTGGCTTCCGCGTCGTCCAGCACGCGCTGCACGATCACATCGGTGGGAGGCGGCGCGACCGCCGTTCGGCTCGCCCCAGTCATGCGGATCCACGCGCGCGCCGACGATGACGTACCCCATGTTCTGCGGGACGGGCAGCATCTGAATTTCGCTCGCGGTTTCCGGCTGGTGATCGATGCCGTAGGGCGGACGGAAGAGCAGAGTCTTCACGCCCAGGTAACTTTCGAGCAGCAATTCCGTGAGGTTCAGCTGAATCTGCAATTCCGATTTGGAGATGGCTTCGAAATCCGGATGGGTGTAAGTGTGATTCCCGATTTCGTTGCCCTGCTGGAAGGCGCGCCGCACCAGAGCGGTATTCTGGTTGGCCTCTTCGCCGATCACGAAGAAAGTCGCGGTGGCCTGTTTTTGCTTCAGAATATCGAGAATTTTGGGAGTCCACCGCGGGTCCGGGCCGTCATCGAAACTGAGCGCGACTTTATGGGGAGCTGCGCCGAGTCTGATCGATGCGCCAGGTGAGCGGATAACTCTGGAAGGATTCATCGGTAAAAAGGTCCGTCGCGGGATCGTATTTGAAGGTGCGGTGCCCGCTTTGAGGAGTGGCGGTGATGCGCCAGATATCGCCGTCGCCTTCGAGGATGAGGTCGTAGCCGGGCGGCACATCCTGCACCTTGGCGCGCATGTCGTCGGTGGGATGCGTTGCGTCCCAGATGTCCCACAGCGAAGGGTCTTCCGTGCCCAGGCGCCAGAGAGCCGTGCCGCGAACCCCGGCGCGTTCCGCCACGCGAAGTTCGTTGTAGGCGGTGAGCCCGTCAAGCATCCACACGTTGTGGACTACATTTTTTTCATCTTCATAGGAATAATGCGGATTCAGCGAATCGGGATCGAATTCCACCTGCGGCGTCGGATTCTTCGGCGGTGATCACGCCTTGCTGAAACGTCACCCATTGCGCGGAGGGATGCGGATCCGTTTTGGTTTTCGACGGCCAATCGTAGCCGTAGTTGGCGATGCCCATCAGGATTTTGTCCGCCGGTACGATTTTCAGAATGTTCTGGATGTTGCGGACAAACCAATCCTGCGGAACGATGGGCCCGGGCGGCGAGGTGGGCCAGTGCATATCGTAATTCATCAGGATCAAGGCATCGCTTTGCGACGCCAGGTATTTGTAGTCGTAGCTCCAGTCCGCGGCAGGCAGCGCCACCATCAACTTCAATCCCGAGGCATGCAGCGCCACGCCCAGGTCATGAATGAAACGGCTGAAATCGTCCTGGCTGGTTTCCGGAATCAATTCGAAATCGACGACGATGCCCGGCTCATGCTGCTCCAGGGCAAAATTCGTGAGTTCCTTCGAAAGCCGGTGGCGGGATTCCGGACGCGACAACATTTCCGCCATTTCCTGCACCACCCAGTCTTTCCCGTCGTAGTTGTTGACCATGGACATCACCGGCATTTCGATTCCGCTGGTGCGCAGCCATCCCACCAGTTTGGGATCCTGCTCCACGTCCAGGCGGCCGTCGGGTGATGTGGCGTGCAGCGAGGAAGGAATCAGGAGGTCGATGTCCTTGTAATGCTGTTGCAGGGAAGCCAGGCTGGTGGCGTCCCAACTCACGTAAAACGCGGCGCGCAGCGGGTCATAATTTTGAGGTACCTTGCCGAGCGCGGCCACCCGGCGCTTGCGGCCCAGCCGCAGCGGGCGCGGCTTCTGGCGGGAATGGATGGCGTGCAAACCGCCATGAATATCGGGATGCAGGAGGTCCGGCAGATCCGGATTGCGGAACACATTGACGAGAAAAATAATCAGCAGGAGGGTGAAAATCCCGCCGGTAATTTCCAGAACGCGGCGCGTTCGACGCCAGCGGCGGCGTTCCTGGTCGTAAAAAATGGGCTTGCGTTCAGGCATCGAGACATTCCAAGCTAGCCGTCCGCTAGGACGGTGTCAATGACATCCACGGCCAAGTTGCGAATGAATCTGGCTTTCGCTGCGTCCGCGGGGCTTGCGCTGCGGCTTTACTTCATTTTGAAATTTCCGGTGACGGATTCCGGCGACGCTCCATTTTACATCGAGCTGGCCTGGAATTGGCTGAAGCATGGCGTGTATGGCTTTCCGGTAAACGGCCATTTGACTCCCGTGGACATGCGCGTGCCGGGCTATCCCGCTTTTCTGGCGGCGATTTTCGCTTTTGCCGGGCGGTCGCCGCGCGCCGTGATGCTGACGCAAGCGCTGGTGGACCTGGCCACGTGTTTTTTGATCGCCTTGATAGCCGCGCGGGTGGCGCCGCTTGCGGCGCGGCGGCGCGTAGCCATCGCGGGATTCTGGCTGGCGGCGCTCTGCCCCTTTACCGCGAATTATACCGCGGTGGTGCTGACCGAGACGGTGGTCACACTGCTGACCGCGCTGGGAATTTTGATATTGCTCGAAACAGAATTGGGCGGAGCATTGCCCGCGCGCGCGATGAAAGGACTCAGCCCGTGGTTTCTTGCGGGGCTGATCGTGGGATTTGGGACGCTGGTGCGGCCGGAAACTCCGCTGCTGCTGTTCGCCGCGGGATTGATTCTGCTCTGGCGATGGCGCAAGCCTCCCGACTGGCCGAAGCTGGTGCGCGCTGGATTGCTGATGGCCCTCGGACTGGTCCTGCCGTTGCTGCCCTGGGCCGCGCGAAATTGGCAGACACTTCATAAAGTGCAGTTTCTCGCGCCGCGCTACAGCGAATTGCCGGGTGAATACACTCCGTTGGGCTTCAACGCCTGGACCAACACGTGGCTGTGGAGGTTTCGCGACGTCTATTTCACGCAGTGGAATCTGAACGAGCAGGAAATCGATATCAACACGCTTCCTTCCTACGCCTTCGATTCTTCCGAGGAGCGCGCGCGCGTAAGCGATCTTCTGGACCAGTACAACGAAACGCTCACCGTCGATGCGGCGCTCGACAACCAGTTCATGGAAGTGGCCCGCGAGAGAACCCGGCGCCATCCTCTGCGGACTTATTTGAAAATTCCTTTACTCCGCTCGCTCACGCTTTGGTTCACTCCGCGCATCGAACTCCTGCCGATTTCCGGGCAGATTTGGCCGCCGGGCGAACAGTGGGAAGAAAATTCGCCCGATTTTCAAATTACCCTGGGACTGATCCTGGTGAACGCGATTTTTCTTGGGCTGGCGCTATGGGGCGCATGGCTTGCGCGTAGATGCCCCGGATGGGCGCTGCTGATCGTGTTCCTCGTGGTGCGCACGCTGTTTTTCACGCACATTGAGACTATCGAACCGCGCTACGTGCTGGAATGTTTTCCGGCGGTTATCGCGCTGGGCGCGCAGGTGTTCGCTCGCCGTCAGCTTTCCTCGACGGGCTCGGGATGAATGGTGACGCGGAAGATTTGCGGGAAGCGCTCCTTGACGCGGTCTTCGAGCGCCGCGGTAACCTCATCCACGGCGGTGATCGGCAAATTGCCGTCCATGGCGCAATGGCAGGAAACCAGGATCTTGTGGTCCACGCTGCGCACATGGGCTTCGTGGCAATTCACCAGTTCGTGAAATTCGGATTGCAGGGAATTCAGGAATTCCACCACGGATTGCGATAAGTCCTTCATCCCTTCCCCGCCGGCGATTTTTTCGCCCAGCGGCTCGATGTGAATGTTCACCAGCGTGCCGGGCTCGGTGACCATGCGGATATCCTCTTCGAGCAAGGTCGCTTCGTGGTGCGCCTCGCGCAGGCTGGCGCTTTCAACCACTTCCAGATGAAGCTCGATCAGCAGGTTGCCGTCAAAATGGTCCGCGGAAAGAGTGTGAATGGCCAGGCCGCGGCGCTGGGCGATGACGCGGATGGTTTCGAACAAGTGTTCGCCGATGGGAGCGCGCGGCTCGACGTGCACCACGACATCCGCCGGAACAATTTCCTCGATGCGGCGCTCGACCGCGTCGCTTGCGGCATGAGCCTGCTCGAGGCTGGAGCTGCGCGGCACGCTGATGGTCACATCCACAAAATAACGCTGGCCGGAGCGGCGCACGCGCACCCGCTCGGTCTGCAGCACTCCTTCCGTGGCATCCACGGCGCGCACGATTTTCTCCTGCAAACCTCTGGGAGCCACATCCAGCAAAGCATCCACGGTGCGCTTTCCCAGGCGCGAGCCGATCCAGATGATCACGCCCGCAACCGCCAGTGCGGCAAAGGAATCCAGAAAACGCAGCCAGGGAATTCCCAGCTTCACGCCCAGCCACGCGCCGGTGATGCCGAGAATCACGACAAACGTGCTCCAGACATCCGTCGAAAAATGAAGCGCGTCGGCTTCCAAAGCTTCGCTGGGATATTTCCGGGCCACGCGATTGAGCGCGCGGGCGCGCAGAAAATCCACACCCATGGCCAGCATAAGAATCAAAATGGCCGCGAGGCTCGGATGAATATGGCCACTGTGAAACAGCAGGCGCTGCACCGCTTCCCAGATGATGTACAAGGCGGTGAGCAGGAGCAGGCCGGTCTCGACGAAAGCCGAGAAACTTTCGACTTTTCCGTGGCCGTATAAATGCTGCGCGTCGGCGGGCTTGTCCGCCACGCGAATCGAAAGATAGGTAATCACCGCGGCGACCAGATCGAGGATTGAATGCAGCGCTTCGGACAAAATGCCCAGGCTGCCGGTGGCGAAGGTCAAAAACACCTTGAGAGACACCAGCAGGACCGCCGAGCCGATGGATGCCAGCGCGGCCATGCGCTTTTCGCGGGAAGCGGGTGCAAGTACCTGCGACATGGGTGCAGGGATTATACGCTGGGGTATGCAGAGTGACGGAAGGGTTCGCAGAATCCGGTTCTGCCGCGGCCCCGCGGGCCTGTATAGTTGCAGTTAGCATCCAAGCCATCGAGGGAAAGGCCAGATGACTCCCGAAAACGGGCAGGCAAATTTGAGTTTCGCGGCCGAAGGCGCTGCAAATTCCCCAAGGCAAGGCAAGATTCCGGCCGCAAGGAATCTGCGCCGGAGAAAATGGATTCTCACGATCCTCGTGGTGCTGGGCGCCGCGTGCGCCATCGATGGATTTTTCTTCGAGCCGTACTGGATTCAGGTGACCCACCATGAAATCCAGGGCCGGGTATCCGCACCGCTCAAGATCGCCGATCTTACCGACATTCACACCCACGGGATGGGGCGGCGCGAGCGGGAACTCCTGAAAATTCTCGCCGCCGAAAAACCGGACATCATTTTGATCACCGGCGACACCATCGGCACGCGCGACGGGAATTACGCGGAGTGCAAGCGCCTGTACGAAAGCCTGCATGCCCCGCTGGGCGTTTGGGTGGTGCGCGGAAATTGGGAAAACATACGCCCGCTGCGCGGCGAGCGCGCGTTTTATCAGGAAGCGGGTGTGCATTTCCTGCTGAATGCCAATGCCGCGCCGCGTCCCGACGTGCGCATTGCCGGCCTCGATGATCCGTACACCGGCACGGCGCGACTCGATACCGCTCTGGCCGGAATCCCCCAGGGAATCTATACCATCGCGATGTTTCATTCTCCGGCCTATTTCGATCACGTGGCCGGGCGCGTGAATCTGGTTCTGGCGGGGCATACCCACGGCGGGCAGGTGCTGATTCCTTTTGTAAAGCCGTTCTGGCTGCCCAAGGGATGCGGGAGATTCCTATCCGGATGGTACGAGGAAAAAGGAACGAAGATGTATGTGAGCCGCGGCCTCGGAACTTCCATGCTTCCGGTGCGCTTTCTGTGCCGCCCGGAAGTGACGTTCATCACCATTCAGCCGGAGCAAACGGGCAACTGAATCGAGCGGCGCGATCGCGCATCGCCATCGCACGCGAGGTAGAAATAAAACTCCGCGGCGTTCTTATTCGAGCGGCGGAGCGGGAACGATGGGCAAGCGCCGCGGTTCGCCATGGAATCCGCGGATTTCCACATCGTCAAGGAGCAAGGAAGGCGCCACAACGGTGCTGGGAATGCCGCCTTGCGCCGAGCCAAACGCCCCCAGGGCCGTTCCGGCAAAACCTCCGGCGGGATTCTGCATGAAGGTGTACACCTGCGAATCGCTGCCCACTCCCAGAATATTGCGTAGCGAGCGAAGAGTCAGGTCCTCGATGTGCCCGCCACGGACCATCTCTTCTCTGCCGTCGGCCACATACACGCGATAGACGATCAGCGGAATGCGTTCGCCGCTCGAAAGTCCTCCCGCCAGGCCGCCGATAAAATCGTTGTAATCCTGCTGGGTGAGGGAAGTCAGCGCGGGATTATCCATCTGTTTTATTTCCAGGCACCATTCGTGGCCGTCTTCCTTGCAGGCTTCCAGAAATTTCTTGCGCAGCGTGGCGGCGTCGGCGGCGTCCGTGGCCTGGAAAAACAGATTGCTGCTGAGAGGTTTGGTGTCGGAAAGCAGCGCGGAACGCGCATGCCCGTTGGAATCCTCGGCATCGGGACCCGGACGCCGCGACATCAGAAAATTCTTAAGGATTCCGTTTTCCACCAGTTCGACGCGCTGGCCCTTCACTCCTTCATCATCGACTTGATATCCGCCAAGCAGCGGCTGGCCCTGAAAATTGCCGGCCGTGGGATCGTCCACCAGGGAAACCGTAGCAGGCAGGACGCGCGTGCCCACGCGGCCGGACCATTCGTTGCGCCCGCCCAGGCTATCCATGAATTCTTCAATCCGCGCGGTGGTGGCCAGCGGCGGCCGCGCGCCGGAAAGCGAAGGCGCGAGCACCTGCGCCAGCATGGACCCCGAGGCGGAGGGATCGAAGAGCACCGGACCGGTGTAATCCGGAACCAGCGGGCTGGCGCGCAAAGCGACGAGCTGGGCGGCGGCATCGGCCAGTCCTTTGCCCACCGTCGCGGCGTCCGGCAAATCGGCGGGGCGCGCTCCATACACCGCATAAAAATCGTGCAGCGGCATGCCATCATCCGCTTGCGTGTCGAGCGAGGCTTCCACGGCGGCGATGCTGTGGGACGTGCGGATGGCGGTTCCTTCGCTGTTCATCAGGTAATCGGTGACGTAAATCAGGTAATAGTTGACGCGCGAGCCGTACAGCTGCGGATAATTCTTGAGCGCGGCGGAGGCGGCGCGCGCTTCGTCCTCCCAGTTGCGGTTGGCCCAATCCGGCTCGAGGCGCGGATCAACCTGCACCAGCGGAGTCACTTTCGAGAAATCGTCGATTTCTGGAGGTTTCGTAAGACTGCGCAGAAATGCTTGCTTGAGGGACATCTGCGTTGCGGCTTCTTTATAAGCCTGGTCCGTCGCCAGCCACAAATCCTGGCGCAGTGAATTGTAATCGCGGTCGATGCCCACTTCTCCGGTCGAGCCCAGAAATCCCTGAAATCCCTCTTCGCTGATAAAATTGGAGCTGTCCAGATGGTAATCGCCGACGCGCACATCCACGCTCATGTAGCGATTGCTGGTGGTGTTGGAGGAAATCAAAGCGCCGAAGGAAGAAGTGATAGCGCGAACGTCGATGTCCAGAAGGCGGTATTCGATGAAGTAGGGCTTGTCCACTCCGGGAATTTGCAGCCGCGCCTCGGATCGCGCCATCTCATCGTGCATGGCGTGCAACGTTTGGTCCTTGTCGTCGCTCGACTGCTGCGGCGAAGGCGCGCGTTTGGCGCGAGCCGGAGCCGCGGCCATGCACAGGGTGAACGATGCGAGCAGCGCAATGGTTGCGAATTTCTTCACGGCTGTTGCCCCTTAGCTTCCGGATCATGGGCCGGCGGCGGAAGAATGGGCGGCTTATCCGTGGAAGTCTCTTTCTTTGCAAATTCCATCTCGGAAATCAGAATCGCCGGAGATACGGCGGAGACCGGAACGGATCCGGATTCCGCGCCGCAATAGCCGTTGAAGATTTCCTGCTTGTCTCCGGTGGCCACGATTTTCGTGAGCGAAACCAGCGGCGTGCCGACGATGTCGACGCCGCGCACCAACTCATCAGGACGCCCGTCGGTGAAAACCTTGTAAACCACGAGCGGGGTGACTTGAAAGGCCTGCGGCTGGCCGCGCCCGGTGAAGGTGAAACCCCCGGCAATGTCGTCAATCAAAAGGCCGAACGGCTTGCCTTGCGCTTTCGCCAACTCAATCAGTTTCGCGCGCAGTTGCGCGTCGCTCATCGTCTTGGTGCTGCTGACGATCAGATTCCCCTGGCGCGCCACCGGCACATAGCCAAGCTGCCGCCGGCCATGCCCGTTCGAATGCGGAATATTCACGAGCGGCGAGCGCGACATCAGGAACGTCTTCAACACGCCGTGATCCACCAGCGAAACATCCTCGGCCGGAACACCTTCATCGTCGTAGGGATAATTTCCCAGCAGCATCTGCCCGTCGAGCGTGGCCTCGGTGGGATCGTCCTTGATGGAAATAAAATCGGGAAGAATCTGTTGTCCGATTTTGCTGGTGAAGGTTTGCCCTTCGGCGATGTCCTTCTGCCGGAACCCTTCAGCGCGATGGCCGAAAACTTCATGGAAGAAAACCGCGGCGGCGCGTCCGGTGAGCAGCGCGGGACCGGCATAAGGATCCACCAGCGGCGCTTTATCGAGCGCTTCGGTTTCCTTGATGAGCTGGGCGATGGAAGCGAAGACGGTTTTATCGCTGGGCGCGTCCTTGGGATCGAGCCAATCGAAATTGGCGTAGCGGTTGATGTCCATGCCGTCCGGCGCCTTGCTCTGCACAAAAAGCTCGAGGCGGTAGTGAACCTGCCCGAAGGCCAGCCTGGTGCCTTCGGAATTTACCTGGTATTGATTCAGACCTTGCGCCGTGTAGGTGGCGATGGAATTCAAAGTCGCGGGCGATTTGCTGAAGGCTGCGGTATATTTTCGTACGCGCTCCTGCCAGGGCCGCGGGTCCACGTGGATTTCCACGCGCGGGCCAATGTAAGTGTGCGGCTCCTCGCGCGAAAAATCCGGCGCGGCGCCTTCGGCGGTCTGCACCTCCACTTGCTGGCTGGTCTTCACCTTGATCAGCGATTCGGTGGCGGCGCGGTATTGGCGGTCGGTCTCGCGCCAGATTTCGCGGCGCAGGACGGGGATATCGTCATCCACGGTTGCGGTGGTCCCAGGACTGGTCCAGCTCGGAGGGCGATCTCCCACCTTGTGGGTGTTGTCGAGTTGGTAGGAGCCAACCCGCGTCTGCACCTCGAGCCAACGGCCGTGCGATGCGGTGCTTGAAAGGAGTGCGCCATTAGAACCGGAAACTTCGGTATATTGGCGGTCGGCCACGGTATAACTGATGAAATAAGCAGGGGGATCGGTTTGCCCAAGCGCCGCAATTGACCGCGTCATTTCATCCTGCATGGCGGTCAGGACGGCGGGTGTGGCGGCCTCGGAGGCGCGCGGTGCGCTTGGTTTTACCGGGGCGGGCGCCGGGGGGAGGATTTTTGCGGGGCGTCCCGCGGCGAAGCAACCGAAAGCAAGAAATAATATGGCGGCGGTGGTAAAAAGCCCTCTGCGGGTATGTTTTGTTCTCATGGGTCAGGCAAAGCTCAATATTTTAAGATAGGATGCCCTCGAACCCCTAGTGAAAAACCTGGGAGCGATTCGCGGGGGATTCAAGCTGCTCGAAAGCCCCGTCCGGCCGGCTTTCGGCGGGAGGAGAGTTAGATGCGCGCGATGGTTGTGAGGCGGTACGGACCGCCGGAAGTTTTTGAAATAAAGGAAGTGCCGGACCCGCAGCCAAAGGCGGGAGAAGCGGTGATACGCGTGAAAGCCATCGGCGTGAATTTTGCCGACCTGCTGCAGCGCATGGGACTTTATCCCGGCGCACCCAAGCCCCCCTTCGTTCCGGGCCTCGAAATCGCCGGCGTGGTGGAAAAAATCTCCGAGGGCGCGAAAACCGGGGAAGGAGAACCACTGCGCATCGGAGATGCCGTGGCGGCCTTTACCGGATATAACGCCTACGCGGAATGGGTGGCAGTGCCGCTGGGAAATGTGTATCGCCTGCCGGGTGGGATGCCGTTTGAAGACGCCGCCGCGATTCCAGTCAATTACCTCACCGCCTATCATTCCATGTTCGTCATGGGAAATCTTCAGCCGGGGGACCGCATCCTGATTCACGGCGCGGCCGGAGGAGTGGGTATCGCCGCGGTGCAAATGGCGCGAGCGCGCGGGCTGGTGGTGTTTGGCACGGCCGGCCCGACCAAGCAGGAATATCTCCGCAAGATGGGTGTGGATCACGCCATTGATTACGAGAAGAGCGATTTTGTGGCTGTGGTGCGCAAATACGCCGCGGACGGAATCGAAATGGTGATGGACCCTATCGGCGGGAAATCCTTCGCACGCAGCCGCGATTGCCTGGGACCCACCGGACGCCTGGTGGCGTACGGTTTTTCGGCCGCCGCCGGAGCGGACGGCAAGAAAAGCTGGGTGCGCGGGCTCCAGGCCATGGCCCAGACTCCGCGATTCCATCCCTTGGAATTGATGCGCGACAACATCAGCGTGATCGGCGTGAATTTGGGGCGCATGCAATCGCGCGGAGCGCTGCTGCGCGGCGAACTGGGCGAAATTTTCAAAATGTACGCGGCCGGAAAGATCAAGCCGGTGATCGGCAAGACTTTTCCGCTGGCCCAGGCGGCGGAAGCCCACCGCTACATTCACGCGCGGAAAAATATCGGAAAAGTGGTGCTCACCTTGAAATAAATTCGCTCCCGCCGCGCGCCATGCAGTGGACCAATCAGTGGGCCGGCGCATTCGTGGGCTTGGCGAACACGGAGGGATCCACCGCGGGATTCACGCGCACCTGCTGGATCATGGATTCCAGAAATTTCGAGCCGTTGCGGTAAATCTCCGTCCCATAGGCGAATTGGCGGCCGTCCACATTGCGATAATCCGACCAGCGCTGTTCGTTGTCGGACATTCCGCGCTCCCCTTCGGATTGGTAGCGCGCGGCGGCCAGCAGGTGCGTCGCGGCGTCGAAATATAATTTCACGTCGCCGAAGGGAGCTTTCACCGCGACCCCCAGCGTTTTCTTTCCCGCGATTTCCTCCTCGCCGATAAATGGCCCGCTCAGTTTGCCGGCCAGAACCTGCTGGTAGATTCCCCAGCCGCCGCCAAACAGCGCAATGCCGCGCTCGAATTCCCCGAGGTAGGGAGTGGCGTCTGCGGTCTTCCCCGGAAATTCCAGCCAGGCGGATTTTCCGTCGCAGACTTGCACCACTTTTTGCGCGCCCATCTCCACATCGCCGCGCGAATGATCGGGATAGGAAACAATCCATTCCACGTGGATGGGAATTCCATCCTGCATGCCGGAAATTTTTCCGTCTTCCGTCAGGGATATGGCGGCGACTGAGGAAAGCGCGTCGCCTCCCGCCGCCTTTGCCGCTTCCCCCAGGATCTGCTTTCCCTGCGCCCATGATTCCGGCGTGGCCGCGGCTTCGGCGGATTTTTTGGCCTCGCGCAGGTCCGGATCGAGAACGTTGATCTGATCGAAAGAGACTTCGTCATACTGCGCCGCGGGAAACTGCTTCTTCAGCGCATCCCGAAACTCGCTGACGTTTCCGGCCAGCACCACATCCAGATTGTCCGGTGAAAAATATTTTTGAGCCATGGCCTCGGCATCCGCCAAGGAAACGCCTCTGATTTTTTCCGGGTAGGTGCGGTTGTAATCCGCGGGCAAGCCATAGACGGCGGCGGTGAGCACGCGCTCGGCAACCTGCTCCGAGGTTTCGGACTGGATGGGATAAACGCCCGCCAGGTAATCGCGCGCAAAATCGAGTTCCTGCTGGCTCACCTGTCCGCTGGCCATCTTGCCGATCAAATCCACCACCAATTTGGTGGCTTCCACGGTGGCTTCGGTGCGCGTAAAAGTGCCCACCATGAATGCTCCGGTATAGAGATGCGCGCTGAAAGTGGAATAAGCGCCGTAGGTGAGGCCTTTCTTGACGCGCACTTCGGTGTTGAGGCGGCTGTTGTAGCCGCCACCGAAAATGCGGTTGGTCACCTGCAGCGGAAGATAATCGGGGTCCTCGCGGGGAATCCCGACCTTGCCCACGCGAATCTGGGTCTGCACCGCGCCGGGCTTATCCACGAGCCAGATGTGGATTCCCTGCGTGGGAGCGGGAGCCGCGGGCTGCTCCGCCGCCACATCCCGCCGCTGCCAGCCTCCAAAATATTTTTCCGCGGCGGCAAAGGCCGCTTCCGGGGTGATGTCTCCGGCAAAGGCCAGCAGCGATTCGTTGGGCGCGTAATTGGCGTCGTGGAATTTGACGAACGCGTCGCGGTCGAATTTCTTCACCGTTTCCGGCGTGCCTTCCGCGGGAAGCCCGTAGGGAGAATTGCCGTAGACGCTGCGCGCGAAGACCAGCGAAGCCAGGTAATCGGGGTCGGAATATTCGACGGTCAGATTCGAAAGCAACTGCTGCCGCTGGCGGTCCAGCTCCTCGGATTTGAACGCGGGATGCAGCACCACGTCGGACATCAGGTCCAGGCCCATGGAGAGATCTTTTTTCACCACGTCCAGTCCCACGGTAGTCGTGTCTTTTCCCGCCGCGGCGGTCAACGAGCCGCCCACAAAGTCGATGGCCTCGGCAATTTGTTGCGCACTGCGCTTTTCCGTTCCCTGCGTCAGCAAATTCGCGGTCATCTGTGCGACGCCGGGTGCGCCCGCGGGATCCTTGATGGTTCCAGCGGACAAAATCACCAACTGCACGGCCACCGCCGGCTCGCTGTGATCGGTCACCACAAACACGCGCAGCCCGTTCGCCAGCGTTTTCGTGGCCGCCACGGGAAATTCAAACGGACGCGGCGCGCCCGCCGGAGGCATCTGCGGCACAAGTTTCACGCCCGGGGGAACGATTCCCGTTCCGTCCGCATGCGCTGCCGGCGCGGCTTGCGCTTGCGCAGCAGGCGCGGCCGCCGGAGCCGGCTGCTGAGCCGGACTGGCTGCAGCGGCGAAAATAAACGCCGCCAGTAAAAGAATTGAACGCTCACATGCGCGCTTCATCATGGCTCCTCGAATTATTGCGCCGCCTGCTGGGGCGTGATGATCAAAACCGTGGCGTGTTCCGGCACGAAATATTCCTTCGCCACGCGCTGGATATCCGCGGGAGTGATTTCCAGGTAGCGGTCAAGCTCGGTGTTGACGAGGCTGGTGTTTTTCCCGATCACCGTGGCGTAGCCGAGAGCCACGGCTTTATCCTCATCGGTGTCGCGCCCCAATATGTAGCCGGAAATTTCCTGGTTCTTGGCTTTTGCGATTTCCGCCGAGCCTACCGGCTGAACTTTCAATTCGTTCAACACGCCGACCAAAGCGTTTTCTCCATCTGCCGCCGAGTGCCCGGGATTCATGATGGCGTAAGCCCAGAACAGATTCGGATCCTCGGTGAAATTGCCGAAGCCCGCGGCCTGCACCGCGATCTGCTGCTTGTAGACCAGCGTCTGATACAACCGGCTGCTTTCTCCGCCCGCCAGAATATTCGAGGCCAGATCCAGCGGATACGCGTCCGGCGCATAGCGCGCGGGAACTTTGTAGCCGATCACCACGGCGGGAAGCGGCGTATTGGAATAGGACTTTTTCACGGTGCGCTCGGCGGTTTGCGGAGGCTCGGGCCGGTCGAGCCGCGGGATGGGTTTTTTGGAAGCGGGAATGCCGCTAAAATATTCGTTGATCCATTCGAGCGCCTGGCGGGACTGAAAATCGCCGACGATAATCAGCGTGGCGTTGTTCGGCTTGTAAAAGGTGTTGAAGAAATCGCGGACGTCCGCGAGCGTGGCTTTGTTCAAGTCGTCCATGCTGCCGATGGCCGTGTGGTGATAGCCGTGAACGGTAAAGGCCGCGGCGCGCAGGTCTTCCTCGATGTATCCGTAGGGTTCGTTTTCCACGCGCACGCGCCGCTCTTCCTTCACTACTTCGCGTTCGGAGGTGAAGTTGGCTTCGTCCACATTCAGGCTGCCCATGCGGTCCGCTTCGAGCCACAGCACGCGCTGCAGATTGTTGCTCGGAAAGGTTTCGAAGAAATTCGTGAAATCGTCGTAGGTGCTGGCGTTGTCAAAACCGCCCATGGCTTCGATGATGCGCGAATGCTCGTCGGGACCGACGTGCGCCGAGCCTTTGAACATCAGGTGCTCGAACAGATGCGCAAAACCGGTGCGGCCGGGGCGTTCGTCCTTCGCGCCCACGTGATACCACACTTGCAGGTTGATCACCGGCATTTCATGCTCTTCGAGCAGAATGACGCGCAATCCGTTCGGCAGCGTGTGCGAAGTGAAATCGAGCTTCGGCGGCCGCACGTTCGTGGACGATTCCTGCGCGCCGAGCGGCATCGCCAGAGCCGCCGCGAAAAACAAAATAAGACCGCTTACCATCCATTTCTTCATGCTGAAAGACTCCCGTCGAAGGGAATGCCCTGCCCAGTGCGCCCTGCGCCACGTCGCGAAGCGGTTCAGTATCGTCGACGCCGCGTTTGCATGTCAAACGGTGAATCCGCATTACGGCGGCCGGAGGATGGGGTTCCCCCGTCGCAGGTTAGACGCAAGCGCGGCGAAAAAGATTACGCGCAAAATGCGGCTTTCGCCGTCGCGAGGAATTCTTGTGCGCCCGGCGCACGCGATGTACCCTCATCCCTAATGAAAGAATATCGTCGAAACGCGTCAAGAATCGCGGCGCAAACCAGGAAATTGCAGGACCTGGTTTCCGTGGGCCCGGCCACCGAGCGCGACCTGCACGCGCTGGGTGTGCGCAGCATCCGGCAACTGGCGCGCTGGCGTCCGGAAGCGCTCTACGAAAAATTGTCGCGCCTGCGGCGCAAACGCCAGGACCCTTGCGTCCTCGATGTCTTCACCGCGGCGGTCGCGCAGGCGCGCAATCCCGCGCTGCCCGCGGAAAAACGCCAGTGGTGGTATTGGAGCCGCAAGCGATTGCAAAACCACGCGCGTTGATCAACTCCCGCGCGGCAGGTCAAGTTTCGTGAAAGCGGCGGCGAGGGAAAAATGCGCAGCATGGCGAGCATGATCGGGTTGCTGGTGGTGGCACTGATCGCCGCCCTGGTTTACAAATATTATTTCTCGACGCTGCAGAGTTCCGGAGGCGGGACGCCCAAGCAGGTCATCAACATCGTCGGCGTGAAAAACGATTTGATCGGCATAGCGCAGGCTGAACGCCTGTATCAAGCGCAGAACGGATCTTACGCTTCGCTCGATCAACTGAAATCAGGCGGAGCATTGGCGATAAATTCCTCGGGCCGCGACGGCTATACCTACGATGTGGAAACATCCGGCGAAGGATTTCGCGCCGTGGCGCATTGCCCGGCCGCCACTTCGCCGGGCTGCACCGATTGGGTGGTAGATCAAACCATGGAAGTGCAACCCGTTCCCTGAAAAAACTCTTTTCAGGGATTGCGCTTCTGGTCCGCCACGATCACTCCGCCTTCGGCATAATCGGTATGCGGCAAATCCACGAAAGTGACCTGAATGTGTTCCCGTTTTGCGCGGCCGTCTTCAATCAACGCTTGCGTCACGCGCTCCGCTAGCTTTCTTTTCTGCTCGGGGGTGCGGCCCGCCAGCCAGGTGATTTGCACGAATGGCATGATCCCTCCTCTTGAATCGCTCGCGCCATTATAGCGGGAGGAGGTGCGGATTTGCGCGAAGCGTGAGGCCTGGCCGGTCGTGGGCGAAATTGCCGGAAAGATCAGGTGGCCGGAAGCGTGGCGGCCGGAACTTTCGTCCCGCATCCGGGACAATGCGACCACCCGCGTTCGATGGCGCGCCCGCACTGCGGGCAGGTGGGGTGCAGCGATGTGGCGCACTTCGGGCAGAACGTGAAACTCGCTTTCACCGCCGCGCCGCATCCAGGGCACGGCGCCGAAAGCGGATCGCGCAGGATGAAGTACAGAATGATCCCGATGCCGTCGGGAACAAAGATGGCCAGCAGGGTCCACACGATGTAGCGCATGTTGCGGCGCTTGGAATCCCCAAAAACGTAACCAATCAGCAGAATCCATGCCGGCACAATGAGCAAAAGCCCGTAGCAGAGGGCGATTTTCCCGGCCAGCGGCCATTGCGACATTTCCTTATCCTGCGGAATCACCATGTTGAAGATCGCCGTCGATACAAACAGGTAGACGACGACGGCGATCACCCATACCACTACCGGAATGACGCGGGATCGTTGTTGGTTGGTGGTCATGCGAGTCTCCATTCACGCGCGCGGCGAACCGAAAGCAGGATGGCGGCGCTGGCGCCGGCCAGCCAGGTGAACGCCGAAAAAATCAAAAAGAGCAGCCACATCTGTCGAAACTGGATGTCCAGGAGCGCCAGCACTCCTCCGGCGCCGAAGCGAACCAGCGGCCAGCCCAGCAGCGTCAGAACCCAGGAGAAAAGCACCACGAAAACCAAGACCCAGCGCACATGGCGCTGCTCGGCCCGCCTCGCCAAACGAGCCGCAACGAACGTTTGCGTCCGCAGAGCGAGTGATTCCGAAGGCTGCGGACCCGGCAATCGCCGCAAAGCGCCGGAAAGTTGCTGCCAGCGTTCCCACTCCGCCGCGCATTCCGCGCACGCGGCCAGATGGCGCATGATTCGCGCCGCTTCGCTTTCCGCAAGCGCGCCGGAAACCAGCAACACGAGTTGCCCGCGAATCTCGGCGTGTTCATCGGGGCGATTCATTGCCAGACCTCCGCGGAACCCCGGGTTTCCAGAATTGCGCGCATCTGTTCGAGCCCCCGCCGCAACCGCGATTTCACCGTGGAAAGCGGCGCGGCCAGCACCAGCGCGATTTCTTCCAGCTTCATCTCTTCCTCGAAACGCAGAGTCAGAACTTCCCGGTACACGACTGGCAATTCGTCGAGCGCCGCGGCCAAATGCAAAGACCGCTCGCGGGCCAGCAGCGTTTCCAGCACCGCCTGGTCCGCCGAAGCAAGCCGCGAAGCCAAGGTTTCGCCCGCATCATATTCCCCGGCGGGTTCATCGAGGCTGTGCGGCCGCTTGCGCCGCAAAAAATCAACCGCCAAATGGCGGGCCAGCGTGAAAAGCCAGGCATCGAAATTGCGCTGGGGATCATAACTCCGAATCTTTTCCGCCACACGCAGCCACGTTTGCTGGAACAGGTCCTCCGCCTCTTGAGGCTGGCGCACCATGCGCAGCAGGTAGCGATAGAGGCGGTTTTGATACCGTGCGATCAACGCCGAAAGCGCTTCCAAATCTCCTTGTCGAAGCTGGAAAACGTCGGCGTCAATCCCCACGCTTCCCTCCCAGTCGGCAGTGGCGGCGGCCATCATATATCCATTACGGCTGTGGCCAGGGAAAAGACGCATGCGGACAATTCAGCATGACCCCCAGTCCATTGAAGTGGTTCTGTTGTACCATCTTACACGCCGCCGGAATGGAAACTTCGATCCCTCACCCATGGCATCCCGTGCACCCTCAATGAACTCTGGCACGCAAAATGTCTTCATCGAAATTACCCCCAACCCCGCGTTTATCGACGAAGAAGTGCGCATCCGCGTGCATGGCCTGGCTCCGCGCCAGCCGCTGATTTTGCGCGCCACAACGGAAGACGATCTTCGCCGCCGGTGGACCGCCCAGGCGGAATTTCGCGCCGACGAATCGGGATGCGTCGATCCCGCCGTCGTTGCGCCCACGCGCGGCGCTTACCGGGGTATTTCCGCCATGGGAATTTTCTGGTCCATGCGCCTCGAAGCAGAACCCGCGAGTGGCAGCGCTGCTTTCGCGAAAAATAATCCGCAGCCGAATTTTGTCGGCATCGAAGCGGAAAGCCGCGGGCGCATCTTAGCCTCTGCGAAAATCGAGCGCCGCTTCCTGGCTCCCGGAACAGAGACGCGCGACCTGAAAATTGACGACAGCGCGGAAGGATTTTCCGGGCGATTATTCTTGCCGCCGATCGAAGGCGCTGCGCGCCCGCCGGTCATCATCGTGCTGAGCGGATCGGGAGGCGGATTCGATCTGGATAAGGCGGCGGTGCTTTCGCGCCACGGTTTCGCCACGCTGGCTCTGGCCTATTTCGGAATTCCGCCCTTGCCGCAGTGGCTGCACCGCATTCCGCTGGAATATTTGGAGGCCGCCATGGCCTGGCTCGCGGCGCAGCCGGAAATCGATTGCCGCCGCCTGGGCGTGCTGGGCGTTTCGCGCGGCGCGGAACTCGCGCTTCTGCTCGCGGCCACGTTTCCGCAGATCAGGAGTGTGGCGGCCTTCGCGCCTAGCCATGTGGCCTGGGCCGCGGGCGGGCGCGAAAAAGAATCCGGGGAAATCATTCCGGTGTGGACCTATCGCGGCAAGCCGATTCCCTTTGCGCCGCTGCCGCTGCGCGGATTCATGCTGCGTTCGGCGTTTCCCGTGGTGGCGCTGCGCCGCCCGGTAATTTTTCGAAATCTTTTTCGCGCGGGAATGCGCAACCGGGAGGCGCTGCGCGAGGCGGCTATTCCTGTCGAACGGATGCGCGGGCCGGTCCTGCTGGTTTCCGGAGGCGATGATCACGTTTGGCCCGCGGACCGCATGAGCGAAGCTATTGTCGAGCGCTTGCGAGAAAATCATTTTCCGCACGCCGTCCAGCACTTGCGCTATCCCCGCGCGGGACACATGCTGCGCTACCCTTTTCTGCCCACCACGGCGCGAAATTCGCGGAACGCGCATCTGCGCAACGCACGGTTTTCCTTCGGCGGCACGGCCGCGGCCGACGCCCAGGCGCAAGCCGAATCCTGGCCGCGGACCATCGCCTTCTTCCGCGAGAGTTTTCGCGAGTAGGCAAAGCCCCGCTCGCGCTGTGCTAGAATGGGCCAATCGTGCAGAAAATTCTGGAAAGCCTCCTGGAACTGCAGAGCGTGGATGTAAGGCTCCATGACGTGCGCACACGCCTGGCGGCCTACCCGAAACGATTCGGCGAACTCGACGCGCGGTTGGCCGAGGCGCGCATTGAAGTGGAGCAAAGCAAAGCCGCGCAGCTGGCCACCCTCAAGGACCGCAAAAAATACGAATTGGACGTCGAGCAGTGGAAGGAACGCGTCCGCAAATACAAGGATCAGACTTCGCAGATCAAAACCAACGAAGCCTACAAGGCTCTGCAGCACGAAGTGCAGATGGCCGAAGAGGAAATCGCCAAGGCCGAGGACCGCTTGCTCGAACAGATGGTGGCCGCGGAGGAATACGACCGCCGCATCAAGGCCTCGGAGATTTCACTCAAGGAAGTGGACGAGCGGGTGCGCGCCGAACGCGCGCGAATCGAATCGGAAAAGGCGGCGGTGGAAAAGGAGCTGGCTGAACTCGAAGCCGGACGCGCGCGGGTGGTCTCCGCCATCCCCGAAGACGTGCTGGATCATTACGATCGCATCGCCAAGAAACATCACGGCGTGGCGCTGGCGGAAATTCATAACGAAATGTGCGGCGCCTGCGGCGTGCGCATCCGCCCGCATGTGTTCCAGGAAATGCGCCGCTCCGGCGAAGGCGAACTTATTTCATTGCGAGACTTGCACGCGAATTCTTTATTTCATCGAACCGGAAAATATTTCAGCGAACGCCGCGAATTCCGCGGCCCGCGCAGCCGCTTCCGCTCCTCCTTCCCGTGAGTGCTGATCTTTTTGCTTTTCCAGGAAAACAGCCATGACGCCACCGCGAAAAATTCCACCTCCCGGTAGCGCCCGCCTCTTTTCCGATTCGCACACCGCTTCGACTCCTCCCGCAAATGTGCACATCGCCAATATTGATGGTGCTTCCCGCGGAAATCCCGGCCCGGCTTCCTACGCCGTGGTGATCCGAGACGCCGGCGGCCGCATCGTGCACGAACTCGCGAAACATATCGGACGTGAAACCAATAACGTGGCCGAATATTACGCGCTGCTTGCGGCTCTCGATTACGCCGTGGCACATGGCATCGCCGCGCTGCGCATCCGCAGCGATTCGGAACTTCTGGTGCGGCAGATGCAGGGCCGCTACAAAGTGAAGAGCGCGGACCTGCGCCCGCTCCATGAACGCGCCGCAAAACTCGCGCGCCAGCTCGCCTACTTCCAAATCGAACACGTGCGCCGTGAATTAAATCGCGACGCCGATGCCCTGGCGAACGTGGCGCTCGATCAGGCGGGCGTGCCGAAATTCGAGCACGGCAAATCGAAGCCTCGAAACTCAAAAATGTTCGCGCAGAGCGAGGCAACCTTCGCGCTCGCCTTCCGGCCGCTCCCCGGAAGGAATAGCCGACAGGGGACCCTCGCCCAAAATGACTGACGGTCATGCTCATCGCAGCTCCCGGATTCCGGCACAGTTTATTCATGGAGTCTTTGTTCCTCGCGCGGAAATTGACCTCCCGGAAGGCGCGGAAGTCACCCTGGATGTTACCTTTCCCGAAAAAGCCTGATCGTGCGCCCGCCCAAGCCTTGATTTCTTAAACGGTACGTTCTTTAGTACTAACGGTCTATTGAGACACCCTGTACTAAACCGCTAGTCTCTTGAATCCGAGGCTGTTGTGACCGCACTTCTAGACAAATTACCTTCGATCCTGATTTTGGCTGTTCTGGTGGGGATTTTCCTATCCCTGCGCAAACATGCGCCTTCCATGCGCGTGCGGCTGTGGACTTACGCTTGGGCGCTGATTTTCCTGCATTTCCTGATACAAGCTTTTGAGACGCACACGGGCCTGGCGGAAATGATCATCGAGTCGGTCGATCTGGCATCGCTCGAGCTGGCCGGCATCGTCTTTGTCGTTTCGCTGATGATCGCGGTGGAAAATCGCGCCAGCCGCTTTTCTCTGCTGGTGATGCTGGGCGTTCCCACGGTATTTCATGCCGTGGCCACAACCTTCAATTGGAATATTCCTCTGGCGCTCTCCGTGTCGCTCGGCCTGCTCTTTTTCGGCGGCGCCGTCTTTCCGCTGTTCGCGCGCAAGGAATCGGCGCTCTTCAATTTGTGCCTGGCTCTGCTGCTGGTAGCCACCGGCGTGTGGGCCATTCACCGGCAATTGCAGGGAAGCGCGGATTTTGCCGTGAATGCGATTCTGACTCTGAGCTACGGATTGTGCGGCGTGCTTTTCTGGCGCCGCTACCCGCGGCCTTCACCCGGCGTGGCGGCGGTTTCCGGAGGATTTCTGGCCTGGGGCGCGGTGTTTCCAGTGGCCACGCTGCTCGCGGAACATTTTCCCAAGCTGCAAATCAATGGCGAACTGTGGAATGTGCCGAAGTATTTTGTGGCGTTCGGCATGGTGCTGACGCTTCTCGAAGATAAATCGAGTTTTATCGAAGTGGCGAGCAAGCGCGAACATGCGGAAAATCGTTTGTTGCTGAGCCTTTCGCAAGTCACTTCGCGGCTGCTGGCCGGCAAGGATCCCGCCGCGTTGTGCGGAGAAATCGCCGCGTCAATCACCGCGGCCAGCAGCTTTCCGCGCGCCGCGGTGTTTCTGGGCGGCGAAGACCGCTCGCTGCGGCTCAGCGGGTCAAACGGTTTCTCTCCCGCAGAAATTACGCGCCTCGAAGAGTTGAGCGGTTCGTGGACGCTGGAAAAAATCAAGGAATTGTGCAAAAGCGGCACGCAGCTCGGAAACAACTCTTTTTGGATTCCCTTGGACGACGGCGAAATCGTGATGATTCCGCTGGCTTCCTGGAGGGGTTCGCAGCTCGGCTGCCTGTGCCTGGGCCAGGCCGCGGATGCTGTGCGCATGGACGAATTCGAGATCGTGAAACTGGAAGTGCTGGCCGCCGATCTGGCGGTGACCATCGAAAACACCCGGCTGCATCACCAACTGGTTCGCTCCGAAAAACTTGCGGCGCTGGGGCAGTTGGTGGCCGGCGTCGCTCATGAGCTTAATAATCCGCTCACTGGAATCATCGGCTATTCCGATTTGCTCAGCGAGGAAATCGAGCAGGAAGGTCCGGCCAAGCGGGTGAAGAAACTGGGGCACGAAGCGCGGCGGATGAAGCGCATCGTGGACGGCCTGCTGCGATTTGCGCGCCAGAATAATCCCGCCGAACGCGCCGCGCATTTCGAATCCGCGCTGCATGATGTGGTGCAATTGCGCGAATTCCAGATCCGCAAGAGCAATATTCACATGGAAGTGACGGTCGATCCGCAGCTTCCGCGCATCGCCATCGGCGAGGATGAATTAAAGCAAGTGCTGCTCAACATCCTGAACAACGCCATTGACGCCGTGGAGGACAGCGCGCGCCGCGACATCCGCATCCAAGCCTCGCTGCACAATGCCCGCGTGGTCGTGGAGTTCGAGGATTCCGGGCCGGGGTTCAGCGATCTGAATCGCGCCTTCGACCCTTTCTTCACCACCAAGCCGGTGGGCAAAGGCACGGGTCTGGGATTGAGCATTTGTTACGGAATCGCGCAGGAATGCGGGGGGGATATCGTGCTGCAAAACAAGCAACCCTTCGGCGCCAGCGTGACCATCGATTTGCCCGCCGCCAGTGCTTCGATTATTTCTCTTCCCGCGTAAGCGGCGCCTGCCGCAAGGAATTTTTCTTACTTCAAGGAATAGGAACGGTACAGCGTGTCGCGCTGCGCGGGAATATATCCCGCGTCGGAAATGATGCGGCGCAGTTCGGCTTCGTTGGTGCGGTTGCGGACCCCCGCGGCGTACACCACGTTTTCTTCAATCAGAATGCTGCCCACGTCGTCCGCGCCGAATTGCAATCCCACCTGGCACACCTTGATTCCCGGCGTGAGCCAGCTGGATTGAATGTGGTCGATGTTGTCGAGATACAGCCGGCTGATGGCCAGCGTCTTCAAATAATCGAACGCCGTGGCTTCCGGAATCTTTTTCCCGAGCGGCGTATTTTCCGGCGCGAAAATCCAGGGAATGAAGGCGGTGAACCCGCCGGAATCTTCCTGCATGCGGCGCAGCAATTCCAGATGATTGACGCGATGGCGGTATTCCTCGCCGCAGCCGAACATCATGGTGGCCGTGGTGCGCATGCCCAATGAGTGCGCGGCGCGGTGCACCTCCACCCATTCCTCCGACCGGCACTTCAACCGCGAAATGCGCGCGCGAATTTCGTCGTCCAGAATCTCGGCGCCGCCGCCGGGTATGGAATCGAGTCCCGCATCGCGCAGCCGCGCGATGGTATCCCGCAACGACAAACCGGAAACCTCGGCGATGCAGGTAATCTCCGGCGCGGAAAAACAGTGCAAATGCACCTGCGGAAATTTGCTTTTGATCGAGCGCAGCATGTTTTCGTAAAACTCGATGCGCAGGTCGGGATGCAGCCCGCCCTGCATCAGCACGCCGGTGCCGCCCAACTCAATCATTTCCTGGATTTTTTCGTAAATGGTTTCGAGCGGCAGGATGTAGCCATCCTTCGCGCCCAGCGGGCGGTAAAACGCGCAGAAGGAGCAATACTCCGTGCAGAAATTCGTGTAATTGATGTTGCGGTCGATTTGATAAGTGGCCACGCGCGGATCGGTCTTGCGGCGGCGCACTTCGTTGGCGGCCATGCCGATGCCGATCAGGTCATCGGACTCGAATAGTTCCAGCGCTTGCTGTGGTGTGAGGCCCATTTCGTCGGTCGTTCCCTTATTTCAAGTCAGAGCAAGTATACAGGATCATCGGCGCGCACCACACCTTCGCGCAGCACCGCGCCATACACGCCGGCGCAGCCGTCATGCTCGCGCGCCACTTTTTCAAGCACCACGGGCGAGGATTCCGCCGTTCCGGGATCGAGATTGATGATCACGCAGCGCGAATCCTTCTTCACCACCTGGATGGTCACATCGGCGCCGATCTGCAACTCCCTGCCGATCAACTGATCCTCGAAAAACGGCGGCTGCTCCTCCCACTGCACGTAAAAATTCGCGCGGAAGCGCCGCGGGTCGAGCGTTACGCCGGTTTCTTCCGAAAGCGCCGCGGCCGTGCCGAGGCTGAAGAGCGATACGGGGCGCGCGTCGGTCATCGAGCGCTCCGAAAAACGCAGCCGCAGGGAATGCCCGAAGCGACTTTCAAGATGTTCGGTCAGCCGCACATCGCCCATCCAGTATTTTTCGCCTTCGGGAGAAACCACTTCCGTTGAATAGCGGTTGGTTTCCGGAATTTCGTCATCGAGCGCCGGTGGATCGAGAAACCGCGGGCGGAACAGCAGCATCTGGCGCGCTTGCCGCGCGGTCATCCACGGAAAATTCGAATGATTATTGTTGTCGATGAAGGCGTAGACGCGGTCTCCCACCAATCCCGAAAAAGTGACGCGCGCTTCCTGCAAATCCTCGCCGGCCATGCTTTTCACCGGATAGCGGCGGAGGAGGCGAAGTGTGCCGGCTGGCTGCAATTCGCTAGGCTCCGCGATGCGCAACAGACGCGGATGTGGCGGCCGCGAATTCCACCGGGCGGCAGGACGGAATCAATCCCGCAGCGGCGGCCTTTTCGAAATACAGGCGCAGCCCGGCGAGGTTTTCCTCGTCCAGGTCAAAATGAATGTTGTCGGTGAGATACAGTTCGAGCGCGCGCGGCGGCAATTCCAGCTTGATGGAAGCGGCTTCGCCGATTTCGCGCAACCGCGCCATGCCATAGCGCTTCGAGGCTTCGAAATCCGCGACGACTTCCGGGGTGATGGCGTCACGTCGCCCCGCCCAGACGGCCAGAACGCACGGCTTGCCGGTCATCTCCCGCCATTGATAGGCAATGTCATAAACGAAGATTGTTTCGAAGCCGGGAACCGGCATTTCTTCAGGGTCGCCCTGGCAGCATTGTTCTCCGCCCGGCGTTTTCCCCGCCAGGGCGTCCATCTTCAGCGCGATGCGCAGCGCCGGATCTCCGATCACCAGCGCCGCATCCGCCTGCTTCAACATTTCCGAAGGATTAGGCGCGGCATCCACGAATTCCGGATGAATCTTCCAATAATCCTGGGCCAGCAAGCGAACCAGCGCCGCGGAACTCCGCGAACTGGTGTCAAGCGCGATGCGCTTGGCCATTTCAATGGGCCGCTTCGACACCACCAAAATGCTGCGCACTTCTCCCTTGGCGGCCACCGCCATCCCGGGCAATACCACCAGATTTTCCATGCGCTGGTATTCGATGGCGGGAATGATGGCCACGTCCACATCGCCGTGGCGCAGCGCTTCGGCGCATTGCGAAGGCACGGTGAAGGACAAATCGTATTTGCCGCTGAGCGGACCTTCGGTGAAACCCCAGACCAGCGGCGCGGTGTTCAGAAATTCCACGATGGAGATGCGAAGTTTGGGCATGAATTCCTCGCGAGAGCCGACCATCGAATATAGCATAAACCGCAGGCGCCGATTTTTTGCCATCGCGCTGCATTCGCGCAGCCGGCGCGGCCAATTTGGCCGAGCCCTCGATCGCGCGCAAAAGCAAATAATGTGGCAGCCGGTCGCTCTTCACCCCCGATTCCGGCCACGGCCAGCTGCAAGCACGAAAACTCAGATAACGATACGGCAATGGACGAGCTTGACAATAGGGCCGCGCCGGGCGCAGTCTTTGGCGCAGGCCCGGCTCGATGGATTCCAGCCAATACTTGGGATGGTTGGCGCTGGCGCTGACGCCCGGACTCGGCGCGCGCATGGCTGGGAAACTGCTTCGCGAATTTGGCAGCCCGGAAGCAGTGTTCAACGCCTCGCTCACCGCTCTCGAAGCCCAGCGTCTGCCTGCCGCCGTGGCTCAATCGCTGCATGCCCGCGAATCGATGAGCGCGGCGGGCAAGGAGCTGGCCCAGGCGCAGGCTGCGGGATGCCGCCTCCTTACCTGGGACGAGCCTGCCTATCCCGCACGGCTCAAGGAAATCTATGATCCCCCGCCTCTACTATATGTCCTTGGAAACATTGAACTTCTAAATCGGCACATCATTTCGATAGTAGGTTCGCGTCGTCCGACCCCTTATGGGAATCAAATGGCTGAACGTTTGGGAAGGGATCTGGCCGAGCGCGGCCTGGTTATCGCGAGCGGGCTGGCCAGGGGAATAGACGCGAGCGCGCACAAAGGGGCTCTGAGCACTGCCCAGGGAGCCACGATCGGTGTAGTAGGCGCTGGGATTGACGTAATCTATCCCAAAGAGAACAAGAAGCTCTTCGCGGAAATCATGCAGCGCGGAGCGATTATCAGCGAATTCCCCATGGGAACTTTTCCGGCGCCGCAGAATTTCCCCATACGTAACCGGGTGATTGCCGGGATGGGGCTCGGTGTGGTGGTGGTGGAAGGCGCGCAATATTCCGGTTCGTTAATTACCGCCCGGCTGGGGATGGAATTCGGCCGCGAAGTCTTCGGAGTGCCGGGCAACGCCACGCAGCCTTCCAGCTTTGGCCCTAACCAGCTCATCAAACAGGGAGCCAAGTTGGTGACCGGATGGGAAGACGTGGTGGAAGAGCTGCCTACCCCGGTGCGCGCGGAATTGTTGCCGGTCGAGACGGCCTCTTCCGAGGAGCGGGCGCATCTGGTGGAGCAAAGTCTATCGCCATCCGAGCGCACGCTCTATGATTTGCTGGCTGCGGATAAGTCCCGCCCGGTGGACGATTTGGTGGAAAATTCGGGCCTCACCTCCTCGGAAGTCCTGGCCGGGCTATTTGACCTTGAGCTCAAAGGTGTGGTACGTCAGTTGCCGGGTAAGCAATTCCTGAAAGTCCTGTTGTAATCCAATCCGGGACAGCGGGGTAGGATGGTACTGGCGTCCGGGTGAGACACCGGGTGCCGGCGTTTCACAAGGAACATACAAGAGAATGGGACGATCACTGGTAATTGTAGAGTCGCCAGCCAAGGCGAAAACAATCAATAAATACCTGGGCCGGAATTATTCGGTGAAGGCTTCTTACGGTCATGTGATGGACCTGCCGAAGAAGTCCATCGCTATACTCCTGCCCGGCGAAGAAAACGGGAAGAAGAAAAAGAAAAAGTCTAAGACCGGCAAAGGAAAAGCGGCGGAAAAGAAGACTCCCAAGCCGGTGATTATCACCTCAGAAAACATCTTTGAACCGACGTATGAGGTCATTCCCGGCAAGATCAAAGTCATCAACGATTTGCGCAAATCGGCGGCGACGGCCGACGCTGTCTACCTGGCGGGCGACCCGGATCGCGAAGGCGAGGCCATCTGCTATCACCTGGAACAGGTGCTCAGCAAGCCCTTCAAGGTTCCGGTATTCGATGTGGCGAAGGATAAAGACCAGGACAAATCCGCCGCCCCCGCCAAGGGCAAAGCCAAAAAGGCGGTGGAAACCCGGGTTGAGCGCCCGGTGATTTCCGCATCCAAAATTTATCGCGTGATGTTCAACGAAATCACGCCCAAGGCCATCAAGGCGGCTTTCGAGCATCCCACGCAGGTGAATAACGACCTGGTGGATGCGCAGCAGGCGCGCCGCGTGCTCGACCGCATCGTGGGCTACAAAGTTTCTCCGCTCCTGTGGGATAAGGTCCGGCGGGGACTTTCCGCCGGGCGCGTGCAGACCGTGGCGCTGCGCTTGATCGCCGAACGCGAACTTGAAATCCGCGCTTTCGTGCCGCGCGAATATTGGACCATCCACGCGCTGCTGGCCGCCGGCGATCCTCCCGCATTCGAAGCCAAACTGATCAAGTACAAAGGCGAGGATCTGGAAATCCCCGATGAGGCGGAAGCGCAGCGCATTCTGAGAATCGTGGACCGCGCCATCTGGCAAGTTGCCAGCGTTACGCAAAAAGAAAAGCGGCGGTTCGCGCCTCCTCCGTTCACCACTTCCAAGCTGCAGCAGGCCGGTTACAACCGCCTGCGTTACACCGCCAAGCGCACCATGATGCTGGCCCAGCGGCTCTATGAAGGCGTTGAGTTGGGTTCGGAAGGCGCCATCGCGCTGATCACTTACATGCGCACGGATTCCGTGAAAGTATCCGACGACGCACTGGCGCAAGTCCGCGAGCACATCGGCTCGGCCTACGGCCAGAAATATCTTCCCGAAAAACCCAATTTCTTCAAGTCCAAGAAAGACGCGCAGGAGGCGCACGAAGCTATCCGCCCGACGGATGTGACACGCACGCCGGAAAGCGTGAAACCCTATCTCGATGAATCCATGTTCCGGCTTTATCAGATGATCTGGCAGCGCTTCGTGGCTTCGCAGATGCTTCCGGCGGTTTATGACCAGACCACCATCGACGTGCAGGCCGAGGACTACACTTTCCGCGCCAACGGCTCGGTAATGAAATTCGAAGGCTACCTGGCGGCTTACCAGGCGGTGAAGGACGAAGAAGAAAAGGAAGACGAAGGCGACGCGGACGACAAGAGACTTCCGCAGGTGCGCGAGGGCGAGCAACTGAAATTAGAAACCATCCGCCCCGAGCAGCATTTCACCGAACCTCCGCCGCGCTACACCGAAGCGACGCTGGTGAAAGAGCTCGAGGAAAAAGGCATCGGGCGACCTTCCACCTACGCCACCATTATTTCCACCATCGTCGACCGCGAATACGTGACCAAGGATCAGGGCCGCTTCACGCCTACATTGCTTGGCGAACGCGTCAGCGGGCTGCTGGTCAAAAGCTTCGAAGATATTTTCGACGTGGGATTCACGGCGCGCCTCGAGGAAGAACTCGACGAAATCGAGGAAGGCAAGCTGCCCTGGCGTCAAGCCGTCAAGGAATTCTGGGATCCCTTCGTGCAAGACCTGAAAAAGGCCGGCGGCGAAATGCTTTCCTACAAAGCGGGAATTCCCACCGGGCTGAAATGCGAAAAATGCGGGCAAGGCGAACTTCTCGAACGCATCAGCCGCCACGGCTTCTTCCTGGGATGCAACCGCTATCCGGATTGCGATTACACCAAGGATCTTTCGCCGGAAGTGGCCGACGACGACGGCGAAAATAAAATCGAATATTGCGACAATTGCGGCAAGGAAATGGCTATCAAGCGCGGACGCTTCGGCGTTTTCCTGGCGTGCACCGGTTATCCCGATTGCAAGACCACCAGACGCCTGGTGAGCGGAACGAAAAAGGCGCGCCAGCCGGACGTGCGGCTCGACGAAAAATGTCCACTCGATGAAGGCCAGTTGCTGCGCCGCCAGGGACGCTTCGGAGATTTCGTCGGCTGCGAAAATTATCCGAAGTGCAAATACACCCGCCCCATCACCCTGGGAATCAAATGCCCGAAGTGCAATGAGGGAGAATTCGTCCGGCGCGGCACCACCAAAGGACGCGGAGCGGGTCGCATTTTCTACGGCTGCAGCCGCTACCCCGATTGCGATTTCACCACGCCGTTCGAGCCGATTGCCGAGCCTTGTCCCAAATGCGGCGCGGCTTTCATCGTCGAAAAACGCACCAAGACCGGAAACTACCGCGCGTGTATCCGCGAAAATTGCGATTGGGAAGGACCCGTCCCGGAGCCTGTTTCCGCGCAACCCGCGGAAGCCCAGCCGGTGGAGGCGGGCGTTACGGCACAATTGAAATCCTGAGCGATTGGGCCGAGGGAGTCCAACTTCGGGGTTGGTCACAGGAGTCCGCCGCGATATTCCGGCGGAAATGAAATTCACTCCATGATGCAGCTCATCGAACGGTTCATGGTTTACCTCACCGACGAGCGCAACGCCTCGCCGGAAACCATTCGCGTCTACCGCTCCGATTTGGAAATGTTCTGCTCCTATATCACTCCGCCCGGCGAAGCCACATTGCCGGTGACCCAGGTGGACCACCGCCTGATCCGCGAATTCGTTAGCTGGCTCTACGATCGCGGGCTCGAAAAAGCGTCGGTGGCGCGCAAGCTCGCCGCGCTGCGGACGTTTTTCAAATTTTGCGTGCGCGAACGCATCGTCAAGCAGAACCCGGCCAAGCTGGTCAGCACTCCGAAACTCCCCAAGCGCGTGCCGCGCGTCCTGACCGCCGAGGAATTGAACGCTTTTCTCGACGGCATGAAAAGTCCTCAGCCGAAAGCGTCTTCCGGCACGAGCGGGCGTCGCGAGTCGCGAGGCGACGCTAAATTGCTGCTGAAGCGCGACCGCGCCATTTTGGAATTGCTCTACGCCTCGGGACTTCGCGTCAGCGAACTCGTGGGCCTCAACATCGGAAGCGTGGACCGCCGCGGACAGATGCTGCGGGTGCTCGGCAAGGGCCGCAAGGAGCGCGTGGTTCCATACGGAAAGAAGGCCGAAGAGGCGCTCGAAGCTTACTTGCCGGTGCGCAATGAAATTCTGGCGCACCCGCGGACCGAACCCGACCACGAAGCGGTGTTCGTCAACTGGCGCGGCGGACGATTGACCGCCAAGTCCGTGCGCCAGGTCGTGAAAACCTACGCGCGGCTGGCTAATGTCAATTGGGATTTGCATCCCCATTCCTTGCGCCATGCCTTTGCCACTCATCTCCTCGCCGATGGCGCTGATTTGCGCGCGATCCAGGAATTGCTGGGCCATGCTTCGCTATCCACCACGCAGCGTTACACCCAGGCCACCATCCAGCAGTTGATGAGCGTGTACGACAAATCCCACCCGCACGCATAATATTTTTGCGCGCCCGGAGTATTTCGCCGCTTCGGGAAAATTCCCCGCGGCAAACCCCTTCTTATCGGATTGGTGCGTATCTCCCGCCTGGTATACACTTTCCAAAATCCTGTAGCAGAAAGGCATCGGAATGTCGCGGCAACGGGCTATTCAATTTCACACCGCATTATTCGCGGGAATATTCTGCGCTTTGCTGGCGTTGTGCGGCTCCGCACGCGCCCAGGACAATTACGAAATCCAGGTGTACGGCGCCGATACCGTCGAGCCGGGCCACACCATGTTCGAATTGCACAGCAATTTCACGATTGACGGATCGAAGCAGATCACCGGCGGAGTCTATCCCACCGATCACGCCGAGCACGAAACCATCGAGATCACCCATGGGTTCAACGACTGGTTCGAAACCGGGTTTTATATTTTTACTTCCGCGCGTTCCGGCCAAGGCTGGCAATGGGTGGGCGATCACATTCGCCCGCGCTTCCGCGTTCCGGAAAAATGGCACTGGCCGGTGGGCGCGAGCCTCTCGAACGAAATCGGCTACCAGCGGCGGCAATTTTCGCCGGACACCTGGACGTGGGAAATCCGCCCCATTGTGGACCAGAAGATCGGGCGGTGGTATTGGTCCATCAATCCCACGCTCGACCGCTCGTTTCACGGAGCGAGCGTGAGCCAGGGATTCGTTTTTTCGCCGAATTTCAAATTCAGCTACGACTTCACGCCCAAGATTTCCGGTGGACTCGAATATTACGGGTCGGTGGGACCGATCACGGGTTTCGACGCCGTCGCCGATCAGCAGCAGCAAATCGTTCCGGCGGTGGATTTGAATGTCTCACCGAAATGGGAAATCAATTTTGGCTTGGGGGTGGGAGTGACGCGCTCGACCGATCACCTGATCGCAAAAATGGTTCTCGGCTACCGCTTCGATTTCTAAAGGTGTCCGCTAGACGTTCAGGGTCAGGGAAGTCTCGGGAATAAAGCCGTCGCCGCGGTGCGACATGGATGGGGGATTGGCGGGGAAGGGATTTTTCACGCGATCCACCGGGCGATACATGGTGTCGCGCTCGACCGGCACGCGGCCGGCGGCGCGAATCAGGCGCTCGAGTTCGGCGCGAGTCAGATGTTCGGGCGTGGTGGCGCCCGCATCGTGATAGATTTTTTCCTCCACCACCGTCCCGTCCAGATCATTGGCGCCAAAACGCAGCGCGATCTGCGCGATGCGCGGCGTGAGCATGATCCAGTAAGCCTTGATGTGATCGAAATTGTCGAGCAGCAGTCGCGATACGGCGATGGTCTTCAGATCGTCGAATCCTGTGGGGCCGGGAAGATGCGCGAGGCCCGTATTGGCGGGATGAAACGCCAGGGGAATGAAGGTTACGAAACCGTGAGTAATGTCCTGCAGTCTTGCGCAGATCAATCAGATGCTCGACGCGCTCTTCCAGATTTTCCACGTGCCCGTAGAGCATGGTGGCGTTCGAATGCAGGCCGATTTCATGCGCGGTGCGCGCGATCTGCAGCCACATCTGGCCGCTCACCTTGTGATCGCAGATAATTTTTCGCACCCGCGGATGAAAAATTTCCGCGCCGCCTCCGGGAAGCGAATCCACGCCCGCCTCTTTCATGGCCAGCAGCGTATCGCGAATGGAAAGCTTCGAAAGCCGCGCGTAATAACCCACCTCCACCATGGTGAAGGCTTTCAGATGCACCTGCGGAAAACGCTGCTTCAGCCCGCGAATCAAATCCAGGTAATACTCGAACGGCAGATCGGGGTGCAGCCCGCCCACGATATGAAATTCCGTGGCGCCTTCGGCCACTCCTTGCGCCGCGCGCTGCCAGATTTCGTCGAGTGCAAAAGTGTACGCGCCGGTCGCTTCCGGCGAGCGCCCGAAAGCGCACAGCTTGCAATGCGCCACGCACACGTTGGTGGGATTGATGTGCCGGTTGACGTTGTAATAGGTTACGTTTCCGTGGCGTTTTTCGCGCACGTGGTTCGCCAGCCAGCCCACCGCCAGCAAGTCGTGCGACGAAAACAGCGCCAAGCCGTCTTCGGCGGACAGCCGTTCTCCCGCCAGCACCTTGGTGGCGATGGGTTCGAGCCGCGCATCCGCGATTTGTAATCCCGGTGTCATCCAAATCCCTTTTTTCGCGGTTCAGGGGCGCATCGCGAAGGCCGCCGCGCCCCAGAAAAGCAGGAACAATAAACTAATATAGCCATTCACGGTGAAAAACGCAGCATTGATTTTGCTCAGATCATCCGACTTTACCAGCGAATGCTCGTAGGCCAGCAGCGCCCCGACCACGCCGATCCCGGCCCACGCCGGCCAGCTCAGATGAAAGGCCCACGCCAGCCACACGAGCAAGGCGATCATGAAAATGTGCATTCCGCGCGCGATTCCCAACGCACGCCCGATTCCGAATTTTCGCGGGATGGAATACAAGCCCTCGGATTTGTCGAATTCCACGTCCTGGCAGGCGTACAGCACGTCGAAGCCGCCCACCCACAGCGTCACCGCGGCGCAGAGAATCAGCATGCGCCAATCGAGCGATCCGCGAATCGCAATCCACGCCGCCGCAGGCGACATTCCCAGGCAAAATCCCAGCACGAAATGCGCCCAGGAAGTGAACCGCTTGGTATAGGAATAAAAAAACAAAATCGCCAGCGCCACGGGAGAAAGCTGGAACGCCAGCGGGTTCAACATCCAGGCGGCCAGCACCAGCACGCCGGAAGCTACCAGCGTGAAAACCCAGGCGAATGCCAAGGAGAGCTCTCCCTTGGGCAGCGCGCGGTTGGCGGTGCGCGGATTTCGACGGTCGTATTCGAGGTCCGCGATGCGGTTCATGGTCATAGCCGCGGAGCGCGCGCCCACCATGGCAGCGATAATCCACGCAATCTGTTGCCAGGTGGGAATCATGCCGCCGGCGCGCGCCGCCAGGATCGCTCCCACCAGCGCAAACGGCAGCGCAAACACGGAGTGCTCGAATTTGATCATTTCCAGGATGATGCGCATGCGGCTCTTGCTCATTCAGCGTTTTCCGCCGTTCCAGCGATATTGCCCGTCCTGAGGAAGACCCATTTGCGCCAGCACGCGGTAGACATACTGCCCGGCCATTTCGCCGATATTTTTCGGCTGGTAATAAAACGCCGGCATCGCGGGCATCACAACGGCGCCGGCATCGTGCACGCGCAGCATATTTTCCAGATGGATACGGTTGAGCGGCGTCTCCCGCAGGCAAAGCAGCAGCGGGCGCCGCTCCTTGAGGCATACGTCCGCGGCGCGTGTGAGCAAATCGCTCGCGATTCCCGAAGCGATGGCTCCCAGCGCCCCGGCCGAACATGGAATCACCGCCATGGCGTCCACCGCCGCGCTGCCTGAGGCGATCCGCGCGCCCACGTCCCTGTTCGGCAGAAGCTCCATTTTTCGGGCGGGAGTTCCGGTCAAAAGCGACGGCAGTTTTTTCGCATCGGCCGAGACGATTTTCAGCTCGGTGGCAATCAGCCGCATTCCCGCGTCGCTCACCACCAGGAAAACATGCTCGACGCGCGCGTCGGCTTCGAGCAAGCGCAGAATGGCTTGCGCATATAGCGCCCCGCTCGCGCCGGTGACGCCGATGGTGATTGTGAGTCCTGGAGCCTTAGCCATTATGGTTTGCGAAATTATTCCCGAACCATCGAGTCTAGGCGGCGTGTTTCCGATAAGTCAAGGCAGGCTCTTGTATCTTCAAATCGAGGGCGTTGGCGTCTGGCGCCAATTCCGCCGCGCAGGCAAAACCGGCCGCCTCGTTTGCCAATCCCAAATAATTGGGGGAGAATGTCCAGCGTATTCGCAAGGAGAAAACATGGCCGCAGCCCCGCAGAAATTCGGCGTTTGGGCATTCGCAATCGCGCTGTTTCTGGGATTCGGCGCCGCTTTTGCCGCCGCCCAAAGCGTCAAGATCCCCAATCTTGATCTGCGCGAATCCAAGCTTGACAACGGCTTGCGCGTGATTCTGGCCCCGGACCATTCCGCGCCGGTCTACGCCATCGATGTGACCTACAACGTGGGCAGTCGCAACGAACATCCCGGACACACCGGCTTCGCACACCTCTTCGAACACATGATGTTCCAAGGCTCGCAGAACGTGGGCAAAGGCGAGCATTTCATTCTGGTGTTCAACAATGGCGGCGGGATGAACGGCACCACTAACCCCGACCGCACCACCTATTTCGAGGAATTGCCGAAAAATCAATTGGACCTGGCGCTCTTCCTTGAAGCTGACCGCATGCGCTCGCTGAATATCAATCAGGCCAATCTCGATAACCAGCGCAACGCCGTGCAGGAAGAACGCCGCCAGGGCATCGACAACCAGCCGTACGGCCGGGCTTCGCTCGACCTCGACAACCTGGCGTACGACAATTTCGCCTACAAGCATTCGACCATCGGCTCCATGTCCGATCTGGATGCCGCGACGGTGAAGGACGTAGCCGATTTCTTCCGCACCTATTACGCGCCCAATAATGCCGTCCTCACTCTCGTGGGCGATTTCGATCCCGCCGAGGCCCTGGCCAAAATTAAAAAGTATTTCGCTGCGATTCCCGAACAAGCGCCTGCTCCCAAGGTGGACCTGCTCGAAGAAGAACATTACGGCGAGCGCAGCGAAACCATCTACGATCCGCTGGCGCGTTTGCCGGAAGTGGACATCGCTTATCACATCGCTCCCGGAGACACACCGGATGAATTCGCGGCGGAAGAACTGGCCGTGATTCTGGGCCAGGGCGAAAGCTCGCGGCTCTACCAGCACCTGGTGAAGGATCAGCAACTGGCGTCGCAAGTGCAGGTTTTCGCGGACGGGCGCATCGGCACCGGGCAGTTGTACATCAGCGTGAATCCGCGGCCAGGCGTGAAGGTCGAGGACCTGGAAAATGGCATCGACCAGGAAATCGCAGCCGTAGTGAAAAATGGCGTGACGCCGGAAGAACTCGCCAAGGCCAAGACGCAACTTCTGCGCCGATTCATTGACCGCCGCCGCTCGGACCTCACCACGGCGGTGATGATCGGCGATTCCGCGGTGCGGTTCAATGATCCGCAATTGGTCAACACCACTCCCGGCAAAGAGGACGCGGTCACCCTCGACCAAATAAACGCCGTGGCGAAAAAAGTTCTGGTGCAGGACCAGCGAACCGTGGTGATCACCCTGCCTGCGGCGGATCAGGCGGCGGCAACGGCCAAGGGGGCGCAATGAGCATCGCACCGGTGGCAAACCGAGGAGGGCGGAACATGAATCGAAATACTTCGTGGGTCGCGGCCCGCTGGACAGCCGTGGCTGCGGCGATTTTGCTTTTGTCCTGCGCGGGTGTTGCGCGCGGGCAAGGCAAGGCCGTGCCGCTCAGCAAAGTGGTGCGCCTCAACCGCGCGCCGGTAAACAAGGAAATACTGCGCGTCAACTTGCCGCGCCCCACGGTGGTGAAGCTCTCGAACGGGCTGACTCTGGTGCTGCTGGAAAATCACAAGCTGCCCACTATTTCCTTCGCCATGTGGGTCCGCCCCGGGCAACTTACTGATCCCAAGGACTTGCCGGGGCTTGCTTATTTCACCGCGGAAATGTTGAAGGAAGGCACGGCGCGGCGAACCAGCGAACAAATCGCCACGGAAACGGATTCGATTGGCGCCACCCTCGAAGCCGAATCCGCGTTCGGTTTGAGCCATGCGACCATTCGCGCCTCCGGGCTGATTGACTCGACCTCGCAGATTCTGGATTTGATGAGCGATATCGTCCTGCATCCGTCATTTCCCGCAGACGAACTTGCCAAGCTCAAGCAGCGCGAATTAGCGGACCTCGACCAGAACCTCTCGAGTCCCTCCTTCCTCGCCAATCAGGCGTTTCATCGCGTGCTCTACGGCGATTTCCCCGCCGCTGTCACTTCTCCCACCAAGGAATCCATCGACAAGGTGACCGTGGCGGATTTGAAGCAGTTCCACGATCAGCATTACGTCCCGAGCAATGCCATCTTCGGCGCCACCGGCGATTTCAAGACCGCCGACATGCACGCCCAGATTGAAAAATATTTCGGAGCATGGGCTGGGGCGCCGGACACGGCCTTTGCCTTGCCTGCCGAGCCCGCTCCCTCGCCCGCAAAAATTACTTTGGTGGACCGTCCCGGCTCGGTGCAGACCTACATCATGGCCGGCGACCGCGGCATCCGCCGCACAGACCCCGAATATTACCGGCTGGAGGTGATGAACCAGGTATTGGGAGGCGGCCCGCAATCGCGGCTATTCCTCGACCTGCGCGAAGTTCATGGATACACTTATGGCTCCTTCAGTCGCTTCCGCGCGGATATGTATCCCGGTGATTGGGCCGCGCTGGCGCCGGTGCGTACTCCGGTGACCGACGGTTCGATGACGCAGTTCGTTTATGAATTCAAGAAAATCAATGCTGAACCCGTGCCGGCAGCCGAATTGGGTGACGCAGAACGCGCCATCGTTGCGCGCTTCGCTCTTTCGCTCGAGCAGCCCAACCAGATTCTCGACGATTGGCTCACCGTGCAGCATTACGACCTGCCCATGGATTATTGGGACAAGTATCCCGACCACATCGCAAAAATCGATGCGGCTGCGGTGCAGGCCGTGGCGCGAAAATTCGTGGACCTCGATCACATGCAGTGGATTTGCGTGGGAGACCGCTCGCAGATTCAAAGCGTACTCACAAAATACGGACCCGTGAGCGTGGTGAACGCCGAGGGCCAGCCGGAAAACTGACGAACAAATAAAAAGGGACGCGACATTCGCCGCGCCCCTCTGCCGTACCATTTCCACCGGACATTTCCGCGCATCTTGCCGGAATGCCCGCCGCGAATCGTCCGCCTCAAGCCTTCTTGATGGCCTTGATGATCAGCACCAGAACCACCGCGCCAATCACGGAAATGATGAAACTTCCGAAGGAACCCATCGAAGTGATTCCCATGATCCCGAACAGCCAGTGGCCGAGAAACGATCCCACGATGCCCACCAGCACATCAACCCAAAACCCGAACCCCCGGCCACTTACCAATTGTCCTGCAAGCCAGCCAACGATCGCGCCAATCAGGATTGTCCAGATAATCCACATCGAAGTACCTCCTCTTGAGGTTGTCAGGATGGAAAGCGCCCGCACGAGATGGGAGTTGCGGGCCTGTGCCTGCCGGCACTGTAACACACCTGCGGCCCGGCCCGTGCACACTCGCCGCACAATCCGTCCGGCGGAAAATGCTAGAATGCCCGGCGGCGAAAAACTCACGTATGGATGAACGCGACGTCCGAAAATTTCTCGAAGAAGTGAAGCGCGGAAGCATCTCGCTCGAAGCCGCCGCCGAAAAATTGCGCCACCTGCCCTACGAAGAACTCGGATTTGCGAAGGTGGACCACCACCGCTCGCTGCGCCAGGGATTCCCGGAAGTGGTGTTCGCGCGCGGGAAAACTACCGCGCAGGTGGTGAAAATCGTGGTGGCCATGATGCGCGCCAAGGCTTCGAACAATATTCTGATCACTCGCGCCGACCGCAAAATATTTTCGGCTGTAAAACGCGCGGCGCGCGGCGCGGAATTCCACGAACTTTCAGGCGCCATCAGCATCCGCCGCAGCGCGTTGATTCACGGGAAAGGGCTGATTCTGGTGGTGACGGCGGGAACCAGCGACATTCCCGTGGCGGAGGAAGCGTTGGTGACCGCGCGCGTCATGGGCAATCGCGCCGAAGCGGTTTATGACGTGGGCGTGGCGGGACTGCACCGCCTGCTGGAGCATCGCAAGAAATTGACGGAAGCGCGGGTGATCATCTGCGTGGCGGGGATGGAAGGGGCGCTGCCGAGCGTGGTGGCGGGACTGGTGGCCGCGCCGGTCATCGCCGTTCCCACCAGCACCGGATACGGCGCAAGCTTCGGAGGATTGACGGCGCTGCTGGGCATGCTGAATAGCTGCGCTTCAAACGTCAGCGTGGTGAACATCGACAACGGATTCGGAGCCGGCTGTGTGGCCAGCGCCATCAACCGCGCTTGAGTTCAATTCTTCTCGTTGCCGGACTTTTTATTCCTGCGGAATTGGCTCGCCGCTGCGCTTCTCACCATTTATTTCTTTCGCGCGTTTTCTTTGAGAGCTGCTAGGCCTGCGCGGACATGATGGCCGCGAGAAGCGCGGATTCTTCTTCGGGAAAAACGGTGCGCAGATCGAGCACCAACCGTTGCTCCTCGATGCGCGAAACCACCGGCACGCCGCCCTCCATCTTGCGCAGGCGTTCTTCGAGCCGCGCGGCGGAATGGCGCTGGCTTGAAATGACAATCAGTTCCGTGGGGATTTGCTGATCGGGCGTCGAACCGCCTCCCACGACGGAAAATCCGGGCCGCAATTCCATGCTGACGTCTTTCGGCAGCGCCGCTCGCAACTGCCCCGCGAAAGCAGCCGCGCGCCGCGCGATTTCTTCGCATGACTGGCGAATCATCCACAGCACCGGAATTTCGTCCTGCGCGTCGCGCAAATAAGCCAGCAGCGTGGCTTCCAGCGCGGCAATGGTCAGCTTGTCCACGCGCAGCGCGCGAAACAGCGGATTGCGGCGCACGCGCTCCACAATTTCTTTTTCTCCGGCGATAATCCCCGCCTGCGGCCCGCCCAGCAATTTATCGCCGCTAAAAGTGACCACGGACGCTCCCGCACGGCAACTCTCCCCCACCAGCGGTTCCTGCATGCCGCTCGATTGCAAATCCGCCAGGCAGCCCGAGCCGAGATCTTCGTACACCGGAAGCCCCGAGCGGCGGCCCAGAGAAACGAGTTCTTCGAGCGACGGCCTCTCCGTAAATCCCGTGATGCGGAAATTCGAGGGATGCACGCGCAGCAGCAGGCGCGTCTGCGCATTGATGGCGCGTTCGAAATCACGCAGGCGGGTGCGGTTGGTGGTGCCCACTTCGCGGAGGATCGCGCCGCTTTCCGCCATGATGTCGGGGATGCGGAAGCCGTCGCCGATCTCGATCAATTCGCCGCGCGAAACAATCACTTCGGCGCCCTTGGCCAGCGTGTGCAGAACCAAAAAAACCGCCGCGGCGTTGTTGTTGACCACAATCGCCGATTCCGCTCCGGCCAACTCCGTCAGCATTTGCGCGGTGTGCACGTCGCGGCGCCCGCGACGCCCGCCCGCAAGATCGTATTCCAGGTTGGTGTAATGCCCGGCGGCTTCCGCGATACGCTGGACGCTCGCGGCGGAAAGCGGCGCGCGGCCCAGATTGGTGTGCAGGATCACGCCTGTGGCGTTGATCACCCGCCGCAGCGACGGCGCGAGGATTTTTTCCGTGTCGCGCGCGATGCGCGCCTCGACCGCGGCCATGTCGAACTTGGCTTCCGGATGAGCGCCTTCGTCCTGCAATTGCGCGCGCATTTCCGCAAGCGCGGTGCGCGTGGCCCGCAGCACCATTTCCCGCCCGGCCTTCTCGGCCAGGGCGCGAAGCCGCGGGCGCTGCAACATTTCATCCACCGAAGGAATGTCGCGCAGGCGGGCTGCGCCGGCGTCTCGCGATTTGGCGGCCGGATCCGCGGAATGTGTCATGGTCAAGGTATTGGAACACAGCGCCACGGGGCGCGGCAACCTTGGGGATTTCACTTTCCGACAAGCCCTAAAACGCCGTCATTGACGCTTATCCCCGTCTGCCTCTAGTCTGAACTCTCTCCTGAACTCTCAATTGCCATGGCCACTATCGACGAGGAATTGAGCCAGATCGAGCGTGACATTCGCACGCTCAAGATCGAATATGAGCAATATTTCGGCGGCGGCCGCTCCCGCCCTCCTGCCGACACGCAGTGGCGCGTCGAATCGCTGATGCGGCGGTATAACGAACGCACCGGCGAATTGAACGTGGGCCAGCGTTTTCGCTTCAACAATCTGGCGCAGACCTACGCGAAGTACGTCGACATGTGGCGCAAGAAAACCATCCAGAAGGAGACCGGAATCACCCAGCATCATTATGGCGCGGCCGCCAAGGCCGTGGAAGCGGAACGCGCGCGCCAGGCCGCCCTGCATCAGGCGGCGGAAGATGCCGCGGGGCATGCTTCCGCAACATCCGGCGCCGCGGGAGCGCACCCGGAAAGCGCCGCGCACGCCGCCGAAAGGGCCGGTCACGCCCGGCGAGCGGCGGAGGCTTTCGCGCTTTCGTTTTCCGATCCCGAACACGAAGAGGAAAAAGTTCATATCCTCTACCGCAAACTCATCGAAGCGCGCTCGGAAACCGGAGAAAAAGCGGGAGCGCCCAGCCTGCGTGATTTCGAACGCTTCGTCTGCCAGAAAACCAAAGACCTCAAGGACAAGGGCGGCCACGAAATCGAGTACACCGTCAGCATCGAAAACGGCCGCGTGAAATTGCGGGCCCGCGTCTCGAATTAAATTTTTCGCTCCCCCTCAGATCCTCTCTTCCGATTTTCCCTGTGAACGCATACACTGGTTAGCCCTTCCCATCAGGAGGTTGTGCCGTGGCCATCAAGCGGGCGCTCGTCAGCGTGTACGACAAAACCGGAATCGTCGAATTTGCGCGGGAACTCGCCTCGTCCGGTGTCGAAATCGTTTCGACGGGAGGAACGGCGCGGACCTTGCGCGAAGGGGGACTCAAGGTGCGGGACGTGACGGAATTGACGGGCTGGCCGGAAATGCTGGGCGGGCGCGTGAAGACCCTGCACCCCAAGGTTCACGGCGGAATCCTGTTTCAGCGCGGAAAGCCCGAAGATTGCCGCGAAGCCGCGGGGCATGGAATCGAGCCCATCGACATGGTGGTTGTGAATTTGTATCCCTTCTCGGCGACGGCGGCGAAGCCCGGAGTCACTCCCGCGGAGCTGATTGAGAATATCGACATCGGCGGTCCGGCCATGGTGCGTTCGGCGGCCAAAAATTTCGAAAGCGTGGCGGTGATCACCGATCCCGCGGATTATTCCGCCATCGCCGCCGAGCTTCGCGAAAAGCGCGAATTGTCCGTGGCACGCCGCCTGGACCTGGCTCGCAAAGCCTACGCGCGCACGGCGCGTTACGATGGAGAAATCGCGACGGAACTCGAGCGCCTCGCGGCGAACGGCAGCTTGTCCCTCGGCGCTCTTGAAAAATTGCCTGCGCGCCTTCATGTGGCGCTCGAGCGGCGCCAGACCATGCGCTACGGCGAAAATCCTCATCAGGCCGCGGCGCTTTATATTCCCGCGGGCGCTCCAGCACAAGGACTGGCGGGCGCGTCGCAGCTGCAAGGGAAGGAGCTCTCCTACAACAATCTGGTGGACTTGGATGCCGCCTGGGCTCTCGTCGGCGAATTCGGGCATCCCGGAGTGGCCATCATCAAGCACAACAATCCCGCCGGGGCTGCCGAGCAGGGTGATTTGCTGGATGCCTACGTGAAAGCCCTGGCCTGCGACCCGGTTTCGGCGTTCGGAGGCGTGCTGGCCTTCAACCGCGCGCTCGACAGCCACACTGCCGCGGAAGTGGGCAAACTCTTCGTCGAATGCATCGCCGCGCCAGGATACGATCCGGCGGCGCTGGAAATTTTCGCCGCAAAAAAAAATCTGCGCCTGCTGCAAATGCCTTCCGCCGCGGCGCCCCAGGAATTTGAGCTCAAAAGAATTTCAGGCGGCGTGCTGGTGCAGGAACCGGACCTGCACGAACTGAATCCCTCGGAATGCAAGGTTGTCTCCGCGCGTGCGCCCAGCGATGCCGAGATGCGCGGCCTGCTGTTTGGCTGGAAGGTATGCAAGCACGTGAAGTCCAACGCCATCGTGTTTGCGCGCGAGGGACAAACCGTGGGAGTGGGCGCGGGGCAGATGAGCCGAGTGGATTCGGTGAAAATTGCGGTGATGAAAGCCGCCACGGCGAATCTTCCCCTCGCCGGCAGCGTCGTGGCTTCCGATGCGTTTTTTCCGTTTCCCGACGGCGTCGAAGAAGCGGGCAAGGCCGGAGCAACCGCGGTGATCGAGCCGGGAGGTTCAGTGCGCGACGCCGACGTGATTGCCGCGGCCGACAAATTGGGAATGGCCATGGTATTCACCGGCGTGCGGCATTTCCGGCACTAAAAAGCCGCATCGCCGGGACGCGGATGCAAATTCATGCGCTGGCTCGATTGCCTGGGGAACCATATCGGCGCGCGGCACATCTAACGCAGTGGCCCTCGATAACCCGGCGCGGGGCGCGCGCCAAAGTTTGCGGTAGAACCGGAAAACGATTCATCTTGATGCCATGTGTTCGATACGGACAGGAACGCCAGCCAGGGGATTGCTTTGACGCCTCTCGGACCCTTGTAAGATAATGGAGTTTTGGACCTGACCTAATGAAAATCACCTTAAGCATCGCCGTAGTGGCGCTGATGGCTGCCGCGCCGGGAATCCGCGCGCAGGAAAGCTCGCCGGCACCGGCGTCGACTCCGGCGCAACCGGCGGCGCAGGCCGCCGCCAAATCAACTGCGTCCGCGCAGGCTTCCACCCCGGCTTCATCCGACGGATCCATGTCCGCCGAGGCTTATTACAACTTCACCGTGGGCCATCTGCAGGAAATGCAGTACGAAATTTCCGGTGATTCCGACGCAGCGGATCAGTCCATCGATTCCTACAAAAAGGCGCTGGCACTGGCCCCTGATTCTTCCGTCATCCTCGAACGCCTGGCGGAAATTTACGCCAAATCGCAGCACATCCGCGACGCGGTGGTCAATGCCCAGGCGGCGCTCAAGATCGATCCCGACAACGTGGACGCGCACCGCCTGCTGGCGCGGATTTATGTTCATACCCTCGGCGATGTGAGTTCCGGCGACGTGCAGACGCAAAACATGCAAAAGGCCGCCGAGCAGTTCGAAGCCATCCTCAAAATTGATCCCACGGATTTGAATTCGTCTCTTTGGCTGGCGCGCCTCTACCGTTTCGAGAACCGCCATGACGAGGCGGAAAAAGTTCTGCGCGCCGCGCTGGTGCACGATCCCGATAGCCAGCCGGCCCTCGAGCAATTGAGTCAGCTGTTGATCGACGAAAACCGGTCGCAGGAAGCCACCCAATTGCTGGAACAAGCCGCCTCGGATTCCCCTACTCCGGACGTGTACGACCTGCTGGGCAACGCTTATACGGAATCGAAGGATTACGCCAAGGCGGAAGACGCTTACCGCAAGGCGGTGGCCTCTGACCCGGATGATGTGGGCCATCGCCACGGCCTGGCCCAGGCGCTTTTGTCGCAGGATAAATATCCCGAAGCACTGGAGCAGTACAAGAAGCTCGCGGAACTCGAGCCCGGAACGGCCGAAAATTATCTGCGCATGGCGCAGCTCTATCGCCGCATGGGCAAATACGACCAGGCGGAATCGAATCTTCTGCGCGCCAAGCAGCTTTCTCCCGGCAGTCTCGAAGTGCTCTACAACGAAGCGCTCCTCTATCAGGATCAGGCGCGCTACGACGACGCCGTAAAAGTTCTTTCCGACGCCATTGCCGGCATCAAGAGCGAATCCGGCACGGAGGAAAAACCCAGCGCGCTGGCTATCCTCTACGAACAACTGGGACGCACCTACTCCGAGCAGGGAAATTATTCCGCGGCCATCCAGACGTTTCAGGAAATGAGCAAGTTGAGCCCGGAATCGGCCCGGCGCGCGCAGATGCTGCTGATTGAAACTTACCGCGAGAGCCATGATCTGGATCGCGCCATCACCGAAACGAAGAAAGCCCTGGATGCTTCTCCGAATGACTCGAGCCTGACCGTTACCCTGGCCATGCTGTACGGCGAAAAGACCGAGACCGATACCGCCACCAAGCTTTTGCAGGGGTTGTTGCGAGGCAATGCCGCCGATCAGGATATTTATCTGGATATCGCCCAGGTACAGGAGCGCGGGCGGAAATACGCCGATGCTCAACAATCCGCCGAGAAGTCTCTTTCCATGGCGCAGGACACGCAGGGCAAGACTTCCGCGTGGTTCATGCTCGGGGCCATCAACGAGCAACAAAAGCAATACGATCTGGCCGAGGATTATTTCCGGAAAGTATTGGCCGTGAATCCCGAAGACGCTCCGGTGCTGAATTATTACGGCTACATGCTGGCCGATCGCGGCATCCGGCTTCCCGAGGCGACTTCCCTGATCGAAAAGGCGGTGGCCAAGGAACCTTCCAACGGCGCCTACCTCGACAGCCTGGGCTGGGCTTATTACAAGCAGAACAAACTGGCCGAGGCCGAAGATTATCTGCGCAAGGCCGTGGCCCGCGAGAATCATGACCCCACCATCCTGGGCCATCTCGGCAACGTGTATATGAAACTCGGCCGCACCGAACTGGCCGCCGATACCTGGGAGCGCGCGCTGGCGGAATGGCAAAAAGCGGTCCCGGCGGATTACGATCCCGATAAAGTCAGCGAGCTCGACGGCCAGTTGAAAAACCTGAAACGGCGCCTGGCGCAAAAATCCGCGCTGGACGCGCCCAAACCGCAGTAAGCTCCGCGCATGAAAAAATCGGTTCGTTTGCCGGCCTTTGCAAAAATCAATTTGTGCCTGCACGTCCTGGGGCGGCGTCCCGACGGCTACCACGAACTGCGCACCATATTTCAAGCCGTGGGCCTGCACGACACTCTGGAAATCGCGCTCACCCCCGGCGGCGGAATTTCGCTGGAAGTGGATGATCCGGCGCTGCCCGCGGGACCTGAGAATCTGGTGTGCCGCGCCCTGGCGGCTATCTCCCGCGAGCTCGGCTTTCGCGGAGGCATTCAAGCTCGCCTCGAAAAACGCATTCCCGTGGCGCGCGGATTGGGCGGCGGATCGAGCGACGCGGCGGCGGCCATGGTGGGAATGCTGCGCCTGACGAAAATGAAAATCCCGCTCGCGCGGCTGATGGAAATTGCCGCGGGCCTGGGCGCCGATGTGCCGTTCTTTTTGGCTGGCGGCCGCGCCCTGGCCGTGAATCGCGGCGATGAAATCTATCCTTTGCCGGACGCGCCTGCGCGCACCATCGTAATAGTATCGCCGCGCGAAATCGGCGTGAGCACGCGCGACGCCTACGAGTGGGTTTCTGCGGAATTGACAAATCGTCCGGAACCCCCTAAAATTTGGGGGTTCTGCGCTCTGTGCTGGAGCCGGCAGGGGGCGGGCGTCTCGAATGATTTCGAGGGGCCGGTCTTCCGCCGCCATCCGCGCCTCGGAGAAATCCGGGCGGGATTGCTCAAGCGAGGAGCTGCGGATGCCGCGCTGGCGGGTAGCGGGTCGGCGGTGTTTGGAGTATACCGAAACCCAGCGCAGGCGCGCCGAGCCGCCCAAGAGTTTCCGGAAGATTCGGTATACATCGTCGAAACCCTCTCCAGGGAAGATTATGGCCGCGCACTCGGATGGCGGGTGAACGGCTGAGGCATCATTTTGGCTGACGACAAATTCAAGGTTTTTTGCGGCACCGCCAACGTTCCTCTGGCGGACGCCATTTGCAGCTATCTGGGCGTCCCGCGCGGGCGCGCCGATCACGGGCGCTTCAGCGACGGCGAGACGCGCTACCAGATTCTTGAAAACGTCCGCGGCGCGGATGTTTTCGTGGTGCAGCCCTGCTGTTCGCCGGTGGATTTTCACCTGATGCAGCTGTTGCTGATGATTGACGCGTTCAAGCGCGCTTCCGCATGGCGCATTACGCCGGTGATCCCGTATTACCCGTATGCCCGGCAGGATCGCAAGGACCGCCCGCGCGTGGCCATCTCCGCCAAGCTGGTGGCCGATTTGCTGGAAACCGCGGGATCGAGCCGCGTGCTTTCGCTCGACCTGCATGCGCCGCAGATTCAGGGATATTTCAATATCCCTGTGGATCATTTGTTCGCCGCCCCGGTGCTGGTGGAATATTTTCAGAAGAAGAAACTGGGGCCGATGACCGTGGTTTCGCCTGATGCCGGGGGCGTCGAGCGCGCGCGCTACTTTGCGAAGAAAATCGACGCGCCGCTGGCCATCGTGGACAAGCGGCGCATTGACGTGAACGTAAGCGAAGTGATGCACCTGATCGGCGACGTAGCCGGGCGCCCGGCTCTGGTGGTGGACGACATCATCGACACTGCCGGAACGTTGGTGAAGACGGCCGAGGCTCTGCTCGAACACGGCGCGACGAAAGTGTTCGCGGCCAGCACCCATGCGGTGCTTTCCGGGCCCGCAGCCGAACGCATCACCAAGTCCCGGATCGAGGAAGTGGTGGTGACGGATTCGGTGCCGCTCAACGAAGCGGCGTTGAAAATTCCGAAGATTAAAGTGCTCAGCGTGGCGCCGCTGCTGGCCCGCGGCATTCAATCGATTCACGAAGAAACTTCGATCAGCGAACTTTTTATCTAACGGAGCGCGGCATGCGCCGCCCGGCCTGCGCTTCCCGCGCAGCGTCCCGGGCCAGAGGAAGGAAGCATGGAGACTTTCACAGTGGAAGGAACGATTCGCGAAACGCGCGGCAAGAATGCCGCGCGGCGCACACGCTTGACCGGGAATGTCCCGGCTACGCTGTATGGCGGGCAAAAGGACGCCATCGCGCTGTCGGTGAATTCCAAGCAGGTGGCGCGTATCCTGCGTTCGGAAACCGGCCACAACACGATTTTCACGGTCACCGTGGCGGGCGGCAAGGAAGAAAAGGCCATGCTGAAGGACTGGCAGGTGGACCCTGTCAGCGGCAAACTGCTGCATGCCGACCTGCTGCGCATCGCCATGGACGTGCGCATGCGCGTGCGCGTTCCGGTGCACACCTTCGGAGAACCGCAAGGCGTGAAGATGCAGGGCGGCGTTTTTGAAACGGTGACCCGCGAAGTGGAAGTCGAATGCCTCCCCGGCGATATTCCCGAAGAATTCCGCGTGGATGTGAGCGACATGCTCATCGGCAAACAGCTTCGCGCCGCCGATTTGCCGTTCGATCCCAAGAAAATCAAGCTGCTGACGGATCCGCAGCGCGTGCTGGCTCACGTGGTGACGCTCAAGAAGGAAGAGGAGCCCACACCGGAAGCGGCTGTGGCTGCCGAAGCCGCGCCGGCCGAGCCGGAGGTCATCAAGAAGGGCAAGAAGGAAGAAGAAGGCGAAGCCGAGGGCGGCGCGGAAGCCGCTCCCAAGGCCAGCGAGAAGAAAAAGTAATTTCGCGGCCGCGCAGGCTTATGGGATTGATCGCGTCATGAGATTGATCGTGTCATGAGATTAATCGTTGGCCTCGGCAATCCCGGCGAAGAATACGCCTGGACGCCGCACAACGTGGGATTCATGGCCCTCGATGCGCTGGCCGAACGCGCGGCGATTCGCGTGACGCGGCCGGAGGCGAAATCGCTGGTGGGCCGCGGCGAATTGGCGGGAGAGCAAGTGGTGCTGGCCAAGCCGCAGACGATGATGAATCTGAGCGGCCAGGCGGTGCGCGCGTTGCTCGACCGCTACGAATGCGCGGCCGCGGAAACCATCGTTTTCAGCGATGAAGTGGCGCTGCCCTGGGGCATGTTGCGCATCAGCGAACGCGGAAGCGCGGGAGGCCACAACGGCCTCAAGTCGGTGATCGCTTCGCTGGGCTCGAACGAATTTATTCGCGTGCGCATGGGAGTGGGGCCGGAAAAAGTTTGGGGCGACCTGGCGGATTACGTTCTCTCCCGCATGGGCCGCAGCGAACGTGAAATCGCCGCGCAAATGTCCGCGGAAGCGGCTGATGCGGCGGAACTGATCTTGCGGGAAGGCGCAGGCAAGGCCATGACGCGCTGGAACCGCCGCAATTCGCCGCTGGAAGAAGAAAGCGCGGAGTAAGGTTTTTGCAGTCGCAAAGGAATGTTGAGACAGCGAGAAATCGAGGACCTATGGAAGAGCGCCAGTACGATTTGATTTTCATCTGCCGTCCGGACACCCCGGAAGCGGAAGTCGACAAAGTGATTGCCACGCTCGAGCATGCCGCCACGGAAAAGGGCGGCAAGATCGAGTCGGTGAACAAGTGGGGACGCAAGCGCATGGCCTATCGCGTGCAAAAACTGCGCGAGGGATATTACGTCTACCTGGTTCTGCATTCGAATCACGGCGAAGTGGTGAAAGAGCTCGAGCGCCGTCTGAAAGTTTCCGACGTGGTCATGAAATATCTGACCGTGCGCCTGGATGAGGAATTAAAGCGGCAGCGCAAGTTGCAGCGGCACCGCGAGCGCCGCGCAGCCCGCCGCCCGCGCAAGACCGCGCCCCCTCCGGCCTCCGCGCCGGTGGCGCCCGCCGGCGGCGAACAATCCGCCCCAGCCGTTTAATTAAGGGAGAAATCGAATGGCAGAAGAAAACGCATCGCAACAACCGCAGCAATCTCACGGCCCCTCGTCCTCCGGACCGCGTCCTTCCGGACCGCGGCCGGGAGGTCCCGGTGGCCCGGCCAAGCGCGGAAAGCGGAACTTCGTTCGCAAGAAGAAAGTGTGCCGCTTCTGCGTGGACAAGTCGGATTTCATCGACTACAAGAAGGCCGAAATTCTGGCGCCGTTCATTCAGGAACGCGGAAAGATTCTGCCGCGCCGCATGACCGGAACCTGCGCGCGCCATCAACGCTGGCTGACGGTGGCCATCAAGCGCGCGCAGAATATCGCCCTGCTGCCGTTTGCCGCGGAACTATAACCCCGCGGCGCGATGGCTTGCGCCACGACTTTCGCAAATCGAATTTTTGAGGACATGACCATGCAGATTATCTTGCAGGAAGACGTGGAAAAACTCGGCAATCGCGGGCAGTTGGTGGAAGTGGCCGCGGGCTACGCCCGGAATTATCTTCTGCCCCGCAAGCTGGGCATCGAAGCCACGCCGGGCAATATGAAGCGCCTGGAAAAAATGCGCGCGGCTTTTGCCAAGGTGGAAGCCACGGAAAAGGAAGCGGCGCAGAAGCTGGCGGAGATGCTGGCCGGCGTTTCGCTCACTCTTTCGCGCAAGGCCGGAGAAAGCGACCAGCTTTTCGGCTCGGTCACTTCCGGAGATATTTCCGAGGCGCTCGAGGCCCAGGGCTTCAAAGTGGACAAGCGCAAAATCACGCTGGCCGAACCCATCAAAGTGGTCGGCGAATTCGAAATTCCCGTGAAGCTGCACCGCGAAATCACCGCCACCGTAAAACTCGCGGTCACCAAGGAAGCCTGAGCCTACCCTCGCTTCCGCGAATACTCAAAGGGCGCGAAAAAATCGCGCCCTTTCTTTTTTGGCGGCGCGCCTTCCGCGTTTTCCACCGCTTCCTCAGACGTCCACAGCCTGTGCCGTTGACGCGCGCCCGCCACACGCGCACAATTTCAATTGAACAAGTTCCACGCAGGCGACATTCCGGTAAAATAGGATCCGACTCCAAAAAAGACCATGGCCGCCAGCGACACTTCCATCGAGCGCCCGCTTCCCCACAATCTGGAGGCGGAGCGCAGCATCCTCGGCGCGGTGCTCCTCGATAATCACACCCTGAACACGGCCATCGAGAAAATCCGCTCGGAAGATTTTTTTCTCCCGCAGCATCGCCGCATCTTCGAACGCATGATCCAGATGGGAGAAAAGCAGCAAGCCATTGACACCGTCACGCTGATGGAGGATTTGACGCGCCGCGGAGAACTGGAAGCCGCCGGCGGCGTGGCCTATCTCTCGCAGCTTTCCGACGGCATTCCGCGCGTCACCAACGTCGAGCACTACGCGCGCATCGTCAAGGAAAAAGCCGTCCTGCGCACCCTGATTCATTCCGCTTCGGCCATTCAGGAACAAGCCCTGGCCGCCGGAGACGATGCCGACGTGATCCTCGACCGCGCCGAATCCATTATTTTTCAGCTCGCCGAAGACCGCGTCAAATCCGGGCTCATCGGCGTCAAGGAACTGGTCCGCGACAATTTCGACCGCCTGGAAAAAATATTCAGCGAAGGGCGCCGCATCACCGGCCTCACCACCGGCTATCCCGTCCTCGACAATGAAACCGCCGGTTTGCAGCCCTCCGAGCTGATTATTCTGGCCGCGCGGCCGTCCATGGGAAAAACCGCCATGGCCCTGAACTTCGCTGAAAATGTGGCCTTGCTGCAGCAAAAGCCGGTGGCCGTCTTCAGCCTGGAAATGTCCAAGGAATCGCTGCTGCTGCGCTTGATTGCTTCGCAATCCCGCGTTGATTCCCACAAATTCCGCACTGGGCATCTGGCCCGCGAGGATTGGAACAAAATCACCACCGCGCTCAAAAATCTGGCTGAGGCTCCGCTGTGGATCGACGATTCCGCGTCTTCCACCGTCATGGAAATCGGCGCGAAGGCGCGGCGGCTGAAACGCGATCGCGGGCTTTCGCTCCTGATTGTGGATTATCTCCAGCTCGTGATTCCTTCTTCCAGCGGACGCCAGAGCAATCGCCAGGAAGATGTGGCGGGCATTTCGCGCGGATTGAAAGCCCTCGCCAAGGAACTGAAGATTCCCATCGTGGTCCTGAGCCAGCTCACGCGCGCGCCGGAACGCGACGACCGCAAACCGCAACTCTCCGACCTCCGCGAATCCGGCGCCATCGAACAGGACGCCGACGTGGTGATGTTCATCAACCGCCCGAATTTCTACAAGACCGATATGCCGGAAGAAGACCGCGCCAAAGCCGAACTCATCATCGCCAAGCAACGCAACGGCCCCACCGGCCTGCTTAATTTCGTCTTCATCAGCCGCCATACCCGCTTCGAAGAAGCCGCGCCGGATGCCTGGAGTTCGTCCTCCGGGCCCGATGAGTAGCGGAAGCAAGCCAGATCAAGCTGATCAAAATGCGTCAATCGGAACGCGCGGGTGTGTCGCGCAGGCTGCAAAGGATGCCGCGATGACCCCGTTGGCAGTGACGTTGCGCGCTACGATCCGCGCATAAACTCTTCGCCTGCAACAGGATTTCGGAGAATCCGCGCTATAACTCCTGATTGCCAGGAATGGCCCTTGGAGCGCACTCATTCCCCGCGAGGTGTTTACCCAAACGCTGCGGCGCTGTTAGCGGATTCGCATATTCTTCACGCCGCGTGCGCCGAGTCTGGCATTCTAAATGACGATGCCGAAAGCAATTCGATTCCAGGGACGCCCGGTTTGGGCGGAGGTTTCGCTGCAAGCCATACTGCGCAACCTGCGCGCCATCCGCAAACATGTGGGGCCGAAGCCCATGGTTCTGGCGGTGGTCAAATCAAACGCCTACGGCCTGGGTGCCGTGCCCATTTCCAAGGCGCTGCAAAAGGCCGGGACGGAATGGTTCGGGGTGACCTGCGCGAACGAAGGCATCGAGCTGCGCGACGCCGGCATCCGCAAGAGGATTTTGATTCTCACCGGCTTCTGGCCGGGCGAGGAAAAACGGCTGATCGAAAATCATCTGACGCCCACGGTCTGCCGCGTAAGCGATTTGCGGCATCTCGAGCGCGCCGCAAAATCTTCGCGCGCGCTAAAATCGCGCTTCTCGTTTCATCTGAAAATTAATACGGGCATGAACCGCCTGGGAATTTCGCTCGCGGAGATGGAGGCGTTCGCGCGCGAGCTTGCCGCGTGCCCGCATCTGCGCCTGGAAGGCGTTTACACCCACTTCGCTTCGGCGGAAGACTTGCTCAGCCCGCAAACCAACGCGCAGGAACGCCTGTTTCGAACGGCACTTGAAAAACTTCGCGGGCTGGGCGTTTCTCCCGGCATCGTGCACATGGCCAATAGCGGCGCGATCTGCGCGCGGCCGGGCAGTTGGGGAGACATGGTGCGGCCCGGCGCGATTCTCTTCGGTTATCATCAATCCTTCACTCCGCCCGAGAAGAAACGCGAAATCATGGCGTGTCTTCCGCTCGAACCCTGCTTTTCCATGCGCGCGAGGATTATTTCCCTGCGGGAGATTCCGGTGGGAGACGCGGTGGGCTACGGCGCGAGGTTTAAGGCCGCCCGCCCTTCGCGCATCGCGGTCATCAACGCGGGCTATGCCGACGGCATCATGCGCCAGCGCACCAACCGCGGCTCGGCGCTGCTTCATGGGAAGCGCGTGCCGCTGGTGGGAACCATTTCCATGGATTTGACTACTGTGGACGTCACCGACGTTCCAGGGGCGGCCGTCGGCGATGTGGTCACGATTTACGGCAACGATGGGGATGACGCGATCGAAGTATCGGACGTGGCCGCGGAAATCGGCACGGTTACCTCCGACCTGCTCTGCGCGCTGGGACGCCGCGTCCCGCGCTTCTATCTGTAGCGTTCTCTGCCTTCGCGGAAGCCGCCTGCGAATTATTTCCGGGCGCGCGGTTGGCCCGACCGGTGGTTATCTTCCTGAATGCCTCTCTTTCAGCACTTTCCCTTTCCGTATTTGACCTCCGCCGCCATTAACCATGGACGGAAAATACAATCCGCACCGTGCCTTCGACCTCGCGGGGCTCGCCCAAAACCCGGAAAGGCCGATATTCCCAGCCACGAACTGAATCCGTGGCGGCTTCCCACAAATCTTTGGGTCCGCTCACCGGCTGAACATCTTTGACATGGCCGTCTCCTCCGACAACGATGTGCATGACGACCGTGCCTTCGATGTGGTTCACTTTTGCGTTGTCTGGGTAATGGGGAAGAATCTTACGGAGACAAAGCCTTTCCAAGGTCTCCTGCGAAAGTGTGATTTTACTGCCCAAAACAGGCACCGCATCAGACGGAGGGATAAAAATGGAAGCTTTGGGGTTGGAAAGAATTCCGACCTCTTCAACATGAATCGCAAGGCGCACACGGTTATTGTCCACGATGCGGATGTCTCCGGCGAGAAAACGACCCTGAAAGCTCACAACTTCGTTGTACAAAACGTCGTCCCAACCACTTATAGACGAGACGTAACGGAGCAACGGCCGATCGTGTTCGAAGCAGTATTCGTTTTCTGTGGGAATCATCATCCACGAACCCGTGGAAATGAGCGTAACAGGCCCCGACATGACACATTCAAGTTTTACCTTACCGAATGAGCGGCGACTCTTGCCTAACGCAAGCCCGTGAAGGTCGAGTGGAATCGGAATTGGCTCGGTGAGATCTGTGTGCACCATCATTTCCAGATATCCTGGCCAATTCTGGTTTCCGGTCCGGTAAAGGCCGTTCAACGTGCCATAGTCAGTCTGCGTAAACTCGGAGCTTGCATAGCTACGCTTATATTCCTTGTCTGAGACCCAGAATTCTTCGTATGTTCCGGAGCTTTGCGGGCGACCATCGTCACCGAAAATTTGATAGCTCGCCCGAATATGCCACGGTTGAAGGCCGTCCCCGCCAAGACCATTGACCTTGGCAGCTTCATCCAAAATGGCGGCCGCATTCTTCGGCATCGGAGCCGCTGGGGCAGGATTCTGCGGCGGTGAAGAGGCCGGGGCGTTCTGTGCACAGGGCACGGACGGTAGAAAAAAAATGATCAGCAGAACAGCGCTCGCGAAACCAAAAGCCATCGTTTGCGGCTCCTTGCGCTGCGGCGGCGAGAAACCAGTGAAGCGAGTGCATCTTATCTGAAATCGCATTTTTTCAGTTTGCAAATGTGCAGACTGCCATTCAACCCCCCCGAACCGAGAGCCATGGGCTCCCAGGTAAGCACCCTACCCGCAAAATTGTCACAAATAGGCAATCTCGGGTTGTCAGAACCCAATGGCCGGTTAAGGTGTGGACTGTCCCGCTACCAAAAGGCTCCCCCGTTGACTCCGCAATCAATCCCGGTGCTATACTGAGCCCATCATAGCGATTTATACGGCAATCGGGGGGATCATAGGCTCCAGCAGGGATTGCGAGGGATTCATCAAAGAAGTTCCGGCCCGCGGGTAAAGTTCATAGTAAGTTGAATTCATATTCGATTCATATGGTGCCCTAATGCCAAAATTGACGAGTCAGCCGACCCGGCCCCCTTCCGGCACGCAACCCGAATTCATCGCCACGAAATCCGTCAGCATGTCGCGCAGCACTCCCGGTCAGGTCGGCACGTTCTGGGACATGCTGGCCGTGCGCCTGATCTTTACCGCGGTATGCGTGGTGGCCGGGTATCACTTCCGCCCGTTCAGCGTATCGAAGGAAGTGGGCGCTGCGGCCGGCCTGACGTTTGCCATAGCCGTGATTTTATTCGAAGTTCGCTTGCGCCGCGCCAGCCTGCGCCGCCTGATTGGCGCGGCCATTGGCTCGATCATGGGAATTCTCGGCGCCTACCTGACGTCCTTGATTTTCATGCACACCACCATGCCGGAAAGCACCCGCTCGTTCTTCAGCCTGGCGATATTTCTGGTGATGACTTATATCGGGCTGATCCTGGGCGCGAATAAAGGCGACATGCTGAATCTGCAGGCGCTCGGCGGATTGTTCGGCAGCGAACGCAACGCCAAACATTCCGTCAAGCTGCTGGACACCAGCGTGATCATCGACGGCCGCGTGGGAGACATCGCCGACGCGCAGTTTCTCGACGGCACCATCGTCATCCCGCAATTCGTGCTGCGCGAGTTGCAACTGGTGGCCGATTCCGCCGATCCCCTGAAACGGCAGCGGGGACGCCGCGGTCTGGAAGTGCTGCAACGCATTCAGAAGATGCCGCACCTCGAAGTGCTGATCGCCGAGGATGATTTCACGCAGATTGCCGAAGTGGATTTGAAGCTCATCGAGCTGGCCAAGCGCTACGACGCGAAAATCGTGACCAACGACTTCAACCTGAACAAAGTGGCCACGCTGCAGGGCATCGAAATCATGAACGTCAACCTGCTGGCCAACGCCCTCAAGCCCGTGGTCCTGCCGGGCGAAATCATGCGCGTGTTTATTCTTCGCGAAGGCAAGGAATACAACCAGGGCGTGGCCTATCTCGACGATGGAACCATGGTGGTGGTGGACGGCGCGCGCAAGATGATCAACAAGACCGTGGATATCAGCGTGACCTCCGTGCACCAGACCACCGCCGGAAAAATGATTTTCGGGCGCTATGACGAACGCGGCGAGCAATCCGCTCCCCGCCAGGTTCCCGCCGCTCCGGGCGAACCTCCGGCGGCGGCCCCGCCGCGACCCGGAGAAGGCGGCGGAGACCGTCCCCCGCGGCCGCTGTACCCCGAATCAGGCCGCTCCTGAGCACTGCCATGCCAGCCTGCGAGTGTCTTAACCGGCGCCGATCCTCTCGCTCTCACCGCCCGGTTTGCGTTAGACTGTGGACCCTTCGATGAGCCGCATCGCCGCCATACTTCCCGCCGCGGGCCTGGGCACCCGCATGGGCGCCGACAAGCCGAAACAATTCCTGGAACTGGACGGCATGCCGCTGATCATTTTTACGCTGCGGCGGTTGGCGGCTTGCCGGGGCATCACCGATTTTTTTATATCCACGCGCGCGGAAGACGTGGTCTTTCTCGAAGACATGGTCGCCAAGGCGGGACTCGGGCGTCCGGCGCGCGTGGTTCACGGAGGAGACACCCGCCAGCAATCGGTCTCGAACGCCCTGGCGCAAGTGGATCCGGCAACCGAAGTGGTGTTGGTGCATGACGCCGTCCGCCCCTTCGTGACGCCGGAACAAATTGACCGCGTGATTGCGGAAGCGCGGGCTCGCGGCGCCGCTATTCTCGGCATTCCCGCGATTGATACGGTCAAAGAAGTGAAGCGCGCAAGCCTGCCCGAAGACGTGGCCCTGATTACCTCGACCATTCCGCGCGAGCGTGTGGTGCTGGCGCAGACGCCCCAGGCGTTTTCTTATTCGCTGTTGCGCGACGCTTTCCGCAAAGCCAGGGAAGACGACGCCACCGCTTCCGACGAAGCCGCTTTGGTCGAGCGCTTCGGCCACGATGTGTTCGTGGTTCTGGGGTCGGAACGCAACTTCAAGATTACGCGCCCCGCGGACATGGACCTGGCGCGGTTTTATCTCGATCAGGAGCGCCGCGCAAAATGACGCGATGCGGCATCGGATACGATTTGCACCGGCTGGCGGCGGGCCGCAAGCTGATGGTTGGCGGCGTGGAAGTGCCGTTCGAGAAAGGCTCCGTGGGCCACTCCGATGGCGATGTTCTTTGCCATGCCTTGTGCGATGCGCTGCTGGGCGCGGCGAGCCTGGGAGATATCGGCACGCATTTCCCGGATTCCGATCCGAAATGGAAGGGCGCTTCGAGCCTGTTGTTTCTCGAACACGCGAAGAAGTTGCTTGACGCGCGCGGACTGCGCATCTGCCATCTCGACGCCGTGGTGATTCTCGAACGCCCCAAGCTCGGTCCACATTTCCCGGCCATTCGCGCGGCGCTTGGAAAATCGCTGGGCATCGCAGCGGATCAAATCAGCCTGAAAGCAAAGACGAATGAAGGAACTGGAGAAATCGGGCGCGGCGAAGCCATCGCCGCGCACACCATCGCCACCATCGAAGGCTGATTTGTCCTTCTTGGATTTATCCCCGGCGCGTTTTTTTGGATTTCCCCGCTCCGCGTTACAATGCATCGCACGTTTTCGAGATCGCTCATGAACTGGCTCACAGGATTTCATGCCGTGGAAGAAGCGCTGGCCGCCGGACGCCCGCTTGACCGCATCGTCATCGCCAGCGGCCGCCATGGCGAACGCATCGAGGAAGTGGTCCGCCGGGCAAAATCGCGCGGCGTTCCGGTGCGGTTTGAAAACCGCCAGCAAGTCGACCGGCTCTCCGGCACGCGCGAAAATCAAGGCATCGCGGCGCTGGCCGCCGCGAAACCTGCCATCGGCCTGGAAGATTTGCTGCGCGAAAAGAAAGAGCGAGGCTTGCTGGTCCTGCTCGACGGCGTGGAAGACCCGCACAACGTGGGCGCCATTGTGCGCACTTCGCTGGCCGCCGGCGCCGATGGCGTCATCATCCCGGAACGCCGCGCCGCGGGATTGACGGACACCGTCGAACGCGCCTCCGCCGGTGCTTTGGCGCATTTACCCGTGGCGCGCGTGAAAAATCTGGTGCGAGCCATGGAAGAAATCAAGGAGGCGGGTTATTGGATGGTAGGGCTGGACGAGCGCGCGGAAAAAAAATACACGGAAATCGATTTGCGCGGCTCGATTGGCATCGTGCTGGGCGGCGAAGGCGAAGGACTGCACGAACTGACGCGCAAGCGCTGCGATTTTCTGGTTTCCCTGCCCACCAGCGGCCCGGTCCGCTCGCTCAATGTTTCTGTGGCGGCCGGGGTGATGCTCTTCGAAGCCGTGCGCCAGCGAATGCCGCCTCGTTCCTAGCCGCGAAGCTCAGTGGTCATATTTCAGCAGCGAAAAAACATCCACGCCGGGAAGTTTCGCGCGGCCATTCAGGAAATTGAGTTCCACGGCAAACGCCGCGCCGGCGATTTCTCCTCCCAGCTTGCGAACCAGGTCAATGGCCGCCGCGGCCGTGCCTCCCGTGGCCAGCAAATCGTCGCATAGCAGCACGCGTTGGCCGCGCTGGATAGCGTCTTCGTGGATGTCCAGTTGATCTGAACCGTACTCGAGCTGGTACGTCACCGAAACGGTCTTCGACGGCAGCTTTTTCGGCTTGCGCACCGGAACGAAACCCGCGCCCAGCCGATAGGCCAGCGCCGGCGCGAAAATAAATCCGCGCGCTTCGATCCCCGCCACGATGTCCACTTTCCGCGTCTGCCCGCCGTTGTAATGATCGCAAAGGCGGTCAACCAGGGTATGAAATCCGCGCGCATCCTTCAGCAGCGTGGTGAGGTCGTAAAACAGAATCCCGGGCTTGGGATAATCGGGAATTTCGCGAATCAATTTTTTCAGGTCGTCCATCGTCTCCTCTTTTTCCTTCTAGCAGCCACTCGATATACGTGCTTCGTCAGGGCACGGCTTCAGCCGTGCCGAAAACCTCCGAAAACTCAGGGGTTTTAACTCCTGAGGCCGGTGTCCTGCCCCGTCAAGGTGACCATTTGCTTGGTTCTAGTCCGTTTCTTCGATCGAAAATTGCAGTGTGAACCGATGGTCCGGCTCCGCTTCTTCTTCCGTCACTCCGGAAATCGCGGCGGATCTGGGGCCGAGTTCCAGCTCGCGGCGCAGCGCCGCAAGAGTTTCCGCGGAACCCACGGCGTATACTTCCACGCGCCCATCGCGCAGGTTTCGAACATAGCCCGCGAGGCCCAGCCGTCGCGCCGCGCGCAAGGCGAAATATCGAAAGCCCACGCCTTGCACCATTCCGCTGACGTAATAGCGCCGAACTCTGCTGTTCTCGTCCACGCTCGCCGCGCTGCCCATCCACAAACGCGTGATTTTAACAGAGGCGGTGCACGCAGCGCAGCAAGAGAAGATGCGCGAGTTTCACCATTGCCACACCATGAAGGCTCGAATCGTGGCAAAATCCTTGCAAATGCGCTTCGGGATGACGTCCAATTCGGCAGCGGGCCGGCGCCACCCGATTGCTTTCTTGCGGCTCTCGGCTGCTGCCGCGATTCTCTGCGCCTTCCTCGCGGCTTCCGGATTCACCGCGCGTTCCCAGGATTCCCCGGCGGCTCGCAAGACCCCCGCGGAAACCGAAAAGTCACCCGCCGGCGTCGAAATCGTTCAGCATGGCAGCTATCCCGAATTGCGCGTCGACGGCCGGCCTTTTTTCATTCATTCCGCCGCGTTTTATTATTACCGCATCCCGCGCGATCAATGGGAGACGCTGCTCGAACGCTATCGCTCCCTGGGCATCAACACCATAGACATCTACATTCCCTGGAACTGGCACGAACCGCAGAAAGGCCAATTCGATTTTGACGGCCACACCAATCCCCGCCGCAATCTGCGTGCCCTGCTGGCCATTCTCGCGCAAAAACATTTGCGCCTGATTGTCCGCCCCGGCCCGGAAATTCTGAATGAATGGCGCCATGGCGGGATTCCCGGCTGGCTGCTCGCCGAGCCGGAATTCAAGATGAACCCTGAAGATTTGATTGAGGGGCGCTACGCACCTCTCGATGGATTGAGCGCGCGCGATTCCGAAGCCGCGGCGCAAGCCTGGCTCGCCAATCCCGTCTATATGGACGCTGCCCACGCGTGGTTTGCGGCCGTGGCGCACGAACTGGCCCCCTACAGCTCGCATCGCATGCTCAGTTCACCTTCGGACATTCCCGATTCGCTGCCCGTGGCACACAGCGGGCCGCTTCTCTTCGTGCAAATTGGAGATGATTTTGCGATCAATCGCACCAATCGCGTGGGTCCTGATTTCTGGAAGTTCGTCGAATCGCTGCGTGCCGATCTTCAAAACGGAGGGCTGGACGTTCCGGTTTTCATCAATCCCACGGACATGCGCGTCACCGCCGCCGGATCGAGTCTCACGCCGCCGGTCGGAGCCATGGGCCAGTGGTATTTGCGGCCCGGAGAAAACGCGAGCGCCGGAATGCAGCGCCTCACCGCCCGCGACTCGCTCGAAATCCAGTTCTTTACCGAGGAACTGAAAACCCAGCCGGATTTTCCGCCGGTGATGATCGAATATCAAGCCGGGTGGTACGCGCCGGGCGACGACGACCATCCCGCGGACAGCTTGCCCTCCAATACCTTGCTCAGCTCGCGCCTGATGATCGCCAATGGAATTCACGGCTTCAATTATTTTCCGCTGCAAGACACATACACCCCCGCGGGTTATTCCGTGCCATGGGCCAATCGCTCGTACCGCTGGAATGCCGCGCTCGGTCCCGATGGCGATGAGAATCCACGCCTTCGCGCGGTGCTTCGCAATTCGCAATTCCTGGATCGCTGGGGCCCGCTGCTGGCCGCCTCCCATAAACGCGCGGATTTTGGAATTCTTTACACCTTGGGCGCTTTTCCCCAGGACCGGTTGTCTCCGCAGGATATCGAACACGTCTCTGAAACAGTGATGCGCATCGAGCGCCTGGCCACGCTGGGAATGTATTCGAGCGAACTTCTCGACCCGCAATATCAGCCGCTCGCGCAACTCCTGCGCGACCCCATTCTGCTTCTCCCGGTTTTCGATCCCGACCAACCGCAATTTCAGATTTCCAAGGAAGCGCAGCACAAGATCGTGGAATACGTGCGGCGCGGCGGCTCCCTGGTGGTTTTTCCCATACGTCCCACTGGGAAAATCATCGAAGAATTGTGGGCCAACACCACGGAAGGGAAGGATTCTTCACCTGAATCCACTTCCGCCATTCGCCGCCAATGGAAATTCGGCCAGGGAGAAGTGATCGAGTCCTCCAAGGATTTTTATTCCTGGCTGGGAATTCAGAAAAGCTTCGAGGAAAACCATGCGCAGCCGGAAGCGGAATACGCCATTGCCGCGCTGCGCGAATTTCTATGGGCCGCGCGCCTGCGCCCCATCCTGCAGATTTCCGGCAAGACGGCGCACGCCGGAAACATGATTTCCGATGAACTCGTCTCCAACGAAGGAACCGGCGCGCTCGGCGAGCGACAGGGCGGCGAGGGATTTCTGAGCGTCACCAATCTCGACGAGGATTTTCCGGCCGAGGCCACGCTCGACGTCCTATCGCCGGCGATTTCGGCGCGAGGCAAAAAAGATGACTACACCGGGCTGCACGTCATCGTGCCGCCGCATGAATCGCTACTCCTGCCCCTCAATATTCCGCTGTGCTTCGAAGATCCCGCCGATGAGCCTTGCGGAGATTTCGTGCGCGCTTCCGCAGCGGAATTTGTGGACGCGGAAAGAGAGGACCGCACGCTCGAGCCCACATTTTATGCGCCGGCCCGCGCGGAAGTGATTTTTCACCTGGCGCAGCAGCCCGGACATGTGACTCTGGACAACTACACGCCGGATAGCTACTGGAACGCGGAAAACAACGAATTGCACGTCACCCTTCCGCGCGGCCCCGCGCCGAATTATCTCCGGACGCTCAAAATTTCGATGCCCTATAATCCGCATGTTCCCAAGCATGAAAAAGCGGCCAAACCGACTCCCAGCCAGCTCACCATTTCCGTCTGGAACGCGGTGACGCTTCCCACCAGCGCCAACGAATTTCTGCGCACCTACCCGCCGCTCATCGTTCTCGATCCCGCGCATGCGGCAAATCTGGTGCTTTCCGCCATCAATCGAAATCCCGACTATCCTCGCGATGTCGATGTGTCCATCGACGGGCCGCTGCATGGAAGCGATACATATTTTGTTCCACCGCACGCCGGCGAAGTGGAACGAATCAAGCTGAAGCCCACCGAGAAAGACGCGCAAACCCTGGCGGCTCCGGCCGGCGGGCTCTTTCACGGGACCATCAATATCAAATCCGGGCGCGATCATCGCGTGCTTCCGGTCACGTTCCTCGAGCCGTCCTCAACCGGCACAACCTCACTACCGCTACGACATGGATCGCGACGGCGCCGACGAATGGATTCTCGAAAATTCGGAACTGCGCCTGATCGTCTCGCCGGAATCGGGAGGGCGGGCTCTGGCTCTGGTGGACAAATCCACGGGCGACAGTCTTTCGACCAGCGTGGGCCTGTTCCGCGACAATTTTTCATACACCGAAAATGCCGGGGAGCCGGGAGCGGCACGCGCCCGCGGGCGTTACGGCCTCTTCAATCGCGCGTATTCTCCGGAGTGGCGGGACGAGGCGAAAGATCCCGCGCTCACGCTTCGTTACCATGCTCCCGATATATTTCCAGCGGGCGCGAACATTGAGAAAACCATCCGGTTTGCAGCACCCAACACGCTTCGCGCGGACTATGTGATTTCGCTCGATGCCCCGAAAAACGAGGGCGCGCCGGCCGCCGGCGAATCGCCAACACAATCGTTTGTGGCTGTTAATTCTTTTCCGGCAACCGCCGCGCCGGGACATTCCACGCAATTCTGCTGGGGAGGAAAGAGTACCCCAGATTCGTCCGAGGCTCCTGCGCCCAAGACGCCTGAAAATGTGGATGCGCAGCCGGCGAACGGCGGCAAAGATTTGCAATGCCAGGATTTTGTCCCCGGCGGGAAGGCGATCGAAGTTCCCGCCGGAATCGAGAGCGTCGCAATCGAATCCAGCGGCGAAGCGCCCATGGCCATTGAATGGGATTGCGGCAAAACATGCGCGCAAATGACCATCGAGCCGAAAACTTTTTCGGCGCTGTTTCGCCTGCAATTTCCGCCGCTCACGCCCGGCGCCGCCGCCGAACGATATACCATCCGCATCCATAGGCTCGATTTGCCGTAGATTGCGCGGCGCGGACGCGCACGAACGCGAAAGGATCAGACGCAGGCAGCACGATCAGCATCTAAACAGGTGAAATGATTTCAAAGTTCCGATTCGTGATTTTTTGCGCTGCGCTGCTGCTGGCCGGGGCGGGCGTCGCACACGCCCAGGATGACGCGGGACCCGCCGCGCCGCCGCCCAAATTCGAAGTGCATCGCATTTCCAATATTCCGCATCCCGGTCCACCGCCGATTCCCGCCGAGGAAATCATTCAGAAATTCACAGCCAATGAAGACATCATGAAAAAAGAGTACCAGGCCTACGAATTCCAGGAGGCCATTCGCGTCGAGGAACTCGGCAAACCCGGCGGGAAATGGACGGTGAGCGGCGAGGTGTACGCCAAGCCCGACGGACAGCGTTACTTCCGTGTTCTCCAGCCGCCGCAATCCACCTTGAAAGTCACGAACCTCTCACTCGAAGATGTGCGCACCATCATCAGCTTTCCGCTTTTCATCCTGACCACGGATGAATTGCCGAATTATATTTTGAAATACGTCGGCGATGAAAACCTGGACCAGTTGCACACCTACATTTTCAGCGTCAAACCCAGGCAACTCAGCCGCAAGCGGCGTTTTTTCGATGGGCTGGTGTGGGTGGACGATCATGATTTCGCCATCGTGAAAAGTTACGGACATTTCGTCAGCGAAATCGAAGGCGAAGGCACGCCATTGCCTTTCACCATGTTCGAAACGTATCGCGAAAATTTTCAGGAGAAATACTGGCTGCCGACGTACACCAGCTCCGACGACGTTAAGGAGGGTCCGGGCGACGCGGAAACGCACCTGCGCTTGGTGATTCACGACACGAATTTCCTGTTGCAAACTCCGGCGCCTGCCGCCGCGGCCTCTCCCGCTCCGCCCACGCCCGCGACTTCCCACTGATCTGGCCGCCGCGCGATTATTCTGAACTTTTCTCATCCGCGGCACGCAGCAGCCGCGGCAAGTCGCGAATCGAATCCAGCAAGGAATCCGGCCGCGAGGCGCGAATGCGCCGGGCCGAAGGAAACGGGCCGAATACTCCGATCGCGCGCACTCCCGCCCGCCGCGCCATTTCGATGTCTTCCGGCGTATCGCCCACATACACGCAATCCGCGGGCCGCGCACGCATTTTTTCGAGCGCCGCACGCAGCGGCGCGGGATGCGGTTTTTTCTCCGCCACATCTTCGTTGCAAATGCATACGGAAAAATGCCGGGCGAGCCGAAATTCGCGGAGTTGCCGGCGCACGCGCGTCCGGTTTCCGCTGCTCACGATTCCCAATTCGAATTTCCTGGCCAGGGATTCGAGCACGCGCCGCGCTCCCGGCAGGAGCGCGGGTTTTTCATTTCGATACGCGGCGGTCCATAATCGGTCGCCCCTCTTCCACAAACTCCGCGGAACGCCCGCAGCCGCATACACCCGTGTCCAATTGGGAGAGTAGTGGCGTTCGAGGTCTTCGAGCGTCCAGGAAATTCCCAGGGCGCGGAACATGGCCAGGTAGGCGCGTGCATCGGCCTGGTAGGAATCGAGAAGCGTGCCGTCCCAGTCAAACAGGATGGCGCGCGCAAGATACGTCGCGGTTTTTACCACGATGAAATTCTATCAGAGGCGGATGTCTCAGCGGCCGGTATAGCGCAGCGGCAAAATATCGTCGCGGCGCAGAGCGAAATCGTCGAAGCTGGCGGCATAGCCGTGCCATCCCGGGACGTCCACTTCCTCGGCGCGCACGATATGCGCCGCCGTGCACATCTGTACGCGGCCCATGCCCAGCGGACGCTCGACCAGCGCTACTTCCAGTTCGATGGCTGTGCCGGGCTCGAATTCACGCGGCGCGAGAAAATACACTCCGCTCGAACTGATGTTGCGCGTGACCAGCGTGACCGGAACCGGCTCCACCACGTCTCCCACGCGCGTCAGGCGCAGCGGCAACGATAGCGAGGCACGCGGATTGCAGCGCCTTTCCTGCGCCACGCCGATGGCATGCGTGGGAACGCGCGCAAAACGTTTCGGTCCGGGCTTGTCCCGGCCACTAATTGAAATTGTCGGTTGATTTTCGTACTCGTGCTGCGGCAATGCAGCCGCCTGCCGCCCAATCCAATCCGGCGCAGCCCCCATTTGTATCCCCCAAGTTGAAACCCTGAAATGGACCCCCCACTTCAGGTCCGTCCAATATGCCCGCCAAGGTCAAGTGCGTCAATGTGGGAGCCTGGCAAGGTGCCGTATGATGTAACCCTAAGGAGATTCGTCTGAACGCGTGTTTCGCGCCGATTTGGAGCGACTCCCGCACGATGTACAGCAGCTTCGCCGTCCGGAGTTTGACCGCAAAAAACGGATAGCGCCGCTTTTTGCCGTCCGCTATTTTGTACCTGCATGCTGATATGAATCGCGGAAGTGAATTGGGGCAGAGGACCATGGCCAATCGTCGAATAAAAATCGGAGCGATGCGCAACCTGTCGCACGGGAAAGCCACCTGGCAGGCGGTCTTGTCCCGCGATCGCGCCGCGGATGGATCGTTCGTCTATGGCGTGCGCTCAACCGGAATATATTGCCGCCCTTCCTGCCCCTCCCGCAAACCGCGCAGGCAACAAGTGGTTTTCTTCGCTTTGCCGGACGCCGCGGAACAAAGCGGCTTTCGCCCCTGCCTGCGGTGCCGGCCGCGCAAAGCGCGCCTGCTCGATCCGCGGACACAAATCGTGGCGCGCGTCTGCCGCGAAATAGAAAATCGGCTGGAAGGCGGCGGAAACGGAGACGACGCAGCGGCGGAAACGACCTTAGCGGCCTTGAGCCGCCGCGCAGGAATGAGCATCGATCAATTGGGCCGCGCATTTCGAATCACCATGGGCATCACGCCCCGGCAATACGCCGACACACAACGCATGCGCCGGTTGAAATCCAGACTGAAAAAAGGAGACGACGTGACCACGGCACTCTACGATGCAGGTTTCGGATCGAGCAGCAGACTTTATGAACGCGCGCCCTCGCAATTAGGGATGACGCCCGCGGCCTATCGCCAGGGTGGCGCGGGCATGAATATTCATTTCACGATTGTGGACTCGCCGCTCGGCAGATTGCTGGTGGCGGCAACCGAACGCGGAATTTCCGCGCTGTATCTCGGCGAATCCGATGCGCGGCTGGAGGGGGCGTTGCGCAAGGAATATCCGCGGGCGGAAATCCGGCGCGATCGCAATGGGCTCGAAGGCTGGCTGAAGAAGATCCTTCTGCACCTGAAAGGCTCGGAGCCGCATCTCGATTTGCCCACCGATGTGCAAGCCACGGCTTTCCAGAGGCGCGTGTGGGAGGAGTTGCGGCGCATTCCCTACGGCGCCACGCGCACCTATTCCCAGGTGGCGCGCGCCATTGGCCGGCCCAGCGCCGTGCGCGCCGTGGCTCGCGCCTGCGCCACCAATCCCGTCTCCGTCGTCGTGCCATGCCATCGCGTGGTCCGCGAAGACGGCAACCTGGCCGGCTATCGCTGGGGATTGCGGCGGAAAAGCGCGCTGCTCGAACACGAATCTTCGCAGGCTGGGAAACGCGGAGAGAAAGCTCAAAAACCGGAGTAATTCCCGTAGGCGGGCGCGGCGCTGGCCAGAGTACGCAGATGGGCCGCACTGGCAACTCGCGGCATTTCCGCGCAGAATTCTAGTGCTTCAACTTTTCCGTGCCTTTGGGCCAGTGGGGCTTGAATTCGGATTCATCAATCCCGGGATTGCGGACCATCTTGGTGTAGCGGATGACGGTGTAATCGCCCGACCCGGTCTCGTTGAATTGCTGCTGGATGGGCAGCCAGGTGGCTTCATCCAGCCAGATCTCAATCTTCGAAAATTGATTGCGCACTTCCTCGGATTTGGGCGTGAGTTCCAGTTCCACCGTCTTGCGGTCGTTCAACACTGCCTCGGACAGCACGGTAATAAGGTAATTTTTCTCGAGTTCCTTGCCTTGCGTGGCAAAACCCAGCAGCAGGAACTGATCCACCAGCGAGCGGTTCTTGCCCAGGTTATATTCCTCCACGCGGTTGAGCCCGGGAGTATAAACAAACAAATTATCTCCGGTGCGCAGAATGGTGCGCTGGTCCGGAGCCTTCATCTGCAGCAGCATTTTGTCGCCGCGCAGAAGCATGCTGCCGGATTCGGTGGATTTATCGTCCACCACCACGGTCACCTTGGTGCGCTCCACGTCGGCCGAAAGGCCGTGAAAGCCCTTGGCGGCGGAATCCAATTGGCGCAGCACGCCTTCGACCGAAATCGTCGGGTGCGTCTGTCCTCTGCCTGCCCAGGCGCACGTGGCCGCAAATAGACCCGCCAATACAATGCCAAGGTAAGACTGGAAACGTTTTCGGATCAAAGATTCACCCGCCTATGAAGACTTCAACCAATATAAATCATCTCATGATATCACAGCGGTTTAGACGGACTTCCGGCCCGCATGGTTCCACAATTTTCAGGCGAGCAACAGGAAAGAAGAAGTCCCGCGGGCATAAGGAAAGGTTTTCTGGAGGAACATTCCAGCAATCTAAGGGTGAATGGTCACATCGTAGTAGAGCACCGAGCCATTGCTCGAGCGCACCGGGTCGATGCGCGTCACCTGAAAAGTGGAATCTTTCAGGGTGGCAATCGTGCGCCGCAGAATGTCGTGTGTTTCGCGTTCGAGTTCCGGCGTGGGCTTGGTTTGGCGCTTGTCGGGAGCCATGAGGTTGGCGTCAATGCGGTAGGTGGTGAATTGAGTGGAAGCGTCCTGCGAAATCATTTGCACGCTCGAAGCCGGCAGAACGCTCGATTGCGGCTGATCGTGGAACCATTTCGCAGGCGTCAGCAGGACAAAGACCACGATGGCGATAACCATCAAATCGTAGGGCCAGCTCCCGCGTTCGTAGGACCAGAAAATCGTGCGCACCACACCGTGCCACAATCGTCGCATGTCAGTGGATGCTCGAACCGTCCACCACCAACCCGTCGCGCATGTGCAGTACGCGGTGGCCGTAAGCCGCCGCTTCCGGATTGTGGGTGATCATCACGATGGTCTGGCCCAGGTCCTGATTGAGCTGCCGCAGCAGATTAAGGACCGCTTCCGAACTTTTGGTGTCCAGGTTTCCGGTGGGCTCATCGGCCAGCACGATTTTCGGCTCGCTGATGATGGCGCGCGCGATGGCCACGCGCTGCTGTTCGCCGCCGGATAAGTTCCGAAGGCTTGTGCTTCAGCCGTGTCATCAAGCCGAGCAAACCGGCGACGACTTCAAAGCGGTGCGGATCGAATCCGTTGTCGTGAAGATGCTGCGCCAAAGTGATGTTGTGATACACATCCAATGTCGGCAGCAAATTGAACCTCTGGAAAACGAATCCCACCTTATGGCGCCGCAGCAGCGTGCGCGCCGCGTCTCCCATGGTGGTCAGATCGTTTCCGTCCAGCAAAACGCGCCCGCGCGTGGCCTGCGCCAGCCCTCCGATCACGTGCAGCATGGTGGATTTCCCGCAGCCCGAAGGACCCATGATGGAGACAAATTCGCCCGGTAGGATGTCGATATTCACTCCGCGCAATGCCGGAACATCCACCTTGCCGGTGCGATATACCTTCCATAGGTTTTCGGTCTTAAGTATCGGCTCCAACGCCATCTCCCGTGCGGACGAGGCTGATTGTGAGAATGGAATTATTCTAGTCGCGTTTTGCATTTATGCCTAGTTGGGAAGCGCCGGAGAAATACCTCCAAACGTTCCCGGAAATCTATACATCCTCTTATGAATCATTAACTTAGAAAGACTCTGTCGCGCGCAACATGCGAACCTAGTCGTACGCCAGAGCTTCCACCGGGTCGCGGCGGCTGGCCATCCACGCGGGGTAGGAAGCGCCCAGCAGGCCGCCAATCACGGCAATTACGGCAGCAATCAAAATCCAGCGCACGGAAATCAGGATGGTCAGCGAAGGAAAAAGCCGGAGGAAGATTGTGCGCATCAGATAACTTAGCAGCACGCCCGCCACCACGCCCGACATGCATAGCAGAGTTGTCTCGCTCAAAATAATTTTCACGATATAGCCCTTCGAGGCGCCCAGCGATTTCAGCACGCCGATTTCGCGCGTGCGTTCGATCACCGTGGTGTACATGGAAAGAAAAATTACCAGGAATCCGATGGCCACGGCGATGCCGATCATCACGTTGATGAACGCGCCAAGCCCCGGAAGATTCGAGGAGGTCATCAGGGAAATAAAATCCTTCAGCGGGCGGACTTCATAGCGCGGTAAAAGCTGGCGGATTTCGTCCTCGACGGCCGGAGTATGGTCGGTGCGGTCGCACTTGATGAAAAAAACGGAAGCTTTGTCGTGCGCCCCGGACATTTCCTGCAGCGTGGGCATCAGGACGAAGAGCCGCGCGCCTTTTCCGTGTTCCACGATCCCCACCACGTGAAAATCGTGTTCCAGGATGTGCAGGGTCTGGCCCACGTGGACTTTTTTGGCGTCGGCATAGACGTCGTCCACCAGCATGTCGTCCGGATCGCGCAGATCGCGGCCGGAGTGAAAAACAAATCCGCCGGATACCGCGCGAAAGCTATCGGGATCGATTCCGTAGACGATGTCCAGCCCGTTCACGGAATTGAATTGCAGCAGCACCGGGGCCACGGCCTGCACGTAATCGAGCTCCTTCAATTTATCGCCCAGGCGGATGGGCATGGGCGCGCCGCTGAAGGCCATGAACACGGAGGCGGATGGCGGCTGGACCATGATGTCCGCGCCCACGCCTTCCACGCGTTTCGCCGATTCGGTCAGCAGGCCGCTGGTAAGTCCCACCACGATAATTACCAGCGTGACTTCCACGGCCACGGCGATGATCGTGATCAACGTCCGCACCGGACGGTGCTTCACGTTTTGCACCACCATGTGGCCGATCATTTCTGCTCCTGCGCCGGCATCCGGGCCCACGCGGACAAGCTCGCTGCCCGCCGGCTGTTGCAGCACGAACCGCTCGTCCGGAATCGGCTGGTTCAATGTCAATTTCGTAATGGTGAGGGCCAGCGTGTAGCCTTCCGCCGGGCGCGCCACGGTTATTTGCCGCGCATATTCGGCGCCGCCCGCAGTCTGCCAATCCGCATATCGAACGTCGGAATTCACTTTCCCCCCGGAGCCGTACGTTTCCACGCGCGAGACGCTCAGCCCCGCGCGCTCAAACCAAATTTTTCTCGCGATTTCCCAATCCCCGGCGGAAGAGCCGCCCTGCTCCGCGTTCCGCGCCACGGTAAGCACATAATAGCGCCCCGAATCTTCTTCCGCTTCCTCGAACAATACCGGCTGGCCGTCGGCGATGGGCGTCCAGAAAAGCGCGTCCACCAGATGCTGCGGCCGCAAATTCTCAATAGGCTTGGCCGCCGCCCGCTCAAAACTCGCCGGACCTTCGATAAATTTATTCTTCGACGGGATGAAGACGTGAAACGTTGCGCCGTCGCTGACCATGTCGAAAATATCTTTGGCTACGACCGGCGCCTGGCCGATCACCCGAATGCTCGCCGGCCGCTGCGCCAGGATGAAGCCGTTTACTTCGTGGTATTGCTCAATGACCCCGGAATAGGCGGAGCCGGCGGTGAGCTTCATTTCCACGGAGGCATTGAGCGAGTGGACGGCCCCAGCCAGCATATTGTACCGCGCCACGAGTTGCGCCTTGTCAGCCGTTTGCAGCGCCTGTGGCGCGCCTTGCGGCGGCTTTACCGTGGTTTTCTTGCTGACCGCGCACCCCGCGGCGCCGAAACACACCACCGCCGCCATCCCCGCCATCCAGATTCTGCCGCGAATCCCCCGTTTGCTGCGTGGCACAAGCACAAACAAAGCAATTTAGCAGCCAGCCGCAGCAGGTGTCAACGAAACCCATGAGTTGGCGTGTGCAAATATTGGGAGAGCGAAAAACGAAGTTCAATCCTCGGTGAAGGGACCGGCGGCGGGAGAAGGCTCATTGCCGCCGAGCGAAACCAGCAAACGCCGCAACTTGGTGCGGTCTTCGAGTCCCATGCCCAGCAATTCAAATCCCGCCTGCTGCGAGCGCACAAACCGCACCACGGCTTGCATGCTGATCGAGCGCAGCCCCGCGGGAATTTTCAGCGTTGCTTCCGTTCCCACAGCCAGTTGCAAATCGCCGCTCAGCAAGCCGCCCTCGAGACTCAGCACGCTGATCGCCGAGGTATGTTTTCCGCGCGCCGAGGAAATAATGGCCGGAACCTGCCGCGGCAAGCGCACCCGCCGGTAGCGGCGATGTCGCACAAAATCGCGCTCGGGAATGGGATCGAGCGGCGCCAGCATAAAAACTTTTTGATCCAGGCCGGACTGCGGCAGAAACGCGGCCATCCACGCCGGATCGAGTTTCATCAGCGCCTGGGCCGCGGCCATGCGCACTTCTTCGGGGAACACCCAGCCGAAAGTTTTGCGCGCCTCGACGAATCGCCGCAAATGCCCCGCAGCGGCCGGTGCGCGCATGCGTCCCAGCGCTTCGATGGCTTTCACGCGCAGGTAATCGGGACATTGCGGGAGAATTTCGCCTTCCGCCAGGCGCAACAATTTCGTCGCGGTGTTCGGGTCGGCGCACATTCCGATTTCATCGAGCGCCAGTGGCAGAATCATCACGTCAATGGATTCGATGGAATCGGCCAGCAACTGGCCGCGTTCCGGAGCGCCGGCAATCGAGAGCTGGCGCACCATGGCGTCGTGAAAACTTCGCGGCGCATTGCGCAGGCGCTTGGGCAGCAAGTCTTCGACGGAATCGGGATCGAGCCTGCTGAGCAGGCCGATGACGCTCGCGGCTTTGGCCGGCGGCTCATCGCGCATGCATTCCTTCAAATGCTTCACGCAGTACGGCCCCACGGCCTTGGCCAGCTGCACCAGGTTTTCGCGCTCGCTGCGCCGCGCCGAACGCGACAGCCGCACCGACAGATGCTCGGCCGCCGCTTGCGGCACGCGCATCAGCACATCCACCAAGCCTTCCGGCATGGCTTCCGCGGTCAGCGCCTCTTCGAGGAATTCCGGGACGCGATTTTCCACGCCAATGCGCGGACGCAGGCTCTGCACCCACGCCGGACGTATGCCTTCCAGGCGGTTCAGCGAATCGAGAGCTTGCTGCATAGCGCGGTAGTAACGCCGCGAAGCGGCTTCCTGGCTCAGGCGCACGAACGCCGCGCTCAGGAGAGTTTGCAGTTCGGGATCTTTTTCTTCCGCCATCTGCGCGCCGATTTGCGAGAGCGCATCCTGCAGGCGCTGGCTTGCCGCGCGGCTGTAAAGTTCAGCCAGTTGTCCCAGCCCGATGGCGGCCTTTTTGCGCGCTGCGGCGTCTGAATTGCGCACGCAGGTGGCATATTGCAGCAGGACGTCGCCTGCCGCGGCCGATTCTCCGCGGCCCATCAATTCTTCCACGTATTGCTGCACGTTGCGCGGAGGGATGCACCACGCCTCGGGCGACATCAGTACGCTGCGCTTGCCCGACTCCGGAACCGCCGCCCAGAATTGCTGGTCCAGTACGTCGGCATGCGATTCCACGGACATCCCGGCGCTGGCCATTTTTTCTTCGCGCGATTTCAGCAGCTTGCGTAGAGTTTCGAGTTCGCTGCCCATGCGGTCGAGCATCTGCCGCACGGCGTTCACGCGCACTTCCCCACGCTGGAAACGGTCGAGCGCGAAGCGGATGGCCAAGTCCTCGGCCAAACGCAGCAGCGTGGCTTCATCCATTTTCGCCGTGGGATTCGAGGCGGCGACCGTGGCCAGAGCCTGGCGCAAAGTGACTTGCGCATTTTGCGGCAGCGCAGAAAGCTTCATTTGCCAGGATGCCTGGTCGAGCTGAGGAGTCTTGGCTTGCTGCGCTTCACCGAATTGCACCAGCAGCTTGAGCAAACCCTGAAGTTCGGCTTCGTTCAAGGGAGCGGCAATCGCGGCTCCGCCGCCACCGCCTCCGCCGCTTGCCATTCCGCCGAAATATCCTCCCCCGCCTCCGGTCCCTGTTCCGCTTCCAATCCCGCCACCCGTACCTGGGCCGCCGCCCGTGCCGGAGCCTCCGCCCGCTCCACCGCCGCCACCAAAGCCTGTCCCGCCACCGGGTCCTGCTCCAGGGCCTGCGCCTGCCGCACCGCCACCACCCGTCCCGGCGCCTGCGCCGCCTGGCCCACCGTGCGCGCCTTCCGCTGCGGCGATCAACTGGATCATTTTTTCCGGCGAGCGAAACCAATCCTGGATGCGATCCGCATCGGCGCCCAGCGTCTTTACCGTCAACTGCGCGGCCACGCGCGCATCGGAATAAGCGGCGTCTTCGGCCACGAAGCGAATCTCATTCACGCGAATTCCGCGCGAAGTCCCCTGCCCGAATTGCTGCTCCAGGCGGTCGCTGAGCGATGCAACTTTCGGCCCGGTTTCCATGAACGAGCGAATGAACAGAACAAACTCATCGCGGTCAATGCGCGGGGTGAAGCAGATGCTGGCCACACCGGCGCGATTGAGCAAATCGGCAAAATTGCGTTCCGCGAAGGTGGATTCCAGCGGCACGCCATCGAGCAAAAGTTGTGACCCGGAAGCCCCTAAAAGCAGCCCGGCGTCTCCCGCCACACGCACCGCCTCCACCAGCTCCTCCCAGGTGGATTCCAGCTGGACGGCCGAGCGGGCATGCTCTAAACCATAGAGCCGTGCGAACTTAAGGAGAACGTTGAGACTCCGAACAAAGGCTCTTGCGCCGGGGATGGTCGAATCGCTGGGCAATTTGAGTTCACCAATCATATAGGTATATCGTCAATTTCTGCCTGCTACTGCTGACAATTGTGGGCTAGAACCCTTGGTCAGGGGAATGGTACTCAAGTACGGGGGTTTCAAATGTGGAAACAAGCCTGAAAAGGCTCAGGCAGGCAGACGAACTTCCACTTCCAGTCCTTCGAGCGCCGGACGCACCCGGCGGATCACTTCGCTGGCCCATAACTTCTCGCTCAAGAGCACCAGCGAGCCATCCTCAAAGCCGCAGATGGCGCAAAAATAGTAATTCTGGAAAGCGGCGTGATAGGCGTCCACGCCGCGCCTGGCAAGATCTCCTTCCAGCGCGGCATCGCCCTCTGCTGTCCGTTCTCCCGCCCGCGCCCCGAAAGTTTCGCCCTGAAAACGTTCGAAGAGGGATTCCAGTGCGGGTTGGTCGAGCGCGGGAATCACCACGGAACGCTGCGAGGCTTCACGGATTGCCATCCCGTGCCGCTCGGCGTACTCGCGAATACGGTCCAAATGGCTGAAGAAATCGAGCACCCAGGTTTCTTTGCCGGCCACGGCGGGCAGGATGCGGGTCCAGATACGCGCGGCGTCGGGCCCTCGAACCGGCTCGCGATTTTCATCCGCTTCGGTGAGGTCCAGGCCCACGGCGCGGACGTCCGCGCCCAAGTCCAGCGGCTCGATATCCAGCAGGTACAACTACTCTTCCCCTTCCGCGCCCTGCGGAAATTGCTTCTGAAAATCCGCGGATGCCTTGCGCACTTCCAGCCAGTCGAAAAATGCGTCAGGGGTTTCCAGCCAGATGGCGAACCAGTGCGCCACTTCTTCCTTTTCGGCGCGTTTGAGCGCGTCCACTTTATGATTGCGCGCAATCATTTCCGCGCGCCGCCGGCCCAGCCGGGCCACTTCGCGCACGCGTTCCGCCGCGGCCGCTTCCTGCTCGATCAAAAACTTTCGCAGCAGCTCATCGAGGCGCACCAGGCACATTTCCGCTTCTTCGAGCGTCGAGAAATGCAGCAAATCGTGAAACTCGTCTTCGTAACGCCCCTGGGTGTCCGAACGCGTGGACCACACCACGCGCAACCCAGCTTCCTCGAGCACGCTCACGATCGAGTCGGCGGAAGTCTTGCCCTGCGTGGCGCCGAGTTGCGCGATCAGCCGCCGCCGGATCTGTTCGATTTCCGCCGGCGTAAATCGAGGTTTGCCCAGGCTTTCGGCAATCTCCAGTATCAGCGCCTTCTTCGTGGGAGATCCGCCGGAGGCCGCATCGTGATGGGAGGAAGGATTCACGAGTGCCCCCGCGTTTTCGATTTCAGGGGCGCTTCGCCCGTGGGTGCGCCATCCGCCTGCCGCATGCGGCGGTAGCGTTCCACGTTGCGGTTGTGTTCCGCGAGCGTCTTGCTGAAGAAATGCCCGCCCTGGTCGTTGGCGACAAAATACAAATAATCGGTCTTGGCGGGATCGATGGCCGCGCGCAGGGAAGCTTCTCCGGGATTGGCGATGGGTCCGGGCGGAAGGCCGCGATGCAAATAAGTGTTGTAGGGCGAATTGATGCGCAGGTCCGCGGCATGCACGCTTTTTTCCGGATGATGCTCGAGGGCCATGGCATATTGCACCGTCGGATCGCATTGCAAGGCGAATCCCTTGGCTAGCCGGTTGTAGAAAACTCCGGCCACCAGAGGACGCTCGTTGGGATTGGGGGTTTCGCGCTCCACCAGCGAAGCGAGGGTCACCACCTGCACCAGCGTGAGCCCGCCGGGAAAAGTTTTCGTGGCGGATGGTTCGAGCGTTTCCCAAACCGCGCGGAAATGACGGACCATGGTCTGCGCCACCTCTTCGCAGGTGGTGTGGCGCGTGAAGTCATACGTCGAGGGAAACAGAAATCCCTCGAGGCTGCGCGCTCCTGGCGCCAGATCCGCGATCGGCGTGGTGTCCTGCACAGCGGCCAGAAAATCCTCGCGCGAGCAAATGTCCTGCCGTTCAAGTTCCGCGGCGATATCGAACTTCGTCCAGCCTTCCGGAATCACCACGATGTGCACGAAAATCCGGCCGCGGGAGATCATCCAAAACACCTCCCGCGAATCCATCTGGTGGTCAATCAAATACTCGCCGGCCTCGAGGGGACGCCGATGATGCCAAAGACTGAGGAGTTCGAACGCCAGTTGGTTGCGAATCACGTCATCGCGCTTCAGGATTTCGGCGATTTCCCAGCGGGAAGAACCGTGCGGGATGTCTACAAATACTTTTTCGGGGCGGTGGCCGCGATAAGGACGGCTGATTTGGGAATTGAGCCAGGCGGCTCCAGCGCCGCAAGCTGCAATCGCAAGTAATGCCAAAAGTCCCAGGCGTCGCATCGGCGCTAATCCTTCTCCGAAATTTCCGGGCGAACCTGCGAGCGCTTTTGTTCCAGGAATTCCCGCAGCAGGATGGCCGCGGCAACATCGTCCCTCGGCTTGTCCTTAGGCCTTCCCGCGCCGCGTGTTTCGGCCACGATCTGCGCCGCTTCCCAGGATGTCAGGCGTTCGTCGAGGAGTTCCACTTCGATTCCCAGCTCCTTGTGGAGACGCAATGCAAACCGCTCCGCTTCTTCCGCCATTTCTCCCGCTGCGCCGCTCATGTGCACGGGATGCCCCACCAGAATGCGCCGGACCGAATGCTTGCGGCAAATATCGCGCAGCCGGCGCAGATCCTCGCGGCGGTTGATGCGCTCGAGTATCGCCAACGGTCGCGCGGTCAACTCCATTTCATCGGAGAGCGCCAGGCCGATCCGCTTGCGCCCATAATCAACCGCCAGGATGCGCCGAGAGTCTGAGGCACGCGCTTCCGCGCTGGCAGGTTCCCCGGCATCCTCGCGCTTCCCACGGTTCATTCACCATATTATACGCGAAGCTGCGAGGCCCGAGGGACGGATACCGTTCCCAGTCAGAATCTTGGATTCCCGCGGCGTCTTTTCCTGTCCGATGGCGCGGCGCGCACCTTGCGGATTTACTGCTCGCGCCCGCGCAATCCTTTCTCCCACATTTCCCAGAAGCCATCCTCTTCCAATTCCGGTATGGTGCCGGCTTCTTGAAGCGTTTGTTCCACTTCAGCACGCGATTGCCTTGGCCCGATGCGCGATTCGCTGTCCGCCAATGCGAACGTCGCGACTGCCGCGATGGCTGTGTTTTTCTTCAACTGCGCAAAATCGACTTTGTCGAAGGTGTCGGAAGCCGCGTGATAATTGAGCATGTAGTTCGCGGGATCTTGAATGGCCACCAGCGTGGGCACTCCTTCGAGCAGAAAATCGAGGTCGTCGGAGCCGGTTTCGACGTCGAGGGTGAGATCTTTCGCGCCCAGCGCCACGACCGGAGCAATGTCCTTGCGCACCGCCTCCCTCGTGTCCTTTCTTCCTCCCAGTTCGAAGCCGGTCACGGCGCCCACTCCGCTGTCGAGAATCACGGCGGCATCCATGTGGTCCAGTTCCCCGCGATGCGCTTTGGCATAAGCCCAGGATCCCAGCATGCCCTGCTCTTCGCCAGTAAACAGAACGAAACGGATGGAACGCCGGGGAATGATCCCCGAGGCGCGGATGGCGCGCACCGCTTCGATCACCAGCGTCGCATTGCAACCATCGTCCAGCGCGCCGGTCCCCAAATCCCAGGAATCGAGATGCGCACCGAGAACAACGAAGTCGTCGGGAAACTCACGGCCGCGAATTTCGCCAACCACGTTTTCCGATTCCCCGGGTCCGCCCACATGATTGGCCATTTCAAAATGCACGTGGACTTTCTGTCCCGCGGCGATGAATCGCGCGATGCGCTCCGCATCTTCCCGGGCCACCACGGCCTGCGGCATTTTTTCGAGCTGGCCATCGATCGAAAGATTATGGCGATAGAGCAGCAGGCTCGGCCGCGTGGACATCCAGAAAATCGCCGCAGCTCCGGACTTCATGGCGCGAGCCACAATGGCCGGACCCGCCGCATATTCTTCATCCAGATCATTCCAGGTGACCAGGATATTGCTGTGGACCAGGACAATCGCTCCCTGCGCCGCGTCTCCGGCTTTTGCGAATCCTGCTTCGTCTCCCATTCCGACGTCCACAATGTCGGCCGTAATCCCTCCCTCGGGCGTGGGAGGGGACCAACCGATGGAAACCACTCGCACCGGAAATGGTTCGGGCGATTGAAGCTCGACCCGCGTATGCCCCTCGCCCCAGGTCACCGGAATCGTGAACTTCTCAATGTGCACGTCATCCACCCCGGCCCGCCGGAATGCCTCCACCGCGAAACCCGCGGCCTTATCCGCGGCTGCAGAACCGGTCATTCGCCCGCCAATTACATCTGTAAGAATTCGCAGGTTCTCTTGCAGAGGGGAGGTTCCGAGCGCACTTTGGATGATCGCCGGGGCCACCTCTGCGCAGGATTTTTCAACCGAGCACCCCGCTGTGCCTTGCGGAACTTGAGGTGAGAGAGGCGAAGGTTTTAAGGGAGGAAGTTGGGCACTGGTTCGGCAGGCAAACGCAAAGACCAAAATCAAAGCCCAGATGAAATTTTTCCATTTTGGTATTCGGGAGTCCATTGAGCTCACTTGTGGTGAATCGCCAGTCAAATACTATCTTCTCAACGCAATGTCAATCCTCGGCCCAAGCCCGCTTGCAAGTCTGGTCGACGGTGCAAAATGAAAAGCATGCGCCGCGATGTCGAGGCATCCGCTCAAATAAATTGGCCGGAGTCACCATTCGCTGGCGTATGCAGCAAATTTTTCCGGGCACAGGCAATTTCTACATCTAAATTGTCACATAAATCAGGAAAATACCTGACAGGCATCTCAATTTGAGCCACTTATCATTTTGAGACTTTGGCAGAGTACATGCCCAATGCAATGGGTTCAGTCAAAGCAAATCGCGAGTAATTCGGTTCCGGGGATTCAGTTTTCTCAGCCCTTGAGCGCCAGCGCATGACCCGAAATTGACCGTAATTTAACTTAAGCAATCGCGATCGATCGGCTTATTTACCAAGTCTTCGCCGGAAAATGGTCCCGGCAGGCGGATGGGAAGGTTCTCCTTGAAGAAAGTGCGCGTGTTTCCAAGATTGTGTGATTCCGAAAGCAAGCCTGAACCCGAATCCTCCAAACTTTTTGTCTTCTGCGAAAAAGAATCGGGGGCTGCGCAGTTCCGCGCGGAATCGACCGCGGACCTCGATTGCGCCGTGGAGCGTCTGGCGGGAATTTTTGCCATGCAATGCCTGGTCCATGGTCAGAACCCATCTGATTTTGTAGTGCTGGTGCCGGCCGAGGGTGCGTTAACAGAGCGCCTTATGTCCCGCGCCAACGACTTGTTGGCACAAGGGCGCGCGGTTTCAAATCCAGCTTCGCTCAGCCCGAGGCAACGGGAAATTCTCGACGGAATCATGAACAAGTTGGCGAATAAAGAAATCGCCAGCCAATTGAACATCAGCGAACGCACCGTCAAATTTCACGTTTCCTCGCTGCTGACCAAATTCCGGGTTTCAACGCGATCCGAATTGGCCCGGCGCGCTATCGGAATGCTGCAGCGGCCGGCAATGGTTGGTCATCATGGCATCTTCGATTCTTCCTTGCAGGATCGAGACGCACGGAATTTGCGGCCTGTAGACATGGGTTCGAGGCTGCGCGTCGCGGGAAAATCGCGGAGCGAACGAATTTCGGGCCGCGCCCTCTCTGCCTGACCGACATACGCTGCTATTTGCAAATCCTGCCTGGGTGAATTGCATCGGCGGGGCGACAATTTCACGAAAAGAATTTTCAAATCTGAAGTACATCACACTCGTAGTACGACTCTCGACCTCATAAAATCGTAGTCAATTAGATGAATCCAAGGAATTCGCTTCGCTGCGTGTTTGCGGTTCGTACAGGAGATCCTTCAATCGATATGCAAAACATTTCACATTCGAGGAGCGGATTCCAACCGTGCGCGGAGAATTGCAAATCGGGAACAAGGCACGCCAATGGTCTGTGATTATCTCTATATGATTCAACGACTTACAATCTACTTTGAATTCCAGATTTAATGATGAGTGGCACGCAGGATGCCTAGTAAATGGGTAGGCCCTGGGGTGTGGGTTGATGCTCCAGTACTAACAGGACTTATCGTGGATCCGTGCGGATTTATTTGGCGGCAAGGCAACCGTACTTTCCCACACCATTTTTTCGGCCCGCTTGAATTTCGGGCTTTTGACGTGAGTCGAATCTCGCGCTCGATTGCGCGCAATTTGTGGTAAACGTTATGAACCCATTTTTGTCTAAGTGCGCGGAGGCGAAATTGAAATTCACTGCATGCCTGCGAACAATTGAGGCGCAACTCGGTAAGACATTTTCGGGGTGGTGCCCGGTATCGCGGCCCAGTTACGCAACGCGATTCCTCTGCGCGCTATTCGCCTTATTCCTTGTCGCGATTCCCGCCGGCGCGCAAATCAGCGTCACAACCGGCATGTACAATTCGCAGCGCACCAATGTGGACAGCAGCGAGACGATTCTCACCACCTCCAACGTAAATTCCACGCAATTCGGGAAGCTCTTCACGCAAAACGTTGACGGCTATATTTTCGCACACCCGCTTTACGTCTCAGGCCTCATGATCAACGGCGCCGTGCATAACGTGATTTTCGTCGCAACGGAGCATGACTCGGTGTACGCCTTCGACGCCGATAGCAACGCGGGCGCCGATGCGCTACCGTTGTGGCATACGAGTTTCCTTTCAACCAATGTAACCAGTGTTCCCACGGGCAGTGTGAACTCAACGGACATCAATCCGGAAGTAGGAATCACCGGTACCCCGGTGATCGATTTGAGTACCAAAACGATGTACGTGGTGGCCGAAACGCTTGAGGGAGGGACGAATTACGTCAAGCGTCTTCATGCCTTGGACATTACGACGGGTCTCGAAGAAACGGGCAGCCCTGTGGTCATTTCCGCCTCCGTGCCAGGAACCGGAAATGGCAGTTCGGGTGGAACCCTGAATTTCGACACTCAATGGGAAAATCAGCGCGGCGGGCTGTTGTTTTACAACGGAGTCGTCTACATTCCTTTTGCGTCGCACGGCGACAACAGCGACTGGCACGGGTGGATTCTTGGGTATTCGACCTCGAATTTGCAGCGTGTATTTACGTTTTGCAGTACACCCAACGCTTATAGCGCAGGTATTTGGATGGCCGGGGAAGGCCTCCCCATGGATTCCGGTTCAAATCTCTTCCTGTCTACTGGAAACGGCACGTTCGACACCACCGTAAACCCTCCGGTCGATTATGGCGACTCAATCTTGCGCTTTGATTTATCGCAAGGTTCTGCGGTTCAGGATTACTTCACGCCCTCCGACCAAAACTCGCTGGATAGCGGCGATACCGACCTGGGTTCCGGCGGGGTGCTGGTCCTTCCGGACCAGCCTGGAACGTATCCTCAATTGCTCGTGGAAGCTGGAAAGGAAGGAAATATTTACGTTGTGAATCGCGATATCTACGCGGCTTCGGACTCCGCGCACCCGCTCAAGAATATGGGCCACTTTAGCTCTTCGAGTGATGGGATTGTTCAAGAACTTGATGGCGCGGTCGGTGGAATGTGGGCCACGCCCGTATATTTTAACGGCAAGATTTATTTTGGAGGTTCGGGTGACAATTTGAAGGCATTCACGATTACCAATGGCCTGCTTTCCACCTCGCCGACCGACAAATCTCCCGCGAGTTTTGGTTTCCCCGGCATGACTCCCACGATTTCCGCGAGCGGCACTTCAAACGGGGTGCTTTGGGTGATCGACGCATCCGCGTTCAGCGACAGCGGGGCCGGCGGCCCGGAGATTCTTCGAGCATTCAACCCCAGCAGCCTATCGAACGGCGAACTTTACGACTCGAGCATGAATAGCAGTCGCGACGCGGCCGGTGGCGCCATCAAATTTCAAATACCTCTGATCGATAACGGGAAGGTTTATGTCGGGGCAGAGGGCCAGTTGAATGTCTACGGCCTGCTTGGTTCAGTTTCGCAGGTTGCCAAACCTTCAATCTTGCCGGGGACTGAAACTTTCTCTGGAACCTTGCCGATCTCCATTTCTGATTCGACGAGCGGATCGGCCATCTACTACACCACCGACGGCTCGACTCCTTCTCCCGGTGTGGGCACCACCAAGGCTTACGCTGGCTCTTTCAACGTGACGGCCACCACCACCGTCAGCGCCATCGCCACCGAAGCCGGTTTCACCAACAGCGCCGTCGCTTCCGCCACTTACACTCTGCAACAAACGGTGGCGACTCCGGTGATTTCCCCCGGTTCGGAGACTTTTACTGGAACCTTGCCGGTCTCTATCTCTGATTCCACCTCCGGCTCGGCCATCTACTACACCACCGATGGCTCGACTCCTTCTCCCGGTGTGGGCACCACCAAGGCTTACGCTGGCTCTTTCAACGTGACGGCCACCACCACCGTCAAAGCCATCGCCACTGAATCCGGCTTCACCAACAGCGCCGTCGCTTCCGCTACCTACACTCTGCAGCAACAGACTGTGGCTACTCCGGTCATCAGTCCCGCGCCCGGCACTTACACCAATTCCGTCCCGGTCTCCATCTCCGATTCCACTTCCGGCTCAGCCATCTATTACACCACCGATGGCTCGACTCCTTCTCCCGGTGTCGGCACCACCAAGGCGTTTACCAGTTCTTTCACTCTTACTTCTTCCGCCACTGTTAAAGCCATGGCCACTGAATCTGGCTTTACCAACAGCGCCATCGCCACCTCGGCCTATACCATTCAGTCTCAGTCCTCCGGCCTCATCAACTTCTCCGCCGGCTTCACCACCACCTCCGGCCTCCAGTTCAACGGCAACGCCGTCTGGAACCAGACCACCACCCACCTCCACTTGACCGATGGCGCCGCTCATGACCAGGCCGGCAGCGTCTATTTCACGACTCCCGTCAATGTCCAGTCCTTCACCAACGATTTCTCTTTCCAACTCACCGGCACCGCTCCTCTGGCCGATGGCTTCACCTTCATCCTCCAAAACAGCAGCGCCACAGCCCTGGGTTCCAACGGCGGCGGCCTCGGCTATGGCCCCGATTATCCCGGCGGCTCTCCTGTCGGCATCCCCACGAGCGTGGCCATCAAATTTGATCTTTACAACAACGCCGGGGAAGGCACGGACTCGACCGGTTTGTACACCAATGGCGCTTCACCCTCCATGCCCGCCACGGATTTGACCAGTTCCGGAATCAATCTTCACAGCGGCGATGTCATGAACGTGCACATGACCTATGACGGCACCACCCTCACCATGACCATCACCGACCCCACCGCCAACAAGACTTTCACCACCTCCTGGACCGTCAATATTCCTTCCATCGTCGGCGGGAATACTGCTCTGGTGGGATTCACCGCCGGCGAAGGCTGGTACGACGCCAATCAGGACATCATCTCCTGGTCCTATTCCTCAGGGGGAACACAATCGCAGGTCGCGACTCCTGTGATTTCGCCAAGTAGCGAAACTTTTTCCGGAACTTTGCCGGTTTCCATTTCTGATTCTACGTCCGGCTCCGCCATCTACTACACCACCGATGGTTCGACTCCTTCTCCCGGTGTGGGCACCACCAAGGCTTACGGTGGCTCTTTCAACGTGACGGCTACCACCACCGTCAGCGCCATCGCCACCGAAGCCGGCTTTACCAACAGTGCCATTGCTTCCGCCACTTACACTCTGCAACAAACTGTGGCGACTCCCGCGATTACTCCAAGTGGCGAAACTTTTTCAGGAACTTTGCCGGTCTCTATTTCTGATTCCACATCCGGTTCGGCCATCTACTACACCACCGACGGCTCGACACCTTCTCCCGGTGTGGGCACCACCAAGGCTTACGCTGGCTCTTTTAACGTGACGGCTACCACCACGGTCAAAGCCATCGCCACTGAAGCCGGCTTCACCAACAGCGCCGTCGCTTCTGCCACCTACACTCTGCAACAAACGGTGGCGACTCCGGTGATTTCCCCCGGTTCGGAGACTTTTACTGGAACCTTGCCGGTCTCTATCTCTGATTCCACCTCCGGCTCGGCCATCTACTACACCACCGATGGCTCGACTCCTTCTCCCGGTGTGGGCACCACCAAGGCTTACGCTGGCTCTTTTAACGTCACCGCTACCACCACCGTCAAAGCCATCGCCACTGAATCCGGCTTTACCAACAGCGCCGTCGCTTCCGCCACCTACACTTTGCAGCAACAGACTGTGGCTACTCCGGTCATCAGTCCCGCGCCCGGCACTTACACCAATTCCGTCCCGGTCTCCATCTCCGATTCCACTTCCGGTGCGGCGATCTATTACACCACCGACGGTTCGACTCCTTCTCCCGGTGTCGGCACCACCAAGGCGTTTACCAGTTCTTTCACTCTTACTTCTTCCGCCACTGTTAAAGCTATCGCCACTGAAGCTGGCTTTACCAACAGCGCCATCGCCACCTCGGCCTATACCATTCAGTCTCAGTCCTCCGGCCTCATCAACTTCTCCGCCGGCTTCACCACCACCTCCGGCCTCCAGTTCAACGGCAACGCCGTCTGGAACCAGACCACCACCCACCTCCACTTGACCGATGGCGCCGCTCATGACCAGGCCGGCAGCGTCTATTTCACGACTCCCGTCAATGTCCAGTCCTTCACCAACGATTTCTCTTTCCAACTCACCGGCACCGCTCCTCTGGCCGATGGCTTCACCTTCATCCTCCAAAACAGCAGCGCCACAGCCCTGGGTTCCAACGGCGGCGGCCTCGGCTATGGCCCCGATTATCCCGGCGGCTCTCCTGTCGGCATCCCCACGAGCGTGGCCATCAAATTTGATCTTTACAACAACGCCGGGGAAGGCACGGACTCGACCGGTTTGTACACCAATGGCGCTTCACCCTCCATGCCCGCCACGGATTTGACCAGTTCCGGAATCAATCTTCACAGCGGCGATGTCATGAACGTGCACATGACCTATGACGGCACCACCCTCACCATGACCATCACCGACCCCACCGCCAACAAGACTTTCACCACCTCCTGGACCGTCAATATTCCTTCCATCGTCGGCGGGAATACTGCTCTGGTGGGATTCACCGCCGGCGAAGGCTGGTACGACGCCAATCAGGACATCATCTCCTGGTCCTATACGGCTCCTTAGTCTAGAACTCCGATTATTTGGCGGGAATCCGAGCGTTGGTACCTGGAAAGAACGAAGGTCTCTGATGAAGGTTTGCCAGCATTTCCGCGCGAAACTGTATTGCCGGCGGGAATTTAAATGAGGTGCGGCGACTCGCGGTGAATCTGTAATTGGGCCGCAACAAGCGCGATCACGGAAACAGAACCTGGATCTCTGCCGATGTGATGTGAAAAAAATCTTGGACCACGGAATTTGCGCCGGCCTTCATTAATTCCTCGGCGCGGGAATCATCCGCGATTCCCAGGCAATGCATTCCGGCGGTTCGTGCGGCGCACACGCCCGAAACAGAATCTTCAAACACCAGCAAGTCCTCCGGCGGGATTCCCAGGCGCCCCGCGGCTTTCAGGAAAATGGCAGGGTCCGGCTTGCCGTCTACGACGTCATCGCCGGTAATGATGAACCGGAAATAATGCGTCAATTGCAGCTGCTCCAATAGATGATGCACCCGGCCACGTCCTCCGCAGGAAGCCACGCCCATGGGCAGGGAAATCGACGCAAGCTCATCCAATAATCGAGTCACGCCCGGAATCGTTTTCATGTTCGTCGATTCCTCGCGAAAGAGAGCTTCCTTTTGTTGGCCGTAGGAGGTGAGAAGTTCGGGCGTCAGCTCGCCCATAAAATGCCGCAGAATTTCTTCGCGTTTGCGGCCCTCGAGAATGAAATCCAAATCCTGCTGGGTGACAGCGCGGCCTTGCGATTTCAGAAATCTCTCCCAGGCGCGCATGTGTACCGGGTGACTATCCACCAGCACGCCGTCCATGTCGAATATTGCGCCGCGAATCACGCCCGTCCTCCGGGATTCATTTTCGCATGGAGTCCCGGCCAGGTCTCCTGCACCATCGCGTATTTTTCGGGAGTCCCAATGTCCACCAGAAATTCCGGGATGGGACATGCGGCCATCCTGCCCACGAGTTTTGGAAGGACATGAAAGCCGATGTCCGCGGGAATCTCCCGCGGTATCAGATCAAAAATTTCCGGAGAAGCAATCATCAGTCCCGCAAAGGCCAGATTGCTGCGCGGATGCGCGGGCTTTTCCATAAATTCGCGCACTATCCCTTTCTCATCGAGTGTCACGATTCCGCACTGCGTGGGGTTGCCCACTTCGTACACACCAATACTGGCGGGCTGCCGCAATCGCCGGTGAAATTCGCGAATGCGGGTCAAATTCGCGCTGGTGAGCACGTCGCCATACAAAATCCAAAACTCGGAATCCTTGCCGACCCATTCCCGATTTTCGCGCAGCGTCCCGGCGCTGCCTAACAGCGTTTTTTCTTCGCAAACGCGGAGAGAAAGCCCCAGATGATTCCCGGCGGCATATTTCTTCACCGCCTCGGAGTGGGCATGCGCGTTGATCAAGACTTCATCGATGCCATGCTCACGGCACAATTCGAGCCAGATTCCGAGCAGAGGCGTGCCTTGAATCGGCAAGAGGCACTTGGGAACCGTATCAGTCAAAGGCTTGAGCCGCGTTCCGTTTCCCGCGGCCAGAAGAAATGCTTTCATCGGCTCAGATGATTCCTTCGGGGAGTGAACTTCGAGAGCTTCATCATTATACAGAGGTTCGCGGGTATGGCGGGGCTACGCAGCGGAAACGGGACTGAAAGTCCAGCGCATGCCGCAATTTTCGTCGCCATCGATGAAAGGATCGTTGACCACCACTTGCGCGCCGTCAAAATCCAACTCGAAACCCATCTCGCGAATGCCCAGTTCGCCAAGCGAATGGCGCACGCGATCCTGGTTGGCTTCCTCGCAGAAGAGCAGAAGGAATCCTCCGCCTCCCGCGCCGGTCACCTTGCCACCCAGCGCGCCGCTGTGAATCGCCGCTTCGTAGGCGTTATCGATAATCGAAGTTGAAATTTGAGACGAAATTCGTTTCTTCGCCTGCCAACCTTCGTGAAGCATGGCCCCGAAGGAGCGGAAATCCCCCTTCACCAGTGCGTCGCGCATGCGATCCGCCAGTCCGCGAATCTCATGCAGCGAATCCACAGCCACGCCGCTGCCCTGCTTGGTGGATTTTTCCTGCTCCTGCAGCAGGCTCCAGGAATTGTGCGCAACCCCGGTAAAAAACAGCATCAGGTTGGTTTGAAATTCACGCAATAAATCGCTGCGGAGCGAGACCGGCTCAACCAGCGTGGATCCGTCCCGATGGAAAGTGATGAAATTTAGGCCGCCGAATGCGGAAGCATATTCATCCTGCTTACCCACCGGCTTCCCCAGCACGTTGCGCGCGATGTGATACGCCTGCTCGGCAAGCTCATATTTGGAGTAAGGAAGATCGAGATAGGTGGCGAGGGTTTTCAGCACGCCCACGCACACGCTGGCCGAGGACCCCAACCCCGTGCCGGCCACGATTTCCGAAGCCAGAAAAAGATCGACGGAAACGTCTGTCCCCAGTTCCTTCAGCGCCGCCAGTGGAATTTCCAGCTCGCTGTGCTTGATGTGCATGCGGGAAATATCCTGCCAGTTTTCCGTGACGCGCAAATCCGAGGAGATCACCTGGATTTTCCCGTCCGTGCGCTTCTTCAAAATGGTGTAGAAATATTTGTTGATCGAGGAGCTGAGCACCGCTCCGCCGTATTCCTGGTAATACGCGGGCAGATCCGTCCCGCCGCCGCCAAAACTGATGCGCACCGGGCTACGAACGATCAGCATGCAGGCCCTCCCGGATCGAAATGCTCGCGCTGTCCGCGGCTTCGGGGATCGTGGCTTCGGCGTGGCGCTTTCCCTCGAGCAACCGGAACATCAGCGTCCAGGCCGTTTGCAGCAGCAGCGAAAAATCAAAGAACAAAGACCAGTGATAGATGTACTGCAAATCGAAGTGCGCCTTTTCTTCCGAGGAATGCTGCTCGCGCAGCCCATAGACCTGCGCCAGTCCGGTCAACCCGGGTTTCACGCTCAGCCGCTGCCTCTGCCACGCGGAATAATGCTTCACGCGATCCGGCGATTCCGGCCGCGGCCCCACCAGCGACATTTCGCCGCGCACGATGTTCAGAAGTTGCGGCAATTCGGTCAGGCTGAAGCGGGCCAGGAATTTTTCGAATCCAACCAGGTTTTTCGCCCAGCGGTCCACGTTGAAGCGGAACATTTGAAACTGCGCGCCGTTTAATCCGCAGCGAAGATCGCTCTTGAAGGCGCGGCCCTTCTTCCCGCGAAGAATGACGGCGATGATTCCCAGGAGCGGCGCGGTCAACACAAACAGGACGGCGCCGATGGCCAGATCCATCACGCGCTTCCAGGCTAGAGCGGCGTCGGAAATTTTCCGCGCTTCGATGGAAACCATCGGCACATCGTCAATTTCCGTCAGCCGCGCCTTGGAAAGATAGAGTTCGTACCATTGCGGCACCAGATGCACCAGCATTCCGGCGCGATGGCAGCTGGCAATCAATTTTTCGCTTTCGGGGCCGGAAGGAAGTTGCTCGGCCAGGATGAGCTCCTTGACTTGCTTTTGCTGGAGAAGCTCCAGAGCGTTCAGAGTGCGGACCGTCGTCGCGCCGTCATGCGCCGGCCGCGGTTCCACGGATCCTCCTGCATCAGATGGAAAAAGAAAGCCCACAACCTCGATCATCATTTCCGGATGCCCGGCGATTTTGTTTGCAAGCTCCCGGGCCACGCGGCCGCTGCCCACGATAACCACGCGCCGCGCGGGACCCAGCCGCAGCCATGATTTCACCACCCACCAGGCCATGCAGCGAATAGCGATCAATCCGGCGGGAACCAGGAAAGCCAGGATAAGGATCGCCAGGCGCGAATAGTTGATCTTGGCAAGAAATCCCAGCGCCAGCAGGGACGCTATCAGATAAAAAGCGGCGACGATTACATGGGAACAAATTGTGGGCAGGTGCCAGCCACGGCTGAATCCTTCGAGGTTCTGATTGAAATACAGAAAAATCCACACCGCCAGAGCGATGCACACGGAAATGACGTAAAAATGCGGAGGCTCGATGGCCGCCGGAACATGCGGCCCAAAATCGTAACGGAGCCAATGCGCCACGATGCAGGCGAGCGCGATCCACAGCAGATCCGCGGCCAGAATCGCGTAGCGCAATCGTTTGGTCATTACTCGCCAGCCCTTGCTCCCGCATGGATTCCCTTGTTTTGGGTTAGTTCCCAATCCCAGGCGCCGCTGATGATGCCTTTCAAATCCGCATGCTTGGGGGTCCAGCCAAGCTCTTTCTTCAGGCGCGAAGGATCGGCGCAAAGAATTCCGGGATCGCCCAGTCGACGGGGAGATTCGCGCGCGGGAATTTTCTTTCGGGTCACTTCTTCCGCCATGCGCCACACTTCGCGAACCGAATAGCTGGTTCCGGTTCCAATGTTGTACACGCTGAATCCGGCTTGTTCCATTTTTCCCAGCGCCAGAATGTGAGCTTCGGCGATATCGATCACATGGACGTAATCGCGCAGGCAGGTCCCATCCGGCGTTTCCCAATCCGTGCCGTAGATTTCGAATTGTTTGCGGCGATTTGAAGCAACCTGCAGAAGAATGGGAATGATGTGCGTTTCGGGCTCGTGGCGCTCACCCCAGGCTTGTGCGCCTCCCGAGGCGTTAAAATAACGAAACGCCACCGCGCTCCATTGGTACGCCTTGGCATACCAGCGAAGAATGTTTTCGAACATCAACTTGCTCTCACCGTAGGAATTCACCGGATTTTTCGGGTGGTCTTCGGGAATAGGGACTGTCTGCGGATTTCCGTACACCGCCGCGGTTGAGGAAAACACAAATTTGCGGATGCCATGCTCGCGCAAGGTCTCGATCATGGCTACGCTGCGCGCCAAGTTGGTGTCGAAAAAGATCCCGGGGTTGACGACGGACTCCGGCACCAGAGCCTTGGCGGCGAAATGGAATACCACGTCAAATTTCTTCGATCCCAGCAAGCGGGAAAGTTTCTCGCGGTCGCCGATATCCATGCGATGCAGCACCGCGCCGGCAGGAACGGCGTCCGCGTAACCCGTCGAAAGATCGTCCACCACCTCCACCGCGTGCCCGCGTGCAAGCAACTGGGCCACGCATACCGACCCCACGTACCCCGCGCCTCCCGTCACTAAAACCCGTTCCATCAATACGCTCCCTCTCTCCTTAGAACCTTGAATGGCGTGTACATCAGAATTTTCAGGTCCAGTGCGAGGCTCCAGTGCTGGATATAGTGTACGTCCATCCGCACTCGCTCCTCGTACGATACCTCCTGCCGCCCGTTTATCTGCCAATACCCGGTAAGGCCCGGCTTCACGGTGAGCAGCAATGCCTTGTGCGGCCCGTATTTTTCGAGCTCCGCGGAAGTGATCATGCGCGGGCCGACGAAGCTCATCTGTCCAACGAGTATGTTGAAAAGCTGCGGAAGCTCGTCCAGGCTCATCTTACGAAGCAGGGATCCGACCCGTGTGATACGCGGGTCATTTTTCAGTTTAAAATTCTGCTCGAATTCGGCGCGCAGCGCCGGGTTGGCTTGCAGAATGGCGTCGGCGTCGCGGCGCATGCTGCGGAATTTGAAAGCATCGAAGGCGCCCTCGCGGCCCACCACGCGGCGGCGGTAAATGACCGGCCTGCCATCGTCGAGAACCACTAGAATCGCAAGAAGGGCAAACAAAGGGGAAAGGAGGAGAATCAAAAACGCGGATCCCGCCGCATCGATGCACCGTTTGAGGAAGAGTGATAACGTAAGACCCTCCGCTCGATTATCCTCCTCCAATTGCAGAGGATTCTCCAGCGCGAGCTTGCCGCCAGGTGTTATCTTTTCATCCACGCTCAACATGTGCGCGTGCCTCAGAATCTCCCGGTTCCCTCTGCCCACACACCTAGCTCCCGGTCAAGTGAAGCCTTTCAGCTTCCACAATGGGAGAAATCAGATTGCTCTTGCGGAGAGCGTCGTAAGGCGCCTCCGCGAGTTTTTATCGCGCAGCCGCAGCCAGCGAATGAACGGTCGTGGCCTGGGTCTGGATCCGGTGGCGGACCAGCGTAAACAACGCGTGGGAAACACTTACATGGAGGTCTTCAATGATCTGCATATTGTCTGAAGGGATCACGATGCACAGATCGCAGAGCGGCTTCATCTTCCCACCCTGGAATCCGCCGAGCCCGATATTGAACGCTCCGGCTTCGCGCGCCGCCTGCAATCCCAAAAGGACGTTAGGCGAATTTCCGCTTCCGCTGACGGCTACCGCGATGTCACCGGGCTGAATAAAATTTCGAATCTGTTCCGCAAATACCTGGTCATAGGAAGTGTCATTCGCCCAGGCGGTCATGAGCGGGATGTTGTCGGTCAGCGACATCACCTTAAAGCGCTTGTGAGGATTGCCTGCCGTTGCCGTACCCTTGCCAAGATCGCACGCAAAATGCGAGGCCAGCGCCGCGCTCCCGCCATTGCCAAAGGTGAAGACCTTGCGGCCTTCCTCATAAGCATGGTGAAGCTTGTCAGCGGCTTGTTCGATCTTCGAGTGCGGCATCGAGGCCATCACCCGCTGGCACTGCTCGAAATATGTCTCCGAATCCGTAATAGGGCCGGTCGACGTTTGCGGGTTCAGAACCGTCACTGTTGGATTGCCGTTAATCACTTAAGCCTCCGCCTCTCGAAAACCAGCCGCCGCAGGTCTTTCATCGATCAAACCAGCGATGACCTTCCCATTCCGGGACACATCCAATCGCTCTCGGACATGTGTATGGCAATTCCCATTCCAACCCAAGGGTGACTTTATAGCAGGCGAGAATTACAATAAGACTATTGTTTTCTTATTGTTACGATAAATCTCCACTGGCTGGTGTTTGCGGCTATCTGACCTTAGTGCCGGTGTAGAGAAATCATCTTCCCCACAGGTGAAAGAACTTGCATTGACTAGCCTCGGCCGCGAAGGCTGCTGCGAACTGGTCCAGATCTTCGAAACTGTGCCAAACTGGCTCAAAACAATGGGTTACGGGTCCGCCTAAAAGGGAGTCTGAATGCGTCATTTCGCGCCCTGTTTGTGGCTGTGTTGCAGGGTTACGGCGTCCAGCACCTCAATTCCCCGCGAATACCCGTAGGTGTGGGTGCCCCTTAGGCCTGTCTGCCAATTGGGCTCAATGGAATGGAGTTGCCGCGCTCGATAGTCATCGGGAGATAATTCCAAAATCTCCTGAATATAGATACGCCGCCCGTAATTTTCACTGCCGTCTTGGACAGGTCGCAAAATACGTCCGTCCACACGTTGCATCGCTCCGGCCGACCGAGCTGTATGAACGTCGGTAGATATGGGACTCGAGGGGTGCATCGTCCAATCCCCATCGATGCGGTCGGAGAAAAACAAGGCGCCGAAAACGGCGTTGCCGGGAGGTTCGCACAGAGTGGTGAAAAAATACCACCGCCCTTCGTGAAAGATCGGAGTGGTATCCACCGCGGCGCCATGAAAAAGAGTTCGCTCCAGCTTCCAGGAAAATGGGAATTTCGTCGCGCGATAGAGATCCACGGAATTATTTCGGGCCGATTCCGGAATCATGAAGATTTCACCGTCATGTTGAAACACGTGAGGATACGAAACATGGTAGGGCAGGTCGAGACATGTCACCGGAGATCCCATCGAAAGATCGGCTTCGATCGGAGCACAACTGATGTTCCCGCGGTGATTGTGATACAGGTAGTCTTCGTAAAAAAGCCAAGTCTGGCCTTGATGCTCAAGGAGGAAGGGGTCGGCATAAAAATGACCCGGCTTTTCGGCGAACCAGCGAAAATCCGACCAGGGCGCGGATGGTTCGGTTAACATTCGTGGAGAATTGGAGCGGCGCAGGCAGATGCGCCATTGTTGCCGCTGCCTGGCTTGAAACGGCCGATTGATCAGCCAATTCCCAAATTTGGGCGCGAGCCATTTCACCATTTGCAGATTCGTGGGCGCACGGTAAATTTCAGACTTGCCCTGATAGGGCGCGGGAGGAACGGCGCGGCGCTTGACGGCTTCCCACCCTCCTTCATGCAGCTCGTGCAGTTTGCGAATGACGAAGTGTGTGGATCCCCAATAGGGGAAAAAACAATTGGGATTGCGCCAAAAACCGCGCGCCGTGGAAAAAAGGGATTTGCACAATACATAACCGTCGTCGAGCTTCTCCGTCAGCACCTGCAAAACAACTCCGCTGCATGGGTTATTCTCAACCACCTCCCAAAAAAGCGCGGGCCCGCCTCGATAGAAATCGTTGTCGCCGTGATGAAAGGACCAGACTCCATAGCGCGCGCTGCGCAACACTTCACCGCGAAGTATGTTGAAGCCGAAGCGCAAAACGACATCGAGATCATAGGAACGCAATTTCGCCGTGGCTTCCTCGGGAAAACGGTGCACGAAGCGCTTGGTCTCCGGGATTACATCCATCCGAGCGCAGGATGCCAATAGATCGGAACAATCGACGATTTCCAGCGGATCGGGATGTCCCGCATGGCGCTTGTCGAATTTTTGATACATCTTGAATAGCAGGCGCTGCCGGTGAGGATTCGAAAGCTGACGCAGGTATCTGGAAAGGCCCTTGGGGCGTTCCGGGGAAATCAGTTGCGGATCGCGATTCACAACCACGAGTTCCAATCGAGCAAAATCCGAAGCCTGAATATCTTCCAAGACCTGGCGGAAAGCCCTCGAAAGATCGAACCCATCGACCAACACCCCGACGCGCAGGGGCTTGGCATGCGAGCGCGAGCGGAGGTAGAGGGACGAGATCATGCCGATGCGCCGCCGGACATTCGCGGATGTGCGACTCTCACGGGTTCTACCTTCCGTCAAAAATCTTGCTGCGCTTGCACCATACTCTCTTTCGCAGAGCAGCCTCGACCTTACACCGTCCCCGCATCCTGAATCTCAAGAGATAAGAGGGTGTCGGCATAGTTCAGGAAGATTCCTGAACGAGCCGCAGAAGTCATGGAAGCTACTTCGTCATCGGTAGAGTCTTCCCGCCCGCTCCTCGCGGAGTGGCAGCCCATGCCGCACTCTGGCCTCGCACTCAGGATATTGCGTGAAGGCGGCGACACTTTGAACACGAAGGCAACTTAGAATCACACTCGCTTTTAGTTCAACATTGGCGCGTGTATCGATAGGACAAGTCGTAATATCGCAGATCGCCGCAGATAAATCTTCTCGACTTTGCGCGATTCGTCGTACGTTTATACGACAACCGGTCACCCACTGATTTTTCCCCGTGCACCCGGTTTCGAATCCTGCTCCGTCAAGAGATAAACCTTCCCCGTGGGGGGCCCCAGTTTGGGAAATGTCGCAAGCAATTCCTGGAACGGGGCATAAACCGACTCTAACCGCGATATCTGCTCTTTGCTGACGGGCGAAATCAACGTCATCTTGTGAATCGAGAAGGTCCGACAGGTGCAGCTTTCCGGGAGGAATCAAAACGCTTCTTTGAAATAAAAACTCGAGATGATCCGTTCGGTTCAAAGGTCCTCATGAGGCCTGCGTGATAGTACCCAAGGATGAAGCGGGCAAGACTAGACCGGATGGAGCGCAGCAGCGTTCTTACATTCGAAACGATTCCTATCCGAGATTTTGCCGAATCCTTATAGCTGATGCCGCAGATCTTGGATTCCAGCGCATGCCGATAAATTCGCTCAGCAAGCAGGATGGCACCCCTTGGGCTGCAATCCGCAATCAACAGAACTAAATGCACTCTTGGCTCCTGATTATTTGCCGATGGGCTGTCATCCCCCGGCTGTTCCAAGTCTATTCGTTACCGAGCGCTTTCATGCCGGCTTCCGGGGCAACGGGTCTCATCTGAGCACCTCTTTGCGAGGCGTCACGTCCCAGGCCATTTTCTGTCGTCCGCTCAAATAGCGCAGCAATCCGCAGAAAAGCGCAAGGTTCATCGCACTAAAGTAGAGAGGAATCGAGACGATTCCCACTTTCCTCCCGCTCTCTTTCAACCAATACCCGCAGACTGCTAACGCATAAAAAAACAGCCTGTGCTAGAAATAAGCCAAAATATGTTGGTCTCGAAATCAGGAAAACATTGCACGCAAACGCGATCGCCAGTGAAAAAGCGGGCCGAGCCAGCGAAGGACTTTATGCGAAAAATAGGAAAACGACACCATTCCTTTAAGCGGGTTCAGGAATTGGGGATTATGAAAAAGTATCTGGTAATCGGCGGCACCAATGCGCACGCGCCGCTGAAATTCAGCGAAAAAAGTGGGGGCCGCACCTTCAATTGCACTCGCTGCGGGGTCGTAAACTACGCGGTAACCAGCATGCCTAATTTCCATAGGCAACTGAAAGTCCTCCGCGAAAGAGGGCTTTTGAAATTGGAATAGGGATCGTCTGACTCAGTAATTTGCACCCACGGCACCTAAAACGCAGTTCAGGCGGCTTTCCGATAACTTCAGAGAAAGCTCGTACCTCCAATACAGGCCCTCGACTGGCGTGGGTGCCATCCGAGCTGACGACGCACAATCCTCCGCCAACTACCCCGACCCGCGGATCCGAAAAGTGTCTAACTAGATTCCCGACGCAGTCAGGCGCAAACATCGTCTCTGCGTCCGTCAAAACGAAGAGCTCGGCAGTGGGACCGCTCTGCAAGATCTCGCAGAACGGCCAACTTTCCGCGGCGCTCGGAAAATTCAAACACACGCACGCGAGGCGACCGAATATTGCTCAGCACTTCGGCGCTGCTGTCCGTGGGCGAATCCAATCCGACTAGAATTTCTAACAGGTGAGCGGGATATTTTAATTCAAGGAGGTTTTTCACGCGCGCCCCGATGACAGACTCCTCATTGAATGCAGAAACGAGAACAGCAATAGTGGGCTGATAGCTCGTCCCGGTTGGGGCCCAGGGAAGAACCGTTTTTCTGCTTGGACATCAGGCTATGTTTAAGATCAGCAAGAGCCACCAGCAGGAAAAGAGCAATCGGATAGCCGACGTAGTTGTAGGCAATCGCTCCGATGCAGAGCCAGAATATCCACTGCAGAGTCAGGGCTATCACGCGTGTCCCGCAGGCCGGGGGACCGCATGAATCGCAGGAGCCCCGGCGATTTGATTTTGCGAATCTTTTTCGTACGCCATGGAGACGGCCCAGAGTCCCGCGGTGATTCCCGCCAGATAATAAATGAGATATTCGTAGGCGATATGCGCAAAAAAGCCGGCCACAACCAAAGATAATATGCTCACCTGCGCGGCGCGGCCCAATAATCGCGCCTGCTCATCGACGCCCGCAAAAATCGCCGCGCATTTTTTGGCATGTTTGAACATCGTCGCCAGCAAAAATAAAAACATCAGTAGCGCGGGAATCCCCGCTTCAGCTGAAAATTGCAGGAAGGTGTTATGCGTCCCATACCATCCCGATGCCCCGTGCTGGTCCCCATTGATTACCGGAAAATCGCCGACCCCCACTCCCAAGATAGGATTATCGAGGGTGTATCCAATTGCATGTCGAAGCAAAGTTTCTCTCTCGATAGTGGACTCTTCCGCCGATACCGTGTCGGCATTCGAAGTGGGACTATCGCCGTTCCAAAGGGTTTGCAACCGGGAAAAAAACATGCCGGGTGCTTTGACGACAGATAGGACCATGCAAGCCGCAATGAGTATCCCCAAAATTCTCCCTTTTGAAGTTCCGCGAAGAACGTAAACCCACGTCAAAATGATGGAAAATACAACCCCCACGACACCTCCCCGCGATGCCGTGAGGACGAGCATCCACATCGATGAGCCAAGCGTAGCCAGCAAGATGGCGGTTCGGAGAAAGGATCGTTCCGTGACATACAGCATGGCAATAAACGGCAGCGTGACGGAAAGCGCGATACCCAGGAAATTCCACCCAAACATTCCTTGATTTACTCCTACCAGGCGCTCCCCTCTTGAATAGCACTGCCCCCCTGCAAAATAATGGAAGCCAAAGTCGAAATTAATTCGCTCAAGATAATCGCCCAAATTATTTTGCGGATTCTTTCAATGGAAATCATCGTCTGAGTGAGCAGAAAGAAGCTGAGGAGTGTTTTAAACCACAAATCGGTGAGAACCTGGAAACTGCCGCCGCGCCAATAGGCAAAGGGAACGCCCAGAATGAACCAGCACGTCAAAAATATTACGATTGCAAGTTCACGAGGCATGCGAAATTGAACCGTACCCGTAAAAAGAGCCACCAACAACAAAACCGCCGATGAAATCCCAAGCACCAATGGCAGATGGAGAATTCCGAGACTGGCTACGATGTCCTCCGGGCGGCCGAATACTGCGAATGTAAAAAGCCATAGAACAGCAAATGCCGCTTTCCCCCCGACATTGGACGAAGGAGTCGCCCACTGTGTCCTCTCCGTGCCAAAAGCGGTTGGTGCTGCGAGGGTGCTTGTTTGGTTTAGCATCGTCGGCATATTGACAGAATCACGTGTGAATTTTGCTTGCTGGGCAAGCCGTTTCGAAATTAACTTCTCCCCGAGTCGACTCGCCCATTACCCCAGACAGTATCTTTTCCATGCGATCTACCACCGAATTCCAATCGTAGGCGCGAACGACACAATCCCGGGCGGCATCCTCTATTACCTTGCGCCGTTCAGGAGATTGCAGGAGCTCGACAATTTCGCCGGCGAATTTTTCAGGGCTATCTTCAATTAGAATTTCCTTCCCAACGTGGAATGGCAGGCCCTCTGCGCCAATTTGCGTTGACACTACTGCTTTGGCCATCGCCATGGCTTCGGGTATTTTGATTCGAGTTCCACCGCCGATACGAAGCGGAACAACAACCGTCTCCGCTTCTGCGATGTACGGGCGCACATCTTCCACCCGCCCCGTCAATTTGACGCTGGAATCACCCGAGACGGCATGAATCATGGCACTGGAAGGCTTTCGTCCGACAATGGTGAAACTTGCATGCGGTGCGGCTTTTTTGATCTTCGGATACGCTTCATTCAGGAACCAGGACACTCCATCTTCGTTGGGGTGCCAATCCATGGAACCGACAAATACAATCCGCCCCGGAATCGCCGGATTCTTGGCAGGCTGGAAATATGCGGCATCCACGCCGGTGGGAATCACGGAGACATTACCGGGCCCATACTCGCTTTGAAACAATTCGCGGTCAACATCGGAAACGGCGATGACGTGGTCAAAGGAGCCGCATATTTCTTCTTCGATTTGCCTGGTTCTTTTCCACTCGGATCTGAATATCCACTTCTTCAGCGCGGATTGTTCCGTTTCCCACTGTCGCTTTCTTAGCTGCGCCTCCACGTTATGTTGAAAGATCACCCGGGGACGTAGTGGGAGACCGCGCAATGCCGCAGCCATCGTCAAGAAATCGCAAAGAAGCAAGTCACACTTTTTTCCATTTGCAACCGCAGCGGCCGCTTCAACCAGGCGTGGCAAACAATACTTTGATACGGAATAAGGAAGCGCGGAAAACTGATTCGCCAGAACTTCACCATAATAACCAAGGGAATATTTTGCGCTCTCACGCCACGGAACAGGCGTATAGCTCGTAAACAACTTTTTCATGGCCTCAATGCCCGCGCCATCCAGACTTGAATCCGCGAATGAAATCGCATGAATTTCCATGCGTTCCGCGAGGCGCGAAAATATTTGAAGGCTGCGGATCTTGCCTCCGGTGTCCGCCGGAATCAGCGGGCGAGGAAATGCCAGCAGTATTTTCACGGCAGTTCCTTCTTTTTATACGAGAGGCTCATGCCACAGCCACCCCGTTTGCCACCGCGCCATGGTTGATTTGCAAATCCGTTTCGCCGTCGAAAAACATCCGGCACCATAGCTCGAAATTCAGGAGCCTCCACACACCTTCCGTGGCCGGCGACGATCCCTTGCGATGTGCCTCAAGCAGATTGTCCACAAAATCCTGGCGGACGATTCCGCGCGTGGCCATTCGACCGTCTGTTAGGACCGCAGTGACCCGCTCAAGAAGCGGGCCGCGAAGCCACGGCTGGATGGGAGTCGGGAATCCTTTCTTATTGCGATACAGAATCTCGTCCGGGAGCCGTCCCGCCATTGCCTTTTTCAGTAAATATTTACCGGACATATTTCGCAATTTGTATCGCGACGGGATACTCATGGCGAATTCGACAACCTTGTGGTCGAGGAAGGGCACACGGCTCTCGAGAGATGTCGACATGCTCATCTGATCTTGTTTCATCAACAGTTCGACAAGGTAAGTCTTGATATCCATGTACAACAACCGATCCAGGGTTGTTCTGCCATCGCCTTCGGGCAGGAGGAAATGCATGGAATTGACGTAGGCATCGCATTCCCGAAGTTCTTCAGAAACTTGCGCCGTGAGCATCTGCCCTTGGTCATCCTGCGGGAAGACGGAATAGAAATTATCAAAATACATTTTTTCGAACTTCGGGGGATAATAGAGAAACGAATGCCGCAATTTTCGACGCAGGACATCCGGCAGGGCATCCGATCCGAGACCCTGCCGGATCGCCGATCGAATGAATTCCGGAATGAGTCTTCGGTATGTCGGACCTCCCCGCATGTTCCAAAGCGTGATTCGATACTTCAAATATCCGGCGAAGATTTCGTCGCCTCCTTCGCCCGTTAGGACCACCTTCACCTTCTCACTGGCCAGCCGCGAAACATGATGTAGCGCAACACTTGAGGGCCAAACCAGCGGCTCATCCTCCTGCCAGATCAATTTTGGCAGACTGAATAAAAATTCATCCGGCCCGAGAATTACTTCGTTGTATTCAGCGCCGATATGCATCGCAACCGTTCGAGCAAAGGGAAGCTCGCTGTATTTGTCTTCCGCATACCCTACGGAGAAAGTCTGAATGCGGTCCTTCCGCATGCCTGCCATGGTTGCCGCAATGGCGCTCGAATCGAGCCCGCCGCTCAAAAACACGCCCAGCGGAACATCGCTCATCAGATGCATGCGCACAGTGTCGTCAAACAGTTCCCGAAACTGTTCAATGCACTCCTCTTCGCTGCGCAATTCCACACGTCGCGAAATATCCAGATCCCAGTATTTTTCGATTTTGGGCTGCGCCGCTGCATTGGGCCCCAAGTTCAAGGTCAGCCGGTGGCCAGGCATCAATTTCCGCACGCCGGCAAATAAAGTTTCGTCGGATGAAATGTACCCGAGAGCGAAAAATTCGGGCAGCATGGTGCGGTTCAACTCCGGATGAATGCTCGGAAGTTCGAAAAGAGCCTTCATTTCCGATGCAAATGCAAATCTTTCCCGCGAGATCGCATAGTAGAACGGCTTGATTCCCAGGCGGTCTCGCGCGCAAAACACTCGATTTTGCTTTATATCCCAAATTGCAAATGCAAACATGCCTCGCAAGTGTTGCACGCAATCTTCGCCGTACTCTTCGTACAGATGAATAATGGTCTCGGTGTCGCTGCTAGAGGAGTATCGATGTCCGCGCCGCTCGAGATCAGGCCGCAATTGCGCGTGATTGTAAATTTCTCCATTGAAAATGATCCAGACGCTCCCGTCTTCATTGGCCATCGGCTGGTGGCCGCTTTTGAGGTCCACGATACTCAAGCGGCGAAATGCAAAGCCAACCGGCCCGGATGTCAATTCGCCATGATCATCGGGTCCGCGATGGCGTATCGCATTCGCCATGGCCTGCAGATTTTCCCGCGAAAATCCCGGGACGCCGTTCCGCTCAACGATTCCGCAAATGCCGCACATGTCCTTAGCAATCTCCTGGGAATAAGAAAGTTCCGCTCGCGTCAAATTCCCGCCCGGTTTTCCATTGATTTTGACAATATCCACTACTGCAGTTGCCAAGCGGAACGGTTGGGCCGGGGTGGCCTCAATTTCCAGTACTCCATCCTTCCATTCGGCTAGGAAGTGCTCGAATTTCCCAGCAGCAGTAAGTAGCGGGCGTCCTCGCCAATTCAAAAAACTGCCCCGAGATAAAACGATCCGATGCACCAGACCGGAAGCATTCATCCGCACTGTTGCCATGGAGCCATTTGTGTTCAGTGTCGCGTCGGAGAGTTCGCCGGATTCCCGGCCCCACACAATCCAATCAACGCCGTCTCTTCGAGTGATCGAAACTACAGACCCGTCTCCCGCTTCTTTACGAAAACTAGGGACGACCTCTCCCTCCTTGGCCGGATAAATCATCCAATTGAGTCGAACTGGCATGGGAGCTTTCGTCTCGCCGACCAGCACAGGTGCAGGCTCACGATGTCCGTAGTCGGAGGAATACCATCCCTGGATCGGCATTTCTTCCCCGGTAGCTACGCGAAAATCCATTCCAAGAGCGAGCGGAACGAGAAACAATTGTTTTCCATCTTTTCTTGCCAACCATCCCGATTCGACACGACTCACGGAAACTCCGGGGCCGAAATGAAAAAAGATGCCGGCACGGTGCTTTCCCTCTCCTGTCAGCTCATCGGAAAGCACCCACAGGTCTGGTTTCAGAAAGATCACGCAGCGTCGATGAAATACAGCTTGAGGCAAGCGAGCGTAACCATCATGTGATCCCGCTGCATAATCCAGCGAAGGAATCGAAAACGAATTCTCCAATTTCACTTCCGGAGATTTGCGCCATTTAAACCAATCCACTCGCTCCGCCTGGTCCAAATCATCGATTGCGATCGTATTGTGAGCGAGAGTGGAGCGAAAGTAATCGCGCCAGGCTCGCGACGAGGTGTAAACGAATGTTCCGGGATCGACCAGCCAATTCACGCCATCGGCGGCGCAAAGAATCGCCAGCGAATCAGCATGGCCATGCGCGCTCGCGCCCATTCCTTGCGGGCCCGCGTGAAACATCAGGAAATTGGCGTTGGGGCTCCAATCGCTGCGCATCGTCACAACACCGGCATCTTCAAAAGTCTTGGATATAAATTTCGGTTGCGATTCCCCTAATTCCTCAAATTTTCGTTCGGATTCGCTTCCCAGCAGCCAGAGACTTTGTTCCGGCATATCACCCGAGATTTTTCGGAAATCCGGGCGTCCAAAGTAAACAGCCGCTGTAGCCAGCACCGGCCGCTGATCTTGTGCGTCAAATGGACCGAAGGCGATCAGTCTCCCGCCGTCAGAATCTCCCATGGAGGGGTGCGCGCCCGCCGGCCAGGAGGTGTAAACCAGGAATTCCAGCATCTTTTCAAGGCGCTCGCAATACTCGCGGGGAAAACTTGCTGAATTCCTGTCCGCTAGGATCGATGCGCAAAGGAAAAATTCAACGGCATAGCGGTGATAAAAGGTCGACTGCTCAAGGTGTGATCCGTCTTCGCGGACCTGCTTCTGCATCTCCTCAATCAGAATCCTTTTGCCAAGTTCGCACCAATTTTCGGCGCCTTGCAGTTCCGGAAAAAGCAGCCCAACAACGAATAGGGCAAACCCTTCGCCCAACAAGTGGGTGTTTGGGGAAAAATACGTAGAAAGATTCTCTGCAATGAATGAAGCGCTTCTGCTCAGCGCCTGTGTCATTCTGCCGATTCGATTCCCATTCATTGCGCGACTTCCCAACAACAGAAACAATGTCCAGGACCACGTCCACGCGCGAAATGCGACTTCCAAGCTGCTGGTCCAATTAACCCCCTGCAAGCAAGGGTTCTTCTCGATCCAATCTTCCCACTGGTTTAGGCACTCTTCCGCAAAATTCTCGTTTTCAGTCAGCAAATAGGCCGCGCTTAAAGTGAAGAAGTGCTGGTGACGATTGATTTCCCACACAATTTTGGAGTCGCCGGTCTTTTCCATGCTTAGGGGCGCCTGCCGCGAATAATGTTCGAGTGAGGATTCCACTCCATGCACCATATCGCGTCGCCAGGGAATCTGAGCGCCGCACGAAATCTCCGGGTACGAGAAAATCGAGAAACGATGCGCGCACAGGGCTTCGGCATCTTGAACCAAGCGTTTCGCTCCGCCGGAAAAGCAGCGCTTCAGCGATTTCACTAGGTCGTTTCGTTCGCCATGCTCCCAATAAAATGCCGGCGATTTGCGGGACTTAAAATATTCCGGCAACAATTCCGCAGCACGCGGCCCATCTTTCTGTAATATGGCCCCACGCAAATCGGTGTCCTTGATGTGGCGTACGTCCCAGTTCCGCCACCAGGAAAAATTACGGTATTGCTTGCCATCGAGAGCCAATTGCCAATGTTCGCGCTGCACGCGGATTTTCTGCGCGATGCGAAATCGAATTTCTTTCGCATTCATTTCCGATAAGCGTCGCAATTTTTCAGTTATCAGCATGTTCTATCGATTCGCTTGGTCCCCAAAAACCTTTAGCTCACTTCCCGCTAACCATGTGCACAGACCCATAAGGTGGAATCCTGAGCCGGAAGCCCACGAAGCTTTTATCGATGCAACTCACTTACCGCCGTCAAACGCCGTCTTTCCAGTTGACAATTGTTGCAAACCACTAAAAATGAAGGATTAAGATCCGCATCCACCAACCGGGTTTGATCAACGTAGCAGTCGGGTGGAAGCCTGCCACCAAATTTGAGAAACAGTTTTCCCAAATATCCTCTTTTCAAGGCTTTTCATTCAAACCCGAGGCCGTTACCATTAATATACTGAAAATACTGCCTTTATGAATACGCATGGCTATGTGGGTTTCCATCTTCGGCAACCAGATTGCTTCTAGTGTCTGCGGACCTACCCACGAGTGTCTTGAAAACGGAGATTTTGCCAGATATGCATAAAATCAGTGTGATTGGATTGGGCTACGTAGGAGCAGTGACGGCCGGATGCCTTGCCCAAAAGGGCTACTTTGTTCTGGGGGTTGACGTCAACTCAGCGAAAGTCGAAATGCTCAAGTCCGGCCGCTCCCCTGTCCTCGAACCGGGCCTTGAGGAGATGATAGCCGCGAGCCACAAGGACGGGCGGGTCCATGGCACAACCGACGCAGCGGAGGCGGTTCAGAAGACAGATCTCTCCTTCGTTTGTGTCGGCACCCCGAGTCTGAGGAATGGGCGATTGGACCTCAGCGGTGTCGAACGGAGTTGCCTTGAGGTGGGCGAGGCTCTTCGGTCCAAGAAAGGTTTTCACACCTTCGTCCTTCGCAGCACAATCCTTCCAGGAACCGCCGAAGGGCTCGCGATTCCGGCAATCGAGAAAACCAGCGGAAAACGCGCAGGTGTTGATTTCACAGTTTGTACGAATCCCGAATTCACACGCGAAGGATGCGCCGTCGCTGATTTCATGACCCCGCCGATGACGGTGCTGGGCGCGCTGGACCCTGCGCATTTGGCTCCGCTGCGCGAAATCTATAGTTGGGTTCCTGGACGTGTATTCGAAACCTCCTTGCGCGTCTCGGAAATGGTCAAGTACGTTTGCAATTCGTTTCATGCCCTCAAAGTGGCGTTCGCGAACGAAATCGGCGTTCTCTGCAAGGAAATGCAAGTGAATGCGCAAGACGTGACCGATATTTTCACGGCGGACACGAAATTGAATATTTCGCGGGCCTACCTCACTCCGGGATTCGCCTTCGGCGGTTCTTGCCTCCCGAAAGACGTGAAGGCGCTTTCCTACCGCGCTAAGCAGCTCGACCAGGATTTGCCCTTGCTCGGCTCCATAATGGCCAGCAATGAAGCGCACATCAATCGTGCCGTCGAATCAATATTGCGCACGCGGCTCAAAAGAATCGGCGTCCTGGGACTTAGTTTCAAAGCCAAGACCGATGATTTGAGGGAAAGCCCCATGGTGCAATTGATCAAGCGCTTGTTGGGCGAAGGATGCCAGGTCGCAATTTGGGATCAGGATGTGAGTCTCGGACGGCTGGTGGGATCCAACCGCCAGTTCATCGAGGATGAAATCCCCCACATCGGAACTCTACTGCGCAATGATTTGCAGGATGTGGTGAAAGATTCCGAAATCGTAGTCATTGGAACAAATGCATTCGAGGAGGATGTCCTCCAGAGTTGCTTGCGGCCGGAGCAAACGATCATTGATCTTGTGAGCGCAACCAAGCCCCAGCACATGAACGCCAGCTCGGCGGTTCATGGACTCCACTGGTGATGTGTTGGTTCATTTGGATCCCCGTAAGATTGCAGGAATCTTAAAGAGATCCCGGTGAAAATATTCTCTCCGTGTCAAGTTTTCCTGCACGCTGACCCATCCCCTGGGGATACATTGTCACGCTCAATGCTATGAGTGACAGGCATGCGAGCGCGGTTAAACTGGCAAAAATTAGTCCCAACGCCTGATTGTGCAACAAGGGGACGGCGTAATCCGGAAATGGAGTCCCTATGATTAACGTTGCCAATGCGAGCACCGTTATCCACACGCGCCCCACCCTCTCTCTGAGGCCCAGCCAGAGGTAGAGAATAGGCAGGATTGCCAAAACGAATGACCTCACGGAAAAATATGCTGTTCAAACTCCTTATTGTTGTTGCCTTTAAAAGAGGAACCACAAAAGAGAAGCACAGTTTATCACCAGGAAAAGGCGAAACAATCGGCAGTGCAAGAAAAATTCCTCCCCCTAAATGCTGTATGAGGGAAGAGATTTAACCTTCATCCCCAAAAAAAAGAAGGAAGAACCTTCTAAAATCCATTTCTGCCACACCATTTCCCCGAAAACTACCCCCAACCGCGAACCTCCTCCCCTTGGCGCCACAGAAATACGCCCCAAAACCGGCGTGACTTTAATCATTCCAGGAGCGACGGCGGACATCGTCTCTTTCTCTGCTAACCCAGCGCCAAAAACAAACCCCCCCAAACCGGGAGAAAAAATAAAACGCAAAAACGAAAAGGAGTTCAAAAAAAAAAACCCCAGGACCAAAAAAGAAACCAGAAATCTGCCCCCCCCCTCTGCCCCGGGCACGGGCCTCCACAACACGAACCAACCCCCCCCTCTTTTTCTGGAGGAGTAACAGGTCCTTTTCCGCCCCCTCCCCAAAAAAAATGCCTGTCTTCTTTCTTCTCCTATTGCGCATATCCCTCTCGCTTCCATCGAACTTACAAGTTGGTGCCTAGCATACATAACCGGGGGCCTAGGAGCTTGCGGTTGAGGTTGTAATTTCCACTCATCGCCAGGATGGATATAGGAGAGCTTATACACCTGATAGACTTCGCCTTGGTACAACAAATTGAAGTCCACGCCTCGGAACTGGACCTGACCCGAAAAGCCCAAAGGCAGAGCAAAGTATGGTTTAAGGATTCCATTGTTGGCGAGTATCACGTATTGGGGATGACTGGAATCGATATAATTCCACACTTGGGCGGGATTGTCGCGAGAAGCCAGGAAGCCGCGATCTCCAGGCAAAAGGGGGAGTCCGATGGCAGCGGCCACAATATTGGAATCCGTGTTGTAATCATCGATCACCACAGAGTCCGAAGGGCCCAATCGCGGACGCAGGAAGCGCCCGACTTCGTCGATTCGTGTGGGATATTGCAGCAAGGGCGAAACGGATCTAAATTTATCCGTAAACTTGGTTTCCTTCACGCTGCAGCCAATAATCGCCATCAGATTGATCGCGATGATCGCAGCCGTTAGCAAGACGCAACTTGAATAGGAGCAGACCGGCCATTTCTCCAGCAGTCGCAAAAGACCATAGCCCGCGAGTAATGCGATCAGTATCCCATCCGTAAGAGTGTAGCGAGCCATGGCCAGGCTGCCGCCCGTAGCGATCGTTCGAAATTGGAACAAGGCAAACCCGACGGTCAAGAGCGCAATTTCCCGTGTTCTCGTTTCTCGAATCGCCAGCAAGAGCGCATAAAATCCCCCAAGAAATACAAGCGGGGTAAGCGTCAGCAGAATTACGCCCGGAACGAGAATGACTTGATAAAGTCCTGCGTGGGCGGGATTCACTGCCAATTGCTCGGGGATCGATGCATAATTGTTGCTGAGCGCGAAGAGTGGGTTTCCGAATGTGCGCCATTCATGAATCATCCAGAAAACCGGCCATATTCCCGCGGTAAAGCCGAACACCAGCAAGCTTTGGAAATGCTGCCAGCCTGCGAAATTGTTTTTTCCGCTGATGAATACCAAAAGTAAGGACATCATGAAGATAAAAACCCACGCTTCGTAACGAATCCCGGCGTCTATCGAAAGCAGCAGTCCGGCAATTGCGAGCCATCTCAGCTCGTTCGCGTGCCTATATAAAAAGAAACAAAGCATTGCCGCCAGCAATAATCCCAGGTAGGTGGCTTCCGAAGACGACGTCGTACTGTATGCGATGTGCAGGCTATAGAATGCAAAGAGAATCAGCGACAATAGAGCCGCTCTCTCCCCGTAAATCTCCCGTGCCAATCTCCAAAACACCCAAACGGAAAAGGTCCCAAAAAGCAGGCTCAAAAGGCGACATCCCAGCACGACGTTCCGGACCAGCAAGGACAATCCCGCCATCAACCAGAAATGTACCGGAGGCCAATTGGGATCTGCAAAATCCAATGACAAATTTGGATGCTGGAGCCATTTCGCGGTAATAGCCGCGCGCGAAAGAGCGTCTCCGCCGTTGTTGGTGGCCAGAAAAATAAAAAGAATGCGAAGGAGTATGCCGGCGAGAATGAATCCGGCGGCCCACCGGGCCAGCCGTGCTTCGTTTTCGGAGTTGTCAAACGATTTCGAGAGATGCAAAGGTTTCACCTTGTCGCGCGTGATTGGATCGTACGTCGAATCCATCCCCGGCTTACTTTAATCGCAACTCAAACGAGACGCGGCGGAATAGCCAAACTCGACCGCGATCCCCACGGCAAATGCAGTCGAAATTGGAAAACTTGCAGAATATTCAACAATGCAATTCTTGCAATTCGTGGGCCGATTCAAACGTGGCATTCCGGACGGCTGGGATTATCCTCCTCATTTTGTGATAAATGGAACGATTATTTCGGCAGGATCCGAGCGCCAATCGGCCGTTCCTCGCTTCTGGAAATTCGCTTCTCAAATTGTCGCCCACTTTTCCACACCTCTGCTCCCTTTGATCTCCCGCTGTAAGACTGCCATGAAAAGAATGCGTATCACATTGATTGCACATGACTTATTGACAGTTTCAGGTTAATCACTGCGGGCTTAAAGGACCGCCACTTGCAGACTCATCTTGTGAGATGATTTCGCTTGTGCTGAACGCCCCGTTGTTCGTTGATATTGAATTCTCCAGGATCACTCCCTGAAAATGAAACGGATACTCGAAATCGGTAATTGGCCTCCTCCCGTTTGCGGCTGGTCGATGAGCATGGTGGGGCTGCGCCGGGAACTCGAATCGCGCGGGTGGGAATGCCGCGTGATGAACCTCAATGAAAACCGGCGCGTGAAGAGTCCGGAATATATTGACGTGCAAAATGGCCCGGACTACCTTCGGAAGATTGTGCGATGCGCGAGGGATGGTTGCGCCATTCATGTTCGCGCGAATGCCGAATCGCTGGATGTCTATATTCTGGCATTCCTGGCGCTGCTCGTCGCTCGGGTCTGGGGACGCCCGGCACTATTGACGTATGCGGGGGGACACCAGCAGACCCATTTTCCGGCGCCCCGCTGGAGCCTGAAACAGCTGGCCTTCGGACTCCTGTTCCGAATGGCCCATCAGATTTATTGCAATAGTGAGGTGGTGAGGAGCCGGATTTTGGCGGCCGGCGCAAATGAAAATTCCGTCTTCGCGCTACCGCATACTTCACCTCATTATCTTCAATTCACTCCCTCCCCGCTCCCCGCGGATATGGAGGATTTCTTTTCGCGTCATCAAAGCGTCTACTTTTTCTATATCTGTTTCCGGAAAGAATACGAGCTGGAATTTGTGGCGGAGGTCATCCGCCGGTTTCGCTCTCAGTTTCCGGGCGCCGGATTTTTCTTCGTCGGTCCGGGCAAGAATGAGCTTTCGGCCATGAGCGACTTTTTGCGTCAACAAAAAATTGACGAAGCGGTTTTCTTGAGCGGCTCGGTGCCCCACGAATTGTTCTTGAATTTGCTTAGCCGCTCAACGGCGTATATTCGTATCCCCCTGACAGACGGGGTTTGCTCTTCGGTGCTTGAATCGCTCAAGCTCAAAATTCCGGTTTTCGCCACCGACAACGGTACTCGTCCCGCGGGTGTGGAACTTTGGCAGGCAAGAAATATCGAGGAATTGCTGGGTTGGATGACCAAAGGCGTGCAAGATCGCCCCGCGCTGGTAGCGCGGATCCCGGAAATCACGATCGAAGACAATACAAAGAAGCTTGCCGATAAGATCGAGGAGTTTTGCTCAGCCCGCCTGACCGGGCGTCGCGCTGCCGAAGGAATTGCCGGGCACCCACCGGTTTCTAGAAGGCCATCCTAATAGTAATCGGGAATTGGATATCCGCCCTTCGCGATGATGCGACCCAACCCTTGGATTTCTCTACACCAGTTACGTGCAGAATATATGAGACTCTTTCCCTGAGATCGGATCTTCGAGCCCAATATTGCGTAGTTTTTCTATGTCGTAGATCTCATAACCTTCCGAGCGCAGAAAATTGATCGTTCCCTCCGCATTTTCCTGTTTGTCGGACGGCGTAGTGCCGTGGAGTTCAATGTACAAGGACGGTTTGTGGCTATGGATGATTTCCCGCATGCCTTGCAACACCAACAATTCCATTCCCTCAACGTCAATTTTGACGAAATTCGGCGCGGGAATCCCAGAAGCTACTTCTTCATCCAGTGTTGTCGCCGGAACGGTGCAGGTTACAAAAGATGGTGCGCTTCCTGCCATGGCCGCGGAGATTTCCGGATCGCCAGTGGCTGCACCCGACATGAGCTTGTTATAGACGATTTCAATATCCCCGGCCGAGGACGATAGAGCCACTTTCCTGAGCAGAACTCTTATACCCGTTAGCGTCTACGTTCTGGATAATTCTATGCTGAGAGTCTTGCACCGGTTCATACGTGATGACGCGCTCTGCGCGGCTGGCAAAAAAATATCGTCATCAAGCCGATGAATCCCCCGACATCGTAGACCGTCTTTCCTTTGAGATCGAGAGAGAGGAGAAACGCCTCCTCCCTCGACAGCTTAGAGGAGGGGAGAAACCCGAGACCGCCGCGGCGCCTTAGGCCGCGAGTGAGCCCCCTCCTCGATGTGTAAGAAAAGGTAGCCATGCGACTAATGACACTGCGAATCCGGTGTGCCCTTGAGAACTGGCTGGTGTAGAAATTCATATGTTTCCTCAATCTGGCGTCGGCCGACTCGGTAAATCTTACATTTGTCTTTACCTCAGAGGGTCACGTCGCGGGCAAGCATACCATTCCATTAGAGGAATTCAAAGCACCCACTCAATTTAGAGGTTCGGACGGTCAATCCTCGCTTGTCCTCGAGTGTTAAATCTTCTGTTGGGCTTCGATGTATCAAGATCGCGGGCTGGAGAACTACAACTTAGGGGGAAGGTTAGTGGTCTTCGAGACCAAGGGAGAAATTAAATAGGCGGGGACCGTAAATTCAGATTGGGTTGGGATCTGATTCGTCGAGCATCTTCGACAAAATTGTTAACTCGAAATAATTTCCCCTCGCCCTACCCAGCGACCGACAGCTGGTGGCTCATTGAATCTTCATTACGTAAACATCACTGCAGTTAGGTGGATCATCATTGGCCGGGCAACCAGTATGCGCATAGGCCATGTTGCTGTTAAATATCACGTATTTCCCGTCCCGGCTGATGGAAGCTTGCGGTTCTGCACTATATGATTCATTCCCTCGGCTATAGGAATGGCCCAGGCGAATTACTTTCGACAAGTTGTTTGCGGCATCGATTCGGACCGCAATAATCTCATCCTGATAAGACTTCCAAGCGCTGCCATCCGTTATCGGGCCAATATAGGGGGCGGAGAATTTGGCGTCATTGTCGAACCATTCCGGCCCGTGGCCCTGCCCCTGCCCGGAAATGATGACCCATGGTTGCGAAGCGTTCCCTCGATAGCTAACGTGAATGCCCAGATAATTCTTGTCCACAAGGCAAGAGAGCGTCATGGAGGGGAGAGTATTCATGTCCGAACCACCGTGTGTCCGGGCACGCATCGGGCTGTCCGCTGCTTGAACCTTCTTGAATGGTCACTTCATTGCCGTTCATGTCGAGACCGGTGTCCAGGTGAGAGCCGCCATCATTCACTAGCGGCATAGGCCTGGTCCACGGTGATTCCCACAGGTGTTGCCCCTGTTCTGCGCCGGTGCCGGAGGCGGCAAATTGGATGATGACCCCGTTCCGGGCGTGGTGATGAGCTTGTGCAAGCAGGCGTTGTTGGAGCCATTCGCATCGCCTGTGCAGGCGGTGGTGTAGACGGGTGATTTCGTCTTGGTGCTCAGCTGGAAGATGAAAACGTCTTCCGGACCACCGCTCACGTTCTGGCCGATCATGGGCAGATGATCGCCATCCTTGGAGAGGTCGGGGGAATCCATAATATTCACAACGTCGGCCGAATATTCTGGAAACGTGTAATAGGTTGAGAATGTCACGGTGTTGCCGGTGACCGTGCCCATCATCAGGGAATTTTTATTGGCATAATAAAAGACGTTCGGATTCTTCGCGTCCCACACAAATCCTGAATCGTTTCTCTGAATCTTGGAAGCAAAAGCCGCCTTGGATACAACGACATTGCCGGACGGATCCACAAGCATGAGTGTTTCCATTCATATCGCCGAGCATGATCATCGTGTCGTTGGAATTCATCGGTGACTGTGTCGAGTAATGGTGAGTATCCGGAACCCCATCTGCCGATGAATCCGTCAACCGCGTGACCTTGCATCCTGAAACAATGTCCGTGTAGCTCTGCCCCTTTGCTGGAGCTTTGAACAATAGCCAGTCAAGCGGCAAGTGAGGCAGTCCGTCGCTTACCACTCCGCATGCCAGCGGGCTATTGTTTTGAGCAATTCCGATTCCCGAAAGGTTGACGGACGCGGAGACGGGTGAGCCGTCGCTGCTGTTGCCGGAGACGGTGAGCGTGGCGCTGTCGCCGGTTTCGGTGTTAGGAGTGTAAGTCACGCTCAATGGCATGCTTTGGCCTGTGGCCAGTGTCGTATTGCCGGAAAATCCGGTCACGGCAAACGGCCCGGAGGGAACGCTTACTTGGCTGATGGTAAGGGAAGTATTTCCGCCATTTTGCACGCTGACATTTTGCGCTGGACTGGTGGTATTCACCAGCTGGTTGCCGAAAGGCATCGATGACGGAGAGATGTCGAGAACGCTGGTGGCGCTCACGCCCGACCCGCTCATGGTCACGGAACCGTTGCCGCTGAACGCGTTGCTTGTGAAACTCAGCGAACCGGAATAAGCCTGCGTCGCCGCGGGAGTGAACGTCACGTTGTACGTGACATTATTTCCCGGCAGGATCGTGAATGGCGGAGTTGGCCCGCTATATGCAAACTGCGCCGGCGAAATTCCCACGCTATTTATCGAAAGCCCCGCGTTCCCGGTATTGCTCACGGAAATGCTTTGGCTCCCGCTGGTCACATTTTGCGTTTCATTGCCGAAGCTCACGGAGGACGGCCCCACGCTGATTACCGCCGCTTCGCCCGTGCCGCTCATCCCCACGCTCGCCGGCAAATTATTGGCGCTTCCCGCTATCGAAAGATTGCCGGAGGCCGCGCCGGGAGCCTTGGGGTCAAAACTCACCGCCAGTTGCACGGAACTCGACGGTCCGATAGCCGCCGGAAGGCTGATGCCGCTATAAGAAAATGAAGCGTTATTACTGCTGATGGTTTGAATCGTGGCTTGAGAGGATCCCGTATTCTTGATCGTCAGCATCTGCGGATTGCTGGCGCTTCCGACGGGCATGGAGCTGAAGCTGAGCGCGCCCGGCGAAACGCTGACCGTTGCGGTCGAAGCCGACATCCCGGTCCCGGAAAGTGAAGCCGATGCGGGGCCGTTGAAGGCGTTGCTCGCGATGCTAAGTGCGCCGCTATAACCCTGCGCAGCGGATGGATCAAATGCCACCGCATAGCTGACAGAACTCCCCGGTTGAATCGTGTAAGGAGCCGCCGGACCTGAGGCGATAAATTGCGAGGCGGAAACGCTCACCTGAGTCACGTTCATCGCCAAAAGTCCCGTATTGCTCACCGTGACTGTATGGCTCGAACTCTTCGAATTCACCACTTCGTTTCCGAATGGAATCGACGCCGGACTTACGCTCACAACCGGAGCGGCGCCCTCACCCGATACGTTCACGCCTAACGTCGAATCCGTAGCGTCGCTGCCAATCGATAAAACTCCGGAAATAGATCCCGGAGCTTTGGGATCGAATGCCACGCTCACTTTAACGCTTTGCGAAGGAGGGAGCGCGGCAGGCAATGCCGGACCGTTATAAGTAAATGAGGAATTATTGCAGCTGATCGATTGAATATTTGCCTGCTCACTTCCCGTATTGGTGATTGTAATTGTCTGCGCGGTGCTGGCTTTGCCCAGAGGTTCCTGGCCGAAAGTCAGCGAAGAGGAACTCGCCGCAAGAGTGGTAGGAGAAGTTTGCGGTCCTCCGCCGGTCTTGGACGCTGGACTGGTCACACCTGCGCAACTCACCAAGCCAGCGAGGAGGAGAGGAAGAAGCATGGCGGGAAGATTATAGCGCACCTTGGTTGCGGTCCGGTGGTTCTTCGGCTGCCCTTCTTTCGGGCCGCCGACAATTTCAGGTTTGTTGTTTTGGTTTCCCCGTACCGTTAGTGTGGCCATAAAATTTTGCGCCCCTTCCGGTATTGTTGACTACCCGGCAAGCTTGCCAAGAACCGCAAAGGTCATATGCGACGTCCCCCGCCTTCGCGAGTTTCGTCCTCAGCTTCAGCAGGGTACGCCTTGAACGGGGAGAAAACCTACTGCCGGAGGGGCCAGATTTTGGACAGGGTCCTGGAACTGTACCTCGCCTGTCCTCCGACACTGTCCGTTGGTACAGGTTGGTTCAAGTCAGGGATTGGACTAAGCCAAGGGGATTCCGACGAGCACTTGCCCGGCAGATCGTGGCGCGGGAACGTGAAAAACGTATGCCGCGCCCTCTCAAATCATAGTGAGAAGACTTTCCAGCTTGTAATAAGGGAGGGATGAAACAGACAGCGGCGGCGTTTGATTCCGGGCAACATTGAAGTATTCGAGCCTAGGTTTCGCCTGTACGAGAATACATGCCCGTGAGCGCATCCGCTAATGTGTCAAAGCCGAATTTTGCTCGTACAGTTGCTTGCGCGGCGCGCCCCAATCGGGCGCTCAACTCGTGGTCGGTCAAAAGCCGGATCGAGGCGTCCGCAAGCGCCTGAGAGTTGCCTGGGGGAACCAACATACCGTTCAAACCATTCTCGATAATCTCAGGAATACCTCCGACCGAAGTCGCAACAATCGGAAGTCCCGCTGCGGCAGCCTCCAGCAAAGCGTTGGGCATCCCTTCGGCAAGAGATGGAAACAAGAAAAGATCCGCGCAGGCCAGCAACTCCGGAGTGTCGTTACGGCGTCCCACAAAATGAACGACGTCCTCGAGTTTGGCTTTGCGCGCTTGATTTTCGAGTCCGCTTCGCAATGGACCATCACCAATCAAGATAAAATGGATATCACCTAAGTTTGCAGAGATAAGGCGCGCGGCTTCGATCAGCACTTCGTGCCCCTTTACTTCGCTGTTCATGTTGGCCACATGTAAAACCCATTTTCCGTTTGTGGAAACGGAAGGGAGTATCTCCCGCCGGTTTACACGTACGTTCCTAAAGCGATCGAAATCAACGCCATTGCGCAGGAGGTGCACGCGCTGCTGCTTCACTTGAAATTCCCTTACCAATAATTCGCGGATGGCTTCCGAATTCACAATTACGCCGCTGGCCATGCAATGAATCATGCGGATAATCCTTCGCCGAAAGGGGGTGTACCACGGGGCATGCGCCATGTTGCGCTGGCTGGATAGTACGACGGGCACCCAGCAACGCGAGCCGCAGGCACGGCCATAAGATTCGACCAGAGATCGTGAGCGTGGACGGCGTCAAATTTCTCGCGCCTCATGAATCTCGCTAGGCGAATGATTTGGGAAACGCCTCGGAACGAAATCAGCCCTCCGCGTTTGGGAAATTCCACGATACGAATCCCTGCTTGCCGTAGGTGGCCTTCCAAAGCTCCGCCGCCGCGAAGGGGAGCGACAGTAACATGATGCCCGCGTTTCGCTAGAAGGAGCGCGATCTGCACCATTTGCGATTCAGTTCCGCCGATATCGAAGCTGTCAACCACATGAAGGATACGTAAATTGAGTGCGGGAGGTGGGCCTGAGGGTAAGCCCCTTACACTGGATTCCTCACCGTCGATTTTCGAGCTCGATGAGTCGTGAGCAAGGGAACCGTTTCCTCGGAGGAAGCTATTGATGGTTGCCTCCGTCAGTATCGAAACGGCCCGGCAGGACGCTGCGCAGGCCGCACAGCCAGGCTTCGAATTCGAGCTGGGAGATATCCGTGGTGTCAATGAATCTCGGCAAGCACTGAAAGTTTGATCGCGCATCAACCAGACCCGTTTCGCAGGTGGTCGTCGAACGCACTCCATATCCCTCGAGCCAGGGAAAAACATCGGGACGGTAAACGCCGCTCGGATAGGTGAAGTGCGTCGCGTGAGGCTGCCCGATCTCTTCCAGAAATTTCTGGTTGTCCCGCAATTCCCTCAAAAACAGTTCCTTCTCTTCTGGAACGCGATGACGGTGAGTGTGCAACTGGATATCGACTCCGGCGCGAACCATGGCTGCCAATTCTTCCCGGTTCATCAGATTGAACAATCGCTTTTCGGAAATTTCCTGGTAGCTTGCTCCGGCGGCAGCCGCGAGCCTCTCCAACAGTTTTTGTCTTTCGTCCTGCGAAACTCTGGCACTGCGGGCATGGAGAATAATTTTCTGCGTGGATTCTCTGCGCTCCTGTTCCGTCTGGGTGCTGAAGGATCCCGGCTGTCCGGTGATTCCTCGCGCGTCCAATATTTTGCCCCCCGCGCGCCACAATAAATAGGAGCATGCCAGATTAAAAATCGGCCGATTCCACCTGGAATAAAAAGACGTTTGATAGACGGTGGATGGAAATCCGAAACGCTTCAAGATCGGGTGAGCCACGTTGTAGTAATTGTAGAAGCCGTCATCAAACGTAAGCACTACGGACATGGCCGGCAAGGAATTCATTTCCAGGCGTGTCAACGCTTCATCGAGTGGAAGAACCGCGCAGCCCATCCTCGAAATCGATTCGAGCCGCTGGACAAACATGGCAGGCGGCATGAACAACCCCGGCCTCCAGAGGTGCTCATCCAATTGCGAAAATCCGTGGTACCCGAGAATCAGCAAACGCTCGGTCCGCCAGGAACTTTTGCGGAATGCGGAATAAACGCCAAGCGAACGGGCTCCGAGCAAAGTCAGCTTTTTGGCCGTTTTCAACATACGCGCACTGGCATTTCAGTTCGCATGATTATTTCTGGGCGGCGTGAGACGCCTTGAGATTTGACCGCGCAGGAGAAGCATTGCGCGCAGCCGCGACCGGCAGAGCTCCGGGAGAAAATTCGGAGCTCGCAGACGGAGTCAATTGCGACAAGTAATTGCGATGCCACAATTCGAAGACCAGCAAAATCCACAGGTCGCGAGAACGGTCGCGGCGCCCGCGCTGATGCTCTCCGATGATTTGTCTCACCACTCGCGGATCGAAATAACCGCGCTGCAGAGTTTGCGGCTCGAGCAGCATGCTCAACAGGCTTTCTTTCAATTCGTTGCGGAACCAGTGCACCAGCGGCACGCCAAAACCTTTCTTCGGCCTGTAAATCACGCTGCGCGGAACTCCCACGCGCTCCGCGAGCTTTTTCAAAATGTACTTTTGCACACCGCCGCGAAATTTCCACTCCGGAGGAAGCCCGGTGGCCCACTCCGCGAACACATGATCCAGGATCGGAGCGCGCACCTCGAGCGATGTGGCCATGCTCATGCGATCCACCTTGGTCAGCACGTCAGCCGGCAAATACGTCTTGGCGTCCAGGTATTGCAGCCGGCTGAGCGAATCATCCGCCGGCGCGGCCCGCAAATACTTTCGAAAAGTCTCAAACGGGGAAGGACGTCCGGCTGCAAACGCTAAATAATCCTTCGAGAAAATCGCGCGTTCGCGCCCGTCCGGTGTGAGAAATGAAATCTCATCGAGGTAGCGATCTTCTTCCGGCAACGCCATGGTGTAGAGGAAACGCCGGCCATAAGTTGACGCCGGAAGCATCGGGAAAATCCGGTGGCGATAGATTCTTCCGGCCCATCCGGGAATAAAGGCATCGCGGCGGCGGCGCAGGTTGATCGCGTAACGATCATAGCCCGCAAATAATTCGTCGCCTCCATCGCCGGCCAGAGCCACGGTCACGTGCTGGCGCGCCAGGGTGGATACGCAGTACGTGGGCACCATGGAAGCATCCGCAAAGGGCTCTTCCATGTGCCGCGTCAATTTGTCGAGCGTTTCCAGGAAATGCGGCTGGACGATCAGTTCATGATGATCAGTTTCGAATCGCTGGGCCACGACGCGCGCATGTTCCGCTTCGTCGAATTCGCGGTCGGCAAATCCGATGGTGAAAGTTTTCACCGGGGAAGTGGAATATCGCGCCATCAGCGCCACAACCGTCGAGGAATCCACGCCGCCGCTCAACAGCGCTCCCAGCGGCACGTCGCTGATCAACCGAATGCGCACCGCTTCGGCCAGCCGGCTTTCCAGATCCTCCAGGCATTCCCCCTCGCTCTTGGGTACGTGAGTGTTGAAACGCGGAAGATCCCAGTAGGCGCGCACTTCGATTTCACCGCGCGAAAATTCCAGCACATGCCCGGGAGGAAGCTTGCGAATCCTTTGAAAGGCCGTCAACGGGTCGGGAATATAGCCGTAGCAAAAATATTCGAGCAGGCCCTGCTGATCGATTTCATTGAGTTCCGGCGCCGCGCTCATCAGCGATTTGATTTCCGAGCCGAATATCAGTCGCCCGCCGCAGAGTGCATAATGCAGCGGTTTTTTACCGAAGCGGTCGCGCGCCAGCAATAAACTTTGTTTCTTGGCGTCCCACAGCGCGAAGGCGAACATGCCCCGCAATTTCTTCACGCAATCGGCCCCATATTCTTCGTAGAGATGGACAATGGCTTCCGTGTCAGTGTGGGTATAAAAGCGGTGCCCGCGCTTTTCGAGTTCGGGGCGCAGTTCCTGAAAATTATAAATTTCGCCGTTGAAAACAATCCACACCGATTGGTCTTCGTTGTGAATCGGCTGGTGGCCCGTGGAAAGATCGATGATGCTCAGGCGGCGCATCCCGAGCCCCACTTGACCCTGCACGTAGGTTCCCTCGTCGTCCGGGCCGCGGTGCACGATCTGATCGCACATCCGGCGCACATCCCCGAGCGCTACCTCCAGGCTGCGATCTTTGCCGACGATTCCCGCTATCCCGCACATGCTAGCGAGCCCTCTGACGATGGCCTGGCGCAAACGGACATGCGCAATTTTTCCTATTCCGCAACCGATTGCTCCTCGGCTTTTTCAAATTCGTTCAACACCGCGGTGTTGGCCGCCAGGTCCAGATCGATTTTCCCTTCAAGAAATCTTTTCTGCAGCAGATTCAGGATGCTCATGGAGGACCACGCCGTCCGGTAGCGCATGTTGGAGATGGCTCCGGCCAGCAGCGTCAATCCATACACGGCGCCGGCCAGCACGATTCCCGCAATCACGCCAATCCAAGTTTTTACCGGGAAGACATGGTTAAATTCCACCAGCGCCACAGCCAGCGGAAGAGAAAACATGCAAGGCTTCAAGCATCCCTTCGCAAGGTAGCGGCTCAGCGGCATCTCCAATATCTTGCATGCATACCGGGGGACCATGACCATATTAATTGCCAGACATGTGACCATGGTGGCAAATGCGTATCCCCACAATCCCCAGGGATGCAGCAAAGCCACACCAAAGGCCGCGGCTCCCAGCGCTTCGGTGAGCCGCATCCAGATCAATCCTTTGTGCCGGCCGATGCCGAAGAGCAAGGACTGCGTGGAAGCCTGCGTGGTGCTGACGCCCAGCCCGATCGTCAACAGGACGAGCAGCGGATAGGTGGAAGCGTAACTGTTTCCCACCCACAGTGTGATCATCTGCTTGCCCAGCACGATCATCAAAACCGCAAGCGGCGCAAAAAGAATGTAGGCGGACTCGCCGCAAAGAATTAAAAGCCGGCGGAGCCCGGCGTTGTCCTGATGCGCCTCGAGCTGGCTCGAAAGAGGGTTGACGAACTCGGTCATGGTCGAAATGCCGTTGAGCGGAACATTGAGCAATTTGAACGGCAAGGAATACATGGTGACGGCGATAGGCGAAACAAATTTCGCCAGCACGATGGGGTACAGCGAATTTTTCAACCGGTCTCCCATGCCCACCGAATAGCTGGTGATTCCGTACCCCAGCATCTGCTTGAACATGTCCTTGTTGATTCCGCGCGGGTGCAGGCTGAAGCCATCCACTTCGCGATAAGCCAGCGGCACGGCCAGGAATCGCAGCACCAGCGTGCTGAGCACGGTGGCCGCGCCCACGCCAAAAAGCCCTCCGCCATGGGTCAGCACGGCCACGATCAACGCCACGCGCAGGAGCAAACCGACAATGCGGAAGCTGTACAACTGGTCGAAGCGCCCCACGGCTTCGAGAGCGCCTTCGAAAACACTCAGCGGGAAATCAAACGCCTGCGCGATTCCTACCAGCAGGAAGAGGCTGGCAAAAGCCGCGGCATCCACCGGACGAACGGAAAAAAAACTCGAGACATGATGTTCGAGCGAGAAAGCGATGCACGCCACAATCGTGAAAATGCCCATGAAAAAATAAAAGCTTGTGGCGATGGTCTGGTTTACGGTTTCCGTCTTGTGCAGCGCCAGATTGCGAGAAACGAAGCGGACAATCGCGGAACGCACGCCCACCTGCAGATAGAGGTAATAATCGGAGAGCGCCACCACCAGCACCCACAGACCATAGGCTTCGTCCCCCAGGCGGTGAAGAATGTAAGGGGTCAGGAAGAAGCTGGTGGCCGCGCCTACGAGGACCGCGACCCAGGTGGCGGTCACGCTCCTCAGGATTAGAGACAGTTTCATTATCGTGTTTTAAAGTCCCTTGCTCGATTTCAGACCGGACTGGGCCTCGGAATTTGTTACATGGATGATGACTCGTTTATTTTTGTGGAATTTTCCCGTATGCCTGCGCGTATCCGTAATGATAGCTTTCGCCGCCGTATCCGGTCGGCTCCTCGGCGCGATTGAGAACCACGCCAATCAAATTCCGTTCGCGAAATTCCTGGCACGCGCGCTGCGCCGTTTCCGAAGGCGTGGAACCCGCGCGCACGACGATCAGCACGCCGTCGCATAAATCCGCCAGTATGCTGGCGTCGGCGACCGGCAAGCAGGGAGGCGAATCGATAATCACCCAGTCGAAAACGGGTGTGACGCGTTCGAGCAAAGTCTTGAATCGCCCGTTCGAGAGCAGTTCGCTCGGATCTGACACTTCATTTCCGCCGGGAATGAAACACAGGTTCCCTTCCTGCCCGTGCTGGATCACGCTGATTTCGTCCGCTTCACCCCGCAGGTAATCCGTCAGGCCCGGCGAGACCGGCGCGCCGAGCGCAAGATGCATGCGCGGAAGACGCAGGTCGGCGTCAATCACCAGCGCGCGGCGGTCCGGTTGCCGGACGATGGCTTGCGCCAGATTATTGGCCAAAAAAGTTTTGCCCTCGGCGGGAATGGCGCTGGTCACCAACAGCGTGCGCAGCGGCTGCGCGCCGCGAAGCTGGTAAATGCGCGAGCGCAAGGTGCGGAATTGCTCCGCGCCGTGGATATGCGCGTCCGGGCTGTAAAAAACGTTGGCGTTGGGATCCAGATGCCATTGCGGATGGGCGCAATGCGTGCGCAAATCGTCGAAGCGCAAATATCCGCTGGAGAGAGGCGAAGCGGCAACCGGCCGAGCCACGGGAGCCGTTGCGCCGGGAACATTTCCTCCGCGCGCAGCTGCGGCAGCGGAGGGATCGAGCGGCAGCGGCGCGACTTCCGCAGCGGTCATGCTGGCGCGCTCCTGTTCGGCTTTCTTGAGTGCTTCGTGTATGCGGCTCATGGCTTCCTTTCGCGGGAGGACGGTTGCGATTCGTCGGCCTGGCGCAAGCGGCCCAGTAGCTCATCCAGATTCTGGAGCAGCGCTTGCGTATCGGTGGCGCGTTCGGCCTTGGGCGACAATCCCGAATGGCTGGTCGGCTCGATCTCATCGAGTTGAAATTCGCGCGCCACTTCTTCCACCAGATGGGCCGGCACGGGACGCAGGTGATCCACGTAGGCGTTGATCAGGGCATGCTCGCAAAGCAAGTTGACGACGCGGGGAATGCCCCGTGAATACATGTGCACGGTCTGAATCGCTTCCTTCGAGAAAATGGGTTCGCCGCTGGCCCCGGCGATGCGCAGGCGCTCCGCAATGTAGCCGAACGTCTCTTCCAGCGTGAGCGATGAAGTGCGGCAGCGCAGGGTGATGCGCTGGCGAAGCTGGCGCAACTGCGGAAGCTTTAATTTTTCCTCAAGCTCCGGCTGCCCGGTCAGCACGATCTGCAGCAATTTTTCCGTGGACGTTTCCAGATTCGTGAGCAGGCGAATTTCCTCGAGCACTTCGAGCGACAAATTCTGCGCTTCGTCGATGATCAGCACCGCCGCTTCTCCGGCGCGATAGCGTTCGAGCAGCCATTGGTTCAGGCGCATCAGCACCTGGCTTTTCTGCCGCGATTCGCAGGGAATATCGAAGTCCGTCAAAATAAAATCGAAGAGCTGGTTGACGTCCAGCTGGGAATTGAAGACAAACGCAGTCCTCACGCGCTGCCCGTGCAACCAGTCCAGCAAGCGATTGAGCAGCGTGGTTTTGCCCGTGCCCACTTCTCCGGTCAGCAGGATGAATCCTTTGCGGTTCTGAATTCCGTAGGTGAGGCCGGCGAGCGCCTCCTGGGTCTGCCGCGTCAGGTAGAGGTAACGCGGGTCGGGATTCACGTTGAACGGGTTTTCGTGCAAGCCGAAAAAGTTTCTATACATGGAGCGGTCTCAACCCCTTATCCCCACCCGGCTATCCGTGAATGCCGGCTGATTTCCGTTGCCATTGGTCGAATGTCCAGAGCGGCTGTGGCTTACCGTCACTTCCAGCGCCGGCACGATAGCCAGCATCGGCAGCTTCAGGAAAAATTCCACGTCGCGCTCGGAGCGCAACGTGGTGTCGCGCATTTCGAGCAGCAGCGCGAGGCCGATGCCCAGACCCAAACCGAACGCCAAACCACCGAACGTAAACAGCGGGCGGTTCGGAAAAGACGGACGGTCGGGAAGGTTGGCGGCGTCCAGCACGCGAAATTGTTCGCTCTCCTGGCGCCGCTCGAGATCGGTGGCCATGGCCGATTGGCTGCGCTTCTTCAGCAAATCGTTGTACATGTCCAGTGCCGTCTGATAATCGCGGGTCATTTCCTTGTATTGCTCTTCCACCACCGGACTCAATTGCACGCGCGCCTGGTACATCCGGATTTGCCGCTGGACGTCGGCCTGTTGCGCCGTTTCCTGGCGGATCATTTCGTCGTATTGATGCACCTGCGCGCGAAGCTGCTGAATTTGAGGCGGCTCCACTTTCGTGCTCATGGCTTTTTGGTCGGGCGCGGCGGGCTGCGCCGGCGCAGCGGCAATCTGTTTCTTGAGCTGCGCGATGTCGCTCTTCACCTTGATGACGTCCGGATAATCGTCGGTATAGCGAGCCTTCAGATCGATGAGCTGGCTTTCCTTTTCCGCCAGTTCCTTGTCCAGCGTTTGCGGATCCTTGCCGGTCTGCGAAGCTTGCCAAGCCGCGACTTGCGTCGCCAGCGTGGATTCCGCGAACGTTTTGTCCTGCTGGGCGCGGCCCAGAGCTTGCGTGGCGGCTTCGAGTTGGGTATTCAGACCCATCAGCAAATTCAAATTGGTTTGTTCATCGTCGGGAAGGGAACCCAGATAATGGCGCTTGAAATCCGCGAGCTTGGCGTCCTGCGCGTCCAGCTTGGTTTTCGCGTCATCCAGCTGCTTCGAGAGGAAATCCGTGGTGTCCTGCGCCTGATCTTCACGCAGCTGCAGGTTTTCCTGCATGAACATGGAAGTCACTTCGGCGCAAATTTGCTGCGCGAGGTGCGGATTCGAAAAGGTCACCTTGACGTAAAAACCGGGCAGCTCCTTGCTGGTGGTCTCCGCCATGGGCTCGATGGGCGTCACCACGATTAACTTCTGCAGCCGCCCCACCAGTTCTTCCATGGGAACTTTGCCGATTTCGTTTTTATAAAGGCCGAATTCATTGATGACCGGTTCCAGGCGCGACCTGCTGAGAATCTGCTGCTGCATGGTGGCCAGGCGTTGGTTCAAGTCCGTGCTCACCACCGGCTTCACGTAACTTTCCGGCACCGTGGGCTGCGCCACCAGCACCAGGGTCTGCGAAGTGTATTGGCTGGGAATCACCAGGCACAAAGCGAACGCCAGGATGGGACCGAGAATGGTCGGGACGATGATGTACCATTTGCGCCGCCGCGCGATTGCTACGTAATCATCGAATGTCATCTGCCGGTGTCCAATCATGCTGTTCTCTCTCCCGTGGTTTCCGATCGTTACTCGATGCGGTACGCGCCCGGATGCCAGCTGAATCCCGCGGAAACGGCATGGTTCACAAGGTTCGTTCCGCAGGAAGGATTGCTGCAAATCGGGCCCTGCGATATCTGATAAGAAAGCGTGTAATTCAGAAAAATATGCATGTCCTCGCCGATGCTTCGCGTCACTCCTCCTCCCGCGGTCACCGAATCAACGGACCCGGGGTTGATCGAGGAAGTGGGCGTGACCAGCGCGGAGCTGCGCGTGTAACCGACCGATGCGTTTGCGCCCCAATTTTTGGAAAGCTCGCGGTTGACGTTTCCGGATAGCAGATCTGCTTCCGACCCCAGCAATATTCCCGAACCTCCGGTCACCAGATGGGCGTACGTCAGACCCAGCCCGCTGCGGTCGCGGTGATAGGCCAGATTGGCGTTCATGCTCCAGGAAATGTGCGTCAGCGAAATGCTGCCGGGCAATTGGATCAACGCCACATCCGGTCCCGCACCCACCTGAAAACGCAAACGCTGTGCGATTTGATGGGCGAAGGAAACCTGCACCACATTGTCGTTGACCGATTGCAGGTTCCCGCCGAAGCGAATGGCGCCGAAGCGATACAGCACCCCAATCGTATTCACCGCCGAGAGACGGTAGTTGTACCCCGCTTGCGCGTTGGCGCTGTCCGTGTTGGTCAGCCCCGCACCGTAATAATGAAGCAGGAAATAGGAGCCCACGAAAGTGAAGGACGCGCGCGGGCTGGCCTGATAATCCAATTCAGCTACCGAAGAATTATTCAGTACCGGCGTGCGGCCCACGATAATTCCCTGATTCGGCAAAAACGTCGGTTGGAAACTGACGCCCGTAAATCCCAAACCCGAGGAATCGAAACCGCCGCTGTTGAAAAGCGGATCGGACATGTAGGAAAGCTGGTCGGAGAATGTGCCGGTCCAGCGCGCGCTGATCCATTTGTCGGTCACCCCAAAAAGCGTCGCGTAGGTATTGTAAATATCTCCGTTGGGAGAAAACGCGCGCCCACCCAGGAAATTTACGCTGAGCTGGTTACGTTCCTCCACTCTTTCGAGGGTGATGCCTCCCAGCAGTGTCTCGGTATTGGCCAGTTGCCTTCCCGTAGCGGTGCTCGAAGCGTAGAGTCCGTTGGTGTTCTCGCTGCTGAAGAAATCGAAACGCGGAACAAAGTAGCTTTGGCGCGGCGGCAAACCGAAAGTCGGCACCTGCGCACCGGTAAGCGATGTCTCGCTGAAATCGGGTTCGATGACCGCCGGAATCGGCGCCGCGTCTCCGCCATTGTTTCCCGGAGCATTGGCCTCAGGAGGCGTTACAGGCTGTTCCGGCGCAACCGGCTGCTGAGATTGCGCGCCAGTATCCTGCGCGCGGCCGGCCGGCGCGAGAAACAGCGCGGCCAACGCGGCCAATCCCAGAATTTGAATCTTCTTGCTCATTGTTTCCTCGGCAATTTCTTACGGCACGACGATCTGATCGCCGGCCTTCAGAACCAGATTTTGTTCGGGACGTTTCCCGTCCAGGACCTGCTTGTAATTGAAATAGGATTTGGTCTGCGTTCCATTCACGGTGCGCAGCAGGAACACTTTCTTTTCATTCGCGAATTGCGCGAAGCCCCCCGCGCTGGATAGCGCCTGAAGGATGGTCATGCCCGGCAATAAAGGATAAGCGCCCGGACGCATCACCTGCCCGATGACGTACACGCGCTGGCTGTTGATCTGCGTGACGATCACCGTCACCTGCGGCGCATCCATGAATTTCTTCAGCTTCTCGGTCAGCGAATTCGAAAGCTGCATGGGCGTAAGCCCGGCAGCCTGCACATCATTGAGCAGCGGCAGCGAAATTTTTCCGTCAGGGCGCACCGGAACGGTGCGCGTCACGCCCGGCTCCTTCCACACGCTGATATCCAGCATGTCCTGAGGGCCAATCACGTAATTCGGATCGCTGGTGGCGGATTTGCTTGCCGCGGCACTCGCGCTGGTTCCCTGCGAATCATCGGCCGCCTGCTTGTTGCCGGAATTGTCCTGCGCGTGCGCCGGGATGGCGAACGCCAACAATGAGAGCATCAACATCAGGAATAAAGTCTTCTTCGCGTTCTTCATCATGCTGGTCATACCCACCTTCCGCCTTTCTAATTCGCTTCCGAATCAAGCAAGCCGATCTGCTTGAGCTTGTAGAGCAGCGATTTATAGCTGATCTGCAAATCCTGCGCGGCGCGTTTGCGATTCCAGCGCGTGCGCGCCAAGGCCTCAAGAATCATCTGCCTTTCCGCTTCCCGCGATGCGGCGCGCGCCGCGGCTTTCAAGGAATGTCCCCGCGTTTCGCCCGAGTGGACCGGCAGAGGCTCCTTGCTGGCCGGCGTCAGTTCTCCGATGGCATGCTCTTCGCCGCCCAGCGCCACGATTTTCATCACCGAGTTTTCCAGCTCGCGGATATTTCCGGGCCAGGCATGCTCGAGGAACATGTGCAGCGTGCGCGCGCTCAATGTGGGACGCGGGCGGCCGAGCAGCGCGGCATGCTTGGTCAGAAAAAATTCCACCAGCAGCGGAATATCTTCCTTGCGTTCGCGCAGAGCCGGCAGGCGCAGGCATACGCCGTTGATTCGATAATACAATTCGCTGCGGAATCGTCCCGCGCGCATCTCTTCGTCCAGATTGCGGCTGGTTCCGGAAATCACACGCGCCGTCAAGACGCCCCGGCGCGGAGAGGTGTCGCCGTCGGGCAGCGCGTACAAGAGGCTGCGCTGGCTGGCCGCGTCGAGTTCACCCACTTCATCGAAAAATACGCTGTCGAAATCTTTGGGAGTTTCGGCGCCGCCGTTCAGTCCCAGATCCGATGCAAGCGTGGTGGCATCGGTCGAGGCGCAGGATATTTTCAAAAGGCTGCCTGCTTCGCGGCGCGACAATTCATGGATGTGCTGCGCCACCATGGCTTTTCCCGATCCGCTCTCCCCCACCAGCATCACCGGAATTTTCGTTGCGGCGATTTCTGCTATCACGCTTTCGAGAGTCTGCATGGCAGGGCTCATCCCGCGAACAAAAGGAAGTCCTGTCTGCAAAGGACTGGCGCTGACGGCGTGGCTGGTCATCGTTGAACCTGTATTTGCTGTCTCATTTTGCGAACTCCAGGGATCGACGCCCATGGGCCTATCGATCCCTGCTAGGTCAATTTGCAAGGCGGGTGCCAGCGCGGAGGGTGCTTACGGAAGAAATAGAAATGTAAGTAAGTCTATTATTATGTGTTCGGTGCCTAGCTATCCAGCAACTCGATCCGATCGGCGAGTCTCCTCAACTTTCCCACGAAAATTCCATGTTTGGGCAAATACTTTTCCATTTCATCCCTATTTTGAGGAACATATTTATGCTACGCGCCTCGTTTTTGGCCTCGCTCGCCGTCTGAACCGTAAAAAGCGAGCGGGAATCAAGTCGTGCGACCCGCCACGGGTGTTCGTATATATCGCTGATAATATTGATATTACACACGTTTCCTATGCGAATTCCTCTTCGCCCATTCTCTTTCTTACCCGCTTTTGGCAGGGGGATTGCCAACAAAGAGGGGTTGTACTGCTGTGAATACACGGTGGCGCAAGAGCTAAATGACTGAAGACGCAAGCACTCAGGTTTTGGCCGAATCGCCGCGGAGTCCCGTCTGGTGGCTGCAGGCGGCGATTCTTGGGATCCTGATCGTCGTCCTGTATTTCGGGATCGTGATCCGCCTGGCGGGGCAATGGACTTCGGACCCCAATTATTCGCACGGGTTCATCGTGCCGCTCTTCTGCGCGTGGGTATTGTGGAAGGATCGCGCGCGCATCGCGAAAATTCCGGCGGAGCCGAATTGGTTTGGCCTGGTCATCATTTTGGGCGGCCTGGGACTGCTGGTGTTGGGAGTTCTGGGCGCGGAAAATTTTCTTTCGCGCACTTCCTTGCTGTTCGTGGCCGCGGGCATGGCCGTTCAATTTCGCGGCTGGCGTTTTTTCCGCGCGATTCTGTTTCCCTGGGCGGTGTTGTTTCTGGCCATCCCGATTCCGGTGCTGATCTTCAACAAGATCGCTTTCCCCCTGCAATTTTTCGCGTCGAAACTTGCGAGCGGCCTGCTGGCATTGTTCGGCGTGCCGGTGCTGCGGGAGGGCAATGTGATTTACCTGCCGTCGCTGACGCTCGACGTGGTGGAGGCGTGCAGCGGATTACGGTCGCTTGTTTCGCTGATTACCCTCGCCGTTTTTTACGGCTACCTGTTCGAGCGGCGCAATCTGCTGCGCGTGCTGGTGATTCTCTCCGCCATTCCCATCGCGGTAATCGCCAACGGTTTCCGCATCATGGGCAGCGGGATGCTGGGCGAATACTGGAGCCCCGACAAGGCCGAGGGATTTTTTCATTTGTTTTCGGGCTGGCTGATTTTCGTGGTCTCGCTGTGCCTGCTCTTTTTATTTCATTCGTTGCTGCAATGGATCAGCCGCCGCATGGCGAGGAGGGCCGCTTGAATCCGCGCATTATTTCCTGGCGGCGATATCTTCCCGTGGCGCTGCTGCTGGCGGCTACGGCCGGCGTTCTACTGGCGCGCTCCACCGCGGAAGATATTCCGGCTCATGAACCGTTGAAGACCTTCCCCAATCCCATCGGCGCATGGCAGGGCACGGATGTCCCCATCACCCCAAATGAGTTGGCCGTTTTGGGCCCGGGCGATTTCATGATGCGCAATTACCAACGCCTGCCTTCCGAGCCGGCCGTAAATTTGTTTATCGCTTTTTTCCCTTCGCAACGCTCCGGAGATGCTATCCACTCCCCCCAGAACTGCCTGCCGGGTGCGGGATGGACTCCTGTCGAGAAATCGCGCATTTCCGTGGTGCGGCCGGATGGAAGCGTCATGCGCGTCAACAAGTATGTGATCGCCAAGGGGCTCGACCGCCAGCTTGTTTACTACTGGTATCAGGCGCACGGGCGCGTCACGCCCAGCGAATATTGGGCCAAGGCCTATCTGGTGAGCGACGCCATCCGCATGAACCGCACCGATGGAGCCATGGTCCGCATCGTCACGCCCATCGTGCGGGAGGGCGGCGAAAAAGAGGCGGAGGCGCGTGCTTTGGGTTTTGCGCACCTCGTGTTGCCTTTGCTCGATACCTATATTCCGCGTTGATTTTCGTATATTTTGAATCCAAGGACAGGCGGCGGAAATGTGCCGAGCCTGGGACGGTTGAAAAATGAAAGCTGCCAAGAATTGGAACATCTGGATCGTTCTCATAGCCGCTGCGTGTCTGCTCAGCGGATGCCACCGGAGTCCCGCCGCGCGCAAGGCCAAATTCGCCAAGAGCGGCTCGGAATATTTTCAGCAGGGCAAATATCGCGAAGCGGCCATTCAATACGAAAACGCCATTCAAATCGATCCCTATTTCGCCGACGCCCATTACCAGCTGGCCCAATGCCTGCTGAAAATGAAGGATTGGAGCGGCGCTTACAGCGAGCTTTCTCGAACCGTGGAGATCGATCCCACGAACTGGAACGCGCAGCTCGATTTGGGCGGATTGCTGGTCGCCGGAGGAAGAATTCCCGAGGCGCGCGAGCACGCCGAAACCGTGCTCAAGGGCGATCCGCAGAATTTGCGCGCGCAAATGCTGCTCTCCAATGTGGAGATGGCCCAGGGCGACACTGCCGCGGCACTGCGCGATGCGCAAAAAGCCGTGGATATGGCTCCCGATCAATCCCAGCCGCGGCTGAACCTGGCGCAAATCCAGGAACGCTCGAAAGACATGGAAAATTCGCTGCAAAATTATCAGAAGGCGGTGGCGCTCGATCCCAAATCCGTTTCCGCCGTCCTGAATCTCGGCAATTTCTATTTGCGGCAAAAAGATTATGGCGATGCGCAAAGCCGCTTCAAGGACGCTATCGCGCTCGATCCCCAGGACCCCATGCCGCGAGCGACTCTCGCCAATCTCTATGTGGTGGAAGGCAAGATGGACCTGGCCGAAGACGTAATGAAGCAGGCCAAATCCGATCTGCGGAACGATCCGAACGGTTACCGCATGCTCGGCGAATTTTATTTGTCGCAGGGTGAAACCGACAAAGCCGAAACCGAATTCGCATCGCTTCACGCAGATCATCCCCGCGACACGCAAGTTTCCAAGACCTACGCGCAAATCCTGATTCTCAAGAATCAAACCGATGAAGCCTCCAAAATCACCACCGCGCTCCTCAAATCCGATTCCTCCGACCCCGATTCGTTGGTGCTGCGCGGTCAGATCGAGCTTCGCCAGGGACGCGTGAACGATGCCACGCAAACGTTCCAGAAAGCCGTCAGCGGCGCTCCCAACAACGCCATGGCTCACTTTCAACTCGGGCTGGCCTATGCCGGCGCCTCCAACTTGTCCCAGGCGGAAACGCAATGGCGCCGCGCCGCGCAGCTACAACCTCGCATGGTGGAACCGCAGCGCGCGCTCGCCAACCTCGGTCTCCATAAAGGCGATGCCTCCATGTTGTCTGACGCCGGCGCGCGTTTGATTCAAATCGAGCCCACCGCCGCCGAGGGTTATATCTTCCATGCCGTGGCGCTTTTCTATTCCAAAGACGCCGCGGGCGCGGAAGCGGACCTCAAGAAAGCCATGGAATTCGCGCCCAAAAATCCGGCGGGTTATGCGCGCATGGGCGACCTGCGCATGGCTGAAAAAAAGCCGGAGGACGCCGAAAAATATTATCGCCAGGCTCTGGCCTTGAATCCCGCGGCCACCGATGCGCTCACCGGGCTCGTCAACGTGCAGCTGGAGCGCAAGGACACGGCCAAAGCGTTGCAAGCCGTCCAGCAGCAAATCGCGCTGGTTCCGGACAATTCCGTTTTCTACACACTGCTCGGCCAGGTGGAACTGCGCAACAAGGATTTCGCCAAGGCCATCGCCGCGTTTGAAAAAGCGACGGAACTCGACAAAAACAATGTCCCGGCGTTTCTGTTCCTCTCCGGCACGCAGGTCGCACAAGGGTCCGTCGACCAGGCCATCGCCGGATATCAAACCGCGCTGCAAAATAATCCGCGGGACTTGCGGGTTTATATCGCGATGGGCAGCCTGCTGGAAACGCGTGGAGAATGGCAGAAGGCTGAGGACCTTTATCAAAAGGCGTTGCAGATCCAGCCCGATTATCCGCTGGCGGCCAACAATCTTTCTTATCTGATGCTCGAACACGGCGGCAGCGCGAACGTAGCGCTCACGCTGGCGCAAACCGCGCGCCGCGGCCTGCCCGATTCGCCTTACACCGCGGACACTCTGGCGTGGGCTTATTACTCGCAGGGAATTTATGGCTCGGCCGTCGATCTGCTGCAGGAAGCGATCAAGGACAATCCCGAAAATCCGACCTACCACTATCATCTCGGCATGGTCTATGAAAAATCCGGGCAGCCCGCGCTCGCCAAACAGCAGCTCGAGTACACGCTGAAAATCAATCCCAATTACACGGATGCGGGAAAAATAAAAGAGGTGCTGGCGGGAAGCGCTCCGCATGAGTGAAAATCGCGCGGGCTGGATTCGAGGAAAAATATAGATGCACGCCGCGGCAATTCCGGGTCGCGCGCCATGGCCCGCCTCGGCGGAATTCGCGGGTGCGGCGAGCGACGTCGCTATGGACTATTTTCCGCCCTCCCTCGATAATCGACGCCGCGGCAACTCCATGGACGCCAAAACCAAGCGAAAAACTTTGCGCCTGCTTTCAAATGGCGTGTACATCCTCACTTCCCGCTGCGGCAACCAATTGGGCGCCGCCACCGTCACCTGGATTTCGCAGGCTTCCTTCCAGCCGCCGCTGCTGATGGCCGCCCTGCGCAAGGAAAGCAACGTGTATCGTTGCCTGGCCGCCAGCCGCATCGCCGCTCTGCACATCGTGGGCAGCCACCAAAAATCAATCGCCCAGAAATTTTTTTCGCCCACACGCGGCGCGCAAGGCGAACTCAATGGCGAGCCTTTCGCGGACGGCGCAACCTCCGCGCCGATCCTCGAAAACTTGCCGGATTATCTCGAATGCAAGGTCATCGACATTCGCGAAGATCCCGGCGACCACGCCATCGTGCTCTTCGAAGTGGTGGAAGCTTCCTTTCAGGCGGAAATCGATCCGCTCACCGTCGCCGATTCCCCGTGGGAATACGGCGGATAAGCGCGCGTGACATGGCAACGCGCTGGCACCGACGCCGCGAGAACTATAAGGGAGACGCAAAATGACGCTGGCAGACGCGCCAACAAAAACCTGGACATATTTCGAGGACCAATGGCGCGAAGGGAATGTTCCGATTTTCGGCGTGCGCACGCATGCCGCGTGGCTTTGCTCGCTGGTGTTCGATGGGGCGCGGGCCTTCGAAGGAGTCACGCCGGACCTCGATTTGCACTGTGCGCGCGTCAACGACTCCGCAAAAAAACTGTATTTGAAACCGGTGGTGACGGTGGAAACCTGGATGCGCCTGGCCCGCGAAGGCATCGCGCGCTTCGAAAAGGATGCCGCGCTGTACATTCGCCCCATGTACTGGGCGGAGCGCGACGGCCCGTGGATTCAAGCGCACGACCCGGAATCGACGGCCTGGTGCTTGACGATTTACGAAGCGCCCATGCGCCCGCCTAAAGGCTTTTCTGTCACGCTCTCGCCTTTCCGCCGCCCGACGCATGAAACCATGCCGGTCGAAGCCAAAGCCGGATGCCTTTATCCCAATAATGCGCGCGCGTTGTTTGAGGCGCACGGCCGCGGATATGACAATGCCGTGGTTTGCGACACGCTGGGGAACGTAGCCGAGCTGGCCACTTCCAATATTTTCATGGGCAAAGACGGCGTGGTCTACTCGCCCATCGCCAATGGCACGTTTCTCGCGGGCATCACCCGCCAGCGAGTGATCGGCTTGCTGCGTGAAAACGGCGTGAAAGTGATCGAGAAAACCCTTTCCTACGCGGATTTCACAGCCGCGGATGAAATTTTTTCGAGCGGGAATTATTCCAAGGTCGTGCCGGTGACGCGCATTGACGACCGCAAACTGGAATTCGGCCCCTTGTACAAAAAAGCGCGCGAGCTTTACTGGTCCTTCGCGCATTCGTGAGCGCGCACCCGCAGCATTCGGCGCATCCCGCGCTTGCGTTTGCCGGGCGACTGTTTCGCGCCACGCCTCGAGTTCCCCGTTTGCATAATTCCATTTCCTCACTAGAATCGGGATACCTGCCATGAGCGATTCCGCACAATTCTCGGTGCGCGGAGTTTCCGATACCGCGCTGTGGGTGGCCTATTTTCGCGCGCGCGAATCGCAGCGTCCGGATGCGCTGTTTCGCGATCCCTTCGCGGAGCGGCTGGCGGGCAAGCGCGGATTCCACTATGCCAGCACGCTGCCCGACGGGAATAAGCACGAATGGGCGTGGGTGGCGCGCACGTATTTATTCGACCGCTTCGTTTCCCTGGCCATCCAGGAGGGCGCGGACCTGGTGTTGAATCTCGCCGCGGGACTCGATGCGCGTCCCTATCGCATGAAGCTGCCAGCTTCGCTGCAATGGGTTGAGGTGGATTTCCCGGAGATCATTTCCTACAAGCAGGAAATCCTCGCGAAAGAAAAACCGCAATGCCGCCTGGAACAGATCAGCATGGACCTTTCCAACGGGAGCGCGCGGCGGAAACTTTTCGCCAAACTGAACGAGCGAGCCGCGAACGTCGCCGTGCTTTCCGAAGGGCTGCTGATTTATTTCGCTTCCGAGGCCGTGGCCTCCCTGGCCGGCGATCTTTCCGCGTGCGATCATTTCCGGACATGGATTATCGATCTTGCTTCGCCCGGCCAGCTCAAGCTGATGCAGCGCACCACGGGAAGGCAACTCAGCGAAGCCGGCGCTGCTTTTAAATTTGCTCCGCCCGAAGGACAGAACTTTTTTCTGCCGCATGGCTGGGAGCCCGCGGACGTTCAGGGATTGTTGAAGACCGCCGCGCTTTTCGATCGTGCTCCCGCCGAGCTGCTATCTCTTTTGCCGGAGCCCAGCGGCTTGCCCGGAGATTTTCCCTGGACCGGCGTGTGCCAGCTCAAGCGGCGCTGATCGATCGGCGCGTTTTTAGGAATTTCCCGTCACATGCATCCAAGAGGCCCGGTGTGGAGCATCAGCCCAAGCCAGCGTTGATCGAATCGCTTACCTCGCTCTGGCGGAGCGTGCTGCGCCGGCCGTCAATCGGCCCGCAAGATAATTTTTTCGCGCTTGGCGGCGATCCGTCCCAGGCGGCGGAACTTTTTTCCGAAATCGCAAAGACATTCGGCCGCGACCTTTCGCCTTTGACGATTTACTGCGCGCCCACCGTTGCCGCCCTGGCCGCCGTCATTGAAAACTCTTCTCCGTTCCGCCTTCCTCCGCTCATTCCTCTGCGCGCCGGAATGGATGCGCCGCCGGTTTTCCTCACCCACGGGCTGGGCGCGACAGTCATGGATTTTTTCGAACTCCTGCGGCACATCGAAACGCGCCGTCCGATTTACGGAATGCAGGCGCGCGGAACGGATGGCGCGGATGCGCCGCTCGGCCGCATCGAAGACATGGCCGAATATTTTTTCGCCGCCATCCGGGAAGTGCAGCCGCGCGGACCATATATTTTGATTGGCTACTCACTCGGCGGGCTGGTGACGCTTGAAATCGCCCAGCGCCTGCTTGCTTGCGGCGAACAGATCGCGCTGCTGGCGCTGCTTGAATCCTACCCGCACCGCAGCGATTTGCCGTTCGGCCCTCGCGCTCGCCTGCATACGCGGCTCTTGTTGCACCACCTTTCAAATGCCGCGCGCGGAAAAATTCGCAGGCGCCCTTCGATCCGCGCAACGCTTTCGCCCGCAATGCAGCAAGTACATGACGATTCCTACCTCGCGCTCACGCGTTATCGCCCGCGTCCCTATCCCGGCAAGGTACAATTTGTTCGCGCCGCAGTCAGCCTGGATTTTCCGGACGATCCGCGGGCGGCCTGGACTGGGCGCATCGACGATATGGAAATTGAAACCGTGCCGGGAGATCATCAGGAAATCGTCGCTACGCATTTCAAGGAGCTTGCGGCCGTGCTTTCGCGTTGCCTCAGCGCGGTGCGCGCCTAAACAAATGGACGGAGCAGAGAGCCTCGTTCGCACGCTGATTGCCGGAGGCGTGAAAACCTGTTTCACGAATCCGGGGACTTCGGAGATGCATATCGTCCGGGCGCTCGACGGCATTCCGGAAATGCGCTGCGTGCTGGGGCTATTCGAAGGCGTGGTCACCGGTGCGGCGGACGGTTACGCGCGCATGGCGGGAACGCCGGCATGCACGCTGCTTCATTTGGGTCCCGGCCTGGCCAACGGTCTCGCGAATCTGCATAACGCGTATCGCGCGCGTGTGCCGATCGTCAACCTCGTCGGGCAGCACGCGACGTTTCATCTGCGCCACGATGCGCCACTCACTTCCGATATCGAAGGAATCGCGCGCCCCTATTCGCAATGGCTGCGAACGTCTTCGGCCACATCCGAAGTGGGACGCGACGCGGCAGAAGCCATCGCAGCCGCGCGCACTCCTCCCGGAAAGATTGCAACCTTGATTGTCCCGGCGGACATTGCCTGGAGCGATGGCGGCGAAATAGGAAAAGTTTTGGCGATCCCCGCGGCTCCCATGCCGTCTGCGGAGAAAATCATCCGCGCCGCCGCCATGCTCAAATCCAAATCGCGCACGCTGATTTTGCTCTCAGGCGATGCGCTGTTTGGACGCGGATTATCTGCTGCGGCGCGTATAGCATCCGCAACCGGGGCGCGCTTGCTGGCTCCTTATCCCATCACGCGCATGGAACGCGGCGCGGGAAGGCCGCGAGTGGATCGCTTGCCTTACATCCTCGAGCAAGCCGTGGAACTGCTGAAGGAATTTCGCAATGTCATCCTGGTCGGCGCGGCCGCTCCGGTTTCCTACTTTGCATCTCCCGGAAAATCGAGCGTCCTCACTTCGGCGGAAAGCGAAATTCACACGCTGGCGCGTCCGGAGGAAGACTGCGCCGGAGCGCTCGAAGCTCTGGCTGAGGAGTTATCGCTGGGTGAAACGCCGGGGCTCGCCGAAAAGACGGGACGCCCGCCGGTGCCAAGCGGTGAAATTACGCTCGCGGGAATTGCCGCGGCGGTCGGCGCGCTGCTGCCTGAAAATTGCATCGTTGTGGATGAGTCCATGACTTCCGGCCGTGGTTTGATGGCGTCCACACGCGGAGCGCCGCCTCACGATTGGCTGACGAATACCGGGGGGGCCATCGGCATTGCCATGCCGCTGGCCGTGGGTGCGGCTGTGGCCTGCCCGGAGCGCCGCGTGCTGTGCCTTTCCGCCGACGGCAGCGGGATGTACACCGCGCAAGCGCTATGGAGCATGGCGCGCGAAGGATTGAACGTAACCACCGTAATTTTCGCGAACCACGATTATGCCGTCCTCAAACGAGAGTTCGACAACCTGGGAATGGGCGCACCCGGCCCGCGCGCGCTCGATTTATTCGAAATCGGACGCCCCAATCTCGATTGGGTTTTGCTCGCGCGAGGAATGGGAGTGCCCGCGCTGCGCGCCGCGTCGCTCGATATTTTTGCAAAGGCTCTGCGGGACGGTTTTGACGCGAACGGGCCCACGCTGATTGAAGTGGAAGTATAGACCCGGAAATCTTGAATTTTCTAACGGCCGGGAATGCTGACGGTGTTCATCTTCACAAGCTCCGCCTTCATCACTTTTCCCGTGGGTGTGAGTGGCATGGAAGAAACAAAAATAAATTCAGAAGGGCGCTTGTAAGGCGCCAGATGCCGCGCGGCATGTTCCGTTAAATCCGCGGCCGTGGCTGATGCCCCTGCAAAAAGCTGAATGTAAGCCACCACTTCTTCGTCGCCGTCCATCGATTCCCCCGCTCGACCGACAACCGCGGAACGTTCGACCGCCGGATGCGCGTTCAGCACCGCTTCCACTTCCGCAGCGTATACATTGAATCCGAAGCGGACGATCAATTCCTTGGTGCGCCCCACGATAAAGAGATTTCCGTCATCGAGCCGCGCCAGATCGCGCGTGTTGAACCATCCTTCCGAATCAATTGCCGCGGCGGTTTCTTCCGGCGCGCGATAGTAGCCCTTCATGACATTCGGACCGCGCACGCGCAATTCGCCCACTTCTCCTTCCGTCACGGACATGCCATCCGCTCCCACGAGCTTGATCTCCACGCCCGGAAAAACCCGGCCCACGGAAGTGTCCGCCCGCGGAGTTTCCACGCGAACCTGGGCAATCGTGGGCGAGCATTCCGTCACGCCATACCCGTTGTACAGCGGCAAGCCGAAAAGCGATTCCACTCCGGCTTTGACCGCGGGATGCAGCGGCGCGCCGGAAGAGGCAATGATGCGAAGCGCGGGGAGCCGCAGCGAGGCGATGCCTTTCGATTTCGTGTATTCGAGAAGCAGCGAAAACATGGCCGGCACGCCCAGCACCACCGTCAAGCGATCCTTTTCGAGCGCGGCAAGCGCCGCCACAGGATCGAAGCGCGGCGAGAGATACAACGTCGCGCCGCTCAGAAGCGTCCCCAGCAGGACCACGGAAAATCCCACGGCATGCGACATCGGCAAAATTCCGTACATGCGATCTTCAGGAGTGAGTGTGCGAATTTTTGCGGAAACCGCGGCGAGGTACAGCAGATTTCTGTGGCTCAGCAGGATGCCCTTGGGCAGGCCGGTGGTGCCGGAGGTGTAGATCAGCGCCGCCACGCGGCTCGCCGCATCCGCTTCGATTGCCTCCGGCGCGGACTCTTCATTCAGCGCGCCGACTCCGATTTTCCCCAGCTTCGCCACTTCGGCAATGTCCGCGCCGTAACGTTTGGCATGCTGCGCCGCTTGCGGCGAAACGCCGGTCGTGAAAATTACGCGGCGCGCGCCGGAATGCTCCTGAATCTGATCGATTTCCCGCGCGGACAATCGCGCGCTCACCAGCACCGGCCACGCGTCCAGATTCGTGATGGCCAGCAAGATGGCCACGAATGCGCGGCAATTGTCGCACACCAGCATCACGCGATCGCCCGGACGAACTCCCAAACTTTCGAGCCACCTTTGCGCTTCGTCAATTGCCGCTTCGAACTCGCCGTAGGTCCAAACGCCGGAAGTTTCCACCAGCGCCGGATGCCCAGGCGAATGCGCGGCCCAGGGCTTCACAATGTCGCCGATTCGTGCGGGAAGCGTTTTCAGGATTTCGGGAACTTGATCTTCGAGGGAGATGGGCATGGTCATGTCAAACCGAGCTCACGAAATTCACTCGCGTCCCGCGCGGACCATGGAGGGCAGCGGCGCGCCCTCCGATCTTTTTGCCAGGAGGAATTCGAGCCAGTTGCGGTAGATGCGCGTGGCGGGCTGGCCCCATGAATTCCGCAGCGTGCCGGTGACGGCGGCTTCGGGAAACGCGGACATCTGTTCTTCGCGCGGGTCCGCCTTCGCCTGCTTTTGAAAATCGAATAAGATCGCTTCCGCCTCGGCGTCGAAATATCCCCGCGGCAGCACAGGATAATTGTCTCTTTCGCGCCGGAGAAATCTCTTGATGTCCCGTCGGTATTCTTTCAGCAGAGTTTTTGCCGCGTATTCGGGGTGACCCTGAAAATGAACAAACAGGCTGCGCTTTTTTTGTTTCACGAACATATCCGCGCCCGAATCCACCGACCTGGTGAGGATGGTATAGCCGCAGGACACCAGCTCGTCCTCGCGCACTTCGTTCCAGCGGGAATGCGGAATAGGAATGCGTTCTGGCGTGCCGCGCAAGAGCGGGTGAGAGCAAGCTTTTTCGTGAGTGAAAACTCCCAGCGTTTTTTCGCGCAGCGGGTGGCGCTGGATGCCGTCGAGGTAGAGGACACCGGCATGCGCCGCCAGACAGGAAAGCACCGTCGAGGTTGTTTCGCGCGCGGCCCAGTCCATGATCTCGCCGAGCGATTTCCAATACGGTTCATCGCGCATATCCGGCTGGCGCGGTTCGGTTCCGGTGATGATGGCGCCGTCGATTTTTTCACGCGAAAGATCATCCGTTGACAAATAAAACTCGTTCACATGCCGGCGCGCGACATCGCCGCGGGGAATTCCCGGCAGCGAAAACAATTTGACGCCCACGGGCAAATCCCTGGCGGCGCTTTCCAGCAGCGAGAAAAATTGCGATTCGGTGTCTTCCAGTGCCGAATCGGGCATGTTATTGATCAGGGCGATCCGCAGGCCTTCCGCGGGCGGATGCGGTTCGCCGGAAACTTCGGCGGCGCGCAGTTTTTTTTCCGCCGCCCACCGTGGGGGGATTCGCGCGCCTTCCAGGATCAGTGGCATTCCGCGCCTCTTCGGCCCGCCGAATTTAACGATCGCGGATTCGGCAATCTCATAGCGCCGCCCGTTCGAGCGCCTGCCCGAGGTCTTCCAGAATATCGTCGATGTGCTCGATGCCCACGCTCAGGCGAATCATTTCCGGTGTGACTCCTGCTTTCGACTGTTCTTCCGGCGTGAGTTGCCGGTGCGTGGTGGACGCCGGATGACACACCAACGATTTTGCGTCGCCCATGTTCACCATGCGCTTGAAAAGATTCAGCGCGTTGAAACATTTCGTGCCGGCCTCGAATCCGCCTTTCACGCCAAACGTCAAGAGTGAACAACGCCGCGAGCCCATGTATCGTTGCGCCATGGGATAGAGCGGATTATCCGGGAAAGCCGGCGTAATTCACCCACTCGACCATGCGATGCGCGCGCAAAAATTCCGCCACCTTTCGCGCATTTTCCACATGGCGTTCGACGCGCAGCGCCATCGTCTCGATTCCCTGCAGCACCAGAAACGCGTTGAATGGCGAAAGCGTGGAGCCGGTGTTGCGCTGCGCCACGGTCCGGCAACGCGCCACGAACGCGGCGTCTCCATAATGTTCGGTGTACACCACGCCGTGATACGCGATTTCCGGCTTGTTCAGCATGTAAAACTTTTCAGGGTGCTCGCGCCACGGAAATTTTCCGCTGTCCACGATCATTCCGCCCAGCGTGGTGCCGTGCCCGCCCATGAATTTGGTCATGGAGTGCACCACCACGTCCGCGCCATATTCGATGGGCCGCAGCAGGATCGGCGTGGCGATGGTGTTGTCCACGATCAGCGGCACGCCGTGTTTGTGGGCCACGCGCGCCAGGCCTTCGATATCCGCCACATTCCCCGCCGGATTCCCCACGCTTTCGCAAAAAACCGCGCGCGTATTTTCATCAATCAATTTTTCCACGTCTTCGGGCCGTTCACTCGCCGCAAAGCGTCCCGCGATTCCCTGCTTCGGCAAAATGTGCGCCAGCAGCGTGTAGGTGGCGCCGTAGAGCTGGGGGATGGAGACGATGTTGTGGCCCATCTCGGCGATATTGACCAGCGCGTAATGGATTGCGGCCATGCCGGAGCTTACGCTCAGCCCGTCCACTCCTCCTTCGAGCATCGCCACGCGCTTTTCGAGAACCGTGTTGGTGGGATTGCCGATGCGCGTGTAAATGTTTCCCTGCACTTCGAGATTGAATAGCGCCGCGCCATGCTCCGCGCTGTCGAATTCGAACGCGATGGTCTGATAGATGGGCACGGCCACGGCCTTGGTGGTGGGGTCGGTCTGGTAGCCGCCGTGAATCGCGATGGTCTCTCTCTTCATGCTTCTCCCATTCCAAAGATGGCAATTATGATGGCGGGCAATCTCTGCATGTTACGCCTTCTGCGGCCCGCGCGGCTCGCTCAAAAATGCGCGGGAGGTTGGAGAATCGGAGCGGCAGCTTGCAACCGGATGCGCTTGCGGTGAAAGACGATTCGCTCCAGGACATCTCCTTCACAAGATCCTTGGCATACGGCGTGGACTTGCGGGGAAATCAAATATTGTTATTTCGCGACGCTCACCACCCCCGGCGCGGCCACTGACACATGATCCCGAGCCAATGATTTCATCATCACCTGCGTCAGATGGCGCGCCGTAAAGCCCGCGCCAAATGCGAAGCGCATCAACGGCCCGAAACTATTGGCCGCCGCGACGCCCGTGAAATAAAGGCCGCGCACGGACGACTCAAATTTCGAGGAAAGAACCGGAGTGCGTTCGACGGATTTGATCTGCGCGCGGATTTCCGGACTCAGAAATTGCAGCCGGTCGAGATCCACGCGATAACCGGTGGCCGCGACCACATGATCGGCTGTCATTTCGCGCCGCGTGCCATCGGCCCCGCGAAGCTGCAGAACCACGCGTCCGCCTTTCACCTCCGCGCTCTCGATCGTATTTCCCAGATGCAGCGGCATCTTCCCAATCACTTTGCCTTTTGAAAACCATCCGCCCGAAGGCCCGAGATGCGTTCTAACCAGATTCAGGCGGTAGCCCTCCGGCAAAATATGGAAGAATCCCGGCGCGTCGGAAAAAATGCGCGAACGCAAACCCGGTCCCAGCCCCGACTTGGGATGCCGGATGCGCCGCCACAGCGGATCCTTCACGCCGATGGGGGCCATGTCATGAAATTTCAACGCTTCGCGACGCGCTATCAATTCAACATCCGCCTCCGTTTCATGCAGCAATCCCGCCAGGTCGATGGCCGAAGATCCTCCGCCGATCACCGCCACGCTGCGTCCTCGAAATCGTTCCAGGTCGCGGTGCGCGTAACTGTGTGATACGAATTCGTCCGGCAAGTGCCGCAAATTTTCCGGAACGTACGCGAAATGGGTGATCCCCACGGCAAGCACCACACGCCGTGCGCGCACTGTTTCGCCGTTGTCGAGCCGCAGCAAAAATCCCTCCTGGCTGCGTTCGAGCCCGGTGACCATCTTGTTTTCGAGCTCCGGTGTCATGCGCTCCTGAAACGCTACTCCATAAGACGCAAAGGTTTCGAGGCGCACCGGAATCCCGGCGTCGGAATACTCGATCTTTCGCTCCTCGCAAAAACTCTTCAGCGTGAATTGCCCCTGAGGATCGTAAATGTTGGACGCGAACCCATCCGACTTGAGGCACATTCCTTTCGGCATGTGCGCCAGCCAGCTATCCATTGTCCGACCAAAAATGCGGAAGGGAATGCCTTTGCTGCGAAAGTGCGCGGCGATCGAGAGTCCGTAAGGTCCTGCGCCGATAATCGCGGTTTCTGTCATAGAGTTTCCAGGAAAGCTCCTTTGTTTGCCCTCTCCCTCTTCAGCGATACTCATAGTGATTCGCACTTTCTCGATCCCCGGAAAAAAGCTTCATGAACTAGCTTCGCGGGAACCACCTCGCTGTAAGCCCTGGCTCTGCGTTACTTGCCCGAAAATCCCTGGCGGGAACCAGTGCTCGGTTGAAACCGCATAGAGGACGACTTGCAGCCTCGTTCACACGTCTGCAGAAAAATCGAAGGACGCTGGCATTGATTGCAGGTTGCTTTCCATTTATTGGGGGTCCGATGCCACATTTAACTCCTTTTTTATGAATAAAATGAAAGATTTTTGCTTAAAAAGATGGGAACTTTATTTCCATATGGGACAACTACTTACTCGTGAGCTTTAAAGTATCCGTTTGCCAATGAGTAGTTTTTGTGTCGTTTTGGCCACAGTTCGGATCTCTGTATTTTGGCTTTCGCGAGGACTTTATTCCCCCTAATAACTCCGCCCAGCCATCCCAAACCGGCAATTTCGGCCTCCGCGAGACACAGCCAGGCATCAAGCAAATTTCCTAGAATCGGCAGGACTTTTCCGCAGGATTGAGCATGACGCATAGACGTCATCTGCCGCCTGCAAAATATCTATATGTAGTATCAATGACTTACGGACTGCTTTACTCAAGTTCAAATCGCGAGATTTGGTCTGACGATTGCCCATCATCTCGCGGGAACGCGCCGAGGGTCCATGCTCCTCGAACGTGATCTTGGGATCATCCGGAGGCTTGATTCAGGTGAAACCTAGAATTTTGATTGCGGCAACTTCTCGATGGTTTTCGACTGCACGCTTGGCAATGGCGCTTGCCGACGCGGGCTGCACAATCGATGGAGTCTGCCCTTCCCGCCATCCTCTGGCAAAAACCACCATTGTAAACAAGATTCATCCTTACTATGGGCTTTCGCCGATGGAGTCGCTCACCGATGCCATCACGGCGGCCAAACCGGATCTGATTGTTCCGGCGGATGACTTGGCAGCGCGCCATCTTCAAGACCTGCATCGCCACGCGCGGCACCTGGGAAAAGAAGGAATGCGCACGCGCCAACTCATCGAGAAATCGCTGGGCTCGCCGGAAAGTTTTCCGATCCTGCGTGAACGAGCGCGTTTCATGGATCAAGCGCGGCAGGAAGGTATTCTGGTTCCGGAAACGGAAGTGATTCGCGACTGCTGGCTCTGCGCGATTATATTGATCGCGTTGGTTTCCCCGTTGTACTGAAGGCCAACGGCACTTCCGGCGGCGAAGGCGTGCGCGTGGTGCGCACCATGGAAGAAGCGGAACGCGCGTTTCGCGCTTTGCAAGCTCCGCCAAGTCTGGCGCGCGCAGTGAAGCGCGCGGTGCTGGATTTCGATACGCGTTTGGTTCGCCCGGGAGTTTTGAGGCGCGGATTTGTGGTGAACGCGCAGGCTTACATCTCCGGACGCGATGCCACGAGCCTGGTAGCGTGCTGGAAGGGCGCGGTCCTCGGCGGCCTTCATTTTGAAGTGCTGAACAAGCAATACACCGACGGTCCCGCCAGCGTCCTGCGCCGCATCGAAAATGTCGAAATGATCTCGGCGGCGGAAAAAATGGTCCGGCGGCTGAAGCTTTCCGGGCTCTACGGATTCGATTACATGATCGAGGCGCGGACGGGAAATCCTTATCTGATCGAAATCAATCCGCGAACCACACAAGTGGCGCATCTGACCTTTGGACCCGGCAGCGATCTTCCCGCCGCGCTGTACGCCGCGGCTTCCGGATGTCGCATCCAGGAATCTCCGGTGATTACCGACAATCCGACCATCGCGCTTTTCCCGCAGGAATGGACGCGCAATCCGGCCAGCGCGTTTTTGCAAACTGGGTATCATGACATTCCCTGGAGCGAGCCGGAATTAATTCGCGCCTGCGTTCGCAAGACGCGCACCTGGAGCAATTGGAATCCCCACAAAAAGTGGGTGCAGGTGTTTTCCGAGGAGCGCTTTCCGCGGCCATGATGATCCCCTTCCAAAATCGCAAGCGGGAAAGCGACGCGAGCGGTCCCGGACCGGTGAAAGCCCTGGCCAAGGGCGCGGATCTACTCGGCAAACACCCGCTGCAACCTCACCTGGTCGAATCGCCGGCGCATCGAACCCCGAAAAAATCCCTGCGGGTGATGAAATTCGGCGGAACTTCGGTGGGAGACGCTTCCTGCATAGCCAGAGTGATGGAGATCGTGCGGGCCGCCGCGCGCGAAAGCGGCATCGTGGTGGTGGTATCAGCGATGAGCGGCGTGACCAATGCGTTGCTGGAAGCGGCCGCGCTTGCCGAGACCGGGGACGGCAAACGCGTCGCCGGAATCTTCGAGGAATTGCGTAAAGCGCATGCCACAGCAGCCGGCGCGCTGATCAATTCTCCCGCTGCGCGCGACCGTTTGACGCGCAAAATGCAAAAACTCTTCAAGGAAGGTGCGGACCTCTGCCAAGCGGCGTCGCTCGCGCGCAAATTGGCGCCTCCCACGCGAGATGCCATCGCCAGCCTGGGCGAACGGCTGTGCGCGCTTCTTCTGGCTGCCGCGCTTTGCGAACGCGATGTGCCGAGCGAAGCCGTCGAAGCTACGGAACTGATCGTGACGGACGCGAATCACGGTTGCGCCGATCCGCACATGGAGCGCACACGCGAGCGCTGCCAGGAATTTCTTGTTCCCGTGATGGAACGCGGCGTGATTCCCGTGGTCACCGGATTCATCGGCGCCACCATCGACGGCGTACTCACCACGCTCGGCCGCGGCGGTTCCGATTATTCCGCGACGATTCTGGGAGCGGCTCTCGATGCCGAGGAAGTGATTATCTGGACGGACGTCGATGGCTTGATGACCTCCGATCCCCGGCTCGTGCCCGGCGCGCGCACCGTTCCGGAAATTTCTTATCGCGAAGCCGCCGAGCTCGCTTTTTTCGGCGCCAAAGTTTTGCATCCGAAAACTCTGCGCGCCGTAACCCACTCCGGCATTCCGCTTTCGATCCGCAATACTTTTCTTCCGCAGCATCCTGGCACCAGGATCACGCCGGCAGGACCCGTCTCCGGCGATGGAGTGAAGGCGCTTGCTGCGGTTCGAGACGCGGCGCTGATTGCCATCGGCGGTCCCGGCATTGTGGGCAAGCCGGATGTCCTGGCGCGCACGTTTGCAGCTACCGCCGCCGTTCGCGCTGATATCCTGCTGGTTTCGCAATCATCCTCGCAAAACGATATTTGCCTGGTGGTCGCTTCCGGCGATGCGGAGAAAACCACCGCAGCATTGCGCCGCGAATTCGCGCAGGACCTGGCGCAGGATCAGATGGAGCACATCCGCATCGATTCCGAAGTGGCCATCGTCACCCTGGTCGGGCAATATGAGCGCGGCGTTTCGGGAATTGTGGGCCGCACTTTCCATGCCCTGGGCCGCGAAAAAATCAATGTCATGGCCATCGCGCAAGGCTCCTCGGATTGCAATCTTTCTTTCGTCGTGCCGCAGAAGGATGTCCAGGCGGCGCTGCTCGCGGCGCACACCGAATTTCGCCTGGGCGCGCGCAACGAACCCGTGCTGCAAATCTCGAATTCCTGATTTTTCTTCCGCAACGCCTTCTCGCTCGCAATTCATATTTCTGGATCTTTTGTGTGCGATGGAGAAAAGATGCACCCGGAGGATCGCTTGCAGGGCGCGAGGAATTTTCCCGGTGAGCCGCGCCGGCGGCCGCGACGCGCGAAACCCGCCGCATCATTTCGCGCGGGGATTTTCCTGAAGCCAGCGCAAAACTTCCGCCGCGCTCTCATTGGGAGGAAATACGGGATAAAATACGTGCTCGATGCGCCCGTCGCGAATAATCATCGTCAGCCGTTTCAAGAGCCTTGTTCCCTCGACTTCGAATGTCGGCAATCGCAGCGCATCGCAAAACTCAAAATGACAATCGCTGAGAACCTCGAAGGGAAGGCCCAGGCGCTGCGCCATCTCCCGCTGATATTCGCTGGTTTGCGTGCTCAGACCGAACACTTCGGCGGAAAGGTCCGACAATTCCCGATGCAGATCGCGAAAGCCGCATGTTTGCGGAGTGCAGCCGCGCGCCCCGGAAATCACGTCCCACCCCTCGGGCAGCGCCTTTCCCGGCACGCCGGTCATCGGATAACAAAACACCACGGTTCGCGGCGCGCTCCGGCGGGAAAGATCGGCGCGGCGCCCGGCGGTGGTTTCGAGAGAAACCGGCGGGACGCGCATGTCTTTCAGATGATCGGCCGCGCCATCGTCCACCGGGCGGGGCAAATTGGCGGGCAGCGGAAAATCCGTTTTTTCCGGCATGCGAACCTCGAAACCTGGAATTTTCCGGGTTACATTATCACTTTTTGCTGGCTTCCAGAAATCTCGCGCCACCGCATGGCCGTGATTCCGGAGAAAATGTTTTCCATATCCTTCAGGCCAGCTGTTCCGGGAGCGACTCTATGATTGATTGCCGCGAATTTTATATCGACGGAAAATGGATTTCACCCGCCTCGCCGCGCGATTTTGTGGTGGGCAATCCTTCCACGGAAGATCCCCTCGCGACGATTACGCTCGGCAGCGCCGCCGATGTGGATCGAGCCGTGGGAGCGGCCCGCAAAGCATTTGAAACCTATTCCGAAACCACCGTGCCAGAGCGCCTGGCGCTTCTCCGCCGCATCAAGGAAGTGTATCAATCGAAAGCCGAGGAGATGGCCGAGGCGATTTCGCGCGAAATGGGCGCTCCCATTTCGCTTTCGCGCGGCGCGCAGGTGCCCGCGGGGCTCGCGCATTTTTCGGAAATCATTCGCGTGCTGGAGCATTTCGAGTTCGAAAAATTGCAGGGCTCGACGCTGATGCGCAAGGAGCCGATCGGGGTCTGCGGGCTGATCACCCCCTGGAACTGGCCCATGAATCAAATCGCCTGCAAAGTCGCGCCGGCGCTGGCCGCCGGTTGCACCATGGTTCTCAAGCCCAGCGAATTCGCTCCACTTTCCGCGAATCTGTTCGCCCGCATTCTTCATGAAGCGGGCGTGCCGGCGGGCGTTTTCAATTTGGTGAACGGCGATGGACCCACAGTCGGCGCGGCCATTTCCTCGCATCCCGGTCTGGATATGGTTTCCTTCACGGGTTCCATGCGCGCGGGAGTGGCCGTGGCTGCGGCGGCAGCTCCCACGGTTAAGCGCGTCACCCAGGAACTCGGAGGAAAATCCGCGAATATCCTTCTGGACGATGGCGGCTTCGCACGCGCCGTGAAGATCGGAGTCGAGGCCTGCTTCCGCAATACCGGCCAATCCTGCAACGCGCCCACGCGCATGCTGGCACCTCATGCGCGGCAGGAGGAAGCGGCCGCTTTGGCCAGACAAACGGCGGAAGCCATGCAAGTCGGCGATCCATTTGCCCCCGGCACCACCATGGGCCCGCTGGCCGGCAAGGCGCAATTTGAAAAAGTGCAGCGGCTCATCCAACTGGGCATTGACGAGGGAGCGCAACTGATCACCGGCGGGCTGGGGCGTCCGCAGGGCATTGCCAAAGGATATTTTGCGAAGCCCACTGTTTTTGCCGGCGTCCACAACGGCATGACCATCGCCCGCGAAGAAATCTTCGGGCCGGTCCTCTGCATCATTCCTTACGCGGATGAAGAAGAGGCCATCAGGATCGCCAACGACACGCTCACCGGGCTTTCCGCATGGGTCTGCGGCACCGAGATCGAACGCGCCCGCAGCATTGCCAAAAGAATTCGGGCCGGCAATGTGCACATCAATGGCGCGCGGCCCGATTTCAGCGGCTGTTTTGGCGGCTACAGACAGTCCGGGAACGGCCGGGAATGGGGCGAAGCTGGGCTTGAAGAATACCTCGAGCTGAAGGCGATTTTCGGCTATGTTCCATCTCAAAAGTAGGGATTGGGATGCTTGAAACTCGGTAAACAATTGAATCTATTGTGTTTATAATAGACTTTCAGGATTTCCCGAGTTTTGCGTGAAAAGTACCATGTTAGTTTCAAAAAGTGGCAAATTTTTTGCCATCTGACAAGGTCGCAGCAGGCGCACATATGGACTATCTCTTTTTATATCTGCATGTTGCGGGATAATCGATTTGGCATCGCGGATGCACTTTATCCTGGCATCCGCGCTTTTGCGCGCGCGTGGGTTTTGCGGGCCGAAAAACGCAGCGGCGCGTGGTGGCGTTAGGCTCCTGCATTTTCCGAGAGAAATAGTTCGATGACCGAACAAATGAAATCTCCTTCGATAGCTTCTCCGGCCACGGTGTGGATCGAGCCTTCGAATCCATCCACTTCGCCGAACGACGTCGAAGCTACTCTGGTTGCCTGGTGGGAAGAATTGCTGGGCCTCGAAACGGTCCGCGCGGATGACGATTTTTTTGATCTCGGCGGGGACTCGCTGATTGGTGTGCAACTTTTCTTTCGCATCAAGAAAACCTATGGCCGCGAGTTTGGATTATCCACGCTGTTTGAGGCGCGCTCGGTTCGCCTGCTCGCGCAACTGATTCGTGAAACCGGCGAAACTCACGAGATAGCAACAAAAATCCCCTCTTCGATCGTTCCCATCCAGCCCAACGGAACGCAGCCTCCCGTCTTTTGGATTCCCGGAGGGTTTGGAAACAGCGTGCTGCCGTTCCGGGAAGTTTCCTTGGAACTCGGCGCGGACCAGCCGGTCTACGGTTTCGAATCCAAAATGCCCGAAGAGGGCGAGGAATTCGAACCCATCGTCAATCGCGCCGCCCGATTCATCGAGGAATTGCGGACGCTGCAGCCGCATGGCCCTTATGCGCTGATCGGATTTTGCGGCGGGGGGTATGTGGCTTACGAAATGGCGCAGCAGCTGAGCGCGCAGGGAGAGAAAATCGCGCTGCTCTGCATCGTGGAATGCGACGATCCGCGGCATCCCGCGGGACAAATCGGAAGAATCTGTTTCCGCGCGGAGCGCATTCTCTGGCGCATCCAGCATTTTTTGCGGCGCGGACCCCGGAGCCTCGCGCGTTGGACAGTGGAAAAGGCCTCCTCAGCCGCAGGCTGGTTGCGCTTGCGTGGCCAGCGCGGATTGGCGAAGCTGGTCGGAGAACATCTTCCGGAACCGCCTGCCGCTGATCCCGATATGTTCGCGGTTCCGCGCAGCATTATTTTTCATTACCGGCCGGCGCCTTATCGCGGCAAGGGAGTCATCATCCTGGGCAAGGACACCTGGTCATTTGCCGGGTTGAGCGCTTCCATTGACCCGCGGCTCGTCTGGCGGAAGCGCTGCGAGGGTGGAAGCGAAGTGCATCGCCTCCCCGGCGATCACATGAGAATTCTCGAAGCTCCCATCGCACAGCAATTTGCGGCGATATTGAAAGCCTCGCTCAAGGATTCGCGGCTTCCCGGCAGCTGACCGGCAAACGCCCGCCGCGCTTTCTGGGCCCGCGCGTTCCACTCCTGAACATCCCCTGCAGTCCAAACCGAATCTCGTTGTGACCTTCGCGGAATCTCACTTATAATTAGTGATTAGACTTTTTTCGCCAGGGAGCCGCGCCGCACTATGTTGAAAAGCATTCAGCAACGGGATTTAGATCGAAACCGCTGGGTCAAGATTACGATGACCGTAATTCTGGTGATCATCTGCGTCAGCATGGTCATCACCTTGATCCCCGGACTCGTGGGCTCCTCCTTCGGCACCAACCCGGATGCCGTGGCCACCGTGGGCGGGCAGGACATCAGCTTGGTTGATTTGCAGAATAAGCTGGAGCAGGCGACGCGCGGGCAGGCCATGCCGGAAGTTCTGAAGGGGCTCTACGCACAACAGGTTCTCGACCAGATGGTGTTTCAGCAGGCTCTGAACCTCGAAGCCCAGCGCCTGGGAATCAGCGTGACGGACCAGGAAGAAACGCAGCGCATCAAGCAGATTCTGCCCAGCGCCTTCTCCGGCGATGCCTGGATGAAGGATCGCTACGCCAATGAAGTGCAGACGCGCACGGGAATGAGCGTGCCGGAATTCGAATCCGTGCTGCGCGACGAAATGCTGCAGGAGAAATTTCAGCGCTTGATCACCGACGGCATCACCGTAAGTCCCGAGGAAATTCAGGAGGAATTCCGCCGCCGCAACGAAAAGGTGCAGATCGATTACGCGCTGGTCAAGCCGGCGGACCTGGCGTCCGGCATTCACCCGACCGACGCGCAACTGTCCTCCTTTTTTGCCAAGAATTCCGGGCAGTACCAGATTCCCGAGAAGCGCTCAGCCAGCTATGCGCTGCTGGACATCAACACGCTGCGCGAGCAGACGCAAATTCCCGAATCCGACGTTTCCGCGTACTACAATGCGCATCTCGACGACTATAAAGTGGAGAATCGCGTTCACGCCGAGCACATTCTTTTCAAGACCATCGGCATGACCGACGCGCAAATCACGGAAATTCGCAATAAAGCCGAAGACGTCCTCAAACAGGCCAAGCATGGCGGCAATTTCGAGGATTTGGCCAAGAAATATTCCGAGGACGACGCCACCAAGCCCAAGGGCGGCGATCTGGGCTGGATCGTCGAAGGCCAGACGGTTCCCGAATTCCAGCAGGCCGCATTCAGCCTGCCCAAGGGCGGCATTTCGGATCTGGTGAAGACGCAGTACGGCTTCCACATCATCAAAGTGCTGGACCACGAGCAGGCGCACACCAAGACGCTCGACGAAGTCCGCAGCCAAATCCTGCCCACGCTGCTGAACCAGAAAGTGAATCAGGAAGCTTCGGACCTTTCGGATCAAATGGCCACGGCGGTTCGCCAGTCCGATCGCCAGCCGCTGGCGGACATCGCCAAGCGCTTCCATCTGGTACAGGGTGAGACGCAACCCGCCTCCGTCACCGAAGCCGTGGGCGATCTGGGCGCGGATGCCGAACTTCATCAGGAGCTGTTCGAGTTGCGCCCGGGCGAGCTGAGCATGCCCATCCAGATTGACAAGGGCTACGTCATCCTCTCGCCAAAAGACATCCTGCCCGCGCATCAAGGCACGCTCGCCGAAGTGCATGACAAAGCGGTGGCCGATTACCAGCAGGAGCAATCGGTGATTCTGGCGCAGCAAAAGGCGCTCGAACTTTCAAAGAACGCCCGTGGCGGTCAAAATTTTGATGCCGCAGCAAAAACCCTGGGCCTCGACACCAAGAAATCCGACTCTTTCCCGCGCACCGGAACGGTCGGCGACCTCGGCTCCGCAAAACTCCTCGATGCGGCGTTCAACATGTCTCCCGAGCAGATCAGTGAACCCACTCAGATCGCCGGGAACTGGCTGGTTTACCAGGTTGTCGCGCATACTCCTGCAAATCCCGCGGATCTTGCCCCGCAATCCCTGGATATCGGCCAGCAAGTGTTGCAAGCCAAGAGACAAGCCGCCTACCAGGCCTTCCAGACGACCCTCCAGGATCAACTGAAGAAGGAAGGCAAGATCGTAATCAACAACGATGTGTTGAAGCGCTTCACGAAATCCAGTTAGTTTCGGCGCTTCTCGCGCAAAATGACGGAGTCGATCGCACAAATTGAGGTCGGCAACCGTCTGAAAGCTGGAATTTGAGCTCCACATGCGCCTTGCCATCCGAATTTTGCAAGGCAGCGCCAATCGAAATTCGCAGCGATTTTAGCTGTTCTTCCGCCTCGTAAATCCTATGTAACTGAATGTAAATACAGTAGTTACAAGTTCGCGAGACTTCTATTGACCCGTGCTCCGCTCTCCGCTAGCATATTTACATCCGCAGAGTATGCCTCGAAGCCAGCGAGGCCTGATCGCAGGGCAGCAGCCCGCCTTCCCACGGCAATGCCTGACGATTCAAATGATCGATTCCACTGAGGAGCAACACAATGGCCCAGAGAAAGCCCAAGGCTCGCAAACGCGGAATGGCTAAAACTGCGCAACAAACGGATCGCCGGACGGCGCAAACCATCGCTTTTGGCGGAGTTCCCGAAAGCGGAAATTTCAAGAATTGCCTGAGGATTTCCATGCCAGCCAAAAATCCATCGTCGGGGAATGAATACTCCTGCGCGATCGAGAGAAACCAGAACGGCAAATACAATGTGCGTGTTCGCGTGATTTTCGGGCGCGGCGCCTGGGCTCTCCCGGTGTATTTCCTGGCTTCCACGTTCGACGGAGCCATGAAAAAGCTGGAGGAGTCCTTGCAGGCTCTGCAGAAGGCCGAAGACCGGCTGCGCTTCTGGGGAGTCGAGCGTTCCGACGATCCCAACGTTGCCGGCGATTTGCTGCAGGAATTCGGGCTGAAACTCGACCGCCGCGCGGAATTTCCGCGCAAGGCCGCGGAAATCGGAATTCCCAGCCTGCGCCCCGTTCCGGCTTCCATGCTCGCGCCGGTTCGACGCCTGCTTGCGGATGCCGTGGCGCACGAACGCAGCGCTGCCGCTGGCGACTAGTCGTTTTTGCGCTTAGCTGAAGCTACCCGGAAGCCTATTTGCCGCGCAGCAGGACTTCTCCCTGGGCGACAACTTGTTCATTGATCGATAGCCGGTATTTGTAGGAGCCGGGGTTCAGCCCGGCGGTCGCCGGACCGCTCAGCAGGCGCACACCCGGCGGGGCTTGCATCACGTTCGAGGAAAACGGGCAGCGCTTCGGATCGAATTCGATCTTGATGTTTCCGGCGTTGGAAATCCATTCCACCTGCTCGCCGGGATCGAGCACCACGACTTCCGGCAAGAATCCCACAATCACTCTTTTTTCCGCCACGCGTCCCGTCCTTTTCCCGGCGCGGATTTCAACCCGCTTATTGCCTTTGAAAATTCCGCGGTGCCAAAACCATAGCATACTCCCGGCAGGTTTACATTCCGGCGCGTGCATTGCCTGCGCTTTGCCGCCGTGATACGCCGCGAAGGTGCCGTGCGCGGGTCCACCATCCGCTTGCATCTATTTTTTAGCGTGCTAGCCTAGGGCCGGGGCGGAGTTACCTTGCGTCTTCGCGGCTCTTTCAACGGGTGAAAAAATGGAAACGATTTCGATCACCGTAAACGGCCAGTCCCATTCGCTGGAAATAGCTCCGGATACCCCGCTGCTCTGGGTGCTGCGCGACACGCTGGGGCTGACCGGCACGAAATTCGGCTGCGGCGAATCGCTTTGCGGGGCTTGTACCGTGCACGTGGAAGGCGAAGCCACGCGCTCCTGCGTCACGCGCATCTCTTCCGTGGCGGGAAAGAAAATCACCACCATCGAAGGGCTTTCTCCCAACGGAAGCCATCCGGTGCAGATGGCCTGGATCGCCGAGCAAGTTCCGCAGTGCGGCTATTGCCAGGCGGGCATGATCATGACCAGCTCCGCTTTGCTGGCGAAAAATCCTTCACCCTCGGACGCGGACATTGACGATGCGCTCGGCGGGCATATTTGCCGCTGCGGCACATACCAGCGCATCCGCGCCGCCGTGCATCAAGCCGCCGCCAAGCACGCGGCGAATGCCGCACCGCAGCAAGAGTCCGCATCCTCTGGAAACGCGGCGCCAGGAGGTTCGCGATGAGCCGCGCAACGGACAAGACAAACTCCGCGCGGCGCGCCTTCGCATGCATTCCGAAGATTCCAATCCCTCCGATCCGCAAGGCTTCGCGGCGCGAATTCTTAAAACTCGGCGCGGTCAGCGGCGCAAGCCTTTTGCTGGGCTTCCGCCTCGGTGACGCCGCGAAAGCTTTCGCCTCGGGTGTGCCAGAAGCGGCGGGCAAGGATTTTGCGCCTAACGCCTATGTCGAAATCAATCCTGGCGGCGAAGTGCGCCTGTGGGCGGCGCGCTCCGAAATGGGACAGGGCGTGCGCACCGCGCTGGTCATGATTCTCGCCGAGGAACTGGATGCGGATTGGGCGCAGGTGAAAGTCGTCCAGGCGGATTTCGACGCGAAATATGGCGACATGACCACCGGCGGCAGCATGAGCGTCCGCTCGTCCTGGGACCCGCTGCGCAAGGCGGGAGCTGCGGCGCGCGCCATGTTGATCGGCGCCGCGGCCGAAAGCTGGAGTGTGCCGCAAAGCGAGTGCACGACGCAGGCAAGTTTTGTGCATCACGAAAAATCGCAGCGGAAGTTGAGCTATGCCGCGCTCTCCGCCAAAGCCGCCGCCCAGCTGGTGCCCAAGAATGCGCCGCTCAAGGATCCCAAGGACTATCGCATCGTGGGCACCAAGCGGGACCGCGTGGATGGCTCCTACATCGTCATCGGTGAAGCGCATTACGGAATCGACACGCGGCTTCCCGGAATGCTCTATGCGTCGGTGCAGCGGCCATCGGTATTCGGCGCGCGCGTGAAATCCTATGACGCATCGAAAGCACAATCGTCACCCGGCGTGCGCAAAGTGGTTGCGCTCGACCGCGTGGAATTGCCGCCGCTCTTCGGCGAAGATCGCGCCCCTCACGCCGAGCATTTGCATTATTTGTGGGGAGGCATCGCGGTGATCGCCGATACCACCTGGCAGGCGATGTCCGCGCGCAAAAAACTGACTATCGAATGGGACGAAGGTCCGGGAGCGGCGGAATCAACGGAAAAACAGCGCGCCGCTTTGGCCGAACTTGTGAAAACTCCCGGCAAGCAACTAAAAACCATCGGCGATCCGCAGGCGGCGTTCCAGGGCGCGGCGAAAACCGTGGAAGCGGAATATGAGACTCCCTTCGTCGCGCACGCTCCGATGGAGCCGGTGAATTGCACGGCGCGCGTCACGGATGGTAAATGCGAAGTCTGGGCGCCCACGCAGAATCCCGGAGGAATGGCCGCGGCGCTGGCCAGCTCATTGCAACTGCCGCTTTCGGCCATCACCATCCACATCACGTTGATCGGCGGAGGATTCGGGCGCAGGCTGTGCATCGAATACGGCGTGGAAGCGGCACTGCTTTCGCGGGCGGTGGGCGCGCCGGTAAAGGTCATCTGGACGCGCGAAGACGATATTCGCCACGATTATTACCGCCCCATCAGCCGCCATCGCATGCGCGCGGCTTTGGACGCGCAAAATCATGTTACCGCGTGGCACCAGCACATCGCAGCGCCCAGCACCGACGGCACGTTTCTCGGCGGCGACCTTCCCGACACGAGCGGCACGGAAATCGCCGGCACGGGGCTGCCCAATGGCGCGGTGCCGAATTATTTTCTGGAACAAAGTTTTCTGCATACTCTGGTTCCCCGCGGATATTGGCGCGCGGTGGACACCAATTGGAATCATTTCTCGGTGAACAGCTTCATCGACGAAGTGGCTGCCGCTGCGGGAAAAGATCCTCTCGAGATGCGCCACGAGCTTCTGAACACGCGGCAAAAACCCGCGGGTGAAGCCGATGACAGCGGCGATCTGCCCGTGAGCGTGGACCGCTTGCGCGGCGTTCTGGACTTGGCCGCGGAAAAATCGGGATGGGGAAAGCCCATGCCCAAAAGCCAGGGGCGCGGGATTGCCGCCATCTATGCCTTCGGGTCTTACATCGCGCACGTCGCGGAAGTCACGGTGGCCAAGGACGGAAGCATCCGCGTGGACCGCGTGGTTTCCGCCGTGGATTGCGGACAGGTGATCAATCCGGACATGGTGAAGGCGCAAGTGGAAGGCGGCGTAGTCTTCGGCCTGACGGCCGCGCTGCTGGATGAAATCACCATCGAAAACGGGCAGGTGCAGCAGAGCAATTTCGATACGTTCCCCATGCTGCGCATCAACGACGCGCCGCACGTGGATGTTTACATCGCGCAAAGCCACGAATCGCCGGGAGGAATCGGCGAGGCGGGCGTGCCCTCCGCGGCACCGGCAGTGGCCAACGCCATCTTCGCGGCCACCGGAAAACGGCTTCGCCGCCTGCCATTCCAAACCAGCGAACTCGCGCAAAGCTGATTCGCTGATTAGCGCGAACCCGCGTCATGCGCGGCGATTTCTTTCTGCTCTGCCGCGCAGGCGTAATTCAATTCTTTCGCCGCGCCGCACCCGCGAAATGCGCTTGCACAATGGCATCGGCCATTCGCGCAACCTGCGCCATTTCCGCCACGTCATGAACACGCACGATGTGTGCGCCCTCGAGAATGCTGGCGGCCACCGTCGCAGCCGTTCCCCAGATGCGCTCTGCCGCCGGGACCGGGCTTTCCTCGGCACGCGCCAAGACCCGCCCGATAAACCATTTTCGCGATGTTCCGATCATGAGCGGACATCCGATGCGCGCCAACGCGGGCAACGCTCCGATCAGCTCGCAATTTTGCGCGGCGTTTTTGCCGAAGCCGATGCCCGGATCGAGAACAATTTGCGATTTCGGCACTCCCGCACGCCGCGCCTGAGCCAGCGCGCGGCGCAGATCGCGCGTAACTTCGCGCACGATATCCCGCGCAAACGGCGCTTTCTGCATGGTGCGCGGCTCGCCGCGCATGTGCATCAGCAGGAGCGGCATTTTTCTGCGTCGCGCGATTTGCGCGATGCGCGGATCTCCGCGAAGCGCCGTAACGTCATTCACGATTTCCGCGCCGGCCATGGCCGCGGCTTCGGCTACTTCCGCCTTGCTGGTATCCACGGAAATCGGGATGCCGATCTGCCCGCGCAACTTTTGCATCACCGGAAGTATCCGCGCGATTTCCTCTTCCGCGGAAATTCCCGCCGAGCCGGGGCGCGTGGATTCTCCGCCGATATCGAGGATGTCCGCTCCGGCGCGCTCCATTTCCAGGGCGCGCGTGACCGCGGCAGGCATGTCGAAAAAAACGCCGCCGTCGGAAAACGAATCGGGCGTCACGTTAAGAACACCCATCACGAGGGTGCGTTCTCCCAGCGCCAGAGTTCGCGACGCCAGACGCAACTTGAATTTCTTGCGGCGAAACATACCGGGCTATTGAAACACGGTTTTGCGGAAACGATAAGAGCGCAGGACAAAAAGAAAGCGGCACGGAACCCGGCGCAACAAAAAGCGGGCTACGGCGCAGGCGGCAAGTAATATGCGGAGCGATGCACGACGGAAACGGAGCCGTGCCCCGCGACTTCCACCCGCAAATTGTGCCATCCCGGATTCGGCGCGGCATCCGGCGCGTGTGCCGGCGCAATTCCCAGCGTATATTCTCCGCCGATGCGCATGGCAATTTGCTGAAACACTCCTTCGAGCGTGTTCGCCTCATTCAAGAAGAACAACTCGCCGCCCGACCGCCGCACCAGTTCCGCGAGATACACGGTGTAGGCGGGAATGGAGGGCTCGTGGGAAGCTTGCGCAAGAAAAGCATCGCTGCGATGCGCCGCGATCCATTCCGGAGTCATGATTCTGGGGCGATTTTCCGTGGAGACGGCAAACACCTGAATATCCTGCGCCGCGAGTGTCCCGGCCACATCGTCGAAGGTCAGGCGGTTGTCGCCCGGGTCACGCGGCGCGGCGCTGCGCGGATCGCGCGTCAGCCCCAAGCCGGTGTCCTGCCCGTCCGTCAGCAGGACGATGGCCTTGCGCCCGGCGCGGCCGCGAAAGAGTTTTTCAACGGTAAGATACACGGCCTCATAAATATTCGATCCTCCTGTATCGCCGAGCAATTGGCGCACGTCCACGCGCGCCATGGCGCGCCGCAAAAGTTCGCGAACGCCGGAAAATCCGATTTGCAAATAGGTGTGCGCGGAAAAATCCACAACCGCCACTTCATCGGCAGGCGCGAGTCCCTCGATCAGCGCGCCGGCCGCGTCTCTCATTTTCGGGGCGTCGGGCAGAACGCTCGGGCTGGCGTCAATCACCAGGGCCACGCTCGCGGGTTCCGTGGATTCGTCGAAATAAGTGACGGGCTGCGCCGAGCCATCGTCGTACACACGAAAATCGCCGCGAGCGAGACCGTGAAGCGGCGCGCCATCGGCCGCAAATACGCGGCACGTCACCGGCACGAATTGCGCGACCACTTGAATGGGATGCGAGGCGGCGGCTATGCCCGACTCGGCAAGCGCACCCGGAATTCCCGCCGCGTGGATTTGGATTTCTCCGGTGGCCGGATCGCGCTGGTAGACAACGCCTTGATCAAGCAAAACCGGGCGCGAAAGTTTCTTGCGATGTTTTTGTGGCGCTTGAGGAAATGCAGGAAAAGCAAGGAGTGCCACGGTCCCCAAAAATGCCGTGAACAAAAATAGACGCGCCCGCGAACAGCGCCATTTGCGATTTTCGCCGCGGCGCATGCAGCGCTTCAATCGAGATCAAAATCGCGGATGGGCTTTTCGAGGGGCGCGTCCTTGGCTTTTTTCAAGCCTTCGGCAAATTTGCGCGCCAGCACGTCTTCCTTGGATTTTTCGGCTTCCACCGAAGCGCGAAACTTCGCTTCCACGGCGGCGGCTTGTTCGCGCAGCAGGCGCGCGGCATCGTCCAAATCCACCGAAGGAGGGCGCACCGGAGGCACATGGCCTAAAATGACGCCCAATTCGCGGTCAATGGTCAACTTGGCCCGGCAGCAGGGGCATTCGGATTCGAAAGCAGGTGAGGGATTCTTCGCCATGCGCCCATTTTACGCCTATTTGGGGCAAATGAATGCGTGGCGTGCGATGCAGCGGAGCTTTGCTTGGAGCGCGCGCAGGCGCGGATTAAATGGCTGCGGGGAAATCGAATCCATTTCCGCGAAATTCCGCGGCGTCAGGCGGGCGCGGGCTTCTCGCCTTTCGCCAGGCCGGGTATGGGCCGAGGGTCGGGGCGCAGCGCCAGTTGCGGTTCTTTCGCGGGAATCGCGGGCGCGGAAGGAGGCGGCGCGGGCGGCTTCTCCGGCAAAGGCTGCCCATCCATCAGCAGCTTGAGTTCGACGGCGTCGAGCGATTCGCGTTCGAGAAGTCCCTGAGCGACGCGTTCGAGCGCGTCGCGGTGCGTTTCAATGATGGTGCGCGCATTCGCGTAGCCCGTGGTGATAATGCTGCGCACTTCCTTGTCGATTTTAATGGCCGTGTCTTCGGAATAATCGCGATGCTGAGTGATTTCACGGCCCAGGAATATCGCCTCTTCTTTTTTGCCGAAGGTGAGCGGGCCGAGCGTGCTCATGCCCCACTCGCACACCATCTGGCGGGCAATCTCCGTGGCGCGTTCGATGTCGTTTCCCGCGCCGGTGGTGATGTGGTTCAGGAAAATTTCCTCGGCGGCGCGTCCGCCCATCAGAACGGCGAGCTGCGATTCCAGAAATTCCTTGGTGTAAGTGTGCTTGTCGTCGATGGGCAACTGCATGGTGACGCCCAAAGCCATGCCGCGGGGGATGATAGTCACCTTATGAAGCGGGTCGGCGCCGGGAGTCATGGCGGCGACCAGAGCGTGGCCGGCTTCGTGATACGCGGTGTTTTTCTTTTCTTCATCCGAAAGGATCAGCGAGCGGCGCTCCGCGCCCATCAACACTTTGTCCTTGGACATTTCGAAATCAGCCATGGTCACGAATTTGCGGCCCTGGCGCGCGGCCCACAATGCCGATTCGTTCACCAGATTGGCCACATCCGCTCCGGAAAATCCCGGCGTGCCGCGGGCGATCACGGAAAGATCCACGTCGTCCGCCATGGGCACCTTGCGCGTGTGCACGCGCAGAATTTCCTCGCGGCCGCGAACGTCGGGCCGCGGCACCACCACGCGGCGGTCAAAGCGGCCGGGGCGCAGCAACGCGGGATCGAGAACGTCCGGCCGGTTGGTGGCGGCAATCAAGATGACGCCTTCGTTCGACTCAAACCCGTCCATCTCGACCAGCAACGCGTTCAAGGTCTGCTCGCGCTCATCGTGGCCGCCGCCCAAACCCGCGCCGCGATGGCGCCCCACGGCGTCGATTTCATCGATGAAAATAATGCAGGGCGCGTTCTTCTTGCCCTGCTCGAAAAGGTCGCGCACGCGGCTGGCGCCCACGCCCACGAACATCTCGACGAAATCCGAGCCGGAAATGGAGAAGAACGGCACGTTGGCCTCACCGGCAATGGCCCGCGCCAGCAAAGTTTTTCCCGTTCCCGGAGGACCCACCAGCAAGACGCCCTTGGGAATGCGCCCGCCAAGCTTCTGGAATTTTTGCGGGTCTTTCAGGAAATCGATGATTTCGTAAAGCTCTTCCTTGGCTTCTTCGATGCCCGCCACATCCTTGAAGGTCGCCTTTTTCTGCTGAGCGGTAAGCAAGCGCGCGCGCGATTTGCCGAAGCTCATGGCTTTGTTTCCGCCCGCCTGCATCTGCCGCATCATGAAAACCCAGATCAGAACCAGCAGGATAATGGGGCCGATATTCCACAGAATGGCCGCCCAATCGGCATTCTTCACTTCCTTGTAATTGAAAGTGATGTTTTTGTCTTGAAATGTCTTGGTGATGTCGGGAATGGCGGCGTTGGCCACCGTCACATTTTGGAATTTGCTGCCGTCGCGGTATTCGCCCTCGAGCTCGGCGCTGTTCTGCGACAAAAGGATGGTGACGTCCTTGACGTTGCCGCTATCAACCTTGGCCATGAAGCCGGTAAAGCCAGGCTCGTCCTCATGAGCGGTCTGGCCGCCAGTGGAAGCCATATGCCAGAGAACCACGGCCAGCAAAATCATCAAGAGCCAGAAGAAAATATTGCGAACTGTTGAATTCACCGTCTTACCTCGTTGTACTTTGCAAGCTTCGTACCTCTTTATGAATTCGTTTGCGCCTGCCGCTTGCCTCGCGCGAACCGCTCGCGGCCACATACGGCAAGTTGCGGTAGACTCCGCGCCTGCCGGGCAGCCCGTAGCCTACCCATTCCTTAGATGCGCCCAGGAAGCCGGTGTATGCAGGTTTCACATTCACCCGCCGCGCCGCGCTTTTATCGAAAAGCACGGCCAGGCGCAAGGAACGCGGCCGGGCCTCCTCCAGGCGCTTCAGCAGAAAATCCTGGGTCACGCCGGTATTCAGCACGGCGTCCACTACCAGCACTTCGCGGCGATGCAGCGCCGGCGGATCGCTGAAAAAAATTTCGCGCCGCTCGTATCCGCCCAGGCGCACATCGCGCATCTGCGCGCGGACAAAGTGGCAAACCACAGGACCTGAAATCGTGCGGATCAGATCGGCCGCGAATAAAAACGAGCTGTCGATCATGATCACCACATCCAGCGTCTTGCCCGCATAATCCTTCGAAATGGCCCGCCCCAATTGATTCACGCGCTTGGCGAGCCGCTGGCGGCTAAAGGCAACCTTCATCGTCACCTCGGAGGCGGTGCTCTTCGATCACCAGGCCCGTCCGCGTGCCTTCGCGCGCACAATAGTCCTCTGCCAACGGCAATCCCCTCGCCCAAATCACCTGTCCCGCGCTTTCCAGCACCGGCCAGGCCGCTCGCGCACCGCTTGGAATGCGCCCCGCCAGAAGCATCTGCTTCAATTTCCGGGGCTGTCGGTGGCCGCGTGGGCGATAGGCATCACCTGCCTGCCAGCTTCGCAAAACCAACGGCGCGCGAAGCAGGCTCGGCATCGAGGGCTTGGGCCTCCCTTTTAGTGTCGCGCGCCGCGAAAGACCAGTCAATCACTTTCAAATCGAAGCGGGTGCCGAGTTCGGTAACAGACACGGAAGTTTCGCCAAGTGGAGGCAAACACACAACGTAGTGGAAGCCGGCGCTTGCCTGCGCCGCTTTTGAGTTTGACTCGGAATTGGTCGGTTGCGCCGACCTGTGGAAAACCAGCTCGTTGAAATTTCGTTCGACAGTAATGCCGCCGGGTAGAATCGCGCGGCGGCCGCTCGAAGAAGCCACAGCCAAGTGAATCACCTGCTCGACGTGGCACGATCCCAATTCGCGGCAATCCCCGCGCACCTGGCGGTAGAGCCGGCGCACCAGGCGCTCGGTGAGTGCGCGTCCTGGCGCGGCATTGGTTACGGTTGCGGAAGAGGGCGCGGGGAAAATTTCTTCGAGCGGTGAAAGGAAGTGAGAAATATCGATTCCCACTTCCCCCCTTGCGGCACGCGCATGGCGGAGGAAACAATTTTCGATCAGCGCGGTCCAAAACATTTCCTGCTCGCGAGCCAGACGCGCAAGCTCGGTCAGATGCGTGACGATGGCCGGAGAATAATCCCGATCGAGAATGGGCAGCAGTTGGCTTCGAATGCGCGCGCGCAGGCGCTTGGTATCCTCGTTCGAGGAATCTTCTCGCCACTTCTGGCCGCGCTCGCGCAGATATTCGCGCAATTCATGGCGGCGAACCCCGAGCAGCGGACGCACTACCGATCCAATCGCCGGATAAATTCCGGCAAGGCCGGCAGGGCCCGTGCCGCGAATCAAATGCGCGAGAACCGTTTCCGCCTGGTCGTCCGCGGTGTGCGCGACGGCGATCTGCGTGGCCCGGCCTGCAATCACCTGGCGTTCAAAAAAGGTATAGCGCATGCGCCTGGCGGCATCTTCTAAATTCCAGCGGTTGCGTTCGGCCTCCGCCGCCACATCTTCCCGCGCATGGAAATATGCAAGATCGCTCGCGCGAGCCAATTCGGCTACAAATTCCGCGTCGGAGGTGGATTCTGCGCCGCGCAGGGAATGATCAAAGTGAACGACGGCAAGAGTGATTCCCAGATCTGTTTTGAGATTTTCGAGCAAGCGCAAAAGGGCCACCGAATCCGCACCACCGGAAACGGCAACGCCCACACGGGAGCCCGCCGGCAGCATTCCTGAATCACGAATGGCACGCAGAACCCGTTGTTCGAGCGGTGTAAGCATGATGAGCGCGGCAAAACGGCGGCAGAAGCGCCTCTGGCTTTATGGTAACAGTCCGTGACTGGCGGGTCGAGAGTGCGGAATAGGCCTCGCGGGCCGGAATGAACATACGGGCGCTGATTCAATTACATGGAGCTGGTGGATTGCTGGGTGAAAAGTTCGCGGCTGAAAGAGATGCGGCGATCAAGCACTACCGCTGCGAAATAGGAGCAGCTGCGCCGTTCCTGCTCCGCCCAGCGCGCCATCTTTGGAAGCAATATTCGCGATACTTTTCCAGTCACATGAAGCAACGAATAATACGTGCCAACGGCGCGGATTTCGGTCTGATCATCGGCGCGTTCCGGGCAAAGCTGCAAAAGTTGCAGCAGGCGATGAAAATCATCGGGAATGACCGCGCCATCGCTGGAAAGTCCGGTAATTTCCCGGACGCGATCGGAAAGCGCGACTTTGCTTCCCGAGGCCAGAATTGACCGGCAATAGGAAATAAAAAACTGAAGAAACGCCGACAAAGAGATGACGCAAATGAACGCGGCGGTAAGCGCGGCGGTCATCGCGTCCTCATGGCGAGTTGCGAGGTCATCAAGCGGGAATCCTCGGGAACTTTGGTGAATGTATAGGCCCAGGCCAGCGGCAGCCACAATCCCAGGAGAGGCGGAACCCAGTGCAGGACGGAAGACTGCAAGCTGGGAAATAGATTCCGCAACGCATAGGTCCCGGCGGAAGCGCTGCAATAAATTCCCAGCGCGAGAACCAATTGAATCAGACGCGTGCGCGTTTCGCGAAGTTTTACCACGGCTCCCCAAAGAACGTAGGTCAGCACCACTCCCACAAAGTACAAATTCTGCCCGAGTTCGACCACGAAACGGCTGGTGAGGTGATCCTGATTCTGGTGCACCACGGCATAAGAGAAAAACGCCGTGGCAATCAGCAACATGGCTGCCCCGCCGCGGATATAACGGCTAACGTTCATTTCCTGAAAGACGTGCTGGTACAGCTCCATAAGGCTGAAATAGAGAAGGACGATCAACATGCTTTCCGAGTAATAGTAAAAATATCGGTACTGAACGGATGCGAATCCGTAGCGATGAAAAGTTGCATAGTTGCCCAAGGTAACCAGTGCAGCTCCAACCATATATGCGCTGAGGAAGATGTAACGAAGGAGGGTTTTTTGCCGGACTAGGCACACCACTACGTACGCTTCCAAAAGGAAGCCGGAAAGCCAAAGTACGTAATCAAACGGGCCAAGCACTTTAATCCTGCCTGCTCCGGCCTGGCCCTAACCAAATCCCGCTAATGCGGGATCGTGTCTCCGACTACCAAGGTGTCGGGGGCATCGGGCTAGTCGTATTCCGCCAAGGTGTAGGCGGCATCGGGCTAGTCGTGTTAGCTGCAAACCAAGGCGTGGGCGGCATCGGGCTGGTAGTGTTCGCCAGCGCCGAATGGGTTGTTAAAGCCTTTAAACCCATAGCACTGGTAAGTACCAACAGCACGAGCAAAGCAATAGTGAACCACCGATTCATAGACCCCTCCGAAAGGTAACTTCGGAGCTGAGTCTATAGGTGGCGTATTGCCGTCAAGAGGGAAATTTCATGGGTGTGTGTCCAAACGGTACACACCCGTCCCTCCGCCTGGCTTGGCCAGACCTATCGAATTGTCTAGGTCAAATTAGCCGCCGGGGATGTTGGGGTCAATGTTACGAAGGTACTACCATTTTCAACCGAAAAATTCCGGCCACGCGAGATCTTGCGGCTTTTGACGCGCGCGCAGCCCGCCTGATATATTGATGGATTACGCTGGGGTCATTCTACCCAGTGTGTAGGACGTCGCACTGTAGGAGCGCGCTCCCATTAAATCATCATGGCCCTGAAGAAAATCATCATTCGCGGCGCCCGCCAGCACAACCTGAAAAATATTCATTTGGAAATTCCGCGCAATTCGCTGGCGGTGATTACCGGGCTATCGGGGTCCGGCAAATCCTCGCTGGCTTTCGATACCCTGTACGCCGAAGGGCAGCGCCGCTACGTGGAATCGCTTTCCGCGTATGCGCGCCAGTTCCTGGACCAGATGGAGCGCCCCGAAGTTGATTCCATCGAGGGCCTTTCGCCTTCGATCGCCATCGAACAGAAGACCACCACGCGATCGCCGCGCTCCACGGTTGGGACGGTCACGGAAATTTACGATTACCTGCGCGTAATTTATAGCGCCATCGGAACACCCCACTGCCCGCAATGCGGCAAGCCCATCGCGCGCCAGTCCACCGAACAAATCGTGCAGTCCGTTCTGGCGCTCAAACCGGAAGACCGCGTGATGGTCCTGGCCCCGGTGGTACGCGGCCGCAAGGGTGAATACAAGAAAGAATTCGAAAAGTACGCGAAGGAAGGATATGTGCGCGCGCGCGTCGATGGAGAACTGGTCAATCTCGACGAACCCATTCCTCTCGATCGCCGCAAAAACCACACCATTGAAATCGTCGTGGACCGCTTGCTTCTGAAAAACGGCATCGCCCAGCGTCTGGAACAATCGATTGAAACAGCGCTGAAGCTTACCGGCGGGTTGGTGAGTATCGCCGTGGTGGGCGGCGAAGAGCATGTGTACTCTGAAAAACTGGCGTGCCCGGATTGCGGTATTTCCGTGCCGCAGCTCGAGCCGCGCTCTTTCAGTTTCAATTCTCCCTATGGAGCCTGCCCGGAATGCCATGGGCTGGGTTCGAAATATGATTTCGATCCGGCAAAAGTGATCGTCGACTGGACCAAGCCGCTTTTTGAAGGCGGCCTCGGGCCTGGTTCCGGTTCCACTTTTCTCCAGCGCACTCTGCGCATCGCCGCGGCGGCGCACAAATTCAACCTGGATACGCCGTTTGAGAAACTTTCGCGGAAAGTGCAGAATCTCATCCTGCATGGCAATTCCAACGCTGGGAATTCCGGCAAGGAGCTTACGTTCCAGGGTATTCTCCCGTTTCTCGAAACCAGCCTCGCGGAATCCAATTCCGATAACTATCGCGAGTGGCTGACGCAATATATGTCTCCGGCGCCTTGCGCGGCCTGCCACGAACAACGCCTGCGTCCGGAAAGCCTGGCGGTGCGCATTGCCGGGCTCTCGATTGCCGATTTTACTTCGCTGCCGCTGACGGAAGCGCGCGCGGCGGTTGGGAAAGTACGTGCGCAACTCACTCCCCGGCAGCAAAAAATCGCCGCGTTGCCGCTCGGCGAAATCGCCGAACGCTTGGATTTCCTGCTGAACGTGGGGCTGGGGTATTTGACGTTGAACCGTTCCGCGGCAACGCTTTCCGGCGGAGAAGCGCAGCGCATTCGCCTGGCCACGCAAATCGGCTCGCGCCTTCGCGGTGTGATGTACGTGCTGGATGAGCCGTCAATCGGCCTGCATGCGCGGGACAATGGACGGCTGCTGAATACGCTGGAAACTCTTCGCGATCTCGGCAACACCGTGCTGGTGGTGGAGCATGATGAAGAAACCATCCGGCGCGCCAATTACGTGGTGGATTTGGGTCCCGGCGCAGGAAAGGCGGGCGGGTTCCTGGTTGCGGCCGGCTCGCCGGAGGAAATTGCCGCGAATCCGGCATCGCTGACCGGACAATATCTTTCCGGGCGAATTCAAATCGCGGTGCCCGAGAAGCGCCGCAGCCCCAACGGAAAATCTCTCTCCATTCTCGGCGCCACCGGCAATAATTTGAAAAATATCGACGTGGTCATTCCGCTCGGGCTGCTCACGGTGATTAGCGGCGTATCCGGCTCTGGCAAATCCACTTTGGTGAACGATATTCTCTATCGCGCGCTGGCCGCAAAGCTCTATCGATCCATGGAAAAACCCGGCGCGCACGCCTCGCTCGAAGGTGCCGAGCATATCGATAAAGTCGTGCAGATCGATCAGGCGCCCATCGGGCGAACGCCGCGCTCGAATCCCGCCACCTACACCGGAGTTTTTGCGCCGATTCGCGAAATTTACGCCATGCTTCCGGAATCCCGCGAGCGCGGATACCGCCCCGGACGATTCAGCTTCAATGTGAAGGGCGGGCGCTGCGAGGCGTGCCAGGGCGACGGCTTGCGGCGCATCGAGATGAATTTTCTTCCCGATGTGTACGTCACCTGCGATATATGCCGCGGCAAGCGCTATAACGCGGAAACGCTCGCGGTGCGCTACAAGGGATTTTCGATTTCCGACCTACTCGATCTGCCCATCGAGGAAGCCCTGAAAGTGATGGAAAATATTCCCGCCATTCAGCAGAAGCTGCAAACCCTGGTGGACGTGGGGCTGGGTTACGTGCAACTGGGGCAGTCTTCCACCACGCTTTCCGGCGGTGAAGCCCAGCGCACCAAGCTGGCCAAGGAACTTTCCCGCCGCCAGACCGGCCGCACACTGTACATTCTCGACGAGCCCACCACCGGCCTGCATTTCGACGACGTAAACAAACTGATGGATGTGCTCAATCGCCTGGTGACTCTCGGCAATACCGTCCTCATCATCGAACACAATATGGACGTCATTAAGCAGGCGGATTGGATTATCGACCTGGGGCCGGAAGGCGGCGAAGGCGGCGGGCGCATCGTGGCGCAAGGCCCGCCCGAGCAGGTGGCGCGCAGCAAAAAATCGTATACCGGACAAATCCTGGCGCGAGCCCTGAGCGCCACGAACTGCAATCATAAAATTTCGGACGTAACCGCCGATGGTCCTGGCGTGATTCGCAACAATTCCTGACGAATATGTTCGACAACGAAAAACCGCCGCTGCCGCAAAATGTCGGGCCGGACGCGCATCCCACGCCAGCAGATGAGGCGAGTGACTTGCGGCCTGAACCCGATGCGTTCTCCCATGGTGCCGCGCGCGAGTCCGTGCAGCAGATTTCAGCGCTTCGATTCAGCCAGTTTCCCGAAGATTTGCGCGGCCCCTGGGACTGGACCGATTTATTTCTGCTCATCGCCTTGGTGATTCTGGGAACGATTCTGATCAGCCTGCTGCTCGGAATTATTTTTGGCGCCTTCGGCATCCGCGTATCGCAAATCCAGCATTCATCGGAAGTAAAAGGCATTTTTGTGGTGGCCAGCCAGGCCATTCTTTCCCTGGGACTGTTGGGATACCTGGCCGCGCAGATGCGTCTGCGATTCGGCCAACCGTTCTGGCGCACCATCGGCTGGAGAAAACTCGATACAGGCGGATTCCCGCGTTGGGGCGCGTATCTGGGGCTGGTGGCCGGAGGAATGTCACTTTCGATGCTGGTCGCGCTGTCCGCCTCGGCTTTCGGCGGCAAGGCAAAACTGCCGATTCAAACTCTGTTTCAAAACCGCTTGAGCGCTTTTCTGGTGATGGCCATGGCCGTTCTGATCGCGCCGGTATTCGAGGAAACCATTTTTCGCGGCTACATGTATCCGGTGCTGGCGCGGAGCTGGGGAGTGACGGCCAGCGTAATCGTCACCGGAACGATTTTCGGGCTGCTGCACGCGGCACAACTCTGGGGCGGCTGGGGGCAGATTGCGTTGCTGGTGGTAGTGGGAATTATTTTCACGTACGTGCGAGCCGTCACGCGCACGGTCTTGGCCAGTTACCTGCTGCACGTCAGCTACAATTCATTTCTGTTCATCCTCTACGCCGTAGCAAGCCACGGTTTCCGCCACCTGCCGATTCCGTAGGATTTCCGCTCTCTCGTGTTTCTGCCTTCGCCGTTGCTTCAGTTACAATAGGAGTTTGTGCGCGCCCTCCGGCTTGCGGCAGTCTTGGCGCGCGACACGAAGAGCGCGTTTTGCGCGCGCAACGGAGAATGCGAAATTGCACCACGTGGAACCCATTCGCTGGACGAATGAAGGCGTCGTCATCCTGGACCAGCGCCTGCTCCCGGGCGATGTGGTTTACCGCACCTATACCGACTACCGCGAAGTCGCGCGCTCGATCAAGGAAATGGAGATTCGCGGCGCTCCGGCGATTGGAGTGGCTGCGGCCATGGGCGTGGCGCTGGGAATTCTGCACTCCCGGGCAAAAACGATGGACGAGCTGCGCGCCGAATTTGCCGTGATTTGCGAAACGCTCGGAAATACCCGCCCCACGGCCGTCGATTTGTTCTGGGCCATTCGCCGCTTCGAGCGGCGCTTTGCGGAGCTTGCCGGCGAATTCCGCAACCAGCGCCGGAGCGGAAGGCGAGCTTGCGACCATCGGCCGCGTGCGCGCCGCGCTGGTGGAAGAAGCGCAATGCGTTCATCAAGAGCGCAAAGACGGCGATGAGCGCATCGGCCGATTTGGCGCGGAACTCCTGCCCAAGGGTACGTCTTCCGTGACGCGGGTGATGACTCAATGCAACGCGGGAGCCTTGGCCACGGGAGGCATGGGCACGGCGCTGGGCGTGATCCGCATGGCTGTGGAGGGCGGGTCGCGCATAGAGGTTCTCGTCCCGGAAACGCGCCCTTACCTGCAAGGAGCGCGGCTCACGGCGTGGGAACTCCACGAGGACGGCATCCCCCTGACGCTTATCACCGATAACATGACCGGCCATTTCCTGAAGACTGGCGGAGTCTCGGCGGTGGTGGTGGGAGCGGACCGCATCGCTGCCAATGGCGACACCGCCAACAAAATCGGGACGTACGGGATTGCCGTGCTGGCGCGCGAAAACAATGTGCCGTTCTACGTGGCCGCGCCGATTTCGACGCTGGATTTGTCCTTGCCTTCCGGGGATCACATTCCCATCGAAGAGCGGTCGGCAGCGGAGGTCACGCACATCGGCAAGACACGCATTGCGCCGGATGTGGCTGCAGCGCATCCTGCTTTTGACGTCACTCCGGCGCGCTACATCGCCGCCATCATCACCGAACGTGGCGTGGCTCGCGCGCCTTTTGAAACCTCACTCGAACAATTGGCGCGCGGGAAATAGGCTCTGCTCGCGGTGGCGTTATGCGCGTAGTCGATGGACGCTCTGGCTTAGCAGATTGCTGAAAAAGGATTTACATGCGACTTTAGTGACTGAAGCCCTGCTGATCAAACATCACTTGTGCCGGAGCTAAAGCTCCGGCCTCCTGGAAGTTCGAATTCCCCAGTAACCTGTCAGCAGGCTCTCCCGCAGTGTCCGTCCTTTGCATCCCTTTGCGCAACCCAATAAAAAAGCCACTGGCCCCGGTTTCCCGGAGCCAGTGGCGATTTGGAACCGCTGAGTTCCGCTCGCTATTTGCAGACGAGCCAACCCTCAGGTTAGAAGTCAAACCTCAGACCCCATTCAATGACGCGCGGAGCGCCAAGACCATACACTCCGCTGCCATTCCCGATCCGATTCGAACGATCCGATTGCACTGTGCCGTTGATAGAGCCAGCCTGCCCATTCAACGCGCCGCTCAACGTGTTGCCAGCCGAATCGAAGTTTACGAAGTTAAATACGTTGTAAAAGCCAATGCTTGGGGTCAGGCTCAGGCGCTCACCCCAGAAATGGCCAACCCAGCTGACCTGGAGATCTGTGGTGCGCATCCAGCTCAAACCCACTTGGCCAGGAATCACACCATTATTGACGGCTCCTGTAACTGGGTCTGTATAGGTCACGGCTTGTGGTGTGGCGCCAAGGGCGATCAACTGGGCTTCAGTGATTAGGCCCGCGTTGACCAGGGATTGTCCGGCAGGCGTGATCGTCTGGCCAGCAATAGTGTTGTTGTAATTGTTAACTGCATTGGTAAGACTGCCCGGTCCCAAAGTACGGCCATAGGCGCCTGTGTTGTAAGTCTTGTAGTCACAAGTCCCGCCGACTGTACCGCACGAGCTGCTCGTTTGCGCAATGGGAAGCGGATCGTTGACCGTTCCGTCACCCGTGAAATCGGCCTGGAAAATGGCACCCGGCCCAGCGGGTACGTTGAGCAAAGGAGTAACGGCCAAGGGTGACCAGAAGTGGGATACGATCCCGAGGCGGAACCCAAGCGGGAGGTCCGCATATCCGCCGAAGTTAAACTGATGCGTCCGATCAAGACCGTTTGGCCCACTGAAGCGGCCGCCATCGCGATTGTCGAGAGAAGAATCGATGAAGTCTTGGTCGGAGTTTTCGGGAGTGCCCGGGTTGCCCAAGCCGTTCGAAGAACCCGTATTGGTGAACCGCGACAGGGTATAGGTAGCCTGAAAATTCAGGTACTTGACACCCTTGACCGGATGACGGACATTCTGCACCAGTTTGAGGTCAAAGGCATTGTAGACGGACCGCGCATTGGCTTCGAGGAATGAAGTCGGGCCGAGTGCTGGATTGACTCCTCCGAAAGCACAGGGAACTCCTATGCCGTTGGGGCCGTTGCAGGCACCTGTGTTGAGGTCTCCCGGCGAATCCAGACCATTGCCTGCGTAATCGGAAATTGTTGCTCCCGCCGCGATCGCGCAGGTGATACCCGGAATTCCCGCCCCGCATCCAAATCCCGCATTGGTGGCATCGATGGCATTCGACGCTGCGCTTTGATTTAAGTACGCAGCGTCTCCGGTGTGATTGAGGTTATAGCCCAGGAGGAAATGTGTTCCGACGTTCCGCAAGTAGTCAACACTGAGGACCATCCCAGGACGCAACTCTCGTTGCACTCCTAAGTTCATCTGCACGGATCGTGGCGACTCAAATCCAGGTGCAATAATGGCGGGGAGAGGCAAGCCATTATTGATCAAAGCGCCAAGATAGTTCGGATTAGGACCCAGCGGGCTGCTTGCCGCCGATGCCGCGTACGTTTGTTGGAATGTAGCCATGCAGGCTGCCGTCGTCACGCCACTGCAATTCCCGGCTCCGGCGCCGAGTGTCGAACCAAGTGCTGAACCGCAGATCGTGTTGCCTGCTCCAGAGCTGCCCCCGATAAACTGGACGGACCCGTCGGCAAACGGTACCGGTCCGGCCCCGCCAAAGAAGCAGGGAACCTGCTCTGAAAAGAAGAACGTCCCGGTTTGGAGCCTCGGAGCGCGGTCGAAAAGCACATTGTTGAAAATCGAATTATCATAATAAATTCCAACACCCGCCCGGATAACGGTCTTTCCGTTACTCCACGGATCGTACGCGATACCCAGTTGGGGTCCGAAATTGTGATTGGGTTGCCTGACTGGGTTGCCCAATCCAGGGAGCATAGCGTTCAACTCCGGAATCGCCGGCAAGTCGCTGTCTTGCCGATTCGTGTCGCGAACATACCTCACACCGTATGTGACGGAAAGATTAGGCTTAACCTTCCAAGAATCACCCACGTAGAAAGCGAATCGGTTATCGGGGCCAAGTCCGCCGAACGGCCTGCCAAATGCCGGTTTCTCTGAGGCAAAACCTTGCCCATTTCCCATGAGCAGTTCATCGGCAATATAGTTGGTTGGGCAGGATGGATCGCCCGCGAAAGTACCGCAGTTGTTTGCAGTCCCGATTAGAGAGCTGGAGCCTTGCAGGCTCAGTGCGAGCGGGGCAAAAGCAAAGAAACTAGCAAACCCGCCGCCTTGGATGTGGTTAAAGGCTACTCCGTATCGGAAGATGTGAGTTCCCATCACCTTGCTGCCATCGTATTTAATCTGATGGCTGCTTTGAGGTGTTCCTTGTGGGGCATCAGGACTTGGGCCCGTTGAAAGCCCTGAAACCAGGAAGTCCATCGATACTGGGAAATCCGCAAATGGCTCGCCGCTTCCCCGCACCGCGTCCGTGATCTGGTTTTGAAACTTCAGATATTGAAAGCGAATGCTGTGTGTAAAGGAACCGGACGTCCAATCACCACCAACCACGACGTTACGCGTGATGTCCTTATTCGCGAAGAACGAGAAGCTGGGGGAGCCAAACGCGGGAATCAGGTAATTCGAGAAATAGCTGAACCGGCTGAAGATGTGCAAGCTCTTTGTAGCCTGATAGTCCAGTCTGCCCAGCAAGTTCCCCTCTTTAAAAGGCGATGGGAAGGTGCCTGCAAAAGACTGGAAGACCCCCGAGGGCGTGACGCCAGCTCCAGCATGCTGGATCGTGTACTCGCCGTCTGCGAAGAAGAAAAGCTTGTCCTTCATGATTGGTCCGCCGACGTCGCCGCCTGACTGCGTTCTCTGAAAAGTGCCCCCGCCGGGAAATTCCGCAGCTTGGGTGCTGTCGCGGAACAAACCATATCCACCGCCATGAAAGCTATCTGTTCCGGACTTCGTCACCACGTTGACGGCGCCCGAAGAGGTTAGCTCGTTCGAAAGGTCCAAGCTGGATTGCGCCAGCTGGAACTCCTGAATGGCGCTGGCCGGAATACTGGTCGTTGTGGTGCCCACTGTCTCGTCGCTGACGTCGACGCCGTCAACTTCGATTCGCGCGGTACGGCCAAACCGTCCTCCAAACGAAATGGAAGAGAAGCCGGTTTTTGTCGGATCGAAATTTGCGCCGTCCTGAATTTGCACGCCAGGCTCAAGCTGCGCAAGATCCAGGAAGTTGCGTCCGTTGATTGGGAGGTTTTCAATCTGTTGAGCCGTCAGCACTCCTTGCACTTGGGCTTGATCGGTATTCACTGTCACCGCTTGACTGGTGACCTCGACGACCGTGCTCGAAGCGCCAAGCTCAAGCTTTACATTGCTTGTTGTGATCACGCCCACTTGAACCGTGACGCTCGTCTGAGCAGTTTTAAAATTCGCCGCGGAAACGCGGACTGTGTAGGAACCCGGCGTCAGAGATCCAGAATTGAAAATACCCGAAGCATCTGCAGTCAGGTCGATACTCTTGCCTGTGTCGGCAGAAGAAATCGTGACCTTGGCGCCGGGCACCACGCCGCCTTGTGCATCCATCACCGTCCCTTGGATGCTCCCTGTGGATACTGTTGCCTGCGACCACGCCAGCTGGGTGGTGAAGAAGAACGTCGCCAGCAGCGCGAACGCAACCACTCCAAAGCGCTTCAAATTCATACAGCCTCCTAGAAATTGTGCCAAACCTGAAATTTTCGACTCAAAAATCACGCAAATCCCCCCTGGGGTTTACAAGAGTCCGACAACATACTCGCACTTTAATTTCCAAGTCATGATCAAATTAAATTTTTTATAATCAATGCATTACAAAAGCATCCCAAGTTAAAGTAGAGGTTTAATACATTATTCAGTATATGGAAACAAAAAGGTACATATTTTGGTATAGCTAGATTTCAATTTGGCTTAACCGTCTGAAGGTGCGCGAGTTTCATGTTCGGCGCTCTCCCCTCCGTTGCTTCCTCTCGTTTTCATGGCGGAAAGGACGTCGGATTTCGTGAGGATGCCATCGAGATTGCCGGCATTTGAAACCACGAGCAGCATGTGGTTTCCGCGCTCGCCCAGGAGGAGCCGCAACGCCTCCTCCAGATCGCATTCCGGAGCCACGCGCGGAATGCCGCGATCGATGAGGTCGGAAACGCACAGATCGTTCCACTTCTCAGGCGGAACAGTTCCGAGCGAGCTCACATTGATAATCCCGGCGGGCTTGTCGTTCACGTAGACGGGATACGCGGAATGAGCATGGTGCGCGGCGATGAGATCGACAAAGTCTCGCAGCCTGATGGTACCGTCGACAGAAATAAATCTCTTGCGCATCACCTCGCTGACGGCGATTTTCGAAAGCTCCGCGATTTTTACCCCTTCATGCAGGCGCTGGTCGCCGGAAACGGAAGCTTCGCCGGAAACCGCGTAAGCCACGGCCGCGCCAATCAGCGCGGGAATAATATAGGAATGCCCGCCAGTCGCTTCGGCGACGAACACCACGGCGGTGAGCGGAGTTTTGTATCCCCCGGCAATGAATGCGGCCATGCCCACCGCCGCGTACAGATCGAGAGCAGGGCTGTGCACGATGGTTTGCGCGAAAGCGGTGCCGAAGCTGCTGCCCACCAGGAAAAGCGGGACGAACATGGCGCTCACGCCGCCGACTCCCAGGGAAAACAGCGTGGCTGCCAGTTTCAAAACGCCGAAAACGACAAGCTCCAACGAGCCGTGCGATTGCTGCAATATCTGCGGCACCGCTTCATAGTTGGGGCCAATCGGAATCAGCGGGCCATGATACATGGAAATGAATGCCACGCCGCAGAGGCCCGTGAGCGCGCCGCCGATGGCCATTTTCACCCAGTGCGGCAGGCCCACGTTGACGAAAAATGTGCGGAACCGGCGGAAGGTGATGTCAAACGCCATGGCCACCAGCCCGATAACACACCCAGCACGGCCGACCACAGCAAGTCCTTCCCCGAATAAGTCGCCCCGGTGACAAAATCGAAGAGCGGCAAGGGCCCAAGAAACGCGGCCATGGTGGCGAAGGAAACCACCGAAGCAATCAGCGAAGGCAGCAGCGCCTCATGCGCCAGGTCATCTTTATATGGCATTTCCAACGCGAAAATAATGCCGGTGAGCGGAGCGCGGAACACCGCGGACATGCCCGCCGCCGCGCCGCAAATCAGCATGATGCGCCGGTCGCGCGGCTCCAGGCTCAACCTGCGCAGCTTGCGTCCAAAGCCACGACCCGATGCCGCCGCCTCCGTAAATGCTCGGCCCTTCGAGCGCCGCGCTGCCGCCAAATCCCACCGTGGCGATGGCCGCCAGCAACTTGGGGAGGAACGGCCGCACGTCAATGTCGCCCTGATGCTCGTGATAGGACCGAATGATTTCTTCGGTCGAGTGCTCGTCCGGGTCGGGAGTCATATATTGCATGATGAGCCCGGCGATGATGAAGCCGCCGACGAGGCTCGGGACGATCACCAACGGATGCACCAGATAATAATGAAGAATCGGCGGCCACATCCGATTCAGGATGATCTCCGCGAGCAGCGCGATCAACAAGCCGGTCAGCACGCCCATAATCGGCGCGATCAGCAGCCATTTGTGCAGGTCTCGCGAATAGGTCGCGGTGAGGTCCTCGTGGACCAGAGATGAATATTTCCGCACCAGCGGATGGTTCAGCAATTTTTTGGGTATCTTCGATTGCATCTTCTCAATTTCCTGCTTCGAATTTGCGCGCCAGCACCCTCCTGTCGCCCCCCACTCCCGCTATTTTGCCCGCCTCGCTCTCGGCGCGCTTCTCTTGGGAAGCGGTACCAATCCCGCACGCGCTTGAAAGCGCGCAAGTTCACCACGATGCAAGGCTGCGAGCTTTCCCAGGATTCGGGCGCCTTCCGGCGTCAACTCCACGCGCACCAGTCTGGCATCCGCAGCCACCGATTTCTTGATCACCAGGCCGCGGTCGCGCGCGCGGTCCACCAATCCAACCACCGCGTTGTGGCGCTCCTGCAAGAATTCTGCCAGTTCGGAAATGGTGGTCCAGCCGCGGCCGTTGAATCCCGCCACACCCAGCATCAACTGATGTTGCTGCGGGGTCACTCCCGCGGCGCGAGCGGTATTTTCGCTGAACCGCAAAAAACGGCGCAGTTGATAGCGGAATTGCGCGAGCTGTGCGATGGGTGTCGCTGCGCGGTTTCCCTCGGACTTTTTGGCCGAACGCGGATGCATCGTTCCGTGGATTATATCACATTACGATGTTTATGCGCGCGGCGGGCGTTTCTATTCCGGCAACACGCCGATTTTTATCGCGGATTTGCGGAGGGACCCGCCGCTGCGACTCATGCCGGCGCCCCGCAGCCAAAACTTGGACTTGCACTTCCCGAAAACCCCCGGCCGGGTGCATAATCGGGCCGGCGGGCGGGGAATCTCCCGTGCTTTGCCGGTCAGGCAAAGCGGCGCGCGGGTCCTGCCAGCTATAGTCCTAGCGAACCCAAATGGAGCCGGGCATCATCCAATAGTGCTGTGAGCTGCGGGGGAGCGTAATGTCCAACCACCTCGAAGCTGCTTTGCAGGAAATCCTCTCGCCGGCCGATGTGCGCATCGGTGGATCCCGCCCTTGGGACATCGTCATCCACAATTCTGACTTTTACTCGCGCGTATTCCGCCAAGGCTCAATCGGGCTGGGCGAATCCTACATGGATGGTTGGTGGGATTGCGCGCAGCTCGACGAATTCTTTTCGCGCATCCTCGAAGCGGGAATCGACCGCCGGGCCGCGCGCAATTGGCGCGTCATCTGGCTGTTGCTGAAATCTCTGATTTTCAACCGGCAGACGAAATCGCGCTCCGGCAAAGTGGGAAGGGAGCATTACGACCTGGGCAACGAACTGTTCCAGTCCATGCTGGACCAGCGCATGGTGTACACCAGCGGGCACTGGAAAAATGCCGCGACCCTCGAAGAAGCGCAGGAAGCCAAGCTCGATTTCGTCTGCCGCAAACTGGAACTCGAACCGGGGATGAAAGTGCTGGACATCGGCTGCGGCTGGGGAAGCTTCGCGAAATTTGCCGCGGAAAAATACGGCGCGCGCGTGACCGGCGTCACCATCTCGCGCGAACAGCTGGACCTAGCGCGAAAATTGTGCGCGGGCCTGCCCGTGGAATTGCGCCTGGAGGATTATCGCGACCTCCACGATTCTTTCGATCGCGTGGTCTCCCTCGGCATGTTCGAGCACGTGGGCAGCAAAAATTACGAGGATTTTTTCGACGTGGCGCGCCACGCGTTGCGCGATTCCGGCAGCCTCTACCTTTCCACCATCGGAACGACGCGCTCGGTGCGTTCGACCGATCCGTGGATCGAACGCTATATTTTCCCGAATTCGCATCTTCCTTCCCTGCGGCAAATCGGAGATTCGATTCGCGGGCGCTTCATCGTCGAGGAACTGCAAAACTGGGCGCAGGATTATGACCGCACGCTGCTTGAATGGTTCCACAATTTTGAGGGCCATTGGGAAAATCTCAAGACGAAATACACCGAGCGCTTTCACCGCATGTGGAAATTCTATCTGCTGGCCAGCGCCGGATCGTTTCGCGCGCGGCGTCTGCAAGTGTGGCAAATCCTGATGTCCCCGGTCGGTTTTGCGGGAAGGTCCGCGCCTCCCGCTCCGGCGGATTACGCGCACATGCGCGCCGCGCGCATGAAAACTTCGCGCATTTGAGGATTGCGCGCATCGCCGGGTGGATCCCGCGCCCGCGCGCCTGTTTTTTTTGCGAAGCACGGCCTGCAAAGGCGCCGCCTTGACAGCGCGGCGAGCGAGACCTTAGCATCAATGATTGCCCGCGTGCCGGCGTAGCTCAGTGGGAGAGCGAGGGTCTCATAATCCCTAGGCCGTGGGTTCGATTCCCCCCGCCGGCACCATAAAATTCAGGACCTGCCCGACAAAATTTTCGCCTGCCAGGCCTTATCAATATTCACGACACCGTTGGCTCGATACGGAGAATTTATTAATCGCTCGATAGATTCCGGCATGCGTTCCTTGGGCCATTCAAACGGGAAAATCTTGCCAGCTTCCTCTGGCGTCATACTAAGTCCCGCAAGTGCAGCAGCCCGAGACATGACCGGATCACGACCGGCGGCGATGTCTTCCGGAGTCGGCAGGATTCGTTCGTCGGGGATGACTGCGGTGCCCTCCAGGCTCTTGCCGTCAGTCATCACGAGGTTGGCGACAGTGATATAAGTTCCATATTGAGTAACGTTGACCCTGTCGAGTTGTACCGCGTGCACAAAGTATATCGATTCCATTACCGCCCCGCCCGTGCGATCTCCCAGGACAATGCCGCGCTTTTCCAACTGAATAACTCGTGCAAATATTTCCGCTGCGGATTTTGACTCGCTGTCCACCAGCACGATCAACTTGCCACCAAATGCATTTTTTCCGGCAGTCTTAGCGAATACCGGCTTGAGTGGCTGTCGGCCCCTTCTATCGGCGATTTTCACGTCATGATCGAAAAACTCCCCAACGAACTTTCCCATGGATTCAGAATTACCTCCAGGGTTACCACGCAGATCGAGTACGACGGTTTCATACGAGTGGGCTTTGCGCGCGATCGTTGCGACGTCATGCGGTTCCATCAGAAAATCCGGCAATTTCCAAAAAAGAATCTGCTTGTTTACTTGGTGGTAATGTGAACGATCGGCTTGGTCCTCGAATCGATGAGCTCTTGCCCAGGCCATCACATCTGTGTGAGTGATTATCTCCTGCCCGGGAATGACCTTGTTCATGGCTACCAATGTTCGATTGGCGCCGTCTGGCAATCGAACCGACAAATGGAATCCCGATTGTGGAAACACACGATATGCATACTCAATATCGCTGATGTCTGCTCGTGTAATCGGCACACCATTAATGGAAAGTATCTGGTCGCCGGCCTTCAAGCCCTTTGCTGCCGCATCGCTGTCTGGGCGGACGGCTGTAACATAACAAGCAGAATCCCCCATGGGTTGCATAACCCATCCGTAGTAGACGCCGTAGGGGCGTTCGGGTGGCCTAAATCGCGTGTGGGAGTCTTTCAAAGCCGCGACGGCGGCATCAATAGTCAATAGCGCTTCATCTTGCGATTTTGCCGCGGAAATCCGTTGTCGAGCTTCACCGAACGTCTTATCCAGATCCAAGCCGTGCATTTGTGGATCGTAGTAATATTCTTTGATGTCAGCCTCAACCTTATCCAGCATTTCTTGAATTTGGGCGGTCGAGAGGGTCTCATATTTGGTGTCTCCCGGCTCGGATTGTGACACTCCTGCTGCCGCCAAAAACGCGGCAAGAACGATCACGCCCGCAAGCAACACCCCGGTCTTTTGGAAGCGGCCCGCTGGTACATTCTTTCGGATCGTCCATTGATACCAGCGATGTGAGTCGCGCATCACCCTCCATTGGCTACACAATAATCGACATCAATACTATCTGGCTATATAACCATTTAGGATAAGCCTGCAAGTAGAATTTGTGGAAGTAATATCTGATCAAAATTCCAATGCCGGTTATTATATAAACCTTGTCGACCGATTGGATGGCACGAGAAATCCAACCTCCCCGTCCTAGGGCGATTCCCCGTATCAAGTTTGTCAGACGTTGACTTGTAAACGAGGCCTAGGATCGGTGCGGGAATCGGTCTCTGGAGTCTCGAGTGTACTATTCGCCGCTCGCCCTCCACCGCACTGCGAACAATTTTGCCGCGCGAATTAGCAGTTCCCGAATATTTCCCGAAGAAATTACTGCAAGCTTTTGGCCGCATCGTTGAGGATCATGGCCAGGCGGATGCCGGCCTGCGCCAGGCGAAGTTCTATCACTTTTTCGGCAGCTTCCTGGTAAGGTTCGCCTACCGCGATGTGCAGCTTGAGCATGCGCCCGGCGATGTCGTTGTCCGCGGCGCAGGTGGGCGTGGGAACGGGAGTTTCGATGGGAATGGCGACGGGCAAATCGCCGTAAGCAACTTTGTTGGCGTAGTCGTGGCTTTCCCAGGCCCAATCATCCACATGAATGCCGGCCTTCTCCCACGCGGGAAATTGCGCGGAGAATCGCTTTTGCAGATCATCGGCAAACCGCTGCGGGTTGCCGACTTCCATGTCGCGCTCGAGAATGTCCGTATCCCAGATGCCGTGAAGATTGGGGGAATAGTTTTCATTTTCGGGGTGAACCATGCCGATGCGCGGATCGGAATGGAAATATTGCAGCGGGACGCAATTGCCGCCGTGATCGTCGTTGTCCACGCCGTGCATGGGCTGGTGAAGATCGCCGACAAAATGGATGATGAAACGCAGCGCATCGGCGCGCTTGGCCGGGTCCGCGGATTTATCCTTCAGAATGGCAACCTGCTCGGTGATGGCTTCGGTGACGCAGCCCTGGCTGCCGCAATATTTCGCGAGCGGGCCTTTTTCGGCCTGGCGCGGAATGTCGATGTAATGCCAGGCGTCGTTTTTATATTGCGCGCGGACGTCGTCGGGCCAGGTGGCGGCGTCGGCCATCAGATCGAAAATGTCGTTGCCGCACCATCGCTTGAGCGTGGGGTCAATCGGATGTGCTTTGAGGATGTCGTTGACCATTTTCAGCGCTTCGGGAGTAAGATTTTTTTCCGCAAGATAGGCGACGGTCTGGTGGCCCCTGCATCCCCACGCGCCGGCAGTGGACGCGAAAGCGAAAAGAGAGAAACACAACATCATCGGCGCGCAAAGCAACGCCACCGGAAAATGGAACTTGCAGGTTTTCGGCTGGCGCGGGATTATCGTGGAATCGGGACGAGTCATGGAGCCTCCATGGACGAAAGGAAAGATAGCAGAAAAGTTAAGCGCGCGCGATGGAACGCGGCCGCCATGGGGAGATCAACGCATGCGCGCCAAATACCGAGCCGCGATAAATTTTGCGAATTATAATGCATCGGTGGAAGGTCAACTTCCGCACCTTTCCCAAAGTCCGGGAAAGATGCGGCACCCACAGAATCAAAACCATCACGCTTGTGATGCGGGAGGGTGGGCCACCCGCCAAGGTGCCGCCTCAAACGGAAACACTGTTTGTGCGATTGGTGGTCCGTTTATCAATGTGAGTGGTACGGCAGGATATGAATTGGCAGGCACAATTGACTACTTTCCCGGCAATGGTGATGCGCCGGGCGGCGTCGTTCAGGGTGGCGGAGCTACATTTGGCGGTGGTGCCGGCGCTGCTGCATCGATCCAGATAACAGAAACCAAGGTCAGTCCATTTGGGAACCACACATGCAAGGGCGGAAAATTCAAGTGAGCTCAAACTTTTGGCGCGTTTGGAAAGTAATCGCAATTACGCTGGGCCTGATTGGGCTTGCGGGGTGGATATGGAATACGAGTATCTGGTATCAATATCAGGCAACCCTACCCCGCCAGCCTAACTCAGCGACCGGGAACATTTATCCTATCAACATGCACGGCATAGGCGTTTACTTGACACGCGAGGAGCGTAACTGGCTCGACGAGACCGAATATACTTCATTCACAATGGCTGCAATTGGTGTCTTGATGGGAGCGATTTACGAGAAAAAATTCAAGCGACCGCCGTCGAATCGGCCCGGGCAGATCGGGACACTGAAACTATAATTGACTCAGTCCCTGTTCACTTCACTTGCGTTTCATTTACGATGGTGAGCGGCGGGTGGCGCACCCTTTAGTTCATGATTTCGGTTGGCGACTTATGGTACCCGCCGGGACACTCGCGAGGACCGTGCATGTTGAAAATAGATCCAAATCCCGAGCGGGAGCGACTGGGGTTCAGGGACGCCGTACTTTCGAGCTTCAAATTCCTAGCCGAGTTTCGTCTGCGCCCTGTCGAGAAGAAAATGACTCTTGTGGGGTACAAGTCTCGCCATGTATTCCTGAATGTTTATCACGGCCGCGCATCCTTCGAGTTGGGAATCCAAATCGGCAGACTGACAGACCCAAAGAAGACTCTCTCCATTGACAACATCGTGGACTGGGCAGGTGCATATAAGGCTGAGGGCTTTGACCAGCATGTGATGTTCCAGGTAAGCACGCGCGAAGGAGTCCAAGAGTTCGTTCCCAAACTGGCCGCTCTGGTTAAAAAATATGCGATCCCGCTGCTCCGCAACGACGATAGCGCCTGGGATGCGGCGCTGGGCTTGCAGGTACGCCGAGGGAACGAGTACGTCAAGGAAGTACATCTCGGTCATGTCCGAGAAAAAGCTGAAGCGGCATGGCACGCAAAAGACTATTTCCGAGTGGCGGAACTTTACGAGCCGGTGCGCCAGGACCTTACCGAGGTCGAAGCCAGGAAGCTAACCTATGCTGAGCATCAAGTTCAGACCGCCGAGGATGTCGGTACCCGTCCTCCCTCAGGAAAGGGGCACTAGGGCTGATTAGTTGTAGAGGCGGGCGGCTAAATTTTTGAGCATTCGAATCTGGTTGGGCGGGTGGCGCACCCTTTAGGTCATGATTCAGTTGGAACGCTCGCGCGCCCGAAATGTGGGCGGGTGGCACAGCCTTCAGTTGTTGGAATGCTTTCACGTAAAGCGCACCGCAAAGACGAAGTTTACCTCGCAGATAATATACGCAGGAGTTGACTTTGTTTTGTTTTTGCAGTTGCATTTGCCTCGGAGGGTGCCGCACTCTTTGCGCATTGGGCAAAGGGTGCGCGGGTGAACTCGCTCGGCGATGCGAGGAGCAATCATTTGCGCCAATCCCAAAGTCGAAATGAAGATTCGCGAAGAGCAATGCGGGAGCAGATTCAACTTCCGCACCTTTCCCAAAGTCCGGGAAAGATGCGGCACCCACAGAATCAAAACCATCACGCTTGTGATGCGGGAGGGTGGGCCACCCGCCAAGGGCCACCTCAAACGGAAACACTGTTCGTGCGATTGGTGCAGTCCGTTTATCAAAGTGAATGGAACGGCAGGCATATGAATTGGCAGGCACAATTGACATACTTTACCGGCAATGGTGATGCGCCGATGCGGCTTCGTTCAGGGTCGGCGGAGCTGCATTTGGCGGTGTCCGGCGCTGCTGCATCGAGTCCAGATAACAGAAACTATGGTCATTCCATCTTGGGATCCACACATGCAAGGGCGGAAAATTCAAGTGAGCTCACAAGTTTGGCGCGTTTGGAAAGTAATCGCAATTGCCCTGTTCTTAATTGGGCTTGCATGGGTGGATATGGAACGCGAGTATCTGGAACCAATATCAACATACCCTTCCCCGACAGCCCAATCCAGCGAGCGGGAATGTATATCCTCTAACGTTCACGGCATAGGCGTTTACTTGACACGCCAGGAGCGCAACTGGCTCGACGAGACCGAATATACTTCATTCACAATGGCTGCAATTGGTGTCTTGATGGGAGCGATTTACGAGAAAAAATTCAAGCGGCCGCCGTCGATTCGGCCCGCGGCAGATCGGGACACTGAAACATAATTGACTTAGTCCCTGTTCACTTCACTTGCGCTTCATTTACGATGGTGAGACTTGCAAGCACCTCACGAAAACGCGTGCGGGAAGCCTGAGGGGTTGCGCATCTTTTTGCTAAGCGCTAGTGGCAGGCGAGCGACAGGATACGCCGACCGCGTGATCCGCGAAGACTTTCATTTCGCGGCGCTACTCGCAGCGGTCGCTACTTACGGGCGCGGGTTTCGAGGATTTCGCGGGCGTTCGCGGGTTCGAGCGGGCGCGCGTTGTCCGGATACATTTTGGCGAAGGCGGCAATCTGCGCCGGTGAAATTTCCACGGGCTGTTTCAACACATACCAGGTGACGCCTTCGGTGCAAGGCGGCGTGGAGAGCGAGCCTGCAAACGTGAAGTAGCCGCGGTCCGCGGGCAGCAGGTCCTCCAGATTGAACACCACTTTTTTCACCTTCACTTCCTTGCCAATTTCCCGCGGCAGGTGATCCCAGAGGACACGAATCAGCGGATTTTCCGAGCCGCTCTCAAAAAGGATGGCGATGACCGCGAGGTGCCCCTGCCCGTCGTCGTGGACGATGTGCGCGGCGAGGTCGTAGCGCCGCCCGGCGATTTCTTCCTCGCTCGGATGATGAAAATGAAATTGAACCACGGAATATTGTTTGCCGCCGATGGTGATGGAGCTTCCCGCAGCGTAGTTGATTTGCACGGTGTGGCCGTTGTTGACGATGGCGAGCGGCGAAAGCTGGTAATCGAAATGGATGGGCGGCAGGTCGGCGGGCTTCGCTCCTTCGATATTGATGGGAGACTGGCGCGTGCCGGACTTGCAGGCGGCATACGCGGGACTGAGGTCGCCCCAATGCTCCGGGCCGTCGGCGCCGGAATAACTCCAATGCGCGGCTGAGGAATGCGCCTGCGCGAAAAGAGGCGCGGCGCCGGCAAGCGAAAAACAAATTGCGAAAGCGAACCACGCAGCGGCAGGAAGGCCACGCCTGACCATGAGGATCACTCCTTCGATCGAGGGACTTAGCTTCCCACCGATTCCGGAAATCTTCAATGCCCGGCCGCGCCGCATGACATCGGCATTGCGCGGCGCCATCGCGCGGGAAAGCATGGCGTTTGACCGCACCCTCGAAGGCCCGCTATAATCGTCGTTTCTGCTCAGCCTGCGAAATGCGCCGAGCAAGACTCCGGCCGCATGCCGGTTGTCCTCAGATGCAATCCGAGGAAATTCAGATCCGAATCAGGAGTTTTTTATGATTAAGGCCACCCAACTGCGCCCCGGCATGATCATCAACCACGAAGGAGACCTCCACGTGATTTACAGCGTGGACCATCGCACTCCGGGCAACAAGCGCGGCTCAATGCAAACCAAGATGCGCAACCTGCGCACCGGCTCGATGATGGACTACCGCTTCCGCGCGGAAGAAACCATCGAAAAAGTGGTGGTCGACGAAATCGAGTTCGAATATCTCTACAGCGACGGCGATACGCATCACTTCATGAACACCCAGAATTACGAGCAACTGGCGCTGGGAAACGACGTGGTGGGAGACACCAAGGATTATCTGATCCCCAATCTTCCGGTGAAAATCGAGTATTACAACGACAAGCCCATCGGCGTGCTGCTGCCGGATACCGTTGATTTGACCGTGGTGGATACCGAACCGAGCATTCAGAAAGCCACGGCTAGCGCGGTGATGAAGCAGGCCAAACTCGAAACCGGACTGGTCATCAACGTCCCGCCGTTCGTCGGCAACGGCGACAAAGTGAAAGTGGACACCTCGGAAGCGCGATACATCCAGCGAATCCAATAACTTTTTGAAGAATGGAGTGGCGCGAAGCCGCGGGAAGGTACGGCTGCGCCTGCGCGATTTGCGCAAGTGCGAGGATCCCTCGCGCTTCGATTGCGGGTCAGCGGCCCGCGGGAGCTGAAGCGCCAAATACGCGCGCGAAGATAGCGTCCACGGCGCGAAGCTGGCGCGCGAGATCGAATGTGTGCGCCAGAGCTTTTTCGTCCAGATATTTGCGGATATTGGCGTCCGCCGCCACGCGCTCCTCGAAACTGCTCTCCGATTCCCACGCCGCCATGGCATGGCCCTGCACCCATTTGTAGGAATCTTCCCGCGGCGCGCCATGCTCCACCAAATCCTGCAAAAGCTGTCCCGAAAAAACCAGGCCCTTGGTGGAATCGAGGTTGCGGCGCATGCGTTCGGGAAAAACTCTCATCCCGGAAACGATTTCGGTCATGCGATGCAGCATGTAGTCGGCAAGAATCGTGGAATCGGGAAGAATGACGCGCTCGACCGAGCTGTGGGAAATGTCGCGCTCATGCCACAGCGCAATATTTTCCATGGACGCCAGCGCATTGCCGCGAACCACGCGCGCCAGACCGCACACCTGCTCGCTCGACACCGGATTGCGTTTGTGCGGCATGGCCGAACTGCCACGCTGCTCGCCGCCGAACGGCTCCTCCACCTCGCGCACTTCGGTGCGCTGCAGATGGCGGATTTCCTGCGCGATGCGTTCGAGCGAAGCGGCCAGGATCGCGAGCGCCGAAAGGTATTGCGCGTGGCGGTCGCGCTCGATCACCTGGGAAGTGATGGGCGCGGTGGCAAGTCCCAGGCGCTTGCAGATTTGCTGTTCGATTTCCGGGCCCAGGTGCGTGCAGGTTCCCACGGCGCCGGATATTTTTCCCACGGCCATCTGCTGCGCGGCGGCGGCGAAGCGCTCCGCATCGCGCTGATTTTCCGAGTACCAGTTGGCGATCTTCAGGCCGAAGGTGATGGGTTCGGCGTGAATCCCGTGGGTGCGGCCGATTTCCGGGGTGTCCTTGAACTCCCAGGCGCGGCGCTTCAGAATTTCGCCAAAACTTTCCAGCCGCCGGACGATGAGCTGCGAAGCCTCGCGCACCAGCAGCGCTTGCGCCGTGTCCACCACGTCATTGGAAGTGAGGCCGTAATGCAGCCAGCGCGCCGCTTCCGCATCGCCCACCGATTCCTGCACGGAGATGGTGAAGGCGATCACGTCGTGGCGCACCTTGCTCTCGATTTCATTGATGCGCGCCACGTTGATGCGCGCGCGCTCGCGCAATTTTGCGGCGGCTTCGCGCGGCACAATTCCCGCGGCGGCCAGTGTTTCCGCCGCGGCCAGCTCGACTTCCAGCCATTTCTGGAATTTATTTTCGTCGCTCCAGACGCGGCCCATTTCCGGGCGGGTGTAGCGTGCGATCAAAGGCTGCTCCTTTCGCTCGACTGCGGCGCGCTGCGGCTAAAATCACCGCCGCGCTCGCCTTCCGGGGCCGCGCACCGATCCGTAATCAAGGACCGGCAAAAGTGGAAGCTTCCCCGCTCTCTATCATAACTGAACTGACGAAAAACCGGCGAGGGGACGCGGAAATCGGGCGTGTGCTACAGCTCGAAGGGACCAAGGGGAATGCGCTGCGAGGCCACGTGCAAAGTGCCGCGAAACGATAGCTCGCTCGAGCGGCGGCCCAGCGCTTCCTCGGCCGAAAGGCGCGCCAGATCGGGAGTATTGTTTTGTTCGGAGATATGCGCGAGAACCAGATGGCGGGGACGCGCGTCGAACACTTCCGTATCCGCCAGAAAATCGCTGATCACCGTGTTCGAAAGATGCCCGGTGCGGCTCATCACGCGCTGCTTGATGTACCAGGGATACGGCCCCACCTTGAGCATTTCGAGATCGTGATTCGATTCGAGGATCAGGAAATCGGCGTCGCGCAGATGCTGCTTCACGAGTTCCGGCAGATAGCCGAGATCGGTGACGATGGCCACTTTCGCGCCGCAGCATTGAAACGTGTAACCCACGGGATCCGCGGCGTCATGGGGAATCGAGAAAGGCGTGACCACCACGTCGCCGATTTCAAATTTCAATCCGGGGCGGACATGCTGCACGCGCTCGGGCTTCTTCGACGGCGTGTCCTCGAACATTTTGTTGATTTCGCGATGCGTCGGCTCGGTGAGGTAGGCGGGACAATCCCAGTCGCGCGAGAGTTGCGCGAGGCCGTTGGAATGATCGGTGTGCTCGTGGGTGACGAGTATGGCGTCCACGTGCTCCGGGCGGGCGCGGCCCAGGGCCTCGAACCGCCGCAAAAGTTCCTTGCGCCCAAATCCCGCATCAATGAGGAGAGTGGTCCGGCCGGTTTCGAGCAAGGTCGAATTGCCCGAGCTTCCTGACGCCAAAATGGAGATGCGGAACGAGATCTGTGTCTCTCCGTGCGCCGCCGCGTGAATGCCTCCCGCGCGACCCCGCGATGGATGATGGCAAAGTGCCGGCCCGGCGTCAATCTCCTCGATTAGATCGCCAGCTGCTCGCGGGTAAGCTCGAAGCCATTGAGATTGCCGACCACGGAAGCAGCCACGCGCCCGGGCTGAAAAAATTCGCGCGCAATTTCCTGAACGTCCACCACCGTGACGCTTTCGAGCATTTCGATCAGCTCTGCGGGCGTGAAATAGCGGTCGAAATAAATGTGATATCGCGCCAGGCTGGTCATGCGCTGGCCGGAGCCTTCGAGCGCCAGCAGCGTGGCGCCCTTCAGATGATCTTTCGCGCGGCGCAATTCCTCGTGGGTCAGCGGAGCATCGCGCAAGGAGCGGAATTCCTCGAGCACGCAGCGAACCACCTGCCCCGCGGTATCGAGCGACGTTCCGGCATACACCGAAAGCATCCCGGCATCGCGATAGGTGCTGATCTCGCTGAAAATCGCGTAGGCCAGGCCTTGTTTTTCGCGGATGTTTTGGAACAGCCGCGAAGACATTCCTCCGCCGAGGACGTTGTTCATCAGCGAGACGGCGAAGCGGCGGCGGTCGGTCAAGGGCAGCGCTGGCACGCCGAGGCAGAGGTGCACCTGTTCGAGTTCGCGCTTGGCGCAGGAAGTGATATGGGAGGCCGCCGCGGGAGCCGATTCCGGCTCGGCTTCTTTCGATGGCGGCAATTTGGTGAAGCGTTCGGTAACCAGGCCGACGAGTTGCTCGTGCGTCAGGCGCCCCGCGGCGGTGATGACCACATGGTTCGGCGCATACCACTGGCGAAACCATTTTTGCAGCGTTTCACGTGTGAAGGAGGAAACCGTTTCGGGAGTGCCTAGAATGGGCTTGCCCAGGGAATGCGGCGCCCAGAAATTCTGGGTGAAAAGCTCGTGGACCAGGTCTTCGGGATTGTCCTGGGTCATGCGAATTTCTTCCAGGATCACCGATTTTTCGCGTTCGATGTCTTCTTCGGCGAATTTGGGCTCGAGAACGATGTCCGCCAGCACATCGAAAACACGCGGCAAATGCTCGTCCAGCACGCGGGTATTGAAGCACACCAATTCCTTGGAGGTGAAGGCGTCCAGCATGCCGCCGACGCGGTCCACTTCCCGGGCGATATCCTCGGCGGTGCGGCGCTCGGTGCCTTTGAAAACCATGTGCTCGATGAAATGGGAGATGCCATTCAGCTCCGGAGGTTCGCGGCGCGAGCCGGAACGAATCCAGATGCCCACGGAAACGGAATGCACATGTTCCATCGGCTCGGTGAGAACCACGAGCCCGTTGGGCAGAATTTCCTTGCGAATGGTGGACGCTGGGGTTGTCATGTGAATTTCCATTGTGGCATGGCGCTCTGCCCTTGTCATCAAGGGCGCTTCGCCGAGTTTCCGCGACGGTGGTCAAATCGCATGAAAATTACCGGGAAGGGGAAAATCGAGAGGAGCCTTGAAAAATTGAAACGGTGAACGATAGTTTTCCGGCGAAGCGAATCGCGCGAAAAAACGCCGCGCCACCCGCGGTTTTGCTTCGCTTAAAGCAGGGTAGATCCGAAGCAGCCGCGCGCGGGATCCAAACAGAGCCTACATCAATTTTTCCTCGGGTGAGAGCTTGCCGTACTCGCTCGAAAAATGCAGCGGGACATCGGAATAGGCGCCTTTTTCCGCGAAATACACTTCGCAGGAGGAGTACGGCCGCGAATAAATGTGGATGCTCGTGGCGCGCTGCCCATATTCCGCAAGGTTTTGCACCTGATGGACCGGTTCATCGGGATTGACCACCGCGGGATTCGACGGGTCCATTACGTAAGTGTCCGTGGGAACGATGCGGCAGGTCCCGCTTGCGGCATCGCGATTTTCCACGCGAAAGTTCTGCACCCGCAGGCGTCCGATGGGCGTGGACATCCAGCAATTCTGCCCGCGATGGTTGTGAATGCGGCTGCATTGCCCGCTTTCCCAGCAAATGGCCATCACCTCGAACAATTCACACTGGTAAATCAGATTTCGGGTGTAATGGCTCTGCGCATAAAACAGATAGGGAGCAAGGGTTTCGGGCCGCACGCCCGCCTGCTGCGTGAATTGCAGGACATGCGGAACGGTAAATTCTTTTTCGGGTATGGCCGCCAGCTGCTTTACCCAGTCGTCCACCTTCAACAATTCCATGGGCCGCGCCTCCACCGGTGATACCGGACGCCACCGGAAACGAGTCCATTATATCTCCGGCGCGGCGCGAAGGGGCCTGGAAAATCGCGCGTGGCGGGCGTGCTATCATGAACCAAGGATGCCCCCTCCGGATTCCACCGCGCGCACAAATCTGCTCGGAAAATCGCCGGAAGAATTGCGGTCGTTTGCCGAATCGCTCGGCGAGCCGGCCTACCGCGGCGCACAGATGTATCATGCGCTGTACGCGGAACGAAAATTCGATGTGGCGGCGATGAGCAACCTGCCGGCAAAATTCCGCGCGCGAATCGCGGAAGCGGCCTTGATTGGTCTGCCGCGAATCATCCGCCGGCATGTTTCATCGGACGGCACAATTCGCTATGTCCTGGGCCTCGAAACGGAAAGCCAGAGCGGGCGTGAGACAGCGCGAGTGGCCACCATCGAAACCGTCTTCATGCCCGGGGAAAAACGCCAAACCATTTGCATTTCGACGCAGGCGGGCTGCGCCGTGGATTGTCATTTCTGCCTGACTGCCACTTTGGGCCTGATCCGGAATTTATCCGCGGGCGAGATTGTCGGGCAGGTGCTGCTGGCGCTTGAAGAAAACCGCGCGGCGCTCAAGCCGCAGACCAACATCGTATTGATGGGCCAGGGCGAGCCGCTGCTCAATTATCAGCCGGTGATGGCCGCGTTGCGCATCCTGCTCGACCCGCATGCCGTGGGAATTTCTCCCAAGCATGCCACGCTTTCCACCAGCGGCATTCTTCCCGGGATCGAGCGCATGGGCGCGGAAAAAGTGCGTCCGAAACTGGCCATTTCGCTGAACGCCTCCTCGAACGAGCAGCGCGACAAAATCATGCCCATCAACCGCAAGTATCCGCTCGAACAATTGATGGCCGCGTGCCGCCGCTATCCGCTGCGCACCTGGGAAAAACTCACATTCGAATATGTTCTGCTCGGGGGGTTCAATGACACGGCGGAAGACGCCCGGCGCGTGCTGCGCCTGCTTGGGAATCTGAACGCCAAGGTCAATCTGATTCCGTGGAATCCCGGCGACTTGCCGTACGAAAAACCGGATGCCGCGCGTGTCGAGGAATTTCGCGGGATTTTGGTGGAGAAGGGCGTGCCGGCGTTTGTCCGCTATTCGCGCGGGCAGGATGTGATGGCCGCGTGCGGGCAACTGGCGCTGCTCGAATCCGGCGCATCGCGGCCGCCATCGAATCTCTCACAAATATCTCCCGCCTGAATTGTCGCGCCGCCCGCCGGAATGGCAAAAACGCTTCTAACGAATCCCGATGGCCGCCATCAAGCGTCCTGTCGCGCGTTCGTGGCGATAGCTGAAAAATAAATCGGTGCGGCACCGCGTGCAGTAGCCGGAGGAAAAAATCCGCGCGGCAGGGATCCCCGCGCCGGCCAGGATGGCGCGATTCGCGGCCACCAAATCAAGCTGTACGCGCGGAGCGGGTGGCGCATGGCCCGGCGGCTTCATGGTCAGCCAGGGAAGCCAGTTGGGATCCTGATCGCCGTCCGCGAGCGCCTCAAAGGGCCCGTCAAACCAGTCGTGCGCTTCCGGAAATTTCGCGGCAAATTCCTTCACCACTTCATGGCCCACTTCGTAGCAGCAGCGGGCGATGCCCGGACCGATAGCGGCAATCACGTCCGCAGGACGCGTCCCGAATTCCATCTGCATGCGGCCCAGACGTTTTTTCCGCGATGCGCTGCGCTGTGCCGCGCCAGCCGGAATGAATGGCGGCCACGGCGCGATGTTTCGTGTCGGCAAGAAGAATGGGAATGCAATCGGCGGTCTGCACGCACAAAAGTACGCCGCGCTCGCGCGTGATTAGCGCGTCGCCTTGCAGCGCGACGTCTGCTTGCGCAGCTTTTGCGGAACCGACGAGCTGCACAATATCCGAATGAATCTGCCGCAGCGCGACCGCCCGCATCTTGCCCGCGCCAAGCGCCTGAAAATATTTTCGCCGGTTGGCGAGCACGCGCTCGCGCGAATCCTCCTCCGTGAATCCCAGATTCAATTCTTTCGCTCCGGGGCGAAGCTGGCTCACTCCTCCCAGGCGCGTGCTGAACCCGTGCACGAGCCAATCCAGGCGCGCGAGCGGAGGAGCCATGACCAGCGTTACGCCCCGTTCGCTGCGCAATTTCCATTCGGCGGGATCGTTTGCCGCATGGCCAGAAATGCCGGCCGCTGCGCGCTGCTTTTTCGCGGGGCGCGTTTTGGCGGCGCGTTTTCGATTGGCGACGGCGGAGGTCATATGTTTCGCCTGGCCCTTTCTCGCGGAATTTGCGCGCAATCGCGGCGCTCCTCAATTATAGGTATAATCCGCGTGCGGTGCGGTGTGAATTGCGCCGGGGGATGCATGATCGTCGGACTGGGACTGGACATCGCGGAAATCGACCGCATCGCCGCGGCCATCACGCGCCACGGCGCGCCATTCATCGAGCGCCTCTTCACCCCCAGGGAAGCGGCGTACTGCGAAAAGCACAAAAACAGGTTCGAACGCTATGCCGGCCGCTTCGCGGCTAAGGAAGCGGCCATGAAAGCGCTGGGGACGGGATGGAGCCACGGCGTGCGCTGGCGCGATATTGAAGTTGCGCGCGAGGCATCGGGAAAGCCGACGCTGAATCTTTCGGGTGTTGCGCGGGAGCTCGCAGACCGCATGGGCGTGAAAAACATTTCACTCAGCATCACCCACAGCGGAAATGTGGCGCTGGCGGAAGTGATTTTCGAGGATTAATCGGCGGCGCAGGCGACAGGCGCGGCAATTTCCTTGTCGAGCCGCGCAACGATTTCGCCCGAGTTGCCGGAAACCGGCGCATCATGCCACTCATTCGGCGCATGGCGGCCCGCCAGCCGAATCTTCAGGTAATTTCCAGTCAATGCTTCGGTCCAAATGTCGCCGCCGCGCGCCAAAGTGATGGCTCGCTGGACGATTCCCGCCTGCGATGCTCGAAACTCCGCTGTCTTTTTATCCGAAAGCGAGCGCAAGGCGCGCGCGCGCTCACGAATCACGTGGCCTGGAACACGCGGCGCGTCGAGCGTTTGCGCGGCCGTGCCGGGGCGCTCGGAAAATGAAAACACGTGCAGGTAGCTGAGCGGCAGGCGCGCGATAAATTCGAATGTCGCGGTAAATTCGTCCTGCGATTCGCCGGGAAACCCCACGATGACGTCCGCGCCAATCGATGCATCGGGCAGCAGGTGCCGGATGAGCGCCACGCGCTCGGCATAGTGTCCGGTGCGATACCAGCGGTGCATGGCGCGCAGAATGCGGTCGGATCCGGATTGCAGCGGAATATGAAAATGGCGCGCGATGCGCCGCGAAGCTGCGGCCTGCGCCACGAAATCCTCGGTCACGTCCTGCGGCTCGATGGAGCTGAAACGCAAGCGCTCGAGCGGCGTCTCATCTAAAACGCGCTGCACGACCCTCGCCAGGCTCGCGCGCGGCGCCAGATCGCGGCCGTACGCGCCAAGATTGATTCCGCTGAGAACAATTTCTTTTGCGCCGGATGCAATCAGATTTCGAACGGCGGCGATGACTCCATCCGGCGGCAGGCTGCGGCTCGCTCCGCGAACGAAGGGAATTACGCAGTAGGAGCAGCGATTATTGCAGCCATCCTGGATTTTCAGGATCGGGCGAGTGCGGTCGGCTTCGTTGCGCGCGCCCTGGGCCACGCCAATGGATGTTTGCGCGAAGATGTCGCCAGTGAGAATTTTTGCCGGGCCGCGCGCGAGCGACATGGCGCCGGAATCGACATTGGCGAGCGGGATGAAATCGCGCGAGGGAGCATGTTCGGACTCGGCTGCATCCGCGGATGCGGGCGTGGCGGATGAAATCATGCCGCGCACAATGGCCGGAATTCGGTGCTGCTGCGAATTGCCCACCACCCAGGAAACGCCCTCGAGCGCCGCAATCTCTTCCGGAGCGCGTTGGGCGTAGCAGCCGGTGACTACGATCCGCGCCGCTGGATTTGCGCGAACAATCTTGCGCACCGTTTCGCGCGTTTGCGCGTCGGCGGAGGATGTCACCGTGCAGGTATTGAGCACCACCACATCCGCATGAGCGGCGTCGGAGGCAAGCGCCAACCCCGCGGCCAGCAGATCGCGGCGAATGGCTGCGGCATCGGCATCCGTGGCGCGGCAACCGAAATTCTCAATGGAAAAATTTGCCATGGGCAAAAGCGGAAATCATCGCTCCAAGCGCACGGGAATTATAGCAGCGAATGCGGGCGTGAAGAATCAAGAGAGGAAAAAACGCCGTAGAAATTACGTTCCGGCGCCGCGCCGCTGGTAGCAAAGCAAAATCAAATCGGCTCTGCGGCGCACGCCGAATTTGGCTAGCAGGTTTGAGACGTGAAATTTCACGGTGCGTTCGGAGATGTGCAGGCGGTCCGCCACTTCCTTGTTGGCCAGGTTTTCGAGCAGGCTGTTGAGGACTTCCTGCTCGCGGCGGCTCAACTCCGTGGGGGAATCTCCGCGCAGGCGGCGTCCCGCCGTGCTGCTGAGAATGGAATCCACGAAACGCGAAAGGACGTTGCGCGGGACCCAGAACCCTCCGGCGGCAACCAGCGGCAATGCCCGCGGCAACTGTTCGCGCGCCTCCGCGTAGTTGAGAATGCCCTTCACTCCCTGGCGAAGGAGGCTGTAGCTGTCCGTGTCATTGAAATTATCGCCCACCACCAGCAGGCGCGCTCCAGCATGGTGGTCCAGAATATTGTTCAGCAACGCGCCGGTGGCTTGCTTGGCGGCGTGGGCATCCACCACGTACAACGTCGCGCGCGGGACTTCCAGATTGCGCAGGTCGGGCGCCAGCATGGAATCGAGCTTGAGCGATACGATATGAAAGCCCGTTTTCTCGAGCAGCCGGTGAAATTCCTCGAGCACCATCGGATGAGGAGAAAGCAGACAGACTTTCAGCTTCGATTTTGCGGGAGCCTTAGCCATCACAGTTTAGGCTATAGGAATTGCCGGGCGGGAGCAAGAAAGTCGGAGCGAATGATTTCGAAGAGTGCACAGGTGAATAACAGCAAAAATGCGGCGGGGTGCCGGGAAAAACAGCGGTCCACAAATCCCTTATTCCGTTCGGCGAGGGTCGCAAATGGCTGGCAGACGCAGGTTTGCGTTACGAAGGCTCGCCGGCGATGGGAAGCCCGTCCAATGCACCGCCCGCGGGGCCTATCTTGCGCCCCGGGCGCTTGGGGGGAAGTCCGGCCTGGCGGACTTTGTAGAGAAGCGCGCGATAGCTGATCTTGAGAATTTCCGCGGTCTTGCGGCGATTCCAGTGGTTGGCTTGCAGCACTTTCAGGATGACGTCGTGCTCCATTCGCCGCGTCACTTGCTGCGAAATATGCTTCAGCGGAATGTTGCCGTCCTTGTTCAATTCGTAAGAGAATTCCGCGGCCTTCTTCTCCATCGGCTCCGCTTGATCGGTGTAGAAGGCGTCCTCCGAGCCTAAAATGACGTATCGCGCCAGGCAATTTTCCAGCTCGCGAATATTGCCGGGCCAGTTGCGGTGCGTGAGCAGTTGCAAAGTTTCCTGAGAAACCGGGGGAGCCTCGCGCTGGAATCGGCGATTGTAAACCTGGCGAAGATAATCGACGAGATAGGGAATATCGTCACGGCGTTCGCGCAGCGGCGGCAGCGTGATGCTGATCACGTTGATGCGGTAATACAGGTCGGAGCGGAATCCCCCGCTCGATATTTCCTGGCTCAGATCGCGATTGGTGGCGCAGATCACCCGCGCGTCCAGGCTTCTTTCTTCATGATCGCCAATGCGCATGAAGTGGCCGTCCTGCAGGACATGAAGGAGCTTCGCTTGCAAGTTGGGATCGAGCTCGGCGATTTCGTCCAAAAACAGCGTCCCGCCCTGGGCCATTTCCATGCGGCCGGGCTTGGCGGCGTTGGCTCCGGTGAAAGCGCCTTTTTCGTACCCAAAAAGCTCGCTTTCGATCAGCGTCCCGGGAATAGCCGGGCAATTCACCTTGATGAACGGGCCCTCGTTCCAGGGAGAGTGCGCGTGAACGAAGCGGGCTAGTACTTCCTTGCCCGTTCCGCTTTCACCCAGGATAAGGATGGGGACATTCAAGCTCGCGGCGCGCTCAACCCGCTTGCGTACCCCTTGCATCGCTTCCGAAGGCCCAAAATGGACGTGATCGGGCGGAAGCTCGAGGGTTTGAGACGCCGGAGCTATACGAGCTGGAGCTGCTGATGCCAATCGGACTCTCTTTTGGGAAAATAGGGGCAAATCTCCCCGCCCCGGGAGTGACCTTGCATACGAAGCACCAAACGCATGCCGCAACGGCGTTTCCAGCCAAGTTTCTCTTTTTGTATGCCTCAAAATTAAGTCTTTAAATTTCAATGAATTGAAGCAATGTCCTGCGGTGGTGCACCCCCGAGTTTGCGTACCCTCTTCGGAACAATCCCCCTCATTTACCAGAAAAACCTTGCCACTTCCCGGAAGCGACTTTCCCTGTTTTGGCAAAAGGGGGTTAGCTGACCCTCCCGAAATCCCTCAAGTGCTTGTATTCAATATGAGGTGAGCTGCGCGGCAGTCGGCGGATAGGGTGGCGATGACCGAAAACACCAATTCGGGCTTCTTTCGGCCCGGGAAGCCGAAGGGGGAATCCCCAAAATGGCAAATCTAACGCTGGGGGAAAATGAGCGCCTCGAGCATGTCGGCACGCGCTTTTTGATCGGATGCAAACAACTCGAGTAAATCCGTCACGGAGATCATGCCTCGAAATCCCGTATCTCCGTCGAGAACCACCAGATGGAAAATTCCATGCTGCTCCATCAGCCGCAGGCAATCTTCAATCGAGGTCTCAGGAGTGGTGGAGACGATTTGCCGGGTCATGATTTCCGAGACGCGCATCCACGCGGGGCATTTATTTTCCGCCGCCACTTTGTCGGAAACGTCGCTTTGCGAAAGCACACCTTGCAGCACGCCCTGGCGGTCGCACACTCCCACCGAGCGGACTTTGCGCTCGCGCAGGTAGCGGGCGGCCTCATGAACCGTGCAATCTTCGGCAACGGAAAACACTTCGCGGCGGGAAACAATAAGGTCCGCTACTCTCATCGGACCCTCCTCTGGCACAGATTGGGGGCATCCTAGGACGGCTGACTCCAGAACGCAACTGAATATTGCGGGAATCGCGGGGAGGGCGATTTCAGAGGGCCATGCAAACCGGACGGTATGAGGACGTCACGAACACAGCCATTGCAAGGATACTGCCTTCCTGCCGCAAGGCCGCCGGGCGAACCGGGAAAAACTAGATGCGCGAGCCTTCGCCGCGGATGATGTCGTAACGTTCGATCACCGCCGCGACGCCGATGGATTCGCGATCTTCTTCATGATGCTGCTTATCGATGCGCACCACGCGGCCATGAGCGCGGACAAAGACTTCGGTTCCGCGGGTAATTTCCGAAGGCAAGGTAAGCGTGAAATCCAATTCCGTGCCGGGAGAAAGCTCTTTTTGCACCATGAAGTAAACGCCGCGCGTGGAAATATCGCGGGTTTGTCCATTGTGAGCGCCAGGCTCACGATTGATGGGCAAACGTACATTTACGGGGAGCGACAAGTCATACCGCCGAGCCATGCGTCGTTCCGTCATTCAAGATGCTCCTTGCAGGAAAAGATAGAAGGTAACTGCATTCCCCCAACTATGGTTAGCAATCACTCTTCCAAAGATGACACAGATTTCGGAAATGCCCGGCGGGGCGTTGAATTAAGTCTTTCGCCCCCGGGCTCGACGCGCCAAAATTTGGCGCAACGCTCTAACCTTCTGAAAAAAAGTAATCTGCGTACGGTAGAGTTCCGGGCTGGGCGCTGGGAACTCTTACGCCTTTTGCCATGCCTTTCGGCATGGGAGGCGTATCGGAGCGAAATACTATTCTAAGCGGATAGGAATAGGTAGTGGTATTTCGGTCTGTGTGCCCTAGATATGCAACTCTTTTCGGATGGGCCGGCGACCCACCGGGGTACCTGCGGACTCAGGAGTAATAGGCCGGTCCTGCGCACAAGAACTGAAAATTCTACCTGGCGAAATGGTTCCGATGGAAACAGATCCGCGCAGGCGAAAAAATAGGATTCGAGCGAAGCGAAACGCCTGGCAGACTTCCTACCGGTTGAAAAATCAGCAACGCCTCACGATTCAATTCCGCAGAGTTGAATTCGAAAACTAGGAGCTGCGGATCGCGGGAACACCCGGAGCAGGCGCGGATTCCTTGGCGGCGGCTTCTTTGGCTGCCAGCGCTTCCTTGGCCGCGACTTTCGCCGCGGCGGAACGCGCGCTTCGTCCGGAATCCAAATTAAACGCGCGCATTTTATAAAGCAGGGCCTTGTAGCTGATGCCCAGCATTTTTGCGGCGTCCTTGCGGCACCAGTTGGTTTTGTCGAGCGCGTCGGCGATCGCTTCCATTTCCGCTTCGTCCTTCAGGCCGCGCACCAGGGCTTTCAAGCCCTGTTCTTTCGGAGCGGGAGCTTCTTCGCGCGGAGCGGTGCGCTGCTGCTGCCCGGTCATTTCCAGGAGTTCGCGGAAACTGCCTTCGTCATCTTCGAGAATCACGTAGCGTTTGACGAAATTTTCGAGTTCGCGCAAATTGCCGGGCCAGGGATAGCGCAGCGCGGCGTCCAGCAAGTGCTTCGAAGGATCGGGAGCGGGCTTGCCGTATTTTTCGCTGTACTTCGCGAGGAAATGCCGGAAGAGCAGCGGAATTTCCTGGGTGCGCTCACGCAGCGGCGGAATGTGGATCGAGAGCACATTCAAGCGATAGTACAAATCCTCGCGGAAGCGACCGCTGCGCATGGCTTCCTTGACGTCCACGTTGGTGGCGGCTAAAACGCGCACATCCACGTTCACGATACCGCGGGCGCCCAGGCGCGAATATTGGCCGTCCTGCAGCACATGAAGAAGTTTGGCCTGCAAGTGCGGGCTCATCTCCGCGATTTCGTCTAGGAAAATGGTTCCCTTGTTGGCCTGCTCGAATTTGCCGGGCTTGGCGCGCACCGCGCCGGTGAATGCGCCCTGCTCGAAACCGAAAAGCTCCGATTCCAGAAGCTCGCCGGGAAGCGCCGCGCAATTGACCTTGACGAACGGCTGCTGGCGCCGCAAGGAACGCAGATGAATCATGCGCGAGACGACTTCTTTTCCCACGCCGCTTTCCCCGCTGATAAATACCGGAACATCCACGGGCGCGATCTGCAAAATGCGCTGGCGGATTTTCAGCATTTGCGGGCTGGCGGCGAGGAAGGAAAGATCCTCGGTGAGCGCTTCGCAATATTCGCGCAGAGCCTGATTTTCCGAGCGCAGCTCTTTTTTCTGCCGGCATTTGAGCAGCGCGGCGTCGAGCTCGGGCTTTTCAAACGGCTTGGTAAGATAATCCAGCGCGCCGATGCGGATAGCTTCGACCACGGTGGTCACTTCATTCGAGCAGGAAAGCATGATGACGTTCAATGTGCGGTCGATTTGCATCAACTGGCGCAGCGTTTCAAGCCCGTCCATTTCCGGCATCAGCACGTCGAGGATCACGAAATCCGGACGCTCTCCCTCGCCGATCTTGCTGAGCGCTTCCTTGCCCGTGGGCGCCGTGGACACATCGAAGCCGTCCACTTCCAAAAGTGTTTGGAGATACTTGCGAATGCTCGGTTCGTCGTCCACGACCAATATTTTTTCTTTGTCGGTCATCTTTTATCCAATGAGGCGAAACAACTCCGCCCCTTCTTTCTTTGCCGTTGCGATGGCTGCGAAATCCCGCGCGCCATCCGAACTAAAACCTCCGCGGCCTATTCCACGTGAATCGGCAATAAAAATGAAAACGAGCTGCCGCGTCCGATTTCGCTGTCCACCCAGACTTTTCCGCGGTGGGCCTGAATCAGCCGCTTGGTGATGGCCAGGCCCAGGCCCATACCTGAAGAGGAAGGATCGACGCGCACAAATTCCTCGAAAATTTCCTGGTGGTATTCCGCGGCAATGCCCGTTCCGGTATCGGAGACGCAAACCATCACGCTATTGGCGCGGTTCGCCCCGCTCCGGCGGCGCTCTTTGGTGGGTGCGGCTTCCGCGCTGCGGCGTTCCCAGAAGTGAGGTTCGGCCACCAGCTTGACGCACCCGGCTTCCGGAGTATGTTTCAGCGCATTATCCACCAGGTTGGCGACGATCTGCTGCACCTTCTGATAATCAAATTTGAAGACCGGCAAATCCTTGTGAAGCTGCACGTCCAGGCGCACGTTGACGCGCTTGAAAGCGTCCTGCCAGCGGCAGATGACGTCCTGGATGCAATCGCGCAGATCGTTTTCGCGCAACTGCAAAACCAGCTTGCCGCTTTCGAGCGCGGAATAGTTCAGAAACATGGAAACCAGGCGCACCAGACGGTCGCAACTTTCCTTGGATTCCTGCAAAATGTCGCGCTGCCGCTCGCTGATCTTCCCGAGCGAGCCGGTGAGCAGCAGGTCGTAATATCCCTTCATCACCGCCAGCGGCGTCTTCAATTCATGCGCCGCCGAAGCCAGAAACACGGTCTTCTGGCGGTTCACTTCCTGGAGTCGCAGATACGCAGCCAGCAGATTGCGGTAGGTAATCTCGCGTTCCTGCATCAATTCCTGGACGGTATTGCGCATTTCCGCTTCGTCTGCGGGGATCTCCGCTTCAATTCCCTCGAGGTACACCACCAGCCAGTCCGGCTCCGGCAGCCAGCGAATGCGCATGCGGTTGTGATCCGTGCCGGCTTCAAACGGTAGAGTCACTTCCTGCGCCCCGCCTTCGAGCTGGCTCATGATTCCGGAGCGATCCACATGCAGAAGATCGGAAAAAAGGTTCAGGTCCGGATTGGGATGAGTACCTTGGATGCTCAACTTGTTTTGCGCTTGAGGATTTGCGTAGAGCACGCGCCCATAGGTGTCGGCCACGACCACGGCGCGATCGAGCGCATCCAGCAGGCTTGAAATAAGCTGGAAGACGCCCTGTTTGTTCGCCTGATGTTCGACTGCCTGGCTTTTCGTCAAACCCTCACCTCAGAACTCGCCTGGTACCCCGCGAAGACACCCATTTCCTCTCTTCGCAAGATGATGCATAGGGGCCGTCGCAAGAAAACCTATGCTCGCAAAGGGGAAAAATAGAGTCAATGGTAAATGCGTCCTAGTTTGCACAATGGTGGAAATACTCTGGCACAAATTTGCACATCGCTCGGAAGCGGCGGCAAGTGTGTCGTTTTTGACTCTATCTAAGCCTAACAATAAAAAAGGTTTAATAATCATGCAAGTTAGCTCCAGGAGTTGCATTCAAATTGCGGTTCAACTTGGTACTAATACTGGGGTACCAATGGCATCTCGCGAAAATCTGGCAATACACCACAAGGCAGCAATGGCGCCGATATACGATGAACGCAGGAGATTCCAGAGAATCAGCCTGCAAGTTCCGCTATTTATTCGCGGAAAAGACGCCTACGGTGAGCAGTTCGTGGATCTAGGTAAAACACTTGATATCAGCGCTTTAGGAGCACTGGTCGCCAGCCCTCGGCCCCTCGCGATCAATGATGTGGTCACGCTGACCATCCCCGCGCCTTCCATTACTTCTTCGGCGCTGGTTCCCTCAGGAATGCCTCCCATTCAGGCGCGCGTGAAGCGCCAACAAGAGGCCGGAGATGTCCATCTGGTGGGTTTAGAGTTTCTAAAACCGATCGGCTAAGGAACTTCTCTTCCTGCGCGGAACCGGAGGAAGATAGGAAAAAAGTGGAATCATTTTTACCCTGAACAAAGGGCGAAAACTCTCCGAAATGGGTCCTTCTGAAAAAAAATTGTAACCCTCTTTTTTATAGTACGTTACACACCTGCCGATTCCCTATTCTGACGCCCAAATGGACTTTGCCTTGCACATGAAGGGTAACCCCCGCAGGGTCCCTGAATCTCAGGGAGCACTCGAAGTCTATCGGAAACCATTGATGCCCCAGCCCGGCGATATCACACAGTCACAGCTGTCGGCCGAAGATTCTTTGATGGACCTGATTGCCGACACTCTGGAAGGTCTGGAAGAATCTTCGCGCGGACAATTTTTGCGCCAGTTTTTCCGCACCATTACGCAGGTGGAATTCAGCGAAGCGCAGAGCAACGAAATCTGGGAGCGCATTTTGCTGCGCCGGCGCCAGCTCAGCGAAATCCAGGGCAAGCGCGCCTCTCTCAAGTCGGCGATGATCGAAGTGCTGGCCTCGGCCAGTTTCCTGCGCGTCCCCATCGTGATGGAGTACGACGAATTCAAGAAGATGCAGATCAACGCCGCGACGGATTCACTGACCGGGCTTTACAACCGGCGGCTGTTCGATGAGTCCTTCGACAAGGAATTAAACCGCGCCAAGCGCTATGCGCAACACCTGGCCGTAGTGATCATGGATTTGCACAAGCTCAAGGAAGTGAACGATCAATTCGGACACTTGCAGGGCGATCAGGTTCTTCAACTGGCCGCATCCACGCTGCGCAAGACGCTGCGCGTTTCCGATTTTGCGTTCCGCATCGGCGGAGATGAATTTGCGCTGCTGTTGCCGCAGACCGATCCGGAACAAGCCAACACATTGTGCCGGCGCGTGCGCGCGCAATACGAAGCGGAATTGCGCCCGATGAAACTGGGAATCGGCGTGACGCTCGATTTCGGCGTGGCCGTGCACCCGCAGGATGGCGATGCCCGGCGCGCGCTTCTGCGCCTTGCCGATGAGCGTTTGTATCATTTGAAGAATTCCACGCGCGGAGGTTCGCGCGTGATTCCCATCGAAACCCAGGCGCAAGCGGAAGCACCGGCAAGAGGCACATCAATTCCCGCGGGAGCCGCTCCCGGCACGCCTCACGAGACGGTTGCTCCGGCGCCGGAAACTGCACGTACGCGCCGCGAGCCTTTCGCTGCGCAACCCTCGGAAATGGAAATTCCGCACAAGCCTGCACCCGAGCCGGCATCTTTTGCGCCAGGCGCCGGCAAGACTCACAAGTATTCGACCGAACGCAAATGGGAGCGCGTCTCATTGGCGGGAACCAAGGCCTACGCCGTTTTGAGCGAATTGGGCCAGAAGAACGCTTCGGTGCTGGACCTGAGTTACGGCGGCGTGGCGTTGATCCTTGAAAATCCGGAGGATGTTCCGGAAACGTTTCACGCCGTACTGCACGTGCCCATACTTCCGCCGGTGCGCGTGAGCTTGAAGAAAACCTATACCACGGCGTTCGAAGGGGCCCGCGCGCGGATCGGCTGCTCCTTCGTTTCCTGATCGCGGGACGAACTTTGCGGCGGTTTATTTATTGTCGTAGGCTCGCTGCAACGCATTCACGTCGATTTTCTCCATCTGCAGCATGGCTTTCATCACCCGTCCCGATTTTTCAGGATCCGGATCGCTCATCAGCTTTCCCAGCGCCGACGGGATGATCTGCCACGACAATCCAAATTTGTCCTGCAGCCAGCCGCACCTGCTTTTTCGACCGCCCTCCAGCAGTTTTCCCCATACCGCGTCTACTTCCTCTTGCGTCGCGCAGTCCACAAAAAGGGAAATCGCCGGAGTGAATGGGAATTGCGGGCCGCCATTGAAGGCCACGTATTCACGGCCTTCGATCTGGAATTCCACGGACATGACCGAACCCGCCGGCGCGGGTCCTCCGGGGCCATAGCGCCGGATGGTCCCGAGCTTCGAATTCTTGAAAATGGAGGTATAAAATTTCGCGGCCTCCTCGGCCCGGCCATCGAACCACAAAAACGGGGTGATTTTTTCCATGGGAGCGCTCCTTTATTTTAATTCTCCGTTTCTTCTGCCGGCCGCTAAGCGCCGCGCCTTCGCAGCGGAATAAACGCGCGCAATTCCGGGTCGCGCAGGAATAATCCTCCCCACGTGAAAACGCCTACGGCAATGGGTAACGTCAACATGATCATGGGCATCCCGGCGTGGATTTGGGTAATGATGGCCCCGCCGAGATAGCCGGTCAGCAGTATCGCACCCAGAACCGAGGTGCGCGGAATCACATAAATCAAAGTGCAAATCAGCAGCAGCGTTCCGACGCCCACTATTTGCGCCGCCGAAAATTTCAATTCCGCCGCGGACTTCATCACCGCCGGCACTTTCATTACTTTCGAAGTCCCGTCGAACACCATCAGCAGGACAACCATGGCGCTGGCAATTCGTCCCGTCCACAGAGCCGGTTTCGAAACCGGCTTTGAATCCGCAGCTGCGTGCATGGGCTTTTCTCCTTGAATTTGTTTTGCGCTTGTCTATTCAATGCTCTCGAGCGCGGTAAAGGTTTGCGCGCTGCGCCCGATTCCCACATTTTCATGCGAGTTGTTGCCGCTTCACCAGGGAAGCGAACGAAGCCGCCCAAAATCGGCAGCCCGCGCGGCTCTAAGCAAGCGGCGGACTCCTCATAACAATGAGTGCGTTCGGCTTCGGTCAGGACGTCTTCTTTCAGGTAAATCAGCATCATGTATTTTAATGCGCGTGGCTCCTGAAAGTAGGTCGAATGGAGCATGCCTCAATCGACGTCCTCCACGAAACATTTTCCGTATGGCCGGGGCGCGTGGGGCGACTTGGCAGTGAACCCCTTGCGCAGGCTTTACCAGCCAGGAGTCGGGTGGCCCGCGCCCGGCTTGGCCTCCGTGCGCCTGGTGGGGAAGCTCTCCAGGCGCCGACGGAGAAGTGGCGTGAACCTAGCGTGCAGTCTGCCGCAGACGATGGCCGCCAATTCTTCTTGTTCTATTGTGTAGAACACGATTCTATGATTGAAACGTTTTGTTGAAGCGGTGGAGCGAGTCCTAGGTTATGCTTAATGCCTCGTGTGAGGGCACCAACACGGAGAAACCGAAGTGGACAGCAAGCAAGCATCGATGTCTGGCAGGCGTCATTTGCGCGCGGGGACTTATGCAACGGTGTTCGTGGTATCCGTCCTCGCGCTGGGGTTTGGCTTTTTCCGGCGAAAGCCAGCGACGACGGTGGTGAACCGGGAGGGATTGCGGGTGAATTCTGTGCAGCGTGGCGACATGATTCGCACGGTAAGCGGGTCTGGCACACTCATTCCAAGAATGACTCGCGTCATACCTGCTTTTACCGACGGGCAAATCGAGCAGATTCTGGTGCAGCCGGGAGCAAGGGTGCAAGCGAACGAAGTAATTCTGGTCCTGGGCAATCCGGCTTTGGAAGAATCCGAAGCGGATGCGGAATGGCAGTTGAAAGAGGCGGAGGCAGAACATAAGAGTCTGCAGACGCAATTGGAAGATCAACTTCTCGATCAACAGTCGCAAGCGGCCATGATCCGTTCCGGATACCAGCAAGCGAAATTGCAAGCGGACACAAATCTGCAACTCTATAAACTTGGTCTAACCTCCAGCTTGATTTCCAAGCTTTCGCAGGCAAAGGCTGATGAGCTGGCCCACCAGAGTGAGATGGCAAATAAAAAGGCGGAGGCATTCGCGGAATCAATCCAAGCGCAGCTCTTGGGAGATGACGCGAAAGTTGGGCGGCTTCAAGCTCAGGTACAAGCGAAGAAAGCGCTTGTAGCACAACTACAGGTGCGACCGGGACTCGATGGAGTGCTCCAAGGGCTACCTGTGGAAGTGGGACAACAAGTTACTGCCGGGACCGTCTTGGCCCGGGTGGTTCAGCCTAAAAATCTTGAGGCAGAACTCAAGATTCCGGAAACTCAGGCAAAATATATTCAGCTTGGGCAGACCGCGTCGATTGACACCCACGATGGAGTCGTTCCCGGCCGCGTTTTGCGTATTGCCCCGGTAGTGCAGAACAGCACCGTTGCCGTGGATGTAACTTTGAGTGGACGCCTGCCCCAGGGAGCCCGCCCCGATTTAGGCGTCGATGGAACAATCGAAGTAGAGAGGCTCAGGAACGTTCTCTTCATAGACCGCCCCCCGCAGGCTAATGCCAATTGCAAGATCAAACTCTTCAAGTTGATGAAAAGTGGCAGTGAAGCGATGCGAGTCGAGGTGCAACTCGGCTTCGTCTCGCAGGATAGAGCGGAAGTTCTGAGTGGTCTACAAGAAGGGGATCAATTTATCTGGCCTGACTTGTCGGCTTTTCGAAATCACGATTTGGTTGAATTGAAGTGAGGGTAAGCGTGCGGTTTCACTCGTGAGATCGGAGGAGATAATAATGACCCTCGTAAGAAACAGCCTGACGGCGATTGTTCTCTTTCTGCTCGCCGCGGCGATGCTACAGGCTCAAGAGACCACATCGGCCCGCCCACATCATCCGGGCCGCGAATGGAACTCCATGGGTTCCGTGCCCTGTGCTTGGTCGGGCCCAGTCGCCAAGACCGACGGTAGCGTGGACGAGGAAGGCACAATCCAATGGCTCCACGCCAACGGGTTCCGTTGCAATGTTTTTGTAATGAGAACCACTGCGCCGAACGATTGGGTGAGTTTTCAAAAACTGGTACCCGCCGCAGACGCCGCAGGCATCGATCTGTGGCCGGTGTTAATTCCGCCGAGTGAGGGCGCTGATTCGCATCCGTACGGCGCCGACTATATTAGCTGGGCCAAAGCTTTGGCCAAGCTTTCCTTGCGCTACCCGCACTTGCGCGGATTCAATATCGACGACATTGACCGAGGGGTCAGTCCCAACACATTTACACGCAGCTATCTTTGCCAGATTTACCGGGCGAAGCAGACCATCAATCCCCGATTGCAGTTTGTCCCCACCATTTATGATCTGGACACTTCTGAAGCGGATCGCCTGGCTGGCTGCGTCGATGGCGCTTGGTTGTGGTGGGTGAATCTCGAAAAAGCCACAGGGCTTTCTTCGTTTTTGGAAAACTCGCGGCTGGCCGTAAAGGGACGCTTCCCTATTTACGGGGGCGTCTACGCTCAGGGCACATCCTGGCACAAGAGCGGAGAACCGCTGCCTAAGGTTTTTCAGGAGACGCTGGAAGATACCTGCCGGTATGCCGACGGCGCTGTGATCTACCTATTGTCCCTCCAGAAAAGCGATCCGCTGCTTGCGATAACCGAGAGCTTCACGGAAGGAGGTTCGTCGCCATACGCCGGCAAGTGCGGGACGAATGTTTCTTCGCTCGCGTCGAAAAAGAACTAGGGCCATTACGTGTGTTTGGCCAACTCCCAATCGGAGCGCGGTAATTGGCAGGGTCGACCGCTTTTTTCTTGCGAGCCCCAGCGATTTCTGCAATTGATCAAGAATAACCAGCGCTTATTTCCTTCTCGCGCGATCCATTGGGCGCTGCCCTCATCGCCCAATAGAGGGCCCATGCTCCCACCTGGACAGCCTTTTTCCCCGATGCCCTGCCCAGAATGACGGATCCCGTGCCGCTGACGATGACTACTCCCGCGGCGCCGGTTACGTGACGCTGGTAGTTAGTGGCAGACTCCACGCTGTAAACGTCCCCACCACCGCGTGGCAATCATCGCTGCTCCGATTGCGGTAAAGCCGATTCCCATGATCAAAGTCAAATAGGTGATCCCCTTTGCGGTGAACAGGGGAGCGAGACTCACCAACATCAAACTAACACCCATGATCGCAATCACTACTCCAGCAATCGGCGCCGGATTCATGATTGTCCCTTTGGTGGGCACCGAAGATTGCGATAAACCAAGTGCGAACCGGTTTGCGCGTTCTTCTCCATCCCCTTTCGCAGGGAACCATCGTGCGGCAGCCCATAAAACCAGGAAAGTAAGGCCGGTAGGAATGACGATGCTCTCGGCCTGATATCTTCCCAGGTCCTGCGCCGGACCCAAAAACCGATACGCTAGAAATGCAACTCCAGCGGATATTCCGGCCACGAAACCTGCCAGGGCCCCGCCTGCGGAAAGTCGCCGGCTCAATAAGCCGGCCAGCAGCGGCAAGACCGTGGGGGGTAAGAAAAACCCGAATGCGACAACCATCGTATTAAAAATCATCCAGTGAAAATGCATGACCGTGAGCGCAAATCCCAAGACGACCATCGCGATCGCCGCCGTCAGAATTCGACCCACCAGCACAAGTTCGTGTTGGTCTGCATGAGGGCGCAGCAGGCGCTTGTAGACATCAAGCGTAAGCACCGCCGCCATAACGTTGTAACCCGAAGACAGCACAGACATCGTGGCTGCAAACAAAGCGGCCACCATAAGCCCCAGCATTCCAAACGGCAGTAATTGTGCTCCGAGCCGGGCGTAGATCGTTTGCGGATCCAATCCCGTGAACGGAATAAAGGAGCGCGCAAGCATGCCCGTGAAGATCCACACCGGCGGCAAAAAGAGGAAAAGCCACGTCGCCAGCCAGCCCATGGACCTAGCTTCCTGGTCGCTTCTTGCCGAATAGAATTTTTGTATGAGTGACCAGTTGCCGGAAAGCGAGAGAATGCTGAGAACCAGAAACGCTACAACATAACTCCAGGTATAGGGCGCATGAACGGGACGAAAGAATCCGGCAGGCATGGAATTCGCGAAATGCTTCCAGCCCCCTGCCGCACGCCAGCTCAGGGGGAGCAGCAGGAGGACCCCGCCTGTTACCAAAATGAACTGTACAAAATCGGTAATCACAACCGCCCACAGCCCTCCAAGGACTGAATACAGAAGGATGGTGATTCCGACGGCGAGCATCGCCTTTGTAGCGGGGATTCCGAGGCCCGCCGAGAAGAAAATGCCGATAGCTACAATTTTCAATCCTTCATCAATGACCTTCAACGGGATGCCGGACCAAACAAACAACTGCCGGATCAGGGGAGAAAAGCGCTCTTCCAAAAACTGAGTTGGAGTCAATACGCATGCTCTTCGCCAGCGGCGGGCAAAGAGCCACGTTGTCACCAGCGTTGCGGGAATCGTCGTCCAATAGAGCGTGAGCGCAACGATGCCATATTGATATCCCAGACCTGCGTAGACGACGATGGAAAGGGCGCTTACGTAGGACATCAGAAATGAAACGCCGCCCAGCCACCAGGGGAGCTGTTTACCACCGGCGAAATACAAATCCGCGGAACGCATGTGACGCGAATAGAGCGCGCCCACGGCGATCATGGTTACAAAATAGACGGCCAGGACAGCGGTATCAGCTCCATGCATCAGATGCCTTGGAAATCCTGCGCGCGCGCCACTCGCTCCGTATTTCCGGTTTCCAACGATTTATGGATAGCTTCGAGAGTCGCCGTCACCTGGCGACCGTCGAATGCCGTGACTCGAGGAATTTTGTCCTCGAGTATTGCGTAGAGGAAGTCTTCCAGACAGGATGGGAATGCGCCTCGCATGCGCCCGAAAATTTCAGCATTCAGGAAACCTTTCGGATAGGAAAATTCCTTTTCGGTACTCACTTCCATGGATTCCCGTTTGCGGTCCAGATGAACATGGCCGGAACCGCCAATAACCTCCATAAACGAATCAACAATCGTAGGGAAAGTGTTGGGGTAGACCCATGCGGATTCAAACGTGACGATGGCTCCGGACGCGAATTTCACTTGTGCCTGAATCACGTCGTAAGTTCGAATACCCCGTGCGGCCAAAACCTCGGCACGACCCCAGGCACGAGCTTCCACAGGTTCAGCGGCTAGCCACCAGCGCATCAGGTCGATATCATGCGAAGAAAGGAACCACGCGCAGGTCGTCTCTCCCGCCCAGGTTATGTACTCGGTGGGGACAAAGATCGTGTCGTTCTTTCGTGCGTAGCCGGCCAAAGGCGTTCCGATCTTGCCCGAGGCGATAAGCGACTTCGTTTGATGATAGGCAGAAAGCCAGCGGTGATTGAATGCGACCTGAATTTTCTTGCCCGTTTTTTTTGATATACCTATAAGTTGGTCCGCTTCCGCTGTGCTTGTCGTGAAAGGCTTCTCGACGAAAGCGTGCTTTCCGGATTCCAGCACATCGCGAGTCGGCGCAAAATGGTGCTTGTCAGGAGTGGCAATCACCACGGCATCGAGATCTTTGCGCTGGAGCATCTCCTTGTATTCCGTATAGCCATTCGGTATGGCGTAACGCTCGCACATCTCATTGACGCGTTCCTGCCGCCGAGAGCTTACGGCAATCACTTTAGCCAGGGGGTGTGCGGAATAGACCTTCACGTATAGTTCCCCCATGATTCCCAGGCCGATGACTCCAATTCGAACTCGATCCATATTGAAAACTCCGTCCGGAATGATGTGACTATCGTCGAGCGAGGCCGCAATCGGGATACTGCTGCTTCTTTACTTGCTTTTTGTTTCCAATAACTCGAGAAAGTTCGACCGGAGAATTCTTTCTTTTTCATCGTCTCGGATGCGCGCGGACAGGACCCGCCCGAGCGAACCGGCAGCCTCGAGAAACGGCATGTCTGAGCCAAAGAGTACCCTGTGAGCTCCCACTTGCTCAACCGCGTGCTCGATTATCGTTCGGTGGCTCTGCGACCCGCTGATATCCAGAAACAGATTGGGAGCCGCTTTGGCCGCGTTAATCGCTTGTTCATAACCCCGCCAGCTGACTCCAGAGTGACCCAGGATAATCCTTGCCTTCGGAAAGCGGTTTGCCACTGGCATGAGCAGCAACGGGCCGCAATTCGGATCTGAATCCCAAGTGTGAACGAGTACGATTGCTTCCGTTTGATTTGCATAGTTCCAAACCGGATCGTAATTCGGGCCGTAAACCGGATAATTGTGGAGGTCCGGGTGAATCTTGATCAGCGGGGGGCGATGAAATGCGCTCCAGCGTTGCAACTCGCGCAATGCTTCCCCGAGCGGATTCGGATTGACGGTTATGTAGCCAAGAAATCGTCGTGGGTGATTTTTTAAGATTTCAGCAATTTCGGCGTTGCCGCGAGGACAATCGTTGTAGCAGGCGAGAGTCGATGTGATGGCGAGGCATTCGATATTCAATAAATCCATCACCTGGAGCATTTCTTCCGCACTTCCCTTATGGGCGGGAAAGTCCGGTTGTCGGCCAAAGTGTCCATGGCAGTCCGCAATCGGGATGGGTGACCTCATGATTTTCTCCCGGGGGGCTGAAGCAGATGACGCAGCGTATCTCCGGCGATCGCGCGCTTGGCATCATCGGAGATGCGTGAAGTCGCGAGCGTGGCCAAGGTTGCACCCGGCGTATAGAGTGGCAAACGACTGCCATATACGATGTGTTCATAACCGAATTGTTCGACGAAGCTCTCGAGTTGGCGATGAGCTAGCAGAGTGGAACTATCAAAATAGAAGCGTGGAAAGCTCTTCAAGAGCGGGCCAAGAAAGCGTTCGGCGCGATAGCCTATTTCCAGCAGCAAGAAGGACACACGCGGGAAGTTTTGAAGCAGCCGGGCGAGGGCATCCCAATCGATTTCTTCTTTCGCAATGACGGCAAGGATGGAATGTTCCTCAAGGTATTCGAAAAGCGGACCCGAATACAAAGGAGCAAAGGATACATTGTGCCGCTTCAGACCAAACGAAAACCGAATTGCGGCGGGCTTGCGATGCGTGAGTCTTTCGAGGAAAGCCTTGTCAGGCAGCGCCCCCCATGCCGGGACAAAACGATCCAAGTTGTTTTCAATATCTCGGGTCAAGGCGCGATTCCCTTCTTCAGGATCGTATTCCTCGCCTGTGAAGCCTGAGACAAGCGCTTGCTTAATGCCGAAGCGGTTGATCTCCTCCAACAGTTCTCGCGCATCCAGAGCCAAATGTCCGTGGATGCCTGAATGGCCGACGCGCACGTTGGCGTCGAACACATTCCATGCCGCCACCTCAGCAAACGCAGGCTCAATAGGTGATTTCAACCGTGTGTTCTCCCTTGCCGAGTCGGGTGAAAGCAACAGCTTCCCCTGGGGTGGGAAGGGAAACCGAGACCCGATCGAGCCTCACGCTCTCCGGTTGTTTATCCGGTAGAATCTGCAAGTTTGTCTCCACGCTGCAATCGAACTTGATATCAAGGGTCGACGCTCCAATACGAAGTAAGGCGTCCACGGGCGAATTCGAGGAAAACAGCAAATGGTCTTGCTGACGCAACGAACGCCCCAGGCTCAGGAATATTTCCTTCACTCCGTCAGTCTGGCGGACGGCAAGAATGTCTCCGACCGCGGTGATTTCCCCGCCGGGCATATCTCCCACTGTGAGAGATCCCGCACCAGTTCGAAAAAGAATGGTCCCATTCGGTATCTTGAAGCCTTCGTTCGAAGGAGTTCGCAGAGCACCGAGGGAAGCCGCATGATCAGTTGTCTTTTGGAAACGCATACCCACCAGGAAATCTGCCGTCGTATCCGCCGGTGAATCCAGGCGCAGGACTTGGGTGGGCTCGATGATACCTTTGTCGAGATCACCCATAGCATTTACCGAGGTTGTGGATATCTCTTTCGTCCATTGGTTTACCGTGCCAGCCGAGATAAGCGAGGCAAGCGCGCCTTTGGCCTGAATCGTTGCTTGGTCCTTCTCCACTTGGGCGACTGTGCCGGTGGGAGCGTGGAGAATCCAGGTATAACGGTGCGGAGAACTGGCACTCAGTTGGTCACGCACAATCAAAACATCTGGTTTGAGAAAAACGTACTCGCGCTGATATGCGCTGAGGGTGCCGTGATAGGCCGGTGAAAGATTCGCTGAGAGGTAGTCAAGATCGGCGGAAAACAAATGCCGGCCAAGAGAAGGATGGGTATTGAAGGCCGCCCAAAAGCGACCATCGTAATCTCCTTGGCTGAACGGGTCTCCATCGATCACCACCGTATTGTGAGCCGGCGCTTGTGTGAAATAATCAACGTAATCAGGGTCTTTGTAATAGTCCGTGTATCCTGCCTCGCCGATTAATTCTTCTCCAAGCGCTGAGACGCGGAAACTGCCTTGGTCGTGATGTTCGTGATTGAACCAAGGACCAACGCGGAGCGACACAACCGTATCGTCTTGTCCCCAACCGCTGCGGAGAACCGCGCTCCCGCGAAGCGGGAAAATGCGTGAAAGAGGCGGTTCGGAGGGATTTTCAGAGGGTCGCGTGCAGCAAGTCAGGTCCAAAAGGCCGGGGACTTGTTCATCCGTGCGCCCCGCCTTCCCAGGGTGCAGAATCGGCGCCAGATTCCGATTGATGGTCATTCCGTAGAACGCCTGGAGCGACGGATCAGCGAAGGTTTCCGCGGACCAAGCGAAGCCCGACAAGGACGAAAGCTCGGTTTCGAAATCTCCCGTGTCAAGGAACATTCCAGGTTTGAACTGCGCGTAACGAAGCCACCAGAAATCCTGCATCATCTTGTCTACACCACGCGGGCGAATGCCGAGAGAGTTCAGCGAACTCTGTCCCCAAGACATGCCTTCCATCGAAAAATCTGAATAGCCGGCCGGCTCGGCTACGCTTCCATCGCCCGGAAACAGATTTGTCAACAACCGCTCGTCCGCAGTGATCAAATCAGCCAAAGCAAGACCGAAGCGGTTTCCCCAGTCCGGCACGTCACCGTATAGCGCCACGCAGGCAGCCATGGCCCCTCCCACGGAGTTAGCCATCCAGTTGCTGGCCCCGATGGGCATCCGATCCAAGTAAAAATACTCATCCAGCGTCGGTTGAACTGCGTTTCGCCAAAGCGCGTCTGCAATCGTTACTTTTTGTTCCGGGGTCAGTTGATCCGCAACAAGGTCGTAACCGAAGGCCACCCGTTGAGTAAAAACGCCGACCTCGTAATATGTGTGCAATCCATGCGCGGCAAACCAGGGCGGTGTCCAAGTTGACCACGACGATACGGTCAATAGGGCGCGTCGAGCGGCATCGAGAGCCTGGGGATCTCCGTCCAAGGAATACTCGAGCGCGTTGAGAGCGATCGCGTGGCTGTACGATTCCATCAGGCTGAAATAATTGGGAAGATCGGGAAACACCGAGACTTTGGATAGGCGGTCGATATTTGATCCCGCGGCTGGATTATATTGAATGGCCTCGCGAGATTCTTCCGCCTTGCGATGGACGATACCCAGCAAATCCTTCGCATGCGATGCGGATCGAAGCTGGCTGATGCGATCGGCCGAGAGCAGTATCCGGGGATGAGCGGGTACCTTCCCTAAAACAAGAAAGCGAAACGTGGATTGAGCTGTCGCGCTGGATATTTTGGCTGTCCACAATCCTGCCGGAGTATCCGGTCCGGGTGTCAACACTACCGCCTGCCGCTCTCGATCTTTTCGAGGCGATTTACTCGGGATAATCTTCGTGCCCATGAGGGCATTCGAACCGTCAATGAGCGTTACTTGCAAATCGGGCCCTGGCGGCAGCCGAAGAACCAAAGGATTCTCCGGCGTAATAATCTGCCGTGCTACGGCGATGTTATCCGCCTGTGAGCGATCAAGTTCCGGCGCTTCGATTGTTAAGTTCTTTTCGGACTCCGCTTCGATGCGAAAGGACCGCAAGATAAGCCGATTGTGGGAATTTAAAGAAGGGGAGCTGACGTCTGCCTCAATCACAATGACTTCAATGTCTGCGCCGGTTGCAGGAACGCCTAGCTGCTGGCCCTTGATCATCTCCTGGTGTGGCCCGGGCTGCAGGGGAAGTGAATATGTGAAGCGTCGTCCGTCGGACGCCCCTAATGAAATTTGCGCCCCGGCAATTCTCCCGCACATCGCGAGATCGTAATCAAACCGGAAAAAACTGGCAGGAGTGGCATGGAACCGCAATTCACGAACTAGGCCGACCCTCAGGCTCCGTTGACCGCGAGCGGTGGCGTCTCGAACCAAAACGGACGATCCTCCAATCTTGGAAGTATAAATGGAAGGGTCAAAGCCGACATCTTGCGAGAGCGGATAGCTCATCCAACCGGGAATGCCGCGGCTAAAATCCTCTTGAAAGACCCAGCTTTCCTGATGCCCCTGAGCTGAAGACAGATTTTCTTTTTTTGCTCCCGTTTGAGCTTTCAGAGTGACGGAGAAGAGCAAGGCCATCACCATGAATGAAACTCGACGTTTCATTTTTGTAATTTCTCCCCGGTCAGCTGTGAGCCGCGAAGGCGGTGGGCAAATCGCCGCACTTTTGCAAATGCCGCCAGGACGTCATCCACATCCTTCTTCGTGCCAAGGAAGAGATAGTGCTCAAGCCAGATTCCATCCCGGCAAATTTGCTCACTCTCAGTCAGAAACAGCGATTCATATTCCTGAGCTGCCCTCCACGCACCGCAGCGGCAAAGAGGCAACGCATTCTTGCGAAATAGGGGGTTCTTATATAGAGGATATGGATACGTCGGCTGCGCGGGGATCCCCTCGGCCTGCAGCGCTTGAATGAACAGATCCCGCCCAATGTCCCCAAACCCCTGTGGATCATAGCGGAGGGTTACCAAATAGTGGGAATGATGCCCTACCCGCGGGTCGTCCTCTGGCAAGCTGATTCCAGGGAATTCTCGAAGCTGTTCCCGCAAGTAACGAACATTTTCTGTGCGCGTCCGAATTTGTTCCGGAAGTTTTTCCAATTGCGCACAGAGCAGCGCCGCCTGAAATCCGGTGATGCGGTAATTGCTTCCCAGTGTGAAGTGTTCGAACCAACCCGAATCTCTTCGCCTTCCCTGATTGCAGTAGCCCCAAATTTTTTCAGCGAGCTCGGAGGAGTTGGTAACGATCACTCCCCCTTCGCCGGACGTCACGAGCTTAAACGCCTGAAAGCTGAACGTGGCCATCGACCCGAAATTACCCACGGGAGTATCCCGCCAGGTTGCCGCGTGGGCGTGCGCCGCATCCTCGATTAACGCAAGGCCATGTCGTTTTGCAATTTCGGTCAATGCGTCCATATCCGCAGGATGGCCCCCGAAATGGACGGCGATGATGGCCCGTGTGCGCGGCGTAATAGCCGCCTCAACCGCGGCAGGGGAAATATTCAACGTGGCCGGATCGATATCGGCGAAAACAGGGACGCCATGGCAAAGCAGCACCGATGTTGCGGTGGAGACAAAAGTAATCGGCGGAACAATCACTTCGTCGCCGCACTGAATACCCAGCGCCCGCAAAGCTACTTCCAGGGCGACTGTGCCATTCGCGCAAGAAATCGCATAGCGAACTTTGTGAAGGGTTGCGAAGGATTCCTCGAACTGGTTGACCTTCCCGTTGTAGCCGCCCCAGGAACCGCTTCGGAGAACCTCCAACAGAGACTTTTCCTCTTCCTCTCCGAAGGAGGGCCAAGCACTGAATAGTTTCCGCCGTACTGCGTGGCCGCCCTCTAATGCAAGTTGCATACTATTGCGCTCCAGAAGCAGAGCCTTTCAAGGCATCTGCGTTATAAATAAATAACTTTGAGATCTGGCGGCAGGCCTCCTTCAGCGCCTCGGCAATCTCCCGTTCATTTGTCCGACTCACTCGTGTGGCAGGCCCCGATATGCTCATTGCCGCGTACACCTTCCCGGTGGAATCGAGAATCGGCGCCGCCACGCAACGCGCGCCCCGAGCGTCTTCTTCGTTGTCCAGTGCATACCCGCGAAGGCGGACCTTTTCCAATTCCCTGTGGAAGAGAATGCGACTGCAAATCGTGCGAGAAGTCATGCGCCGCATCGGATTCTTCTTCAGAATCGCGTCCACTTCCTCGCGAGACATTCGGCACAACAAACATTTCCCAAGAGCGGACGAATGGAAAGAGCTTCGGATGCCCGCGTGAGCGGCGAGTCGAAAGGAGTGGGAGCTTTCTAGAACACGAATGTAGAGAACTTCGCTCTCATCCCGCACTCCAAGATTCACGGTCTCCTGAAATTGGCGGAGCAGTTCACCCATGAAAGGCGCAGCCAATGCGCCCAGGTCAAATGTCGGAGCGGGATCGCCGGCGATGCGAGCGAATCGTGACAAGACTGAATAGCGTCCCCCGGGTCCTTTTTCGACATACCCGAGACGTTCTAACGTAAAGAGAATCCGAAAGACACTGCTCTTCACCAGTCGAGTCCGCTCGGCCAGTTCCGCCAAGCGCACTTCCCGCTCGCCGCGAAACGCTTCCAGCAGACGAAGGGTTTTTTCTACAACCTCAATGTAGTTGTTGGCGGCCATATTGCTGCGCATTGTAACAATTCCAGGAATGGTTGTACAGGTTCTCGTGCAACTTAAACTCCTGCTCGTTCTGCTGTTTAGAATTTCATTTCAATAGCATTTCTTCGACATATCAGAATTCCCCTGACTCTTTACGATTGCGGGACACGGGATTCGCGTCCTCCATAGAAATATCGCCATCATGTTCTAGCAGTCAGAACACGCTCCAAGCGGTTCCGCAACGAACAACCAAACGCCCCGTTCTTCCCATTCGCGCGATCGCCGCCAGCAGATGGAGGGATGCGGGAATCTCTCTGGCAGGTTCTGCCAGCGAGCCCCGCTCCGCAGAATCCACAAAATCCCCTACAACACACGACGGTTCTCGATCCACGGACGGCCGCCTTTGCGTTGCCTCGGCGGCTTCAGGAGTAAAGGGACGATCTCGTTCCACTGCGCTTCGCTCAGCAATGGGCCAGACCGCGCCATCCTTCCTCTTTCGGCGCCGCTGAATTTGCTTATCTCTCAATTTCGAAAACTCAAGCATAGTCATTTCGATGCCTTGTCCACGGTAGTGCAACCGCCTCTGGCGCCTTTCGCTCCCACCTCGGACTCTTTGATTTACTGTCTTGGATAGTTGTCGGCGCTCGACCGTGGATCGCTGCCCAATTTCGGGGAAGTGAAGTATTGTTTGGGAGCTTTCTGCCACTCAACCATACTCAGGCCCGAAGGGTCGTAAAGTATTCGCCCCCCCACAATAGTCATCCGGTCGATCAACTTCACGTCCCCGTTCATCCGCGCAAATCCGTCATCGATGTACCCGAAAGTTCCATGGAGCACTTGTAAGACGGCGATATCGGCTGGTCGTCCCACCGACAAAGTTCCCAAATCAGGACGGTTGATTTCGCGCGCCGGATTTTCAGTTGAGCGCCGGATTACATCTTCCAGCGGCACTCCCATGGCGAGGAACTTCGACATCACGTTGACCATATTGACGGCGGGCCCAATGATGCTTTCGAGATGCGAATCGGTCGAGATGGAATCGGGAAGGAATCCTTGCTCGACGGCAGGCACGGCGTTCCGAAACCAGAAGCTACCTGCGCCGTGCCCAACGTCAAAGATGATGCCTCGCTTTCGAGCCTCAAAGAGGATCGGATTCACCTTCCCGTTCTCCAGGATGACGGGGAATCGTTGCGCAAAGGCGTGGGTGAGGATGTCTCCCGGGCGCATCTTCGATAGAATTAACTCGTCGTAAGAGCGCAACGGAGGCCGCGGAACGACATCCATCATGACAGGCACTCCTGCCAATCGTCCGCATTCTTCAGCGCGATCCACGTCAGCCCACGGAGTATGCAATTCGTCCCAGGGTTTTACGGTCCAGTAATGGGCCGCTTTCACTCCCACAATGTCGTCGCGGTATTCATTGATGGTGGCCACGCATCGCTGCACATCCATCTGATCCACATTCTGCTCTAATCCGCCGTTCATCCCGTCGGCCCCGATGTTGAGGAACGCGAGCACGCGGACCTTGGAGTGATCCATCACCGACTGCTTCAAGTCCAGGAAGGTGTCTGCGCCGCTGCTGCCGGCATCTGCCACTGTCGTAACGCCGTAGGTAAGAAAAAGGTCCGCAGGGACACCAAACGGAGGAATGTGGGAGGGCGCGTTCGGGGCAAACCAGTTGAGGGGAGCTCCCCCGTTGCCTACGTGAACGTGAATATCGACCAAACCCGGCGTAACGTAGAGACCGCCGACATCCACGACCTTTCCGGCCTGGCTGGCGGGAATATTGCTCTGAACTTCCGCGATCTTTCCGTCAGAAACCGCCACGTCCATCACTGTGTCAATATGATCTACGGGATCAATGACGTGACCTCCTTTGAGCAGCAGGTCGTAATGGGGCGCCTGGGCTCGGGCCGAAACTCCTGCCGCGAGCGACGCGAGAAAAATGGTTAACAGGAGCTGCAATTCTCTTTTGGACATGCCCATCGGGTAGCGTCCTTTCCCATTGGCTCGTAACTTTTGCTGCGCGACCTGTACTTCGACGGTGTGCTGCGCGAACCGCGCAATACCGGCCAGAATACGTTCGGCGGTCTTGGTCCATACGAACGGCGTTGCGCTCGCCTGATGCGCCTTCGATGAAGGCCTGAATCGCGGCTTTCAATTGGGACACACTCTGGTGCGTCCCGCGACGCAGCTGTTTGTTGGTCAGTGCCGCGAACCACCGCTCCACCAGACTCAGCCACGACGCACAGCGGGCGTGTCAGCTGCTTTCGGTTCGCCAAACATGCCGAATCATAGAGGGACTGCGTGCTCTGAGATATAACGGTCGAGCATGGACTCCTTAGGACCGATGTAGTGAAATGCTTCCGCCCGCTCAAGCCCATACTTCCGGCCGATCTCTTTGTCCGACGGCACGCCGCGCAAGTACTCTGAGTCGTAATCAAGAACGATGTGCTTGATGTATTGGCGATTGGCCGTGTCGTCGTCGCTGCCGAGGATTGGGAGCCGTAATTTTTGGCCGGCCAGTCGGGATCTCAGACGAGCGCCGTTTTCGCCTCCCGGCCCCTGGGCCGTGTTGGCGAGATTGGCTTCGACCTTCTGGTCGGTCCAAGGAGTGATATCCACCACGCGGTTGACCAGTTGCGGGCCGCGGGCAAAATAGTATTTTTCCTGGACGCCATGCGGCTGCATTCCACCCGCGAGTTGTTCAGGGTAATCCCTGCCCATCGCGGCCATCCAACAGGCGGACTCCACCACTTGGGCGGTCACATAGTGGTCAGGATTCTCCTCATAGGAACCCCAAGGGTCATAGCAGACGATCGTGTCTATTTTCAGCAGCCGGATCAGGTAGATCACTCGCTCGCGCATTGCTTCTCGCGATACGCCATCCATCTGATGATTGGGGTACCAGAGATTAAACACCTTTTTGAGCCCGAGCGCCTTTGCCACAGCATCGTTATCGCGTTCGTTGCTCGATATAGCCTCGCCTACCGTGCCACCACCGGTCTTATCATCATTGGTGACCCTGATCAGGTATCCCGTATATCCCTCGTTCACAAGTTTCGCTACGGTCCCCCCGGCAAAGAGAGGGATGTCATCGGCGTGGGGTTGGATCGCCGCCAAGACTTTACCGGAATGGGGCTGGCCTGAAACTCCGCGTTCAATCACCACCTCCGGCGAGCTCGCCGCTCCCGGAAGATCGCGGGAGGTGGCACGTTGTGGGGCGATGCCGTCCCTGATCGATCCCCAAAGCGCTCCTCCCACCAGGGTTTCGGCAACAAAGTCTCGACGTTTCATTTTCCTCTCCCGAGAGTAAACAATCATTTATTCGAGCGACTCGCATGTGACACAAACCGGCAAAGGCCCACCGGACACCTCTTGATTGCGAAGTGGCGCGGCGTCATGCCTTGCGCGGGAACGTATGGAAAACCGTTGACGCTGAGACCGGCTCCATACGCCCCGCACTCGACATACGATTTAGAAACTATATCGCAGCGACATTTGAAGGATGCGCGGATTCCAGAGATTCAGCGCGCCCAGACCGTTCAGCGGAACCAACGAGCCAAAATGGCAGTTCCCGGAAGGCCCGGGAGTGCAATTGGCCGGACTATCCGTCAGACGATTGTCGGGAATCAATGGCCCCGCATGCCGGCTTGAAAACACATTGAAAACGTCCAGCCGGTACTCGAGGGTATGCCGCTCGGTAATGTGAAAATCCTTCATAAACGTGACATCACCTTCATGGATGTTGGGCGTGCGCAAGGTATTGCGCCCCACATTTCCGAAAGTGCCGAGCGCCGGCGTGGAATAGGCGGAAGTGTTGAACCACTGGAACACCGATTGAGTCCCGGTGTTTGGATTTCCGGTGAGGTCCGGACGATAATCGTCGCCGCGGGTTGTCCCCATCTGGTCAACCGCCGAAGAGCGAGCGCAGCAGAAGACCGTAAAAGGCACGCCGCTCGAATAGGTTACGATGCCGCTCGCTCGCCATCCGCCCAAAACCCAATTGGCCTTGCCGAGATCATATTTCCTGCCTGGTCCCACCGGCACTTCGTAAAGGTAGCTCAAGACGAGCCGCTGGGGCATGTCAAAAGCTGCGGGACCATAATCAGCGCCCGGGTTATGGTCGTTCTGCAAATGGTTTGTCTCGCCGCCATACCCGGCCACGGATGATCCCGTATCGAAAGCGCGGGACCAGGTGTAGGCGACTTTGAATTGCAACCCTTGCGAAAAGCGCTTGTTCAGGGTCACCTGGAGTGCGTTGTAATTGGAACCGAGAATATTGGCCTCCTGAAAGGCGCTCGCGGCAGAGAAGTTGGTGTATGGCACGCGAGTATCGATCGGCTGAAAATTAGGATCGGCCAGGCAGGTGGCGGAGGCCTGAGAGGCGTCCGTTACCCCGTTGCAGGGATCGCCAGAAACAGTGGGCGGAGCGGCCTGGTTGAAATATTGTTTGACGGGCAGAAACAGCGCATGCGCCCCCACGTAACCGGCATCGAGCATCAGGGTGCTATTGAACGCATACTGCATATCCAAAGACCACTGCTGGCTATAAGGTGTTCGATTGCCGGGCCGAATGCTTTGCATGCTATAGGCATAACCCGGCCGAACGGTGGTTGGGGTAATCGTGACCGGCGGAAGCCACAATGTGTTCAACGCCAGCGGCGAAGCGGATTCCAAACCGGTTGCTGCGGGATAGGATGGATTGGGCTGGAGCAACGCCAATTCGTTGCTGTCATAGTTGGTCCCTTGGTAGTATTCGGTAAAGATCTCATAAAAGATTCCGTACCCAGCGCGTATCACGAGTTTGTCGCTGCCCGGCAGGGGACGGAATGCCACGCCAATGCGCGGAGCAAAATCGTGCATAGGAGTGGGGACGAGTTCGTTCGAAACACAGCACTGGTAATAGGTGGCGGCGCCGGGTGAGTTTTGAAGCTGCTGCGTGAAGGACTTGCTCGCCCAAATGAGGCCGCCGCCGGGTGTGGCAGGATTGAAAATCGACCCGTCGTTGGTAATGCTGTGCGGAGATCGAGGGATTTCCCAACGAAGTCCGAGATTCAGAGTCAGCCGGGGAGTGACTCGAAAGTCATCCTGGAAGAAGAAATTCAAGCCAGTGGACCGGAGATTATAAATGTCGGTGGCCAGGGGCGCGGGCTTGATCGGTGTGGAGAACGGATAGCCCAGCAGTAAATCGGCAATGGCATTGCCGCTGTCTGGTCCCGCCTGTCCGGCAACCGCCGGATTGGAGGCGGTGTAGGCGCCGGTGAAATTGATCACGCCATCCGCGCTGAACCCGTCTATCGCCTGGAGCTGGTAGCGGCGAATGTCCGCGCCTACCGTCATCGTGTGCTTGCCGTGGGTGATCGTGAAGTTATCCACCCATTGGAAGATGTTTTCCTTCTGGCTGTAACCGTTGTTAGTGTTGCCGGGCCCGCTGTAGCCGTCGGAGATGCCTAGACCGGGCAGGCCATAGAAAGCCGGGAGCGAGGTCGTATTCTGGAATCCCAATAGTTGTGACAGGTTGGGTCCAAAGGCGGTGTTTGCCCCATTATGGTAAAACTCCCGGTTATAGCCGACGCGGAAAGAGTTGATGGCGTTCAGGCCGATGTCCCGGTCGTATCCCACGCCCACCATGCGTGTCCGCGCGAACGCGTTCGAAGTACTATAAGGAAACACCGAAGCGCCGGCTGTTGGGATGTCGCGGGAAACGATCACCGTCCCGGTTAGCCGGTCGCGGTTCGAGAGTTCGTGGTCGACGCGACCATTGAAGGTGTCCGTAACGGTCGTTGCCTTGCCCCCAACTCCCGAGAAGTTGTCGCAGGGCAGTTGGCAATTCAAATTGGCGGTAGGAAAATCGGCCAGCCACAGTTGACCAATGTGGCTAACCATACCGGAAGGGATCATGTTGTTGGTAAATGCCACGCGGCCAGTGGGATTGTCCGGCGTTGGCGCCACGGTGCCTGTGGTGGCCGGATTGTAAATGGGATAAGGCCAGTCGGAAAAATCTCCCAGTTTTTCCTTGGCAGTCGGAACTTGTGCGGTGCCGGCGGTGCCGCCCTGCTCGTTGCGGCCACCTTCGTAACCCGCAAACCAAAACGTCCGGTTGCGTCCGTTATATATCTTGGGCAGCACGAGCGGTCCGCCCAGCGTGAACCCAAACTCATTCTGATTGAAGGCGGGCGTTGCCGTGAAGTTAGTGCCGTTTCGCGCGTTCAAAGCAGTCACGATGGGGTTTGATGGCTGCAGGGCCTCGTTCTCCCAGTAATCATAAGCTGTTCCATGGAGTTGGTTGGTGCCCGATTTCAGAGCCACATTGACCTGCGCTGACCCCGTTCCGTACGCGGCCGAATAGAGTCCGTTCTGAAGTTTGAACTCTTGAATCGAATCCGCAGTAATAAGGCTCATGGGTTTGCTGAAGAAAAAGTCCGTGTCCGTAATCCCATCCACCATGTAACTCGTGGCGTCGGGAATCTGACCGTTGACGCTGGCCATCTGAAAGTTGTTGTCGAGCCCGTGCTGGTCAAAGATTGTGGATTGAATGCCGCCAGGGGGTGTGTGCGTTGTTCCGGCGTTGATGGAAACCAGATTGACATAATCCCGGCCATTCAACGGCAGGCTTTGGATGGTCCGCTCGTCCACCACCCCACCGATCGTGGCGTTGTCGGTCTGGAGCATGGCCGCCGAAGCGCTGACGGTCACCTGCTGGGTCTCTTCTCCGACCTGAAGCGTAAAATCCTGCCGCAGCGTTTGGTCCACTTGCAGGATCAATCCATTCGTGGTGGGCGTCTTGAACCCCGTCTCTTCCACCGTCACATCATAGGTATCTGGAATCTCGTTCACAAAGATGTAGTCTCCTGCATTGCCCGTCGTGAATATCCTGATGATGCCGGTCTGCTCGTTGCGGAGCGTTACCTTGGCGCCCGGCACGGCGGCCCCTGATGTGTCTTGAACGTGTCCCAGAATTGTCCCCGTCGCGCTTTGCTGGGTCTGCGCCATCACGAACGTCGGCGCCAGGAAGCTTAAGCTGGCGTACATTGCAACCCACCACAACCCCTTGCGTACGTCCCCCATGGTACAACCCTCCTTATTTTGACAGCCTTGAAAGCTTGTTCTATACAACAGAACGGCCTCTTACATTGCACTGAATTTGTTCCAAGCCGGTCCTGCGTGTCAAGCTAAATCTGCTGGCTTTTTGGATATTTTGAGGGATTGCACGTTATTCTAACAGATAGAATATAGTGATCATTCTACTAACAGGCTGCTGAACAACTGAGAATTTTGCAACGAAGCAGCGCACGCGCCATAGCGCAGGCGCGGAACCGATCCGCAGCAGACTCACGTGTTCGGCTACATTTCCGCACAGCGGCGAGTGCGCAAAGACTATTCGCTGCGACCGATCCGCACGATGGTGGACGAAATCCTGAAGCAGGTGTCGCTGCAGTTCAGGCGGGTGGCGCAGCCTTCAGTCGAAGAGGAATTGCGATGGCATGTGCGTGAAACGCGACGCGCGACGCGAAGACAAAGGACACTTTCGAGTCAGTTGACGTGGGAGTTTGCTTCGTTATGATTTTGCAGTTGCAATTGCCTTGGAGAATGCCGATCCTTTGCGGGTTGGGCGAAGGGTGCGCGGGTGAACGCGCCAGGCCGTGCGATAAGCAACCATCTGCGCCAATCCCAAAGTCGAAATGAAGAATCGCGAAGGTTCGTGCTCGGGCAGTTTCAAAATCCGCATCCTTCCCAGAGGCTGGGAAGGATGCGCCACCCGCCCGTGCGCAGTGGCGTCCAGCGAATTGTTGCAATCAGATTGGTCGGCGTAGGGTGGGCGGGTCGGCGGGCCGTCCAATTCGCGAGAAATCCTGCAATTAGAGCATGTGGTCATCGTCGCGAAATTCGATTAGACTTCCCTTTAGGATATTGTATTTGCAGGGGGCGTGTAGCTCAGCTGGGAGAGCACCTGCTTTGCAAGCAGGGGGTCACCGGTTCGATCCCGGTCACGTCCACCAGCATCTTCAATGCAAAAAAATGATGGGACTCGCATTTCATTTGTTCCCTCGCTGCATGCGAACGGCGAAAGATGGGGCGGGGTCAGTTGCGCCTACGATGCTGCGAGCCGCAGAACCAGCATGACGGTTGCGGGGCAGGCAGCGGTCAATTATTCATACGACAATACGAATCGCCTGACCGGGATTACTCAGGGCGCTTGCACTTTATCTTTTGCTTATGATGTTGCCAACCGGCGGAGTTCCCTGACTCTGCCCAACGGAATTGTGATGAGTTACAGCTACGACAGCGCGTCGGAACTGACCGGCATCGGCTACCAGTTGGGACAGAACAGTTTGGGGAATTTAATCTATTCCTATGACCTTGCGGGTCGCCGGTTCGATCCGTCGACTCTTGCGACGGCTCCTTCGCCGCAGAAAACTGCCATCAAAGTCACACGATTGTAAAGGAATGGGACTATATTTTGCTGGCTACGCTCGCAGGTAAGCAGGCACCTCGGCGGTCTTCAGGCCATCACCTCGCGTGGCGGGGGTGAACGATATTCAAGATGCATGAATGATTCAAAGGAGGATTTATGGCAACTTCCAAAACGGCCATCGCACCAATGAAAGTCGCGCAAATTCCCAGAGCGGGAGCCGATTTCGAGATCGTCGAGCGCGAGATTCCCCAGCCCGAAGCACGACAGGTTCGCATTAAGGTGCAGGCCTGCGGCGTCTGCCACAGCGACGCGCTCACGAAAGAAGGCTATTGGCCCGGCATTCAGTATCCGCGAGTCCCCGGACACGAAGTGGCGGGGATCATCGACGAGTTGGGTCCCGGCGTTTCCGAGTGGAAGAAGGGACAACGCGTCGGAATCGGCTGGCACGGCGGGCATGACGGCACGTGTCTCGCGTGCCGGCGCGGAGATTTTGGCAATTGCCAGAACATGAAAATTTCGGGCATCAGCTACGACGGCGGATACCAGCAATACATGGTGGCTCCCGCGGAGGCGGTGACGGCCATACCGGAAGGCCTGAGCGACGTCGACGCCGCGCCTCTGCTCTGCGCCGGAATCACCACGTACAACGCCCTGCGCCACAGCGGTGCAATGCCCGGAGACCTGGTTGCGGTGCTGGGCATCGGCGGCCTGGGTCACCTCGGCATTCAATTCGCAAAGAAATTTGGATATAACGTCGTGGCCATCGGACGCGGCGCGGAAAACGAGCCGCTCGCAAAAAAACTTGGCGCGAGCTTGTACATCGATAACAAAGTGAAGAACCCCGCGGAGGAATTGCAGAAATTGGGGGGCGCAAAGGTCATTCTGGCCACCGCGCCCAGTTCGAAATCAATGACGGAAGTGATTGACGGTCTGGGACCGAACGGCAAGCTCATGGTCGTGGGCGTGGATTTCCAACCCATCGAGGTCACACCCGTCCAGCTCATTACCGGTAGCCGATGCATTCAAGGATGGGCATCGGGAACACCCACCGATGCCGAGGACACCTTACGTTTCGCGGAATTAACCGGCGTGCGCGCCATGATCGAAACCTATCCGCTCGAAAAAGCGGGCGAGGCTTATGCGCGCATGATGAGCGGCAAAGCGGAGTTCCGCGTCGTTTTGACCATGTGAAGCCGGCCCGCGACGCAATTCGCCCCATGGCTCGCCAGCCGAGCCATGGGTTTGCGCGGATTCCGCAAGCGGACGATTCCCGCGGGCCTGATCCTGACGAGAATCGCGCTCATTTTGTTTGCTGTTCCAAACTCAAGGATGGAAACGTCCCGCGGGGCATTCGACTACGACGAATTTCATTGCGGCAAAACAAACAGCTGAACTCCCGACAAATAATTTCAGAAACGCTTTCGTAAATGAGGGCGGGGGTGCATCAGGATTTTGGGACGGCGGGGAGGCGAAGCCTCTCGGCCATTTTCACCAAGCCGGCAAGCGAGTCGGCCTTCATCTTTTGCATCACCTGGCCGCGGTGCGCCTTCACGGTGATCTCGCTGATGCCGAGTTCGCCGCCGACCTGCTTATTCAACAGGCCGGAAACCACCAAGTCCATGACCTCGCGTTCGCGGCGCGTGAGCGACTCGTAACAATCGCGCAAGCCCCGCATCCCGGCTTCGCGATCAAGCGCCGCGTGGCTGCGCTCCAAGGCATGGCGGATGGCGGTCAAAAGGACTTCATCGCCGAATGGCTTGGTCAAGAACTCGGTAGCTCCCGCCTTCATCGCCTGCACGGACATCGGCACATCGCCATGACCGGTGATAAAAATGATGGGCATGTCGGCCCTCTCGCTCGAAATGCGTTTCTGCAAATCAAGTCCATTGAGGCCGGGAAGAGAAACATCCAGCACCAGGCAATTGGGAACCAACGCGCGAGGATGAGCAAGGAAATCCTGCGCGGATGCGAATGTCTCCGGCTGCCAGCCCTCGGAGCGAATCAAAAGTTCCAGCGATTCGCGAACGGAGACGTCATCGTCAACGATGAACACGATGGGAGTGGTGCGGGATTTATCGGATGCTTTGGATTGGCCGGGGCCGCTGGCTGTGGTCATATGCACCTCATCCCACGCGAAGAGCCGTATTGAGCGCCTTCAGAAGAGCCGTGTCGCTGAAAGGCTTGAACAAGCACTCGACGGCGCCTTGTTCCAGCACTCGGGGGCGTATCGCATCATCCTTGTGAGCGGTAATGAAAACGATGGGAATGTTCTGGCGGCGAAGCTTCAATTCCTTTTGCAGATCGGGCCCGGTCATGCCGGGCATGGCAACATCCAGGATCAGGCAGCGGGTCTGGCCGACGAAGTCGGAGGCGAGAAACTCTTCGGCCGAAGAGAATGCCTGGGCCGCGAAGCCGAACTCTCTCAGCAAGTCGGGTAATGACTCGCGCACGGATTCGTCATCATCGACGATCGACACGAGCGAACGTTTGTCTGTCATAAATTCCTCGATAAGGGCCGCGTGTTTGCATCTGCGTGCGTCCTAAGGGCGTCAAGCCCGCGCGTTTCGTTGACACTCTGGGGACCGCAAGGGATCGAGAACGAAAACGTGGCTCCCGGACCCTCATTCGGTTCTGCCCACAAACGCCCCTGATGATTTTCGATGATGGAACGGCAAACGGATAGCCCCATGCCCATCCCGTCATTCTTGGTTGTATAAAACGATTCAAAAAGCTTGTCCGCTGTCTGGGGATCGAAGCCGCATCCAGCATCCTGCACCGTCAGCCGCACGCGCCCGCCTTCTTCACGTTCCGTCTTGACCAGCAAACGCCTCGGGCGATCTTCCACGCCGGCCATGGCGTCCGATGCGTTGCGCAGCAGGTTCAGGATCACTTGCTGCAACTGCACGAGATCGCCTGCGACCAGCGGGAGGGAGTCGGCAAATTCCGTCCGCAGAATCACCCCGTTGCGTTGCAGTTCATCCAGGGACAGGGCGATCACATCCCGCGCCGCTTCATTCAAATCCATCGGATCAGTGCTCGCGCCTTTCTTGCTATAGAGGGCGCGCAACCTGGCGATGACTTCCGAGGCGCGATTGCCATCGCGGATGGTGCGCCGCGCGGTTTCGCGCGCCCCTTCCACGTTGGGAGGATCGGAGGCGAGCATTCGCAGGCAAGTGCTGGCGTTGGTGATGATGCCGGAGAGCGGCTGATTGACTTCGTGGGCGATCGAAGCGGTAAGCTGTCCCATGGTCATCACCCGGGTGATATGAGCGAGTTCTGCCTGGGCGTTGCGCAGTTCTTCCTGCGCTTGCTTCCAATCGTGCATGTCCACAACCGTCCCGTGCCACTTCAGGATGCGCCCTTTGGGACCCAGCAACGGCAGTGCGCGCGTCATACACCACCGGTAGGTGCGATCGGCGGCGTGAAAGGTGCGAACCTCGACCTGGTAGGGAGCTCCGGTTGCGATGCAGGACATCCACGCTCGAGCCGTCTGTTCCACGTCGTCGGGATGAATTAGTTTCTTCCAGCCGGTGCCCATGATTTCTTCGGCGGGAACTCCGGTGTAATCGCGCAGGCGGGCGTTGCAGTAATCGATGATCCCGTCCGGGGTGGCGCTCCAAAGCATTTCCGGAATGGTTTCGGTCATCAAGCGCAAGTCGACTTCGCTCTGCCGCAGTTTTTCTTCCGCCAGCTTCAGGTCCTCGATGTCCGTGGATGTGCCGACAAAACGAATAATTCTTCCATCCGCGTCGCGCAACGCTACGGCTCGATTGAGGTGCCAGCGATATGCTCCGTCGCGCACCCGCCGAAACCGTGTTTCCGTGGTGAAGCCCAGCCCCGAACGGATTCCGTTCCAAAAACTTGCCGCCGCTTTTTCGCGGTCCTCCGGGTGGGTCGCGCCCAGCCAGGCCTCGGGGTGCGCTTGGATGTATTCGAGCGTTTGACCGGTGTAATCGAGCCATCTCTGATTCGCGAAATCCGGAGTGCCATCCGGTTTGACGGTCCATGCGGCCACGGGGATGTGCTGCAGCAGGTTCACCTGCAGACGAAGTTCGTCATTAGCCGCGGCGAGTTCCGCGGTACGCTGTGCGACCCGCCGGTCGAGGTCACTCGCCACCCGCTTCTGGTTTTCCAATAGCCGCGCTTCCTCCAGCCCGATGGCGGCCTGATTCGCCGCTACGCTCAATAGCAGCCTCTCGGTTTGCCCCGGAAAATCCGCTCGCTGGGAAGCGGCCAGGATGATGCCGGCTTCGCCATGCAGCCCCAGCCGCGACGGCATTACCACAATCTCTCCGTCTCCGATCGGATTCTGCACCACAAGAGGCCAGTTCTGCGGGTCGTCTCCCACCAGGTGATTGAGCGCTTCACCGATCACATGCGGGCGTACCCTTGGTTTTCGCGAGGGAGACACGCGAACCATTTCGAATGGCGTCTCACTCTCCGGAACTTTCAGCCGCGCATAGACGAAATCCAGGCGCAGCATACCGAGGAGCACGTCGAGCAGGGTGGTGATGATCTGAGATGTCTCGCCACCGGCCCAGATGGCAGGAAGAGCCAGGACGCTGACAAGATCATTGATGCAACGCTGCAGGCGCTTGATTTCCCCCGCGGGATGTTCGAGAAGAGGTTCCATGTTAAGCCATTATCGAGCGCGCTGCCGTCTGCCTGGCTCGCCTTTCGCGATACTCACGCAGAAACATTACCGGCGGCGCAAAAAACGGGATTTGCCGGAGGCTGCCGCCGATGATGCTCATTGGGTGCGTTCGCATCGCGCCGGTGACAATATTTCCTCTTAATTGGAACAGGTCGCACCTGCAATTCACCGTCTCCGCATCCCCCAGCCAAATGTGATTGACCGGCGCCGCCAATTCCAGCAAGTCATCAGCGCACGCTTCCTTTTCAACGACCCGCTCCGCGAGCGCGACTTTGCGGCTTACCCAATTCCCTTGCTCTCGCCGCCTTTGAATACCTGTTCGAGTGGCATCAGCCGTTGGTCTAAGTCGACTTCGCCATCGTGAAAGATGAACGGGAGCGTCATACGGCATTCCTCCTCGCGGCTATTGAAAAACGCGCAGACTTGGCGCGCCTCTCTGAGGTGCGAGCCGGCAAGTGAAATAGTTCCCGGAGTCTTCTTCATCGCGAAATGGTCCGCTTCATTCGTACCGAAATTCCATGACGGCAGGATGCGCCACCCTTCGAGGAAGTGTCTATCATACTTTGGTATTGATATCTCGATACCGACAGCGGCCCCAAATTCCGAAATGCAAATCCCCACAACTGCGCACCCTTTGCGGGCTAAGCACCGATTTGCGTGGATCCCAGTCTTCGCACGTTCAGCTCTTGCAAATACTCTTCGGGAGGGAGGTAGAAGGGATTCTCATGTAGAACGCCGCCGAGGACCACGGCCGGGTGAGTCCGCATGACTTCCACAATCACTTCAGCCCTGTATTTCGTCACATCGTAAGTGCAGACAACCGGGTTCGCGCGCCCGGTGTTGTGCGTCCAGATGATGTTGGCTTTTGCCTCGTACTCGAGAAGTTCCAGCAAGCTGATGCCGGGTTCCAGCGCCCATTCCATGTGAGCGACGAAGCGCGTGGCGGGAAAACCACGTTGGTGGGCAGCGGTGGTGCAGGTCTGCCAAAATTCCAGTGTGCGGTCCATATCGAATTTACCATCGGGAAGATATGCGGCCATCCAATCGTGCAACTCGAGTTGCCCGCTCTGCCGTATTGCGGTCACGTCGATACCCGCACGTCTGAGCCGCTCGGCGTGGTCATTGCGTCTTTGCGGATCCACCACGTGGACAGCCATCTCGCCGGATTCCAGGCCTTCCTTTATGAAGGGAAGCAGCGCTTTGTATTCGTCATCGGCGCTCGAGAAGAAAGCGCAGATATGCGCGCGCTGGCAGATGCGCGACCCGGCGATACGTACGGATTCAAGGAGATTCGACGGCGAAACAGGCATGCGAGGAACAGAATTGAGTGCCATGGGAGTCCTTCGCTATTTGAAATGATCCTGCTGCGGGGCGTGGAAAGTCCGTCGTGGCCTTGGCAATGATGCGAAGCGGTGTTCGGCAGGGCCAAGCTACCTACGAAATCAAAATCCACCGGCCCACTTTTGGGTTATACCACCCGGCGAAAACCAACGCAACATCGCGCCTGAGCTTCGCAGCCCGCCTGATCGAGCTGCAACCACGGCCCTGCGAGCAGCCCCCCATTGAGGTCCTTCGACCATCGAATTATTCATCGAAATAAGTCCCGACCGTAGTTTGCGGCGCCCTCTGCTACCAAGGTATCGACGATACCTTGGTCCAATTGTGTCACTTCCACACATTTGATTTCATGCAATCGTCGCAAGGAATTTCATCATGTCTCACCGGCTCATTTGAAAACGGCCCCGGCAGCGAAAAGGAGAAGAAATGCAGACGGAATTAATAAGTCAGTCCAATCGCATGACCCCTTTCCTAGACACCCATGACGATTCAGCCGAATTGAGTGAGGAGCAATTGGTGGCGGAGGCGAAAGAGGGATCGTTCGCCGCCTTTGAGCAACTTGTCGGTCAGTACGAAGCGAGAATTTTTCGCCTGGCCCAGTCCATTGCGCACAATCACGAGGATGCCGAGGAGATCGCGCAGAACGCATTCGTGCAGGCTTTCAGAAATTTGGCGCGCTTCCGGGGAGATTCCCGTTTCTATACCTGGCTGGTGCGCATCGCGATCAACGAAGGTTTGATGAAATCGCGCCGGCGCCGCGTGGACGAAATTTCCATTGAGGACCTGGCGGAAAAGGGCGAGGGCGTTCAGCGCCGCGAATTCCAGGAGTGGGGATCCACACCGGAACAGCGCTATTCGCAAGTGGAATTGCAGGAAATTCTTGCGGCAAATATAAGTCAACTCCCGCCAGGTTACCGCACGGTATTTCAATTGCGTGACGTCGAAGGTTTTTCGACGGAAGAAACCGCGCAGGCTCTCAATCTCACGCTCGCCACGGTGAAGACGCGGTTGCGGCGCGCGCGTCTGCACTTGCGGGAGTCGTTGAATAAATACTTCACTCCCACAAGGGTGCGCCGGGCCACTTCGTTCGGATTGATGCTGCTCCTTTTCTGCGTGATTTCCGTCATCCCGGCATTCGCGCAGTCTCCGGCGAACGCACCAAACAATACACCCGCGGGCTTCCATTTCTCTTCCCTCCAATACTTGCTGGGAGACTGGGGCGGCGAACGCAGCAAGCTCGAGGAACACGGAGTGAAATTCAACTTTTTCTATGTCGCGGACCTTTTGGCCAATCCCACCGGAGGCTTGAAACAGTCGGAAGCCGGATGGGGGCGCATCCGCGACACCGTGGATATGGATCTGGGAAAACTCGTGGGTGCGAACGGGCTCACTTTTCATGCCACGGCAGTGTGGCAATTTGGCGTGAATCTTGGGGAGCGGATCGGATCCATCGCCAATCCCAGCGGCCTGGTAAGCGCGCACACCACGCGACTCGATTCCTGGTGGCTGCAGCAGGCGCTGTTTCACGACAAGCTTTTCCTCAAGGCCGGACAATTCGCCGGCCTTGATTTCTACGGTGATCAGGAATATGGCTCTTCCTACGTCATGGAGCCTCTGGATTACGCGCCGGGCAATCTCTTCGGCACCACCTTCGAATCTTTCGATCCGGCTGCGACGCCTGTGGCGGAAATTCGTTTTGTTCCCACCCCTAATATTTACGTCAAGTCCGCCGTGCTTTCCGGCAACCGGAATCCCTACGCCCAGGACACCACGGGCTTTCATTTCACGATCGCCAATTCCCCGGTGTTCGTCTACGAAGCCGGTTACCTCGTTGATCCGCGCGGCCAGAACGCTTCGGGCAAGGCCTATCCTGGAATATACAAATTCGGCGCGGCCTATAACGGCGGCAGGTTCCTCAACCCCGTCTCCAATACTTACAGCCCTGGAAATTACTTGATCTACGGAATGGCGAATCAGGCGGTGTATCGGCCCGCGGCGGGTTCCAATCGCGGCCTGGACCTGGATTTCGGATATGACTGGAGCCCCGGCGAAGTGAACCGCCAGAATACGCAGCTGACCGCGGGATTCCGCTACAACGGCTTGATTCCGCATCGCGATCAGGACAGCCTGGCCTTTGGCGTGGTGTACAGCAAGATCAGCGACCAGTTCAGTTTGGCCGGAACGCTTCTGGGTCTGCCCGCGCTGGGTTCCGAACGAGCCATCGAATTGAACTACGCATTCCACGCAACTCCGTGCGTGCTGTTCCAGCCCGTCTTCCAGTATTACTTCAATGTCGGCGGCGATTCGCAAATTCCCAACGCCGCCGTGTATGGTTTCCGTACCATGGTTACCTTCTGAAGCGCGGCGCGAGCCGAGGAGGCTTCAATGAAAAGCCGGGAACAAGCACTGGCCCAAATCGCCAATCAGAAATTCGATCTTTGCATTATCGGCGGCGGCGCCACCGGCGCGGGATGCGCCCTGGATGCGCAGTTAAGAGGATTGAAAACGGCGCTCGTCGATGCCGGAGATTTTGCCGGAGCCACTTCCAGCAAATCCACGAAGATTGCGCATGGCGGAGTGCGCTATCTCGAGGAGGCGGTCAAGGACCTTGATCCCTCGCAGTATCACGTGGTGACTCGCGCGCTGCACGAACGCATTCGCATGCTCAGGAATGCTCCTTATCTTTCTCACACCATGGAGTTCCTGCTTCCCTGCTTTCACTGGACGGAGGTGGCTTATTACGACGTCGGTTTGAAAATGTACGACTGGGTATCGGGTGACGCCGGCATTTTCCCCAGTCATTTTCTCTCCAAGGCGGAAACGCTCCGGCGCATGCCGGGCCTCAAGCCGAATCAACTGGTCGGCTCCATCGCTTACGCCGACGGGCAATTTGACGACGCGCGTTACAACCTGGCGCTGGTGGAAACATTTGCGCAAGCCGGCGGCGAGCCGCTCAACTATGCGCGGGTGCTGGCGTTTGAGAAAGATTCTGAAGGCCGCCTGAAGGCCGCCGAAGTGGTGGAGCAATTCACGGGAAAAAAGTTTGTGATTCAAGCCGCCGCGTTTGTCAACGCCACTGGTCCACTTTCAGACTCGTTGCGCGCGCTGGCCAAACCCGGCGCGCCCCCGCGGATGCGTCCCAGCAAGGGGGTCCACATCCTCTTGCCGCTTGAAATCATGCCCAGCTCCGATGCCCTGCTGATCCCCAAGACCGAGGATGGCCGCGTCCTGTTCGCCGTGCCTTGGCTGGGACGGTTGCTGGTGGGCACAACTGAGCAGGAAGTGTCGCCGCATGACGAACTCCATGTGACCCAGGAAGAGGTCCAATACATCCTTCACCACCTCAATCAATATCTCGAAAAGCCGGTGACTCCCGACCAGATCGTCAGCGGCTTCGCCGGTGCACGGCCGCTGGTGGCCAGCGGGGACGCGCGGGACACTAAAAAGCTCGCACGCGACGACGAAATTGAAGTGGACGCGAAGAGCGGACTGATCAGCATCATGGGCGGCAAGTGGACCACCTATCGCGCCATGGCTGAAGACACCATCGACGCCGTTCAAGAGAGCCTGGGAAAAGAAAAGACTGTTTCGCCCACTCGCAGCCATCCGCTGATTGGCTCAGACGGGTATACGCCGGTCTATTGGCAGAAGCTGGTTCAGGAATACGGCATCTCCGAGGAAACCGCGCAACACTTGGCCGATAAATTTGGCACCAGATCGGAACGGGTCCTGGCGCTGGCCAAAAGGGACGCCGAGCTTTCCCGGCCCATCGTCGATGGCTTGCCGCAACTGCGGGCCGAAGTTGCCTTCTGCGCGCGAAATGAAATGGCGGTGACCATCGAGGACATCCTGTCTCGCCGCTTGGGCATGCAGCTCTTCAGCTGGCGCTCGGCCATTCACGCCGCGCCGCTGGTGGCTTCGATCCTGGCGCGCGAGTTGGGATGGCCGAGCGAGGCCACACAGAACGCCACCCGCCAATACGTCGAGGAGATCAACCGCTATCTCCAATTGGCGGGATTGACTCCAGAAATTTTCCCGGACTCGACTTCGGCAAACGACCCCGGAAACGCATGCAACGCCAAAGGAAGGTGAATTGTGTCCAGTTATATTGGTGCCATCGATCAGGGAACCACCAGCACTCGATTCATCGTATTCGACAAAACCGGAAGAGTAGTTTCCGTCGCTCAAAAGGAGCACGAGCAAATCTTCCCGAAGCCGGGGTGGGTGGAGCACGATCCCGAAGAAATCTGGCGGCGCACGCAGGAAGTCATCGCCGAAGCTATGCTTCAGCGCGGGCTGCGCCCCAAGGACCTTGCCGCCATCGGCATCACCAACCAACGGGAGACCACCATTCTCTGGAACCGCAAGACCGGCAACCCGGTTTATAACGCCCTGGTCTGGCAGGACACCCGCGTGGAGGACGCCGTGGCCGAATTTTCCCGCGAAGGCGGACAAGACCGTTTTCGCGCGAAGACCGGGCTGCCGCTCGCGGCATATTTCAGCGGCTTGAAGATTCGCTGGGTCCTGAACAACGTTCCGGGAGTTCGGGAATCGGCGGAAGCCGGTGACGTCCTTTTCGGAAATGTGGATTCCTATCTGGTTTGGAAATTGACGGGCGGGCCGCAAGGCGGGATTCACATCACCGATGTGACCAATGCCAGCCGCACGCAATTACTCGATCTGGAAACTCTCACCTGGGACAAGGAAATCCTGCGCGTCTACGGAATTCCGGAAAAAATGTTGCCGCAGGTCCGCTCGAGCAGCGAAGCATACGGCGCGGCACAAATCGGCGCGGTGAAGGATGTGCCCATTGCCGGAATTCTGGGCGATCAGCAAGCGGCGCTTTTTGGCCAGACCTGCTTCAAAGCCGGCGAAGCCAAAAACACCTACGGCACAGGCTGCTTCCTGTTGATGAATACCGGCGGCGAACCCGTGCGCTCCAAATACGGGCTGCTCACCACGGTGGCCTACAAAATCGGGAAGAATGCGGCGCAGTATGCGCTCGAAGGCAGCATCGCCATCACCGGCGCATTGGTGCAATGGGTGCGCGACAATCTAGGTCTCATCGCCAAAAGCTCCGACATCGAAACGCTGGCTCGCACCGTGAAAGACAACGGCGGTGTTTATTTCGTTCCCGCTTTTTCCGGCCTTTATGCGCCGTATTGGAAGACCACGGCTCGCGGAGTAATCGTCGGTTTGACGCGCTACGCCAACAAGGGTCATCTGGCCCGCGCGGTCCTGGAAGCAACCGCATTCCAAACGCGCGAGGTGGTGGAAGCCATGGAAATGGATTCCCGAATCGAACTCGATGTTTTGCGGTCGGATGGTGGTATGGTCGAGGACGATCTTTTGATGCAATTCCAGTCGGACATCCTGAATCGCTCCGTGGTGCGGCCGGTGGTGAAGGAAACCACGGCGCTGGGAGCCGCGTATGCCGCGGGCCTGGCAGTAAATTTCTTCCAGGACACGCAGGAACTGCGTGCCAATTGGGCGGTTGATCATACCTGGAAGCCGCACATGGAGGAAAAAATCCGCGAAGAAAGTTACCGGATGTGGAAGAAAGCGGTGACGCGGTCGTTCGATTGGGTGGAAGAATCGCAGCGCTAGGCTTCGGGCGCAATGCTCGTTGTGGCGGAGAATCATTCTTGAAGGGAGGGGAAGAAAGATGCATTCGCCATTTCTTGGGGAATTCATGGGCACGTTGGTGCTCATACTGCTGGGTGACGGCGTGGTGGCCAACGTCCTTCTGAAGCGTTCGAAAGCCGAAGGCGCCGGATGGATGGTGATCACCAGCGGATGGTGCTTTGCGGTCATGGCCGGCGTTTTCACCGCCATCGCCTGCGGCAGCACCGACGCCCACATCAATCCCGCGATCACCGTCGGCTTCGCGATCTCTTCCGGCGACTACCACAAAATTCTTCCGTACGTGACGGCGCAGATGCTGGGAGCTTTTGTCGGCGGTGTTTTGGTGTGGCTGCATTTCCTGCCGCACTGGAAAGAGACGCCCGATCCTTCCCTCAAGCTTCTTTGTTTTTGCACCGCCCCGGCGATTCGAAACTTCGTCGCCAACCTGATCAGCGAAATCATCGGCACACTGGTGTTGGTGTTCGTGGTGGCCGCTATCTTCTCGAAGGCTGTGGGTTCTCCCACGGCGCTGGCTGGCGGCTTGGGTCCCTACCTGGTCGCCGCGCTGATTTGGGGGATCGGCCTTTCCCTCGGCGGGACCACCGGGTACGCCATCAATCCGGCTCGCGACCTTGGCCCGCGCATCGCTCACGCGGTACTGCCGATTTTTGGCAAGGGAAAATCGGATTGGGGCTACGCCGGGGTTCCCGTGCTTGGCCCGTTGATCGGCGGCACGCTTGCCGGGTTGTTGATTCGCTTCTTGCACATCTAGCGGAATTCGCGCGGCCTTGCTTGAGCCAATCGAGGCCGCGCCTCCGTTTGGCCGGGGTTTTCCGCGAAACCGGAGGCGGAAAAAGTTCTCATCCGCCATCAACCCGAACGCGGCGCGCCGGATTGCCGCAGGCGCGCGGTCTGGAACGAAATTATCCCCGATACTTTCGTCCAATTGCTTCGCCTCCCCGTTCCTGGCTTAATCGCCAATGTGAAATGAGTCCGAGGTCGCGAATGAGGGAGTGGATATGCCAGAAAAGAAAACAGCCATCGTCACCGGCGCATCGCAGGGGATTGGCGCGGCGATCGTCGAGAGATTCCTGACGCTGGGCTATAACGTGGTCGCAACATCCCGCGATGTCAGCAAATCCCTGACCGCCCTACCCAACCTGGTTCTCATCGATGGCGATATCGGCCTGCGGGAGACCGCTGCAAAATCGGTGGAAGCCGCGATCCGGCATTTCGCAACCATTGACGTGCTGGTGACCAATGCCGGAATTTTTCTCAGCAAACCCTTCATCGAATTTACAGCCGAGGATTTCAATTCCCTGGTTTCCACCAACCTGCTGGGATTTCTGCACATCGCTCAACTCGCCGTCAGGCAGATGCTGAAACAGAAATCGGGCAACGTGGTTAGCATCTCAGCGGCGCTGGCCGATCAGCCCATCGCGGGCGTGAATGCCTCGGTTTCCATGATCACCAAGGGAGGATTGAATACCCTGATCCGCAGCCTGGCCATCGAGTACGCGAAGCAAGGAATCCGTTTCAATGCCGTCGCTCCCGGCGTGGTGGACACGCCCATGCACCAGAATGATCCCAAGGATTTTCTAAAGACGCTACAACCCATGGGGAAAATTGTGGAAGTAAAAGACGTGGTCGACGCCGTTCTGTACCTGGCCGAGGCAGCTCAAGTGACCGGTGAGGTCCTCCACGTGGATGGCGGCTCGCATGCAGGCCGCTGGTAACCGCCGAGAGGTGACGCGCCGCGAACTCAAATACGCGCGACGCCGCTATTGTTTGCGCGTTTCGGGCGTGTAGTGAGCCTGCAAATATTTGATGATCAGCTCAGCGGACGCATCGGGAATGGGAGCGCCGTAAACCTTGCGCATCTTGTTAACTTCCGCTGCCCAAGCGGCGGCGGGCAACGGCGGTTGCATGGTGATGTAGTGCGCGCTATGGCACATGCCGCAGAAACCGGCGGTTTGCGCGCGGCCTTCTCCTTCCGCCAGCTCGAGTGGGAATTCCGGATAAGGGGCGACCTGGTAGACGGAATCATCGGTAAGTGTGGGGGGAGCGGGCTGCTGGAGATGGCCGAGAGTCGCCGGCTCGTAGTTCCCCTTCTCGACCTGAGCGAAAAGGAGTCCGGCAGCCGCGGCGATCACCAGCGAACCGCCGAGGAGCTGTGGCAAATATCGTTTCACCAATCTCATGGGAGTTGCTCCTCTCACTCTGCGGCCCCGACGAAATAATCCTGGCGCTCGATTCGGTTCCATAGATAGCCGCCGGGATTCCAGACGCCCTCGTCGGGCTGGGTGTTTCCTGCGCTGTCGGAAGCGCGCACGGCAAGCGTGTAGCGGCCGGCATTTTTCGGAGTCCAGGTGAATTCCCAGGTGCGGAAGGAATAGCGCCCCAGATCCTCGCCCAGCCGCGCCGGCTCCCAGGTTTTGAGCCCGTCAGCCGAGACATCTACTTTCGTCACGCCGCCATGGCCGCTGAAGGCGATGCCGCGCACCTGAACCGGCATGCCCGCGGGAATTTTCGATTCGCCATCGGGCGAAATCACAAACGATCGCACCGGCATGCGACTGATGGGAATCATCTTGACGCTTCCCGCTTTCACCTCTTCGGGAGTTGTGTTCCCCCGCGGCGTATCCGGAACAAGGTAGGCGTTCTTCATCCAGAAATTATCGTCCACTTTGTCCAGCACGCGGATCCAGCTGAGACATTTCATCCAGTACGTGGCGAAATACCCCGGCACAATCAGGCGGACGGGAAATCCATTGAGCATGGGCAGCGGCGCGCCGTTCATGGCGTACGCCACCAGGCATTCATCGAAAACGGGATTGTCCAGGCTGAGCGACTTCTGGAAAAAGTGCGAGCCATAGCCTTCAGGACCCGGACCTGTTTCGAGTCCCTGAAACTGCACTTGCACGGACCCGCTTTTAGGCGCAGCGGTGCGAAGAAGATCACGCAATCGGACGCCGGTCCATTGAGCATTGCTCATCGCGCCATTTCCCCATTGACCTCCGAGAACCCGCGGCTGAAAACGGCTGCGGCTGTTGCCGGAGCATTGATTTACGGCGGTGACGGAATCGGCGGGGAATTTGCTCATCAGGTCGGCCATGCTGAATGAAATCGGCTTGGCCACGTTTCCTTCCACCTGCAAGCGCCAGGTCTTCAAATCCACGGAGTTGGGAATTCCGCCCAAGTGCCATCGAACGTAAAACGCGTCATTGGGAGTCAGTGCAGATTGGAAAAAAGATCGAGGAGTTTCCAGCTGAACGCCGCGGTCCGTCAGCAGCAGCATGGGCGCCTTTTGCGGCTCGGAAACGTATGCGCCAACGGAATTCCAATATGGATTTGCGCCGGGGCCCGTGAAAGACGGCACCGCAGCGGTCTTCTGGAAAGCCTCCGCGAGCGGTGCGCCGCCGCCGAGCGCCAATATTCCTCCGGCCGCTCCCAACATGCCCAGCATGGAACGCCGGGAAAAAGCGGATGGGGCCAGTGAACGATCGCTCATTGATGGAACCTCGATCTGAAATTGTAATAAACGCAGCGTATTTTACAACATGCCAAAGGCAGATTTTATTTTTAAATGCAAAATCCAGATGCGCTGTGGCAAGTAAGTTTCGGCCAGGCCTCGAGTGCCAACGAATCGCCAACCGGAATTTTTTCGGGCTAGAATTCCCGCGAATTGCGGCGAGCCCGCGCCAATCCCGCGCGAACTCCTTTTTCGACTGCCGTGCGGTAGCCGTGGCGGTCCGCGGCGGCCAGAGTAGCCTCCGCTGTGCCGCCCGGCGTGGCTGCTTCTTTCAGCAGGCTTGCCAGCGAAGCGTTTCCCGATCTCCAGGCGTTGATTCCATCGCCGAGCGCATGCGCAGCGGCGTCGAGCGCCGTTTTGCGGCTGAGACCGATTTTCACGCCGGCATCGGCGAGCGCGGCGAGGGCATGGTATCCGTGGCTTGAGGAAAACACGGAGGTGAATGCATCGAATTGAGATTCCGGAATTTCCACAACCATCCCAATGCGCGAAAACAATTCGCGCAATTCGCGCCGCGCAGCCCGCGGAAAATGAAGATCGAAATGAAGCGCGGTAAGCCCGGGGCTCATACGGCAGACCGGGCTGGGCATGGCCCGCGCCCAAAGCACCTCGCGAGGAGCAAGCGCGCGCAAACGAGCCAGCGGAATTCCGGCAGCGAGACTCACGCCGATGATCGCGCGGCTCGAAGCGCGGGAATTTACGCCGGATGCGAAAGCATCCCCCGAGAGAAGTGCGCCCACGGATTCGGGCCTGACGGCCAGCAGGAAGAGATGCGCGCGCTGCAAGGCGCGGGCTAAATCCGACTCCACCGCTGCGCCGAAATCATGTTTCATGCGGCGGAGTTTTTCGGGATGAATGTCGTGGACTAGGATGGGCTGCCGATACGCTACGCGGCGAAGCCCGGCGACGATGGCCGAGGTGATGCGGCCACCGCCCAGGAAAACCACGGCGTCCGCATTTTTACGAGATGATGTTTTTCGGCGCGGCATCCTGAATCCGCTTTGCAATGACCCGCCGATTATCCTTCAAAGAAGCTCAGAAAGTCAGCCTCAAGGCAATCTGCACGATGCGCGGATCGTAGGTTGCAAAAACCTGGCCGAAAGTCGGCGAAGCCAGATTCGTATTGGGATCCTCGAATTCGGCGTGATTGAACACGTTGAATGCTTCGAGGCGCAGCTCGGCGTTCAGGTTTTCGTACACGTGGGTGGACTTTGCGAGCGCCAGATCCAGATTGGTGCGGCCCGGTCCGCGGAAAATGCCGCGTCCGGTGCCGTAGGTGCGGAGCGAAGGCGTCGTCTCCGCGCAATCGGATGAAGGAAGTGTGTGCGATTGCGCCGCGGGCAGTTCCGTGCTGCAAGGCGTCCCGATGGCGTACTGGTTTGCGGTAAACGTGGCGGGATTGAAAAACGCGTTGTTGTTGTTTTTGGGATTCAAGGTCTGCACGCCGGTGAATCCTGCCGCGAACAACGCATTGGTGAGGAAAAGATCGCCCGCGCCGGAAGTTCCAGGATCGTCGAAGGCGTAGCCGGAGCCGAGCTGTGAATTGACGGTCTGTGGAAAGCCGGTGCGCCAACTGAAAATGGGATAGAGCGTCCAACCCTTCAACAGCCATTGCGGGCCGGAACTCCAGGCGCGCTCAAAGGGAATATCCCAGCCGCCGCTGAAAGTGATGCGATTCGTCACGTCAAAATCGGACGAACCGCGAAAAGCGCCGATTTCATAGGCTGGCACTCCTTGAGAATTGTTGAAGCGGCCGGAAGCGTTGTCGATGCTGTGGGCATAGGTATAGCCCAGCGTGAAATACGTGGCGCCCCAGCGGTTGCTGCTGTTGTGCTTGGTGAGAGCGGCTTGCAGGCTGTTGTAGCTGGCGAAGCCGCGATTGATGCGTGTGTTCTGCCATCCTTGAAACGGACAGACGGACGCGGGATTCACGGCTCCCAGGACGGGATCGATGAACGAATTGTTGCTGGCGGCATAACTCGCGCAGTAATTCACGATTTCCGAGTTGGTCTGGTTCACGTTGAGGACTCGATTGGATGTCCCCAGGATCATGGGGTTGCCGACGATGTTTACTGGCAGGTTTTTCGAATCGCTGCCCACGTAATTCACTTCGGCCACGAGGCTGTTTGCAAGTTCGCGCTGCACGCTCAGGTTGTACTGATAGACGTAAGGAGCGCGCAGGTGCGGATCGGCGGTGGACACTCCCCAGGGCAGAAACCCGGATGTGACCCAATCGATGGTGGGAGTCGGCGGCTTCGACGGAAACGGATCCGGATGACCCGTGCTGCCGTAGGGATCGGACATGAAAGTCACGGGCGAGGACTGCACCGGAGGAAGGTTCGGAAAACTGATGGAAGCATAGCCGGCGTACGGCGGACCTCCATTCATATCCACGTTGTCGGAGGCGTTGACGATGTCCCAGAAAATTCCCGCTCCTCCGCGGATGCTGGTTTTATGGTCGTTCCAGGGATCCCACGCAAACCCCAGGCGCGGCGCGAAGTTCTTGTGGTCCGCAAAATTGGTGCCGCGCGGCGCTCCGGGATCCCCCGGAAAAATCAGGCCCACCGGAGCATTCACGAAGCGCACGCTCGATTGCGCTCCGGCCAGGAAATTCTGCGTCCGTCCGAGCGTGTCGAGTTTGGGCGTGCTGTAGTCGTAGCGCAGTCCGAGCGACAACACCAAATTGCTGCGCACCCGCCATTCGTCCTGCACAAACCCGTAAGACGCCTTGGTGCGGACGTTGTTGGGCGCATTAGGCCCCTGCGAAAAGGAATTAGGAATGCCCAGCAGGAAGTTCGCGTATTCATTGCCGGTCCCCGGACCGAAATCCGCGAAGAAAAAATAGCCGGACATTTCGTAGCCGTATTTCAAATTGTCCTGGTACGGAGAAATTCCCCCGCCGAATTTCCAGGTGCTGTTGCCCTTCACCCAGGTCAGGGTGTCGGAAAGCGCAAAGGTATTGTCGGCATAAGCGGTCGGCCCGTTGAAGGTGTTGAAGCCGAGGTTCAGGCCGTCGTTGAAGGACATGAAGGGCGGGCCGGAACTCACGTCGGGATTGATGTTGAATCCCAGCGCCTGCGGACCCGGCAAGGTTTTGCTCGGTTGCGCCGCCAGGCGGTAGCTGCGCTGCGCTGTGAAGCGAAGATCGTTCAGCATGTTCGGCGAAAGAGTCCGCGTGTAGGCGATATTGGAAAAATAAATCTTGGTATTGGCGGCCACCGGAAAACCGGCGGCGCTTGCCGAACCTTGCGCGAAGGGATCGACGGTGTTCAGCCGCTGCCCTCCCACCGTGAACGAAATTTTGTCCTTGTCGCTTACGTTGATGTCGAGCTTGCCGGTAAGTTCATTGGAATTGTCCGTGGCGTTGGCCGCTTCGGATATGAGTCCGGATGCCGAGGTGGGAATCACATTCAGGCCGATATAGGAGGTGGCGGCTGCGTTGATCTTTGTCGGGTCAATGATGGCCTGAGCCGCGAGTGCGGAATTCGACTGGAAAAACGGATTGGCCAAAAGGAATGCAGCGACGTTGGGGTCCGGCCCTCCGTTCACGGCTTGCGAAAAATCGCCTTTGAGTTCCGCGGGAGTGAACGCCGGCGATTGCGATACGGTTTCCGCGTCCGTTTGCCGCTGGCCCTGATACGAAACAAAGAAGAAGTAGCGGTCATGGCCATGAATCACGTGCGGGATGGTGACCGGGCCTCCCAGCGTGCCTCCAAACTGGTGGCGCTTGAGGTCGGCTCTCGGCAAGCCTTCCTGAATGTTGAAATAGCTGTTGGCATCGAAAGCGTCGTTGCGTACGTAATCGAAAGCCGAGCCGTGTATCTTATTGGTGCCCGACTTGGTGACCACGCTCACGATTCCGCCTGCGTTCCGGCCGTACTCGGCGGAATAGTTGCTCTCGAGAATGCGAAATTCCGCGATCGAATCCGGATTGGGATTGAAGACCACGTCGTTGTTCAACAGGTTGTTGTTGTTGCCGCCGTCCATCAAGTAGGTGACCATCTCAGGTCGCCCGCCCGCCACGCTGAAACCCGAGCCGTGCTGTGCGCCCAGGTTTGAATCCGTGACTCCCGGCTGCAAAAGCGCCAAATCAAGAACGTTTCGCCCGTTCAAGGGCATGTCGGTGATCTGCTGCCCCGTGACCGAATCGCCCACAGTGGCATTCACGGTCTCGACGCCGGAAACCTTGGCGACCACGGTTATGGTCTCTTTGGCGGACCCCACGGTGAGGCGAACATCAAAGCGCAGTGTCTGGTTGATTTCGAGCTTCTTGCTTTGCGTCACGGCCACGCTGAAGCCCTGGCTCTCGACGGTCAAATGATAATTGCCGATGGGCAATGCCAGGACTTCGAAATAGCCTTCAGAGTTGGTCAGCGCGGTATCGTGGACGCCGGTTGCGTCATTCGAGACGGTCACCTTGGCGCCTGGCACCACGGCGCCTTGCGAATCGGTCACCGTGCCGACGATGCTGCCGGCGGCGTTCTGGGCCGAAGTGATGGGCGCTGCCAGAAGCAGCACGAGAGCGAACCCGAAAAGCGCGAGGCACGTCTTTTTCATTCCAATCCCCCTTCCGCACCGAAACCGCATTGATTAATTGTCAGTCCCCGCAGGACCCCGTCCCGGCGATGCCCAAGCGAGAAAGCGGCCGGGTTGCTGCTGCATAATTGCATACATCATTGCATACGTTATGTCGTGGCCCCATGCTAGGCCCCCCTCTTTGCTCTTGTCAAGTTGTTTTGGTGTTTTTTCGATGGCCCCGGCGGGAGCGCCCTTCCTGCTCCGGCCGCGTCGAGGGTCTTACGGTGTGTCCAGCCCGTCGGTATCGAAATCCGCGGGAGTCACACCGCTCACGTGCGGATCGTGCCAGATCAGGATTTTCCGCGCGGCCAGGAATCCGGTGGGGCGATAGAGCAGCAACTCCAGACGCAGGCCCGTGGTTTTCTGCGCAGGCCAGGAGCGAGTGAAATTTTGCGCCGGACCGATTTCCGCGAGCGGCTGCGCATCGCCGGCAATCACGTGATTCTCCGCATCCAGCACGCGCCATTCCGCGTGGTAATCGATCAGGGGATACGACGGAATTTCCTGCTCGGAGCGCCGCGCGATGGTGGCATGAAATCCGATCGGAGCGCCATTCGCGTCGTAGTTCCAATCGAGATCAACGTGCGCCGGCGAATTCTCCTCCTGCCAAACATAGTAGGAGGGCTTGCGCTGGTGATTCTTATCCACCACGCCGTGATCCACATAGTAATCGCTCTGGCCAGGCCGGAGATTGTGGAAGGAATGATAATCCTGATAGCACCAGAAAATGGCTCCGCCGATCCAGTCCTGCTGGGCGAACATGGCGAGCTGGCGGTGGATGATGTCGACCCTTTCTTTGTCCGCGGTGCGGGAATCGGCGGCAAACAAGCCGGGATATCCGAACTCGGAAATGATGACCATTTTGTCCGGGTAGCCTTTTGCGATTTTATCGATGGCCGCGGGAAGCAGATGTTCAGGGCCATCCCAGGAGCCGAAATATTCGTTCCACATGATGAAGTCCGCATAGCGCGAGGCGTTGGTTGCCGGATCGGCGGCGGCGATCATGTCGTCGGCATAACTCACGTAGCGGCCGGGATCGAGTTGCTTCGAATACGCGTACATGCTTTTGAAATAAGCGACGCCCCCGGGCGTGTTCGTGGCGCTTTCGTTTTCCATGCTCCAGGCGAAGATCGAGGGATGATTGTAATTTTGGTCAATCAATTCCTTGAGGAGGCGCCTGGCCAGCGCCAGCACCTTGGGATTCTCCATTTGGCTTTCGTTGAATTGCCACATGGGAATTTCCGGAATCATCAGGATGCCGTTGCGGTCCGCATAATCGTAAATAAACGGATTTTGCTGGTAGTGTACGGGACGGGTCAGCGTCATCTGCAGATTTTTCAAATCGTCGTAATCGTGCAGCATGGTGCCGCGCGTCTCCGCCATCCCTTCCCACGGCGAATCCTCATGGCGCGTCAATCCCGTCAGCCGCACGCGCTGGCCATTCAAATAAAGATGGCGGTCGTGAATCTCGATGGTGCGCACGCCGAAATTGTCGGAGTGGTCGTCGAGAACCTGGCCGTCTTCCGCCACGGCGCGAACCTCGCTGCGATAGAGAAAAGGAGTGTCGATGCCCCAAAGTTTTACGGCAGGAATTTGCAGCGCGGCTTCCACCGTCTGCGCGCCGGGATGAGCGAGAATTTTCTGATCTTCCGTGGCCACGGGAGAATCGCCGTCCGAGGCATACACCGCCACGCGAATCTTGACTGTGCGGCTTTTCGAAGTCACGTTTTCAAGCAGGATGTGGTCGGTGATGGACGCGGAAGCGCCGTCAAGGCGGGAATCAATGTGCTGCCAGCGAATCACCGCGCCTTCGTTGACCGTCAGCCACGCGCCGCGAATGATTCCGCCGTATGGCCACCAGTCGTAAATCGTGCCGTGCGGATCGGCTTTCAGGTCCGCTCCGGGAATAGTGTCCACTTCCGGCTCATTGTTGATTTCCACGGCTAGAAAATTCTCGTTGCGCAAAAGTGGAGTGATATCGAAATAATATTCGGAAAAGCCGCCTTCATGTTCGCCAACCAACGCGCCATTCAGCCAGATTCGCGACTTGTAAAACGTAGCGCCGAAATGCAATTCGATGTGCTCGCCTTTCCATCCCGCGGGCACGACGAATCGTTTGAAATACCAGGCGGTGCCGATGAAATCCGCGTGTTTTCCTACGTTCCAGGTATGCGGCAGGCTGACCGGCTCGACTGCGGCGGGTTCCGTCTTGAACCAATTCTGCGACTCGCCGGTTTTTCCGGGGTCCACCGCAAACTGCCAGCCGGAATTCATATCAACGCGCACGGAACAAAACGCGGGAGAGCACAGAAAAACCAGAAGCAGAAAAGCGCAGAAAGTTTTCACCATGGACCTCACGGGCAATTCGGAACCGTCCTTACATCGCATGGAAGCGCGCCGCAAACACAATCGCATGTGAATTCAAGCCAGCCCCCCGCCATCCACCACAAGATGAGCGCCGGTGATCCACTTCGACATGTCGCTCGAAAGAAACAGCACGGCGTTGGCCACGTCTTCGGGCGTGCCCACGCGATGCAGCGGCCGGTCCGCCGCTTCCTTCATGAAGCGCGCGGGATCCTCGCCGAGCTGGCGGCATTCTCCGGCGAGCATGGGAGTGTCAATGTCGCCGGGACAAACGCAATTGACGCGAATATTGTCTTTGCCGTGATCGATGGCCATGGCTCGCGTCAGGTTCAGCACTCCGCCTTTCGCGGCGCAATACGCCACGGCCTTGGCTCCGCCCTTGAGCGACCATCCGGAACCGGTATTGATGATGACCCCTCCACCGCTTCGAATCATGTGGGGAATCACTTCGTGAGACAGCAAGTAGACGCCTTTGAGCGTCACGTCGAGAACCGCGTCCCATTCCTTTTCTTCCAGCGACGCCGCATCCTTGCGAATCACGATGCCGGCGTTATTGCATAAAATGTCGACGCGTCCGAAAGCGGAGACGATTGCTTGCGTCGCCCGGCGGCAATCCGCGGCCGCGCTGACGTTGCAATCAATCACCAGCGCTTTTCCTCCGGCCTCGGCGATCGCCCGCTCGGTCTGCGCGCCTGCTTCCCGGTTGACGTCCAGAATCGCGACTGCGGCTCCGTATTCGGCAAGCCGAAGGGCGATGCCGCGCCCAATTCCCGAGCCTGCACCGGTAACCGCGGCAACTTTTCCCTCGAGGGACAGCAAATTCGCGGCTTTTTTGCCGAGGTTTTCAATTCCCACAGCGGGTCACTCCTCGCGACGATGATTCACCTATTTGCTGCTGTTCGTCCAAATTAATTCGCGCGCCAATCGAGCGAGGCTTCCGGCGGCGGCATTTTGCCCGCTTCAATAAAGGAGAGAAAGCCCATCAGCGCTCCCCAGGAGTGAAACTCGTCGCTCGAAAGCCTGGGATCGTCGCCCGTTCCGGTGATCGCGGAATAATTTTCGCTCACGTAGCCCTTGCGGCGCCACTCGGCCAGAAACATATCCCGCGATTTTTCGGCAAGCAGGCGTTGCGCGTCCTTCGCGCCGTAGTCCCGCAGCCCCAGGTAGACCAGAAAATTCAGCGGAGGCCATACCGCGCCCTTCCAATATCCCTGTTTGGGATACGCCGGATCATCGCGCGCGATGGACGGCAGCATGTACTCCCCATAAAATTCCGCGGGATTGAAGAAATGCGCGGCGAGAATTTGTTTGGCGCGCGACGCGTCGGGAATTCCCGCCAGCAGCGGATAAAAAATGGTGGGCGACATGCGGTCTGAAAACGCGCCGGTATCCGTCCGGCGATTCAGATAGGAGCCAGCCTTTTCATCCCACAATTGCGCGTCGATTTTCTTGCTGAATTCCTCGGCCCTTGCGTCGAGTTCTTGCGCTTCGGAGTGGCGCCCGATCCGGCGGGCAATTTCCGCCAGCGCCTTGCAATCCGCCACGTACAGACTGTTGAGGCCGATGTCCTGCAGTTCCAAAGTATTTTTCGCGGAGTTGAACGGCACGTTTTCATACATGGGCGAATCGTCCATGCCGGATTCATATCCCGCGGTCACCTTGGTATGAATGTCGGTTTGACCCATGGGATTTTTGGACAAATCCGATCCGTAACTCAGCAGCCCGTCATTCATCCGCGCCTTGATCCACCATCGATTCCAGGTGAGCAAATCATCGAAAGAAGCTTCCAGCAACCAGCGTTCCGGATAGCGCTTGTAAATTTCCTTCAGCATGATTGCGCCCACCGGCGGCTGGGAATGGTCCCAGGATTTTGTCCCGTTGCCGCGGTCGTCATTGGGAATGAAACCTTCACCGGTCATGCTGCGCAAATGTTCGATAAATGCGGCGTAAGCCAAATCGCGACTGTAGAGCGAACTCATGTAGGCCAGAAAAAAATTATCCCAGCCGAATTGCGCGTAGCCGCCATATTCTTCGTCCCACAGGCGGCCCACGGTGGGAAGCAGACGATCATGCTTCGGTTCGTAAATCAAGTTCCAAGCGATGCCGGATTCCACCGCCAGATACGTTTCCCGCAAATCGCCATAACCCGCGGTGCGCTCTTCCATTGCTTTCCGTCGCTGTTCGACGAAATTCTCTATCTCCGCAATCGAACGGTGGCGGCCGCTGGAGATTCCGACCGCTCCATTGAGCGGCAAAACGAGATATGGCGTCGCGGTCTGGACGTAAGGGTCCTCAATTGAATCTTCCGTTGCATATAGGCGCACTGTGCGCGTCGCAAGTTTTGCTATGAGGACGTCTTTTACCCTCGCAAGCTCGCCCGGGCGATTCCACAACATTCCCGCGCCCAGCACCACCGACACTGGATTTTTCGATTTCTCCGGCGCGTTTCCCTTTCCTGCGTTTGGATCTGTTTCCGGCAGCGGCGTAATCAACATGACAAAATCATTTCCATCCGAAGCTGCCTGCACACGCACTCGCACTTGCTTCCATCGCAACTCCAGGTCCGAATAGCTTCCATCCAGCGCATGCCATCCCGGACGAACTTCTTCCACGTTTTGGCCCTTCCTCCCAATCAATGCTTCCCCCAAAAAATCGTCGCCGAGCCAGTTGAATTGCTTGAATGCGACATGGACCGAAAGGCATTCCGGCAAGAGCGTTTCCGAAAGCACATTGCGCGCGTTCCAGGTGCCCCATCCTTGCGCGATTCTTTTTTGGATCGCGAGATATTCAGGACGGTCGTAGGCTTTTATTTGCGCGGGAGGAGCGGCGGCGCATGGCGAAGCGAGCAGGAGCGCGGCGCAAAACAGAAAGCCAATAGCGCACGAAACACTCCGCCGGAATTCCATGCGCGCGTTCACGGTTTGAATTCCAGCGCGCGTTCGACGGCCGCGAGCGTTTTTTCGACGTCCGCCGAAGTGTGGGCGCCGGTTACCACGGAATGCAACGTTGCCGATGGACTGCTATACACGCCAAATCGGAACAGCTTCAGCGAAAATTCCTGATACTTCCGGCGATCCACGTAGCGGCAATATTCCCGGTAATCCCGGATTTCCTCCCGATCGGTGAACATAATCTGAAACATGGGGCCCACGGATTGCACGATGGCGGAAGTTCCGGTGCGGCGGAAAATCGCGTTCATGCCGGAGGTAAGTTGATCCCCGAGCTTCCAGATCTGGCGGAACACTTCGCCGTTGTTGCGCATCATCTTCCGCAAATTGGCGCGCGCAGCGTGCATGCCGATGCGCGAGGCGTTGTGCGTTCCATAATGCAAGACCCCCGCGGATAATTCTTTCATCACCTCCGCTCGCCCCGCGAATGCCGCAACCGGCAACCCGCACCCGAGCGCCTTGCCGTAGGAAACCAAATCCGGCTCGAGCTGATAATGTTGCAGGCAGCCGCCGGCGGAAATGCGAAATCCGGTGACCGTCTCGTCGAGCACGAATAAAATTCCGTTGCGCCGCGCCAAATCCTGCACCGCCCGGAGGTAGCCTTCCGCAGGCGGAATGACGCCCATATTGGCCATAACGCCTTCGGTGATAATTGCCGCGATTTGTCCGGGATTTTCGTTGACGGCAAGCTCCAGCGCCGGAAGATTATTCCAGGGCACCACGATCGTGTCGTCCAGCGCGTGGCGATTGAGGCCCGAGCTGTCCACCGTCCGAATTTCCTTCTGCTGCGGATTTACGGCGCCGGGCGGCACAGGATTCGACGAAACCAGCACATCGTCATACCAGCCGTGATAGTGTCCTTCAAACTTGAGGATTTTCGGACGGCGCGTGTAGCCGCGCGCCAGACGAACCACGGCCATCATCGCTTCCGTGCCGGTGTTTGCGAAACGCACAATTTCCGCCCGGGGAATGATCTTTTGCAGCAGTTCCGCCACTTCGATTTCAATCTCCGTGGCCGTGGCAAAATGCGCGCCGCTCGATGCGCCTTCGAGGATGGCCTGAGTGATTTCCGGATCGCCATGTCCCCATGGCAACGCGCCAAATCCCATCATCCAGTCGATATATTCGTTGCCATCCACGTCGTAAATACGCGATCCCTGGCCGCGCTGCATGAAGATCGGATATTCCCCGTAGTTGGCCGGCCCGCGGGAGGAGGAGCTCCCGCCTTCGATCAGCACCGCCCGAGTCCGCTCGAAAAGCTTCATCGAGTTCTCGGTGCAAAAATCACCAGCGCGACTGGTTTCCAAAGTTCCTCCTCAAACGGCTGCCGCGCAGAAAATCCCCCCAGGCCGCGCTGCTACCCCGGCGAAAGCTCCTGGAAAAGGAGCGGCGGGGAAAAAGGCGGAATACGCGGGGCGGCGGCGCGGGGGAAAGCGGGCGATTAATTGCATACAATATTGCATGTAACTAACCATACTCTATGGCATTCCCCGCCCCTGGTCAACTCCTTTCCTCTTTCTCCCTGTGGATTTCCCCGCCTGGCCATCCCCGTGGCGATTGAGGCTATCAATCCTTGGCTTTGCAACCGCCCCCGGCTGCGCTGCCGGTGCGGCGGTTGCTTCCGCCCTCGCTGCGGATTAAGACGAGGAGCTCGCGGTCACAACGCGCCGCGCTCGCCGAATTTGATGATGGCTCCCACCAGGCGCTCCGCTCCCTTTTCCCAATTCACCTGCAACGCCCGCTCGGTGGCTTCGCCGTCTCCCTTGGCGATGGCTTCGATGATGGCGTCGTGCTCCGCGCAGGATTCCTTCATGTCGCTGGTCAAGGCGCTCGAATACAGCCTCCAATAGCGGTCGGTTTGAGGCTTGATGGCCTGGTAGATGGCCAGCAAGCGCGGTCCGGCGCAGGTTTCCACGATGGCGTCGTGAAATTTCGTGTCGATATCTACGAACACTTCCGCTTCCGAATGGGAGGCCTTGGCGGATCGCAGCAAATCGCCATTCAGTTTCCGGAGTGCAGCGGCCAGCGACGCGCGTTGCTTGGGAGTCAGCGCCTGGATGCGCCGCCCGGCGAGCCCTTCGATTCTCCCCACGATGCCGTAGAGTTCGTGCGCGTCGTGCAGCGTCAGCGGGGTCACGATCATGCGCGATTTGGAACGGGTGCCGCGTTCGAGCACGTAGCCTTCATGCTGCAGCCATTGCAAGGCTTCGCGGATGGGCGTGCGGCTCATCTTCAGAACGTTGGTCAATTCCGATTCGATAATCCAGCCGCCCGGCGCCAGGCGGCCTTCCACAATCAATTCGCGGATCGCCAGATAGGCGGCCTTGGTTGTGCCGCCGCGTTCGACGTTGATGGTCGGGTGCGGTTTCATTTGGGTTGTGGTCCCGCCGGGCGATGAGCAGCCAGGCAAGATGGCCCGAGTATATAGGCGGAGGAAAGCGATAGACAATCTAAAGAATCCCGCACGGGCGGGCCCGCATGCTTTTTGTGCGTCTCGCGCGCGGCGGTATTCGTTCAAAAATTCGCGAGAATCGCGCAGGAAAGGCCATCCTTTCACACCACAAGTTGGGCCATAATGGATCGGCCCGGGAGGCAAATATCCCGGGAAAGCGAATCGAAACGCGTGTAGGCCCTTCATTCACAGGAGAGGAAACGAAATGCGCGCATCCATTCTGGTCGGTTTGACGGCTGCCATTCTCTGCTTGATTTTCGTTCCCAGTGCGCCGGCACAGGAAACTCAAAATTCTACGGCGGAACTTTTATCCGAACTCATCCGCGTGAACACCAGCAATCCTCCTGGAAATGAAGAACAGTTGGACGAACTTCTGGCGGCCAAGCTTCGCCCCCTGGGATTCGAAATCACCATCGTTCCCACTCCGCAAGCAGGCAAAGCTCATTTTTTCGCGCGGCTGAAAGGAGACGGAACGAAAAAACCCCTGCTAATAGCCGCACACGCGGACGTGGTGGGAGTGCAACGCGAGGAATGGAGCATGGATCCGTTTGCCGGGGAAGTGAAGGATGGCTACGTGTACGGCCGCGGCGCGATTGACGATAAAGGGGCCTTGGCGGTCTTCATGGAAGCGGTCATGCGGCTCGCAAGAAATCATGTCCCGCTCCACCGCGACATAATCCTTCTTTCCGAGGCGGATGAAGAAGGCGGCTCCTATGGCACCGTGTGGCTCGCCAAATCCCACTGGGACTTGATGGACTGCGAATTCGCGCTGAATGAGGGCGGATGGATCATCGAAAATTCCAAGGGCGGCGTGCAATACGTTAGCGTTTCCACCGCCGATAAAGTCTCGATCCCGCTGTGGATCACCGCCCACGGCACTTCCACGCACTCCTCGATGCCCCGGCCGGACAATGCCATCTATACACTTTCGAAGGCCATGGCCCGGCTTTCCGCCTACGAAACGCCCCTCGATTTGAATCCCAACACGCGGGAATTTTTTGCAACTCTGGCAAAAACCAGCGAGCCACCTTTGTCCACGGATTTTGACACGCTGCTCAACAGCCGAGATCAGTACGCCGTTCACCAGGCAGATCTGGAAATCAGCAAAAATTACCTGCTGCATGCCATGATGCGCGACACCATCGCGCCGGTTTTCTTGAAAGCGGGATTCCGTGGGAATGTGATTCCGGGATCGGCGCAAGCCACCGTCAACCTGCGGGTGATTCCGGGAAGCAACGTCCAGGATTTCCTGGCGGAAATTCGCGGCGCCATCGCCGATCCCACCGTGGATGTGGCCTTTCCTCCGGTGGACACTCCGGAAGGAAAAAATGTCCCGGAGCTTTTGCATGAAGCCGCGACGCTCCAGCCTTCCAGCGCTGATACTGATCTTTATCGGGCGCTGAAAGCGAGTTCGATGGAGACTTGGCCCGGCACGCCGGTGACCACCTATCTTTTTCAAGCGGGCACCGACGCAGTCGCCTGGCGCAGCCGGGGAGTTCCGGTGTACGGAATTTATCCCTATCCCATCACGGCGGAAGATTTGACGCGCATGCACGGGAACGACGAGCGCGTGCCGGTCAAATCGCTGGAAGAGGGAACGGAGATGATTTACAAGACCCTGCTGAAAGTCGCCGCGGAATAAAGTTCGGCGGCAAACCTGCGGCCAGGGCTCACAATGGGGCCTAAAGACGGGCACCAAAACGTTTCGGCACATTTCCGCCGCGCTTGGTGCCGCGCATCAATTCTGCTATCATTCGCAACGTGATGGCCCGCGCTTCCGTTCGCAATAATCGCAATCTCCTGGTCTTTGGCGAGTTTTTTCTGGATCTCGTTTTCTACGATCTCCCGGAAATTCCCCGCCTCGGCGAAGAAGTGAAGACCGCGAGCTTCGCGACTTTCCCGGGCGGCGGCCTCTCCACCACCGCGCTGGTGGCCGCGAAACTGGGCACCCCCACGGAAGTGATCACCCGAATCGGGCAGGATGCGCGAAAGAGTCCGGAATGGCGGAAGCTGGAGAAAGCGGGAATTTCTGCGGAGTGCTGCGAATTCGACCGGCGCCTCCCCACGGCCATCACCGTCTGCGCGGCTTATGGCGGAGACCGCATGATGATCACGCACGACGCGATCAACGTGCACCTGGAAAAGTTGTTGGTGTCCGCGCGCGTGCAAAAACGAATTCGACGAGCGGCGCATCTGCATCTCGCTTGCGCGCTGGATCCGCCGCGTGTGTGGCACGCCATCATCCGCAAATTGCGCAAACGTGGCCTGACAATTTCGGCGGATATCGGATGGAATCCCGGCGCGATGGAATCTCCGCAGTTGCTTCCGCTGCTGAAGGAGCTGACCTTCACATTTCCGAATGAATCGGAAGCAAAAAAGATGACCGGTGCGAGAACCGTGGAGCAAGCAGCCATGAAACTCGCGCGCTGGGTGCGCGTGCCGGTCATAAAACTCGGCCGGGATGGTTCGCTGGCGGTGCGAGACGGCAAACTTCTGCGGATGAAATCCATCCGCGCGCGTTCCGTGGACGCCACGGGAGCCGGCGACGCATTCAACGGCGGATTTCTGCACGGCTATCTGACCGGATGGCTGCTCGAGGATTGCATGCGCGCCGGAAATGTTTGCGGGGCGCTGGCCACCACGCGGCCCGGAGGGTCTTCGGCGATCCCCACGCCCGCGAAACTCCGGGCGCTCATGGGCGGCATCTGATGAACGCAAACGGTGGGGCACGGCGGCATTTTACGAAGCGATTTTCAAAATTTCAGGTGGGGGCGTAAAGCGGACATGAAAATCACACTCATCGGAGCAGCCGGAGTGAGGACGCCTCTGCTGGTTCATGGACTGGCGGGGGCCGGCGAAGGCGTCCACATCGAGGAATTGGCGCTGTGGGACACCGACCAGGAACGCCTCAAAATCATGGGGAAAATCGCGGCGGAAGTCGCCAAGCGATGTGGGCTGCGCGCGCGCCTGAAGACGTATTCAGACCCCGAACACGCGCTGGAAGGCGCCGGCACCATCATCACCAGCATCCGTGTGGGCGGCATCGAAGCGCGCATCAAGGATGAGACCATCGCCCTGGCGCACGGTTTGGTGGGCCAGGAAACCGTGGGGGCCGGCGGCTTCGCCTGCGCCATGCGAAACCTGGCGGCCATGCTGGATTACGCGCGCATGATCGAACGCGTGGCGCCGAAAGCCACGGTGATCAATTTCACGAACCCCGTGGGAATTATTTCCCAAGGACTCCTGAATCACACTTCCATCCGGGTGCTGGGTGTTTGCGATACGCCGCTCGAGACGTTCGAAACCATCGCCCACGCCTTGGACCTGAATCCTTTTGATTTGCGCTTCGATTACCTGGGGCTGAATCATCTCGGTTGGGTGCGCTCCATTCGCGATCCGCAGGAGACGGAACTACTGCCCAAGGTGTTGTCCTCGCCAGAAATCATTCAAAAATGCTACCGGCACGCGCTTTTCCCCGTCGAATTCATTCAACAACTCGGCCTGCTGCCCACCGAATATCTCTACTTCTATTATTTTCCGCAGCAGGCGCTCGAAAACACCCGGCGCAGCGGCCAATCGCGCGGCCAGGCCATCGCGGCCATGAATCAGGGATTGTTTCCGAAGCTGGCAGCGGCTCCGGAAGCGCAGTTGGTTGATATTTATGAAAATTATCTGCGCGAACGCAATGCTTCGTACTTCAGCATCGAAGCCACGGCCGGAGCGCAGCGCAAGGAAAGCCAGCAATTGTATTCGGAGTTTTCGGGATATGAACGCATCGCGCTCTTGGTGCTGCAAGCGCTGCAATCGGAAAAACCCGCCTCGATTCCTCTTACCATCCGCAACGGCCGGGCGCTTGAAGATCTCGAAGCCAATGACGCAGTCGAACTTCCATGCCTGGTTTCTTCTCGTGGCGTGGAAACGCCATCCGTGGGACGCGCGCCGGAAGCTGTGCGGGCCTTGCTGCTGCAGGTGAAGGAATACGAGCGGCTGACGGTGCGCGCCGCGGTCGAGCACTCCGCGGAAATGGCGCGCGCGGCGCTCGAGAAAAATCCCCTGGTCGCGCGTCCCGACGTGGCGCGGCAGGTGCTTGCGGAATACGTCCAGGCGTTCGGTAGGCAAATGAATCTGCAAGCGGTGTGAGGCATCGGCCGAGCCGGCAGTTTTTCTTCTGAGGTGGGCTGCCGAAATTCAGGCGGGGTTTGCGGCGGATTGCTTCGCGGAATCCAGCTTGGCGACCACATTTCTCAAATAATTCAGGCTGTTGCGCATGCTTTCGACCGGCGGCGTTTCCGTCTGGCCGTAAATGACATCCTGCTCGACCACCATCCAGCCCGAATATCCATTTGCGCCCAGCAGACGGAGGAAACCCTGGAAATCGATGCAGCCTTCTCCGATGGGTGAAAAAATTCCAGCGCCCACGGCTTGTTCGAAATCGAGATGATCGCGGCGCGCGCGGCCGAGCGTTTGCGGATGAATATCCTTGATATGCACGTAGCGCAGGAGCGAGCGATACTTGCGCGCCTCATCGGCCGGATCGCCGCCTCCGTAAACACAGTGACCCGTATCGAGGCATAGACCGATTCCCGTCGATCGCACCGCTTCGAAAAACCGCTCGACCTCGAGCGGCGTTTCCACATAGGTGGCGACATGCGGGTGAAACACCAGCCCCAGGCCATAACTCGTCGCGGCGCGCTCCACGTCCGCCACAATCTCTCCGACAACTTTCCATTGCTCGCCAGTCAATGATTCACGCCCATCAACCGGGACGCGCCCGGCGATCCGTCTTCGCTGGGGAGTTTGTTGATCGGAGAGGACTAGAAATTTGGCGCCTAGCGCGGAGAGAAGTTCGCCGACGCGGCGCACTTGCTGGATGACTTTATCCTTGGCGTGTGGATCGGCAAGAGGAACCGGCACGAACGACGACAGCATCGCCATTTTTCGCGATTTCAGGCGCGCGTCCAGAACTTTTGGGTCAGTGGGGAAAAAGCCGTAGGGGCCAAGTTCCGTGCCGGTGTAACCCGCTGCAAGTATTTCGTCGAGGATGCGCTCGTAGGGTTGATCCCAGGCCGGGCCGGGATCATCTTGCACGCCCCAACTCACCGGAGCGCAGGCAAAATGAAACCGCTCGGAAAGCGCGGCCATGCCTAGGTCCTGCTCACCGGCGCATTCAACGGGACACGAGCGCCGTCGCGGGCGCTTTGATAGCACGCCTCGATCAGTTGCACGACTTGAAAGCCGTCTTCGGCGGAAACCGGCACGGGAGATTTTCCCTCGAGCGCGTCGACAAACAAGCGGTCTTCCTCGATGTAACCCCATTGCTCGTGCTTTCCGGTGAGCGAAAAATTTTGCGTGGTGGTGCGCGAATTCAATCCGTTGGTGTAGGAGATGCTTTCCATTTCAAACGTTTCATAGGTGGAGTGCATGCCATAGACCTCGAAACGCTCAAAGGGGAAATGCCAGCTGGCGTGCGCGAAAGTCTTCATGGTGGCCTGCAGGCCGGATTCGAAACCTAGCAAAATGGAGAAATCGTCGAGTTCGTCGTGCTCGTGGGCTCGCGCCGCCACCTGCACCCATTCCACCTTGCCGAAGAAAAAAGTCATCAGGTCGAACATGTGCACGGGAGTTTCGTAGAGGAAACCTCCGGTAAGGCGCGCGTTCCACACCCAGGGAGGATTCACCAGCTCTCCGCGGTTCATCTTGGCATGAACCGAAAGCGGGCGAAGTTCGTTGCGGTCGATGGCCGACTTGAGAATCTTGTACACCGGAGCAAAACGGCGGTTGTGGCCCACCTGGTAAAGGCGTCCGGAGCGAACCGCTCTGTCGCGCAAACGGGTGGCCGAGGTCAAATTCAACGCAAACGGCTTTTCGGAAAAGACGTGCTTGCCGGCATCCAATGCGCGCGTGGCCACTTCCTCGTGGGTGGTGTTGGGTGTGCAAACAAATACGGCATCGCTCTCAGCGAGAAGCTCATCGAGCGAGGCGGCCGAGCGTGCTGCGTAACGGCTGGCCATGGCCTTGGACCGCGCGGTTTCCAGGTCAAATATACTGTGGATCTTGACGCGTGAATCGCCCGATAAAATTGCGGCGTGAATTTCGGCTACGCCTCCTGCGCCAACAATCCCGATTTTATGTGACATTCCCGATGACTCCTTCCCAGACTCTTTCTCGGGCGGCCAGACTCGCATGGGGATTCCCGGTGGAAATCCGCGACACCAACGCGCCGGTTTTTTGCAAACGCAATGGCGGAAAGATGACCGTCTTGCGGACTACGAATCCATCGAGCGGACCAAGGGGATTCGCGGATCGCGCTCCAGCCGGTTGGCACGCAAATGCGCATATCGCGGATCATCGCTGGCAGCCATGGAACGCGCGCTTCCCGCCAGGACGTTGAGGTAATACACGTCGTATCCGTGAGCCGCGACCACCGGGTGGTAGCCGTCGCGAATCAGCACCAAATCGCCGTCGGAAAGCGTCAGCGTGTCGTCGCGCGTCCCCGCGGCGTCATAGAGGCGTTGGAATGCGTATCCTTCCGGCTTGCTGATCCGGTAATAATAGGTCTCGTCGAGGTCCACTTCCGCGGGAGGATTGTGCACGTCGTGTTTGTGGGGAGGGTAACTCGACCAATTGCCGCTGGGAGTGTACACCTCGCAGATCAGCAATTTGTCCGCGGGAAATTCCGGGCGAATCAGGTCGACGATTTGACGGGTGCAATTGCCTCCGCCGCGAATTTCTTCGCGGCAGTCCGCCGGGGTGATCAACTTCGGCGCAAGCCGGGCGTTCGAGGGAACGCGGCAGTCCGCAATCTCGCAATCCGTGAGCGCTGAAATTTCAAACGAAGTGCGGCAGGGCAGGTAAACCGCGTGCGGGTATCCGCTGAATACGTCCTTGCGTCCAATGCATTCCCGGGGGCCCTGGCCCCAGTCCACGGCCACATTCCCGCCTAAAATTATGAGTGCGGCTTCCTCGCCTTCCGTGGAGTTTTGCCAATATTGGCCTGCCTGCATGCGGCGCACGGAAAAATTGATGGTTTGCCACTTGGCGCGCTCGCGTGTGACGGAAACCATGACGCCGGATTTATCCTGGGGGATTTCGGCGGGGTGAATCAATACCTCCTGCGCGTATGAAGTGAACGTCACAAACACCTCCCGGAGACAACTACTTCAGAAATCCTAGCTATAAATTTGATGCGCGTCGGAAGTTCCGCCAGTCCTCCTTACTCCGACCCTTCAACGATTCTCGTTCGAATCGGGTCTCATCGCCGCCAATGATCTGTTACTGCATATATTCCGCGTCGAAAATCCGCTTGCGGGCGAAGTGGTCTTCTTGCGATGTGCGGGCATCACGATTTCTTGCGTGTGACCCCTGAACCCCTCGGATGGCGGGATCAGAAAATCGCGAAAGGCGCAGGGGGAGCGGCTTGCGCCGCTCCCCCATGGCCCTAGAAGAACAGCTTCAAGGCGAACTGGATCTCGCGTGGATCGCCAGGCCCGCCTGAATCGGTCCCAAGAATCGGACTAAGCGTACCCGAGACTTGCCCAAATCCACCCTGGCCACCGGGAGCCCAAAACGCGTTTGGAGCTGCGAAGTTGGGGTGATTGAAGGCGTTGAAGAATTCCGACCGGAACTGCAAGTGCCACCTGTCCGTGAACCGGAAGTTCTTGAACAAGCTCAAGTCCGCCATGCGAATTCCGGGACCATAGAACGAGAAGGGTGCACACGTTCCGAAAGTTCCGTCGGCGGGTTGCGCAAATGCAGCGTGGTTGAGCATGAATCCCGTGGTGGTGTAAAGAGCGGGATTGTTGGTGGCGCCCGCAAAGGGATTCCCGATGCAATCCGGGCGGACTGAGTGATTAAATCCCAGCAATCCATCATTCGAAGCCGACACGGAGTAAGGACTTCCGGTCTGCAAGGTTACGATCCCGTTGAATTGCCAATCGCCGAGCCAGCGGCTGGCAAAACCCGGAGCCGACATAAACCGCTTGCCTTGCCCGAGAGGCAAATCCCAAACGAAATTCCCGACGAAGCGGCTGCGGATATCGAGCACTGAATTGCTCATTTCCGCGGCGTAGTCGTAGGAGTTTTGCGGGAACGCGCCGGTAGTCAGGTTGTCGCCGAAATTGGCGAGCCCGTGGCTGAAGGTGTAACCCAAGTTGTAACTCAGACCATAGCGCGAACGCTGACGGAGGGAAAGTTCCAGTCCGTTGTAATCGGAATTCCCATCGTTGGTGGCCAGTTCGAGGAACGAATGCTGGCCGGTGGTCTGGCACACTCCGGGTGTACCGGAATACGTGTCGATTGTCGAAACCGTGTTCAGGTTGGCAAACGGATACTGCAAGGTGGGGCAACCGTTGTCGAACCCGGTGACCTGCGGCATATTGGCGTCGCGGAGGCGATTCATCTTGCGGCCCCAGTTGCCGACATAGGAAGCCGAAGCGACCGTGTCGGGATTGATTTGATATTCCAACCCGAAGCTGGTTTGTTCGACATAGCTCGAGCGCTGGTTGGGGTCCTGAGCGCGTATCTGCAAGGCAGTGAGATTTAGAACACCACCGTTGGCGATGGAGTTATAGGGAAACCCATTCTGAAGTTGAAACACCGTGCTGGTGCCGCTCTGATTCAGTTGCGAATCCACGACGAAAGGCGGATTCAACTGAAGCAAGCTCTCCGATCCGATGCGGGCGTCATGCTGATAGAAAACTCCGTATCCGCCGCGCCAAACCAGGCGATTGGTCATCTGGTAGGCAAATCCGAAACGCGGAGCGAAATCGTTGAGTGAAGGATGAATCAACGACCGCGCATACCAACCGGAAGCATTGGGAGCCGCGGTGATAAATCCGCCGCCACCTGCCGGTGTGAAGTTGGCGGTGTCGTTGTTCCGATCCATGAGCGGCGAAAAGAGCTCATAGCGCACGCCATAATTCAGCGTGAATTTTGAGGTCAGCCGCCAGGTGTCCATGGCATAGAGGGAATGCCCGGGCTGGTAATAGTGGACCACGTGGCCGGTGGTGAAGTGCACGCCATCGACGTCACCGAGCAGGAAATCGGGCAAGCCGAAGGCTCCTCCCGCGGTGTAAACGCCATTGGTTTGCAACTCACCTTGGGAAGCTCTGATGTCCAGGAAATTGTCGCTGCGCTTCAGGAATTGGTAGCCGAACTTGAAGCTGTGATTTCCCTTCAACCAGCTCAGACCCTCCACCAGGTTCCAGGCTTGGGTCACCTGATACTGAGGCCGCCACGGGGAGGTCCCGATGCGGGTCAGACCATTGATTTCGATGGGAGGCAAGCCGGCGGTGCCGGGACCGTTCGGGATCCCAGTCAAACCGATCAGTGAGGGGGCCAGGGAAGTACCCAGGGTCACGCCAATCGGGTCGCTATGGGCGTAATCGCGGTTCCAGCCTATCCGTAGATCGTTGACCAGGGTGTTTGAAAGAATGTGCGTCCAGCCAATGGAGACCGCCTGATCGTGCAGGCGATATTGAGTGGCGAAATTGCCGTTGCCGACCACGGCATCGCCCGTCCAAGCAGGATCCTGGCGGCTTAGATGGCGATAGCTGTAGCTGGCGAAAAGTTGATTCGATGCATTCAGGTTATAGTCCACGCGTCCGTCCATGGAATAGGAATCGTCCGGCACGGTCGGCGAAAAGAAGTAATTCGGCTGAAAATTCCAACTACCCGGAACGCCTTCGAGCGCCACCTGCCCTGGAATGTTCGGGGCGGGAAGCAGCGCCATCGTCTTGGCGGCAACCGGGTCCAGGCAGGTTTGCCCGGTGGTGCTGGTCGCCTGCAAAATATTTGCTACATAGCATCCGTTTTGTCCGGGAACCGCGGAATTACCCAAAGGAAAGGCCAATTCCGTGAAATTCCCGTTAATCATGTCCGGGGTGGGAACGGTGCTTTGAATGGTGGTGGCTTGGCGGTTGGTAAAGCGCTCGTAATCGCCGAAGAAGAAGAGCTTATCCTTCTTGATCGGGCCACCGAAAGTGCCGCCGAATTGATTTTGCGTAAACCGGCCCTTCGGTGCACCATTTCTATCGTTCACCCACGAATTCGCGTTGAATAGGGAGTTGCGGGCAAATTCGAAGAGGTCTCCATGAAATCCATTGGTGCCGGATTTGATGGCCACGTTGACCACCGCTCCGGCGGAGTTGCCAAATTCGGTGGAGTACGTCCGCGTCTGCACCTTGAATTCCTGAATCGCGTCGGGAGGAGGCTGCACCACCTGCACCGAGAATTCCTGGAGGTTTTCGGAAAAGGAGTTGTTGTCGATGCCGTTCAACACGAAATTGTTCTGAAGTTCCAGGTTGCCATTGGCGCTGAAACGGTCCGGCGCAGGATTGTTCGCGTTATAGAACTTGTTGACGCCCGGCTCGAGAAGCGCCAGGTCCGCGTAGCGTCGCCCGTTGAGGGGAAGATCCACAACCTGCTGCTGATCGACGACGTGGCCTAAATCGCCCGTTTGCGTCTGCAGGATTGGTTCACCGCCCGTCACGTGAACTTCCTGGCTCACGGCTCCAACCTTCAATACGAAACCGATGGAGAGGCGGTCCTGCACGTGGACCGCGACGTTGTCGCGCACCGAGGTCTCAAAACCGGCCGCCGAAACTTGCACTGTGTAGTTGCCGGGAATCAGCGCGAGCACCTGATATTCTCCCGCGTCATCCACGGGAGTGGTCACCGCGACCCCTGTCGCCTTGTTGGTGACGGTCACGGTCGCCCTGGGAATCACCGCTCCCGAGGCATCCAGAACTTTTCCTACAATCGCTCCGCGATCGATTTGCCCAAACGCGGGAAGAACAGAAATGGCCAGCAACCCTGCCAATGACAGGATGCAGACCAACAGCCTTCCAGAACGGATTCCACGGTTCATCGCAACCTCCACCCTTAAGATTCGAAGAGTTACTCCCACCCGAACCGAACTCCGGCAGCTCCCCTTGCAGAGGACACGCTTGGCAGTCTTGGTGATTTCGTATCAGTCTCCGGCACCGCCGAATCCAATTTCACCATGCAACAGCGCGTCTTGGACGTCCGTTTGCGCGGCGAATCCCCATGCAAGCTTCTTGCGGCTACCGCCCCTACCGAAGCGTTTGCGGCCACGTACCGAAACGATTCGGCTCCAACGCTGGAGTTCATGTATCATTCGCAGAAATCGTTGTCAAGATTATTTTTGGAAACCGCGTTCTTTCGCTGGGTTGTCTCCTCTTTGTGCAATCTTGACCATCTTGCAAATACCCCTGAACAGACTCACCGAAACGTTTTGGGATAACTGTTGACTTTGTCGCTTGTAAACGTACAATGCCGTTCTTTAGAAGGATTCGCGGAGGGGTCATGCTCAGCGCTTTGCATCTCCGGTCCGGCGGCGATGATGCACCTTCCCCCATCCTGATCCGTATCGAGTGGCTTGCTATGCCGGCGCTCCCGGTGTTGCGTTTCTCGAAAACACTCCCGCGAGAAAAATTATCGGACTCATTGTTTCTCGCTCAAGTCTCCGGGGTTTTTCGAGATCCCCGTCGATTTAGTAATGCGCTGGCCGCCGTCGAATGAAAAAATCGAATCTTCAATGAAACGCCGAGGAGGGAGAATGACTACGCAATATAGAATACGGTTATCCATAGCGCTCGCCGCAGTGGCGTGCGTGCTTCCGTTCTTATTTCGGTCCAGCAGATTGATGGCGCAATCGCCCACAGCCGTCAACTCCAAACCAATCGTGGCCGCGCAACCAATCTCGTTCGACCGCGGCTCCGCGGCGGTCTGGCAGAGTCTGCAAAAACTTCACACCCGCGCCAGCATTTTGATGGTGACCGCCCATCCCGACGATGAGGATGGAGGAATGCTGACGTACGAATCGCGCGGGCAGGGCGCGCGGGTGATGCTGCTGACCTTGAATCGCGCCGAAGGCGGAGCCAATGTGATGTCCTCGGATTATTTCGACGCCCTCGGTCTGGTGCGCACCGAGGAATTGCTGGCGGCCGATCGTTATTACGGCACGCAGCAATACTTCACGCGCGTGATCGATTACGGTTTTTCGAAAACTAAGCAAGAGTCGCTGGAAAAGTGGGGGCATGACCGCGTCCTCGCGGACGTGGTGCGCGTGGTGCGCATGACCCATCCGCTGGTCATCAGCTCGGTATTTGTGGGCGGCCGCACGGACGGGCACGGCAACCATCAGGTGGCCGGACAGATGGCGCAGGAAGTGTATAAAGCGGCGGGCGATCCGAATATGTTCCCGGAACAAATCAAGGAAGGGTTGCGTCCGTGGACTCCGCTGAAGGATTACGCGCACGTCCCATACGCCACCGTCACCGACAAGGGCATTTACGATTACGCGGACGGAAAATATTATCCCGCGGAATTCCAGAACTACACGGACGGAACGGTGATCCAGGGCGTGCCCTCGACCACCCTGGAAATTCCCGAAGGCGAGTACAATCCCTTGCTCGGATTGACGTATCAACAAATCTCCCGCCTGGGGCTCGGCAATCAAAAATCGCAGAACGGCGGAACCGGCTTGCCACCCGCCGAAGCGGAGATGACTCCCTATCACCGCTATGCATCGCGAGTCTCCGTTCCCGATAAGGAGAACACTTTCTTTGACGGCATCGATGTTTCGCTTCCGGGAATCGCAACTCTCGCGCAGGGCGGCGATGCCGCTTTTCTGAAGGATGATTTGACGCACATCAATTCGCTGGTGGAAAAGGCCCTGGCGGATTTTTCCGCCGAGCATCCCGAAAAAATCGCTCCGACGCTGGCCGAAGGGCTCAAGGCCACCAATGAACTCATCGACCAAGTGAACGCCAGCGGCCTCACCGCGGATTCGAAATATGACGTGAATTTCGAACTCAAGGTGAAAAAAGCGCAATTCAGCCAGGCCCTGGCCGAATCATTGGGGATTTCGGTTTTGGCCACGCTTGCGCCGGAAAAGGCTCCCAGCGGGCCTTATGCGCGTTTCTTCGGCAATCCGGAATCCTTCGCCATCGCCATTCCCGGACAAACTTTCTGGGTAAAAGTTCATGCCACGAATCCCTCGAGCGTTCCGGTGCAGCTTGAAAACGTTGCGCTGACGACTCCCAAGGGAGAAAGCTGGACCGTGGATCCGGCCACGCAGTCGGGCGGCGCGCTGCAGGGAAACGAATCGAAGGATGTGCGATTTACGGTGCACGCGGCGCAGAATGCGGCCTTCACCCGGCCCTACTTCACCCGGCCCGATATCGAACAAGCCTACTACGACATCGTGGACCCGAAATATCTCAGCTTGCCGACCATGCCGTACCCGGTCGCTGCGCGCTTGACGTTCACAATCAACGGAGTGCCGTTTGAAATTTCGCAAGTGGTGCAAACCGTGAGCCGCGTGACAGGAGAGGGAACCGTATTTCAGCCGATGGCCATGGGGCCGGAAATTTCCGTAACCATTGCTCCGGAAGCCGGCGTCGTGCCGCTGGCCTCAAAATCGTTCAACCTCACGGTCACCGTTCATAGCAACGTGAAAGGTCCGGCAAAAGGAACCGTGAAATTGGATTTGCCGGAAGGCTGGACCGCTCCCGACCAGGAGTTTTCAACGGCAAACGACGGCGCGGATGAAACCCTGCAGTTCCGCGTGAAGCCGGGCCATCTGGAAGAGAAAGCCTACACCGTCACGGCCATCGCCTCCTATGACGGCCAGAAGTTCAAAGAGGGATACCACACCGTCGGTTACCCCGGGTTGCGTCCCTACAATCTCTACCGCCCGGCGACGTATCGCACGACCGGCGTGGACGCCAAGGTGGCTCCGGGATTGAACGTGGCGTACGTCGCGGGCACGGGAGACGATGTTCCGGCGTCGCTCGAAAACCTCGGCATCAAAGTTCACTTCCTTTCGTCCGCGGATCTGGCCGGAGGAAATCTCTCCGCCTACGACGCGATTATTCTGGGAGTGCGGGCGTATGCGGCGCGAGATGACCTGAAGACCTACAACAGCCGCATCCTCGACTACGTGAAAAATGGCGGAGTGGTGATCGTTCAATACAACACGCAGGAATACGATCACAATTACGGCCCCTATCCCTACAAGATGGGAGAAAGTCCGGAAGAAGTCACCGACGAGGGTTCCCACGTCGATATCCTGGCTCCCCAAAATCCGGTCTTCACCTGGCCGAACAAAATCACGGAAAAGGATTTCGATGGTTGGGTGGAGGAGCGCGGTTCCAAGTTCTTGCGGACCTGGGATTCCAATTACCAGCCTTTGATCGAAACGCACGATGCCGGGCAGGATCCGCAAAAGGGCGGCTTGCTCTACGCCAACTACGGCAAAGGCGTTTACATCTACAACGCCTACGCGTTTTACCGCGAATTGCCTGCGGGCGTTCCGGGGGCTTACCGCATTTTTGCCAATATGGTGAGCCTCGCAAAACGACCGCGCAGCGCGGCATCGCACGCTAAAACCGCGCCGAAGCCCTAGAGGAGTCGCATCCGCGCGGTTGGCATGAACGCAGTGGCTTAAAAATGCGCCGGACCATCTGGCTGGATGGTCCGGCGTTTTTTTGCAGCGAGGAAAGCGCGCGAAGGATTCGCCATGGGCGACCGGTTGGAATTTGCGGGCGCCTCGCGCTGCCAAACGCACCGTACATTTCCCAAATCGTTTCGGCATCCCGCCGAAACACGGCCTTCTATCGCATGAACGCAAGTCTTCCGTGATGTCACTCTCTCAATCTTCACTGCCAGGACATTCCCGCTGCAATGTTCTCGATGCCCCGTGAATCATTGTTTCCAGTGGGTGCGGCAATGCATGGGCGGAGCGATCCCGGACGGCATGCGGCGAACCGGAGCCTGGCGGGGTTCTCCGCTCGCCTGGAAACCGCGCCCAGGGATATGCCGAAACGTTTCAGTATTTTGCCGCGGTCTTTCCTTGCCGCTGCGGCGGCAGACTGCTATATTTCCGGCTCGCTACCCGAAACTTCATTCGAGCCTGGAAAGCCCAATTGAGCGAAATCGACTCGCCGCACACGCATCCTGAGCCTCACGGCGCATCGCAGAAATTAGTCCGCGGCATGGGATTGATTCAATCCACCGCGGTCAACATGCTGGAGATGATCGGCATCGGCCCGTTCATCACCATTGGCGTGATTATTTCCGCGATGGGCGGACCTCAGGCGATTCTCGGCTGGTTCCTTGGCGCGATCTTTTCGATTTGCGACGGCATGGTGTACGCGGAATTGGGCGCGGCCATGCCCGGCGCTGGCGGGGCTTACATCTACTTCCGCGAAGCCTTCAACCCGCGCAAGTGGGGACATATGGTCTCGTTTCTCTTCCTTTGGGAAACCATTTTCGTCGCCCCGCTGGCGATTTCCGCGGCTGCGGTGGGTTTTGCCGATTACACCCATTATGCCTTTCCGCAACTGAGGCACGGCGAAGTTGGCCTGGTGGCGGCCGGGGTCTGCGTGTTGGTCACTTTCCTTCTCTATCGCCCGATCAAGACCGTCGGGCGGCTCTCGGTGGGGATGCTGGCCATCGTTTTGTCCACCATGTTTTGGGTCATCGGATCCGGCCTGATCCACATGAACACCAAGATGGCGTTCGATTTCCCTCCCGGCGCGTTTCACCTTTCAAAGGCGTTTTTTTACGGTATGGCGAGCGCCACGCTGGTGGCCATGTACAACTACGGGGGCTACAACAACATCAGCTATCTCGGCGGCGAAGTAAAAAATCCCACGAAGAACATCCCGCGCGCTATCGTGCTTTCCGTCCTGGTGGTTGCCGTGCTCTATTTGTTGATGAGCGTGGTGATCATCGGAACCATTCCGTGGCGCGAAGCGGCCGTTTCGCACGCCGTGGTTTCCGAATTTATCGCCAAGCTGTATGGACCTCACGCGGCATCGCTGATGACCGGTCTGATTTTGGCGGCGACCCTGGCGGGGATTTTCACCATGAGCCTGGGCTACTCGCGCATTCTGTACGCCGCTGGAGCCGAGGGCAATTTCTTCAAGGTTTTGGGGAGAATTCATCCCAAGGGCCGCTTTCCGACGGTTTCGCTGCTGGTGATTAACGCCCTGGCGATTCCGCTCTGCTGGTTCTCGCTCGAAGGGCTGATTGCCGCGCTGATGATCACCCAAATCGTGTTTCAGTTTATTCCGCAGGTTTTCGCCATCTTCGCCATCCGCACGTACCGCAAGGAAATTCACCGGCCGTTCGGCATGTGGCTTTATCCACTTCCGGCGCTGGTCGCGCTGGGTGGATGGATTTACGTGGCTTGCACGCCGGACCAACGGCAATACATCGGCACGGCATTTGTGCTTCTGCTTTTTGGCCTGGTGGCATACTTCCTGCGGGCGCGATCGAAAAAGGACTGGCCGCTCGAAGGCTCCGCGAAATAACCACTGGTCTTTCCAGCAATTTTTCTTTGGAATTTAATACCTTGGATATTTTCTGCGGGAATTTGCGAGGCGGGTCAACGCTGCGGAGCGGCCTTGGGGGGACAACAGGAATCGCGGACCATCAACTGCGTTGCCAGCAAGGTGGGAGTCGGAACCGTGGGCCGGCCCTCAAGATGATCAATCAACATGCGCGCGGCGATCATGCCCACTTCCCGGGCCGGTTGGCGGACCACCGTAAGCCTGGGACGCAGCAGCGTGGCCCAATAAAAATCATCGAAGCCCAACAGGCTAATCTCCTCAGGACACACCAGGCCGATTTCCTGAATCGCCGCCAAGGCTCCCAGGGCCATCATGTTGTTGGTGCAGAAAATCGCGGTCGGGCGGTCGGCGCGGGTCAGCAGTTGCATGGTGTGCACATGGCCGCTTTCCATGTCGTTGCGCCCCTGATGAATCATGGAGCGGTCGGGTCGAATTCCGGCGGACCGCAGCGCCTGCAGAAATCCATCAAGCCTGTCGACGGAAGTGGCGCTCGAAGCATCGCCGGTGATGACCCCCATTTTGCGGTGGCCCAGGCTGAGGAGGTAACGCGTGGCGCTGTCCGCCGCCCGGCGGTTGTCCACGCCGACTCTTCCCACGTAGGCGTCTCCGGTGAGCGGATAACGGTCCGCGTAGACCACCGGCAGATTCCCCAGATCCATTTTGCCTTTTCCGCTCAGCGCATCAATGGCCGGAACGCGCACGATGCCGTCCACGCGCCGCCGGTGAAAGGAATCCAGGTAATTCCGCTCTTCCTCCCAACTTTCGCGCGAATCGCCGATCAGCACCGTGTAATTCGCGGAGGCCGAGTAATCCTTGGCTCCCCGCACCAGCTCGATATAAAAATTGTTCGATAGGTCCGGCACGACGATGGCGATCGAATGCGTTTTTTGCAGCCGGAGCCCGCGCGCCAGGTCGTTGGGACGGTACTTGAGCTGCTTGATGGCCTCCTCAATTTTCTTGCGCATATCCGCGCTGACATAATCGGAATTATTCAGCGCCGCGGAAATTGTGGAGACCGAGGCTCCCACGGCCTTCGCGACTTCGCGAATGGTCACGTGGCGCCGTACGCGCTTGCTCCTGGACTTCACCGCCATCCCCCCCAAAGTTTTTCGCACTAACGATTCACCTTCACAAAAGCGGCTTGCATGCGGAACCGATTTTCACCCCAACTCATTTCTCGCCTGGCGAAGCTCCCAGAGTCGCGCCCACGGCTTTCTGAGTTTCCGCGGGAGGGTCACTGATGCGCCGCCAATCCTCGAACGGGTTCGCCGACGGGTCGAGTCTTCCGGGATTCATGCAATTGCGCGGATCGAGTCCTTGCTTGAGCGCCGCCACGGCCCTCACCCCGAGCGGAGAAATGTCCGCGGCGAGCCATGGCAGATGCTCGGTGCCCACGGCGTGATGATGAGATAGCGTGGCGCCGTGATCCATGAACGATTGTTGCGTGGCGCGCTTGACTTGCAGGTACTGCTCCATTTCGTGCTCCGGCGTCTGCTTCATTCCGAACGTGAAATACAAGCTGGCGCCGGAATGATAGGTGTGGCTGATATGGCACCCGGCCCAGGGTTTTACGCCGGTGGCCAGAATCCCCGAACGAATGGAATCCATCGTGGCGCGGTATAGCGGAAGAATATTGTTCCAAACCGTGGAAGTCTCGCTCACGTCGGTGGTGACGTCGCGCTCCAGCATGTAGTCCCGAATGTGAGGAAAATCGTATTTGGTGGCCTCAAAGGATTTGCCCGAGCCCGCTCCCAGGTCCACCCCGCCGAATTTGCGATAAATGGAATCCACCTGGCGCAACTGCCGCGCCACTTCCACCCGGCGGCCTTCGAAGGCGGTCAGCATCAGGCACGCCCGCGGCAGGTCAAATCCTTTCATCTTCAGGTAACCTTTGAAAACTTTGCTGACGGCTTGCGAAAGCTGCGAAGAGGGCGGCTTGAAGGCCACGGAAAGCGCGGTCTTGCCGGGATCATTGAGCCGCACCATGGAAGGCATGCATCCCACGCGCATGCACTCGCGCATGGCCTGGAAACCTCCTTCGAATTCGGGAAATAAATACGCCGGAACCACTCGCAATTCCGGACGCGGATGAACCCGCATGGTGGCTTCGGTGATGACTCCGAGCGTCCCTTCGCTGCCGATGCACAGGTGGTTGACGTCAATCCCATTCGAGGATTTGGGAACGGTGCGCGTCGCCAGCACTCCTTCCGGCGTGACCATGCGCAGGGCGATCACCATGTCCTCGATCTTGCCGTACTTGTCGCTTTGCATTCCCGCGGAACGCGTGGCGATCCATCCGCCCAGCGTCGAATGCAAAAACGAATCCGGAAAATGTCCCAGGGTCATTCCGCAGGACGCCAATTGTTCCTCGAGGTCCGGGCCAAACGCTCCCGCCTCGATGCGCGCGGTGAAAGATTCCGCATCCACTTCCAGGACGCGCCGCATCCGGCGCATGTCGAGCGAGACGGCCATGCGCCGTTTTTCCATCCTTTCGAGACAACCGGAGATGTTCGAGCCGCCGCCGAACGGGATGACCACCACGTCATGTAGCGCCGCGGCGCGCAGCACCGCCAGCACTTCGTTCTCGCTTTCCGGATACACCACCAAATCCGGAGCGCCTTCCGCCCAACCGCGCCGCATGCGGAAGAGATCGCGAAGGCCTTTTCCGTAGGCATGAATCACGCGCTCCTGGCGCGTGCCGAAAACCTGTCCGGAATGCAAAGTGGATTTCAGTTCAGCCAAAAAACGGGAGTGAACTATGGCTTCGGGTAGCTGCACAGCTTCCATGGGAACGGGTGGCACGGCGCCGCGATCATCTTCGATCCCCAACTGTTCTTTCGCAAAGGGCCAGAAACCGGGATGCCGCGCAGAGTCGAAGTGCACATCGACATCGCCCCATCCCCACCACTTCATATGCTGAGGGTGATAAGCCATGATGACTCCCCGCACATCCACGAAGTCCGCGAAGCAGCACACAGCGATCGCGCACCCGCTCGAACCTCGCGGAACCTGCGCAAAGCGCTGCCACGAGTTTCGCATGTTATATCTTTTTTTGCGTGTGAGCTACTCGGTATCGTGACTGGGCAGTGGACGTGCGGTCGGGCGTGCGCCACCAGGGCATGGCGGCTGCGGCGTCCGGCGCGCGATCGTTTTTGTCGAGGTTTGCGATCCCGCGCTTCCGGAGGCCACGAGCGGCGGCAGGATTCATACCTTAAGTGCGCGAGCCCGGCCCGCCAGGAAGTGTCGGGATAGGATTGGCGGCCTGGCTCAGGCAGAAATTCGCGCCGTTGCTTTGCTGGTCGTCGAACTTGCTGTAAATCCGTTGCACGGTCCACCCGCTTGAGCCCGCGCTTCCCGGGATGGTGTCCGCTTCTCCATTGCAGATGTCGCCGCACTCCGCGCTGTTGGGGTCGCTCTGGTCGTACCAGCCGGTGGGCGGATTGGGGTCGGTGAGCATCTCCGAAAATTCGTGGCTGGTAACTTGCGTGCGGCGCTGTTCCTGCGTCTGGCTGAGCTGCAGCGTGCAGCCGGAACTGCCGCAGGAATTGCGGAGGCAAGCGTCGTCCAAAGCGGGAATCACCCCATAGTAAAAGGCGTTCCCCGCGGCCGTCGTGAAGAAGTTGTGATACCCGAAGGCCGTGTCACCGGAAGGCTCGCACATCACCACTCCCAGATTCGCGTCCTTCACCTCCGTGCCTTCATCAAGAAAAATGAGGAGTGCGAGGGAGGCGTTGTTTGCAGGAGGTTCCGGAATCGCCCCGGAGTTGATATTGGCTTGGATGATGGAGTGAATGCTCGCATCGGTCAGTTGGCTTGCGGCGTTAGTCACAAATGAAGCTTTGCCGAAGGTGCTGCGGCCCGCTCCGGCGCCCGCGCCGTACTGGCTGAGCACGTTCATGAATTTGCTGTTCAGAAGATCCTGCACGAATTGATTCAGTCTTTGCGCCGCGGCTTGATGCGCGGCATCGCTCCAGAGTTTCCCCCAGAAGCTGGTGTAGACGTTGGGTGCGGTGATTACCGCACCGCCATTGTAAATAAACCCGGGAAAAGCCGGCTTCCCCGGACTCGCTGCACTACGAATGTGTTTTCGCGCCGATACTACGCCGAGGATTTGCCGTGTACTCTGAGGTTTTTTCCCTGTCGCCTGCTTTAATCCGTTGCTTTTCTTGGTTGCCATACACCCTCCTCGAGCTCTGCCTCACGAACTTCAGACAAGCAGCGACGAGTGGGCTGGGTCAATTCGAAGCCTCATGCGAGTTCATAAGGACTTCCGCAAATATGATGGCCCGCCGGGGACCGCATTTCAATTCCAAAGAAAGTCAAGGCGTCGTCCGCGAGGGCCATGCCTCTGTGCTCTCGTTTCCTTAACGACGTTTGCATAATGTTACTTCTCTTGAGCCCGCCGCTTCGCTTCATGCGTGTGAACCGTTCGCAGCTAAACTTCCACTCCTCCCGCATGCAGCGTAAATCCGCAGGACTCGCGGATGCGAAGCTCGGGCTGGAGTTTGCGGACCGCCGCTTTCGTGCGATCTCCTCCAATGCGCCGGATCAGCAGCTCCGCCGCAACACTTCCCAGTTCGTGTTTGGGAAGCTCTACGGTGGTCAGGCGCGGCCGGAAAACTTCCAGCCAGGGATAATCGTCGAAGCTCACCAGGCCAAAATCCTCGGGGCATTTCATCCCGATTTCCTCGGCGGCCTTCAATAGCCCGATGGTCATCAGATGATTGGCCACGTAAATTCCGTCGGGGCGGTGGGAGAGCAGCGCATGGCCCGCGCGGGAACCGGATTCGATGCGGTAATCGCCTTCTATCACCAGGGCGGGATCGTAAACCAGCCCCTTGTCCTTGAGCGCATCGCGAAAACCCTTCCAGCGCGCCTTGGCATTGCTGATTTTCAGCGGCCCGCTGATCAGTCCGATGCTGCGGCGGCCGGCTTGGGCGAGATGGCAGACGGCTTCGTAGGCGCCATGATAATCGTCGGTGACCACGGCGTCGCTGGTCAATTGCGGACACGTGCGCATAATCAGCACGAAGGGAATGTTGACCTGCCGAATCATGCGGCGAATAGGAGGCCGGAAAGCTTCCGCGGCTTTGGTCAGCAGGATGCCGTCGACGCGCTTGGAGAGAAGCACCTCGATGGCCTTTTCCTCTTTGTCGAGCGAGTCATCGCTGTTGCAGAGCAGCAGGCTGAAGCCGTGCTTCTGCGCGGCATCCTCCGCGCCGCGCACCACCAGGGGATAAAAGGGGTTGGCGATATCCGGAACGATCATGCCAATGGTGTGGGTGCGCTGCTTGGCCAGGCTGCGGGCAATCAGGTTGGGGCGGTAATGAAGCTTGCGGATAGCTGCTTCGACGCGCTTGCGTAGCCCCTTGCCCACATGACTCTTGTTGTTGACCACCGCGGAAACGGTGAAAACCGAAACTCCCGATTCTCGCGCCACATCGTAGATGCTGGCGGCCTTGGCGGAATGTTTGCGCCCCTTGCTTCTCAAAGAAAAGGTACCTCCCGTCCGCCTGGACCTCTGCGTTCAGCTTACATCCGGATTTGGAATCAGGATGTCGCGCACCAGTCCGTCCAGATCGTGCACCGCAGTGATGAATTGGCGAAGCGTTCGCCGGGTGGGGCCGAAGGTGTCGAATTCAGCGCTTGATATCCCGCCCTCGGAATACGCTCGCTGGAAATCCGGAAATTTCCGGCTGAGTACTTCGACGATTTCTGGATTGACCGGTTGGTCGATGCGCGAAACGACTTCCACATCGCTCGAATTGAGTCGGACCTGCCAGGAATAGGGCGGAGAAATTACCACATCGCCTCCGATGAATTCGCTCCAGTGCATATGATTGCGGAAGGCCGCCGATAGCAGCCGGATGCGATAGCCGCGCTCGCGGAACAGCCGGTACGTTTTCTTGAACACCGCCACGCCCGCCCATTCGAGGATACCGGGGTCCACGGACAGGTTTTGCTTCTCCAGAAGCACCTTCAACCAATCGTCCAGGCGCCCGACCATGATGGTGCAGACCGGACCCATCGAGGAGATTTCCTTGCCTTCGCGTTCCCGCCGCTGCAATCCGCGTTCGACGGCCTCAGCCACCGCCACGCATTGCGGCAGCGAAAAACAAACCGTGGCGTTGATGGAAATTCCGCGATAGGTGGTTTCTTCGATCGCCGGAATGCCCGCGCTGGTGACCGGAATTTTGACGATCATATTGGGCGCGAGGGCGCTGAATTCGGCGGCCTGCTCGACCATGGCGCGCGCATCGCGAAATAGGCGCGGATCGGTCTGGATGGAAAGGCGTCCGTTGCGCCCGCGATATTTTTCAAAAGCAGGCTTCAGCAGCGCGGCGGCCTGGACGGAGGTTTCGCGCACCACGCGCCAGGCGATTTCATCTTCCGTGGCCGTGGGGAATTCGCGGAGCAGGGATTCGATGCGGGTCTTCCATTGCCCGATTTCTTTCTTGAGCAGGCTATAGACGATCACCGGGTTGCAAGTGGCGCCCACCGCGCCATGCTCGATCGAATAGGAAAGTTCGCTGGGCGACGCTGAATCGTTCCACAGCACCGTTGGCGTGGTCTGCGTCATTTTATGAAGCGGACTTTTAAATGCGGATGCGGTCACGTGCATAAAGCCATTCTCCTGGGCCAGGACGGGCCGTAAATCTGATTTCCCGCGAGCGCGGAATCGGCGAAAGCCGCGGGCCAAAGCAGGGATTCTAACCGGTTATTGTCATTGATTCGCCTATAGTGTAGCGCTTCCCGCGCCGCCTGGGAAACTCAATTCCGCATCGAGGCAAGGTTTACGGACTTGCGATTCCCAACCTGGCGACGATTTCATCCACGATTTTCGCCGGCTCCTGATCAATGGACACCACCAGCGCTTCGTCGTTGCGCGGCTCTTCGAGCGCCTCGAACTGGCTTGCGAGGATGGCTTCGGTTGCAAAATGCCCGCTGCGGGAACGCAACCGCTCGCGAATGAATTCCAAACTCCCCCGCAGGTACACCAACTTTACTCCTTTGCTGAGGCCAAGCTGCTGGCGATAGCTGCGCTTCAAGGCGGAACACGCCAGCACCACATTTTGATGTTCGCGCGTCCATTGCGCAATCGCTTCGCCAAGCGCCGCGAGCCATGGCGCGCGATCCGCGCCATCCAGCGGAATTCCCCGGCTCATTTTGCACACATTCGCGGCGGAATGAAAATCGTCGGCATCGGCGAAGCGCCATCCGAGCCGCGCGGCAAGCGCGCGCCCCACCGTGGTTTTTCCCGATCCCGTCACTCCCATCAGAATCACAACCACCGAAGCGCCAAAAGTCTTGATGGATTGAAATTTGCCATGCGCCAGGGCCCGCAAGGAATTCTACTTGCGGCGGGAATAAAGGCAAGGCTCGATGGTTCGTAATGCCCTCCGTGCGGGCCGGGCGGCGAAATCCTGGCGCATGCTCGCGCGCCGCGTCATTTGACTTTTTCCCCGCCGCGAGGCATAAGTCCCTTCCGAGTGCGTAGTGCGCTGCAATGTGCGCCGCGATGCGTCGCCAAAACTTATGGATGCCGCGCGGAATTTATTTTTGCCGAACCGCAATCCTGGAGGATTTTCATGGAAGAAAATATTTTGATGCAACTGGCGCGAGCCTTGGCCGGCGGAACGATTCGCGTTGTCGACCTCAGCCAGCCGCTCGATGCCGGGACGGCGGTCATCCAGCTTCCGCCGCAATTCGGAAAATCCTGGCCCTTTCGCCTGGAAGAAATTTCGCATTACGACGATCGCGGGCCCGCCTGGTACTGGAACAATCTTTCCTGCGGCGAACATACCGGCACGCATTTCGACGCGCCCATTCACTGGGTGACCGGCAAGGATTATCCCTCGAATTCGACGGACATCGATTCCCGCGCAGAAATTTCTCGCGCCCGCCTGCGTGATCGATGTTTCCCGTGAAACCGCCGGCAATCCCGATTTCCTGCTGACTCCGCAGCACGTGGAAGCCTGGGAGAAAAAACACGGGCGCATCGAAGCCGGATCCTGGGTGCTGATGCGCACGGACTGGTCCAAACGCACCGACCGCCGAGGCGTTCCTGAACATGAAGGAAGACGGCTCGCACGTGCCGGGGCCGCATCCCGATCTGGTGCCGTTCCTCGCCAGGGAACGCAGCGTCATCGGCTGGGGCTCGGAAGGCGTGGGAACCGATGCCGGGCAAGCCTACCGCTTCGAGCCGCCCTTTCCCTGCCACAGCATCATGCACGGCAACAACAAATTCGGGCTCGCCAGCCTCTGCAATCTCGATCAACTTCCTCCCAAAGGCGCGATCCTGATCACGCCGCCGCTGAAAATCGTCCGCGGATCGGGCAGCCCGTGCCGCGTGCTGGCGCTGGTAGCCGGATAGGACGAGCGAGGCGCGATGATATCCGCGGCTCGCCGGGAAATTGGCGGGAAGGCGCGCGTTTCTATTGACGCATGAACTATTTAGGCCTAAAATTAAGCAATTGCGTATAATTGCCGCTGCTCGCTCCTTTCGGCCGCTTTTCGGGCCGGGCGAAGGTGAAGGCCATGGCGGAACGGTTTTTTAAAAAAGAAGTTCAGAAGCTCTATCTTGGCGAGGGCCAGGAATTTCGCGGCGAAGGAATTCTCGCGGTCACCAAGGCCCTGCTGCAATCCGGCGTTTCCTACGTGGCCGGTTACCAGGGCGCTCCCATTTCCCACCTGATGGACGTGCTGACCGACGCCAACGACATTCTCGAAGAACTCGGCGTGCATTTCGAGCACAGCGCTTCGGAAGCCACCGCGGCGGCGACTCTGGCCGCTTCGGTGAATTATCCGCTTCGCGGCGCGGTCACCTTTAAATCCACGGTGGGCACGAACGTAGCCTCGGACGCGCTCGCCAATCTAGCTTCCGGCGGAGTGATGGGCGGCGCGCTGATGATCGTCGGCGAAGATTACGGCGAAGGCTCGAGCATCATGCAGGAGCGCTCCCACGCCTTTGCCATGAAATCGCAGATGTGGCTGCTCGATCCGCGGCCGAATCTGCCGTCCATCGTGAATGCCGTGGAGGATGGCTTCGCTTTATCCGAGGCCAGCAACACGCCGGTGATGCTCGAGCTGCGCATCCGCGCCTGCCATGTGCACGGGCGCTTCATCGCCAAAAATAACGTCCGCCCGACCTTCACGCTGAAAGACGCCATGGAAAATCCGGTGCGCGATGCGAGCCGCATCGTCCTGCCGCCGGGAAGCTTTCTGCAGGAGCACGAAAAAATCCAGAAACGCTGGCCCGCGGCGCAGCGATTTATCGTCGAACACCGCCTGAACGAATTTTTTGCCGAAGACGCGCAGGATTTCGGAATCATTCTGCAGGGCGGGATGTACAACACCACCATCCGCGCGCTCGAACTTCTGGGTCTATCCGACGCGTTCGGTGAAAGCCGCATTCCGCTGTACGTGCTGAACGTCACCTATCCGCTGGTGGAGGAAGAGGTCCGGCGATTCTGCGCGGACAAGCGCGCCGTGCTGGTGATCGAGGAAGGCCAGCCGGAATTCATCGAGCAGAATCTGAATTCGATTTTGCGCAAGGCCGATTTGCAGGCCCGCGTGCACGGCAAGGACATGCTGCCCATGGCCGGAGAATACACGCCGGCGGTGGTGATTCGCGGCATCCTGCAATTTATCGAAGCCGTATGCGCCGCAGCTTGCTGGCGAATCAGCATTTGCCTTCCGTGGCGCGCCCGCCGGCCGCCAAGTCCGATCATCTGCAGGTAATTGATCAGGAAGTTCACCCGCGCCCGCCTTCCTTTTGCACCGGCTGCCCCGAGCGCCCCATCTTCACCGCCATGAAACTGGTCGAACGCGAATTGGGCTCGCATCACATGAGCTGCGATATCGGCTGCCATCTTTTCTCGATTCTGCCGCCGTTCAATCTGGGCGCCACCACCATGGGGTACGGCCTGGGCTGGGCCGGCGCGGCGGCATTCAACACCAAGGAAACTCACAAGCGCACCATCAGCATCATGGGCGACGGCGGGTTCTGGCACAACGGCCTGACCAGCGGCGTGGGCAACGCCGTGTTCAACCAGAGCGACAGCGTGCTGCTGGTGGTGGACAACAGTTACACCGCGGCTACCGGCGGACAGGACATTCTTTCCTCGGAAGCCGCCAATCCCATCCGCACCACCAAACTTTCCATCGCCGATGCCGTGCGCGGCGTGGGCGTGAAGTGGGTGCGGGTGATGACGCGCACCTATGACCTGGAAGCCATGCGCGACGTGCTGCGCGAAGCTCTCACCACGCCGGAAAAAGGCCCCAAAGTCATCGTGGCGCACAGCGAATGCACGCTGAACAAGCAGCGCCGCGTGAAACCCATGCTGCAAAAAATGATGAAGGAAGGGAAGCGCGTGGTGCGCGAGAGGTTCGGCGTGGATGCGGACACTTGCACCGGCGACCATTCCTGCATCCGGCTATCCGGCTGTCCTTCGCTGACCATCGCGCCCAATCCCGATCCCCTGCGCCGCGATCCCGTGGCGGCGGTGCTCGATAGCTGCGTGGGTTGCGGGCTGTGCGGCGAAGTGGCGCATGCCGCGCGGCTTTGCCCCTCCTTTTATCGCAGCGAAATTATTTCCAATCCCAGCCGCTGGGATGCATGGAGGGCGCGCGTGCGCGGCGGGGTGATCGGCATCCTTCAGCGGCGCATTGACCGGCGCATTGCGGGCATCGCGCCCTGAAGCGGGACGGAAAAATTTTGGTATGAACACCATTTCGATCGCGCCATCCAATTCGGCGGCAACCACAAGGGAACGCCCCGGGCCATCACCCTGGCCATTCTGGCCATGGGAGGAGAAGGCGGCGGAGTGCTGGCGGACTGGATCGTGGACCTCGCGGAAAATTCCGGTTATTGCGCGCAGACTACTTCCGTGCCGGGCGTGGCGCAGCGGACCGGCGCCACCATTTATTATCTGGAAATGTTTCCCGAAGCGGCGGCGCGCGCGGCCGGAAAAGATCCGGTGCTGGCGCTGATGCCGGTGCCGGGAGAAGTGGACGTCGTGATCGCGTCGGAACTCATGGAAGCGGGACGCGCCATTCAGCGCGGGCTGGTTACGCCCGAGCGGACCACTTTGATCGCCTCCACCAATCGCGTCTATTCCATGACCGAGAAAACGGCGCTGGGAGACGGAGCCGTGGACGCGCAAAAACTGCTGAGCGCCTGCGGAGCGGCGGCCAAGCAATTTGTGCAAAACGATTTTGCGCGCATCGCGGAATCGAGCGGCAGCGTTATCAGTGCCGTGCTGCTCGGCGCGGTGGCGCGCTCGGGCGCGCTGCCATTTTCCCGCGACGATTTCGAAGCCGCCATACGCCGCGGCGGAGTCGGCGTGGATTCGAGCCTGGCGGCGTTTCGAGCGGGTTTCGAATCCGCCGGCGCGCCCGCGGCGACCGAAAATCGAGCGGGCCCGGCGCAAACGAAATCCACGGGCCCGCGTTTGCAGGCGCAGGCTCAGCGAATTGAAAATGATTTTCCCGAACCCGCGCGGGAGATATTGCTTTCGGGAATTCTCCGCCTGGCGGATTACCAGGATGAAAAGTACGCGAGCGAATATCTGGACCGGCTCGAGCCGATGCGCACTCTCGACACGCAATACGGGAAACATGATGGCGCGCTGCTGAGTGAAACCGCGCGCTACCTGGCGCTGTGGATGAGCTATGAAGATGCACCGCGCGTAGCCGATTTGAAGATCCGGCGCGCGCGCTTTGACCGCGTGGCCAGCGAATCGCGCGCCAATCCTTCGCAGTTGGTGCAGATCAACGAATTTCTGCATCCCGGCATCGAGGAAATTTCCGATATGCTGCCGGCGTGGCTCGGCCAGTGGCTGCTCGACACGCGCTGGTTGCGGCGGATCGTCGAGCGCTTCACGCGGCGCGGACAAATCGTGCAGACCACTTCGCTGCGCGGTTTTTTGCAGTTGTACATGATCTCCGGATTTCGCCGCCTGCGCCGCGGCTCGCTGCGTTTTGGCCACGAGCAGCAGAGAATCGCGGCGTGGCTCGCGCAGATTCCGCCGCTGGCCAGCGACAATTACGCACTGGCTCTGGAAGTGGCGGAATTTCCGCGCGTGGTGAAAGGCTATGGAGATACGCACGCGCGCGGCCGCAGGAGTTTCGATACCTTGATGGGTGCGCTCGAACGCCTGCGCGCGAAACCCAACGCCGCGGCGGCCATGAAGCGGCTGCGCGAAGCGGCGCTGGCCGATGAGAGCGGCGAGAAATTCGCGCAAATCCTGGGCGAGGTGAGCTCATGAAAATCGTTTGCCTCGGAGGAGGTCCCGGCGGGCTTTATTTTTCGATCCTCGCGAAAAAGGCGCATCCTGCATGGGACATCACGGTGGTCGAGCGCAACCGCCCGGACAGCACGTTCGGCTGGGGCGTGGTTTTCTCCGACAAGACCATGGGCGGATTCCGCGAGGCGGATCCGGAAACGCACGCGGCCATCACTGACGCCTTCCGCCACTGGGACGACATCGATGTGTTTTTCAAGGGCCAGAAATTCACATCCGGCGGGCACGGATTTTGCGGCATCGCGCGCATGAAGCTGCTGCAACATCCTGCAGCAGCGAGCGGCGAGCCTGGGAGTGAAGCTCGTTTTTGAAACGGAAGTCACCGACCCCGAAAAATATGCGGCGGAATATGATCTGGTGATCGCTTCGGACGGCGCCTCCTCCATCACCCGCAAAACCTATGAATCCATATTCAAGCCCAATATTCAGGTCCGGCACAACCGCTTCATCTGGCTGGGCAGCAGGAAAAAGCTCGACGCCTTCACTTTCGATTTCCGCGAAACGGAGTGGGGCTGGTTCAATCTCCACGCCTATCGCTTCGACGAGGATTGGTCCACGTTCATCGTGGAAACGCCGGAAAAAAACTGGCTGAAGGCGGGAATCGACAAGATGGAGCAGGAAGAATCCATCGCGCTGTGCGAGCGATTGTTCGCCGAGCGGCTCGACGGGCACTCGCTGATTTCCAACGCCAAACATTTGCGCGGGTCGGCGATCTGGATGAAATTTCACCGCGTTCTGTGCGAGCAATGGCATTCACAAGAACATCGTGTTGATCGGGGATGCCGCGCACACCGCGCATTTCGGCATCGGCTCCGGCACCAAGCTGGCCATGGAAGACGCCATGGCGCTCGCGCGCGTGCTTACGAGCCACACCGGAGAAGTTTGCGGCGCGCTGCAGAAATACCAGGACGAACGCGAGATCGAAGCGCTGAAATTGCAAAGCGCCGCGCGCAACCGCATGGAATGGTTCGAGCAAGTCGAACGCTACGTGCATCTGGAGCCGGAGCAATTCACCTACAGCTTGCTCACCGGGAGCCAGCGCATCGGCCACGGAAATCTGAAGCTGCGCGATGCGCGCTACGTCGAAAGCGTGGAGACCTGGTTCGCGCGCCGCAGCGGCGTGGATCACGCGGTGCCTCCCATGTTCACGCCGTTCCATGTGCGCGGGCTGACGCTCAAAAACCGCGTGATCGTCTCACCCATGGCCATGTACATGGCGGAGCGCGGCGTGCCCACCGATTTTCACCTGGTTCATCTGGGCGCGCGCGCCATGGGCGGCGCGGCCATGGTGGTGACGGAGATGACCTGCGTTTCGCCGGAAGGCCGCATCACTCCTGCCTGCCCGGGCATGTGGAACGAAGAGCAGCAGAACGCCTGGAAACGCATCGTGGATTTTGTGCACGGGAATACCGACGCAAAAATCGCGCTGCAACTCGGGCATTCCGGCCGCAAGGGGTCCACGCGGCGCGGATGGGAAGGCATCGATTTGCCGCTGGAATCCGGCAACTGGCCGCTGGTGTCTCCTTCGCCGATTCCTTATATTGCCGGAGTCTCGCAGATGCCGCGGGAAATCACGCGCGAGGAAATGGACGCGATCCTCGAAGAATTCGTGGCCTCGACGCGCCGCGGCATCGCCGCGGGATTCGACTGGCTGGAGCTGCACTGCGCGCACGGCTATTTGCTATCGAGTTTTATTTCTCCGCTCACCAACTTGCGCACCGACGCCTACGGCGGCTCGCTTGAAAATCGTTGCCGCTATCCGCTGGAAGTTTTCCGCGCCATGCGCGCAAGTCTGGCCGCAGCGAAAGACCGATGAGCGTGCGCATCTCCGCGCACGACTGGGTGCCCGGAGGCATCACGCCGGAAGACGCCAAGGAAGTGGCGCGGCTTTTCTGCGCGGCAGGCGCCGATGTGATTGATTGCTCCTCGGGCCAGGTCAGCAAGGCGGAAAAGCCGGTGTACGGCCGCATGTTCCAGGTGCCGTTTTCCGATCGCATTCGCAACGAAGTGGGAATTTCCACCATCGCCGTGGGAAATATTTTTGAAGCGGATCACGTCAACACCATCATCGCCGTCGGGCCGCGCCGATTTGTGCGCCATCGCGCGTCCCCATCTGGCCGATGCGGCTTGGACGCTCCACGAAGCCGCGCAACAAGGATATAAGGACGTCTGGTGGCCGCCGCAATACACGGGCGGCAAAACGCAGCTCGAACGCAACCTGGAACGCGCGGCGCTGCTGGCGGTGCAGGTGTGAATACGCCCGCCGCTAATGCCGCAAAGACGAATCTTCTGGCCGGCCGGCACGCGCTGGTGACCGGCGGAGCGCAAGGCATCGGCGCGGCCATCACCACCGCGCTTCTCCTGCATGGCGCGCGCGTCACCATCGTGGGACGCAACCGCGAATCGCTGGCAAGAGCGATGCGCACGTTGGGAGATTCCGGCTCTCTTGAATCCGCCGCGGCGGATGTGGCCGATTCGCGCGCTGTGGCGGAAGCATTTGCCGCCGCGCAAAAGAGATTCGGCGCGGTGCACATCCTCGTCAACTGCGCCGGACAAGCGCAATCCGCGCCGTTTTTGAAAACGGATGAAGAATTGTGGCGGCGCATGATGGCCGTCAATCTGGACGGGACGTTTCATTGCAGCCAAGCGGCGCTGCCGGGAATGCTCGAAGCCGGGTGGGGAAGAATCGTGAATATCTCGAGCACCGCGGGGCTCACCGGCTATGCCTACGTTTCCGCCTACTGCGCCTCAAAACATGCGGTGATCGGGCTGACGCGCGCCCTGGCGATCGAAACCGCCACGAAAGGCGTGACCGTGAACGCCGTTTGCCCGGGATACACGCTGACAGAAATGTTCGAGGAGTCCGTGGCGCGCATCGTCGCGAAAACGGGACGCGCGGCCGAAGCGGTGCGCGAACAACTGGCGGGGCGCAACCCGCAAAAACAATTGATACAACCGCAGGATGTGGCCAATGCCGTCGCCTGGCTGTGTCTTCCGGGAAGCGAAGCGATCACCGGCCAGGCCATTGCCGTGGCCGGCGGCGAAGTGATGTGAGAGGGAAAAATGGCTAGCTCTTCTACGTTGCGGTCCAACAGCTCGGATGCCTCGAACGCGGGTAAAAGCCTGATCGATCTTGAAACGCGCGCCACCAAAAACGATCACCAGGCGTTGCGGCTCTGGCTGCGTCTGCTTTCCTGCACGGTGCGCATGGAAAACCAGGTGCGCGGCCGTCTGCGTGTGGATTTCGAAACCACGCTGCCGCGCTTCGATCTGATGGCCCAGCTCGAGCGCTATCCTGAGGGGTTGCGCATGAGCGAACTTTCGAAGCGCCTGATGGTGACGGGAGGAAACATCACCGGGATCACCGACCAGCTCGAGCAGGAAGGCCTGGTGGTGCGCAAGCTCGACCTTGGCGACCGCCGCGCCATCACCGTGAAGCTCACCGAAACCGGCTTGCAGCGATTCCGCCAGATGGCCGCGCATCACGAGCTGTGGATCATCGAGTTGCTGGGCGGACTGACCCAGGAAGAAAAGCAGTCCATGCTGGTTTTGCTGCGGAAGCTGAAAATTCATTTGAGCACCCAACCGGCGCTGAAGGCCGCGGCGCCCTCGGAAGTTCCGCCGCGGAGAAAAAAGGGATGAGCCGCATGCCCGGAAAAACGAATGCCTCGGCGAAAGAGGGCCAGCCGCTCGGGAATTATCGCGCGCGCCATTTTCTTTACGCCGCGAGCGGCAAGGTGGCTTCCATCACGCTCAACCGCCCGGAGCGCAAGAATCCGCTGACCTTCGAATCCTACGCGGAACTGCGCGACTTGTTTCGCACCATGGCCCAGGCGGAGGACATCAAAGTCATCGTCTTGAGCGGAGCGGGCGAAAATTTCTGCTCCGGAGGCGACGTCCATGAAATTATCGGGCCGCTCACCAAGCTCGAATTGCCGGGGTTGCTGGAATTCACGCGCATGACCGGAGACCTGGTCAAGGCCATGCGCGCCTGCCCGCAGCCGATTGTCGCTGCCGTGGATGGAATTTGCGCCGGCGCCGGAGCGATCCTGGCCATGGCCTCGGACCTGCGGCTGGGAACCGCTCGAAGCAAGACGGCGTTCCTTTTCACGCGTGTGGGGCTGGCGGGCTGCGACATGGGCGCTTGCGCCTTGTTGCCGCGCATCATCGGGCAGGGGCGCGCCTCGGAACTGCTTTTTACCGGCAGGTCCATGAGCGGCGAAGAAGCCGAACGCTGGGGATTCTTCAATCGCCTCTGCGCTCCCGAATCGCTTTTAACCGACGCCAACCAACTGGCCGCGGAACTTGCCGCCGGACCCACCGTAGCGCACGCCATGACCAAAAAAATGCTGCACATGGAATGGGACATGGGCGTGGATGAGGCAATTGACGCTGAAGCCGAAGCCCAGGCGCTGTGCATGACCACCAAGGATTTCCGGCGCGCCTACGAAGCATTCGTCGAAAAGCAAAAGCCGGTATTCAAGGGAGATTGAAACTGCCTCGCAACGAACATCTCGAGTGGCCGTTTCTGGAGGAGCGCCATCGCTCGCTGGCCGCGCAACTGGAAGCGTGGGCTTCCGCGCATCTTGCCGCCGCGCACGCAACGGACGTGGATGCCGCCTGCCGGGCGCTGGTCCGCGAACTCGGCTCGGCCGGATGGCTGAAATATGCGATCGGCGGGGCGGCCTATGGAGCCTCCTCCGACGCCATTGATACTCGCGCCGTGTGCGTGATTCGCGAAACGCTGGCTCGCCATTCGGGACTGGCCGATTTTGCGTTTGCCATGCAAGGGCTGGGCTCCGGAGCGATTTCGCTTCACGGCAGCGAAGCGCAAAAAATGAAATATCTTCCGCGGGTGGCGCGCGGGGAGGCCATCGCCGCCTTTGCGCTCTCCGAACCCGATGCCGGCTCCGACGTGGCGGCTCTGCAATGCCAGGCGCGCGCGGAAGGCGAGCATTACATTTTGACCGGCGAGAAAACCTGGATTTCGAATGGCGGCATTGCCGATTTTTACGTGCTTTTCGCGCGCACCGGAGAAGCGCCCGGCGCTCGCGGCATCACTGCGTTTATCGTCGAACCCGGCGCGCCGGGATTTGAAATTGCCGCGCGCATTGAAGTCACCGCGCCGCATCCGCTCGCGCGCCTGGCTTTTCGCGAGTGCCGCATTCCCGCCTCGCAACGAATCGGAGAGCCGGGCCAGGGCTTCAAGGTCGCCATGTCCACGCTCGACGTTTTTCGCACGTCGGTGGCCGCCGCGGCCGTGGGGTTTGCCCGCCGGGCGCTCGAAGAAGCTCTTGGCCGCGCCACCTCCCGAAAAATGTTCGGACAGCACCTTTCCGATTTCCAATTGACGCAGGCGAAGCTCGCGGCCATGGCCACCGGCATCGACGCCGCGGCATTGCTCACCTACCGCGCGGCATGGCTGCGCGACATGGGACGCCGCGTGACCGTGGAAGCGGCCATGGCCAAGATGACCGCCACGGAAACCGCGCAGCAGGTGATTGACGCGGCGGTGCAGATCTTCGGCGGGCAAGGCGTGGTGCGCGAGGAAACCGTCGAGCGGCTGTACCGCGAAATCCGCCCTCTGCGCATTTATGAGGGCGCCACCGAAGTGCAGCAATTGATCATCGCACGCGGAATTTTAAAATCCTTCGAGGAAGGCGGGGAACGCCTTGCCTGAGCCTTCGCCCGTTCCGGCAAACGCTTTTTGCACGAAATTGCGCGTGCGCTTTGCCGATTGCGATCCCGCGGGAATCGTTTTTTACCCGCGGTATTTCGAGATGTTTAACGACCTGGTGGAAGACTGGTGCAGCGAAGGTCTGAAGCATTCCTTCACGGAAATCGTGACGCGGCGCGGATGGGGTTTGCCGACGGTGCATACGGAAGTGGATTTTGCGGCTCCCAGCGTGTTCGGCGAAATGCTTTCCGCCTCGCTTTCCGTTCGCGCCATCGGCGCGAGCTCCATAACCGTGCAGATCGCGCTGCGCGGCCCTGGCGGCGAAGAACGCGTGCGCGGCAAGGTGGTGCTGGTGCTGATCGACCGGAAAGTACACCGGCCCATTCCTATACCGGACGATTTGCGCGCGCGCATGCGGGAGTTCGTGCCGCCAGGCGTTTGATCCCGGTTCATTGAGCCAATGCATTGAAAAGAGAAACCATGAAATTCCTTCAACCCGCGAACTGGCCGCGCCCCAAGGGTTATGCCAATGGGGTGGTGGCGCAGGGACGCACCGTATTTTTGAGCGGCATGATCGGATGGGACACCAAGGGCAAGCTCGTCTCGCCGCATTTCATCGATCAGGTCCGCCAGGCGCTGCAAAACATCGTCGCGGTCCTGGCGGAGGCGGAGCGCCAAACCCGAACATATCGTGCGCATCAATTGGTACGTGCTCGACAAAAAGGAATACACCGGCTCGTACAAGGAAATCGGGGCCGTCTACCGCGAAATTATCGGCCGGCATTTTCCGGCGATGACCGCGGTGCAGGTGCAGAGCCTGATCGAAGACGGCGCGCGCGTGGAAATCGAAGTCACCGCCGTGGTGCCGGAATGAAAGCGCGGCGATGAACCGGGAATCTCTGCCGGGCGGCGCCATCGGCGTGGTGGGTGCGGGAGTGATGGGCGCGGGCATCGCGCAGATCGCGGCCCAGGCCGGATTTTCCGTGATCCTCTTCGATGCCGCGGAGGGAGCTACGGGAAAAGCGCGCGAAGGCGTCGCCAAACAGTTCGCGCGGCTATGCGAAAAGGGCCGGATGACTTCCGCGGCCGCAGAAGAATCCACGCATCGAATCCATCCGGCGCCGAATCTGGAATCGCTGGCCTCCGCGGAAATCGTGATCGAAGCCATCGCCGAAAAGCTCGAAGCCAAGCGCGAGTTGTTTGCGAAGCTCGATAAGCTTGTGAGCAGCTCCTGCATCCTGGCCACAAACACTTCTTCTCTTTCCGTCACGGCCATCGCCGCCGCCACCTCAAATCCAGAACGCGTCGCGGGACTTCACTTCTTCAATCCCGTTCCGCTGATGAAAGTGGCGGAAGTGATTACCGGTGCGCGCACGGCCGTCGAGACCGCGGAGCGTCTGGCGGCATTCGTCGAACGCATCGGGCACGCTCCGGTGCGCGCGCAGGATACCCCGGGATTCATCGTCAACCATGCCGGGCGCGGGTACAGCACCGAAGCGCTGAAAATCGTGCAGGAAAATATCGCCGGCACTGGCACCGTGGACGCCGTCCTGCGCGAAGCCGCCGGATTTCGCCTGGGGCCCTTCGAGTTGCTCGATTTGACGGGCCTCGACGTCTCGCATCCGGTGATGGAATCGATCTACCACCAATATTACGAAGAGCCGCGCTACCGTCCTTCGGTGATCAGTTCGCAGCGGCTGGCCGCGGGCTTGCTGGGACGCAAGTCCGGCCGCGGATTTTACGGCTATGGCCCTGACGGCAAACTTCAGCAAAACGCGCGCGGCGAATCGGCAAATGCGAGCCAACCATGGAAACATCCGGTGTGGGTCAGCCCTGGCAATCCCGCTTCGCGGGAATTGATCGCCGCGTTTTTGAACAATCAAGGAATCGAGATCGAAACCGGAAACTCGCCTTCCGCTAATGCCGCCTGCATCGTGACGCCGGAAGGCGAAGACGTTTCCACCTGTGTGGTGCGGGAACGTCTGGATGGCTCGCGCACGATGGGCCTCGACACGCTCACCGGTTGCGCCGGAAGACTGACGCTGATGATGAGCCCGGCGACGAATCGTGAAATCGCCTCCGAAGTTGCCGCGTTGCTTTCCCGCGGTGGCGCGCCCGTTTCGCTGATTGAAGATAGCGCCGGATTCATCGTGCCGCGCGTCCTGGCCACCATCGTCAACATCGGCTGCGACATCGTGCAGCAGGGCATTTGCAGTCCCGCAGACCTGGACCGCGCGGTGGAGTTGGGCCTTGGCTACCCGCACGGTCCGCTCGCCTGGGGAGAAAAACTGGGCAGCGCGCGGGTGCTGAAAATATTGCAAAACATGCAGTCGATCACCGGAGATCCGCGATACCGCCCAAGCCCCTGGCTTTCGCGCCGCGCGCAATTGGGCGTATCTTTGCGCGCATCGCACGCCGGAGCTTAGCCCGAGGTTGCAGGAAAAACTCCGATTCACCGGGAGGCATGCGCATGACCGAAACGCATTCGCAGCCGCGCACCACGATGTACAACTCCAACAAACTGAAACTCGGAATTTTTTCACCGAATTGTTCCGGCGGCATGGCCGTGACCAAAGTCCCGGAACGCTGGGACGCCTCCTGGGAAAATAATTTGCGCCTAGCGCAAATGGCGGACGATGCGGGAATCGAATTCCTGTTGCCCATCGCGCGATGGAAAGGCTACGGCGGCGAGACCAATTTCGAAGGCAGCACGCTCGAAACCATCACCTGGGCTTGCGGCCTGCTGGCCAAGACGAAACGGATCACCGTCTTCGGCACTGTTCATGCGCCGCTGGTCCATCCCATCTTCGCCGCCAAGCAAATGGTCACCACCTCGCACGTCAGCGAAGGGCGCTTTGGCCTCAATATCGTCTGCGGCTGGAACCAGGACGAATTCGAAATGTTCGGCATCGAGCAGCGCGCGCATGACGAGCGCTACGCCTACGGCCAGGAATGGTGGGACGTGGTGCAGAAAATCTGGTCGGAGAAGGAGCCCTTCGATTACGACGGCCGCTTCCTGAAACTTCATGGGGTGACCGGCGAGCCGAAACCATACGGGTGGCGGCCGGTGGTGATGAACGCGGGATCAAGCGGCGCGGGCCGCGCGTTTGCCGCAAAGAATTGCGATTTTCTTTTCACCGTGCTGATTGACCTGGCCAAGGGGGCGAAAGACGTGCAGGAAATTTCCGGGATTGCCGCATACCACGGGCGCGGGGTCGGCGTTTTCACAACGAGCTACGTGGTCGTGCGGCCCACGAGAAAAGAAGCGCTCGATTATCACGAATATTACACGACGGAGATGGGAGACTACGCGGCGGCCGAGCACCTGATGGAGCTACAAGGTCTTCACGCGCAATCCTTCCCTCCTGACGCTTTCACGCGCTTTCGCCAAAGATTTCTCGGCGGCCACGGAGTCTATCCCATCATCGGCGACGCGGACGACGTGGCGCGCGAGCTGGCCAAAATCAGCGAAGCGGGTTTCATCGGCACCACCATCGCCTTCGTCAATTACCTGCGCGAATTTCCCTATTTTCGCGACGAAGTGCTGCCGCGCCTGGAAAAAATGGGCCTGCGAAACCCGGCCGCGAGTACGTAGACGGCAAGCCGTTGGAATGACTTGACAGGGCTTGCGGGATTGGTGTAAATCAGTTTAGGCTTGAAGTAATTTGGGGTGGGAAGTCCTGGGGGTGATTCATGAAGAGACTCCTTTTGCGAGGCATCTCGTTTTCTGTCTTCTCGGTTTTTCTGCTCCTCTGCGCGTTTTCGCCGGCCCTCCGCGGCCAGGCCGTCAACGCCACGCTTAGCGGAAAGATCAGCGACGCCTCGGGCGCGAGCATCGCCAAAGCCAACGTGACCATCTCCAACACAGCCACCGGATTTTCGCGCACGGCGCAAAGTTCGGATACCGGCGATTACACCATTGCCGGGCTGCCGGCGGGCGATTACACCGTCGCCGTCGATTTCACCGGGTTCGGCAAGCAGGAAAAAACCATCACCTTGCAGGTGGGCGAATCCGCGTCTCTCGATTTCGCGCTCACCCCCGGCACCCTTCAGGAAAAAGTGGAAGTTTCCGCCACCGCGCAGTTGCAGGAACCCACGCGCACGGCGGTCAGCTCCGTCATCACGCCCGCGCAGATTTCCGATCTTCCCGTCAACGGCCGTGAATTTATCGATTTCGCGCTGCTTTCCCCCGGCGTGACCATCGGCAATACCACCTCCGGCAGCACCGACGTGATCGTCGAGCCGGTCACCAAGCTTTCCTTCGCCGGGCAGAATATCCACTTCAATTTCATCGCCGTCGACGGCGCCGACGATATTTCCACCGCTTCCGGCATCCAGCGCGGCACTCCTCCGCAGGAATCCGTGCAGGAATTCCGGGTGATCAACACCGACTACACCACGGAATTCGGGCGGGCCACGGCGGGGATCGTCAACATCATCACCCGCAGCGGCACCAATACGCTTCACGGCTCGCTGTATGAATATTTCCGCAACAACGTCCTGGACGCGAAAAGCATCCTTTCCGCGCCGGGATTCAACGTTCTTCGCCAGAATCAATTCGGCGTGGCCGTCGGCGGCCCGATTCAGAAGGACAAGATATTTTTCTTCGGAAACTATGAGGCTCAGCGCCGCGGCGAATCCCCCACCTACAATTCCGTGGTGCTCAACAACATCGCCGCCATCAACAACGTCAAGACCACTGTTTTCGGCTTGCCTGCGGAAAACCTGGGAGTCCTGCGCACCGGCAACACGGACAACGGCTTTGCGCGCCTGGACTACATCCTCAGCAGCCACAATTTCCTTTTTGCGCGCTACTTCATCAACGACGACCGCCTGACCAATCAATCGCCGCTCAACAACGGCTTCGACCTGCCTTCGGCGTTCAAGAACAATTACATTCGCGACCAGTCCCTGGCGGGAGGCTTGACCACCACCGTTTCCTCCAGCTGGATCAACGAGCTGCGCATGCAGTTTGCGCACCGGTCATTCGATTTTCCCGTGGTTTCCACGCAGCCGCACCTGGAAGTGGCCAACACTTTCGCCGTGGGCGTGAACCGCGGCAATCCGGACGACTACCTCGAGAAGCGCTTCGAGCTGGTGGACAACGTTACCCACAATTTTTCGAATCACACGCTGAGCTTCGGCGGGAATTACGATTGGGTCAGCACCTATGAATCTTTTCCGTTGTTTTACCCCTTTGAAGCCGACTTCTCGAACCTCCCCGCCTTTCTCGGGACGGATGGCGCGGCGGGATGCCCGGTGGGCGTCTCCTGCCCGGATCCATTCGTGATCTTTTTCGAGCGCTTCAGCACCACCACCACACCGCTATTTAACGAACCTACTTGGCGGGCGGAACGGCGATCTACCAGGGCGGCCCCATCTCGCAAGCGATCCGCAATCAGGCCGCTGACACGCTCAATCACAGTTATGACGGGTTTTACGTCCAGGATAAGTGGCGCGCCACCGATAAGCTGACTTTGAACGGAGGCGTGCGCTGGGAATTCGAAAAATGGCCTTCGGGCGTTCTGAATACGCAGTGGAAAAATATTGATCCGCGCATCGGATTGGCTTACAACCTGGGAACTTCGCATAACGTGGTATTCCGCGCGGGATTCGGCTTGTTCCATGGCATCATGCCTTCGCCTTTGCTGATGTGCCAGGCGCCGTCCTGCGGCGGTGAATCCACTTATCCTGGCCGTCCTTCGGAAAATGCGCTCAACGCCAAGACCGGGCTCTTCAGCTTCGCCAGCTCCCCGTTCATCACCAACCAGGCTCTCACCGCGCTTGTGACGCAGGGCGAATATCCCAATGGCGCTCCATTCGCCGGCTGCCCGGATGGCACGCTGGCCACTTGCGGGTTCCTCCAGGACGCCACCATCGTGCGCTTCGACCAGAATTCCAAGACTCCTTATGGAATTCAAGCCAGCGCAACCGTTGAATTCCAGCCCACCAAGGATTCCGTTCTGAGCATCACCGGAATCCATCTGCGCGGCGTGCACCTCGGCAGCTTTTACAACGTGAACCAACCCGATCCGAGCGGGACCGTGCAGGTATTCGATTCCCAGGGAAAATCGAGTTGCAAGAACGTCTATTTCGATTTCACTTCCTCGGGAGTTTCTCCCACAAACTGCACGCCGTATCCTGCTTCGTTCCTGATTCCCAACACTCCTCACGTGAATGCCATTCCCGGCTTCCGCGACAACCAGTACAGCGTGTTCTTTGAAGCCACCTCCAAATGGGATTCGGTCTACGACGGATTGCTGGTCAACTGGAACAAGCGGCTGTCTCACAATTTCTCCTACGAGATCAGCTACACCTATTCCCATTCGATTGACGACGGGCCGAACCCCAGCTTCGTGCTCATCCCACAGGACAGCAACAACGGAAATTTCCGCGCCGAGCGCGCCAGCTCCGCCGACGATGCCCGCCACCGGTTCGTGGGCAACGCCATCTTCACCAGCCCCAAGAACTGGAACATGCTGCTGCGCGATTTCTCCTTCAGCACCATCGTGACGCTGCAATCCCCGCAATACTTCACGAAGTACGCGGGGTTTGACGTGAATGGCGACGTCTTCGGCAACAACGACCGCGTGGGCAGCGAGCCGCGCAACACTTTCAAGGGCGATACGCTGCAAACCGTGGACGTGCGCCTCGAACGCACCTTCCCGATTCACGAACAGTTCCGGCTGCAGCTCATGGCCGAAGCTTACAATTTGCTGAACACCGTGAACGTGCGGTATTTCAACACCAGCTACGGCGCGGCGGATTTCTGCAATTCGGATCCCAGCGCGCCCGGCTGCTTTGGGGCGCCGCAACTTTATCTGGAGGGTTCACCCAATCCGTCCTACGGTTCGCCAAGCGCGGTATTCAATCCGCGGCAATTGCAGTTCGCCGTGAAACTGCTTTTCTAGCGGCCCCGGAAACCCCACCCCGGAATTCCAGCCGCGGCGGCGAGCCGCGGCCGGAATTTTTTGCTGGGCATTGCGGGATTTTTTCGTGGCAGTGTGTCTCACGCTGCCGCATGACATTACTTTTCTCGATCTCCATGATCACTTCCACCACCGGTCAATAACACCGAAAACTTTACGCCTCTGAGCGCACGCCGCCTTTTGCTCCTCGCGGGCATTGGACTGATTCTGGCGGGCATGATTTTCGGGGATATTTTCGCGGTGTTTGTCCTGCACCAAAATGCCGCGCGCACCGGCTCGAGCCTCGCTGCCGCCGCGCACGCCGCTTTGCAGGGAGATCGTGCCTCCGTTCAATCCAGCTTCGCGGACGTGGGATCTTTTCTTGAAAATCGCGGCACCAAGGTCGATACCCATGTTCATGTCATCGATTTCGGGTATCTGGCGCTTCTGCTTGCCATCCTGCAACCGTGGGTCGCATTCTCCGAATCCTCACGGCGGCGTCTCGCATGGCTTTTTCTGATCGGCGCGGGACTGCTGCCCGCGGGCGTTTTCCTGATTCATTACGTAGGCCTGGCCCATAGCCCGCTCGAATATATCGGCTGGGCCAGCGTGTTCGCCGATCTCGGAGGATTGTTCGTTCTGCTGCCCACGCTCGGATATTTGTGCGGCGTGTGGAAGCATTTTCGTTCGGCGCAACGTCCGGCGCGGCAGGATGCCCTTTTGTCCGCGCGCAGCCGGACCGCGCGAATGTTGCTGGCAGGCGGAATTGTGCTGGTTCTAGCGGGCTTTGCCTGCGGAGCCTATTACGCCGCGGCGGACCTCTACGCCCAGGAAGCCGCGGACTACACCATTCTTTCGCGGATGAGCGCGGGAGCGGCCGCTCGCAACTCTTCTCAAGTGGACATGGCTCTTGCGGAGTATGGCCAACTGCAGGGAGACAAGGCCGTCAAGATCGCCGCGCACGCGCATTTCGTGGAATTCGGTTTGCTGGCCATGATCCTCGCGTTCTTCGATCCTTACGTGCAACTCCGCGAATCCTGGAAGCGGCGCTGGGCGCGCATGCTTCTGCTGGGTTCGGTACTGCTTCCGGTCTGCGTCCTGCTGGAAATTAAATACGGCCTTCTGGCCGGAGGGCTTGCGGATTTCGGTGGACTGCTGGTGGTGATCGCGCTGGGAGCGATGTGGATCGGCATTTTGCGCTATACCGGCGCGCTCGATGCCGCTGCGGGAGGTGTGCAATGAGCCGCGCGCGGCGGCTATTGCTGATCAGTGGTCTGGCCCTGGCCATCATCGGCATGGGCTACGGCCTGAGCTACGCGGTGTTCACGGAACATCAATCGCTCGATGCGATCGGCGTGTCTCTGGCGCAAGGATTCGGCGCGGCCTCGGAACAAAACACCGCACTCGCGGATTCTTCGATGGGAAAATATAAACAGGCCAAATACGTTTACGACCGCCAAGTGGACGCGCACGGCCACTTGATTGGCCTGGCCATGCTCCTGCTGGTTTTGGGAATCGGCTTCGACCGCGTGGAATTTTCCGAGCGGCTCCGGTTTCTGCTCGCCCTCGCATTGGTCTGCGGCGCCGTCCTGTTTCCCCTCGGCGTGTACCTGCAAACTCTTAGCCACGACTCTCTTCCGCGGGCTATCGCCATCCTCGGCTCGGCTCTGGTGATTGCGGCGCTCGCGGGGACCGCGCTCGGCGTGTTTCGCGCCCGAGCCTCGTCCTGAAATTCGGAACCTTTCCTGCATATTCCTGAATTTTAATTCGCTGCGGCGGGAACCAGTTTCTTCAGCGTGTCGGCCACGCCTTGCGGATGAAAGCCAAATGGGCCGGGAGTGGATTTGTACGCCACGCGGCCGTCGCGGTCAATCACGTACAAGCGGTCGGGCCAGCCGGTGTAGGCCTCTTCGGTCGCGTTGTCGAAGCCGTCCACCACCGCTGGAAAATGAATTCCGAGTTTCACCACGCACATCTCGCCCATCTCGCTGCGTTCTTCGAAATTTGCGGGCTTGGCGAAAATGATGTGGTCCTCCACGTTGTCGGGGTCCTGCCAGACGTCGCTGGTGTGCGCTTCGCGGATATACACCACGTAAAACGCCACCTGATCCTTATATTCCTCGTAGAGTTTGTTGAGGGCGGGAACCTCCCGCCGGAAAGGAGGTCAGGTGTAGCTGCCGAAGACCAGCACCACGGGTTTTTCGCCGCGCAGCGAAGAGAGCTGAAAGTGATCTTTGTGGTCCGGGCTTTCCAGCGAAAAATCCGGAGCCAACTCGCCCACATTCACGCTTCCCTTGCGCGCCACATCCCACATCGGCTTGAAAGGCAACACGGCAAATGCCGGCCACGGCACATGTTTCATGGTAGCGGCAAAACGATCGGGGGATTGCAGCATGGCGGCAAAGAGCGCGCCGCAAAGAACGACGTAGAGAATCACAAGTGCGATGCAGGTCTTCGCGATTTTCTGTAAAACCGCCGATGCTTTTGCGCTCACAAGCTTTTCCTTATTCGCCGAACCCGATGGAATCCGTTGCGCCGCGCTTCGCGGGAAAATCCCGGATACCGCGCCGCAACGGAATTCGAGAGAGGGTACACGCCGCGAGAAAGGATGTCTCTAGTCTTTTTATAGTATTGCCCCGGATGCTGCGGGCCTAGAGTTCCGTAACATGGATTCGCCGTCAGGGGTGGCCGGAGCAGCATTCCACGTCGCAAAAACCAGGAAGGCGATCCGCATTCATTTTTGATCACGGATCCAATGCCTGTCGCCGCGCAGCGACACGCCGCGACGGACGCAGTGCGGGTGTGTCCGGGCATTCCGACCGGGCAGAAGCGAAAATTCAATCCCCAAGGGCGGAGTGAACGAATGTGCAGGAAATTGTTTTTTGCGGCGGCGGTCCTAACGATTTGGTTCGCTGGAATTTCAACCACGGCGCGTGCGCAGGTTCCCACCGGATCGATCAACGGCCGCGTGGCGGACGCGAACGATGCGGTGGTGGCAGGAGCGAGGGTAACCGCCACGGAGGAGTCCACCAGCGTAACGCACGCGACCACCACCAATAGCTACGGTTTGTACGTGTTTCCCGAACTCCCGGCGGGAACCTACGAAATCCGCATCGAGAAAGCCGCATTCAACGTCAGCAGATTCACGGGCGTCACGCTGCTGGCGGGCCGCGCGACCACCATCGATGCTAAGCTACAAGTGGCTTCTATTCAGGCTTCCGTCACTGTCTCGGCCGCTCATTCTCCCGTCGAGCTGACCCAATCCATGATTCAAGGACAGATCACTTCGGCGAGCATTCAGAGCCTGCCGCTGAACGGCAGGAATTTCCTGGACCTCGCTTATCTTCTTCCGGGCAACCGCCCCGCGCCCAATTTCGATCCCACCAAGACGAACACGCTAGAGGTCAGTTCCGCAGGCGGTTTCGGCCGTGGCGGCAACATCACCGTCGATGGCGGAGATAACAACGACGAGGTGGTGGGCGGCACGCTCTCCAATCTGCCGGAAGATTCCGTGCAGGAATTTCAGATTGCCACGGGGCGTTTCACGGCGGAAGTGGGCCGCTCCGGCAACAGCATCATCAACGTGGTCACCAAATCCGGAACCAACTCCTATCACGGCTCTGCGTTCCTCTACGAACGCAATCGCAATTTGCAGGCTTTGCCGGCTACTTTCGATCGCAGCCTGCCCACGCCTCCTTTCGACCGCCAGCAATATGGAGGATCGCTCGGCGGCCCCATCGTAAAGGATAAAACCTGGTGGTTCGCATCCGCCGAGTTTCGCCATCAAAATTCCAGCATTTTGACCGGAACACGCGAATACGGCACGATTCCGACGGAAGATGTTATCCTCAATACCTCCGCGCCCGCGCCGCTTCGCGATATGCTCTTCTCCACGCGCTTCGATCATCAAATCAATTCCGCCAATACGCTCATGGCCCGGTATTCCTTCAATCGCTCGACGGACACCGCTTCGGCCCAGCCTGCCAGTGCAACTCCACTGAGCACAGCCGCCGAGCGACAGGATTCTCTCAACCGATTTAATTCGCTGGTCGCCGGATGGACTTCCACGCTCTCCTCGACCAAAGTGAACAGCGTGACATTTCATTTCGATGCTTTTCTCAACAATATTCCTCCCTTCGGGTTCAACGCCCCAACCACGGATCCGAATCTCGGTCTTACCAACGAACTCATTTTCCCGAATCTGGCTGACGGCGCGAATTTCAATCTTCCGCAATCCACGCATTTAAATCGCTACCAGTTCCGGGAGAGCTTTGCCTGGGCGCTTGGCAAACACATGCTGCACCTGGGCGGTGAGTTCCAGCATTACGCGGCGACCGGCGAAATCAATGTCTTCGGTTCCGGCAGCGTTTTTCTCACCTCCAATTTCGGCTTCGCGGACCTCAACGGCGATGGCGTAATCAACGATCTGGATATTCCCATTGGCGGAGCGGCACTGAGCGCCGCGCCTGTCAAACCCGTGCCTATTCCGACGATTCAAAATAATTACATCGCGCCTTACCTGCAAGACGACTGGCGAGTTGCCCGCAACCTGACCCTGAATCTCGGTCTTCGCTGGGAATTCGATACCGACGCGACCGGCACGGATAGCAACCATGGCCCGTGCCCAAGTCTTACCGTGGAACCCACATCGCCCTGCGTGTGGATGGCTAATGTAATTGACCTGCGGCGCCATCCGGATAAAAAGGATTTCGGGCCGCGTGTGGGATTTGCCTACGATCCCTCCGGGCGCGGCCGCACGGTGATTCGCGGCGGCTACGGAATCTATTACGACCGCATCATTCTGGAAGTGCCGGGCTACGAGCGCGTGCAGGATGATCGCGCGCTCACCATCAATCAATATTCAGGATCGGTCTGCATTTTCCCGGGAGATCCGGGCCCGCCGAGCCTCAACGCTTGCTTCGCTCCCGGCGCTTCTTTCGCGCCCGGAAGTCCCACGCTCGCGAATCCCTTGAGCGGGCAACGCCAGACAAGCGGCGTGGGCATCATCGTTGTGGATAAAAACGCCCACCATCCGCTCTTTCAGCAATTTTCTCTGGGCGTGCAACAGCAGGTCGGATCGAGTTGGCTGGCCACGGCGGATGGCCTGCATGTCTTCGGCCAGCGTCAGTTGATGGCGCAATTTCTGCGCTCGACGAATTCGACTTCGCCTTATATTTCCTGCCCCGGAAATAATCGTCCGTGCATCGTCACCGATCCTCTCAACGGAGTTTCCGACCAAGTGACTCTCGCGGCCTCGGCGGCGAAATCCTGGTATGACGGGCTGCTAGTCAGTGTGCAGCACCGCCCGGCTAGCTGGGGCCGGCTGAAATATCTATTCAATGTCAGCTACACGCTTTCGAAGACGCTCGATTATTCGGATGACGACCAAGTTCCTTCCTACACGACGGTTGAAAGCGTCAACCTGGTGGAGGGAACGGCCGGAGCGCGAACGGAAAAAGGATACGCGGCAAGCGACGAAAGAAACCGCCTCACTGTGTACGGCGAATTGCAAATGCCCTGGGGATTTTCGCTCGCGCCGTTGTATACCTACGGTTCCGGCGTTCCGGCGGACACGTTGATTGCCGCTCTTCCCGTCGGCGGGAATCCCAACCAGACGGTTTCGGCGCGCCTTCCAATTTTGTCGCGCAATGATCTGGGGCGCGGCATCAAAAACAGCAACCAGCTCAATCAGGCGATCAACTCCTGGAATGCGCTTCCGTCTTGCCCTGCGCCCGCTCCTTGCAATGCCGGCGGGCCGCTGGAAAATGTGCTGGGCGGAATTAACTTCTCAAGCCCGTTTCATTCTCTCGACCTCCGTCTTACGAAAGACATCCGCGTCCGCGAAGGATTGCACCTGAGCCTGATTGCGGAGTCCTTCAATTTATTCAACAACGTCAACGTGCGCGGTTTTTCCAACAGCAATTTCTCCGGCCGCAATATTTCCCTGGTTCCTAGCGGCACGGATCCTTCCAATATCGACAAATCGTTTTATGCTCCGGTCAGTGTCGCGGGAGGTTTTTTTGGTTCCGGAGGGCCGCGGGCATTTCAATTCGCGGTTCGTCTGGCATTCTGAAACAACACGGGCCGATCCAATGATTCGCTCCAGTGGACCGGCCCGTGCGCTCGGAAAGTATTTCACGACGAAGCGAAACGCACGCCGTTTCCCGCGAGTTCCTGTCTACGCTTAACCCGGATCGCCCGGCTTACCCAAGGGATTGTGCCAGCCGCCGACATCCGCGGCCAGCCGGTTGGCTTCTTCCGGGCCCCATGTTCCGGGGTGGTAGGGATGCACCGGGACGGCTTCGTCCAGAATTCCATTCACGATTTCCCACGCCGCTTCCACCGCATCCTGGCGGACAAAAAGCAGCGCATCGCCCTTCATCGCGTCGGTCAAGAGCCGCTCGTACGCTTCCATTTCATTTGATTGCGCTTGGCTGACCGCCGAAAGTTCTGTCGGCATGGAAACCAATTGCGGCCCGGGTCGTTTCACGCGCGCGCCGAGGCTCAGCGACAGGTCCGGTCCCAGGCGAAACCGCAAATAATTCGAACGCGTGGCGAGAGTGGTCAGCGGCGGCGGGCAAAGATTTACGATCACTTCCGTCGCGGTCACAGGGAGGCATTTTCCGGCGCGAATCAGAAACGGCACGCCGGCCCACCGCCAGGAATCCACCGTCAGCCGCACCGCCGCGAAAGTTTCCACCTGCGAATTCGGCGCCACGCCGGGTTCCTTGGTGTAGCCGGTGAATTGCCCGCGCACCACCCGGCTGCGGTCGAGCGGAGGAATCATCCGGAACACTTTCACTTTTTCGTCCCGCAAGGATTCTGGATACATGCTCGTCGGAGGTTCCATGGCCAGAATGCTTACCACTTGCAGCATGTGGTTCTGAATCACATCGCGGATAGCTCCGGTATCGTCGTAAAATTTCCCGCGGCCGGCGACGCCGAAGGATTCGGCCATGGTGATCTGCACGCTATGCACATAATTGCGGTTCCAGATGGGCTCGAGAAAAGTATTCGCGAAGCGGAAAAGCAAAACATTTTCCACCGCTTCTTTTCCCAGGTAGTGGTCGATTCGAAAGACATTGTTCTCCGGAATCACCGAGGTGAGAACTTTGTTCAGCTTCCTTGCGGATTCCAGGTCGCGGCCAAACGGCTTTTCTACCACCAGCCGCGCGCCATCCGCGCATCCGGATTTTCCCAGCGCCTCCACGACGGTCGCGAAAAGACTCGGCGGAATGGCCAGGTAATGAATCGGATGGCTGGCGGTGCCCAGCACTTCGCGGAGCTGCTTGAACGTGGCGGGATCCTGATAATCTCCGTCAATGTAGCGCAGTAATCCCACCAGCTTGGCAAAGGCCGCTTCATCCACGCCGCCGCCGTACTTTTCCAGGCTGTCGCGGGCGCGGGCGCGCAATTGCTCGACCGTCCAGCCCGCCTTGGCCACTCCGATCACCGGAACGTTCAGATTGCCTCTGCGGATCATGCATTGCAGCGCGGGAAATATTTTCTTGTGGGCCAGGTCCCCAGTGGCGCCAAAAAACACGAGCGCGTCCGAGTGCACCGCCGGCGTTTTAGACCCGTTGCCGGAGTTTGCCGTATCAACCATGAATGCCTTCTCCCTTCGCTATGAATGCGTTCGCGTCCGTGTCGCAAGGATGTTCCTGAAGCAGCAGCCAGAAACGCGTAAAGTGAATCAGGATTTCTTCTCGATGTGCCCGCCGAATTCGAAGCGCATGGCCGAAAGCAGTTTATCCGGAAAATCACTCTCGCCGCGCGAAGTGAATCGTTCGTAGAGCGCCGCGCTCAGCACCGGCGCCGGTGCGCCCTCTTCGATTGCCGCCTGAATCGTCCACCGGCCTTCGCCCGAATCCGAAACGCGCCCGGAAAAATTCCGGAGGTCCGGCTGCTTCAGCAGCGCGATGGCCGTCAAATCCAGCAGCCAGGAAGCCACCACGCTGCCGCGCCGCCACACTTCGGCGATGTCCGGAAGATTCAGGTCGTAGAGATAATGTTCGGGATGGCGCAGCGGCGTGGTTTCCGCATCCACCGCGCCTTTGGTCTTCCCCACGTTGGCATGGTGCAGGATGTTCATTCCTTCGGCGTACGCCGCCATCAGCCCGTATTCGATCCCGTTGTGCACCATTTTCACGAAATGTCCCCCGCCGGAAGCACCGCAGTGCAAGTAGCCCTCTTCCGCCGTCCCTCCGGTTTTTTCGCGGCCGGGAGTGCGCGGAATATCTCCCCGGCCCGGAGCCAGGGCCTTGAAAATGGGATCGAGCCGCTGGACCACCTCTTTTTCGCCGCCGATCATCTGGCAATACCCGCGTTCGAGGCCCCAGACTCCTCCGCTCGTCCCCACATCCACGTAGTGAATGCCATTCGGCGCGAGTTCCTTGGCGCGGCGAATATCGTCGATGTAATAGGAATTGCCGCCGTCGATCACCGTGTCATCGCGCTGGAAGTGCGGCTTCAGCGCCGTGAGCGTCGCGTCCACCACCGCCGCCGGAACCATCATCCAGGCGGTGCGCGGCGGCTTCAATTTGGCCGCGAAGTCCTCGAGCGAATTGGATCCGATGGCGCCTTCTCCGGCCATAGCCTTCACGCTTTCCGGATTCACGTCGGAGACCACGCACTGGTGTCCCGCGCGCGTCAGGCGGCGCACCATGTTCGATCCCATTCTGCCGAGGCCGATCATTCCGATTTGCATTGGATTATTCCTTTCATGCGGTGATAGGTTGCCCGCCCGAGGCGTAGGTCACGCGGAATTGAGCGCTCGTCTATTAGATTGCAAAATCCCGCCGGAGGAGTCGCGCCACACCTCCAATATTAGGCCACAGTCCTGGGCGCGCCGCTAACCCGTTTTCTCACATTTCGGGGCGATGCTGGCGCCGCAGAAGTTTAACTAGCCGTTGCGGCGAACTGGCGTTGCCCGGCGGCCAGGCGCACGCCCGGCGCTGCAGGGACTGCCGGCTATTTTCCGGGGATGAACAGTTCCACTCGTATGTGCCAGGAAACGGACTGCCCGGGCTTGAGCGTCACGATTCCCGTATCGCGCTTTCCCCAGATTTTCGTGTCGTACGGATCGCCCAAATTAAATTGCGGCTCGACGGCCACGAAATTCTTGTCCACCGGCGCGTAAACCTGAATCGCTTTGATTTGCGGTGAAACGGCGATGATTCGCAGCCCGTATTTTGATGCGGGATCCACTAGCTCCACCACCGCCTGCCCTTGCGCGTTGCGGTGCAGGTGCGTGAAGGATTCGTCCATGAACAAGGCCCCCAGCGTCGCGCCTTGAGGCGAGGTGAAATCGTATGGCGTGCCTTTTACCGGCACAATCTGCCCGGTGGGAAACACGTCGTCGTAATTGTTCACGATGGCGCGTTCATCGGCGGGAATGTGCAAGGTCACCTGGCTGCGGTCGCCGCTGGGAATGGCAAAGTAAGGATGGGCGCCGATGGCCATAGGAAGATTTTCCTGACCGGTGTTTTTCGCGGTCACCACAATGTCCAGAGCGCCATCCCGCAGCGTGGTCTCCACGTGCACCTCGGTCTGCGAAGGCCAGTGGCCTCCGAAATCACCGGCGTTCAGATCGGCCGTCACGCTCGAGGCCGCTTTGCCGTTTTCCACTTTCACGTCCTGGAATTTGGCGCCGTAAATCAATCCGTGCATGGCGTGCGCTTCCGCCCCCGGGTTTTTTCCGTGCCAGTTGGCGGGAAGCGAAATCTCCCGGCCGCCGATCATGGTTTCAATGCTCTTGCCGTCCGCGGAGAGTTTTCCGCGAATGCGGTTGGGATAAGGCAGCAGCAGCGCCGCGCCCATGGTGAAACTCGCATTGCTGAATGCGTCGTCGGGATTTTCAAGCGTGGCTTTGGCTTCTTCGAGGCTCGGCGAACTGATGACGTCGATTTCGCCCTTGCCCGGCCAGTAAGCTTTGAGCTTCAGCAAATTCATCCCGTACCCGGGTAAAATGGTGGCGGAGACGAATTGCGGCCTCGCGGAATGCGGCGTGTGCGGGCGCGTAAGCGTCACCACCGGCTCGCCGCCCACTTCCGTCACCGCGTCCTGCGGATGCGCTGCGCCGCCCTTTGTGTTTTTGGCCATCATGGTGGTAATCCCCGCGAACAGGACGCCAAGCCCCACTCCTATCCACACGCGATTCCGATTCATGGACTTCTCCTCAACTTATTGCCTCGAAAAACGTTTCTTCACAAGCGCAAAATGAACGCCGCCACCCGGCGAATCCTTTTCCCGCCGATTTCTCGCGCGACAAACAACGAAGCGATTCCGCGCCGCGATTCGCTCCGAGTTTATCAAAGCGCCAATTCCGCAGCCAGAATATCGGGCGCTTCGCGCGCTTGCGTTTTACCGACCCAGAGCTGCCTGCGCCCTCACGCGCGAAATCTTAAGTTGCAATGGCCCGCCTGCCCGGAGTTATAATCCACGTCGCGCCGGTCGGGTGAACAGGCGAATCGTTATTCTAGGAGCTTTTAACATGATTCAAAGGATTTTGCACTCCTTCGCCGGCCTCTTTTTTCTGGCCGCTTTTTTCGCCGTTCCGCCGGCCCGCGCGCAGGCGCCGGTGCCGGATAGTCCCGCCATCGAGAAAAAAGTGGACGCCATGCTCGCCAAACTCACCCTCGGCGAAAAAATCGATCTCCTCGGCGGCGAGGACAACATGTTTATTCGCGCCGAACCCGCGGCCGGCTTTCCGCAGCTGAAAATGTCCGACGGGCCGACGGGCGTGCGCACCTGGGGTCCGGATACCGCCTACACCGCGGGCATCGCCCTGGCCGCTTCCTGGGATCCGGCGCTGGCGGAGCGCGTGGGAGTTTCCATCGGCCGCGACGCGCGCGCCCGCGGCGTCAATTTTCTTCTGGGGCCGGGCGTGGATATTTATCGCGCGCCGATGAATGGCCGCAACTTCGAATATTTCGGCGAAGACCCGTTTCTGGCGTCGCGGATGGTGGTCGGGTACGTGGACGGAGTGCAGAGCCAGGGCGTGGTCGCCACCATCAAGCACTTCGCTTTGAACGACCAGGAATACGACCGCCACAACGTCAGCTCCGACGCCGACGAGCGCGCCATGCGTGAAATTTATTTTCCGGCGTTCGAGGCCGGAGTCCGCGAAGCCCACGCCGGCGCCATCATGGATTCCTACAACCTGATCAACGGCGTGCACGCCACGCAAAACGGTTTTCTCAATAATCAGGTCCTGAAAAAAGATTGGGGATTCGACGGCATCGTCATGTCCGACTGGACCTCCACGTACGACGCCGTGGCCGCAGCCAATAACGGGCTTGACCTGGAAATGCCCTTCGCCATTTTCATGACTCGCAAGTCGCTTTTGCCCGCGGTCCGGCAGGGCAGCGTTTCCGAAGCCACCATTGACGACAAAGTGCGCCGCATTTTTCGCACCGCCATCCGCTTCGGATTCCTCGATCGCCCGCAGACCGATTTGACCATTCCGCGCTATAACCCCGAGGCGCGGCAGGCGGCGCTGGACGAAGCGCGCGAAAGCATCGTGCTGCTCAAGAATGAAAACGGCCTACTGCCTCTCGACCGCGCAAAGATTCGCACCGTCGCGGTCCTCGGTCCGGATGCCTGGCCTGCGGTCACCGGCGGAGGAGGCAGCTCCATCGTTACCCCCTATACCTCGGTGAGCATTCTCGACGGGTTGAATCAAATGGGGGGCTTGAAGGTTTTGTACGCGCGCGGAATCCCCACGCTCGAGGAACTTTTCGAGGGAACCACATTCGCGGCACCCGGTCCCGGAATCAAAGACCCCGGGCGAGCCAATGGCGCGAATATCAAGGTCGAAACTTTCGCGAACGAAAATTTCAGCGGAAATCCTGAATCCGTCTCTTATGTCCGCAACATCGATTCGTGGCATCCGCGCGTGTGGGGCTCCGGCGCCGCATCGCACAGCAGCGTTCGCTGGTCCGGCACGTACCTGCCGCAGTCGACCGGCAGCTATCTGATCGTGGTCGCCGCCACGGCCACCGACGCTTATAAGCTCTATGTGAACGGAAAAATTGTGGTGCAGGAATCACGACACGAGTCTCAGGCGCCGCACTCCGGTGAATTCGATTTGACGGCGGGAGAGCCTGCCTCGATCCGCCTCGATTACCAACCCGGCGAGGAACAGCAATTCATCGGCATGGGCATCCGCGCCATGAGCGATTTGATTTCTCCGGATGCCAAGAAAATCGCCGCGCAAGCCGACGCCGCCATCGTCAGCGTGGGATTCGATTCCACCACGGAAAGCGAGGGATTTGACCGCTCCTACGCTCTGCCTTACGGGCAGGACGCGCTCATCGAAGCCGTCCGCGCGGAAAACAAGAATACGATTGTCGTGCTCACCTCCGGCGGCGACGTGGACACTCACTCGTGGATCGCGAAAATTCCGGCGCTGATTCACAACTGGTATCCCGGGCAGGAAGGCGGAACGGCGCTGGCGGAAATTCTGGTGGGCGCGCGGTCTCCCGAAGGCAAACTGCCCATCAGCTTTCCGGTTTCCTGGGAACAAAATCCCGTGCACGATCATTATTACCCGCCGCCAACTCCCGCGGGACAAACGTCGCACGTAAAATACGCGGAAGGTGTTTTCCTGGGCTACCGCTATTTCACTTCCACTGGCGAGAAGCCGCTGTTCCCCTTCGGCTTCGGACTTTCCTACACCACATTTTCTTTCGGCAATCTGCAAGTCTCGCCGCGCGAAACTTCCGACAATCAGGTGACGGTTTCTTTCGACTTGACCAACACCGGAACGCGCCCGGGTGCGGAGGTTGCGCAGCTCTACATAGGGGATCCTTCGGCGAGCGTGAAACGTCCGGTGAAGGAACTGAAAGGATTTGAGAAAGTGCGCCTCGATCCGGGGCAGAGCCAGCGCGTCACGTTTTTGCTCAACAAACGCTCGCTGGCCTATTGGGATGAAGCGTCCCACGGCTGGCGCGTCGATCCGGGAAAATTCGTGGTGTACGCCGGGGATTCTTCCGAAAATACTCCGCTGACCGCGGAATTTGCCGTCGCGGCGAAGTAATGCGCGACGCAAAAACAACCAGGCCGCGCGCGGCTGGAATTTCTGTGATTGGATTTCCCGATTTAAGCATCAGGCGAATTTACGGCCGGGTCAGTTCCGCCGCGGGTGAAGGCGCGCCCGCCGCGCCATTCGTCGCGCGGTAATATATGCGGTAGAAGACGCGGCCTTTTGCCGGCGGAGCCGGGTCCGTGGCCACCGTTTGTGACACGATGGGGCCTGCCAGCGCCACCCACGTGGCATTTTCTCCGGCCTGGACTTCCACCATCACCGCGAGTCCCGCGGGAGGCTGCGCGAAATCAATTCGCGCCTGGGGATACGGATCGCTCACATAAGTGACCTTGGGGGCAGGCGCGGCGGGAATCGCCGGCGAGCCGATGCGTATTACCACCGGCGGCGTGGGATCGCTGCGGTTCCCGTTCTTGTCCACGGCCACCAGGCGATACCAGAATTCCTGCCCGGGCTGGACGTAGAGGTCTTCAAATTGGCGCGCCGTTGCGGGCAAGGGATCTCCGATCACCACGCCCAAATCTTTTTCCGAGCCACCGCGCAGGATCAAAAATTCCGCCGTCTTTTCCGCGGGCAGGCCGGGAGCAAACGCAAGCGTCGCTTTGCCGTCCGATCCATCCGCGCGGGTGATCACCGGAATCGCCGGCAGCGAGGTGTCCGGCAAAGTGACGCTGACCGCATCGCTCGGCGCGCTTTCTTCGTTGTCATACGACACAGCCACGATGCGATAGGTAAACGTGGCGCCCGATGTCATGCCGAAATAATCGTCATAGAGAGGCTCGGGTGTGACGCGAGCATTCATCTGCACCCAGCCTGCATTTCCCGGCGCGCCGGAGGGCTTTGCGCTGGAAGCAGCGCCTGACGATGCCGCGCTGCCCACGCCCAGGCGCTCGATGAAATATCCCGCCACCGGAAATGGAACGGGATCCCAGGTAAGCCGCACGCGCGTGTTCCCCAACTCCGCTTTCAAGTTCAGCGGCTTGGGCGGCGCGCCGGCATTGGACGGCTGGGCCATCGCGGCGTGCGAAGGAGTGCCCATATCTCCGCGCGGGCCGACGGCGCGGACGCGGTAGTAGTACGCTGTTCCGCCGCGCACTTGCGCGTCTTCGAAGTTTTTCGTTCCCGGCAGCAACGCCTGGGGAGTGAGCGCCTCAAACGGCCCGTCGTAGAGATACCCGCGCTCGACCAGATATCCGGCGGTGTGCGGATTCGTTCCGGCCTTCCATGTCACTTCCACTTTGTTCGCAGCGGAAGCCGCCACCACCGGCTCGGGAGGCTCGAGCGCGGCAAAATCCGGGAAGAGAATCTTGATGTCCGCAGGCGCACTGCGCCGGCCAAAAATGTCCAGGCTAGAAATGTGATACGTCAGCATTTCTTCCACCGGCGCTTCACGGTCTAACAACACCGGCGTCTTGGGATCCCATTTCACTCCGGTGATCACCGGACGGGCATTTACTTCGACGCCGGATTGTTCGGAACTATCGCGCAAGACGTCATAGGAAATCACCGGCAGAGCGCGATTCTCAGGAATGGCGGTCCAGGACAATGCCACGCCATTGCGGCTGGCTTCGGCTCGAAGATCGGCGGGTGTGGGCGGCAGAGGAGTCGCCGCGCTGCCATCGACGGGCGCGGTCGAGAGTACCAATCCCGTGGGCTGGCCCGTGGCGCTGAGACCGGAGATGCGGTAAGTCCTAGCGCCCGGCGCCACTCCCGATAACATCCAGGAAAGTCCCAGGGCGCGCGCGTACGCCGGACTCCCGAAAGCATTCAGCGCCAGAATTCCGTAGATGAGTTTGCCTTGGCTGCCCGAAGCTGCTGGAGAAGCCAGCGTCTGCGGCAATTTTTGGACGGTCGCGGCATCGTCCGCGGAAAGCCCCTTCAGCGCGTCCGCATCGCCCATGGATACATGCGCGGCGACGATGCCGCCGGCTGAATCCTCGATTTTCCATCCGCCCAGCGGCCATTGACCTGTGGGTGGAAACCACATAAGCGAAATCTGGCCGTGGCCATCGGAAATGGCAAACGCCGCGCCGGAAGATTGCGCGGTTTGCTGGGCGAAAGCCAATCCGGATGCGCCAAAAATTGCCGCGACGAAAATCGCGAAAAAACGAACCACAAAGCCGCGAGCCTGCCAATGAAATTGCGAACGCGAAATCCGCCGCAAATCAGGGCCGGAAAATTTTTCGCGCACGGCGCCCCCCGCAATGCGGTCGAATCTCCGCTCGCGCGAATCGCAAATACGCGTGTTGTCTTGCATCATTGCGTTCATTCCTTCATAAATGCGCGCTAAAGGTGACGTCGCCAATCGGCCATGGCAACCCGAGCGTCGCCGATGCGTGCATATCGAGCGGCAAAGCCTCCAGATGCACTTGCGCGGAAAGTCCCGCGGATACGCAAACGCCCGAGACGCACACTCCCGCGCTCACGCCGACCGAAGCGTCGCCCACAAAATGCGGCTGCGGCGTGATCTGCACTCCCACATCCATGTCGCCCTTGATATACGCCGAGGCGACCGAACTATCCCCGACGCACAGGCAGTAATTGGCGTCGCCACCCATGGCCAGACCGGTATCCGAGCCGAGCATGACGTAGGCATTGGCATTGGCAATCACGAAATGCGCCTGGATGCGCGGCCCTTCTTTTTTGCCCGCGTCGATATGCCAGGAACCGCCGCCAAAATGCAGGTCAATCGCGGCGTTGTTTTCGCTGTTGCCCAAATCGAAGGACGCCAGGCCGCCCAGAAAATCCAAATGCCCCCAGAGCCGCCCGTCGAAATTGCTCCCCGCGTATTGAAAATAGCCCTGAAATTGGCCGTTGCCGGAAGTATCGGCGGTAAGCAGCCAGGCGCGAAAATCCATCCTGGCCCCGGCATCCTGCCCGGTGGCTTTGATGGTCAAATCTCCATCGAGCATATAGGTGAACTGGTCCGGCATGCCCACGCGTATTCCGGCCATAAACAAAAACGATCCGTCCATTGAAGGAGTTTCGCTCGAGAGCGAGCCGGCATCCTTAAATGCCGAAATCGGGAAGTTGTGGCCGAGTCCGCCGCGAATGGCGTAAAGGTTCATCACCGGCGGAACCGGAACCAACGGAACGCCTGTGGCGCCCAACCCGATGGTCACGCGCGTAATCCAGTAATCATGCCCGCCTTGATAGCCCAGCCGGAATTCTCCGGTGATGGGAGGACCGCCAAGCTGCGAGAGATCCACCGTCCCGGAATATTCCTTGCTGTTCGCTCCTCCTTGCACGGGATGAATCTTCGCGTCGCTGGCGGGCTGGCCCGCGGGATAGGCCACTTCCACGGTGAAAGGAGAATTCACCGGGCCGGTGGCCGAATAGGTAGTGCCCGATTTCTCGATGCTGTAATTCACCTGCACCGGAACCGTGGGCATCACTTCCGATAATTGAAAATTCGTTTGAAATTGGAAATTGAGGATGTCCGATCCCGCCGCCGAAGCGGTCATGTGCGCGGAGATCAGCTCGAGCGGCGTATCGCCCAGCGTGGAGCTTCCGCCCAGGTGCACGTCCTGCGTGGCATTGCCGTTGGCAAAATACCCGCGCCCGTCCATGCCGAAAAACATTTTCGTGGTGAATCCGGCGAAAGGCTTGTTCTGCGAGCTGAAGGCCCATTGCGCATCCGACTGCACACCCCAGCCGACGTTTTGCGCTTTCGTGAATTGCAGGTTCGCGGCTTTGAGCGAAATATTCGGGTAATTGAGCGGTGCCGCCGTTCCGCTCAATGGAAACGTGATGTACGCCTCCTGTCCTCCGCCGGCTTGCAGTTGCGGGTTGCCGGTCATGTCCGTGTTGAGCCACGGGACATGAACGTCCATCCCGTTGTACTGCGCGCTGAATGTTCCGTTGTGCGCCGTGGCCTGGATGGAATCGAAATGCACGGTGCCTTCGCCCAGGTTCGCGGTGAACGGCCCGGTTGAAAAATATCCGCAGATGCCGCCGCCCACGATGCCCCAATCCGTCACCGTTTTCTGCAGCTGCGAGACCAGGTCCATGGTGTACGGAACGATCACGGCATCCACGAACCGCACGCCCACCCAATCCGTTCCGCTGCCGCCTCCGCACGTAGGGCCCGCGGCGTCGCCATCGTGATGGCTCAAATCCAGGCGCACATGATTCGACTGAATGGTGAACGCCGTCCAGCCGAGCAGGGATTGCGGGAGCGTCAGGTTTTCCTTGGTCCAATCGCCGTCGGGGCTGAGCGTGGCGGCCACCCCGGCCCACTGCTGCGGCTGTTGGGAGCCGGGGAGACGCACGGTCTTGTCCGTCAACGTGACGCTGAGCGTGGCGGTCACCACGTCGTTCGCGCTCGTTCCCGCCGTTCCTTGCAGTCGGTCCACCGTGCCGGAAAGTCCCGGGGTATCGGCATCGAGCGTCAGCGCCGGAGAAACATCGAACGAACCGGTCTGCACGTTTTCTCCGTCCGGCACCACCCATCCCTTGATCTGCACTTGCACCGGCGGATATTGCGTGTAACCCGTGGCGGTGGCCAAATGGATGATCAGATTGCCCGTGCCGCTGTAAGTGCTTCCGGATCTGGTGATGTGATTCTGCAAACCGCTAACGTCAAAGTGTCCGCCTCCCGCCACAGGAAAATGGAACGTGCAGGGTTGCGTGGGATCGCTGACTACAACTTCATATGTCTGCCCGCCGGACACCACATGCTGGTCGTTGGGCTCTCTGACCGGAAGAATAGTCAAAATCTTTGTGAGCGGGGCATTGGCATATTGCACCGGGTCCATTCCCGGCGCGGCGTGGTTCGAGGGTGAAAGAAAACCCACTTTCAGCGGAGGCAAACCGCTTCCGGCCGGAGCCGCCAGAGAATCCAGCAAATTTTTAGCCTGCGCCGCCGTGGAAATTCCCTGCGTGTTTCCCTGGGCCGTCGCGCCGCCCGCCACGGCTTCGCGCAAGGTTCCGGCAATCACCTGATCGAGTTGCGGAGGAGGCTCGGGAATCACCTGCGCTTCGACGCTCACCACGTGATCCGCTTTTTCGCCACTCAAGGCCAAGGTCAGCGCCTGCGAAGTGAAATCCGCGGGCGGGCTGACCTTCGCCTGTCCGGAACCCGCATTCTGCCGCGTCAAATTCGAACGCTGATCGGAAGGGCCGATTTCAGAATCTTCGCCGGAAGAACCCACGGGCCATGTGCCGTTGTCGAGGTGCCAGGTCACACGAACCCGCCCTCGGCCGTAATAATGCAATTGCGTGGTGGCCACCATGGATTCATCGCAAGCGCTGCAAATGGCCACCGGAGGTGGGCCGGATGATCCCGCCTGGCCCAGCAAGCCCACTGGATTTTCGGCTTTCAATACCGGCTTGCCGGAATTTGCGGCCGGCGCGGCGGACGCGCCGGGCGCAAGCTCAACCGGAACCTTCGATACCACCGGAGGATGTGGTTGCGCGCCGCCGGTGACGGGCCCGTGCATCACGCCGCCCTTCACCAATCCACCTCCCGACAGCTTTTGCACATCGTGTCCGGGAAAATCCGGGGCGTCGATGGAAACCAGATGCAGCGGACCATCCGCCAGCAAATCTTCGGGAGTGGTCACCTTGATTTGATTGCAATACAGCATGTAGGCGCGCTTGGCCACGTCGGATGGCGATGGTCCGCTGGTCCCAGGGGCGCTTTGGCTGACGATGGTATTGAACGCCGCGCTCGATGCCGCTCCCAAATGCATGGATGCGGCGCCCGCGCCTGCGGCCAATGCGCCTGATCCGGAGCTCGGCGCGCCGCTCGAAGGTGCGGTTGAAATCGCGCCGCCCGCTCCGCTCAAGCGCCCAATCGTCATGGCCGCCATGTAAGGACTGTTTCCCGGCCCATTGGCGCTCGAAGCGACCAGCGAAGGATTCACCTGCTGCACATCCGCATCGGACAATTCGAAAACGCGGACGCTGTAAATTCCGGGGTAGTTGTAAACGTGTGAAACTGAATAAGGACACGACTTGCTCGGCATGCAGGGCGGCAGCGACAGTCCCACATTCGAGCTCCACGATTCCACCGGCGAATTCGCGGAAGAAACCGGAGGGGCGGACAATGGCTCCACGTGCCCGTCGCCCCAATCGATAAATAGGTTGCTGAATTGGAAGAGTTGCACCGGCGCGGCGAAGCATTGATTGCATTTGCTTTCCACCTGGCCGGGATGCGTGGCGTAGGGCGAGCGCGAAAGATCGAAATCTCCGCTCAGGACAAAGGGATCGCCCACATAATCATTCACGGCCACGGCTTTGGGAATGATATTGCCGCTCTTGTCTACCACCGTCGGATCGCCCACGTCTGTGATTTGCAATCCCTGGCCGGAAGCCACCGTCGAAGGGCAATTCTCAAGCCCGTTGGGCGCTTGCGGAGCGCTCAGCGGCCAGCGGTCGGAAATTTCCACCTCCACGTCGGTCTGGTTGCCCGGCGCAGCTCCCGCCCCGGCGCCGGATTGCAGCGCCACGCCGCTCACTTTCATATAAGTTTGCTTCGATGAGCCGTCGTTGTTGTACGTGCGGAATCCGGCCACTTCCCACTGCAAATCTCCCACCGAGAGTTGCGACCCGGTGGAAGCCGGTTGCGTGGTGACCGGCACGATCACCGTCCCTGAGCCGGAGCGCGCGCCCTGCGCAAGTTTGAAGCCCGTGGACTGTTGCGGCGATTGTCCCTGGCCCGCTTGCGAACCTTGCGCAATTACGCTGGGCATAAGGCTCGAACCATACAAGAGCGGCTTGAGCGGTGTGGAGATGTTCGAGAGCGCGGCGGCCACGAACGCCGGATCAACGTGATAGAAGGTGGGCGGATTGTTGGTCTGCACTCCATTCACCACCACCGGCGACCCATCCAGCCGCTTGCGGGCAATCACCGTCTTTCCGTCCTTGGAATAAATTCGAAGCTCGAAATATTCCGCAAGACCGGGATTCTGCTCGCTCCACTGAAAAAGGGTCTCATCGTTCAGCGGCGGAATCCCGTAGTGCATCTGAATCTCCCCCTCATACGGATCGCCCCACGGCGGCGCCTCGAGAATGATTTTGCCTTCGCTGAAATGCTGGAAGGTGATGGGCACCAATTTCACTTTTGGCGGCGCACCGCTTCCGCCCGCGCGCAGGACCGGCGCAACGATGCGGATCAGTCCTTTGCCCGTGCCGCTCGAGCGGTCGGGATTGGTCACCGTGACGTCGCGTCCTCCGGGAATCGCCGAAGGCGGCACGTTCACCACCACGTGAATTTCCGTGGCGTTCACGTATCGCGTTCCTCCCGCCGGAAACACGTTGGCGATAGCTCCGCTCTCCGCCGAAAAATTCACTTGCGCGCCCGGCGCGAAATTTTTCCCTTCGATTTTCAGATCCAGGTTCTGCGTCCCGGCGGTGATCTGGTTGGGAGTGACGCGCAAGATGCTCAAGAGCTGCCCGCCGCCGTTGGGCGGCTGCGGGCAGGGAATGCCGGCGGCCGTGGGCACGCAACCCTGCTGTCCCGGGGTGACGGTAAACGGCTGCGGGCCTTCCAGCCCGTGATCCGCGACCATCAGCATCAGCCCCCGCGGGCCGAGCGGCGCGCTCGCATCAATCTGTAGTGTGGCTTGAATCTGCCCGGAGTTGAGGACGCCCACGGAAGTCACGTTGATTCCGGTTATGGGCGAAATGTGCAGCGTCACCGGGGCGCGAAAATTCACTCCGGTAAAAGTCAGGGTGACGCTCGAACCTTGCGCTCCGCTGCTGGGCGTAAATCCCCGCAGCGCTGGAGTGCCTTGCGGCGGCGTTTGCCCGCGCGGCGAAAAAGTCCCGGGAGGAGGGCCTCCGGGCTTGGTGCTTTGCGCGCGCAAAAAGGCCGGCGCGAGGCACACCGCCGCCAGCAGCACCAGACTTCGTTCGATCGTCCTGCGCATGCGCATTTTCAGTCCTTACTGCAATCCGAAATGCCGCCCCCAGACAATCGTCCACAGCAACAAGAGTTGCGTACTGCGAATATTCATTCCTGAAATGTTGTCGCGGTCGCGCGTTTCATCGCCTTCCATCGAAAGCGTGCTGAATTTGAAGTGTCCCGGCATCTGCCAGGACATGCGCCCGCCATACTCTTCCGTCAGGGTATCGTTGGTGAGCATGCCCATGATCAACTGGGTCCGCACGGTATTGACGGAGGCCAGCGGCGCGACCTGGAAATTCATGCGCTTCCACATAAATGTGGGCTGCAGGTACCCACTGACGTTGCGCGTGGTCCCGGTGGTGGACGCATCGGCGGCCACCCAATTCACGCTGACGTTGGAATTCAACTGAAAAAATGAGTTGGCGCTCCAATTCGCGCCGCCCAGGATCGAGGAAGTGATCACGTTTTGTCCCGAAACGTTGTTGTTGCGGAACCAGTCGCGCGAGGCTCCCAGGCTGAGCGAGACTTTGCCCACCTGATGCGTCAGCGTCACGCCCGTCCCCAGGTCCTGCTGATCCGGCTCCAGCATTTTCTGCTGGTCGGGAGGAAGCAGCAGCACCGCCGCGGGAACCGTCCCGGTCAGCGTGAGCGTCTCATGCGCGTTCCAGGCCAGAATGGTTTTCGGATTGATGGGCTTCGACCAGGTTTCCGTGAAATTGTGCAGAATTTGTTCGGGATTGTTGGCGTCCTTGATGTCGCTCTCGAGAAAACTGTATCCCAGCGAAAAAACGCCGATGCGCGTGGGATCGGAAAGCGAAGCGTCCACGCCGCGGCGGTCCGGATTGCTCAGCAAACTCAGGCTGGGATTCGCGGGCGATGCGAAATTCGGCCCCACGTCGCGATACACCACGCTTACCGCCGCCTTGTGGATCGTTCCATTCACTCCGGTGCGCCAGGCGCGCCCGAATAAGCGGTGCGACCCGGCCATCATCACGTCGGGATTGTCATAGCTCCAGGAATATTCGCTGGTCCACACCCACTGCTTCGAAAGATGCAGCAAGAAGACCGCGCCATAGGCGTCGCCCGCTCCAGGAGTTCCCACCGGGTCGGGACTCAGAATCGGATTGCCCATGGAATCGAACATGACGGTGGTGGGCGCGCCGGTGTCTCCCGCGCTCAGCCACATCAGACGAAATTCCGCGCGCTTCACCGGCAGCGGCGCATCCCAGCTTGCGCCTTGCACATTTTGATGGAAGCTGACGCCCGCGCCGCCGCCCAGCGCTACGTCATTCGTGTTCCGGAAATATGCAAATGATCCGGCTTTGGTGCGCAGCGTGAATTCCACGCCTTGCCGCGCCGTGGCCGTGGTCACGAATTCGGAATCGCGGTAAAGAGCCGGAGTCAAAATTCCGAATCGCAGGTTACTTCCCCAATCTCCGCCGTCGTAGGCCACGCGGAAAACATAATCGTTCACCAGCCCCATGCTGCCGCGCATGATTTCGGGATTGAATGTGGTGTTCAGCAGCCCGCTGCCGTTCATTTCCACGCGCCACTTGCCATCCTGAAACACCATTTGCTGGCCAATGGTGATGGCATTGGTGTCCGGAGCCGAGCCGGAGGCCCATTGCGTGTTGGAGCTCACCTGCGTTTGCCCTTGCGGACCGACCACCGCGCCGGGATGTTCGTTTTTGCCGTTCCCAGGCTTAGCTGCGCTGCTCGATGCGTTGGCGCCGGATGCCGGAGGGTTGCCGGCTGCTCCGCCGCTTGCCGCACTTGAGGAACCCGACGCGGGAGGAGCTTCGGCGTCCGTGCCGGATTGAAATCCTCCGCTTGCCGCGCCCTGCGAAGATGGCGGCGCGGCGACTTGCACCGTGAAGGTCCAGCTGGCGGCTTCATTGGCAATGGTCAAATTCACGGAATGGCTGCCGCTGGCGAGCGCCAGCGCCGGAGTGTAGGAAATTTTTGTGTCGGCGACTTGCGCGAGCGAAGTAACGTCCGTATCGTCCACCATCAGAGCCATGTCCGCCGGGTTCACCGGGGCGGTGAAGGCGATGGCCACCGCGGGCTTGGCGTCATTCACCGTGCTGTCCGGCAAAGGCGAGCGGCTGGCAATGAGCGAAGCAATATCCGCGGGCAAAGGCGCGTAGGAATTTGCGCCGGGTGCAGCCGGAGCGTTGGCATGAAAAGATGCCAGCACGAATCGCGGATCGCTTTCGACGCGCGCCTGCGGACCCGCAGGAGCCACAAAACTTTGCGGCGCGCCCTCGAGCAGCACTTGCCCATCCGCGGAAATCGCTCCCACTTGCCAGTAATAGGTTTGCCCGGGCGTCAATTTTCCGCGCAAGGCGCGCAAATCGAGCCGCGCATCCGCGGTCAGATAGCGCCGCAGAATTTTCGTCGCGTCGGCATCTTCACTGATGGTCACGCGATAGAGTGTCTGCTGTGGAAGCCCCTGCCACACAATCAACGCATTTCCCGCCGAGGTTCGCTCGGCGGCTCCCGCCACGGCGCGCAACGCGCCCGGCGCAAAGCGCACGATGCGCCGCAACGGCATCGGCTTGCGCGGCACATCCGATGATTCCACGGTGCGCACCGTCCAGTACATTTCGCCTTCCGGCAGCGCATCCCAGATTTCCTGCGGCACCTTCCATTGGTTGTCGTTCACGTCATGCCAGGTTTCGATGGTCGAAAAATACGGTCGCGTCGTGAATCCCACCTGGTATTTCAAGGCTCCCGGCACGGGAGCCCAGCGCAGCGTCGGCGGCGCATCGGCGGAAAATCCCGCGCCATATCCGGGCCCTAGAATTTTCTGCAATTGCCAATCTCCGGGATTGACCACAACTTTTATTGGCCGCGAAAGTATCTGGTTCGGCTGGGTGATGCGCAGTTCCACGGTATGCACGCCGAGGAACGATGTGGGGAACGACCGCTGGGTGCGCAGCGTCGCGCGCTGGCCTCCCGCGAACACCGACACGAATTGTTCGGTGACGTTGCCGTCCCACAGCCATTCGCCAATCACCGTCCCGCTTCCGGTCCCCGCCAGAATCGCTTCTCCGTACAAATCATCGCCCTGCATCACGAGCGTGCCGTCGCGCGGATGGGTGACGGCGATGGTGACCACCGAAAGCGGGGCGGCCAGCGAAGTGCCCGCGGAAATTCGCAGCGGCTGCGTCGTTCCCACAAAAGTGAGCCCTCCCGCCGTGCTGCTGCCGTCCGCGTTCACCACATCAATGCCGCGCAGGCCCGCCGTGGCTTCCGGCGCGAGGCTGATTTCCGCGATGATCAGGTTGTTGCTCACGCGCTGCACGCTTTCAACCGCAACGTCCGTGGCTTGCATCGCTCCCGTGGAATTTCCAAGACTCGCAATCGGCGGAGAAATCACCACCGTCGCCCCCGGCCTGAAATTCGCACCGAGCAGGGTCATGCGTACGCTGCCTACACCTTGCGCCAGAAATCCCGGCGCGGCGCTGGTGAGCGTAGGCGGAGGATTGCCGACGGCAAGAATTGCGGTGTTGGATGTAAATCCGGGACTGGTGGCCGAGGGATTGAAGACGGTGATTCCGATTTGCCCCGGAGCGGCTATGTCGCCGGGCAGAATCATGGCCATCAATTGTGTGGGTCCGGCAAACACTGTCGCGCGGTTGCTGCCGTTCAGGCGCACCACGGAATTCGCAGCGAATCCGCTTCCCGTCACGGTCAATGTGAACCCCGGAGCTCCCGCCGCCACGTTGCTGGGATTGATGGAGGTAATGATCGGAGTGGGCGCAGGCCCTTGCGCGTGCAGCGCCGCCGCCACGAGCATGAACGCACAACTCAGCACAAATGCAGCCCTGAGAAAAACGCGCATTCGCCTGCCTTTAGGGATAGCTAGTTGGTGCAAAAGTTAAATTAGGAGAGAAGGTTCGTCAATCTTTAACGCGGAGAATGTTGTCCAGTTCGTAATATTTCCGCACCGCGGGGCTAAAATCTCATCCAACCGGGACATTCGCGGGCGCCTGGGCGGCCTTGCCGACGAAATCCAGACCCCAAAATCGCGGCGAGGGTTGCAGGAATTCGATGCCCGCGTAGGTGGCTCCCTCTTCGGTACGGATAATGCGCGCCACGCGGCAGGTTAGCTCCTCATTTGTCTGCAAATTGGTCAAAATCAGCTTCTGCGAAGTCACCACCTGCGCCGAGATCGGAATCAAACCTCCGGTCAAGCTCACGTTGATGGTTTCGACGTGTTCTGAGAATGGCTCGCGGTCCAGGCGCCCATACAGCAGCACCGGCATGGCCACACGCAGCCGCCGCGCGCGCCGCTGCTCATAAGTTGGGCCGGGGCTCGCGTTGCGAGCCACTCGCCCAAGCTTCCCCCAGCGAGGAAACAGGAATCGGACTCCGCCCAAGGATGACCCCCCGCAGGCAATTTGCGCTTCGACCGCGGAACACGCAATGAATTGCTTGGCTTTCGCTACCAGATAGTTACGCCCGGCTTGGCGCGCTTTACCAAGCGGCTTGCCGCGCTGCTCAAGCGCCTAGGCGCTCTCGCGATCCTCTCCGCGCCTGTTTCAACGGCTCGCCGCCGCGCGGCCAATCTTCTTGCGCAGCAGTTCGATCATGGCCTGCGCCGCAGCCGTCAGCGGCCGGTCTTGCCGGTAGACCAGATAGAGGCGCCGCTCGAAACGCATCTGGCGGATGCGCAGCATGCGCAAATCTCCGCGCGCCAGTTCCTCCTCAACGCACATGCGCGGAACGATGGCCACCCCGCACTTCATTTCCACGAATCGCTTGATGCTCTCGATGGTCGGCAGCTCGAGTTCCATGTGCAGCGGGGTGTGATGCCGCGCGAACATCTGGATCACCCGTTGGCGGTAAGGAGATTCCACGATGTGCGCCGCAAACGATTCCTCGCCCAGCGCCGTGACGTCCACCTGCCGTTTCTTCGCCAGCGGATGCCCCGGCCACACCACCAGCACCAGCTCGTCGCGGTAAAACTCCACTCCCGTCAGCTCGCGTTCCTCCGGCAGATAGGAAATCACGCCCAGGTCCAACTGGTAATTCAGCACCTCGCGCGGAACATCCCGCGAAAATACCCGGTGCACGCGGACGCGTATCCGCGGATGCAACTGGCGAAAGCGCTCGAGCGCCGGGAGCAGCGCGTGAATCGAGCTTTCGTTTACGCCGATCGAAACCTGTCCGCGTTCGAGTCCCTTCAGCTCCCGCATGCCTTTGCGGATTTCCTCGCGCAGGTTCAGCATCCGCCCGGCGTACACCAGCAGCATGGTCCCGGCGTCGGTCAGCACGCGGGCGCCTGAGCCGCGCACAAACAAAGGCTGCCCCACCCATTCCTCGAGCTTGCGAATGGCGATGCTCACGGCGGGCTGCGTGCGATACAGCTTCTCCGCGGCTCGGGAGAAGCTGTGCTCATTCGCCACCATCTGAAACACCTGCAGGGCCGCCAGATCGATATCCAAGGGAAACCCTCCGGAAAACACCAAATCCATATATAAGAGAGATTTATCCAACATGCAATAAATATAAATTGGACAAAGAGGCCTCCCTGCGGTCCACTAGGGAGTGCCGGGAGGAGTCTCCATGGACACGGTCCACATCTTCGACACCACGTTGCGCGACGGCGAGCAATCGCCCGGTTTTTCCATGAATCGCGAGGAAAAACTCCGCCTGGCGCACCAACTCGAAGACCTGGGCGTGGATATCATCGAAGCCGGCTTCCCCATCGCCTCGCCCGGCGATTTGGACGCGGTGCGCGCCGTGGCCGGTGAAATCAAGGGAGCGCGCGTGGCGGCCCTGGCCCGCGCCCGCCAGGAAGACGTGGACGCGGCCTTGCGGGCGCTCGAACCTGCCGCCAAGCCGCGCCTGCATATTTTTCTCGCCACTTCCGATTTGCACCTGAAACACAAGCTGCGCTCGACGCGCGAGGAAGCCCTCGAACAAATTTCGCGCATGGTCCGCTTCGGCAGCGAGCATTGCGACGAAGTGGAATTTTCCGCCGAGGACGCCAGCCGCAGCGACATCGATTTCCTCTGCCAGGCCGCCGAAGCCGCCGCTTCCGCTGGCGCGAAAATCCTGAATCTGCCCGATACTGTTGGGTACGCCACCCCCGATGAATACGGCCAAATCTTCCGCCGCGTGCGAGCCCACCTGAGCGACTATCCGCAAATTGTTTACAGCGCCCATTGCCACAATGATCTGGGACTGGCCGTGGCCAATTCGCTGGCGGCCATTGCCGCCGGAGCGCGCCAGGTGGAGTGCACCATCAACGGCATCGGCGAACGCGCCGGAAACGCCTCGCTCGAGGAAATTGCCGTGGCGCTGCACGTCCGCCAGGCCTGCTACAACGCCGGCACGCGCATCACGCTCGAAAAAATTTATGCCACCAGCCGCATGCTCTCCTCCATCACCGGCGTGAGCGTGCCGCCCAACAAAGCCGTGGTGGGCGCCAACGCCTTCGCCCACGAAGCGGGCATTCACCAGGACGGCATTTTGAAAAATCCGCTGACCTACGAAATTATTGTTCCGGAAAAAGTGGGCGTGCCGGCCCGCAGGCTGGTCCTCGGAAAACATTCCGGCCGCAACGCTCTGCGCGCGCGCCTCGAGGAACTCGGCTACTCCACCACCGAATCGGAACTTGCCGAATGCTACCGTTACGCGATTTCCCGCGCCGATGCCGAAAAAGTGGTCACCGACCGCGATTTGCTGACCATCATCCATCATGTGCGCCGCGGCCTGCCCGCCGCGCCGGCGGACAGCGAATCGAACGCCGCAGCCGCGCGTTGATTTTCCGCAGCGGACACCGACTTTTCCGCCCGAAAATTATGGGCAAAATTTCAACCCGGCTTTAATATTGTTGCAGGAAGGAAACCAGCCATGCCTGGCGTGCGCAAGACCATTGCCGTTCTACCCGGCGACGGGATCGGCCCGGAGGTCACCAAATCCGCGCAGCAATTGCTCACCGATTGCGGCGCGACGTTCGGCCACCAATTCGAGTTTCGCGAGTTGCCCTTCGGCGGCGTGGCCATCGACCTCACCGGAAATCCGCTTCCCCCGGAAACTCTGGCGGGGTGCCAGTCGGCGGACGCTGTTCTGCTCGGCGCCATCGGCGGCCCGCAATGGGACAAGCTTCCTCTCGAAAAGCGCCCGGAAGCGGGCCTTCTCGGATTGCGCAAAGCCCTGGGCCTGTACATCAATTTGCGGCCCATCCGCCTGCGTCCCGCGCTGCACGGAATTTCACCGATTCGCGCCGAACGCCTGAACCAATGCGACTTTGAAATTGTGCGCGAACTGGCCGGCGGAATTTATTTCGGCAAGCACGAGCGGCGGGGCGAAGGCGCGCAAACCTCCGCGAGCGACTCCTGCGAATATTCCGTCGCGGAGGTCGAGCGCGTAGCGCGTTACGCATTTGAACGCGCCGAAGCGCGCCGCGGCAAGCTGACCAGCATCGACAAAGCCAACATCCTGGCCACTTCCACTCTTTGGCGGCAAACCGTCGCGTCCATGGGCAAACGTTTTTATCCCACCGTCGAACTCGATCATCTTTACGTGGACAATGCCGCGATGCAGATCCTGCTCCGCCCGGAACAATTCGACGTCATCCTCACCGAAAACATGTTCGGAGACATCCTCAGCGATGAAGCCGCGGCGCTGGCCGGCTCGATCGGCTTGATTCCTTCTCTCAGCCGCGGCCGCGAAGGCGCGCCGGCGCTCTACGAGCCCATTCACGGCTCGGCGCCTTCTCTTGCCGGAAAAGATGTTGCCTGCCCGCTGGGCGCGATTTTCTCCGCGAGCCTCATGCTGCGGGAATCGTTTGGAATGGAAACGGAATCGCTGTGGATCGAAGCGGGGGTGGATCGCATTCTCGACCGCGGCTACCGCACCATGGACATCGCCTCTTCCGATTCGCGCGTGGTGCGCTGCTCGGAATTCACGGAACTGATTCGCGGCGAAGCCCACGACGCGCTCACCCACACCGAGCGCTACGGCTGGGGCGTCTAGCTCTTCCGCAGCACCAGGCAGCTGGCGATCATGTCATGCAGTGCCTGCTTTTTCTCCGTGATTCCCGCCAGGATGTAACCCAGAAAAAACGGAATCAGCCCGGTGATGATTTTCGCGAAGAAACGCCCGCTGGCGCGGCCAAAGCTGAGGCGCCTTCCCTGCACGTCGGTGACGTAGAGTCCCAGCGCCAGTTTTCCCAGCGTGGCTTGCGACGCGGAACTTTCCATCCACGCGTAGTACAGCCAGGAAACGATAATCGACGCGGCCGCCACGCTCAGGATCAGGAAAATAATCGCCACGGGAAGCGCTCCGGGATTGTTTGCGTTGTGCAGGGCCGCGGCAATCACTCCAAAACCGATGATCGCCGCGCCCACCAAAATCAGCGCGCCAAATACGAACATCAGAATGATGGAATCGAGCAGGTAAGCCACGGCGCGCAGCCAGAATCCGGCATACGGTGCAAGCAGCGGAGCATGGCCCGGCGCATATGCAGCGGCGGGAATCGCCGCCGATGGCGCCGGGGCATAGGACGGAGCGGCATTCATGGAGGCAGGCGCGGCGGGAGATGCGCCCACGGGCTGCCCGCAGGCCCCGCAAAAAGCTCCGCCTTCGGCGACCGGGTTCCCGCATTTCGAGCAGAACATCTTGTCCCTCGCTTGCGCTTTGCCGCGATTTCCGCCTTCAGATTTTCCGAATCACCAGGCATCCGGCGATCATGTCGTGCAGCGCCTGCTTTTTCGCTGTGAATCCGGCCATGATGAATCCGATGAGCAGCGTGAAGAAGGAAACATATTTTGCAAAAAAACGGCCACTCGCGCGCGCGAAGGAAATGCGATTCCCGGCGAGATCGGTCACTTCCAGGCCCAGCGCTTTCTTGCCGAGCGTCGCCCGCCACGCCGAGCTTTCAAACAGCGCGTAGTAAAGCCACGTCCCCATGATCATCAGGCCCTGCGCCGCGCGGATTTGCGGTCCGGCGGCGGTATAAAATTCCCAGGGATTATCCGGCGAGATATTCTTGAAGGCCGTGCCCATCAGCGGAAGGATCACAGCCAGGCCCAGCACGATTCCGATGGCGAAGGAATCAATAATGTAGGCCACAAAGCGCAGCCAGAAGCCCGCGTACTTCACCGGCGCGCGCGCCGCTGTGTTCCACGCGGACATGTTGGACGACGAATCCGGCTGGCTGCCCTGGGCGCTGCCCATGGGCTGGCCGCAACTGCTGCAATATGCCGCGCCATCGGCCACCGTTGCGCCGCACTTGGAACAAAACATGATCCCTCCTCACGCCTGCTTCCGCGGCCCGTGGCGCCGCATTTCGCCGGGAAGCGCATGCTACTGAATCTGAAACGCGCGGGTCAACAAGCAAATCGGCGGCCGGGCATTGCGCCGGCGCGGCCCGATTGCTTACACTCAAGCGCTGGGCGTGGAATCATCCAAGGAAAAAGGAGATAGCATGCGCATCCATTTCACCCGGGCTTCGGTCATTTTGGGCGGCTTGCTGGCGGCCGCCGCGCTTTTTTCGAGCGGCTACGTGGCCGGGCAGAACCGCTTCGGCCAACCCAAGACCATCATCCATGTGGTCGAAATCAAATGGAATCCGGGCGTGCCGGATGCCGCAAAGCAGCAAGCGCTCGAGGGAGTGAAGGAAATGGCGGCGAAAATTCCCGGCATTAAAAATATCTGGATCAAGTCCGAACGGCTGCAGCCGCGCGATTTCAGCGCCGCATACGCCATCGAATTCCGCGACCGCGCCGCGGCCGACGCCTATGCGGAAAGCCCTCTGCACAAGGCCTGGGAAGAGCAATACGTGCCGCTGCGCGAAGCCAGCGTCTCGATTCAAGTCTCGAATCCCTGAGGCTTGGGCTAGCGCGCGGAACCTTCGCGCGGCTCTTCGATCCCGATGCGTTTGCGCGTGATGCGATCAAACGCGCGGTCGGATAGCCAGCGCCTGAGCCGCGCGGCAATTTTTGCGTCGCGGGTCACCAGGTAACGCGCCTTGGGCGGGCGGTCTTTGATGGCCCGCAGAATCACGCGCGCGCAATCTTCCGGCTGATACTTCGAAGCCTGCACCGTCTTTTCCCAGCTTTTTTGGAATCCCTCGTAAATTTTACGATAGGCGCTGGCGCCCGCGGCATTGACGTACGCCGAGGATAATTCCGCGGCGTTCTGGCTCATGCTGGAGTGGATATATCCCGGCTCGATCAGCACCACATGGATGCCGAAGGAATACGTCTCCAGGCGCATCGAATCGCTGGCCGCTTCCAGCGCGTGCTTGCTCGCGGCGTACGGCCCCATCAGCGGAATCGCGATTTTTCCGGCAATCGAGCTCATATTGATGATGCGCCCCAGCCTCCGGCGGCGCATTTCCGGCAGCACCAGTTGCGCCATGCGCATCGCGCCGAAAAAATTCGTCTCGAATTGTTTGCGAAGGTCGGCCAACGAAATTTCTTCGAGCACCGCGCCGATGGCGATGCCGGCGTTGTTGATCAGCACATCCACGGGCCCGGCGGTTTTCGCAATTTGCTCCACCGCCGCACGCGCCGAAACTTCTTCGCACACATCCAGCGGGATCGTCTCGATGGGCAACTGTTTTTCGCGCGCCAGGCGATCGAGCGCTGCACGGCGTTCCGCGTTGCGTCCCCCGGCAAACACCCGGTAGCCGCGCGCAGCCAAAAAGAGCGCCGCTCCGCGACCCAGACCGTCCGTTCCTCCGGTAATCAGAACTGTCTTGAGTTTCGGCTGAGATTCAGGCGTCATGACGGCCTCCGCGTCCCTGGAATTTACATCAAGTGCGGCGCAATCGCGAATCTCGGCTTGCCCCTTTTCGCGGCATTGCTTTCCTCGGCGGGTAATTCCAAACGCGCGTACGCAAATTGAACTGCATGTGCGGCGGGATTCGCGATCAATTCGATCTAAAAAATCAAGGGCCGATCTGCACCAGCCCGCGGCCAACTTTCGGCCTGCCTCCGCGGGGGTTCCACCGCGAAGGCTTGGGCTCGCGCGAACGCAGGCGATTGACGAGCAACCCGATGTTGATCGAGCCTTGTATGAAATGATCCACTTTCACGGGGCCCGCCACTGGAACGTTTCGCACCCAGTGCAAGCCGCTGCTGATGGCGCACCCGCATTGCGAGCAGTCCGGCGCGCCTCCAAAAACGCAAGGCTCGACGCGGCTCTGCAAATCCGCGGAATAATTCGCGGACATTTTCGCAAAAACGCAATCGCCGGGATTTTCGGGAGGCCGCAAGAACGCCTGCGCGATGCCTCCCGTGAACAGCAGCTTCGGATAACGCCGCGCCAGAGGCGGCAGCGCTGCGGCCAGAGCCGCGCGATCCTCCGGCCTCAGTTTCTCCGGGCTTTCTTCGCCGATCTGCGGCGTGTAGCCGCTGATCCAGATGCGATTCACTTCCGGCCGCTCACTCCAGAACGAAACGTATTCTTCCAGGTAACCCGGCCGCGCGAGCATGGGTCGCGTGATAGTCCAGTGGATGTTCACTTCGCAGCCTGCGATATTTTTTAAAATGCGCTCGTAGGTGGCGGGCTTGCGCCGCACGTCGTGATCTTCCCGCAGCCCGTCAATCGAGACGGCCACGCGCACGCGCGGAATTTTCATCCATTCGAGCGGGATGGGAATCACCGCGCTGGTCACCACCAGCGTGAACACTCCCATTTCGCCCAGCGCCGGAAGGATGCGGCTCAATTCGCGGTGGCGGACCAGCGGCTCTCCTCCCACCAGAGAAACGTGCAGCGGCTTGTGCTTGCGCACCAGGCCCAGAACGCTGTTCACCAGCGCGTCGCCGTGGAAATCCGCCAGCTCGCTCAATTTCACTTCGCCGCCCAGATGCTGATCGCCATAGGCATAGCATCCTGGGCAACTGAGCGGGCATTCCCGCGTGATCTCGATCGAGAGCAGCGGCGTGCGCCCGGCCAGAATCCTTCCCCAGGAAGCCAGCACTTCGCGGGGCCTCAGGCTCGGGTGAGGATCGATGGATTGCGCGTTCATGTCTATCGGGTTGGATGCAGGCCGCTGGCGGAGGTTGCAGCGCAGGTTTCCTCGGCGGTGCCCGCTTTGTGGTCAAGCCGGAATGGGAGCCCGCCCCATCAGTACAGGCGAACTCCCATTCCGTCATACGGAGCAAAACCCGAGGGAATTCAAAAACTAGTTGCTGGCCGATTCTTTCGATTCATTGCGGGGTGAGTTCTTCTGCAGCACTTCGACCAGATGGCGGCCGGACTTGGGAATCCCAATCGATCCGCCCAAAACGATCTCTCGTGCTGTGAGTTTGCGGCCATAAACCTCCGCCGTGGCGTCTTCGTCCGGGCGCAACGTCGAACCTTCGAGAGAAATTCCGGCAAAAAGACCGCGTGTACGCGAGTAGCTGAGAATCTCCGCTCGCATGTACGCGTCAGTGTTCGCTGTGGCGTCGCGGCCCACCGGACCTGCGGCCACCGAAGCATCGCCGCCCAGCTTCACTTTACTGTCGAGAATGGAACTCGCGCCCCTGTCGTTCATGACCAAAAGGACGAGATCCGTAGCCTGTCCGCCGATCTGGAATCCCACGCTGCCGCCTTCCAGCGCGTACATCGCCGGCGCGCCCCACGGTCCGTGAAAATCTTTCCCGGTTCGGCATACCATTGCGCCGCGGCCGTAACTTGCGCCGACGACGAACGCCGCTTTGAGAACGGATGGGAACACGATCACGCACTTCGCGTTTTCCATCACCTCTTTGGGGATGCCGTCGGGCAGGTTCATAATTTCCTGCATGACCACCCCGGAATTTTCCAGACGCTTCTGTTCTTTGTTTGCGCCGTACACTGTTCCCGCAATCAGCAGTCCTAGGCACACTAGCAAAATTGACTTACGCATGTTCGCTGACCTCCATGATCAGAATTGCGGCTCCGAAAGTTTGATCCTTACGGAACCTTTGTTAGCGCGCTTTGAACCACGCCGTTAACCGGGGCAACTTCGCGCCGCAATGTCGCTGCTCGAATGTTCCCCGGCCAAAAAACCGTATTTCCATTCACATCGCATCGGCGATGGGGAGAAAGGTGTTGCGATCCTTTCGATTTTGCACGGAAGGTCGCCGTCACGCATTTCTTCGCACCGCCCGGCCTAGATGCGGCCGAGAAGCAGGAGAATTACGACGATCAGCAGAACCAGCCCCACTCCGCCCGTCGGGACGTACCCCCATTGCCGGCTGTGCGACCACCTGGGCAATACTCCGAGGAGAGCCATCACCAGGACCACCACCAATATCGTTCCGAGCATTGTTTTCTCCCCCTCTGTTCTCTATCCGAACGGGTGCAGGACCGCGACTTTGGTTCTCCCCATCGACTCCGGGACGGCTCGATCGATACACGCTCGGCCGCCCCCTTGGACATGGGGTCTGATGGCTACATCACTACGCTGATGGATAGGCGAGTCCCGGGATAATACGGGTCGATTAGGAAGTAGCCGCCATCGATGTATTCCACGTAAACGTCATCCGTGTAATACCAACCGACAGGCCATGGCTGAACAAATCCGAACCAGTATCCGCCGTATTGAAAGCGCGAGTATCCGTCGACCATCCGTGGGCTTCCGATGCGAAACTCGTGCCCGCGGCCAAAATTGGATCGGAAGCGATCGTCAGGAATGCGGCTTTCACCCCTCTCGGTGAGTCGTAGTTCCGGCTCCGAGCGTTGTCTCTGCTGTTCGGCCACGCTCCGCTGACGTTCTTGCCGCCCATTCTGTACCTGCTGCGTGTTGCGTTGTTGTTGGCGATTCTGGTTTTGCTGTTGAGCGCGCTGGCTCTGTTGTTGCTGCTTGTTCTGGTTCTGCTCTTGTTTTGCTTGCTGTTGCTGTTGTTTGTTCTGGTTTTGCTGCTGTGCCCGCTGGTTCTGTTGCTGCTGCTTGTTCTGGTTCTGCTCTTGTTTTGCTTGCTGTTGCTGTTGTTTATTCTGGTTCTGCTGCTGTGCCCGCTTCTGTGCTGGGTTCTGTTGCTGCTGCTTGTTCTGGTTCTGCTGCTGTGCGCGCTGTTGTGGTTGTTGCTGCTGTTTCTCAGGCTTGGCTTGCTGCTCCTGTTTCGGAGCCTTAGCCTCTTTATCCTGATGCTCATCCTGCGCGAAGGCCGGAACGATGGCTGCGAACAGGAAGAGCAGCGCCGTGGTGCCGATAATTTTGGAAACCTTCATGACTGGTGCCTCCATGACTTCAATTTCTTATGGCTGGCGTTGATCGCCTGGCCCGGTTTGTTGTTTGCGTGCGATGACTCACAACTCGTCTCTCCCCCGTTCTTTCGTACTTACTCAGGTTCCGACATGCATTCGGGAGATGGAGTGGAAAAGTCCGAAAATGTTCAGCAGCCATAAGACCGTGGCGATAACTACCACCGCGTTCAAGAGGGACTTGATTGTTCCCTGCATCGGTATATAGCTGTTGACCAACCAAAGCAGGACGCCTATGACCACCAAAACCAACACGATCTGAAATAACGGCATGTGCTGTTCACTCCTTTTCGTTGAATCTAACGATTGCAGACACCTGGGCTTCTCCCAAGGAAGCGAGCCGAATTCCAATGATGCGAGAGGACTCGAACGGTCGCGTGAAGCGAAATCGATTCTTCCGTTCTTTTGCGGCGGAAAGTCTCAGGGTTGGATTGCGCTTCGGTCTGCTTAGGTCGACCGCCAGAGAAGATAGTAGCCGTGGCGACAATCGGTATCTGTCACGTTGTGGACACTTTCACGAATGATTGAATCGAGGCGCCCGCGCGGATATTCGCTCTTCTGAATTCAGTGGCAGAAACAGGAGGGTCGGGCGAGGGTTCTGGCTCTGCCAGTTGATGCGAAAGTGTTCCTTTTAGGACAGTTTGCGGCCAGGCCGCATGGTAGTCTGAACGGGAGATTGTTCGTAATAGTGCGCTCTCGCGGAGCGCTGCACCTGAGACCTTTCGACGCGAATCATCGGCTTTGCAAGGTTGGTTGGATCCAATCTAGATGGCTCTCTCGTTCAAACAAACCGGATGCACTTCATACAGAATCGGCAATTCACCCCTCATGAAGGGAATGGAACGAGGGCCGGAATTGGGTAAATGGCGGTATGACTTATGAAAGCGAGTATTATGATTCGACATCGGCAGGTGACGGTTATGAAGACCAACGGGACAGCAATTTTTAATGCGCAGACTTTTCTCGATTCCGCGGGTTTATCGCGAAAAATCGTCGAGTTTGCAAGAAAGGAAACGATCTTTGCGCAGGGGGATTCCGGCAAGAATGTCATGTACATCCAGCGCGGAGGCGTCAAGCTTTCCGTGGTTAATGGAGTCGGCAAGGAAGCGGTGGTGGCAGTTCTTGGCCCCGGCGACTTTTTTGGAGAAGGCTGCCTCGCAGGACAGCCCGTCCGTATCGGAACGGCCACGGCGATTACGCCCACCACCGTCCTGCTCATCGAAAAGAAAGAGATGATGCGAATCCTGCACGCGGAGCATGAATTTTCCGACCGCTTCATCTCCTACATGCTTTCGCGGAATATTCGCGTAGAGGCGGACTTGGTGGATCAGCTGTTTAACTCAACGGAGAAGCGCCTGGCCCGCGCTCTTCTGCTGCTTGCCCGTTACGGAAACGAAGATCAGCCGCAGAAGGTTCTCACCAGGGTTTCGCAGGAGACTCTGGCGGAAACCATCGGCACCACGCGCTCCCGCGTCAATCTGTTCATGAACAAATTCAAGAAACTCGGCTTCATCAAATACAACGGCGGCCTTCAAATCAATAGTTCACTCCTGAGCGTTGTCCTGCACGACTGATGTACGTCCCGCGAATCCTGCGATAATCACTTTCGTTTGTATTTCCTCACTACATTCATTCGCTCGGATTCCGCGACGGCTGGCGGGATTTCCGCCCACCGCTTCTGCGCTTCCAAAAGGCGCGTATCCAGGTGTGTCGAAGCGGACAGCCTATGGGTCGCGCTTCTTCTATCCTGTGCGCGAAGGTTGTGGAGGAAACGGGGCGCGTGAATCCCGATTCAACCCTCCTTCCTGTCCATGCTTTGCCGTACTCCGAATCTGTTTTCGGGGATCGCAGTTTCACTTGCAGGTAGCGAAAGGCGGAAACCGTCTCATGAAATTCAATGCAAGCGGGTATGCATGTGGAGCAGCAGTGCTGCTTTTGGGGCTTGGTTTCAAGGTTTTCACGGCAGCCGAGGTCCTGACTTCGGCGATCGTATCCAGCGTAATAATTCTTGCGCTGGGCGTGCCGCCGGTGATCCTTTACATGATCTGGCACAAGGCCAAGAACTCGCCGCGCTGGGCCAGAGTGCCTTCCCGCAACCCCACACTGATGACTTGCCAGACCGCTGACCTCGCAAGGCCGCGAATAATCGAGTAGTCTTGGACCATCGCTAAATGGTTTTGCGAGATTGTATTCAGCCGCCGAGTGAATTGCCTGCTTCCGCTTGATTCACATAGTCCTATGGCCTGCTGGGAATCGAATCGCTTCTGCTTATTGCGAATCCCCCATCCTCAGGCCGTCAATTTTCCCGCGAACTCACTCCCACTCTGAATTGCAAAGTCGAAGCCAAGCGTTTATGCGCTAATCGAAGATGCAACGAATGCTTGCAGAAAATAGCGGGCCCATTCCGCCGGCAGCGCACCTTCGAAGCGCAACCAAACGTCAGCCGCGGAGAGCAGCGAACGGAAAAGCCTAGGCCGCTGCGGACTTTTCACTTTTGCTTCGAAGAATTACCGTGACCACGACTACCGCCACGACTCCCAGTGCGATCGAGGAAATCAGTATCGGGTGCGGAAGCTTTGAGATGCCTGCAAGCACATGCCGCCCGTAGCGAGCGCCCAGATAGGCCAGGATCGAGTAGCGCGCAATCCGGCCCAGCGTCATGGCGGCCAGGAATTTGCTTAAGGAATAGCGCATGGCTCCGGCGGCAAAGAGGAATGGAACCATGGGCACAGGGGGTGGCAGCAGAGCGGGGATGGCGATGGCGCCAAATCCCCATCGCCCGAAGATTTTGTAAACTCTTTCCAGCTTCTTGCGCGGGAATTTGCGAGCCAGGGTTTCCTTTCCACCCTTGCGGGCAAGGACGTAAGTCACCGTACCTCCGATGACCGAACCAATGGTGGCCATCACCGCATAATAGAGCCACCATTCGGCATGCCGCGCGGATAAAAGGACGGTTAGCAAATCCATGCTTCCCGGGATGGGTATGACGGAGCTATCGAGGAGACCGAGGGGAATAAATCCCAATCCCCCCAGATGGAAAATCCAACGCCGCGCGCTGCGAACCGCTGCCGGCGCCACGGCCGCAATGGAATGGTGAGCGAGCATTTTGTTACGCGGAACCGATCCATTCTTTCATGCAGAAGAAGGCCATTAATTCGATGAGTGCGGCAGCGTGGAATGGACGTCAGATGCGGCGCGAGAAGGATCATCCGCGCGGGCGGGGGATGGCGCCGGAGGTGCGTTCCTCAGCTGTTCCACTTCCCCCTGAACTTTCGCCCAAGCTTTGGGATCGCGTTTTATCGAGGAAGGCCCATTCGGATCCGCGAAGAATTCCAGAAGATCAGCCCGCAGTTCCGGCGAAGCGCTGCTAAAGTTTTGCTGCGCCAGTTTGTCCAGCAGTTGCGCCTGGGTCGCATCATAGAGCGCATATTTTCCGGAGATCGTCACTCCGCCGGTGTCTAAATTATCGTTAGGAAGGACCAACTGGCCGGCGGCTACCTCGCCAAGCAAGCTCTGGTATTGATGTAAGCTCGCGTCGAAGCTGGCTTCGAACATGCGTTCCGCTTGCGGTGTAGGCGTGCGGAGCTGCAGCACCTTGAGCGGGCCTATCTTCGGCACAATCCTCGAAATAAAGGCGATGAAATTTTCGCGCCAGGTGGGCTTCTCATAGACATTTCCCCAATTCTTTTGATAACTGGCGCGCGAAAGATTGTAGAGAAATTTCCTTTTGGTGATGCCTGGCTCGTCCTTCATGATCTCGTCCTTCTTCAGGCTCCAGGCCACGCGCGTGGCCTTGGGAAGTAGCTGGCTGACGTCATGACGGTAAGAACCGAGCACCTCGTCCTCATTCGAGAGAACACTCTTCAAATCCAGGCCGTAGGTTTCCTGGAATGCTTGTTCCAGAGAGTGGAGACGGAAACCTGAAAACCGATGAAGTCGTGGTAGCTTTCGGGGAGCGTACCGGCCTTGTGCCACTTCCAGAACGTCGAATCCAAATTCGGTTTTTACGTGCGCCAGCGGGTCTTGTTCATAGGTCACCACGCCTCCATACTTTTTCTTGAGTTTGGGATAGAGCAGGGGGACCGAAAGATTCACGGCGATGAGGTGCCCGTTATTATCCGCGGCGTAGTGCGAAAGAGCTCCCAGTGCAAAAGCGTAGCCGTCGAGGTCTTTGGAATCGCGCAGCAGGGCCAGGACAAAATCCCCGCTGCGTACGTAGTGCGTCAAATCGCTGAAGAATGCGCTTCCGTGCGGATAATATCCCATGTCCTGAATAATCGCGCCGCCGTATGCATATCCGTGCGCCTCTTTGAGCTCTTCCTTGGTGGCATTGGGAAATCGCTTCAAAAGTAGGGGGCGTATGCTCGGGTCCCACGCACTGTCGATGATGGCTTCATGAGACAGGACGGCGTAGGCCGCGCTCTGCGCCGGCCAGCCGAAAGACAAGAGCAGCGCGAGCAAAATTGCACAGACGCTGGCGTGCCAGGTTCTGCCTTTGGCGTGTCGCGTTCCACCGTTCGGGGTCGCTGAATGTTTCAGATGAGGCATGGTCCTTCGTTTGGGCGAGAGTCAATCTTATCGCAACCTTTGATGATCAGCAAAAATCCGAGAATCGGCGGAGCGCAGGCGTCCCGCCTGCTCAAAAATTGCACCCTAGACTGTTTCCCCAGACCCAGGAAAGACATCGCCATACCTCGGGCCGGCCTCTGGTCTGCGCATCCCGTCCAAAGCGAAACACCAGGCTGATTCCGTCGAATCGGATCGAGCGGGCTGTCGATGCCTGATCATGATTGGAAGGCAGGCCGCCCGAGCCTATCGGACCCAACTGGGCGTTTTGCATATTCAGCGTGCTCTCGAACCCGCCCACCTCGAATCGTCCTCTCCCGAATTGAACAACCGCGAAACGCGACTCGGTTAGAAAGCGGGTCCGGTCTTCCTCAATCAACGATCGCTTCAATAAATCGCGATCGGGTGTGTAGGCCGAGTTGCTAAGGGAAGTAACCCGCGAACTGTTCTCTGTTGTTTGCGATGCTCTTAAAAATGTCGCCGGCGCGTCGCTGCGCAGCGATGCTCGGATGAACATCGTGGTTGGCGCCGGGTGCGCCACAAATACGCGCGTCGCGAGCGTTTGCGCTGTTCCGGGCGCGCAGCTGCCAAGAAGCAGTCCGGCCAAAAGCATGAGTCTAGCTTGCATGGTGCTTTTCCTTCGCACTGCAATTTGCGTGGGGAACATAGGCCGATACGCCAAGGCGGTTGCAATGGTTCGCGGAACAGCTTTGGTTCCAATGACAATGCATCATAACCGAGCCCAATTCATAAATCTGTCCCGTTGCGCACACCCTGGCGCTGGTGATGGCGAACACATTCCCGGACAATTTCAGGCGATCACTTTCGTGGAGGGACTTGTGATTCGTCTTTAGCTTTCCTCGGTCTCGATTCTTGGCTCCGGGGATGTTGGGCGCAAACGTGAGCCACAAACTCATTGTCGCGTTGGTGCTCGAAGTTCTCCTTCATCTGGTCCAGCGTGGCGCCCCGCGGCGGGCCCAAGGGATTGAACACCCAGGCGCATTCCGAGCAGCCCCAATCCTGGCGATCCGCAGACCTGACAAAGATCATCTTCCTCATTGCCGGCCTTTCCTCGAGATATTTTTTGATTTATAGGGAATCGCCGCGATGGCTTTCTGCGCCGGCGCGAGAGATGGCGCAGGAGGCGTCTGCGGCGTGTTTGCCGAAGCCGCCGAAGCTCGCTCGAGCGCCGCTTCCACCTCGTCGATCGGTAGCTGCTCAAAATACGTAAACATGTTGGCTCCTCCTGTGGCTGCTGGCACCGTAGCAATTCTTAAAACGTACGGGGAGAATCTTTTAAAACTCTCGGCAATAACGCTGCTTCCATTAAGGTGAGTCCGCGAAGGTTAGTGCGCCCGAGCCCGCGTTACTTAGAGGGAGACTTCCGCTTAGATGTGTTCATGTCGATAATATTTCTATTGTACGTTGCACTACGATCATGTTATTAATGCGCAGCGTTAGTTATACGTTTAATGTGCGGGAGGCTTACCATGAAGGCAATCCAGAGGTTGTCGCATTTCAAAACGCTCGACTTGGGCGCCGTTCCCCGCTCGCGTAACGGCAAACACAAGGCGATCGTTTCCATGATTCTGCGCGACCTCGACCAGCTCAAACAGGGCGCGGCCCTCAGAGTGCCTTTGATGGAACTGGGAGATACGAAGGAGAACGTCCGCTCCGCTTTGAACCGCGCCACTCGAAAAGCAAGTCGCCTCGTCTCCACTGCCACGGACGAGAATTTTCTGTACGTTTGGAACCAGAGCAAAGCCTGATCAGCCGGCTGCGATTCTAGATGAACGCTGGGATTTGCGGTTTCTGCTGAGGAGCCGGCACCGGACGCGAGCCGTAGACCGGCGCAGCCATACTAGTCGTGCAACACGACGCTTACCAGGGAATTATTAACGCGGACTTTGCCTTCGTTGTATTCGATGAAGCCCAGCTTTTTGAATTTGTTCATGAAGACATTGACACGCGACCGGGTTGTTCCCACCATTTCCGCCAACATTTCCTGGGATATCACGGGAAGCACTCGATGGGTCCTGCCCTCCGTGCCGTAGCGGGCTAGTAACAGAAGTGTTCGGGCGAGCCGCTTCTCGCTGGAGTTGAAAAGCTGGTCTACCAGGTCCTGCTCGATGCGGATATTCCTTCCCAGCATGAATGCAATGAATTTGTCGGAGAGCGCATGCTGCTCGTGCAACACCTTGAGCATTTCACTCTTTTCAATGACCAGCACGGTGCACGGCAATATCGCCGTTGCGGTCCCCATGCGTATGGACTGGCCCGCCAGGCAGCCCTCCGCAAAAAAATCGCCCGGGCCCAGAATCGCCAGCACCGCCTCTTTGCCGACCTCATTGACAACGGAGAGCTTCACGCCGCCGATCTGCACGTACATGACGCTATCCGCGTTGTCCCCTTGCGCGTAAATGACCTCCGCCCTTCCGAACTGCTTGACGCTTCTTGCCACGCCGGTAGATTCGAGAAAAGACTCCACATTGAACGCAGACCTGCCTGAATTCGTCTTGGGGAGAGTCTGGAGCGCCGCGATACTCGATCGCCTAGTCATCGATAGGACATCTTTACTTGAAAGTAGCACTGAACCCTCTAGTGTTCAATATTGACCATTGTGGCGGACCGGCGCACCCCCCCTGGCCTCTCCGCAAACTCAGACAAATGAAAGTTCAGGGCCAGACCGGCAATTTCTAGCGGCGACGCAAAACCTTCCGCAATGACTGGTGCACTTCCAGTCCACCGTCGTAATTGATATATCCCAGCTTTCTGAATCGATTCATGAACAGATTAATTCGCGGGCGCGTAGTCCCCACCATCTCCGCCAACACTCGGTGACTTACGACGGGGATCTCAACAACTTCCGGTTTGTTCTTTCCCAAGTGCGCTAACCGCAGGAGCACTTGTGCCAGCCGTTGTTCCGCGGAAGAAGTTAGCAACTCCGCCACATGGGTTTTGTACTTATGGACGCTCGACAACAGATAGGCCACAAGGGCATTTGACGTCTTATTCTTCGAGCGCAACATGTGGAGCATCCGTTTCTTCTGGATGGTCCGTATGGAACTGGCGGTCAAGGCGACGGCTGTGGACACGCGAAGGGGAAAGCCAGCGAGGCAGAGTTCGCCAAAGAAATCGCCGGTCCCCAGGATGGCTGTGACTGCCGAAGGCACTTGTTTCGTTCGAGAACTGAGCCGCACCCCTCCCTTTTGAATGTAAAAAAGTGTGTAAGCAGGCGCGCCCTGTTCATAAATTTTCTGGTTATACCGATAGCTCGCGACATGACCGCCCAGGCTGGCTCCTGAAGGGAACCCGCTCAATTGGCTGCTGATTTTCTTCGTCCGCTTCATTGTTCGCTCCTGCGATGGTTCTGCGCGCCATTATGCCAATTCCCAAGTCATCACGAACTTCGCACATGTTCCTGCGGCCACGTGAAGGGTTCGCAGGCATGCTCAAAGGCTGCCTGGGGTACCCGTAGGCGGACACTCCTTCCTAAAACCGTTTCCAATCCGTAGCGGTTAACTTGCAACAATTGCTCCGCGGCAAGCGGTCAGGCCACCGGCGCCTGCACCGAGTTCATGGGTTTCAGATGAAGAGTTGCATGAGGAACATTCGCGAAAGGAGGGAAATTGTTGGGCGGACTGAAAGCTCCATGAAAAGCGCGGCTCGCTTTCCCTGAACCCTGTGCCCGCCGATCCCTCACGTGTGCGACGTTACACCTGCTCATCCGTTTGTGACCAGGTCAGTAACCCCACGTCGACTTGCGAGGAGTCTAGGGATGCCCGCTGCGATACTCATTTGCCTGGCTGTCTCGAATGAGCTGCAGCACAAACAATATGAGTCCCCCAACGAGCGCGACGTGGATGAACGCGCTTGTGATATGTAAGACGAAAAAGCAGAGCAACCAAAGCACAATCAGGACTGTCGCGAGCGCTCCACGCACGGCTTGATCTCCTCGCCTTTGAAGTCATTCCAACCGGTAACCACTGGCATGCCTTAAATCGTATTCGTCCAGTCGGAGCGCCGGCGAGCAACCAATCCGATAGCAACCATGCCGATCAGCAGGAAGGCCAGGGTTCCGGATTCCGGGGCCGGCGAGGTCGCACTACTGTCCTGCACACGCGTTCTGGTCGTGGTTTGCAATTTCAACGAAGGCCATTCGTTCCCCTCATGCGTGAAGGATGAAGCCAATTCCGAGGTGTCAATCTTGCTCGGATTGGAGGACGTGGCCGCGCCTTCCGAAAAATCGGCAAAGGAATCATGCCGGACCAGGGAAGCCTCTGACTTTCCGCCTTCAGATGCATTGTTCTTCGTTGCGTCATTGTCGAGCTTCACCGTCGCGTCACGATCGCCTGGAAATCCCGCGTTCACACGCGCATCCATTTTCACGCCGGAATTGCCGTCCAATTTCGCGGCGGTTCCGAGCGCGGGGGAGTTTTTCGCAGTTTGAGGGTAGGGAATTCTATCCGCCTTGCAAACTGGCGCCGCCGCGATTGCAACAGAAACGCAAAACAAGAATACTGGCCCGATCTTCATGTCAATTCCCCCAAAATACAGTTGGTTCCTCGTTCACATGGAATACTAAGCGTCATGGAAAAGCGCGTCTGTTCACTTCAGCACACCTCCATCGATTCGCCCTTTGTTCGCAATCGCATTCCGAGGTTGCCGGAGCGCGATCGCGAACATATTCGCCTGGTACTGGGAGAACTATCAGAGACCGCGCAGTAGGGCCGATGTACCTGCTTCCATTCGGAATGTTGAAGAGGGTGTTCAAAAGGGAACAGTCGAACTCTTTCTCCCGCTCTAAAATATTCTCGAGAGTGGCGAGGATGTGACAGTAGAATCTGAATTCCAGGGCTGGGGTCGGATCTTCTACTCCTCCTCGCCATTCCTAATTTGTTCATTCGCAAATAATTGAAACCGGCCACCCCGCAGAATAATTCACAAACTGCTGCCTGATACCTCCCGTGGCAAGTCCATCTGTGATGGAGTTGACGCGGATCGTCCTCGAATTCCGCCCGCATTTTTTGGATTGAAATGGTGGCTGCAACTTCGGTCGTGATAATGGCCACGGAGAAACTACCGGGCGTCCCGCCTGCTCAAAAATTGCAACCAAGAGTGTTTCGCCAAACCCGGGAAAGACATCGCCATATCTCGGGCCGGCTTCTGGTCTGCGCGTCCCGTCCAAAGCGAACCACCGCGCTGATTCCGTCGAATCGAATCGAGCGGGCTGTCGAAGCCTGATCGCGATTGGAAGGCAGGCCGCCCGAGCCTGACGGACCCAACTGGGCGTTTTGCATATTGAGCGTGCTCTCGAACCCGCCCAGGAGCTGATCGCCATAGGCATTGCATCCCGGGCAACTTAGCGGGCATTCCCGCGTGATCTCGATCGAGAGCAGCGGCGTGCGCCCGGCCAGAATCCTTCCCCAGGAAGCCAGCACTTCGCGGGGCCTCAGGCTCGGATGAGGATTGATGGATTGCGCGCTCATGGCTATCGAGTTGCACGCCAGCCGCTGGCGGAGGTTGCAACTCGTGTTGCTGGTAGCGCGTGTGAAAATCACATCCTATAATCATCATCGCTCGGCTCCTTTTTCCGAGCCTTGGTCGTCCTACAGCTACCAAGTCTACTCGGTTGAGGGAGTCGGCAACGTCATCTAATCAGCCGCTGCAATGGCCCCTAGCCGTTGCCGCGTAGTTCAGTTGGGCCTAACCTTTGTCCCGTCGCTCTCTGGACTCAAGACTCGAACCTCTGGCTGGCTGTAGGATGCCACGTCGATGAGATGGTTCTGGCAAATCAGCTTGTAATGCAGGATCGGTTCGATGTGGCCGCCCGTGTCGCGGGAAAGGTGGTCGAGAAAATGGGATTGGGTGTACACCCTAAATAGCTTGCCGGTGTAAACCTCATCCTCATCGCTACCGCCCGAACCCACGCCCTCTTCGGTGACGAGATATGCGACGTAGCGGCTCCACTGGAGTTCGAAGGCTCTGCACCCCTCGACTGATTTGATCGGCGAAGCGCCCTTCAGGATTTCAGCGAATGGACTGGCCGGGTCTGGCGTCGATACACTCTCGGTGCGGTCCGCTATCGCCTCTTCCACGACAAGGCGCAGGGAGTTTTCTTCGGGTTCGGAGATGTGACGCAAGAAGAGAGACTTTCCTTGATTCAGCAGGGAAATAGCCTCGTCTTTGCCTAACGCCACAACTCTCACTCAATCACCTATGAACCAGAGATATAAATGCACCTCGTCCTGGCACCTCACCGCAAGCTTCCGGACAGACGCGAGGAGTGCGCCCTGTTCTGGCGTTTCCGCACGCTTAGTTAAGCCGTCCCACTCTTCGAGGAACCGTTTCATCTGAGGGCGGTTGAAAATCGTGTTGCCATACCAGTCGATCCACCCGAGCATTGAGTCCGAGTCCGTGTACGGCTGCGGGAGTAGACTGTGTAAGAGGTTTTTGTCGTCGGGAATGAACTCCACGTCCTTGCCGGTTTCCGTTCGCAATGCGACGCAAATTCCCATACTCGGGGCTCCTCACGGCCGACCGGGATAAGCTGTAATCAGTTCGCCCGTGTTCTTGGTGATGACGGTGTAGACCGACGTTACCTGCCCAGTACTTCTATCGATCCCTACGGCTCGTCCGGCGTCGACCGTCCGAATCAGAACGTTTCCTGCGGACTTGGCAGGTGCTGACTCCGCCGCTTGAATGAGGCCCTTTATGTCTTCCCCTGCGTTGAAAACACTCTTGCCCGCAGTCAAGGCGCCTGTCGCCGAGTGTCCTTCAAGAACATGCGCGAGGGCGGATTCCGGGATAAGAATGGGCACCACAGCCATCGCAACATTGCCCTTAGTGCAGGAAGGCGCACCGGCAGCACACTCCGCAGCTATCATCGCTGGGGCAGCTACGAGGTAACCGAACGCTTCTAGTCCGGCTGCCGCAAGATTCACGGCGGGAGCAGCCATCTGCGTGCCCTGGGCCACAGCGTTGAACAGGTCATCCCCGGTGACACCCCCCGACGGCGCCGCATCCGCAATCACGCCGGACCCAAGAGCGCCGGTGTCGTCGTTCGTGTAGTTGAAGCCCAAGCTCTGAGTCTGGGGATTATACGTGAAGGAATTCCTGTTTATCGTTCCATTTACGAATAGGCCGTCGTCCGAGTCGCTCAAGCAATCGCCCCGAATGACGGTCACCGTTTGGCCGTTTATGTAAACGCAGTCGAGGCCATCGGGATCGACAGCGTTCACGGGATTATTTTGTACATAGGTGTAAAGGTTCAAGCCTTGGGGATCGCCGGGTTGCCCTGATAGGATGCCGATTGGATCGGCACTCATGAACCGACCAGAGCGGAAGAGTTGTACCTGGCGCCGAAGTCATGCGAGATTCCACTCTCGCTATCACGTTGCTTGCCGGTGAAGTGCGGCGGGCTTTGGTCCGTGCCCGTGCACTGAAGATTGTCGCCCCAGGGAAGGCTCGTGCAGGTTTCGGCCACCGCGCCCGTGACGGCATTCACCCGCACGCGTTCCGTCCCCAGCCAGTCCGAAAAATCCCAATACGCTTGCCCAGCCGAAGCGTTGAAGGTCGCCAGGTGCCTCCCCGCCGCATAATTTCCTGGCGCGTCCAATTGCCGGTGCCGCCGCTCGGCGCGCTCACTTCGTCGATCATGTTGCCGGCGGTGTCGTACACGTAGTAGAGCGACGTACCGCCGACGAAGGGATAGCCGCAGGACGTGGCTCCCGTGGTCTTCTGCACGCGGCGGCCGTAAGCGTCATAAAAATAACAGGTGAGGCTGCCGGAGGAACGGCTGAGCGACGAGATCATCTGATTTTGCGAATCGTAGGTGTAGGTGTTCGAGGCGTCCTGCATCACGTTCCCCGCTGCATCGTAGCTGACCGAGCCGTCGCTGACGTGATTGTTGGCGTCAAATGTGGTGCTGAATTGCGGGCCCGACCCGCCCGTGCCAACCAGATTCTGCTGCCAGCGATTGCCGTAGCGGTCGTAGGCATAAGTATAAGACCAGGTCTTGCCGGAAGGAACGGCCATCAGCAAGCGGTTCATGTCGTCGTAGCCGCTCGTGTAGTTGGTTCCCGTGCCGTAACCCCACGCGCCGTTCACGCTGTCGGTGACGGCGAGGATGTCGCTGTCTGGCGCATAGTTGGTGATGTCGAAGCTGTAGGCAACCCCGTCGGTCAGCGTGGTTGGGCGCAGGCGCTTGTCGTAGGCGCGAGTCTCGGTGACCACGCCCGCGCCGGTCCCGACAACGTCATCTAATCAGCCGCTGGTCTGGAGCTAAGGGAGTCAACACGTTCAACACGCTCGTGCTGGGCTCCGGCCTACCGTTCGTTTTGCTCCGGGTCCGTGAATGTGATCTTGAGCGCGTTGGGGTCCTTCGCGTTCTCGGCGGCGATGTCGCGAAGCGCTCGAAGCGCCGTTTCGCGAAGGTCCATGTCACTGTAAAAGCGGTCGGACCAAGCAGCACTGTGATCTACTAGGTCTTTTGCCTCCGGCATCGAAAGGCCGTAGAGCGGACGGATCGTTTTGATCGAGTCGATTTTGTTGAATCCCTTGTCCCGAAGAAAGACGAGTACTGTTTCCCTGTCAGCACCCGCTGCGGCCAGCCTGTGAGCATCTGCGATAATTTCTGGGTCGGGCTGCTTTACTTCGTTGGTCATCTCTACCTCCGCCTCATTTGAATGTTACGGTGAAAGTTGTGAACCGGCCAGGATTTATTCCGCCGATTCTGTAGGCGTTTTCAACTCGCATCTGCTTGAAGCCGGCTTCTTTCAGTTCGCCTTCGATGGCTCTGAGCCCCTGTCTCGTTGCAGTATAACCCGCCTTAATGGCCCCTTCATTGTCAGCAGGGTAAATGGCCAAGTTTTTGACCACAGCAGTTGAGCCCTCTGCCGTAATTTGGGCGTACACCTGGACTGCCCCGGCGGGCGTTTGGAAGATGCGATCCAGGATACCACCTGCCCGTAGGCCAGCCTGAGCCGCGCTTGCAGCATCGGCGGTACCGGCCCCAGTGGCAGCACCCGTAGCCGCGCCGGTGGCCGCTTCTCGACCCGCGTTCCCGAGCAGACCTTCAACGAAACCGCGACCGGCGCTAACAAACCCGCCAGCGAACATTCCGATCAGTGTGTCTCCTAGATAATCGGGTTGCAGAGGCTGGTCGTTATGCTTGGCATAAGCAGTCCTGTCGGCGTCTGAATCACAACTGCACTTGAAGTATGTATAGCCTTGAAAATCGCCTGGATCGTTGAGGAATTCACTGTTCGGGACGCAATCCGCGTCGATGGTAAACATACCACTGGCGTCCTGCCAAACTACCCTTGTCTTACAGAAGAGTCGGCCATCTGGATCCGTGTAGGTAAGCGGGCCGCTACGTCCGTAGGCGTAGCCGTTCCAGCTTTGCGGATCATCTTGATTTTCGAACCCACTGTCATCGTCAGGATCGGGGGACATGAAGCGGCCCAGGGCGGAAGAGTTGTAGCGCGCGCCGAAATTATCGAGGCCGTTCTCGCTATCGCGTTGTTTGCCGGTGAAGTGCAGCGGGCTTTGGTCCGTGCCCGTGCACTGAAGATTGTCGCCCCAGGGGAGGCTCGTGCAGGTTTCAGCCACCGCGCCTGTGACGGCATTGACGCGCGCGCGCTCCGTCCCCAGCCAGTCCGAGAAATCCCAATACGCTTGCCCCGCGGAAGCGTTGAAGGTCGCGAGGTGCCTCCCCGCCGCATAGATTTCCTGCCGCGTCCAATTGCCGGTGCCGCCGCTCGGCGCGCTGACTTCATCGATCACGTTGCCGGCAACGTCGTACACGTAGTAGAGCGACGTGCCGCCGACGAAGGGATAGCCGCAGGACGTGGCTCCGGTGGCCTTCTGCACGCGGCGGCCGTAGGCGTCATAAAAATAACAGGTGAGGATTCCACTCGAGCGGCTGAGCGACGAAATCATCTGATTTTGCGAATCGTAGGTGTAGGTGTTCGAGGCGTCCTGCATCACGTTTCCTGCGGCATCATAGCTCACCGTGCCGTCGCTGACGTGATTATTGGCGTCAAACGTGGCGCTGAAATGCGGACCCGACCCGCCCGTGCCCACCAGATTCTGCTGCCAGCGATTGCCGTAGCGGTCGTAGGCATAAGTATAAGACCACGTCTTGCCGGAAGGAACGGCCATCAGCAAACGATTCATGTCGTCGTAGCCGTTGGTGTAGTTGCTTCCTGTGCCGTACCCCCACGCGCCGTTCACGCTGTCGGTGACGGCGAGAATATCGCCATCAGGCGCGTAGTTGGTGATGTTGAAGCTATAGGCAACTCCGTCGGTCAGAGTTGTTATGCGCATGCGCTTGTCGTAGGCGCGAGTCTCGGTGACCACTCCCGCGCCGGTCCCGATTTGCGCGGAGAAGAGCTGGCCGGGTGCATTATAGAGACCGTTGGACAGCATGGGGCTGGGGTAATTTCCGTTGGAAAGATTATTCGTGACCTCGGTGAGCTGTTGGGCATCGTCATAGGTGGCTGTAAAAGTTCCGCCGAAAGCGTTTGTCCAGGAGGTTATATCTCCGAGGTCATCATAACCGGTGGAGACATCCCAGTGGGTTGCCGGGCAGTCCTGCACCGCACATTCGTTCAGCAGGGTGACGCGGCCCATCGCGTCGTAGCTTGGGGACGTGTAAGAGTACCAATTGCTGTCTGAATTGTCATAGCGTCCCACGCCGGTCAGACGGCCAATGGAATAGCCGTAGCCGCTTTGATCGTAACCATAAAAGGTATCCGGTTCGCCATTGGGAGGCCAAACGTCCGTCTGGCGATTCAGGACATCATGACCATAACCCGTGCGGACGGAAACAGCGGGGTTCGTTTGATTGGGGGCCGGGGATGTTTTGCTGCAGAAGGTTTCCATTCAGGTCGTACGTGTAACGCGTTGTTCCGCTGACCCATGTGCCGCCATCGCTCGCGGGACATGCGGCAGGCTGAATTTCAGGATTTGCCGAGCAGACAAGTTCGGAGAGCGAATTGTAGGTGAAGGTGCGCGGATTGAGGCTGCCTTCGCTGACTTTGGTGAGATTGTCGAGAGCGTCGTAATTGTAAGTGGTCAAGAATCCGTTGAGGGAAGTGTTCTGTGGGCAAGCGATAGGCGCACCGCCGCTGCCGAGCACGGCGGTGCTGCTGACCTCGCAAACCGAACTCAGCCTGCCAAGCCCGTCAGTCTGCGAGATGCGAACGATGTTATGTGTGCCGTTCCCCTCGTCTGAGACCTGCGTGACGCTGCCGGTGTATGTGGTTTTGATCGATGTGCCATCCGCCGAATGTGTGACGGACGTAGTGCGCCCCAGCGCGTCGTAGGCATAGGTGGTAAGCCCGTAGGTTGGATCGCTCGTGCTGCAATACGGATTTGAGACCTGGTAGGGTTTTCCGGATTCGTCGTAGGACGTGGTTGTGTGAACAATTTGACAGGCGGGAGCGGATGTAAGCTGGTTATCGATGACGTGGCCAATGCCATCCATTTCGCTCACGGTCGTCAGGTATTGGTTTGCCGCAATTTCTTTTTGGATGGTGATGCTGGGATTGGGCGGCGTGTCATTGTAAGAAATGATGGTCGCACCGATGGGATAATTAATATTGGTGAGCCGGTCGAGTAGGTCACTGTATTTGTACAGCGTGGGTTGCCCGTTTTCGTCGGTTGAGCCGCGAACTTGGCCGTCATTGTAGCCGTAGCAATAGCTGGTGGTGAAGCCCTTCTCGTTAGTGACTTGAGTGAGATAGGCATTCGTGTTTCCAGAGGGAGGCGCGCTCCCGCTGCAGGACGTGTAACTGTCGGTGTAGGCGTAGGTGGTGAACTTGTTTGTCCCGTAATACATGCTGTCGCATGTGGCGTTTCCGCAGGGAGTCGTCGCTGTATAGACTTGCCCGGTTTCGTAGTAAGAGTACGTTGTGGTGGCGGCTGTGTACGCGTCCGGATTCTGGACACAGTTTGGAAAGCACTGCTTTGCAATCGTTGTGAGATTTCCGCGTGGCGCGGTCGAGGAAGGACCGTAGTTGGTCTCATCGTGCTGAACTGCCGAAGCAGATGCGACTGGATTCTGGTCGTAAGTGTAGTCCGTTTCAGCAACGCGGGTTTGACCTGATGGAGTTCCCTCGCCATAAACGATTACGGAAGACGGTTTATCAAATATCGATGGCCCGTTCGTATAGATCGGAGTGTCAGCGAAGCTTTGAAATGCAGTAACCGTCTCGCGGGCTGGTGTTCCGGTTGGTGTCGATCCACAGACGGGCGCTTGACCCCAGTCCCATTCTTTTTTGTCCGTTAAGACGTGGCCCGCGCCATAGCTATAGTCGGTGCGTGAGATCGGACCTGTTGGCAGCGTTGTGGACTGGCAAGACATCTCGTATATGTCGGACCAGGTCTTGGTGACGGTCTGGAGTGTGCCACCGGTCCAGTCGGTAGTGACAACGGTGTTCTCAACCGGAACCTGACCTCCGAAGGACTCTAGGTCGTAGGGCTGAAGCGGCGGGGTGATTGCTGTATACGAATAAGTGGCCGTGAAAGTGGGAGCGCCGATGCAGTTAAAGTTATTACGTGCGCAATCATGGGTGGTGACGATAGTTTGTTTTGTGACCCAGGAGCCATGCCCGGAGGCCCAAACTATGCTGTAGCTAAAGTCCTGCTGCAGCGCGATATTCGTGCCGTCAAAGCTGACCGAGCGATGTTGGATAGCGGGCCAATCGTAAGAATAGTTGCAGCTGTTGGGGTTTCCTTCTGCGTCTGGATACGATCCGATCTCCGACTGCGAATTAAGTGCCCAAGTATATTTGATCCAGCCACCAGTTGGATATGTGATCTGGTTGAGCAATCCATATGTGGAATCGTAGGAAAATTTGTATGATTGCTGATTTGGCAGAGTGATCGCGCTGATGACTGCCATGTTTCCCGACATGCCGCTAAATGTAAACATTCCGAATCCGGGGGGCCACGAGTACGGGGTTGACGCCAAACTTGGCCGGGGTAGATCCCACTCGACTGTGTACGAGTTGGTAGGGAGGCCAGATATATTGACCGTATTGCCGCTGGTCCCAAAGCCAGAAAAAGACACTGCTGGGCGTCCTACCGTATCCGCGAAAGTTGTCGTTCCGGAGTTTGTCGTTACAAGTATCTCGTTGCCATTCCTAACCTCGATCGAGGTGGGAAGAGACGCGCCGGATTGGGTGAACCCGGCAAAGTGGTCGAACAGACCGTCAAATGTGTAGACCGCACCGTCCGCGTCTGCAACGCGCACAGCACAGGAGCTTCCGAAGCATTTCGCCTTGAACGCTTGAACGAAATCGTCCCCTCCACTGAGAAAGGGATTATCCTTGCATTCTGGGTCCTCAACCTGTTGAGTGCCCGCAAGGTGGAGCGCGTGGCGACCGCCAGACGGGTCTTGGAAAACAAAGTCCTTGTCGATCTCGCATTGTATGTACCTGCCGTTGGGAAGCTGTTCCTGCTTATTGATGTAATCAGCGCTAAGCAGTGGAACTCCGTAGGACCAGCCGCTTTGCGATAGAAAGTGGTGTTTGATTTAAAACTCGCTGATCCGCCTGCATAGGAAGCTCGCAGTATGAGGGCTCCGTTTGAGTCATACTGGAAGTTGAATGGAAGCGTTAGCTGGCGCCCAGGGGCTACGGGGGTGTCCACGCGGATGCTCACGGAGCCATTGGCCGGATTCACGGTCTCGTTGAGCATTTTTATGTAGTTGTGTCCCGAGCCTGGAGTAGGCGTCGAGGTGCTGTTCGTGACGTTGGTAATCTGCGCCGAGGCGCGAGGGCTATAGGCAAGAAAGAATGTGAACAGCAGCGCAAAAATGCCACTTCGCAAGAAACCCGCCGCGTGTCTGGCTCGAAAATGACGAGAGGATCGGGCCCGGGATGCCGATGTGATTCGCATAAACCCTCCCAAGCGGGAATGTCCCGCGCCTTTCGGGGCCCGTTGCGCATTTCACTGGATTGACGAGGGGGAATATACCGAGACCTAAGAGAACCTCCTGGGTATTGTCGCAAATTCTATATGCAGAACGCATAATAACACTTGGATGGCGCGTACTGCGCCTAACGATCCGAGGCTGTCAAGTCATAATTTGAAATTATCCCGCCTTTATTGAAACCCAAAGGAAACGGCGACGCGCAGGGCGCGAATTCGGCGCGGCGAGCGGGATTTCCACAGCGGGCGGTGAAATTCACAGGGCGCGAGAAGAATGGCGCATGAATTCCGGTTGAATACTCCTTGACGTAATCCGGAAATTTGATATAGTCTTCTGATGTCGGCATGTGCCTGCGCAAGCAGGAAGTGTGCCGATGGAACCGGTTCTGCCTACTCATCCAGAGGTGAGATTGGTTACGAACACCGGGTAGAAAGAAATCGAGAATCGAGCATGGCCGTCCACGGGCGCTCTAGCCGAGTGTCCCCGGAACTGGACGGACTCGCCCGGCGCTCGATGCCGGGTTTTTTATTTTCATTCGGGTTTCCTCGCAAATGCGGCCCCAAACCGCGCTTGCGCTCCGCCGGGAGCGGAGACATTCCAGCCGGAAACAGATGGCGGGAATGACGGTCTTTGACAACTGAAGGAAGCTGGCACTGCATACGCGATTTTCAAGGATCGCGTGATGCAGTAAACCGCAAATATTTGCTCGAGAGTAGCGCAATGTGGAAAGGCGAATTTGCCCCACGCGCGGTGCCGTGTTCTGCCTGAGCGATCAGTTCAGGGCATGGCGAAGGCGACGTGTTGGGTAAGTTTTATGGTTAAGCTACTAAGGGCGTACGGTGGATGCCTTGGCGCCAACAGACGACGAAGGACGTGGCAAGCTGCGATAAGCCTCGGGGAGCCGCAAGCAGGCTTTGATCCGGGGATTTCCGAATGGGGAAACCCATCCTGGTAAAACCAGGTTACGGCCCTCTGAATATATAGGAGGGTGCGAGTCAACCCAGGGAAGTGAACCATCTCAGTACCTGGAGGAAGAGAAATCAAACGAGATTCCGAGAGTAGCGGCGAGCGAAATCGGAACAGCCCAAACCGGGGTGCTTGCACCCCGGGGTTGTAGGACCGCATAAGTAGAGTCATCAATCCGGAGGCTAGGTGAACCCGCTGGAAAGCGGGGTCAAAGAGGGTGAAAACCCCGTAGCCGAAAGCTTACCGGACTCGAAGCGGTATCCTGAGTACCACGGGGCACGAGAAACCCCGTGGGAAGCTGGGGAGACCACTCTCCAAGGCTAAATACTCGTTGGCGACCGATAGTGAACTAGTACCGTGAGGGAAAGGCGAAAAGCACCCCTGCTAGGGGAGTGAAATAGAACCTGAAACCGTATGCTTACAAGCAGTCAGAGGGCTATGTCCCGGCTTGCCGGGAAAAGCCTGATGGCGTGCCTCTTGCTTAATGAGCCGGCTAGTTATTCTCACAGGCAAGGTTAAGCGCAAGCGAGCCGAAGCGAAAGCGAGTCCGAATAGGGCGTTCAGTCTGTGGGAATAGACGCGAAGCGGGATGATCTACCCTTGGCCAGGTTGAAGGTCGCTTAACCGCGACTGGAGGACCGAACCGGTGTGAGTTGAAAATCGCTCGGATGAGCTGAGGGTAGGGGTGAAAGGCTAATCAAATTCCGTGATAGCTCGTTCTCCCCGAAATGCCTTTAGGGGCAGCCTTGCGTGATTTGCCACGGTGGTAGAGCACTGAATGGACTAGGGTCCCATCCAGGATACCGAATCCAATCAAACTCCGAATGCCGTGGACAACAGCGCGGGAGTGAGACTACGGGGGATAAGCTCCGTGGTCGAGAGGGAAAGAACCCAGATCGCCAATTAAGGTCCCCAACTGCAGACTAAGTGGGAAAGGACGTGTGAGCGCACAGACAGCCAGGAGGTTGGCTTAGAAGCAGCCATCCTTTAAAGAAAGCGTAACAGCTCACTGGTCAAGTGTTCACGCACCGACAATCCAACGGGGCTCAAGTCTGCGACCGAAATTGCGAAATTAACGATTTCTACGGAAATCGTCATTTGGTAGGGGAGCATTCTATGGTGTTCGACGGTAGACCGAGAGGACTACTTGACGCCATGGAAGAGACTCTGCCGGCATAAGTAGCGATAAACACGATGAGAACTCGTGTCGCCGAAAGTCTAAGGTTTCCTGAGGAAGGTTAATCCGCTCAGGGTTAGGCGGGTCCTAAGGTGAGGCCGAGAGGCGTAACTGATGGACAGCAGGTCAACATTCCTGCCCCGCCACACGAACGTTTGACGATGGGGTGACGCAGAAGGATAGGGGAGTCGGGTGATGGATGTCCCGATGGCCCGGTGCTAGCCGGATCCCGCAGGAAAATCCACGGGGTCATTCAACGGTGAGACCGGTTCCGAGGCCACACGGCCATAAAGTCTCTGATTTCACGCTGCCAGGAAAAACCTCTAAGGAGTTCGGGTGGTGCCCGTACCTCAAACCGACACAGGTAGACAAGGTGAATATCCACAGGCGCTCGAGAGAACGCTCGCTCAGGAACTAGGCACATTAGCCCCGTAACTTCGGGAGAAGGGGTGCCCCGGTAGGGTTTATAGCCCGAGGGGGCCGCAGTGAAATGCGTTCGGCGACTGTTTAACAAAAACACAGCTCTCTGCTAAGTCGAATACGACGTATAGGGGGTGACGCCTGCCCGGTGCCGGAAGGTTAAAGGGAGGGCTTAGAGCCGACTTGTCGGCTCGAAGGCCCGATCTGAAGCCCCGGTGAACGGCGGCCGTAACTATAACGGTCCTAAGGTTAAGAAGCTCGCTAGCCTTAGTAAAACTGAACTATATGCGGGAAACTCCTCACACAGCCGTCCGGTACTCGCCCCTGCAAAACAGGGGCAGTCAAAATCCGGCGGACATGGGGACAATCCGCAGGGAAGGCTCCTAACATGGAGAACCCTCAGAGACTTTACGTTCAGACGCATCCTGAGAAGCTAAACGCTCAATGGGTGGTTGGGTTTGTTGACGGAGAAGGTTGCTTTTACGTCGGCATCAATCCCCATCCGGAAATGTCTTGCCAGTTTCAAGTGCTCCCCGAATTCACGGTTGTCCAACATCGCCGCGACATTCAACTCCTCCATGCACTGAAGAAGTTCTTCGGCTGTGGAGTGGTTCGAATCAATCACGGAGATCGGATGGCCTATCGAGTCCGGGGGCTGAATCACCTCAACGAAAGGATCGTTCCCTTCTTCGAACAGCATCCGCTGAAATCGAAAAAGAGAGTCGACTTCGCGAGGTTCCGAAAGATTCTTCACCTGATTCGTCAGGAAAAACACTTGAACTTGAAAGGCGTGGAAGAAATCAGAGCCATAGCTTCTAGCATGAATACAGGACGCGTAAGAGAAAGTCCGGCTTCTCTGGAAACAGAGTAAGAGAAACCGAGCGAAATTCCTTGTCGGGTAAGTTCCGACCTGCACGAATGGCGTACCGATCGAACGACTGTCTTGGCGAACGGCTCGGCGAATTTGTGGTTCCGGTGAAGACGCCGGATGCCCGCATCTAGACGGAAAGACCCCGTGCACCTTAACTGCACTCTGGTCATGATTAACGGTACTGCCTGCGTAGGATAGGTGGGAGCCTGGGAACCCTCGGTCTCGGCTGAGGGGGAGGCAACGGTGAAATACCACCCTGATAGTTCTGTCGCTCTAACTTGCCACCCTAGACGGGTGGGAGGACACGGCCAGACGGGTAGTTTGACTGGGGCGGTCGCCTCCTAAACGGTAACGGAGGCGCTCAAAGCTTGGCTCAAGCGGATTGGAAACCCGCTGTGGAGTGCAAGAGCATAAGCCAGGTTAACTGCGAGACACACAGGTCGAGCAGATACGAAAGTAGGATCTAGTGATCCGGTGGTTCTGCGTGGAAGGGCCATCGCTCAACGGATAAAAGGTACGCCGGGGATAACAGGCTGATCTAAGCCAAGAGTTCACATCGACGCTTAGGTTTGGCACCTCGATGTCGGCTCATCGCATCCTGGGGCTGTAGAAGGTCCCAAGGGTTAGGCTGTTCGCCTATTAAAGCGGTACGTGAGCTGGGTTCAGAACGTCGCGAGACAGTTCGGTCCCTATCTGGTGTGGGCGCAGGAAACTTGAGAGGAGCTGTCCCTAGTACGAGAGGACCGGGATGGACGGACCTCTTGTGATCGAGTTGTCACGCCAGTGGCATCGCTCGGTAGCGAAGTCCGGAAGAGATAATCGCTGAAAGCATCTAAGCGAGAAGCTCGCCTCGAGATAAGGTTTCCCAACCCTCCTGCGGGGGGGTAAGAAGGCCAGTCGAAGACTACGACTTTGATAGGCGGGAGGTGGAAGCGCAGCAATGCGTGTAGCTAACCCGTACTAATCGGCCGTTCGGCTTAACCATAAAACTTTCCCAACGCGTTGCTTTCGTTGCGAAGTTTGCGAAATGCCCGCTTCCTTCAGTTGCAAAGTTTTTCCAATAATTTTCCAGGTTATTGATTCGGGAATTGTTTTCCTCCCGTCTCGCACAGTTTCCTGGTGGTCTTACCGCGAGGGTCACACCCGTTCCCATCCCGAACACGGAAGTTAAGCCTCGCCGGGCCGATGATACTGCGCTGGTAACGGCGCGGGAACGTAGGTCACCGCCAGGATTTAAATTCAAACGAAAAAAGGCTCCGAGCAATCGGAGCCTTTTTTGTTTTTCACCTTCGTCGCTGTCCACTTTTTGCGCGGGGTGTCGCATAATACCGGCCCGATGACATCTGCCCGCATCCACCGCTTTCAAGCGAAGATGTACAAAATCTGGATGATGCGCCACGTGAATGTGCCGGAGGAAATCGGGCGTGCGCTGGCGAATGAGTGCGGCGGCAAATCCGCAAAGCGGCGCGGCGGCGCGCTGCCAAAACACATTCCCGTTGTGACCATCGTCGCCGGGTGCAGCAACCGCACGACTTTGGTGCCGGCGGGCGGGGCGGGAAATTACCGGTTGCAGATCGTCACAAAGCAGCGCAAAGCGGCGGGCGCGGATGCCGGCGACCTGATCGGCGTGAGCATAAAACTCGATCGGGAATCCCGCGAGATTCCCGTGCCCGGCGAATTGCGACAGGCGCTGGCGGATCATCCGCGAGCGCGAAAAGCTTTCGCCAAACTTCCGCCCGGCGGCCGCCGTCAATTCCTGCTTTTTTACCTGCGCGCCAAATCTTCCCGGACTCGCGCCCGCGCCACCGCCCGGCTGATTGAAATTCTTCTCGAACGTGCCCTGCTGGCCGCGCCCAAGCCGGCAGCCAAACGAAAAAAGTAAGTTCCCGCGCGTGGCGCGGAGCCGCACGGCAACCAATTTCCAAGGGGACCCGAGGTACGCTATCGTAGTCGCAGGGAAAATATGGAAGCCGCCGGAATCCACAGCATCGAACTCGTTTTTCTCCTGCTGCTGTTATTCGTGGCGGGACTCGCGGCGTTGGCCAAGCGTTTTCACACCCCCTATCCGATCATCCTGGTGATCGGCGGGCTGGTGCTCAGCCTGTTTCCGCGCGCGCCGCACATTGCATTGAATCCCGATATCGTGTTTCTGGTGGTCCTTCCTCCGCTGCTTTTTTCCGCCGCGTTTCAAACTTCCTGGCGCGATTTCCGCGCGAATCTGGTAAGCATCGGCATGCTGGCGTTTGGTCTGGTGGGCTTCACGGTTTTGGGGGTGGCCGCGGCCTCCGTCTGGCTGCTCCCGAATTTCGATTGGCGCGCGGGACTGGTGCTGGGCGCCGTGGTTTCGACCACGGACGCCATTGCGGCAACTTCCATTGCCCGCCGCCTGGGCTTGCCCAAGCGAATCACCGACGTGATCGAGGGAGAGAGCCTGCTGAATGACGCCACCGGCCTCCTGGCCCTGGAATTCGCCACGGCGCTGCTGGTGAGCGGGCGCACGCCGGGCCTGGCGGAAGGAGTCGGGCGGCTGCTCTATCTGGTCGCCGGCAGCATTGTGATTGGCCTGGTCATCGGCAAATTCATCAACTTCCTGGAAACACGCATTGACGACGCATCCATCGAAATCACCATCAGCCTGATCGCTCCCTATATCGCCTATCTCGCGGCGGAAGCGGCGCATTCTTCCGGCGTGCTGGCGACGGTGGTTTGCGGGCTGTATCTGGGACACAAGAGTTCGCTTTATTTTTCACGCGGTGCGCGTTTGCGCGCCGGAGCGGTGTGGGACACGCTCACGTTTGTCCTCAATGGACTGGTGTTTATTCTGATCGGCCTGCAATTGCCATACATTCTTGGCGGCATCCGCGATTTCAACCTGGGACACTGGTTGATCCTGGGAGCGAAGATCAGCGGCGCGGTGATCGCGCTGCGCATTCTGTGGGTGTATCCGGGAGCGTGGACCTCGAATGCCTTGCGGCGCTGGATATTTCACGACGCCGAGCCATTTCCCAATCCACGCAGCATTTTTATCGTGGGATGGACGGGAATGCGCGGGGTGGTGGCGTTGGCCGCGGCTATTTCACTGCCCGAAATCATGCAGGATGGTTCGCCCTTTCCGAAACGCAATGAAATACTGTTTCTCACTTTTTGTGTGATTTTTGTGACCCTGGTTTTGCAGGGGCTGACGCTGCCGCCGTTGATTCGCCGCCTGGGACTGGCCGGCGTGCCGGGAGAAAATCCGGAAGAGAAGCAGGCGCGGCGGGACATGACCGAAGCCGCGCTGGCGTACCTCGAAAATGCCAGGAGTGACGAGCCGGCCGAATTTCAGCCGGTATTCGATGAGTTGATCCGCCAGCAGCGCCACCGCTTGACTGTGTTGGGAGGCGATGCGCCCTCCGAAGACGGTTACCGCGCCGAGGATTACACGCGCCTGAAGGACCTTTCGCGGCAAGTGCGCGCCTTGCAGCGCGCCACCCTGCTGCACTTGCGCAATCAAAACCGCATCAATGATGAAGTGATGCGCAAGCTGGAATTTGAGCTGGATTTGATGGATGCTCGTTTTTCGAGTTCGGAATGATTGTGAGATATCGGCGAAGTTTTCAGGCCTCATTCCGGCTCGCATACCCCACGGAGATCGAATCGAAATGCATCGCACCATGATTACCACAGCACTGGCAATGAGCTTGATGGCATTCCCCACGACGGGATGGGCGCAGAGCAGGGCGCAAAGAACCTCGCGCTCCTCGTCGAGGACCTCGAAGACCGAGGCGGATCAATTGGGATTGTCCTGCGCGCAAATCCTGAAAATGACTTCGACGGAATGGATTGATCATTACGTAGACCATTTCGCGCCGGGCGCGGACTCGCTCACCGCCACGACGGAACGGGCCGTCCTGGTTTACGGAAAATGCTACGACGCGCGCACCGACAGCCTGGCCGCGGCCTTGAAAAGGTCTCGCAGGGGCCCGCTGATGGGCGCCATGGGAAATTTCCAGGATCTCGAGACCGGCCTTCAGAATTTCACGGCCATCGCCCTGGAAGATTCGCAGCCGGAAAAACCGGGACCCGGCGATGCTCAAAAATTGGGGCTCAAGACGACCTATGCCAAGCTTTATCAAAAACAATTTCGCTACGCGTTTTATCAAAGCTATGAAAAGCCGATCCACTCATCCGTAAAAGGATCCAACAAGCCGGCTGCAAAATCGCCCGCTTTCTCCGGAAGCCAGAACGTCGCATCGGGAACTGCGGCCGCAAATTCCGCGGGTGAAAAAACTCACGCCGCGGCTTCGGCGTCCTCTTCCGCCGCCGCGCCATCGGATCAGGACGGCGCCGTGAATTTTTCAAAAGCGAAAAATCATTTTGGCGAACTCATCGGGGCGCTGCCGGAAGCCAAGAGCCACCAGGTGCATGCCGCGTTCGGCGCGATTTTTGGCGTGAATCAGGTGAGCGAGGAAACCCGGCTGGCGGTGTACCTCTACGCGATTTTTACACTCGAGCCAACGTCCGATAAACCTTTCGCGCCGCCGCCGTTTTAGGAAAAATTCACGTCACGGGCGGGCCGCTTCGCTTTCCAGCCTGGCGGCGATCGCGCGATCGCGGTCGAACCACCAGGCCTTCAGGGCGAGAACAGCTACGGCCCGCGGAAACATAAGCACGCGGGCAAAATCTTGAGATTGACGTGCGAGAAAGCTTCGCGTTTGATAGTGTCGTTCGTTTCACACAGGGGGACGTGGATGCAACTCCGGAATGCATGGGTGGTCATCATCGCACTGGCAACGATTCTGGCTGCGGGCGCTGCTGTCCGTGCGCAGGTGGATCCCGCAACGAAGCAACTGGCGCACGATATTTTCAAGCAACTCATCGAAATCAACACCACCGATTCCGTGGGCAACGTGACCACCGCCGCCGAGGCCATGGCCCAGCGCCTGCGCGAAGCGGGCTTCCCGGCGGATGACGTGCAGGTGCTGGGCCCCAACGCGCGCAAGAAAAACATGGTGGCGCGGCTGCCTGGCACCGGAGCGCACAAACCGATTCTCTTTATCGGCCATCTGGACGTGGTGGAGGCTCCGCGCGCGGATTGGGCCACCGATCCTTTTCAATTCGTCGAAAAAGATGGCTACTACTACGGCCGCGGCACCGAAGACATGAAATCGGAGGATGCGGTTCTGGTGACCAACTTCATCCGCCTGAAAAAAGAAGGATACCAGCCGGACCGCGATCTTATCCTGGCTCTGACCGCGGATGAAGAAGGCGGAAAATCGAACGGTGTGGATTGGCTGGTGAAGAATCACCGCGATTTGATCGACGCCGAATTCGTGATCAATGCCGACGGCGGCGGCGTTGATTTGCAGAACGGCAAGCCGGTGATGGTTTCCATGGACGCCACGGAAAAGTTGTACGGCGATTACCAGCTCGAAGTCACCGATCCCGGCGGCCACAGTTCCGTGCCACGGGCGGACAACGCCATCTACGAGCTGGCCGGCGGGCTGATGCGCCTCGCAAAATATAAGTTTCCGTTTGAATTGAATCCCGTGACGCGCGCTTATTTCCAGCGCATGTCGCAGGCGGAAACGGGACAAACGGCGGTGGACATGAAAGCCATCATCAACACTCCTCCAGATGCCGCAGCCATTGCGCGACTTTCCACCGACCCGCATCTGAATTCGACCATGCGCACCACCTGCGTGGCCACGCGCCTGCAGGCCGGCCTGGCCAACAATGCGCTTCCGCAAGTGGCCCAGGCCATCGTCAATTGCCGGATTCTTCCCGGGCATTCGCGCGAAGAGGTACGCCAGGACCTGGTGCGCGTTGTCGACGATCCCAAGATCAGCGTCCGCTACATGGACACCGACCTGGTGATCCACGATACGGCGCCCAGCGCCGTGGCGCTTCCTCCCGTCCCGTTGCGGCCCGATGTGATGAAGCCTCTCGAAGAGACCGCGCAGAAGTTCTGGCCTGGCGCGCCGGTGATCCCCACCATGGCCACCGGAGCTTCCGACGGGGTGTACACCAATGCCGCCGGAATGCCCACGTATGAGATTTGCGGGACAGCCATCGAGATCGGCGGAGATCGCTCGCACGCCCGCGACGAACGCGTGCCGGTGAAATCCTTCTACGACGACGTGGATTTTTTCTACCACTTCATAAAAGCGCTTGCGCCGGAAAAATAATTCCGCGGGCTTGCGCCGGAACAAAGGAAAATCATGAGCGTCATGCGCGGCATCCTGCTGGCGGCATCGCGAAATGCGTGGTTGCGCCAGCATGCCACCCGCTTCGGGTTCATGCGCCGCACCGTCCGGCGCTTCCTGCCCGGCGAAACGGCCGAGGATGGGCTCGCGGCGTCGCGTTCCCTGGCGCAGAGCGGGCTTTTCACCGTGCTGACGCGGCTCGGCGAAAACATAAAGACTCGCGAGGAGGCCGCGGAAGGAACGCAACATTATTTGGGCGTGATGGAACGGATTCTGGCGGACCGTTTGCCGGTTGAAATTTCCGTAAAGCTCACGCAGCTGGGGCTCGATCTCGATCCGGAATTCTGTTACGCGAACCTCGAAGCCATCATCCGCGCCACGCCGCCCGAAAAAACACTGTGGATCGATATGGAGCAGAGCCCCTATGTGGACCCGACCCTGGAACTCTACCGCCGCGCGCGGATGGCATTTGCCAACGTGGGAGTTTGCGTGCAGGCCTATCTCTACCGCACGGAAAAGGACCTGGACGCGCTGATTTCCATGGGCGCGGGTGTGCGGTTGGTGAAAGGCGCGTACAACGAACCCGCGGAAATCGCCTATCCCCGGAAAAAAGACGTGGATAAGAATTATTTGCACCTGGCCCAGCGCCTGCTGAGTCCCGAAGCGCGCAAAGCCGGAGTGCGCGCGGCGCTGGCCACGCACGATAAACATTTGATCGCGCAATTGCTGGCGTGGTCCGCGGGACAAGGAATTCCAAGAAACCGCATGGAATTTCAAATGCTATTCGGAATTCAGAGTTCGGAGCAAGTGCGGCTGGCGCGGGAAGGCTGCCGTTGCGGGGTGCTGATTTCCTACGGCGAGCACTGGTATCCCTGGTTCATGAGGCGGCTCGCGGAGCGGCCGGCGAATTTGATGTTCCTGGCGCGGAATTTTTTCGCGCGTTAAGCGGCTTGCCGCGCATTTCACGCGCGCAGACTTTCTTCCGAAAATATTTTGCCGGTGAAAAAACGACCGGCGTCAGCGGGTGCGCTCGTCGCGCTCGACTTTGCCATCGCGCAGGCGAATCACGCGATGGGCGTGCGCGGCGATGTCCGGTTCATGGGTAACCAGAATGATGGTGTTGCCGCCGCTATGCAGCCGCGCGAAGAGCGCCATGATTTCTTCGCCGGTCTGCGAATCGAGGTTGCCGGTAGGCTCGTCCGCCAGCAGGATGGAGGGCGCGTTGACCAGCGCGCGCGCGATGGCCACGCGCTGGCGCTGTCCGCCGGATAGCTCGTTGGGACGGTGCATCATGCGGCTGGCCAGGTCCACTTGTTCGAGCGCTTTCTTCGCGCGCCCCAGGCGTTCTTCGGACGGCGTGCCGTTGTAAATCATGGGCAGCTCGACGTTGTGCAGTGCCGTGGCGCGGGGAAGAAGATTGAAAGTCTGAAAGACGAATCCGATTTCCTTGTTGCGGATGTAAGCCAGTTCGTCGTCGTCCAGTTCGCTCACCAGGCGCCCGGCCAGCCAATATTGGCCTTTGCTGGGGGTATCCAGGCAGCCAATCAGGTTCATCAGCGTGGATTTTCCCGAACCCGAAGGACCCATGATGGCCACGTATTCGCCCTTCATGATCTGAATGCTCACGCCGCGAAGCGCGTGCAGCTGTTCGGCGCCCATCTCGTAGGTTTTCCACAATTCGTCGGTCTGAATCACCACGCCGGAATCGATCAAATCCTGGCGGAACACCTGGGCGGGGACGGCTTCTTCAACGGCCATGGACATAAAACTCCTTGAGATTCCGCAGCGACTAGCTGATGGATTCCGTCTGCTGCTTGGGCGCCGAATTATCCACTTTGATTTTCGCGCCGGGACGCAGAGTGCGCAGCGCCTTGTAATTGCCGATCACGATCTGATCGCCTTCCTTGAGGCCGCTGGTCACTTCGATGTCCGTAACGCCGGTGATTCCCGTGGTGACCGGGATGAATTGCGCTTTTCCATCGCGGATCACGAAAACGCCGGTGACGTCGCTCTTCAGCGCGCCGGAATCGGCCGTGGATTTGTCCGCGGCCAGGGTCACATTGCTGCCGCCTCGGCCTTGCTCGGCTTCCTCGATATCTTTTTGCGTGCGGATGGCCAGAGCCTGAATGGGAATGGTGAGGACGCCCGATTTGTGAGCGGTCTGAATCTTGGCGGTGGCGGAGAGGCCGGGGCGAAGGGAGGGTGGCGGAGCATCGAGCGTCACCACCACCTTGAAATCGCGGGCTTCCTGGGTGTTGGCGGTGGTTTGCGTGGTGGCGGCCTGGCCGGAGGTGCGCAGGATGGCCAACTCGCCCACTTCCGTGATGTGACCCTTGAAAGTTTTCCCGGGAAGCGCGTCCACGCTGATGTCCGCGGTCTGATTTTCGCGTACGTTGGAGATGTCCGTTTCGTCCACTTTCACTTCGGCGGTGACGATGCTCATATCCGAAATGGTCATCAGGAAGCTGCCTTCGGAATTCTGAATACCGGGAACCACGTTTTCGCCCACGCGCACGGCAATGTAGCTGACAATGCCGTTGATGGGTGCGCGGTAAGTGGTCTTGCGCAGGACGTCTTCCTGGTGCACCAGCATGGCGCTATTTTGCTGCACCGTCGAATGGGCTTGATCGCGCGCGGCCTTGGTCTCCTGCACCTGCGCCTGGCTGGCGGAAAGCGCCGCCACCGCGCTGTCATAGGTGGCTTTGCTGGCGTCGAAATCCTGCTTGGAGATGAGCTGCTCGGCGAATAGTTTTTGGCTGCGGGTCCAATCGAATTTCGCTTTTTCCAGGTCCGCCTGGCGCTGCGCCTGGGTGGCCACGGCGGAAAGATAATTGGCATCGGCTACGTTGATGCCGGCCTCCGCGGCCTGCACGCTGGCTTGCTGGGCCCGGACGTCCGCGCCCGGCTGGATGTTCTCGAGGTGCAACAGGACGTCACCCTTCTTCACGTAGTCGCCTTCCTTGACCACGATCTCGGTGATCTTGCCGAAGCCCTCGCCCAGCACGTTGGTGTAATTTTTGGGACGAATTTCGCCGGAAGCCGTCACGATGGAGGTGAGATCGGTCCGCACCACCTTGCCGGTCTGCACCGTCACCACGCCCTTGTTCATCTGGTAGATGCTGAACCAGAGCATTCCCAGAAGCACCACAGCCGCTCCCAGGCCAATCGTCACCTTCTTCCACTTCTTCATCAATCTAGCCTCTGATCTTGTGGAGTCCGCGGGCCGCACACCCTATCTATATACGGGCCGGCAATCCGGAATGTTTCCAGGTTTAGACGCAGAAAAGACGTTTTGGAAAGACCCCAAACGTCCTAAGACCGCATTTTATCTTCCCACTGCGCGGGACGGCGCAGAAAACCGCCGCAACACAGGTCTTGGAAACAGCCTTTTGCAGCATTATTCTAAATCGGATTCTTTGCAAAAGAAACTATTCCATGCGAAGGGGCTCGCATCCATAATGGGTCATGGGCCATTTTGGGAATGCAGGGACTCACCTCTTGCCTCCCCCGCGAAGTGGGATGCCGCAGGCAACCCATTATTCCTCATAGGATTCCAAACTACCCAGGGCTTATGTGCAGCAAACATTGACCTGTACGTATGGTCAGGTTAGAATCCGCGAGTATCCTGGGGTAGGTGTGCCATGAATCGTTCGGGCCGACTGTTCCTTTTTGCCATCCTAGCCGGAGGGTTGTTGTGTGCCCCGAAGGTTTTTTCCCAGGAGCAGTCCCAAGATCAAACTCAGGATCAGTCCCAGACCCAAGCGCAGGCGCAGGATCAAAACCCAGACCAACCGCAGGACAAGAAAACCGCGAAGCAGTTGGCCAAAGAGCGCGCCCGGAAAAATAAGGACCTGTACAAGGAACTTGCCAGCCCTTACAAGAAATGGCTGGATGAAGACGTGGTCTACATCATCACTCCGGAAGAGCGCAACGCCTTCTTGCACCTTTCCACAAACGAAGAACGCGAGCAATTCATCGAGCAATTCTGGCAGCGCCGCAATCCCGATCCGGATTCGGTGGAGAATACCTACAAGGAAGAGCACTACCGGCGCATCGCCTACGCCAATGAGCATTACAGTTCCGGCATCCCTGGCTGGAAGACCGACCGCGGCCGCATTTACATCATGTGGGGACCGCCGGATGAAGTTGATTCGCATCCCTCCGGCGGCAGTTATGAGCGCCCCGCGGATGAAGGCGGCGGAGAAACCTCCACTTATCCCTTCGAAGACTGGCGCTACCGCTATCTCGAAGGAATCGGCGAAAACGTCGAACTGGAATTCGTGGACCCCACCATGACTGGTGAATATCACCTGACCATGGACCCCAGCGAAAAGGATGCGCTGACCTACGTTCCGGGCGCCGGGCTCACCATGATGGAGCAGATGGGTCTTTCGAGCAAAACCGCCCGGTTCAGCAATACCGACGGAACGCATGACGGAGCACCGCTCGGCGGCACATTGGAAAAAGATAATGAATTTTCGCGCCTCGAGCTGTACGCCAAGATCCAGCAGGCTCCCCCGGTTAAATTCAAGGACCTCGAAGCAGTGGTGACTTCGCGCATGGTGCGCGATCAGGTGAAATTCGATTACCGTTTCGATTTCCTGCGCATCACCTCCGATACCGTCCTGGTTCCCATCACCATTCAGATTCCGACGAAGCAATTGAGCTTCCAGGAAAAGGACGGCGTGGATTCCGCGTCGCTGAATCTGTTTGCGCGCATCACCAGCCTCAGCGGTCGCATCGTGAACACTTTTGAAGATACGGTGCGGCGCGACGTGCCGACGTCCTTGCTGCAAAAATCGCTTTCCACGTCGTCGATTTATCAGAAGGCTGTTCCGCTTTCGCCGGGGCTCTATCGCCTGGACATCGTGCTGAAAGATGTGAACAGCGGCAATGTGGGCGTGGTGAATACGCGCCTGGCCGTGCCGCGGTTTGAAGATTCGCAATTGTCCTCAAGCTCCCTCATTCTGGCCGATGAAATCACCCGCGTTTCGGCCAAGGACATCGGACTTGGGCAATTCGTTCTCGGTGACGTGAAAGTGCGCCCCAAGATGGATGCCACGTTTGCCAGCAACGAGCCCATGGGCGTATTTTTGCAGGTCTACAACCTGAAAGTGGACGACAAAACCCACCGCGCGGACGCTTCCGTCGAATATCGCGTCATGCAAGGCAATCAACAGGTCATGAAATTCGACGTCCCCAAAAACCAGCTCCCGGATCACGGCGAGGAACTAACCCTCGAGAACCTCGTGGGTCTGGCCAAACTCGCTCCCGGAAAATATAAACTGGAAGTGGCGGTCACCGACAATCTAGCGAAGCAGACCATCACTCCCACCACGGAATTTACGGTCAAGGCGGCCCCTGCAACACCAGCTCCACAGGGGAGGTAAAGGCATCGTGATTCTCAGGCTGATTCGCGCGCTGGTCGCTTGTTTTCCTGGTGTGCCTCGCCGCCGCTCTCCCGACTTTTGCCACGGGAAATTCCGGAATCGATTCCGGAAAAATTACCGGCGTGGTGGTGGATGCCGGCGGCACACCGCAAATGGGCGCTACTGTTTTCATTACCGCCGAGCAACTTCTGAGCGCCGCTCCCGCGGAACTTTTCACCAACGATCGCGGCCAATTTTCCACGGCGACGCTGGCTCCCGGATTCTATTCCGTGAAAGTGACGCTCGCGGGTTTCCTGCCGTCTATCGAGCAGCATATTCGCGTGAGCGAACAGCACACCACGCTGCTGCAAATCGTCATGGGATCCGTTTTCACCTCGCTCGAAAAGATGCGCCACGATCCTTCCGAGCAGGTGGCTTCCGATGAATGGACCTGGGTGTTGCGTTCCTCCGCCGCCACCCGGCCGGTCTTGCGTTGGCAGGATGACGACGCGGTTCTCGATGCCGCTTTCGATCCCGCCGAGACGGACACTTCCAATCCTTGGCACGGACGCCTGGATTTGACCTCCGGCAGCGATCATCCCGGTTCCGTCTCGAATCTCGCGGATTCTCCAGCCACGGCGTTCGCCTATGATTGGAAGCTGGGCGCGCGCACAAAAATGCTCATGGCCGGGCAATTCAGCTATGACGGAGCCACTCCCGCGGGCGGGATGGCCGCGGAATGGATTCCTTCCGGCGACCTCGGAACCGGCTCGGTCACCAGCATGCTGGTCCGCGAATCGCGCGTGGGACCGGATGGGCCGATCTTCCGCGGGATGCGCCTTTCGCACGACGATCAACTGGCGCTTGGCAGCCGCGTCAGCATCCGGTATGGCGCCGAATTTTTGGTGGCGGGACTCAACGGCACCACGGCATCGCTGCGTCCTCGCGCGGAAGTGGCCGTGCAAGTTGCGCAGGGCTGGCTCGCTTCGATGGCCGTGGCATCGCATCCCTGGCAGGACTTGCCTTCTTCCGGCAGAGATTTGCAATCGGCGATGAATTCACTCGACGCCATGCCTACCTTGCTGTTGCGCAACGGGCGGCCGGTGCTGGAAGACAATCTCCATGAAGAAATCGCCGTCGAGCATATGCTGAGCAAGACTTCGGACATCACCGTGGCCGGATTCCACGACCGCTCGGCCAATACCGCCATCTATGGCCTAGGCGCGGTCTCCGGTGGAGATTATCTCCCCGATTCTTATTCGCGCGTTTTCGCCTACGATGCCGGAAATTTGAATTCTCTGGGCGTGCGCGCCGCTTATCACCGCAAGTTTTCCGACCATTCCGATTTGACGCTGGTGTATGCCTATGCCGGAACGCTCGCTCCCGATGCCTCGGCCGGGACCGCGGCGCTGCGCAACGAACTCTCCAACCAATACCGTAATAGCATCGCGGCTCGCGTGTCTGAAACTCTTCCCCGCCTGCACACCAGAGTCATCACCAGCTACAAATGGATTGGAGGGAATGCGGTTTCGCGCCAGGACGCTTATGGCGAATCCATATATCACCTGGATCCCTACCTCAGCCTGCAGCTACGCCAACCGCTTCCATCGTTCATTCCGGGACACGTCGAAGCCCTGATCGACATCGGCAATCTTCTGGCGCAGGGATACGTTCCGCTGGCAACGGCAGATGGGAATGTGATTCTGGTTCCCTCTTACCGTTATCTCCGAGGCGGATTGAGCTTTCAGTTCTAGTATTTTTGTCTATAGGAATCAGGAAGTAAGCTTCCATAATTGGTATGTAAGTCGAAATGCAGAATCGTGACGACCTTAAACAGCGGCAAATAGACAGCTTATAGAAATAGCCTTATACCATTCGCTGGAACTCGACGTGCTCGGATTATTGATGAAGGTCACGGGTGTCCTCGTATGAACGATAGCCTGCGCATGCGGTTGGGAGCGATGGTGCTCGCGCTTCTCACACTGGCGGCTGTCGTTTTTGCCATTTTGAACTTCCAGCAGCGTTCCCGATATGTCCTCCCGGATGATGGCGTTACCTGGATGGATTCCGCGCAGGGCGTCCAGGCTTGGCACGTGGTGGCGGATTCACCGGCGGCCAAAGCGGGAATTAAGGAAGGCGATTACGTCGAGCAGGTTCGCGGCGCGGGAATTCGTCATGCCACGGATGTCACGCGCGTGCTGTTTCGCACCGGCCCCTGGGCCGAGGTGCGCTATCAGATTCGCCGCGATGGAGAAACCTTCGAGACCCGCCTGGTGACCGTTCCGCAGGAAAATCCATCCTCGATCGAAGATTATTTGCGCATCACCGCCTTGCTGTATCTTTTCATCGGGCTGTTTATTTTTGTGCGCCGGTGGAATGCTCCGCGCGCCGTGCATTTCTATATTTTCTGTCTGGTGTCGTTCATTCTGTACAGCTTCCATTACAGCGGAAAACTCAATTCTTTCGATCAGACGATTTATTGGGGCAACGTCATCGCCTGGATGCTGCAGCCGGCTTTGCTGGTGCATTTCTCGCTGGTATTTCCGGAGCGCCGCGGATGGTTGTGGCCGAAACTCGTCGCACTTTACTCCGTTCCCGCCGGCTTGCTGACGTTGCACGCTTTTGTGGCTTTCGGCACATTGGATTTCATGCCCTCGATCAACAATCGCAACACGCTCGATTGGATCGAGCTGCTTTATATGGGCGTGTATTTCATGCTGGCCGCGGGAATTTTCTGGTCCAGCTACTTGCGCGCGCCCAGCGGAATCCTGCGCCAGCAATTGAAGTGGGTCACCGGCGGAACCTTCGCGGGCATCCTTCCTTTTTTCCTTTTCTATAGCCTGCCGCGCATCGCTGACGCCGCTCCGCCTTCGTGGATGAAGCTTTCCGTCTTTTCTCTAGCGCTGATCCCGTTGTGTTTCGGCTATGCCATCATTCGCTACCGCTTGATGGACGTGGACATCATCTTCAAGCGCGGCCTGGCTTACACCTTCGCGACGGCGGGCGTGGTCGCCGTCTATTTCGCGGCCATCGCCGTGATCGGTGAAACGTTTCACACCGCCTGGGCCACGGGACCTGCCGGAGGAGTGATTGCCATCGTGGTGGCAGCCTTCCTCTTCCAGCCGCTGCGAGATTGGGTGCAGGCGCGGCTCGATCGCTTCTTTTACCGCGACCGCCTGGATTACCGCCGCACGCTGATCGAATTCGGCCGCGCGCTGACCAATGAAGTGCGGCTGGAGCCGCTGCTGGGTTCGGCGCTGGACCGCATCTCGCAGACGCTGCTGGTGGACCGCCTGGCGGTCTTCCTGGAGGATCCCGCGGAGCCGGGGAAATTTGCGCTCACGCGCTCGATGGGGTTGCGCCCGGAAGGGCCGCTGGACTTGAGCTTTCTCGATCCGGCGCGCCCCGCTTTCGAGCACGGCTGCTTGTTTTTCGAATCGGCGCGCGCCGCGGTTCAGGAAACGGATTCGGTGCGCGGCACTCTCGAAGAACTCGATCTGAATTATTTTCTCGCCTGCCGTTTCCGCGACCACACCGTAGCCATCCTGGGCCTGGGTAAAACCGTGGATGGCGATTATCTTTCGACCGACGACCTCGAATTGCTTTCGACCATCGCCGGATACGTGGCCATCGCCATTGAAAATGCCCGCCTCTATCAATCGCTCGAGCAAAAGGCCATGCAGATCGAGCGCCTGAAGGATTTCAGCGAAAACATCGTCGAATCGTTGAACATCGGCGTGCTCACCGTGGACCTTGAAAACTGCATCGAATCTTGGAACCCGCAGCTTGAAGGATTGCTGGCCATTCCCCGCGCCGACGCTCTGCGCCACAAATTGGGCGAAGTGCTGCCGGGAGACCTGGTTGCGGAAATCGCCTCGCACGAACCCGGCGAACACGTTTCCGGAATTTACAAGTTCCACATGAACTCGCGCAACGGGCGGCACTTGGTGGTGAACGTCTCGATCGCTCCGCTGCTGGGCAAAAACGGAACGCGGCTGGGACGCTTGATTTTGCTGGACGACATCACCCAGCGCGTGCGCCTGGAAGAGCAAATGGTGCAAACCGAAAAACTCACTTCGCTCGGACTGCTGGCCGCCGGGGTGGCCCACGAAGTGAATACACCGCTGGCGGTGATCTCCAATTACATCCAGATGCTGGCCAAGCAGATACCCGCCGAAGACCCGCGCCAGAAAACGATCGAGCGCATCGTGAAGCAAACATTCCGCGCGAGCGAAATCGTCAACAACCTGCTGAATTTTTCGCGCACCGGAGCGGCGCAGCTCATCGAAGTGGACCTCAACTCCGTGCTCGAGGAAACCCTGACGCTGGTGCAGCATCCCTTCAAGACCGCGCAGGTCAACGTCATCAAGAATTACACCGAGTCGCTGCCTCCCGTACTGGGGTCCACCACGCGCTTGCAGCAGGTGTTCCTGAATCTTTTCATGAACGCGCGCGACGCCATGCCCGGAGGCGGAATGCTGGAGGTGCGCACCCAGGCGCATAACGGATCGGTGGAAGTGGAAGTGACGGACACCGGCGCGGGCATTCCCGCCGAGCACTTGCACCGCATTTTCGATCCGTTCTTCACCACCAAGGCCACCGGGCGCGGCACGGGCCTCGGCCTCTCCGTAAGTTACGGCATCATCAAGGAACACGCCGGCAAGGTGGACGTGCGCTCCACACCCGGCAAAGGCACTTCCTTCCGCCTGGAATTTCCCGCGGCCCGGAAAGCCGTCCATGCCTAAAAGAGGATCCATTCTCGTCGTTGACGACGAAGCGGAAATACGCGAGGGCCTGGAAGCCCTGCTGACTTCCGAAAATTTCGAGGTGACCCTCGCCGATACCGGCGAAGCGGGCTTGCGCAAGCTCGAAGAGCATCCCTTCGACCTGATGCTCCTGGACGTGAGCCTGCCGGACCGCAATGGCCTCGATTTGCTGCGCGAAGTACATCGCCGCGATCCGGCCATCTCCATCATCCTCATCACCGCCTACGGATCGATCGACATGGCCCGCCAGGCCTTCAAAAGCGGCGCGCAGGATTACATCACCAAGCCGTGGTCCAATGACGAACTCGTGGCGCAAGTTTCGCTGGCCATCGAAGGGCACCGCCTGCGCGAAGAAAACGTGCAGCTCAAACGCGCGCTCAAGCAGCGCTACAATTTTCCCAACATCGCCGGCAAGAGCGAAAAAATGCTGGCCATCCTTGACCTGGTGACGCAGATTGCGCCCTCGCGTTCCACCGTCCTGATCAGCGGGGAGAGCGGCACGGGAAAGGAATTGATCGCCAAGGCCATCCATTCCGCCTCCACCCGCGCGGACAAACCTTTTATCCCCATCAATACCGGATCGATTCCCGTGGACCTTCTGGAATCGCAGCTTTTCGGCCACGTGAAGGGCGCCTTCACCAGCGCCATCGCCTCCAAAAAGGGACTATTCGAAGTCGCGGACCAGGGCACCATTTTCTTCGACGAAATTTCGACCATCGGGCCGGAAACGCAGGCCAAGCTGCTGCGCGTGATCCAAGAGCGCGAATTCATGCGTCTGGGCGGGACGGAAACGATCAAGGTGGACGTGCGCATCCTGGCGGCTTCCAATGAAGACTTGATGAAGCTGGTGCGCGACGGGCGCTTTCGCGAGGATTTGTTCCACCGCTTGAACGTGATTTCGCTGCACTTGCCGCCGCTGCGCGACCGCAAGGAAGATATCCCGTTGCTGGTGACGCGCTTCCTCGATCAATTCTGCAAGGACAACGCCAAGGCCGCGCGCACTTTTACCCACGGTGCGATGAAAGCGCTGATGGATTACGAATGGCCGGGAAACATTCGCGAGCTCGAAAATGTGGTGGAGCGCGCCGTGGTGCTTTCGACCCTGGAAGCCATGGATATCGACTTGTTGCCGGAAAGCGTGCGCACCCGCGAAATCGTGAAAGGCGTGCGGCTGCAACTTGCGGAATTCCTTCCGCCGCTGCCGGGAGAATCCGGCGCGCGAGGTTCCGCGCCTCCGCCATCGCTTTTTGCCATTCTCGAAGAAATCGAGCGGCGCATCATCATTGACATGCTCGAACGCACCAATTGGAATCAAACCGAGGCGGCCGAGCGTTTTCAGGTTCCGCTCTCGACCCTCAACCAGAAAATCAAGCGCCTGGGAATCGAAACCCGCCGCCGCACCGGCATGTCGCGCGCCGCGGGAGTCGAATTTGGCGGCGACGTGGCGGAATTTACCGCCGGGAAATAAACGGCTCCGCAGCGCGATTGCCCGCCGCAGCGATTTCCACTCTCTATAAAAGAAAATTATTGAATCAGCGGGTGTCCCGCTATTTCCTCGAGGATGCGATAGGGGGCTTGCGCCGGAGCCACCAGCGCTTTGGGCGGGATGAGAAATGTCTGTTCGATGGCGTATTGCCCGGAAAGCACGGCGTGCGCCACGCTATCGGTGAAAACCAGCCAGGTTGCCAGCGGCGGAAAATCCATGCGGATTTTGGGGCAGGTGGATTGAAACTCCGCGTTCTCCTTCAAGAAATCGTGGAATCGAAGCATGAACATGTCGTAGGGAGTGCGGCCCATCCCGCGAAATCCTAGTTTGCCGCCCCAGCTCTGCACCGTGCGCACCAAAAAGGATTCGTCTTCGGCGATGTCGCGCAGGCCCGCGGCTTCGGCATATTTTCGCGCGAGCGCGTCGAACCCGTCGGTGGTGTTCCAGACGCGCGGCTTCGCGGGATTCAAGTTGGTGAAGACGCGCAGAATGCGCCCGCCGCGCGTGGGCCTGCTGGGAAACGCGTCCACGTGCAGCAGGTCGTTGCGTTTGTGCAGGGGCAGATCGCGGTTTTCTTCCTCGAGCGGGCGAAAGCTCGCGAAATCCAGAATGCGCCGGCCGGCATAGGGCCCAAGGAACGCGTCCAGAAATTTGACCACGGCGTCGCTGTAATTCCTCAGGATCGAATGCAGCCGCCCGACGGTGCGCGTGTCGCCGGAAACGCCACGGAGCGAATCCTCCGAAGGCCGATAGGAAACATTTTTGTGCAAGCGCAGCTCGCTCCATTGCTGGGCCAACAGAAACTCGCGGTCTTCGGCGGGAATCAGGAAGGGCATTTCGCGAAAAAAGAGAATCTGGCCGCTTTCGAGGAGTTGACAATAGGCTTTCGAGCGCGCTTCGCGCTGTTCGCCCTGCGCCCAGGAGGATTTCAGTTTGTAATCTTCCACCTGAATCCATGGCGGGCTGGGCATGAACTAGTTCCTCCCGCCGGCCGCTTTCTGGTAGCCGCGAGGAAGCAGCGCGGTGGAAAGATCGGCGCCGGAAAGATCGACGCCTTCGAGATTGGTTTCGCGGAGGATGGTGGTCTTGAAATCAGCGCCCTGAAAATCAACGCCCTGGATTTGCGCTTCGCGAAAATTCGTGGCCCCCAGGTCCGCGCGTCGCAAAATCGCCTGGCGCAAATCGGCGCGAAACATCTCCGCGCCCCCGAGCCTCGCTTCCGTCAAATCCGCGCCGCTCATGTGCGCTTCGGTGAGATCGGAGCGGCGAAGGTCCGCGCGGCGGAGATTGGCCTTGGTGAGGTCGGCATTCGAAAGGTTGGCTTCGTGCAAGTTCGCGCCTTGCAAATTGGCGCCCTGAAAATTGACGTAGGCGAGCTTCACGCGCTCGAAATCCGTATTTGATAAATCGGCGCCGGCGAGATCGGCGCGTACGCCGCCTTCCGCCCCCAGCACGAATTGCGCGTGCGCCTCGAGGATTTCGCTCACTCGCTTTCCGTTATGCCGGATTTTCTTCGGAGATCTCAGAAGTCCTCCTCGCCATCTTCCCGCTCAGAACCCAAGCCCATCGCACGCACCATTTTTAGGCGCATTTCATTTTACCGTACTTCAGCCTTCTCGGTACGGCGGAACACTTTCCAGCGGCTTGACCCGCATCAGGCCGCATAAATTGTGATAACGTGCCCTCATGAACCTGCTCGAACGCATTCAGGGTCGCGCGCGCGCGAATCCCCAGCGACTGGCGCTTGCCGAAGGGGAGGACGACCGCGTGATTCGAGCCGCGGCGGCCATTGTGTCCGCGCGATTCGCCAAGCCGGTGATTCTCGGGCGCGAAAACATCATTCAGGCTTCGGCGGCGCGCCTAGGCGCAAACCTCGCCGGCGTGGAAATCATCGATCCATCAAAAAATGCGCGGGGAGACGATTATGCGCAAATTTATTTTGAGCGGCGCCGCTCGCGTGGCACAACACAGGAAGAAGCGCGCGAAATAGCCCGCAAACCGCTCTATTTCGCCTCATTGATGGTGGCCGCCGGAGACGCCGACGGGTGCGTGGGCGGAGCGGCCAACACCACCGCGGAAACCGTGCGCGCCGCGCTGCATTGCATCGGATTGGTGGCAAGCGCGCAAATCGTTTCCAGCTTTTTCCTGATGATTCTGCCGCAAGCCGCGCGTGGCGAATTCGGCGAGAAGGGCACATTGGTCTTCGCCGATTGCGGCGTGGTTCCGGATCCTTCGCCGCGGGAGCTTGCGGAAATCGCCCAGGCGTCGGCGGAAAATGCGCGCGTGTTCCTGGAAGCCGAGCCTCGCGTGGCGCTGCTTTCCTTTTCCACCAAAGGTTCCGCGGAACATGCCCGCGTGGCCAAAGTGCGCGAGGCGCTGCGCATCGTGAAAGAGCGCGACCCGGGACTGCGCATTGACGGTGAAATGCAGGCGGATGCCGCGCTGATTCCCTCGATCGCCGCAAGCAAAGCGCCGGGATCCGCCGTGGCGGGACTGGCAAATGTGCTGATATTCCCGGATCTCGATTCCGCGAATATCGCCTACAAATTGGTGGAACGCCTGGCCGGCGCGACCGCACTCGGCCCCATCCTGCAGGGTCTCGCGCTCCCGGCAAACGATTTGTCGCGGGGCTGTTCCGCCGAAGATATTGTAAGCGTGGCGGCCATCACCGCCCTGCAAGCCATCTCGCGCAAGGAAAGCGCCGCATCTTCGGGCGACTGAAAACGATTGTGGGCAAAGGCCAATTGTATCCGCGCCCTTCCGGAAAATTTCTGCTGAGCCCGCTCGCGCGCGTTGCTGCGGTTTGCTGCACGCTTCTGCTTTTTCTGCTATGCGCCGTTCCGCCTCCCTCCATTGCGCAGAACTCGACGGACACGCCGGGAGAAGAGATCATCGCCAATCTTGCGGCGGGCCGCGTGATTCTTTGCGTGACGAAAAATGCCATCCTGATGGGCACCATTGAAGATCCCATCGAGGCGCAAACTCACGTTCCTACGCCGGTCGCGCTTGCGGGACGCCGCGCGGGCGTGGTGCTCGGCGCCGTTGACTGGTTTTCACCCTCTTCGAGGTTGCAATTCGCGCAGCTCGACCTGGAACTCCCTCAATTGCGCCCCCGCATGGCCGGCTCGATGCCTCATCTGCAGGCCCCCAGCGCGGGCGTCGAAGCGCAGGATATCGAAGCGATTGGGCAGGGAGTCCTCGAACGCCTCGGAGATATTGCCCAGCTTTTGCACGGGAAAATCGATGTGCCGGAAAATCAGCCCGTCGTGCAAGTGGTCCTGGCGGATTATCTGGAGGGGTATGGCCCGGAAATCTGGGAGCTTTCCTATTCACTCGACCAGGAAATCCAGCAGACCGATTATTGGACCACGCGCTTCGAGCGCCCCGTCTATCAGCAATACTATCCGCCGGAAAAAGGCCAACCGCATACCCTTGTGGAATTCAAATATCCGCCGGATGACGCTTCGCCCGCGCTGCTCGACTTGCTGCGCCAGAATGATCCGCGCCTCGCGACGATTCGTTCTTCGGATGCGAAACTGGGAGACGTTGTGGATAAGCTTTTAGGCGGGGAGAGCACGAAAATTCTACCGGAGGATGCCGTGCAATTTCTGCGCGCTTCAATCGAGGCCATCGCTCCGCCTAAAGCGCGCGTAACCATGGGCATCATTCGGCCCGATACTGGCTTCGAGTGGATTCTGCGGCCGCCGCCGGAGCCCAAGACTGTTCTGCTGCCCGCAAATCCCAATCGCGAGCCGGCAGCTCCCTCTTTGCTGAACCCCTGAAGGGCTTTGCGGCAAACGAGCTTATTTTTCTTTGGCGAGTTGCTGTTGCAGCCGGGCGTTCTTCTCCGCGACGCCACGCACCAGGTCTTCCTTATGCCCCACGAGCTTCTGAGCAATGTCCGCATCCGACAGCGCCAGGATTTCCGCCGCAAAAATAGCGGCATTCGTGGCCCCGGCTTTGTCGATAGCCATCGTCGCCACGGGAATTCCGGCCGGCATTTGAACGGTCGAAAGCAGTGAATCCATTCCGTTCAGCGAGCTTGTCCCCATGGGAACGCCGATTACCGGGAGGGTGGTGCTTGCCGCGATTACACCGGCGAGGTGGGCAGCTGCGCCCGCCGCCGCGATGATCACCTTCAATCCGCGCGCCTTGGCGGTCGAGGCATATTCGTGCGCCCGGGCCGGATTGCGGTGCGCGGACACCACTTCGATTTCATGGGCGATTCCGAATTTCGCAAGCGTTTTCACCGCCTCGCTCATCAGGGGGAAGTCCGAATCCGAACCCATCAGGATTCCCACTTGCGGTATCTGCTTTTTGCTCTCTGTCATCACTGTTGCCGTCTCCTGGGTTTTTCCAAAGCGGGTTAGCCGGGATACTCCCAAAACCCGATAAGGTCAAAGATTGACATGCTTATAGAGAGGCGGATTTCAGCCTCTTCCAAGGTCGGCGCCGGCGGCGTTGGCTTTGTTGGCCGTGCCGATGTCCTTGCGATAATGCGATCCCGGAATTTTTATCTTACTAACTGTGTCGTACACCGCATTGGAGCAATCAGCCAAGTTTATGCCTGTGGTTCCAACCGCTAAAACTCTACCGCCACATGTGTAGTATCCAGGTCCTCCCTTTTTCGTCCCCGCGTGAAACACCACACAGCGCGTGTCCTTCGCGGCATCAGCCAAGCCCTCGATCGGCTTTCCGAGCACGGGATGTTCCGGGTATCCTTCCGACGCGATTACCACACAAAGGCTGGCCCCGGGAGTCCACTTCGCTTGAAATCCCTTCAGTATCCCGTGCGCTGCGGCGTCGCACGCTGCCGCCAAATCAAAATCCGCCCGTAAGAGAATGGCTTGTGTTTCCGGATCTCCCAGGCGGCAATTGAATTCGAGCACCTTGGGACCTTCCGGCGTCAACATCAACCCAAAATAAAGAAATCCGCGGTATTCGATCCCGTCCTTGGCAAGCCCGGCAAGAGTGGGACGCACGATGATCTCAAGGATCACATTTTCAAGATCGGCGGGAAGCAATTCATCGGCGGAGTACGCGCCCATGCCGCCGGTGTTCGGCCCGGCGTCACCGTCAAGGGCGCGCTTGTGATCGCGCGAAGGAGCCAGCGAAATAAAATCCTTTCCGTCGGTCAGGATAATATAGGAAAGTTCCGGCCCGGAGAGTCCCTCCTCGAGGAGCACCTGTTTCCCGGCGGCGCCAAATTCATCCGATTCCATCAAGCGTCCGATGAAAGCCGTTGCGGCGTCGGGCGACGAAGTCACCAGAACGCCTTTGCCCGCGCACAGCCCGTCCGCCTTCACCACCAGCGGCCAATCCACGGAGCAAAGCGCGGCATAGGCGTCGACGGGAAAATCGAACGCGCCATACAAAGCCGGGGCGGGAATCTGGTGGCGCTCCATGAATTTCTTGGCGAAGACTTTGCTGCCTTCTAGCTGCGCGGCCTGTTGCGAGGGCCCGAGCAGCGCGAGGCCGCGCCGGCGGAATTCGTCGGCGATTCCGCGCACCAGCGGAAGCTCCGGACCCACGATGGTCAGGTCCGCGCCTAAACGCGCGGCCAGATCCGCGGCGGCTGTGACGTCGGACACGTCGAGCGGAAGGCATTCCGCATCCGAAGCGATCCCGCCGTTTCCCGGCGCGCACCAGATTTTTCCGGCCGAGGGGCTTTGCCTTAATTTCCAGACGATGGCATGTTCGCGCCCGCCGCTTCCGATCACCAGTATGTTCATCTTGTTGTGCGCCACAGAATACAAAACCATACGGCGGCAGCTCCGCCAGTGTCAACAGGAGTTCGTCTTGCGACTTGCGCTCAAAAATGGTTTCATCGTTCGCCATGCACTGGGATTTCGCAATCATCCTGATCATTCTGGCGGCAGCGGTTCCGTTGTTGGGCCGGCGGCGCGTGCGCCAGCTCATGCTGCTTCCCGCGACTTCGAAGAGCGATCGGCTCGTGCTGTACGCCTCGACGCTCGCGTTTCAGTGGATCGCCGTCGCCGTGATTCTATGGCGCACTTTTGCGCACGGAATCCGCGCGGCGCAGCTCGGATTGGCGCTCCTGAAACCCGCTCTCACCATTTCCGCGGCGATTTTTCTTGCGCTTCTTTTTCTCGCGAACCAGCTGATCAGCTTGCGCCGCATTACGCTTACCGCCGGCGACTCCCAAGGATTGCTCGTGCAACTCGCGCGCAAACTTTTCCCCCAGGATAATTCCGAGCGGCTGGCGTTTTTCGCGCTGGTCGTCACCGTAGCCATTTGTGAAGAATTGATATATCGCGGGTTCGTGCAGCGCGTTTTTCAGGATTGGTCGGGCGATAACGCGCTGGTGGGCATCGCGGCTTCGGCCGTGTTTTTTTCACTTGCTCATCTGTACCAGGGTCGCCGCGGCCTGATATCAACCCTCATCGTCGGCGTGCTGTTTTCTGTGGTCCGGGACGTTACGGGCAGTCTCCTGGCGCCTGTATTCGCGCACTTCGTGACGGATTTGACCGTCGGGATTCTAGCGCCAGTTCGAGTGCGCAAACTGATCGGCTCTGAAACCAAAGCAGGTGGAGAAATCAACTCAATCGACGGCATATAAACATAACTACTATTACTGTAGTATATAGGGTCAAATGAATATCCCCGACCAATTGATCACAGATTCCTTGCTCCCCTACGGAGTAAAGGCCACGCCAGAACTTTGCTCGAGTATTCGAGCCCACATCGAGCTTCTATTGCGCTGGAACAAGCAAATTTCTCTCACAACGGTTACAAATCCGGCAGAAATTCTGCGTTTCCACTTTGGCGAGGGCGCTTTTGCGGCCTCAGCTCTTGGTATAGCCCATGGTCGGCTCGCCGACGTGGGCACCGGCGCCGGCTTTCCAGGATTGCCATTGAAGCTGGTGCGTCCGGAAATAGACCTCGTGCTCATCGAGTCGAATGCGCGAAAAGCCGTTTTTCTGCGGGAAGTGGTCCGGGCCTTGTCGCTTGAGAGGGTGGAAGTAGTCCGAACTCGCGCCGAAGATTTGACAGCGACGGATCCGCCTTTCGATTTTGTAACTGCCCGGGCAATTGGCAGGTATAAAGAACTCATTTCCTGGGCTACTCGCCAACTTTCCTTTGCGGGTAGGGTGGTTCTTTGGCTGGGTGAAGCGGATCTCAGTGCGATATCAGCGAATCCAGGATGGGACTGGTCGGAGCCGATACTGATTCCAGCATCGAAGAACCGGTATGTGCTACAGGGTACGAAGCAGCATTAAGCCGTCGAGAAATGTTCCACGTGGAACATTGAGCGCGATTGTTCCACGTGAAACAACTTGCATCCTCTGAAAACAATCTGTTAGATTCCACCTGGAATACGGAGAAATTTCTTGACGAGAATTATGTCCATCGCCAACCAAAAGGGTGGCGTTGGGAAAACCACTACGGCCGTAAACCTCGGAGCTTCTCTTGCCGCTGCTGAACAATCAACTTTGGTAATTGATTGCGATCCACAAGCGAATACCACAAGCGCCCTTGGATTTCCAAAAGATCCGGCGCGCAGGACCATTTACAACGCACTGATTCTCGAAGAATCTCTCGATCGCGTAATCCTTCGCACTCAAGTGGAAGGACTGGACATCATTCCGTCCGACAAGAATCTGGTCGGAGCATCTGTCGAGCTCGTTTCGATGGAAAATCGTGAGTACAAGCTCAAGGCTCTCATACAAAATATTCGCGATCGATACTCTTTCATTCTGATTGATTGCCCTCCTTCGCTCGATCTGCTTACCCTGAATGCTCTAGCCGCCAGCGATTCGGTCCTCGTCCCCATCCAATGCGAGTACCTAGCGCTCGAAGGAGTTTCGGAGCTCCTGGATACGCTGATGCGCCTCCGGAGAACTATCAATCCATCCCTGGCCATCGAGGGTATCCTTCTGACCATGTATGACGACCGGACGACGCTATCAAAGCAGGTGGCCTCGGACCTGAGGAGTTTTTTCGGAGCGCAGGTGTTCGAAACCGTGATTCCCAGGAATGTACGGCTTGCGGAAGCTCCCAGCCATGGAAAGCCAGTGATATTCTACGACATACATAGTAAAGGCGCTGAAAGCTACATCCAACTCGCCAAAGAGGTGATCGTCAATGCCAAGAAACGCGCTGGGCAAGGGTCTGAGCGCCCTGATTCGGGAGCCGGAACCAACTCCGCCGCCGCAAGCGCCGCAGCAGGCGCCAGTGGTGGCAACGCCGGGAACAGCGGGGGCGGCGACGGCAGCCAAACCGGCTCCGAGTGAAGGACTCTTCCAGGCCGACATTGATTTAATCGATCCGAGCCCGCACCAGCCTCGCACGCGTTTCCGTGAAGAAGCGCTCGATGAACTCGCGCGATCCATCCAAGCCAGCGGCATCGTGCAGCCACTTGTAGTCCGACGAATTTCCGGCCGCTTCGAGCTGATCGCCGGGGAGCGGCGCTGGCGCGCGGCCCAACGCGCCGGAATGGCCCGCGTGCCGGTGGTGGTGCGCGATGTGCCGGAAGAATTGGCGCTGGAAATGACGCTGGTCGAAAACCTCCAGCGCGAGGATTTGAATCCCATCGAGCAAGCGCACGCGTTTCAAAAACTGACTGATCAATTTCATTTGACGCAGGAGCAGGTGGCGGAGAAAACAGGAAAAGACCGCGCGACGATCGCCAATGCCGTGCGCCTGCTGAAGCTGGAATCGGTCATCCAGGATCTTCTGGAAGAAGGCCGCCTTACTGCCGGACATGGCCGCGCACTTCTAGCCATTGCCGATACTAAAATGCGCATGGACCTGGCGCGGCGCATTGCCAAGGGCGGAATGACGGTTCGGCAAGTGGAGCGATTTGCGAATCGCGGCTCGAGGCCCCGGCCCTCGGCCGCAGTCCTGCAAGCCGATCCCAATGCCAAGGCGGCGCTTGAGGAGCTTCAAAGAGCTTACGGAACGCGAGTGATGGTGCAGGAGCAGCGGGCCGGGAAACCAGGGCAATTGATTTTTGAATACTACAATGATAGTGACTTGACTCGTTTGTACGATTTGTTGATGAAACATTAATATTACATGTGTAGGAGCATGGCATGCCATTCGATTGGCTGAAAAAGGATGATTCCGGCGACTGGACGGGCTTCCTCGAACAGGGCGCACGAGTTGAAGGAAAACTTGAGCTTCCCACTACATTCCGCCTGGACTGCGCCATGAAAGGAACCGTGCATTCCGCGGGGACTTTCATCCTGGGTGAGCACGCCTCCTTCGAAGGCCAGATTGAAGGAAACCATGTGGTTATTGCTGGGCGATTCGACGGAACTATACATGCGAAAGGGAAAGTGGAGTTGCAGGCAAACGCAGTGGTTACCGGCGAAATTTCCACTCCGTGCCTGATCATGGATCCTGGGGCGCTTTTCGACGGGCAATGCCACATGCACTCGGCGCTGGAATCAGCCAAGCCCATCACCATTCCGATTCGCTCGGCGGCCGCTTCCGCTTAATATAGGTCCTTGCGACTTTCACGCATTCCGACACGGCATCCCGCCAAGTTTCGCGGCATCCAAAATATCTAGAAATAATCAAGGAGCGTTTCGTGCCGGACCCTATTCGACTGACCACCACGGCTAAGGCGGCTGGCTGCGCCGCGAAGCTCAGCCCCAGCATCCTGGATTCCGTCCTCAAAAAGCTGCCTCGCCAAAACGATCCGAACGTGCTGGTCGGATTTGAAACCAGCGACGACGCTGCCGTGTATCGCGTGAGCGACGATCTGGCGCTGGTGCAGACCACCGATTTTTTCACGCCTATCGTGGATGACCCGGGGCGTTTCGGCCAGGTGGCGGCGGCCAATGCCTTGAGCGACATTTATGCCATGGGCGGACGCCCGATCTCCGCGCTCACCCTGGTGGCATTTCCGGCGGCAAATTCGCCGGACATTCTGGAACAGATTCTTCGCGGCGGGCTGGAAAAGATGTGCGAGGCGAATTGCACGGTGGTCGGCGGGCATTCCATTCGCGACGATGAACTGAAATTCGGTTATGCCGTCACGGGATTGATCCATCCCGCAAAAATCTGGCGCAATGTGGGCGCGCGGCCAGGCGACGTGCTGCTGTTCACCAAACCGCTGGGCACCGGCGTGATTGCCACGGCGCTGAAGCAGGGCCGCGCGGAGGAGGAATGGGTGGCCGCGGCGGAAGCTTCCATGACGCGCCTGAACCGCGACGCCGCGGACGCATTGCATGATTTGGATGACGCGACGGAAGGAATGCGGCCAGTGCATGCCGTGACCGACGTTACCGGCTTCGGGCTGCTGGGCCACGCGCGTGAAATGGCCATTGGCAGCGGCGTTTCTTTGCGCATCGAGCATGAGCGGATCGCTTACCTCCCGGGCGCGGTGGAAGCGGCGCAGGCCGGGTTCTTCTCCGGCGGAATGAAAAACAACCGGGAGTTCGTCGAAGGGTGCGCGCAATTTGAAAAAAGCGTCCCGGAAGAATTTCGCGCTTTATTGTTCGACCCACAGACTTCCGGAGGTTTGCTCGCGGCGGTTGCAGCGGAATCGGCCGCCGCCGCTTTGGCGGCGTTCGAGCGTCACGGAGTTGCGGCGCGGCGCATTGGGAGCGTGGTGGCCAAAAGCGCGCCGTTGATCTCCGTCGCTTGAACCCCGCACCTTCGTGTACACTTTTCCCGACAGCTGAATGGACACAATTACTCACGGAATTGCCGGCGCGCTGATCGGGAAAGGGTATTTTTCCGAACGCGGCGGCAAAGTTGCAACCTTCGCGGCGACGCTCGGCGCGGTTTTCCCCGATTGCGACGTGGTGGCGGATATTCTTTCGCACGATCCCCTGGCCATCGTGAAATACCATCGCGGGATCACCCATTCTTTCGTCGGGCTGCCGTTTTTTGCCGCGGCTCTGGCCTGGTTGACGCGCCGCGTGGCGCGCCGGCTGGGAATGGAATCGCCCTCCTGGGCCATGTTGACGCTGATCTACGGCATCGGCATCGCCAGCCACATTCTTCTGGACGGGCTGACGTCTTTCGGGACGCGCATGTGGACGCCGATTTCGCAGCGGCGTGTGGCGTGGGACTGGCTGTTCATCATCGATTTCGTTTTCACCGCGCTGGTGCTGGTTCCGCAAGTGGTGGCGTGGATTCACGCCGACCGGACCAGGAGCCGGTGGCGCGCCGCGGCGATGTGGGTGGTATTTACGCTGGCCGCGGCGGGAGTCTGGAAATTGGCGGGCGCCACGGGATTCCCGTTTCACATGTGGATTCTCGCGCCGGTAAGCGCGATTTTTGCGGCGCTCTTTTTTCTTCCGGCGCGAAACGACTGGGGATTCCAGATCCGGCGTGCGGCGTGGTGCCGCGCCGGATTGTATTTGACGCTGGCCTATGTGGCGGCATGCGGCCTGGCGCACCATGCGGCTTACGCGCGCGTTCAGAAATTCGCGGCACAAGGCAATCTTCGCGCCACGCGCATGGCGGCATTGCCGCTGCCGCCTTCGCTGCTCGATTGGGCCGGAGGCATCCGCTCCTCGAACGGAGTGTATCAATCGCGCTTCGATTTGCGGCAGGCTGGCGCGCCGGAATTTGTATACAGCGCCGATTCTCCGCCGGATGAATTCTCCGAACGCGCCATGCAACTCCCGGAAGTGAAGCTGTATTGGAATTTCGCGCGCTTTCCGGTGATTCATTCCTGGGTGCAGGACGGCTATCACGTGGTCGATTTTTCAGAGAACCGCTCGATCCGGCGGCGCAAGAAATCTCCACCTCCTTTTTCCTATCGGGTCGTATTTGACGATGCCGGAAACGTTGTGGAAGAAGGCTGGCAGCAAGACAGCGAATTCCTGCGGCGCATGCAGCGTCTTCCGCGGCCGGCGGGAGCGGCGCAAGTTCCCGGAGATACTCCGTGAAAATTCTGCTCTTCAGCGACATTCACGGAGATTTGCGCGCACTCGAGCGCGTCGCGGCGCAGCCCGCGGATATTTTCATCGCCGCGGGCGATTTGTCGAACTTCGGCAAAGCGCTCGACAAGTGCGGCGAGATTTTGAAGCCGCTGGGCGACCGGCTGTGGGTTTTGCCGGGCAACCATGAAACCGCGGCGCAGAATGAAGCGTTTTGCAAACGCTTCGGCTTTTTCGATTTTCACCGCCAGACGCGCGGCATCGAATCGGAAAAAGGAGTCACGCGCTGGGCGGGCCTGGGATACAGCAATATCACGCCCTTTCACACACCCGGCGAATATTCCGAGCAGGAAATTGCCGGCGCGCTGGCGGCCTTCGATGGAATCGCCGCGCTTCATCTGGTGGTCCATTTCCCGCCGCAGGGAACAAAACTCGATGAATTTGCGCCGGGAAAACATGCGGGAAGTCCCGCGCTGCGCGCCTGGGTCGAACACCAAAAGCCGGCGTATCTTTTCTGCGGCCATATTCACGAAACGGCGGGGATGAGCGAGCAACTGGACGCGACGCAATGCCGCAACGTCGGCAAACAGGGTTACCTCTTCGAAGTGTAGTTCGCGCGCGTCAGCGCGTCAGATTATTTTTCGTGGTGGGATAAATCACAAGCTGGCGGTGTTCGCCCGAACCTTCGCTTTCCGTGCGCACGCCCGCCGCTCCGGTAAGTTCCAGATGGACCAGGCGGCGTTCGCGCGAGGACATGGGATTGAAGCGATGCGGCTGGCCGGTCTCGCGCACGCGTTGCGCGGCCACGCGCGCGGAAAGCTTCAGTTCCTCGAGCCGCAGGGCGCGATAATCTCCGCAATCGAAACGCACGCGGTCATGCAGCCGGGGATCGAGGCGCAGGCAGCGGTGCGCGATATGTTCGAGCGCCAGCAAAAGTTCCGCGTTGCGCTCGAGCAAGAGTTCCTGATCCTCGCCGGAAAACGCCACCATCACATCCGTTTCGCCCGCGGCGCCTTCGGCCGCAGGCGGCTGCGAAATTTCAAACGAAAGATTCAAATGCATCTCGCGGATGGCGATGTCGAGAAAACGCCGGAGTTCGCCCGCGGCGCGCGCGGCGTCGAGACGCACTTCGCCCGCCGGGCGCTCTTGACCCGGGCGGCGGTTGCGAAATGGGGGCCGCGCGTCACTCATTCGTTTTCTTCTTCTTGAATTTGCTGCGCGAAGGGAGCGGATCGGTCTTGTTCAGATAGAGCTGCTGCCCCACGCCCACCAGGTTGCTGGTAAACATGTACAAATTGAGGCCGCTCGAAAGAGTGAAGAAAAAGACGGCAAACATAAGCGGCATGAGCGTCTGCATTTTTTGCTGGGTGGGATCGGCGGAAGCCTGGGGCGTCATTTTGGTCATCAAGTACATGGTGACGGCCATGGCTGCGGGCAGAATGTAATACGGATCCTTCACGGAAAGATCGTGGATCCACCAAATCCACTGGGCATGGCGCAATTCGATGGCTCCGGTCAACACGCGCCACAGAGCCCACCAGATGGGCGCCTGCACCAACATGGGCAGGCAGCTCATCATGGGATTGATGCCCTCGCGCGAATACACGGCCATCACTTCCTCGTTCATTTTTCGTTTGCGCGGATCGTTCATCGAATATTTTTTGTAGCGATCCTGTATGGAGCGCACTTCCGGCGCCACTTTCTGCATTTTCTGCATGGAGCGCCAGCTCATCATCTTGAACGGGAAAAGCGGCAGGTTGATGGCCAGAGTCAGCAGCACGATGGCCCAGCCGTAATTGGGAACGTATTTGTAGGTCCACTTCAGCGCGTAAAACAGCGGCTTGGCGATGATTCCGGTCCATCCGAAATTGATCAGGCCCTCGAGAGGGGGATTCATCTTCTCGAGCAGGGTCAGGTCCTTGGGGCCCACGTAGAGCCGCGCGCGCAAAGGTCCGTCGCCGGAAGTTCCCGCGGCCATTTCCGCTTCGGGTTCGGTTGCGGGCTTGTCGTCCACCGTGATGTTGTGCTGCTGCGTCCAGTGCCAGAGCGAGAGATCGGTGTCCTGGGGGATGAAAACAGCGGTAAAAAATTGATCTTCGATTCCAGTGAATCCGAGCGGCCCCATTTGCAGGTAGGGATGGTCCTGGTGGCCGGGCACGCCGAGTTTTTTGTATTGCAGCAGGGTGATTTTATTGTTGGTCTGGTAGAAAACGTTGACCAGCTGCGAAGCCTTGTAAACTTCCTTGTCGCCGAATCCGCCGCGCCAGCTGATGGCCGCGGGCAGAGGTTTGCCGTCGAGCGTGACGGAAACTTCCAGAGACAATTCGTAATTCTGATTGAAGGAAAGCTTCTTGGTCACATCCAGGTGGCCGTCGCTCCAATGCAGGGTGATTACCGAAGGGGCGTTGAGGTGCCCGGTGTCCGGCGTGATTTCATACAGCGCGGAATTGGCTTTGGCTTCGAGCTGGGCGTCGGAAAGCAGCACGGAGAAGGGCCAGCCGAGTTGCGCGGCGGAATTGGGATCCACCAGGTCCAGAGGTCGCGGCGGAGTCTGGTCGTCGAAATATTTTTTGAGCTGCCAACTGCGCACCACTCCGCCGCGATTCGAGAGTTCCACGCGGTAGAGCGTGCTTTCGATCACCACCGATTTTTCCGCGGTGGCCTGCACCACGGGGACTTTGACGGGCTTTGAGGATTCCGCCACGGGGGAGGTTCTGGCGCCCGCGGGTTCTGCCACAGCGCCGGGCGAAGCGGGCGTTGCCGCACTCTGCGGGCTGGTCAATTCATGCTGCTGCGCCTCGCCGGGTTTTTGCGGTGTGACCGGCGGCTTTACGAAGTGCGACCACGCGAACAAAATCAGAAGCGCGAGCAGCACGAAGAGAATCGCGCGAAGCTGGTCATTCATTTCATTCACTTCGCGGGTTCCTCCCCTCGCGGATGGATTCCTGGCATGGCCTCATCGGCTTGCAGCAAAGCTTCATCGCGGCGCGCAAAAAGTTCTTCGGGAACGGGATCGAATCCGCCTTGGGTGAAAGGACGGCAGCGCCCCAGGCGCTTGAGCGCCAGCCACAAACCGCGCGCCGGGCCATGCCGCGCGATGGCTTCCTGCGCGTATTGCGAACACGAAGGATAAAATTTGCAGGCCCCGCCGAAATAAGCGGAAAGAAAAGTAATGTAGAAGCGCACCAGAAAAAGCAGGATCCAGCGCGCCGCGGAGCGCGATCCGGCCGCTAGGCCGCGCCCGGCGCGGGAGGATTCCGGCGCGGGAGCATCTTCAACAATTCCTCGCGCACGAACGTGAATTCCGCCGTGGCTGCCGAGCTGCGCGGATGAATGACAATGTCCCATCCCGGGGCGATCTCCTGTCGGTGCAACCTGATAATTTCACGAATGCGGCGCCGGATGCGATTTCTCCGCACCGCTCCGCCCAAAGTTTTCTTGATGCTCCATCCGAACCGGCTGAGGTCCAGGCCATTGGGGCGGAGAAAAACCGCGAACTCCCGGCCCGGTTTCCGGCGTCCCTCGCGATACACCGCGTCGTATTCGGCGCGGCGCACCAATCGGCACGCACGGGGCAAACTCAACCGCGGCAGGTCAGACGCGTGTGAGACTGTGACGCCCCTTCTTGCGGCGTTGCGCAAGCACTCTCTTACCGCCCTGGCTCTTCATGCGCTTGCGGAAGCCATGTTTTTTGTGACGGCGGCGCACATGGGGTTGAAATGTACGTTTCGGCAACGATGATTCTCCTCAATCTTGTGATTTCGCGGCGGCCTTTCGTCCCGGCGGCTGGCTAACTCCTCCAGCGCTGTCCGTGCCGGTCGTTTTCTCCGGGCGGCCGCAACAATGTGGTGCTTGGGCATGCTTGGCCGCGCGCCCGCGCGTCGGTTTTGCACAATGTGCAGCAGCGAAACGATTAGTCTAAACGACCCGCGCGGAGGGGTCAAGGAAGCGCTGCGTCTGAGGAAATTTCGTCTTGGCGCGAAAGGCGGCGGGCTACCCGAGTTTGGCGACTTCGGATTGGGCGGCCAGCAGGAAAGGACTCGCGGGATCGGCGCCGTTCCATAGCTCGAAAAATTCGGCATATTCGACGCGAGCCTTGGCGGCATCGCCCGTGCGGGCGTAAGCCCTGGCCAATTCCAGATGGGCGAGCGAAAAATTGGCATCGAGCGCGATGGCTTTTTGAAACAGCCCGATCGCCAGGGCCGGATCGTTGGCCATAAATTCCGCGTCCAGCCCCTGGCCATAATCCTGCAAGGAGGCCAGCGACTTTGAGGTCACCATCTCAGCCTTGCGATTGAATCTCGCGCGGGAAGCGCGCGGTTCGCCAATGTCCTTGCGAAAATCCGCGGCGGCAAGGGCGATGGCATCCATGGCATGTTGCTTGTCAAGGGAACTGGTTTCCTCGCGCGCGATCAATTCTCCGGTCTTGCAGTTGACGGCTTCGAAATCCATCGCATAGCCGTCTTCGGAAAGGCCGACTTCGCCGGTGATGGCCGCATACGCGCCGAGGCGCTGGCAAATCTGCCGCGCAAGGTCCCTGGTGAGCCGCGCGGCGGCGGTTTGTCCCATGTCGCGGAGCGCCGCGTCAATTTTTTCGTCCGGGACAATATTCAGGAAAGGCGTTTGGCGGAGTTGCGCGGCAAGGCCCAGGCGCAGCGTGCCTTCAAAAACCGGATCAGAAGTGTTGTTGATGAAATCGCCTACCACGACGGGATCCTGCGCCGTCAATTTCGGAGTGCGTGGAATCAAATAGTAGGCGGCGACTGCCAGCAGGATCACCACCAATCCCACGACGATCGCGCGCGAACGAGCCATGGATTGATTCGCGGCGGAATTGCTGTGGCCTTCTTCCGGAAATTGTGGGGCGGACATTTCTTCCTCCGGCAAGTCGAGAAGCTCGGACGGCTGCGGGGCATCTTAGGATGCGCAAAAACACAAGTCAATAAAGGCGCAAAGCGAGAGGAGCAGCGGAGCGAGGATGAGGCCGCGAGATGCGGCCGGCGCGAAAAACGTAAGCTAGTGCTCGGAAGGGAGGAGCCGCAAGGTCACGTACGTCGGCTTTTTGGAATGCAGCATGACGCGGCGATCCCATTCAGAAAAATGGCCATGGGCGTAAGCGCGCAGGTCGTATTGTCCGGTCTCGAAGCGCGCAAATTGAAAATGGCCGCGGCTGTCGGTATGCGTGGCGTGGGGATCCCGGCCGTCGGAGGTCTGGATGGTTACGCTGGCGTCGGCCACCGGCTGGCCATGAAGGTTAAGCACCGTGCCTTCGAGAGTGCCCACGGGGATGCGCTGCGCCGGGGCGCGCATCGGGAACGCGAGAAAAGCCAGCAGCGCAAGCGCCATTGCCGGAAGCAGCATTTTTCTCATAGACAAAATCCTCCGCGTGAAATCCACAAGCCATTTTAACTTTTCGCGCGCCGCAGACTCCGGCTTTGCTGCCCCTGTATTTCGCGAGCGTCACCTGTACGTTGGTACAAGGGCGGGCGGCGGCTGTCGCAAGGCTTGCTTGAGGGGATAACTAATATTTGTAGTGGCGGCTGGCGGCGGCGTGAAGAGTCTGATCCTGGCGTCCGGTGTCGGGATTCACGCCGCGTTCGAGCGCGATGAAATAATTGAGAAGTTGCAAAGGAACGAGGTGCACGAAAGCGGAAAGCCATTCCCCCACTTCCGGGACCACCAGGACATGTTCGGCGGAAATATCGTGATTCGCGGAAGGAACGGCGACGGCCACGCGCAGCGCCTTGACTTCTCCCGCGGCGCGAAAAATCTGGCGCGCGCGTTCATCCGAGCTTTTGCCGGAAAGCAGACCCACGACGGCCGCGCGATGATCCGTTTCCGAAAACGGGCCGTGGAGGATTTCCTCGGTTTCGAAGCCTTCCGCGGCGATATAGCAGCTTTCCTTGATTTTCAACGCGGCTTCCGAGGCCGTGGCCCATCCCGCGCCGGAGCCGAACAATTCGATGCGCGTATGGGGCGCCACGTGCCGGGCCACTTCGCGAACCTGGGGTTCGAGCGCGAGCGCCTGGCGCATCCCTTGCGGAACGCCTTCGAGCGCGGCGCGAAAAGTCACGGCGGGAAGCAGTTTGCGGCGGTCCAGCACATGAAGGATGAGCACGGCAAGAGCGGCGAGAGCGGTGGTGTAACTTTTCGTGTAGGCAAATGCGATTTCCTGCTCGCAGGTTTCGATATGAAAATTCGCGCCGTGAATTCCTTCGCCGCTGTTTTCGCCGGTGATGGTCACGGTGAGCGCGCCAGCCTAGTGCGCCATGCGGAACACTTCTTGCGACGCCGTGGATGTGCCGGTGTGGGTGATCACAATCACCGCATCGCGCGGGCCGAGCACCACGGGATGGTGCAGCAATTCAAAGGGCTGCTCGACATGCGCCAGCAGGCGCCCGGCGGAAAATTCGCGCGTCCAGCTTTCCGCCACCCGCGCGGCGTGCAACGAAGTGCCGATGCCCACGAAGAAGATGCGATCCTTTTCGGCCACGGCGTCCGCGGCGCGTTCGATCGCCGCGCGCTTGTCAAAAACTTTCTCTATGAGCGCGGGCTGCGCGTGGACCGCATCGTAGACATAATAGGGATGAGCGTTGCGCCGGTCAGCCATTTGATTTTCTCCCGCAGCCGTGTAAGGTTTATTTCCGCTGTTAATCCGCTATTCTAATGGAAGAGGAGTTCGAATGCCCCGTTATCTCTCGCAACACACGCTGGCCTGCCTCACGCGCCAGGGCGCCGAAGATCTGGCGCGGCGATTGCACGCGGCCACGCAGGTTTCCGCGCGGCGCGTTCTGGTGAACATGCAGGAAGGAAAAATGCTGGTGGAATTCGAAGCCGCGGACCGCGAAGAACTCGAAAAGTTTCTAGCCGCCGAAAAATTTCACTTCGACTGGCTCTTGCGGCTGGAATTCGAATTCGCGGATAACGGGCTTCATCCGATTTGAAGGTTCCGCGCGGAATCTGCGTCTTCGCGCTTCAGGGTATATCGTTATCCGGCACTCCGGCATGGCGCGCCTGGTCCTGCAATGCGCTGATCTTCGTCAACAAATCTTCGCGTTTCTGCTGGTATTCATTCACCTGCATCTGCCAGTCTCCGGGCTTCACCCCGCCGTAAGGACGCGAAGAAGTTTTCGGATCATTGACCGAATGGCCGGCGATGGCCGACTGCAATTGCGCGATTTTCGCGTCGAGCGGAGGAATCTCCGCCTGGAGCTTGGTGATCTGCGCGCGGTACCAATTGGCGTTGCCGTTCTTGACGGACGCCGCGGGCTTGCGGGCCGCTCCATTCTGATTGGCACTCTTATTTTGAAATGTGGAGATGGTTGAGCCGCTCCGCAAATCGCCCATATCCTCGTTGGTCCACACTTTTTTTGTGGTTGGCGCAGCAGGGGTTGCGGCGGCAGCCGCCGGTGCGCTGGAATTCGCGGCCGGGGATGGGTTGGGAGTAGCGGCGGCGGATGACGCCTGACCCGTTGCTGACGGGGCGTTGCTCTGCGCTTGCGACGTGGCGCAAAGCGCCAAAGTCAAAAGAGCCAGGATGGGCCAGAGCAGTGCATGATTTCGCCGGATCATCGCGCACCTCCTCGCTTGATTGTGAGGCCGGACGCGATTCCGGCTCGAGGATTAAACCCCGGCGCGACGCAAAAGTTACGGGTCGCCGGCATGCGTTTTCCCGCCGTCAAGCTCCGCGCGCACGATGCCCAGCGCGTGCTGCGGAGGACCGTCGCGGCGGTAGTCGCTGACGTCGATCACCTGGTGTGCCTCAAAGGCAAAGAGAAACTTTCGCCCCGAATAATCGTATTCATATCGTGTGGGAAGCCAGACGCCGGGAGCCACCTCGGCTTGTTCCAGCGAGAAAGTGGATCCGCGATAGACTTTGCCCAGAATTCCAGCGCCCACGGGAATGTCGCGAATCACATGAGCTTCGCCGCGCGCCATTTGATTGCTGGCGGGATCCACCCAGACTTTGGCCATCACGTGGGTCATGGCCTCTTCAGGCAGATTCCGGGGATGAAAAGCGGGATTGGGGTCGAGTTCCAGAACGTCGCAAAGTCGTCCATGAAGCGGTTCGCTCTGGAGCCATTTGGGGATGAAGGCAGTTCGCGCGGCATCCACTAAATCTGCGCGATCGTGGTTTTTTTTCTGGAATTTTTCGGTGATGGATTGGGTTCGCGGGTCGTCGGGATTCATCGCGAGTTGCAGTGCGGCGGCCCAGTTTTCGAGCTCCCGGCGGTACGCGGCGGGTTCCACGGGTTTGTCCCCGTTTTTCAGCAGGATTTTGTAGGTGCCCATGCCGGTGGGCACCACGCGATACGTTTTGTCTTCGACGATGTGCGGGGCCGCGCCTCCCGAGCGTGTCACTTGCCGCTCGATGCGCTCGAATTCCAAGAAGGCCTGGTCGTCGTGGTGCTGATTGGAGATGAGCGCCTGGGCGCGGGCGCGAATTTCGGCGTCGGTCGGCGGCGGGGGGCCCGCATGCATTTGCGACTGTGTCTGTGAGGATGGGGAAGCGGTCGTCACCGGGGCCAGCGGATGGGTCGCGCCGGCTTGCGTCGTGGATTGATTTTGCGGGCTGGCGGATTGACGCGCGGCAGGACTCGCGGCGGATCGGACCGGCATGCAGCCGAGCGCTGCCACAATGAGCAGCGAGGCGGCGGAAGCGATGATGAAAGTCTTGCGCATCCTCAAGTCTCGCGAACCTCTAGATGCCGTGTTGCCGTGACATCTCTATTGTAACCGGGAGAGGAGCGCGAAAAGCCCCGCCCGGACGGCCCTTTTTTGGATGCGCGCCTAGGGAGGCGCGGCCAGTGGATGTAGAATGGACTGAACTTTTTGCGCTTTCATCCGTCTATTGAGAGGAACATGAGCAAGTCCGCACAACTCGTGTCCCAGGCCCGGGCGACAAGTGTCGCCCTGCGGGAAACCTTGCACATTGCGCTCGATACCCTCCGGGCGCACAAACTGCGGACGTTCTTGACGCTCCTGGGCGTCATTCTGGCGGTGACCACGCTGGTCGCGGTGATCTCCGTCCTGAACGGCTTGAATGTCTACGTGGCCACCAAGGTGGCCAACCTGGGCGCCAACGCTTTTGTGATGGACCGCATCGGGATTGTCACGAATTTCGAGGAATGGAACAAGGCGCGCAAACGTCCCGCGCTCACCATGGCTGAATTCGACGCGCTGAAGGACAACATGACATTGGCTTCGGCACTGGCGGGCGAGGAGGACTCCACCGCCGACGTGCGTTACGGCAACGAGATGAGCCAGGACGCGCAGATCATCGGCGCCACTCCCGCCTTTACGGACATCGAGAATATCGACGCCATGAACGGACGCTTGCTCACCAGCGCGGACGAAGAACGCCGGTCGAGTGTGTGCGTCCTCGGCGCGGATGTGGCCGCCAAATTGTTTCCCGGCAGAGACCCCGTCGGCAAAGAAATCCGCGCGGGACAGGGAATCTACACAGTGGTGGGCGTGGCCGTGCCGCAAGGCAGCGTGTTCGGGCAGTCGCAGGATAATTACGTGATGATCCCGCTCGGGACATACCGCAAGGAATGGCTCACGCCCGACGATTCCGTCACCATATTTATTCAATCGCGGTCGCAGGATGCCATGCCCGCGGCGGAAGACGAAGCGCGGGTGATTCTTCGATCGCTGCGCCACGTGCGTTATCAGGACGATGATAATTTCGCGCTGATCGAACCCACATCGATCACCGGGCTTTGGAACCGCATCACCGGCAGCGCCTTCGGCATCGCCATCTGGATTACTTCCGTCTTCCTGGTGGTGGGCGGGATTGTGATCATGAACATCATGTTGGCCAGCGTCACCGAACGCACCCGCGAAATCGGCCTGCGCAAATCGCTGGGAGCGCGCCGCCGCCATATCGTGATGCAGTTTTTGGTGGAATCTTCGCTGCTGGCGGCTTCCGGGGGATTTCTGGGCGTGGTCATCGCCGTGGGCATCGCGCAAATCGTGCGCCTGACCACGCCCATTCCCATTTCCACTCCGTTTTTCGCCGTGGCCATCGCTCTGTTCTTATCAACCGCCGTGGGGCTCTTCTTCGGCATTTACCCGGCGGTGCGCGCCTCGCGGTTGAGTCCCATCGAAGCGTTGCGGGCGGAGAATTAGCATGAAACAGGACTACATCGAAAATCTCCGCCTGGCGTTCGATACCGTGCGCTCGCACAAGCTGCGCAGCTTTCTGGCCATTCTCGGCGTGATGATCGGCGTGGCATTGATTATCCTGGTTGTCGGGCTGGTGCAGGGATTTCGCGAAACGATTCAGGATCAAATCTCCGCGGAAGGCATCAATACCGCGTGGGTTGACCGCTACAGCCAGGGCATTCACAACGGGCGCATTCCCCGCGATGAACGCGAGCGCAAGCCGCTGACCCTCGAGGACGGCCAGGCCATTCAGCAGATGTGCCCCGACGTGCAGCAGACCGCCATCTCCATGTTCGAGTGGGAAATTCCGCACGACGTGAAATACAACAACAGCCAGGTGGAGGGCATCGAGTACCGCGGGACTTTCCCCGCGTATCTCGAAGTGTATTCGAACGCCGCGATGAAGGCCGGGCGCTTCTTTACGCAGATCGAAAACGAGCATCGCGAAAACGTGGTGGTGGTCGGCGAGGATGTGGTCACCGCTTTTTTCCCCAGCGATGAAGTCGCGCTGGGCAAGGAAATTCAGGTGGATGGAACCAGCTTCCGCATTCTGGGCGTGCTGGACAAGCCCATCGGAGGGCTGGGTCCCACGAACCAGGATAAGCGCGTGATTATTCCCTTCTATACGTTCACGAAACTTTATCCCGCCAGCTACGAGATCGGCATCCGCTTCCTGGCGTATCCAAACAAATTGGATGCTGCGGTGGATGAAGTGCGCGAGGTGCTGCGCCGCCGCCGCAAGGTGGCCTATACCAAGCCGGACGACTTCACCGTCACCACCAACGTGGAAATCCGCAAACAATTCGACGACATTATTTCCGGAGTGGTGCTGGCGGTGGTGGTGCTCAGCTCCATCGGCCTGCTGATTGGCGGCATGGGGGTGATGAACATCATGCTCGTCTCAGTCACCGAGCGCACGCGGGAGATCGGGGTGCGCAAAGCCATCGGCGCGCGCGCCAGCGACATCACCTGGCAATTCCTGTTCGAGGCCATGGCTTTGACCGGCTCGGGAGGATTGATCGGCATTCTTGTCGGCGTTTTTATTGTGACGCTGGTGCCGGTGGTGAGCTCGCTCAAAGCGGTCGTGCCGCTATGGGCGGTCATCGTGGGATTTGTGTTTTCCGTGGCTATCGGCTTGATTTTTGGAGTTTGGCCGGCCACCAAGGCCGCGCGGCTCAATCCCGTCGAAGCGCTGCGCTACGAATAGCCCAAACTCCGCCGGTCCTGCCGCGGCTCCCGCTGCGCTTCGCATATTCCAGAAGTGACTCCACTCGGGTGCGCGTCCTATGGTTGAGGATATGTTTCCTCGGAGACGCTGCTCTGGCTGTCGAGCCTGGCTTTGCCATCCGCATCGAGCCGGTAAGGATAGCCATCGGGATCGAGCGGCAGGCGTTTGATCATTCCCGCATCCAGCAAATCTTTCATGGAAGCGGGAGGATGGCCGAACCTCTTTAGATATTCCGCGGTGATTTGATCAATTTCTCCTTCCACTTGCAAAGCCTTCAGACCTTTCAAATGGCGCAGCGCCTGGCTCTTGATGGTGGGATTATCCGCGGTCTGATAGATCTGCGACCATAGCAATTGCGAAGTGCCCAGTTGGTCTCCGCCTTCGGACATTCGCGCTGCCATGATGGGCACCCAGTACGGCGAGTTCGGAATTTTGGCGGCGGTCAAATAGGCGGAAGTGGCGCCGGCATAATCGTGCAAAAACCAGTAATACAGAAATCCCATGTCGGTATCGAGGCGCCATTCCTGCGGATTGGCGGCCGCTCCGCGTTTTACGAGCTGCACGGCCAGATCCGCACGGCCAAGCCCGCGGGGAGGGGCTTCGGACAAAAAGACCGCGCCGAAGCGGTAAGCGACGATCAAATGCGGGTCGAGCGTGGTGGTGATGTCCAGAAGCGGCCACAGCAAATCCAGATTCTTGCCGTGCGCCGCCACCACCCCGCCGTAATATTGCACCGCGCGCGTCCAGTAAATGTCCGCGAGCAAAGAATCATAGCCGAGGCTCAATTTTTTCAGCAGCGGCCCGGATTGCAGCAGAAGTTCCCGCTTGGCTTGGCCTGAAAACTGCATTTGCGCGTCGATGCGCGCCTGCAAGTTCGCGATGCCCAGAAACAGCAGCGAGATGACGACGATGGTGACCCACGCCCGCCGGAAATGTTTGCCGCCGTTCATTTCAAGTTGCGTCCCGAAAAGGATGCGGCCGAGGCCAGCAGGATCACCGCCACGTACACCGCGGCATAGAGCGTGTTAAGCCCCACCAGGCGCAGCGGAATCGATTCGCCGTGGGCCACGATGCCGATGACATTGAAATTGTGGAAATTCGGCAGCAAATAATAGAGCGCGCGAGTGGCCGCGCGCAGCCCGGCGCTGTGGGTCAGTGCGCCGAAATCGCGAATGTCCGAGGAAAAAACTCCGGCGATGAAAATGCCCAGGGTGAAAAGAGTCGAAAGCATGGGGCTCGAAAAGCAGGAAAAAAACATGGCCAGCGCGGTCACCAGCGCCAGTTCCAGCAGAATAAAATAGACGGCCACCAGAATTGAAAAATCCGCGCGCTCGAAATGGCGGCTGACGTAATAGAGCGCGGCGGCCAGGCCCAGGGTCATCAGCGCGGTGTTCACCACCAGCGTCAGCAGCAGCCCCGCGTATTTTCCCACCAGAAATTCCCAGCGCCGCACGGGCTTCGAAAGCAGGCTATACAGCGTGCGCCGCTCGATTTCCTTGTACACCAGGCCCACGCCGATAAAAATGGCCATAATCAGGCCGAAGATGGAAATCGCCGAAAGGCCCAGGTTGACGATCACCAGCCGCTCGATGCCGATGGAAATCTGTCCCACCAGAATGGCCGCGCCGATCATCATCAGCGCGAAAAAAATCAGGTTGTACAGCACGCGGTCGCGCACCGCCTCGCGGAAAGTATTGATGGCCACCACGCCGGGGATGGAGCTCATCGCACCACCTCCACGGCGTGCGAAACGGCCTTTTCCTGGCCCACCAGGCGGAAGAAATAATCCTCGAGCGTGGGCCGCAGCGGAGTAACCGATAAAATGCGCGCCTGGCAATCGCGCAATTCATCGAGCACGGCGTAAAGTTCCGGTTCGGGAACTTCCAGGCGGTAGCGCCGGCCGGTGCGCGTGGCGCGCTGCTCGAGATGCGGCGCGAGCGCGTGGTCCTCGCGCGCTTCAAAAAGAATTTCCATGCCCTGCACTTCGATGGACACGATTTCTCCCGGCGCGCCCAGGCCCTGGAGTTTGCCGTTCAGCAGGACGCCCACGCGGTCGCAAAGCATTTCCGCGTCGGAGAGGATATGCGTCGAAAAGAAAACGGTGCGGCCCTGGCGCTTGAGATTCAAAATAATGTCGCGCACCTCGCGCCGTCCCATGGGATCAAGCCCGGACATGGGTTCGTCGAGAAACACCACCCGGGGATCGTGCAGGATGGCTTGGGCGATGCCCACGCGCTGCAGCATGCCTTTTGAAAATTTTCGCAATTGAATGTCGCCCGCGGGCGTCAAGCCCACCAGATCAAGAAATTGTTTCACGCGCTCGCGGCGTTCGGCTTTCGCGTATCCGAAGATGCGCGCAAAATAATCGAGGAGTTCGCGCGCCGTCAGGTAGTCGTAAAAATAAGGCTGCTCGGGGAGATAGCCGATGGCGCGATGCATGCGGATATCGTCCATGGAAATGCCGCCGATGCGCGCCGTGCCGGAGGTCGGGAAGATCAGTCCGGTCAAAAGTTTGAGTGTGGTGGTTTTTCCTGCTCCGTTGGGGCCCAGAAAACCGAAGATTTCGTTTTCCTCCACTTCGAGCGACAGATTGTCGAGCGAACGGCGCTGGCCCGAACGCCAGGAGCTCAGCGGATAATCCTTCGTAAGCCCCAGAATCTCGATGGCTGGTGTGGTCATGCCGACATTTTATAATTATTTTTTGCTGTGGAAGACGGCCAAAGCCCGGCGTGTTTCCTCATTTGTCACATTTCGGCTGGCGGGGAGCCTTCGATTGCTCCCTGGGAGGTGAAACACCTGAAAGAGGAGGCTCTCGGCGCCTTATCGCTGGTCCGTGGGCGGGTGCGGGAGTGGCGGGGTGGAAACGCGTAGTTTTTGAAACGCGGGATGACTGGCAAAAGCCGTCGGGAAGTTTTCTTCGTAGCTTGCAAGCCCTGGACACATGACGTGGTGCGTGAATGAAAAGCCGAAAGTTCTCATTTCCTGCATGGCTTGCGCGGCCGTGCGGCCCTCGGAGGTCATGCGGTAGGCGGCGATCAACATTCCGGTGCGGTCAATTCCCTCGCGGCAGTGGACGAAGACTTTTTCGCCGGGATTTTTCTCGAGCAATTCCAGAAACTCGGCCACCACGTTGTCGTTGGGACGCATGCAATACCACGGAATGGAGACGTATTTCATGCCCAGCCGGGTCACTTCCTCGCGCTCGGACTGTTGATCGCCTTCGCGCAAATCCACGACGATTGCCACTCCCAACTTGGCAAGGCTGGCCAACCCTTCCTCGCTCGGCTGCGCTCCGCGAAGGAGTTCCGGGGTGGCTTCTCCGGCGTTGGGCACGCCCGGAATCTTCAATTTGTGCGGGATGTAGGCAGCGGTGTCGGCGTGAGCGGCGGCGGCGCTGGCGGGCTGTTGCGCAAGAAGAGGTTTCGCCACAGCGCCGGCAAAAATTATGCCCGCTGGGAGCAGGAGGATCAACGAAGCGGTGGAAGCGGTGAATTTTTTCATGTTTGCAAGTGTCCTGGTGGTTAGATGTGTGGGAAGGACGGCGCGCTGCACCATTGTGGTTCGCATAGGCACCACTACAGATAGACGCTTTCGACAACTTGCTCCCACTATTTTGTGGCCGCGCTTCCATTTCCGCTTGACAAGTTTTCCACAACCCATGATACTGCGCACCCAGACTCGGGGGATCGTGACCGGCTGTTTTTTTAGATTCGGCCGATACGCGATGAAGCCGGACCGGGTTAAACCGAAAATCCAGAGGGGACTCTCCCCGCTAAGGAACGCGCCACGGAGATTACGTGTGCGCTTAGCTGGGCTATTCTCCTTTTTTTTCGGCTGGGCGATGCTCCCTAAGCCTCCATCGCCCGGCAAACCAACCGGCCCCGTAATTTTTGGCGCAGTACGTGGCATGAAATGCGACACCCGGAGCCCGCGGTTGGGAGTAAAATGAAGTTCTCCCGCCAAGGCATCCGGTTCAATCGATTTGGAATCGAATTGCCTGCGCGGAGGCGAAATGGCGGAGACTCGAACGGCCTTGAACGGAAGAACGGAAACTTCAGAAGTCACGCGGCGGTCGACGGGGCTGGATTTTCAGCGCCGGTTCACCGACGGGCGCGTATCCCCCTACGACGCGGTGGAATGGGAATTGCGCACCGCGCAAATCGGCAACGAAAAGGGCCAGGTGATTTTCCGCCAGGACAATATTGAGGTTCCCAAGAGCTGGTCGCAGACCGCCACGAATATCGTGGCCTCCAAATATTTTCACGGCAAGCCCAACACGCCGGAGCGCGAAACATCCGTGCGGCAGTTGATCAGCCGCGTGGTGGACACCATCGTCCGCTGGGGCGAAGAGGGCGGCTACTTCTCCACACCCGACGCAAGACGCATTTTCACGACGAGCTCGCGCACCTGCTGGTCGAGCAGAAGATGGCTTTCAATTCGCCGGTGTGGTTCAACGTCGGCGTGCAGGCCAAGCCGCAATGCTCCGCCTGCTTCATCAATTCCGTGCAGGACAACATGGAATCGATCATGAACCTGGCCAAGACCGAAGGGATGCTCTTCAAGTGGGGCTCCGGCACGGGCACGAATTTTTCAGCGCTGCGCGGCAGCCACGAAACGCTTTCCGGCGGCGGCATCGCTTCCGGTCCGGTGAGCTTCATGAAGGGCTTCGACGCCTTCGCCGGCGTGATCAAGAGCGGCGGAAAGACGCGCCGCGCCGCGAAAATGGTGATCCTCAACGTGGATCATCCGGACATTCAGGAATTCATCGACTCGAAAATGAAGGAAGAGCGCAAGGCGCATGTGCTGATCGAGCAGGGCTACAACTCGGCCATCGACGGCGAAGCGTATTCTTCCGTCTTCTTCCAGAACGCCAACCATTCCGTGCGCGTGACCGACGAATTCATGCGGGCCGTCGAAGAAGACCGCGATTGGTGGACGCGCAACGTCACCGACGGCAAGCCCGTCGAAAAGCAGCGCCGCGCAAGACCTGCTGCGCTCGCATGGCCGAATCCGCCTGGCATTGCGGCGATCCCGGCATGCAGTACGACACCACCATCAATCGCTGGCACACCTGCAAGACCACCGACCGCATCAACGCCTCGAATCCGTGCTCGGAATACATGTTCCTGGACGACACGGCGTGCAACCTGGCCTCGCATCAACCTGATGAAGTTCCTGGGATCGAACGGCGCCTTCGACGTCGAAGGATTCCGCCACGCCGTGGACATCACCATCACCGCGCAGGAAATTCTGGTGGACAACGCCAGCTATCCCACGGCGAGAATCGCGGCGCAATTCGCACAAGTTCCGCCCGCTGGGCCTCGGCTACGCCAATCTGGGCGCGCTGCTGATGTCCCTGGCGCTGCCCTATGATTCCGACGGCGGCCGCGATATGGCCGGCGCCATCACCGCGCTGATGTGCGGCGAAGCCTACGCGCAGTCCGCGCGCATCGCCGAACGACTGGGGCCCTTCGCCGGCTACTTGCGCAACCGCGAGCCGATGCTGGACGTGATTCGCATGCACCGCGATTCGCTGCGTCCCATCAAGGCAGAACACGTGCAGCCTTCGCTGCTGCACGCCGCGCAGGAATCCTGGGACGCGGCGCTGGCCCTCGGCGAAAAATTCGGCTACAAGAATTCGCAGGTTACCGTGCTCGCTCCCACCGGCACCATCGGCTTCATGATGGATTGCGATACCACCGGCATCGAGCCGGACCTGGCGCTGGTGAAGCACAAGAAGCTGGTCGGCGGCGGCGTGATCAAGATCGTCAACAACACCGTTCCGCAGGCGCTGATGAAGCTCGGCTACTCGCCCGAAGCAGGTCGCCAAGATCGTGATTCTACATCGACCGCAACGGCACCATCGAGGGCGCGCCGGGACTCAAGCCCGAGCACCTGCCGGTATTCGATTGCTCGCTGGCCACCGACGGCGGCCGCTCGATTGCCTGGCGCGGCCACCTGCACATGATGGCCGCGGCGCAGCCGTTCCTTTCCGGCGCCATCAGCAAGACCATCAACATGCCCGAGGATTCCACGGTCGAAGACATCATGCAGGCCTACATCGAATCGTGGAAGCTGGGGATCAAGGCCGTGGCCATTTACCGCGACAATTCCAAGGGCTCGCAGCCGCTTTCCGCCGCGGGCAACGATAAGAAAGCAGCGGAAGACAAAGCCGCGGCCGTAGCCGCCGCGGAAGCCTCCGCGGCCAAGGCGCAAATCCCGTCGCCCGAGCAGCAGGAGCTTTTTGCGCGCGCCAAGCGCCGCAAACTGCCCAGCGAGCGCCACTCCATCACCCACAAATTCTCGATCGGCGGCCACGAAGGCTACATCACCGTCGGCATGTACGAAGACGGCGAGCCGGGCGAAATCTTCATCAAGATGGCCAAGGAAGGCTCGACGCTTTCCGGCTTCATGGACGGCTTTCGCGCTTTCCGTTTCCATCGGCTTGCAGTACGGCGTGCCGCTCAAGGCGCTGGTCGACAAATTCGTCAACACGCGCTTCGAACCCTCCGGCTACACCGGCAACCCGCAAATCCGCTACGCCAAGTCGATCGCTCGATTACATCGGGCGCTGGCTCGGCGGGAAGTTCATCTCCCCCGATTATCTGGATAGCGACGGCGGTGCGGCCGAGAATTCGGAGGTCAGCGTTCCGGCGCCGCAGGCTTCTGCTCCCGCGGCGGCTCCGGCGGCTTCCGCAGCGATGGCGGAAAAGCGCGGTGAGCCGGAAATTTCCACCAGGTCCCGCGCGGCCATCGACGATGCTCCCTCCTGCTCGGAATGCGGAATGCTGATGACTCCCAACGGCAGTTGCTACAAGTGCTCGAACTGCGGAAGCACTTCCGGCTGCAGTTAGGTTTCTTGGGGAATTCGGCGGGACGGCGCGCTCTGTAGCAGTCTGCTTCTTACAATCCACAAAACATCGCCAAGCAAAAAAATAGGGGGCCCTTGACGGGCCCCCTTTGGCTCTAATCCCCAAGATCCGATTTCGGCGCGTCGAAATCGGCCCACCCCGGGATAAGAGACAGCCGCTCGATTCGATTGCAAGCGAATTGCCAGTTCCCGCCAATTCCGAGTTCCAAGGCAGACTCGTGCTAACACACGACTTAGCTAATTTCGATTCCCCAGTTCATACAGAATTTTGCTGTGACAATCCGTATTATGAAATCGCTGCGCGGCAAATCTATGGTCTTTGGAAGAATAGCTTCGAAAGAACTACACACCGAAAGATTGGATCACGCGCCGATGGCGCTGCGTAGCGCTTCGGCAAGGGTTTCGGTCCAGCGAAGGACGTCATTTTCATGCTCGGCTTCTACCATCACGCGCGCCAACGGCTCGGTCCCGGAATAACGCAAGATGACGCGCCCGAATTTGCCAAGCGCCTCCTGGGCCTGGGCCAAAGCCCGGGCCACTTCCGGAAGCGAATCAAGAGGAGGCTTGGAACGCACCTTCACGTTGACGATTTTTTGCGGGTAAATTTTCAGATCGGCGATTTGCGCGTCGAGCGGCCCGCCCAATGAAATCAAGGAAGCCATTTTGACGGCCGTGAGCATTCCATCGCCGGTGGTGGCGTCGTCCAGGAAGAGAATATGCCCCGATTGCTCCCCGCCCAGGTTGGCGCGAATGCGCAGCATTTCTTCGAGCACGTAGCGGTCGCCCACGTCGGTGCGCACCAGGCGAAGCCCGGAAGATTCGAGCGCGCGCTCGAGTCCTAGATTGGCCATGGTGGTTCCCACCACCACGTCGCCGCGAAGCTGGCCCGTGGATTTCATATGGCGTCCGACGGCCAGCAGCACACCGTCGCCATCAATCAATTTTCCGGAAGAGCTTGAAAAAATCGCGCGGTCCGCGTCGCCGTCGAATGCCACACCCAGAGCCGCTGCAGTTTCGACCACTGTCCTTTGCATGGCCGCAGGGTGCAGCGAGCCGCACCCGGCGTTGATATTGCGGCCGTCGGGAGTGTTGTGAATGGCGGTCACTTCCGCGCCGAGTGAACGAAATAATTTGGGCGCGAGCGCGCTGGCCGCGCCGTTGGCGCAATCCAGCACGATTTTCATTCCCTGCAAATGCGCGCCGGGAATCAGCGTCCCGCGCAAACCTTCAAGATAGTCTTCCTGCAAATGCGAATCGGCGGTGAAGCGCGCGGAGCTTCCCGCCGGAGGCGCATCGGAGGGAGAAAGAATGAGGCGCTCGATTTCCGCTTCGGCGGCGTCCGGAAATTTCATGCCCGAGGAGGAAATCAGCTTCACGCCGTTGTCGTGATAAGGATTGTGCGAGGCGGAGATCACCACGCCCGCGGCGAAGCCTTCCCGATGCACCAGCCAGGCCACTCCGGGAGTGGTCAGCACGCCGGCCGAAACCGGATCCACTGCGGCGGCGGCCAGGCCACGCGCGATGATTTCCGCGATGTGCAGGCCGGATTCGCGCGTATCGCGCCCGATCAGCACGCGTCCGCCATTTCCAGACGCGCCCGCCGCAACGCTTCCCGATGCGCGCAGATATTTCCCCAGCGCATATCCGGCGCGCTCGAGCGTGGCGTCGTCCAGCGGATATTTTCCCGGAACTCCGCGAATTCCATCGGTGCCGAAAAGCTGCTTGGCCATGAGCCTCATTCCCGCGATGCGCGAATCAGAGCAGGTGATTCTACCATCCCGCCGCACGGGAGGGCTTCGAATCCCGGGTGCGGCGAGGTCCAATGCGTCACGTGCGCGACCGGAAATTTTTTCGCGCGGGATTCCAATTAAAACGGGCGAGAGCTCGCGGCACGGCGCCTGTCCTCGCAGCCATGATTCGAGGCGGTGTCCATCGCAGCACACGATTATTTCCCGGCGCGAGTGTGTGCTATGGTACCGGCATGCCTTCCGAAGAAACCAGGGTCAATGCCGCAGGTTCCACCAGCGCGCGCATTATCGCCGCGGGAATCGTGATCGCGTTTTGTTATTGGGCCTCAACGGTGCTGGTCACTCTGCTGGTGTCCGTGCTGCTGGCCTATTTTCTCGATCCGGTGGTGACCTGGATGGAGGAATGGCACATGCCGCGGGCGCTTGGCTCGCTGCTGGTGGTGTTGGTGACGCTCACGCTGCTGGCCGTCCTGGGCGTCTCGCTGGTGGCGCGCATCGATCAATTCGGCGCGGACTGGCCGAAATACCGCGAACCGTTGCGCGCCGTGACCGAATCGGTGGCCAAGAAAATTTCCAATCTCGAAGCGCATGTTTCGGAAATCACGCCTGTGCAGCGCACCGGCGAGCATGTGGTCGAAATCACGGAATCGCACCCGGTGCGCAACGCCTTGCTCGACAAATTGACTTCGCTGTATTCGTTTATCCTGGCCGCCACTTTTGTTCCCTTCCTCGTGTTTTTCATGCTGGCTGCAAAACGACAAGTGTGGCACGCCACCATGCAATTATTCCCCGCGACCGAACGAACTTCCGTGAAGGAAACTCTTTCGGACGTGACCCTGGTGTTGCGCAGCTACGTGATCGGGACCGCGCTCGTGGGGTTCATTCTGGTGATCGCCAGCTGGCTCTTTTTCTGGGGAATCGGAATCAAGTTTTCTTTTCTGGCCGCGCTGGTTTCCGGACTCTTCAACCTCGTGCCGTACCTCGGGCTGTTGCTCTCCTGGCTGCCGCCTTTGCTGATCGGCCTCGAACAATTTCACACCGTGGGCCCGTTCATAGGCATCTTCGCGGTGCTCACCGTGTTCCATCTGATTGCCGCGAATCTTCTGGTGCCGGCGCTGGTAGGATGGCGCGTGCGGCTCAATGCCCTGGCGCTTACCGTCTCGCTGCTTTTTTGGGGATGGTTGTGGGGCGCCATGGGATTGATTCTGGCCATCCCCATCACCGCGGTGGTCAAGGTGATTTGCGATCACGTGGAAAGCTGGCAGGCGTTCGGCCGCTGGCTCAGCGCTTAGCCGGCGAAGTCGCTGCCGCGTTCTAACAATTTCCCGCGTTTTCAGCCAAAGGATTGACAAGCAAGAAAATGAAGCAGGTCAGCTGCGCGCGGCCGCTTCCTGCTCAAATGCGTGGTAGGAGGAACGCACCAGCGGCCCCGCCTCCACGTGCTTGATTCCCATTTCCTCGCCGCGAAGCTTGAATTCCGCGAATTCATCGGGATGAAGGAAGCGTTCGACGGGCAGGTGTTCCGGCGTGGGCTGAAGATATTGCCCGAGGGTGAGGATGTGCGTGCCTTGCGCGGCGATTTCGCGCATGGCTCCCAGAACTTCATCGCGCTCTTCGCCCAGCCCCAGCATCATTCCGGTCTTCGTGGGCATTCCGGGCGCGAAATGCGCGGCGCGGCGCAAAAGCTCGAGCGAGCGTTCCCATTGCGCGCCTTTGCGAACCTGGCGGTAAAGTCGCGGCACGGTTTCCATATTGTGATTGAGCACGTCGGGCCGCTGGGCCATGACCGTTTCGAGCGCGTTCCAATCGCCGCGAAAATCGGGGATCAGCACCTCCACGCGGCATCCCGGGACGCGGCGGCGGATTTCCGCGATGGTGCGCGCAAAAATCGCCGCGCCGCCATCGGGGCGGTCGTCGCGATTGACCGAAGTGACCACCGCATAGCGCAATCCCATTTTTTCCACGGCTTCGGCCACGCGCAGAGGTTCTTCCTCGTCCGGCGGGCCCAGAGGCTTTCCACTGGGCACGGCGCAAAATCCGCAGGCCCGCGTGCAGATGTTGCCGAGGATCATGAACGTGGCGGTGCGATGTTCCCAGCACTCGCCCATGTTCGGGCAGCGCGCGCTTTCGCACACCGTGTGCAAATCGAGCGTGCGCATGATGCGTTTCAGTTCCTGATAATTCTGGCCGCCAAAAAATTTCACGCGCAGCCAGGCCGGGCGGGGATGCGCGGCCGGTGGAGGCGGGGGCACGCTCGAAAGTATGTTAAAGGGCGAGTCCATGGGCATGAGTGCGAAAAAACTATTTTACGCGCAGCGCCCGCGGGAAACAACCACGCGCCCCGTCACCTGTTTCCGGCGAGCCGGGAACTGGGAAGGAATCGGCCATCGGGGCGGCAAAATAAATTTGAGGATTCCGCGAAAATTTCCCTCAAGAATTTCAAGGGCGCGCCGATAGTGAAAGTGAGCGTCCCCGGCAATTTTCGGGGCCGGGCTGGAGTTCGTGTTCCTGCCCGCGTCGCAAGAAGTGGTTTACTTACAATAACTTGCTGACACTTCCGTAGATTTTAGGGACCTCAGCAGTTAGGGGGGAGACATGGCAACCGTCTCAAATCCGCTTACAAACATTGTCCAAGAAGCTTTTAATCTTTTGCCGGCGCAGAACGCCAAGTCCACTCGCGCTGCGCAGACCGCGACTCAGAATGTACCGGCTCAAAACACCGCGAATGACACCGTCACGCTCGCGAGCCAAAATGTTCCGGCGCAAGCCGCCGGAGGAACGGGAGCTGCAACGGCGGCGCAGACCGCTCAGCCAACGGAGATTATTCAATACGAGCAGATTACCGTAACGGCCGAGGAAATTATCGTGACTGGCGGTGGAAATAACGGCGGAGGGGTGAACGCAAATCCAGGCGCGGCCCAAGCTACCACGGCGGCTCCTGCTACCGTGGCAGCACCTGCTGCCGCTCCTGCCGCGCCGGCTCCTGTTGCAGCCCAGCCCGTGGCTAACAACAATGCTGCGGCTGCGATCGCGCCCGCCGTCAATCCTGCTCCGGCCGCAAATGCGCAGAATGCGCAGGCGGTGAATGCCGCGGCGCTTCCCGCTGCCTCGGCGCTGGCAGGGTCCACAAATTCCACGCAGCAGCAGGAGCTGGCGCAACTCGATCAGATTCTTCAACGAATGGGCGTCGACCCGCAGAGCATCAGCATATTCAACCAATTGGCTATGCTGCTGTACGTCAACGATCCTGTTGCCCTGCAACAATTCATCTCTGCGCTGCAAGGAGCGGTCCCACAATCGGCTATTCAACCCGCTGCGGCCGTCGCAGCAGCAGGCGCCGCACAAACACAAGCTCTGGCGCAGAATCCGGCACCGCCTTCCACCGCGCCGCAGACCGCCGGGCAAACTCCGGCTGCGAATCAAGGACAGCAACAAGCCGGCAACGGCACAGCGGTCGAAGCTCTTGCTTTCCAGGCTACCTTTGCCGAAGTGCAAGTAGCGCCGGCTGGGAATGGCGCTACCAATCAAGGGACGGTTCATTCGCACGGCGCGCACCATCATCATGGCCGCGGAAATTCCGCCGCAGCCAACGCCAACACCGGCAATGTCCAGGGAAACCAAGAGAACTCCAACGCGCAGAATGGCGGTTATACTCTTCAGTTCCAGGAACTCCAACTCTCCTTTGCGGCCATTGGGATCGAGGGAGGAACCTCGCAGGCCAAACCGCTTACCCGCGCAGCTGCGGCAGGTGGAGGGCAAGGGCAAGCGCTGAACGTAGTAGCTTAAGCTTGACGGATGGGACGGCAGCCAGTCTGCGAAAACCACCCACCAGCTTGTCCAAATCGGACCACATGAGAACAACCGTTTCTGTTGTATGATTACAACACCTAGTTTTTTCACCTCAAAATATCATCCGTAAACGACTGATAACAAACACATAGCTTTAAATCCCCGCGGCAACCAAAATGCCTGTATTATACTCCGTCAGGCCTTAATGCCATATCAACTCACAATTCAACGCCCCGTGGAAGTCGCGGGTGTGGGTCTACACACGGCCGTTCATTGCCGCATGCGGTTCGTCCCGGCTCCGGCGGACACCGGAATTGTCTTCCGCCGATTCGATTTGGATAATTTTGAAATCGAGGCGCACGTCCGCAATGTGGCGCGCGTGAGCTATGCCACCAGCCTGATGAAGCAGGGCGTCCTGCTTTCCACCACCGAGCATGTTCTGGCGGCGCTCTATTCCTGCGGCGTGGATAACGTGTATGTGGATATCGATGCATTGGAGTTGCCCATTCTCGACGGCTCTTCGAAGCCTTTCATCGAATTGCTGGCCAAGGCCGGGACGCGGCGGCTGCGGCGGCCGCGCCGATATGTGCGCGTCATCAAGCCCCTGGAATTTTCCGACGGAGACCGCCGCATCGGGATTTATCCTTCCCATGAGTTTCGCGTGCATTGCTTCGTTGACTACAACCATCCGTCGGTTGGCCCGCAGGAAGTGGAGATTTCCGTGGACCGCGGATCCTTCTGCCGCGAATTGGCTCCCGCGCGCACCTTCGGGTTTCTGAAGGATTTTGCGGGCTTGCAAGCCATGGGGCTGATTCGCGGAGGCTCCATCGAAAACGCCATTGTGCTGGACGATCGCGGAGTCATGAACGGGCCGCTGCGTTTTCCCGATGAATTCGGCCGCCACAAGGCGCTCGATTTGATCGGAGACCTGGCGCTGGTGGGGCGTCCCTTGCAGGCGCGCATCGAAGCGCACAAGGCGGGCCACGCGTTGCACACGCAACTGGTCACACGGCTGCTTGCCGATCATTCCCTGTGGACGGAAACCACCGAGGCTCCCGAAGCCGACGCGGCTCCAGGATCCGCTTCCACATCCCTTCGCGCCGCTTTCTAAAGAGCCTCCCCGGCTCGCTTTTAGACATGCGGGGCAAGTCCTTCGTTCGTTTCGATTGCCAAAGGTTCCGCGGGAAGCGACAATAGCCACCTCATGGCTGCTGCGGACACCGTTGTGGTCATCCTCGCCGCGGGCAAGGGCACGCGCATGCGTTCCGAGCTTGCCAAGGTCCTGCATCGCGCGGGAGGACGCCCGCTCCTCGAACACGCCATTCGCGCCTGCCAGCCGCTCAAGCCCGCGCAATTACTGGTGGTAGTGGGGCATCAAGCCGCGGAGGTCCGCCAGGTGGCCGAATCAATGGGCGCACAGGCCATCCTCCAGCAGCCGCAGCGCGGGACGGGACACGCGGTGCAAGTGGCGCGGCGCGCCATGCGGAAAAGCGCGAAGCTCGTGGTGGTGGTACCCGGAGATGCGCCGCTGCTGCGCCCGCAAACCCTGGCTGCTTTGATTGACACGCACCGCCGCGGCGAAGCGGCCGCCACGATATTGAGCGCGGAACTCGAAAATCCAGCGGACTATGGGCGCGTGGTGCGCGATTCCGAAGGCCGCGTGCAGGCCATCGTGGAAGAAAAAGCGGCCACGCCCGAGCAGCGCGCCATCCGCGAAGTGAATTCCAGCATTTATTGTTTTTCGCTCGACAAACTGTGGTCCTGCCTGAACGCCCTGCGCCCCGATAATTTTCATCGCGAACTGTATTTGACGGACGTGATTGGCCTGCTGCGCGAGCGCAATGAACGCGTGCTGGCGCAGATCGCTCCGGACGCGAATGAAATTCTGGGGTGCAACACGCGCGCGAGCCTGGCGGACATTGACCGGATTTTCCGCGCGAGGAAATCGGCGGAATTGATGGACGCGGGCGTGACCATTTATTTGCCGGAAACGGTGATCATCGATCCGCAGGTCACTTCCGGTCCGGACACGCTCATCGAGCCGGGCGTGCAACTTCTGGGGCAGACGCGGCTGGGCGCGCGCTGCGTGATTCGCGCCGGATGCATACTCGAAGATGTGCGCGTCGAAGATGACGCGGTCATCGGCGCGCATTCGAATCTTTTCTCATGCCGCGTGGGTCCGCGCGCGATGATCGGCCCCTTTTCGCGGCTGCGTCCCGGTGCGGATATTCGCGCCGGCGCGCATGTGGGCAGTTTCGTCGAAATCAAGAAATCCACGGTGCACGAAGGCGCAAAAGTGCCGCATCTGAGCTACATCGGCGACGCCACCATCGGCAGCGAAACAAACGTGGGAGCCGGAACCATCACCTGCAATTACGACGGCGTCTCGAAATTTCCGACCAGCATCGGAAAGCGCGTGTTCATCGGCAGCGACACCGCTCTGGTCGCTCCGGTGCGCGTGGGCGATGGCGCCTACATCGCCGCCGGATCCACCATCACAGAAAATGTTCCTCCCGATGCGCTGGCCATCGCGCGCGGACGCCAGACGAACAAGCCGGGATGGGCCGCCAGGCGGCGCTCCGCCTTGAAACGCGCCGCAAAATCGCGCCCTGCCAAACGCTCGCGCTCGGCGCGCCGCAAACCCGCGCGCCGCTCCCGCCGCCCAAAACGCCGCAAGTCCTAACAGCCGCAAACCGGCCCGCGCAGTATGTTAAAATTCCATCGGGAGAATTTCCTCGCCATGAAATTTGGAGTAGTGCAATTTCCCGGGTCGAATTGCGACGACGATGCGTTTCACGCCGTCGCCGCCATCCTTCGCCAACCCGTGGAATTTATCTGGCACCAGTCGGAAAATATTTCCGGCTGCGACGCGGTGATTTTGCCGGGCGGATTCGCCTACGGCGATTATCTGCGCACCGGCGCGATAGCCCGGTTTTCTCCGGTGATGAAGTCCGTCGAACGCTTCGCGCGCGCGGGCGGACTGGTTCTCGGCATTTGCAACGGATTTCAGATTCTTCTCGAGGCGGGGCTGCTTCCCGGAGCCATGACGCGCAACAAAGCGCTGCGGTTTCTCTGCCGCCAGGTGCACATCCGCGTGGAAAGCACGGATACGCCGTTCACTTGCGCCGCGCAGCCCGGCCAGGTCCTGAAAATTCCCATCGCGCACATGGACGGCAATTATTTTTGCGATGCGGAAACGCTTGCAGGCGCTCGAACGGCATCGCCAGATTATTTTTCGCTATGTCACACCGGAGGGCCGCACCGCCGATGCAACCGATCGTGACGCGAATCCCAATGGCTCGCTCGCAGCCATCGCCGGCATCTGCAATCGCGAGCGCAATGTGCTGGGACTCATGCCGCATCCCGAGCGGGCCGTGGAACCGGCGCTCGGCTCAGCCGATGGTTTGGTGCTGTTCCGCTCGCTGGTGGAAAGCCTCGCCCGCCAAACGGCGGTGCCGGCGTAAATGATTGCCACGGACATAAAAGTCACGCCACAAATGGCGGCCGAGCACGGCCTTACGCCGCAGGAATACGCGCGCATCCAAAAAATTCTTGGGCGCGACCCCAATTTCACGGAACTGGGCATCTTCAGCGTGAGCTGGAGCGAGCATTGCTCCTACAAATCCTCGCGCGTGCATTTGAAGCGGCTGCCCACGCGCGGCGCCCGCGTGGTGCAGGGGCCGGGAGAAAATGCCGGAGTGGTGGACATCGGCGACGGGCTGGTGGCCGTCTTCAAGATCGAATCGCACAACCATCCGAGTTTCGTCGAGCCGTTTCAAGGCGCGGCCACCGGCGTGGGCGGCATCCTTCGCGATATTTTCACCATGGGCGCGCGGCCCATCGCCGTGCTCGATTCGCTGCGCTTCGGGCCGATCGAGGCGGGCGCGGCTGCGAGAGGCGCGAAGCGCGAGGAAATCGCGCGCAATCGCCGGATTCTGGACGGCGTGGTGCGCGGCATCGGATTTTACGGAAATTGTTTTGGGGTGCCGACGGTGGGCGGCGAAGTGTGCTTCGAGCCGTGCTATTCGAATAATCCGCTGGTCAACGCGCTGGCGCTGGGAATCGCCCGTCGCGACGAACTTTTTTTTGCGCGCGCGCAAGGCCCCGGCAACCCGGTGATTTATGCCGGAGCGAAAACGGGGCGCGACGGAATTCACGGCGCTTCGCTGCTGGCTTCGGCGGAATTCAGCGAAGAATCGCAGCAGAAGCGGCCCAACGTGCAGGTCGGCGATCCGTTCATGGAAAAATTGCTGCTGGAAGCGTGCCTGGAAGCCATGCGCACCGGCGCGGTGGTGGCGATTCAAGACATGGGGGCGGCGGGGCTGACCAGTTCGAGTTCGGAGATGGCTTCGCGCGGCGGCGTGGGAATTGAAATCGATCTGGCGCGCGTGCCGCAGCGCGAAACCGGCATGACCCCGTACGAAATCATGCTTAGCGAATCGCAGGAGCGCATGCTGCTGGTGGCCCAGCGGGGCCGCGAGCGCGAAGTCTTCCAGGTTTTTGAGAAATGGGGGCTGGACGCGGTGGAAGTTGGCCGGGTGACGACCGACGGCAAGCTGCGCATCCTCGATCACGGCCAGGTGGCCGCGGAAATTCCCGCGCATGCGCTGGCGGAAGAAGGCCCGCGATATGAGCGGCCCATCGCCGCGCCCGCGATTGCGAGCGAAGCGGCGATGACGCTCGTGAAATTTGCGCCGGCTGGAAGCGACCTTACTGAAAATTTTCGCCGCCTGCTGGCATCTCCGGCGATTGCCTCGAAGAACTGGATCACCGAGCAGTACGATTCCATGGTGCGCACCAACACGCGCGTGGGACCGGGCGGAGGAGACGCGGCGGTTCTGCGCCTCAAGGAAACGAAACGCGCGATCGCGCTGGCAACCGACGGCAATGGCCGCTGGGGATTTCTTTCGCCGCGGCTGGGCGCCATGCATGCCGTCGCGGAAGCGGCGCGCAACGTGGCTTGCACCGGCGCGCGTCCCGTGGCGGCCACAAATTGCCTGAATTTTGGCAATCCCGAAAAACCGGAAGTGATGTGGCAACTCACCGAAGCGATTGACGGCATCGCGGAGGCTTGCACGGCGCTCGAAACTCCGATCACCGGCGGCAACGTCAGCCTCTACAACGAAACTCTCGGCAAGCCGATTTATCCCACGCCGGTGCTGGGCGTGCTGGGAATTATCGAGGACGCGGAAAATGCGCTGGGCTGCGCGTTTCGCACCGAAGGCGACGCCATTGTGCTGCTGGATGGAGCGAAGAGCTCCGCGCAAACCGCTGCGCCGGCTGAAACCGCGCGGGAATTTTCCTCTTCGGAATACGCCAAGGAAATTCACGGAATCGTTTCCGGAGCGCCGCCAGCCATCGATCTTGCCGCCGAAAAACGGCTGATTGATTGCCTGGTGGCGCTGGCCGCGGCGCGCGCCATTGTTTCCGCGCATGACGTGAGCGACGGAGGAATCGGCGTCACGCTCGCGGAATCGGCGTTCGCCAGCGAAGGGCTTTCGGCGGAAATTCAAATGGCGGCCTCGACCGCGGAACCGAATGCGGAAACGGCGCTCTTCGGCGAGCGTGGCGCGCGCGCCGTGGTATCGCTTCCCGCTTCGCAGCTTGCCGCCGCTGCTTCGATTGCGGCACAATATGAAGTCCGCTGGGAACGAATCGGCACGGTCGTGCGCGATGAATTTCGCATCCAATATATTGACTATCCGGTCATTCGCGCAGAAGCAAACTCGCTCCGCAAGGTCTGGGCCCAATCGCTCGGAAAATTAATCGAGAGCGCATGAACTCAAAACTTCATACCATCGACGACGATCATTTTCACGACCACTGCGGCGTCTTCGGCATTTTCGGCAACGAAGAAGCCGCGAAGATGGCCTACCTCGGGCTGCACGCGTTGCAGCATCGCGGCCAGGAATCCGCCGGAGTGGCTTCCACCGACGGCATCGACGTGTATGCGCACAAAGCCATGGGCCACGTGCAGGAAATTTTCACTCCCGACGTGATCGCGCACTTGCCGGGAGCGGCGGCCATCGGCCACACGCGCTATTCGACGGCGGGAGACACGGTGCTGATGAACGCCCAGCCGGTGGTCATCGACTGCAACAAAGGCAAACTGGCTCTGGGACACAACGGCAACCTGACCAACGCGCTCGAATTGCGCCGCCGCCTGGAACATCGCGGCTCGATTTTTCAGACCACCAGCGACACGGAAGTGGTGGTGCATCTGATCGCGCGTAGCACAGCGCGAAATCTTTCCGGGGCGATAGCCGACGCGCTCAACCAGGTGGAAGGCGCTTATTCCATCGTGCTGCTCACGCGCGATGAACTGTACGCCATCCGCGATCCGCGGGGTTTCCGGCCGTTGTGCCTGGGCCGGCTGGATGGCGCGTGGGTGGTGGCTTCGGAAACTTGCGCGTTCGATTTGATTGATGCGGAATATGTGCGCGAAGTGGAGCCCGGAGAAATGGTGCGCATCACGCGCAGCGGCCTGGAATCCATTCGCTTCGCTCCGGAAAAGCCGCATCAGTACTGCGTTTTTGAGCACGTCTATTTTGCGCGGCCGGACAGCCTGGTGTTCGGGCGGCCCGTCAATTTGAGCCGCGAGCGGCTGGGCCGCTTGCTGGCACGCGAGCACCCGGTGGAAGCGGATCTGGTGGTTCCCGTCCCCGATTCCGGCGTTCCGGCGGCGATCGGGTATGCCGCGGAATCCGGCATTCCCTTTCGCATGGGGCTGATTCGCAATCATTACATCGGGCGCACATTTATCGAGCCTTCGCAAGCCATCCGCGATTTCGGCGTGAAATTAAAACTCAATCCCGTGCGGCGGATGCTCGAAGGGAAGCGCGTGGTGCTGGTGGACGATTCCATCGTGCGCGGCACCACCAGCCGCAAGATCGTGCGGCTGGTGCGCGACGCGGGCGCAACGGAAGTGCACGTGCGCATCAGCTGCCCGCCCACAATTTCGCCTTGCTACTACGGCGTGGACACGCCGCGGCGCGAGGAATTGATCGCCGCGAATCATTCCGTCGAGGAAATCCGGCAGTACCTCGGCGCGGATACGCTGGGATATCTGCCGCTCGATTCTCTGCGGGAAGCGGTGGAAGACACGGAGGGAAAATTCTGCACTGCGTGCTATACCGGCAATTATCCGACGGAACTGGTGCAACTGGAAGTGGAGGCTCATCGTGAAAGCTGAGTTGGAAGAAAAATCGCCGTCCGAGCGTGCGCACGGGGCGCAAAAGACGGCGCACGTCAAATCGGGCGACCGCGTCTGGCGGGAAGTGGTTTCCTGGTTCTGGGTGATTCTGGCGTTTCTGTTTATCGAAGGGACTCTGGTGCAGGCGCGCGTGATCCCCAGCGGCTCGATGGAAAATACCGTCCTCATTGGCGATCATCTAATCGTCAGCCGCGCGGGTTACGACGCAGGCATTCCCTTCACGCCCTACCATGTCACTCTGTGGCGCACGCCGCATCGCCAGCAAATCGTGGTGTTTCGCGCGCCCTTGCCGGAGGAAGGCAATCCGGATTTCATCAAGCGGCTGATCGGGCTGCCGGGCGACCGCATCAAGATGGTCGGCGAACAGGTGTACGTGAACGACATCCCGCTCAAGGAGCCCTATGCCTTGCGCAGCGGCGCGGGCATCGACATGAAAGATCAGGTTTACCCGCCGCCCGAGGGAAGTTATTGGCCGGTGCCGCCGACCGCCAAATGGGCCGCGGAAATGCCGCAGCATGTGGTGAACGGCGAACTGGTGGTGCCGCCCGGCGAATATTTCATGATGGGCGACAATCGCGACAACTCCTACGACAGCCGCTTCTGGGGCTTTGTGCCGCGCGACAATATTATCGGCACGCCGGTGATCATTTACATGTCCATCGACGCTCCGGAAGAGGCCTGGGAACCGGGGCATGTGGGCGAACGCTTCGCCACGTATTTGAGCGTCTTCATCCGCCCGCGGGAAGTACGCTGGAACCGCCTGTTCCATATTTTCTAATTTTTGCGTTTGCGTAACCCCTTTCGGAAAACGAGAACCTGCCATGCGCTACGCCGACGCCGGCGTCAACATCACGATTGCGGAAGAAGCCAAGCGGCGCATCGCCGCCATGGCCGGAAAAACATTTCGCCGGGGAGTTCTGGCGCCCATCGGCGGATTCGGCGCGCTGTTTCAAATGGATCGCAAGCGCTGGCGCGATCCGGTTCTGGTGGCCAGCGCGGACGGCGTGGGGACCAAGCTGAAAGTGGCCTTCGCCACCGGCGTGCACTCCACGGTCGGCGCGGACATCCTCAACCACTGCGTCAACGACATCCTCACGCAAGGCGCCGAGCCGCTTTTTTTCCTCGATTACCTGGCCATGGGCAAGCTCGATCCGCGGGTGGTCGAGCAGGTGATCGAGGGCATGAGCCGCGCCGCCAAGCAAGCCGGTTGCGCGCTGATCGGCGGAGAAACCGCGGAAATGCCGGGGTTTTATGCGCCAGGTGAATACGATCTGGCGGGATTCATCGTGGGCGCGGTTGAAAAGAAAAAACAGCTCGATCCGCGCCGAGTCAAGGCCGGAGATTTGCTGATCGCGCTGCCCTCCAGCGGGCTGCACACCAACGGATATTCGCTGGCGCGGCGGCTGCTGTTTGAGGAAGCCAAACTCGACGCCGACAGCTATGTGCCGGAGGTCGGCAACAAGATCGGAGCGGAACTCCTGAAGCCGCATCGCGCCTACTGGCCGCTGATGAAGAATATTCTGGCGCGCGGGTGGGTGACTTCGATGGCGCACATCACCGGCGGAGGTATTACCGGAAATCTGCCGCGGGTGATGCCTAAAAACGTGCACGCCGTGATTGAACTGGGCTCCTGGCCGGTGCTGCCGATTTTCCGCTACCTGGCGCAGATCGGGAATATCGACCGCGACGAATTGCTGGCCACATTCAATCTGGGCGTGGGAATGATTCTGATTGTGCCGGCCCGGCAAGTTTCGCGCGTGGAAGCGGAACTCAAGCGGCGGCGGGAAAAATTTTATCTCATCGGGCGCATCGAGCCCGCCGCGCGCGGCAAATCGCGCGTCACCTACTCCGGCAAACTCGCCATGTAGCGCCGGAATTTTCCGCGGCGCCGATGTAAACCGCTGAATTATTCCGTTGAACTATTGATCGGTGTTGTCGATGTCCACGGCGGCCTTCCAATTTCCGTCCGCCTGCTTCTTCCAGATCACCACGTACTTCCCTTTTTCGTCCGTGGCCTTTTTCTTTTTGTCCAGCGTAACCAATTCGTAGGTGCCGTATTCATAGGCCAGATCGCCGGAACTCGCCACTTCGAGGCCGGTGGTGGCAAAACTCAAGCCCGGGCCGGGCTGGCCCAGCAGGGTCGTCCATTCCTTGCGGATTTCATCTTTGCCCTTCAGCAACTGCCCGTGATTGACAAATTCCAGCGCGTCATCGGCATAAAAAGAAACGGCTTTTTCCACGTCCTTGGCTTGCGATGCCTGGCTCCAGGCAACGGAATTCGCGCGGATGGCCGCTTCATCGGCGGCGAGGGACTGCTGCGTCTCTTTTTGGCGTTCTGCCGCGGCGTCCTTCTGGCCGGACTGAAAACACCCGGAGGCGAAACTCAACGCGAACAATGCGACCACCAAAACCGGCAAACGACTTGAATGCAACATGATTCAGCCTCCCCTTCCACCAAAGAGATGCGTACAAGATGCCGCGCGAGCCGCGCGGTGTCAAGCGGCGCGAAAAAGTCCGGCCTTCGCCGCGGCGGTTTTGCCGCGCCGCGGAACTATGTTAATTTCGGTCGGAGAGAATTTCATTCGGAAATGAAAAAACGAATCGGAGTGCTGCTGTCCGGGCGCGGATCGAATTTCGAGGCGCTGGCGGACAGCGTGGCCGCCGGAAGAATCCCCGGCGCGGAAATTGCGGTGGTGATCAGCAACCGCGAAGCGGCCGCGGGAATCGAACGGGCGCGCGCGAGGGGACTCGATGCGCGGGTGATTCCGTCGAAAGGCCTGGAGCGCGAAGCGTACGACAAGCTGGTGATCGCCGCGCTGCAGGAAAAAAATGTCGACCTGGTGTGCCTCGCCGGATATATGCGGCTGGTTTCTCCCGGATTTGTGGCCGCCTTTCGCAATCGCATCCTCAATATCCATCCCTCGCTGCTTCCGGCCTTTCCGGGCCTGGAAGCGCAGCGCCAGGCGCTCGAACACGGCGCGAAATTTTCCGGCTGCACGGTACATTTTGTGGACGAGGCGCTGGACGCCGGACCCATCGTGCTGCAAGCCGTGGTGCCCATCGAAGACGCGGACACTCCGGAAACTTTGGCGGAACGAATTCTGCGCGAGGAACATCGCGTTTATACTGAAGCAGTGCGCATCGTGCTGGCGGGCGGCTATCGCATAGAAGGCCGCCGCGTGCTGATCACTCCGGAGAAAATTTAGTGGCCTCGGCAAAATTCACGACCGCTGGCGAACAGCTCGCCTACCTGAAAAAAGGGACGGCGGAAATTATTCGCGAGGAAGAATTGCTCGCGAAGCTCGAAGCGTCCCTCAAATCCGGAAAACCGCTGCGCGCCAAGCTGGGAGTTGATCCCACGGCTCCCGATATTCATCTGGGCCACACCGTGGTGATGCGCAAGCTGAAACATTTTCAGGACCTGGGCCACACCGCCATTTTTTTGATCGGCGATTTCACGGCCATGGTGGGCGATCCCACCGGGCAATCGGAGACGCGGCCGCCGCTGACGCGCGAGCAGGTGCAGGCCAATGTGGAGACTTATCTCGCGCAGGTGTACAAAATCCTGGACCCGGCAAAAACGGAAATCCGCTACAACAGCGAGTGGCTGGGCAAAATGTCCGCCGAGGACATGATTCGCCTGTGCGCGAAATACCGCCTGGCGCGAATGCTGGAGCGCGAGGATTTTCACGCGCGGCTCTCCGGCAACCTGCCCATTTCCGTGCACGAACTTCTCTACCCGCTGCTGCGTGGCCTACGATTCCGTGGTGCTGCAGGCCGACGTGGAGCTGGGCGCCACCGAGCAAAAATTTAATTTGTTGATCGGCCGCGAAATTCAGCGCGAGTACGGCCAGCCGGTGCAGGTGGCCATGACCCTGCCGATTCTGGTGGGCCTCGACGGCGAGCGCAAAATGTCCAAGAGCCTGGGAAATTACGTGGGCATCACCGAAACTCCCGGGCAGATGTTCGGCAAGCTGATGTCCATTTCCGATGAGCTGATGTGGTCCTACTACGAATTGCTGACGGATTTTGCGCCGCCGGTGATCGTGCGCCTGCGCGAGGAAGTGCGCAGCGGAGTGCTGCACCCCATGGACGCGAAGATGCAGCTGGCGCACGTCATCATCGCCGGGTTTCACGGCGAAGAAGCCGCGCAGAAAGCTCGCGATGAATTTCAGCGCGTCTTCCGCGACCGCCAGGCGCCGGAGGAGGCGCCCCGGCAGTCGCTGCCGCTCGGTGGAACGAAAAAATTGTCCGCGCTGCTGGTGGAATTGAAGCTGGCGCCTTCGCGCAGCGAAGCGGAGCGGTTGATGAAGCAGGGCGGGGTGGAAATCGACGGCGAGCGCGCCGACGACGTGAAAAAAGAAATCGATCTTTCCGCGACGCGTGAATTCCTGCTGCGCGCCGGAAAAAAGAAGTTCCTGCGCATCGTGGTGGAATAGGTTTCGGCTTCCGCGCAGGGAAGATTGCGCCGGACTCCCGCGGAATATCCCTTATTTTTCTATCTCGCGCGCGATGCGAAATCCGTAATCCGCATACTGAAATTCAGGCGGAATGCTGGACCGCGCGGCGCACCGTGAAACCTTCGTGTAATGCCGCCAGGATCCTCCGCGCGAAGCCTTGCGTTTTCCCTCCCTAGGGCCCTGTGGATTGCGCTCGGGCGATTCCCGGTAATAATCCGCTCCGAACCAATCGGAGCACCATTCGTGGACATTTGCGCCGATATCGTAAAGCCCGAAGGCGTTCCGTTCCGCGCTTCCCGCCGCTTCCGGCCCCGTCTTCCATCGCTCCGCATAATTCGCCAGCGTTTCGGGCGGTTCATCGCCCCACGGAAATTGTTTTTGTTCGGCGCCTCCGCGTGCGGCGCGCTCCCATTCCGCTTCCGTGGGCAGGCGGTAACGGCGGGATGTGATGCGGCTCAACCATTCGCAGTAAGCCACGGCATCGAACCAGGAAGGAGCCACCACCGGCTGGTCCGGCAGCGAAAAATGGGGATCGGTCCAATACATGGGAGCGCGATGATGCGTCTCGGCGAGAAATTGCGCGTATTCGCGATTGGTCACCTGGCAAGCGCCCAACGCAAACGCGTCCACCCAAACGCGATGCACAGGCTGCTCATTTTCCTGCCCGGCTTCGCTGCCCATCAGGAACCAACCCTCGGGAATAGCCACCATTTCCGGCTCGGCGAAACTTTTCTGCGCCGCGAGGAGTCGTGACCGCGCATTCGTGAGGATGCTTCCGTCATGGGCCTGCAAAATAATTCCGGCTTGCCTTCGAGCGTCAATCCTTCCCTTGCGCATGCAGCGTCTGGCTGAGCAAATTGACGAAGAGGCGGTATGCGCCCGGCACTCCCGCCGGCAATTGGCGGAAAAACGAAAGTCCGGTGTAGATATACACGCCCTTGCCGTCGCGCGCATAGACCAGGCCGCCGTTGGTTTCCGCTTCGCCCGGATCGGTCAGTCCCAGCACGGCCTGGTACGGCGGCCCGAAATTGCTCCAGAAATAAAGACCGCGCTCCTGCACCCAACCCTGAAAATCCGCCTGCGTGATTTTGTTCGGCGTGTTCAGCAGCGGATTATCGGGCGCGAGAAAACGCACGGGTGAATGAGCATCGGTGACGCGTAAAGCCTGGTCCGCCATGGTTGCGGGAAACGGCGCGGGCAAAATCACGTTCCAGGCAAAATCGCGTTCGTACTGCACCACCAGCGTCCCGCCCTGCCGCACGTACTCAAGCAGCCGGCGGTTCGACCGCGGAACGTCGTGCCGCAATTCATAGGCGCGGATGCCCACTACGATCGCGTCATAGCGGTTCAAATCGCCGAAGGCCAGCGCCACTTCGTCCAGCAAATCCACGCGAATTCCCAACTGGCGGATGACGTCCGGCAAAGGATCGTTGTCTGCCGCGATGTAACCGATGCGCAGGCCCTGCGGCACATCGAGCGCCAGCACGTGCACGGTGGCGTCGTCCGGCTCGGCCCAATCGTGCGAAGGCAGGGTGGGAATGGGTTCGAGCGAAGTGCGAAAGACGGCATCGCCGAGCCGCGCATACGGATGAAGCTCATAGGCGCCGGGAGCGGGCTTCGCCGGAGGGGTGACCACGAAGCGAATCAATTGATCGCCGGCGGCGGGAAATTCGAGCGGCGCGATTTCCTCCGCCGTCCAACCCTGCGGCGCGTCCAGCCCCACGGAAACTTTTGCCTTGGCCGTCCCGTGATATCTCACGCGCGCCAGAAGCTGGATGGGTTTGCCGTCGCGCTGCTCCGGCACGATCACCTGGCGGGGATCCACGGTGAGCGTCACGGCCGGAACGAGTTCCAGCGGATAGATGGTCACGCCCGTGGTGGTGGCCTGCATGGACATCACCGGGCGTTCGATGCGGAAAGTGTAATCGTTCACCACGGCGTTCAGTGCGAGCTGCACCAAAGGAGGCGGAAAAGGCAGGATGGCATCGCCCGGAAATTGCGGAAGTCTGGCGTTCGCCGGAACATCGATGCGAAAGCGGTGGGAGTCCGATTCGTTGGACTTTTCCGGAGACGCCGTCCAGCCTCCCGGCAACTCGAAGCTCGCGGCGTTCAGCGTCCATTTCACCGGGACGGCGGGATCGCCGGGAAAGATCACGTCCACGGAAAAACTTTCGCCGGCGACAATTTCGTGGCGCTCCGCCTGCATTTCCACGGGCAGCGCAACATCGTCTTCGAGAGCCGCATCTATTTTATCTCTCACGCGATCGAGTTCCCAGGCCGCATCGGCGCCGTCTGCGCCGTTTTCCAGGTCAATTTTTTCGCGCAGCGAGGCGATTTCGCGTCCCGCCGCAGCGAGTGATTTGGCCGCGGCCGCGCGGTCCAGCGCCAGGACGGATTTTTCAGCCGCGCCCAGGTCTGCTTCGGTGGCTTCGAGAGACGACCGAAGATCTCCGGCAAGCGCGGGAAAACGGCCGGCAAGAGCCGGGAGCGGCTCGGCGAGCAATTTGGGATCGAAAGAGCCTGCCGGGCCGTTGGCGTCTTCCTTCACCAGATAAATCGGACGCCGGAAAAACGGATTATTTGAAAATGCGGGAGTGCCTTGCGAGCGATGTTGCGCGTGCCCCTCCATTCCCATCTTCACATAGCTCTTGCCCCACAGCGAAGAGACGCCGCTCACCGGCAATTCCACGGCTCCTCCTGAGCCGCCGCGGGCCATGCGCAATTCGAGCGTCACCTTCCAGGGTTTCAAGCCTTCGGATATTTGCTCGGGAAAAAATTTAGGATCGGCGGCATCCGCCACAGCCTCGGGCGTCAGCAGTCCGGTGGCCTGATGCTGCCCATGTCCCGAATGCACTCCGCCCCAGCCGTTGATCACCACCTGCGGCCGGTAGGTGCGGATCACCCGCACCATATCTTCGAGCGGCACCTGGCCCCAGATTTTCATGGTCTGCTCGGGGCTTTTCGAGAAGCCGGTGTCCACCGCGCGGGTGAAAAATTGGTGCACGCCGTAGTGGCTTCCCGCCGCGAGAAGTTCTTCGGTGCGGATGATGCCGAGCTCTCCATCCTGCTCCGGGCCGATGGCGTTCTGCCCGCCTTGCCCGCGGGTCACGGTCAGCAGTGCAACGTCCGCATCAAGTCCTCGCGAGAGATAGGTGAGCAGGCTCGACCATTCGTCATCGGGATGCGCGGTGATGAACAGCACGCGCGTCGAGACGCGCGCTTTTCCCACGGCCTCAGCCGTCTCCGGCAGGGATTGCGCACGCAGGAGCGACGCGTGCGTCGCAAGCGAGGGAAGCACGAGCGTGCCAGCCAACAAAGCCAACGCAAAAATGAATCGTTTCCGAATCCGCTGCCTCATCCCACAACCTCCTCGAATGGCCACTGCCGCAAATTCCGCGCGCGCGCCAGGTATATCAGAATACCCGCAGTCATGGCCGCAAGCGAGGCCAGGATCGGCGTGCGCCCGGTGGAAATGTAAATCGCCACCCACCCGGCAATGGCGATCAGCACCGGCACAGGATAGAGCCACATGCGGAACGGCCAATGTTCCGCCTTCCAGCGGCGGTGCAGCCACATCAATCCCACAGCCTGACCGACAAATTGGATGAGGCAGCGCATGGCCAGGATGGCGCGAATCACCGAGAAAAGATCGAAAAATAAGCAGATGATCATGGAGACCGCGCCCAGAGCCAGCAGCGAAACGTAGGGAAAATGCTTGGTGGGATGCACGCGGCCAAACACGCGAAAGAAATTTCCATCGAGCGCGGCGGCGTAAGGCACGCGCGAATATCCGAGCGTGGCCGAAAAAATCGACCCGAAGGCGATCACCAGAATCAGGACGGTGGCCAGCGTCGCCCAGTTCATTCCAAAGGCGCGCTCGACAAATAAACTGACCACAAAGGGCGAGCGCGCGGCTTCCTGCCAGGGAATCACGCTCAGGATGCTGGTCTGCATCGCGAAATAGAGGATGGCCACGGCGATGACGGAGATGAAAATCGCCCGCGGGATGTTTTTTCCGGGATTTTTCATTTCTCCGCCGAGGTTGCAGACGTTGTAATACCCCAGATAGCTGTACACGGCTTGCACCGAGGCGTGGCCCAACCCCGCGAAAAATATCCACGAAAAATTCCAGGTTCCGGCGGGAACGGTGAACACGCGGCCCGCATGGAAATGCGTGGCGCCGCCATAAATCAGCCAGAGAATCGTTCCGAGGACGATCACCCAGAGGACCGTGGAAATCTTGCCGATGGCGGTGATGCGCCGGTAAAGCAGCAGGACGGCGATGCCGATCAGCGCCACGGCCACGATGCGGTCGTAATTGGCGTTGATCGCCGCGGCCGCGCGCGCATGCGACGCAAACCACGCGGCGATGCCCGGAATTTTTGCCGTGAGATATTTTGAGTAATCAGCAAAGCCCAGTGCGCCCGAGGAAATGCTCAGCGGAGCCTGAAACAGCGTTTGCCAGATGTATAAAAACGACATCAGCCGCCCGAGGCGCATCGGCCCGTACGCTTCGCGCAGAAAAACGTAGCTGCCGCCGGCCGCGGGCATGGCCGCGCCGAGTTCCGCCCACACGCAGCCATCCACCAGCGCCAGGGCCGCTCCCGCCACCCACGCCAGAATGCTTTGCGGGCCGCCCATGGCGCGAATGATGAAGGGAATCACGATGAACGGGCCGATGCCCACCATGAACGTCATGTTGAGCGACGTGGCTTCGAGCAGTCCCAGCCCGCGTTCGAGATTTTCGGGTTCGTTCACCGCGCCCCCGCAGATTTCGGAGATTCGCGCCGCAGAATATTGGCCGCAAAAGCACGCAAAGCATAGCAAGAAAGCGGCGGATTCCGCAGAGCGAGATGGGGGGCCGCGAAGCGAACCGAATGCGCGATTTTGTGTTTGGCGCCGGCGCGCAAACACCCGTCGTATCGCGCTTCCGCGAAAATCACGCGGAATTGCGTTACGATATCCGGCGACGCGCCATGCTCCGCATCACGCCCATGCTCGCCGCCGGTCTGGCCATCACTTCGCTCACCGTGGCCGTTCTGGTGGCCGGATATTTTGGCGTTCGCCGCCGCAAGCCTTTTGCCGCGCACGGCTGGCTGGGAATAGTGGCACTGGCCGGGGCGCAAGCGCTGATGTTCGGCGGCGTGCAGCCGGTGGCCACGTTTTTCACGCCCATCGCCTGGAGCGCCTGCATCCTCATCGCCGACGCGGCGGTGCTGGCCATCACGGCGCGCTCGCGCCTCAACGACGCTCCGGTCACCCTGGTGCGCATGGCCGCGCTTTCCATCCCTCTCTGGCTGATATTCGAAGCCTACAATTTGCGGCTGCACAATTGGGTTTACGCCGGCGTGCCGCATGAATGGGCCGCGGCGGCTCTCGGCTATGGCTGGTCTTTCGCCACCATTACTCCCGCGCTGTTTGAAATTTCCGATCTGGTGCAAGCCATCCTTCCCCCCATTCCCGCCGAGCCCTGGAAAATTTCCGCGCGCGCCGAAAATGCCTTGATGCTGGCGGGTATTGCCTGCCTGATTCTTCCGCTGGTTCTGCCGCGGCATCTTGCCTCGTATCTTTTCGCGCTGGTGTGGGTCGGTTTCCTGCTGCTGCTCGATCCCCTGAACCGCCGCCTGGGACTTCCCTCTTTTCTCGGCGATCTTTCCGAAGGATTCCGGCGGCGGCTTTATGGATTCCTGGCGGCGGGATGGATCTGCGGCTGGCTTTGGGAATTTTGGAATTATTGGGCGGCCGCAAAATGGCATTACACTTTCCCGTTGCTGCAAGGCGCAAGAATATTTGAGATGCCCGCGGCGGGATATTTGGGATTCTTTCCGTTTGCGCTCGAATGTTTCGCGATGTACGTCACGGCGGCATGGATGGCCGGATGGGTCAAGAGAGTGAAATGAGGAAACCGCACGGAAAGAAATTCGCGGCGGTGATTTTCTGCGCCGTTTTTCTGGCGTGTCTGCTTGGGCTGCACGCCGCAAGCGCGCAGGCGGGAACCATTCCGCTGCCGCCGGAAGCGCGCCAGGCCATGGATGATATCTATGGCGGCGATCCCGATGCGGGCGTGGCCATCGCGCAGTCCCTCGAACAATCGCAGCCCGATCATCCGCTGGGTTATTTGCTGGAGGCCGAGGCGCAATGGTGGAAGATTTATTGCCAGGCGCTGGAGATCAAGTGGGGCATGGTGGACGGGTGGAATCGAGGGAAGCGCCCCGAGGACCTGGCCTACATGCAACTGGCGGAAAAAATCATCGCGCTTTCCACGCAGCAGATCGCCAAATCCGATTCCGCGGAAATGCGCGTATACGCCGGGATCGGGTGGGCGCTCGAAGCGCGCCTCTATGCCTCGCGCGGAGAAAACCGCGGTGTGGCGCGCGCGGGCGTGAAGGCCCGGGAACAATTCATCCGCGCACTGGCGCTCGATCCGCAGATGGCCGACGCTTCCGCCGGCCTGGGACTCTACAACTACACCGTTGATACGCTTTCCACATTCGTGAAAATGCTGCGGTTTTTCATGGGCATTCCGGGAGGAAACAAAGCGCTGGGCTTGCGGCAAATGCAGGAGGGCATTGCGCGCGGCGCGTTGCTTTCCGTGGATACGCGCTTCTACATGGCGCGCAACCTGCGTACATTCGATCTCGATTACCAGCAGGCCCTGCAATTTGCCGAGCCGCTGACGGAGCGCTATCCCGGCAATCCTGTCTTTCTGCTGCTGGCCGGCAATTTAAATGTGGAGCTTGGCCGCGACGCCCAAGCCACGAAATATTTCGACGATGTGTTGCAACTGCCGCCGGCTTCTTCTTCCTGCGGGAATTGTTCCGCATGCGCGGGATGCAGCGCGTGCGTGGCTTCCGCTGCGCGGATTGCGCGGGGCTTTCTGCAAATGCCGCGGTAGTTGCCGGAGAGAGATTTCGAGCGCATGGTTGCCGGAAATGAAAATTGCGCGGCGGATTTTGCTTCGCGGATTTACCGGCTCCGGCGCAGGCATTCGATGGAATCCCGCAGCGCAGCAATATCGGAGACTTCTTGAAACATGCGAATGGCTGCGATTCCCGAAGCTCCGGCGCGAAGACATTCCCCGGCGTTGGCAAGATTCACACCTCCAATCGCAATCACCGGAATCCGCAGCTCATTTGAGACCGCGCGCAATTCCTCGATTCCCCGCGGCGCTCCGAACGCTCGCTTATCCGGGGTATCGAACACCGGCCCGAAAAAAATATAGCTCGCCCCGGCCTGTTCCGCTTCCCGCGATTCCCGCGCGCCATGGCAGGAAACTCCGATCAGAAAATCCGGCGGCGCATTTCCTTCGCGGCAAAAACGAATCACATGCGTTGCGTCCACCGACGCCCGGCCCAAATGCACGCCATCGGCTCCGGCGGCAATCGCCACATCCAGGCGGTCATTTACGATGATGCGGGTTTTCCGGGAGCCTTCAGCCGTTTCGCGGGCCATGGCCACGGCGCTGTCCGTGAGCGCCAGCAGTTCTCTCGCCGGCAATTCTTTTTCGCGGATCTGCACCCAATCGGCCCCCGCAGCAACGGCCGCTCGAATCATTTCCAGCAGGCGCGATGCGCCGGACGCTCCAGCACTCGCGGATTTTCCGGAGGTTACGCAGCAGATAATCGGTTTTTCAATGGCTGGCGGCAACGGAAGAAGTCCGGCGGCGAAACGCTTCGAGCGCCAAAAGAACATTTACCAGGCCCAGGCCCGAAATCGCGCCGCGCAGGAAGGAATTGTTGACGATCAGCCCGAGCGACGGATACTGGTACAGGAAATAATTGACTTCCCAGATTTCCGACCACGGCACGAGAACCAACACCAATCCCAGTTCGAGCCAGATGATCAGCAGGACCACGCGCACGAAGCGGCTCATCCTGAGATTATCGGGGATTGCGATGCGACTCGCAACGGTCAGTGTTTTTGAAGCGTGGCGATGCGGTCGGCCACGTCGCGGTAATCGATGTTCAGCGCATACACTTTGCGAAAACTATCCAGCGCGGCATTCGATTCTCCCGCGCTCTCGAGCGCCACTCCCAGGTCATAGCGCAGCGCCATGATGGCTTCGTGGTCGAGGCCCGGGACTTCGAGCGCGTTTTGGTACCACACCGCGGCAATTTGGGGTTCGCCCTTGTCCATGAAGGAAAGCGCCAGCAGCGCCGAGCAATTCATGGTGTAGGCGAATGGCTTGCCCTTCTGCACCGCCTTGGCCACTTTCTGGAATTCGCCGATGGCTTCGTCGAGAAGCCCCATTTCGCGATAGGCGATTCCCAGGTTGTAATGAGTTTCCAGGTCTTCGTCCTGGTCTTCGCCGAGTTCTCCGAGCTCGCTGCGAAATTCCTGAAAAACTTCGGCGAGCTGGTTCAAATTGTCGGCGGACGGCTCTGGTGCGGCCGATGCGGCGGCGGGTGGCTGGACTTCCGCGCTGGCGGAAATGGATGGCGCATGTTCGGAGGTCACCGGTTCCGGAATCCGCGGTTTGCGCGACTCTTGAGCCGTGTGCGTCTCCGCTTGCGGCGCGTCGAAGCCTTCCACTTCGGCCACCAGGTCGCTGATAAAGTCGTCGGTAGTTTGCGGCGCCCCTTTCGCTGGTTTCGCGGGAGTTTCGGGAACAAGTTCGAGTTCCATTTCCCGGCCATGTGTTTCCATGGTTTCCGCCGCGGGGGCATCCTCGGCCGGCTCTTCGATCAGCTCGATCACCGCTTCTTCGGCGGGCGGCGCAGCGTGTGCTTCCGGCTCGGCCGATGCGTGAACTTCCTCGGGAATTTCGACGATCTCCGCAGGTAATTCCGCGACTTCTTCGTTCGCCGGCTCAACGGGTGCGTGGGATTCAGCGGCAGCGGTGTGCACCGGCTCTTCTTCGACGGGCGCTGGCGGGGCCACAGGAGCGCTGTGCGCGGTCGTATCCTCGGGCAGTTCCACCACTTCCTGCGAAATCGCCTCCCACTCATCCGACAAATCCACTTCTTCACCGGCCGCTGCGGGTTCACCGGCTTCCGCGACGGATAGCGAGACGCCCTCTTCCGGCACGGGAGATACAGCAGCAGGTTCCGCGGAAGCTTCGATTTCGCCGGGTTCAGGCTCGGGTGCGGCCAGCGGAATTTCGAATTCCTGCGGCGCGGCAGAGCCGGAAGCCGGTGCTGCGGCGCTTTCCTTCGGCGAGGAAACCGCGGGCGCTGGCGGTTCGGCAGTTGCGGCTGCTTCTGTCGCGGCTTGCGCCACGGGAGCCGCAGGCGGCGCGGGCGGCAATTCCTCCGCGGTAAGTCCCGCGGCATTTTGGAATCGCAGCCGCAATTCGGCAAAGCGTTCGGCGTTGCGATGATCGTGGCGTTCTTCGTGAATCTGTTCGAGCTGCGCGGCAAGCTCCGCGGTGCGGCGCTCATTCCCCGCGCCCAGATACAAATCGAGCAGGCGTTCGAGAGTGGGGGTATGCCGCGGAGCGCGCTGCAGAACGTTTTCGAGCAAATGCGTGGCCTTCTGCGTCAGCCCGTAGCTCGAAAACAGGTCCACATCGGTCAGCGCCTGGGCGATATATTTCTGCGTTTCTTCGTCGAGTGGTTCTTCAATCACCAGCGGAGGCGGCGCGGGAGCCTCTTCGAATCGAGTTTCCTCGGTGGTCTGGGGCTCGAGCACGGCAGTGGGAGCGGCAGATTGCGGAGTGCCGTTGCGCGCGCGCAATTGATTGAGGCGCTCGACGAGCCTTTCGTCATTTTTGTTGCGGTCAACCAACTCTTCGAGCAGCGCTTCGGCGCGCTGGGCGTTTCCCGCTGCGGCGTAGGCGTCGGAAAGCTGGCCGAGCGCGGCATTGAGGCGAAACGGATCGCTGACCGTGCGGCAGTAATCCACCAGCATTTCGAGAGGCTCGATGCGCCCGGGCATCCCTTGCGTGACCTCCGTCAGGGATTTCAGGAATCGATCCTGCTCGCCGGCCTCGATCATTGGATCGCGAAGTTCGGTGAGCAGCGGGTACGCCTCTTCGGGACGGTGGTTTTCTATCAGCGTGTCGGCAATGCGGTGCATCAATCCGAATTGCGCGTGGCCGCGCGCCAGTTGCTTCCGCGCGATATCCAGGGCCTTGGGAATCTGGCCGGAGCGCAGCTCGAGATCCACCAGCAGCTTGGTCACTTCGCCGCCCGCTTCCGCTTCGGGATGGATGGAGAGCGCGGCAATGGCCGCCGCGTCGTTATTTGCGGCGCCCAGTGCGCGGGCTTTCAGCAGCAGAGCCGTGGCGTTGTGGGAATCCACTTCAAGGGCGCGATCGACAAGCTTTTGGGCTTCGTCAACTTCGCCGCGATCGAACAGGCGCTGGGCATAGCCAAGATAGGTGTCCGCGGCCTCTTTTTTCTGGCCCATCACGTTGTAGAGCTCGGCGAGGCGCATCTGCACGCGCAGATTTTCCGGCTCGACTTCCAGAAGACGGTGCAGCACCTCGACGGCTTTCGGCGCGCGGTTCACTTTCAAATGCGCTTCGGCGATCTGCAGGAAAAGAGGGCGCGCCTCGCTCAGCACGCCTTGCTGCACATAAAGGTCCGCGAGGCGTTCGAGCGGCGCGAGTTCGTTGGGAGCCAGCTTGGCGATTTTTTTGTAAATGGCGATGGCTTTGCTGTTGAACCCGTCGTTCAGGTAGACCTGCGCCAGGCGCTCGAAATACTCGATGGCCTGGGTCATGTCCCCCTGGCGGGCGAAGAGGTCGCCCACGGTCATCAGCGTGGCCTGATCCTTGGGATCGTTGCGGAGAATCAGCTGGTATTCCGCGATGGCCTGCGCGGGTTTGCCCTGATTCAGATATTTCAGCGCGTTTTCCAGCGCTTTGCTCTTGTTAAAGGCCATGTGTGATTACGCTGCCCCAGAATGCCCCGCCGCGCAGTCGTGTTGGGTCACGCGTGCGGCACAGAAGGGAAGGTTAGCACGCGCTAAAAACACGGGTCAACGAAGCGCGTCGGGCATGGTGAGGAAGGCGATAACAGTGCGAAATAGAATCCCGCGCCATGTGGCGTGGTTTCGGCAGGGTAGTACCACCGTCGGGCTAGTGAACCGAGGTCTCCGCACCGGCTTCGGTCCCCAGCGGAAGAGGATTCTGCGTGGCTCCGGCGGCCCAGCACCGCGATTCGCGCACCGGCGCGTAGGAAAACCGGTGCAGCGGCGTGGGGCCGTGGCGACGCAAGGCAGCCAGGTGTTCGGAGGTGCCATACCCCTTGTTTTGCGCCAGGCCATACTGCGGGTACATCTGATCGAATTCTTCCATGCGATGGTCGCGCTCGACCTTGGCCAGAATCGAAGCCGCGGCGATGGACACCGACCGCGCGTCCCCATGAATCAAGGCCTTCTGCTCGATGGGCAGATCGAGTTCCATGGCGTCCAGCAGCATAAAGTCCGGCAGGGGATGAAGTTGCGAAACCGCGGCCATCATGGCCTGGCGGCTGGCCTGATAAATATTCCAGGCGTCGATGCGCGCCGCGTCAATTTCCGCCACGGCCCACGCCAGCGCATGTTCGCGGATGCGCAAGGCTAATTCGCTGCGGCGTTCGGCGCTGAGTTTTTTCGAGTCGTCGAGTCCCACGATGCGGCGGCGGGGATTGAGGATTACGGCTCCGGCAACCACCGGGCCGAAGAGTGACCCGCGCCCGGCTTCATCGATGCCCGCAATGCGCTGCCAGCCGTGCTGGCGTGCATCCCGTTCGTAGCGCGAGCAACAAAGTCTTCCCATCGGCCGCGAATTTTAGCACACGGTTCGCGCCGCGGTACGATGGCATGTGTGTATCTTTTGGCTATCGCGCGAGAGCCTGTGGAAAATTCCGAGCGGCGGGATGATGGAGAAATTTTCTCGCGAGGATTACGCGGCATCGGAATCGGGGGATGAATGCGCTCCCGAAAACAAAAAGCCCGCCCCGAAAAACCGGAGCGGGCTCGATTTCATCGCCGAGAATATTCGGCGCTTACTCCGCCGCAGGAGCGGCGGCTTCAAATCTTTCGGCGCGCTTGATGCGAGCCGACTTGCCGCGGAGCGCTCGCAAATAATTCAGCTTGGCGCGGCGTACGCGGCCCTTGCTGACCACTTCAATGGACCCGATCATCGGCGAATGCACCGGGAAGATGCGCTCGACGCCGATCCCGAAGCTCACGCGGCGCACCGTGAAACTCTCGCCCAGCAATTCGCCGCGGCGGCTCATCACCACGCCCTCAAACGGCTGAATGCGTTCCTTGTCGCCTTCGCCTTCCTTCAGGCGGACGTTCACGCGAATAGTGTCGCCCGGGCGGAAGACCGGATGATCCTTGCGAAGTTGGGACTGCTGCACTTTGACGATAATCGGCTTCATGTCTTATTTTCCCGGCAGACCCACTCAGGCGGGGCCAGCACACAATGGACAATCTCGAATTATACTGAAATCCCGCTCCCGTGACTAGGCGAAATTGCCGCCCTGGCCTGCTTATTCGGGGTCATTCACACTGTTCATCGCGCCGTTCTTCGGGTCATTCTTCTGGTCATCGTTTTGGTCATCTTTCTGTTCATCGCGCAGCGTGGCCACCAGGCTTTTTCTCCGCAGCGCGAAATAGAGGAAGGGCACGCCGAAAAGCGCTTCGAGCGGCGGATGCTCCTGCAAATCCCGCCAAATTTCAGAAAACGAAAACTTGCTGAGCGACGGCGCGAGCGAAAAGAACAGGATGTAGGCGCCGATCAGGAAGAAGAACAGCCGCAGGATCGCTTCCGGCCGATTGATTTTTGCCACGGCACTCTCCCGCTGCGCGCGCTAAATTTTCGGTTCGGACCTTAGTTGCGCCAGAAACTGGCGTTCGGCGGCGTTCAGCGCCGCGCCTTCGAGCAATTCGGGGCGGTTGCGAAACGTTTTTTCGAGAGCTTTTCTCCGCCGCCAGCGGCGAATCTCTTCGTGGTTGCCACCCAACAGAATTTCCGGCACGTCCCAGCCGCGGAAGGAGGGCGGACGCGTGTAATGCGGATAATCGAGGATGCCGCGCGCAGCGGGCGGCGCGAACGAATTTCCGCTATGCGTGGAGACCGCCGCGGAACCACCCGGTTCCGGCTCGCTGAAGGATTCGTTCACGATGGAATCCTCATTGCCGAGCGCGCCGGGCAAAAGCCGCGTGACGCCATCGAGAATCATCGCCGCCGGCAATTCCCCGCCGGAAAGCACGAAATCCCCCACGGAAATTTCATGCGTGGCCAGATGCTCGGCCACGCGCTCGTCCACTCCTTCATAGCGCCCGCAAATCAGCAAAATCCGTTCGAGCGAGGCGAATTGCCGCGCGGTTTCCTGTCGGAAAAGTTTTCCGGCCGCGGAGAGCAGCACGATCGCGGTTGCGCCATGCGCTGCGCCATGCGCCGCATCGTGAGCCGCGCTGCCGCCAATCGCTTCGACAGCCTCGAAGAGCGGCTCGGGCTTCATCACCATTCCTTCGCCGCCTCCAAACGGACGGTCGTCAACGGTGCGATGGCGGTCGTGCGTGTACTCACGCAAATCGTGAATGTGCGTCTCGATGATTTGCGATTCGCGCGCCCGCCGCACGATTCCATAGTCGAGCGGCCCCGAGAAAAATTCCGGGAAGATGGTGAGGATGTCGAAGCGCATGGCGCTAATCCTACCGCAAACTATCTTATTCGTCGTTGAGTTCGCGCAAGCCTTCGGGGAGGAGCACTTCAATCGAGCGCGCGGAAATATTCACATCCACGCAAATATCCGCGGCCAGGGGAATCAGGAGTTCGCCGCGCGGCGTATCGAGCACCAGGTTGGGAGTTCCGGCCACATCTTCGCCGGTGAATTGCACGTCGCGCACGCGGCCCACGGCCGCGCCGGTTCGCTCGCGCACTTCGCAGCCGATTAAATCCGTCGTGTAATAGCTTCCCGCGGGAAGCGGCAGGCGCTCGGCGAGCGGAATCTGGATTTCGCATCCGGTCAGTTTTTTCGCGTCGTCGATGGTGTCGCAGCCTTCGAAGTGAAAAATCGCCTGGCCACCGCGGCTCTTCGAGAGCCAGCATCCGCGCACGGCAGTGCGCCGCGAAGCCTGGGGCGGGCGCGATAATTCCACGAATTTCAATTTCCGGAGGCGTTCGGGAAAGTCGGTGAGGATTTCGCAGGCCACTTCTCCGCGGCGTCCATGCGGGCGAAGCACCCGCGCGAGCGTCACGTTCGTTGATTCTGGCGTGGACACTACTCGAGGATTTCCAGCGTAAACCGCTTTTTCAGTTTCATTCCCGCCGCCCCCAGCAGGGTGCGAATGGATTTCGCCGTGCGCCCCTGGCGTCCGATCACTTTGCCCAGGTCTTCGGGATGCACGCGCAATTCCAGCACTGTCACTTGTTCGCCTTCCACCGCATTTACCTGAACCTGATCGGGATGATCCACCAGAGCCTTGGCAATCTCTTCCACCAGTTCCTTCATGGCAACGCCTCCGCAGCAAGCCGGGCAGGGCGAAAAACCCGCACGAGCAGGTATGAGAACCGGGAACTATTCTCGCTGGGAAGTGAGACGCTTCAGGCGGGTTTCTGGTTGCGCAGAAAACTCCGAACCGTGTCGCTGGGCTGCGCGCCCTTGCCAATCCAGTATTTCACGCGGTCCTGATCGAGCGTGATGGCCGCGGGCTTCTTCAGCGGATCGTAGGTGCCCACGATTTCCACAAAGCGGCCGTTGCGCGGGCGCGTCTTTTCGGTCACCACCACGCGGTAGAACGGGTGCTTCTTCTTGCCAATGCGGGACAGGCGAATCGTCAACACCAGGTAATTCCTCCTCGGTCGAATCGGACCATTATAGCGAACCCGGGAGGTTTCACCAAAGGCTATCTGGCGGTTCTAATGATTGCTTCTGCCTATGCAGGCCAACACATCAAAATTGGACTTGAAGCACTGCAGATATTTGCACTCAACCGTCCTTCGCGTTTTCTATCTTCGATGGTCAGCGGTGCGCATTGCATCACGTTCAACCTGCTGGACGATAGTCGATTTCAGATCAGCTAGATTTGGGGAAAGTCGTACTGATAACAGCAGTAGATCGGGTGTTTGCCCTAAAAGAATCGCCACTCCGCTAATAGAGCTAGCATTTTTCTTCAATCTTGAGTTTGTTCCCAACCCGTCTGTATTGGCTGGGGTTTCGTATTCGACCATCTCCTTACTTCGATAAATTAGCTTATCTCTTGGGTACGGACCAAACGGAAATGAGCTTGCTGGCTCCATATCTTCTTCAATCACCTTTTCAACGAATGCCCTGTGGGCTGGAAAAACACGCGCAATCGTGCGGGCAACTCCAAATCTACCCGACGTTTCACCATCTTCCCCCCCAATCTCAATTATAGGACCAGCAATACCGCTCCAGGTGGTCGAGAACAATTGTGAAGTGACGTTCTGTTGCGGACTTACGTATAAGGTATACCCATTAGACCCATACACACCAAGACAGAACCACCCGCGTGGAGCAAGAACGCCGAACCCTTCCTGTGATTTGTAATAAGCAAGCCGCTGAGCTGCTTCGGCGGTTATCGGCAGCACCATGCTCTTGCCATTTGGTGCGTTTACCGGCCCGATCTGACCAACCGCTTTGCAGCCTATGAATGGAACACTAGCACCAGGTATTTGGGGTGATGCCACGGCGGTGATCGCCTGTGCCGATGACGAAAACTGCGCGCACATCGCGAGTGCAAGGACGAAGACGCTGCACACGCCGAGCAGCCAAATCAGAAAACTATCTGAGAAAGGGCTGAAGCTACCAGTTAAGCATCTCGTCCAGCACTGCATTCGGTTGGTCCGGACAGGTTTCATGGATTCCTTGGGATTTTATCTGAAACGTCCAATCCAACGAAAACTGAAGATACAGAAAACTAAGTCCCGATAAAAGCGTTATCAGAAACTGAGACAGTATCTGGCGGCGCGGGTTGCCAGCGAACGGGGGCGCTACTTCATTCCGGCGAGTTTGCCGATGCCGCGCAACTTCATTTTGGACATGCTGCCGTACTGCTTCATCATCTTGCGCATGTCGGCGTACTGCTTGAGGACTTCGTTCACCTGCTGCACGGAAGTGCCGCTGCCGAGGGCGATGCGTTTGCGGCGTTTGCCGTCGATTAAATTGGAATTGGCGCGCTCGCGCGCGGTCATGGAACTGATCACCGCCTCAATCGATTTCAGCCGCCCTTCATCCACCTGGGTATCCTTCGGAATTTTCGAGAACGGCCCGATTTTCGGCAGCATGCCCAGCAATTGCTCGACCGAGCCCATTTTGCGGATTTGCCCCAGTTGCTCGCGAAAATCCTCGAGGGTGAAATCGTCCTCGCGCATTTTGCGTTCGAGCTCGCGGGCCTTTTTTACGTCGATGGTTTTTTCGGCTTTTTCGATCAGCCCCAACACGTCGCCCATGCCCAGGATGCGGCCCACGATGCGGTCGGGATAGAAGGGTTCGAGCGCGTCGTATTTTTCGCCCACGCCCACGAATTTCACCGGCGCTCCGGTCACTTTCCGGATGGAAAGCGCCGCGCCGCCGCGCGCATCGCCGTCGAGCTTGGTCAGGATAATTCCGGTCACGCCCAGGCGCTTGTGAAATTCGCCGGCGGAGCGCACCGCGTCCTGGCCGATCATGGCGTCGGCGACGAAGAGAAGTTCCGTGGGATTCAAATCGCGCTTGAGGTCGGAAAGCTCGTTCATCAATTCGTCGTCGATGTGCAGCCGGCCCGCGGTATCCACCAAAATCACGTCGTAGGCGGAAAGCTTGGCCTCGCGCATGGCTCCGCGCACGATTTCCTGGGGTTTGTCGGTGCCGGTTCCCGGCCAGCAGGGAGTTCCGGTGGCCTTGGCCACCTGCGCCAGTTGTTCGCGTGCGGCGGGACGGTAGACGTCGGTTGAAACCACGATGGGACGGTGGCCATGCTCGGCCAGCCATTTGCCGAGCTTGCCCGTCGACGTGGTTTTTCCCGAACCTTGCAGCCCGACGATCATCCACACCGAAGGAGGGCGCGAGGAAAATTGCGGGCGTGCTTCGCGGCCCAGCAACTCGGCAAAGTTCGTCGCGCACGATTTTCACCACTTGCTGATCGGGTGAAAGCTGCAGCAAAACTTCCGCGCCCAGAGCTTTCGCGCGGACGTGCGCGATGAATTCATCCGCCACGCCCAGGTTGACGTCGCCTTCGAGCAGCGCTTCGCGGATTTCCGCCAGCGCCGCGTCCAGATGCTCTTCGGTGAGCTTTCCCTGGCCGCGCAAATTCTTGAATGCGCGCTGCAGTTTGTCGGTAAGCGTCTCGAACATGGTTGGAGGTCCCGGAGCGGAGCCGCACAGGCTTCGCAAGGAATCATTCTAGGCGAGGCCTGCGGAGGGGTCAACGCCGCTTACCGGATGTTCTGCCCTGCGGAGATTTGCAAAGCGGTTGCGCGCCGGCGGCTAAGCGCCGCGATTCGTGCATTTTGCAGCGCGCTTCATCAATGGGGTACTACTACGCAGGTACCTGAAAAATGACCCCATTGAGCCATGGTCCTCCGCCTCAGGACTGCGGATTATGGGCATTACGGGTTGGAAGTTGCGATGCGGGGACATCGGTTCCACATGAAAAGGAGCCGGGGCACGCTTTCCAACCCGTCCAATTTTCCGCCGATTTTTCAGGCCAACCCACCTCACCAAAAGACGTGCCGCGCGGACTGCTCTTGCCGCCCGATCTTGCTCGTTGCCCGCGCAATTCAAATCTCGAATGAAATGCGGGGGTTTTCTTGGCGGAATTCCGGCATCGATTGGCTGAACGCGTGCATCTGCTAGGAATTGCCGGCCGAAGCTACTGTTTTCGAGCGGGCCGGCGGAGCGGAAAGCGGACACGTGACGGGAAAATCATCCAGTCCGGGATCTGGCAGGAAGAGGGCCGCGCTGTTCGCGTGCGTCTTGCTGATTCTGAGCTTGCCCGCCAATGCCGCGGACCTCAAGCCAGAGACGCAAGCCGCATTTCATCGCTACGTGCAATTGACGGAAGCGCAAAGCGATTCGGCGGACGCGCGCGGCGAACCGTTTTTGTGGATCGACCGCCAAACGCCGCAGCAGCGCGCGGCAATGTACGCGGAATTGCGCGCGGGAAACGCGGCCATCGAGCGGCTGGAGACGTTCGAGGAAAACGGCAAGCCGGTCAGCGTTCCGGGCGGCCTGGTTCATCAATGGATTGGGACGGCATTCATTCCCGGTGCGACGCTCAAGCAGACTCTGGATTTCGAAAAAGACTACGACCATCAAGCGCAAAATTTTCAGCCGCACGTGCAGCGCTCGCGCATTTTGAACCATAGTGGAGAGGATTACGAAGTGCTGCTGCGCTTCCGGGAAAAGAAAGTGATCACTGTGGTGCTCGATACGGTGCATGAAGTCCATTACGAGACGCGCGACGCCACGCACGCCCTCAGCCGTTCCTACACTTCGCGCATCCAGCAGGTGGATCACCCCGGAGAAGCGGACGAAAGCCTCGAACCCGCGGGCCAGGACGACGGATTTCTTTGGGCCATGAATACTGATTGGCGCTTCGAGGAAAAAGACGGGGGTACGTACGTGGAATGCCGGACGATTTCGCTGACGCGCGATATTCCCGCAGGACTCGGCTGGCTGGTTGCGCCATTCGTCACCAGCATTCCTCGCGAGTCGCTGGCCTTCACGCTGGGAACCACGCGCACGGCGCTCCTGCGCCGCATCGCAAATCGTGCGAATTGATATGCGGTAAATTTCCCGCCGGGGATTGGAAGGAGCGGCTCAGTTCCGAAGGAGACCGGAAAAAGCCCGCGCGGGAAAAAGCGCGCGCATCCAGCCGCTTAGAAGGTGGTGGTTCCCAGATACATATCCTCGAGGTTGTTAGTGTCGAGGGCGCTCAAATTTCCCAGCGAGAGGAACGCCACCACGTGGGCCTTTTCTCCGGCAATAGCCGGAACCAGACTGTTGCCGTTCGATGGCGGCGGATTTGTTCCGGCCTGCTGGCTGACCAGCACGGTGACGGGCGTGCAGGTGATCGTGGTGGAAAGCACGATCGTGGCGCAGGTGTTGCGCGCGTAGATGTTTTCAACGCCGTTGGCGATGTTGGTGGCCAGGTTCGACGCCTTGGAAGCGAAGGCAACGAATTGGCCGGTTTGATCCATGGTGGGATGCTCGCTCAGGCCATTGGCGGGAGTGCTCCCATCCGGAGTCGAGACCAGGGTGGTCGAGGGCGTGCAAGATGTGGTCGTCTGCCCGGTGCAGGTGTCGCGCACATAGACTTCCTCGGTAGGTCCGACACCGGCGATCAAGTTGTTGGCCGTCGAAGCGAAGGCGATATAGCGGCCCTGAGTGGAAATCGTGGAATCCATGCTCGCACCGTTCGCCGGTGTGATCCCATCGGGCGTAGATATCAAGTTGGTGATCCCGGCGCAATCCGTGGTGCTGAGGACGCAAGTCTCGCGCACGAAAATTTCCTGCGCTCCGCTGGTATTCGGCGCGGAAACTCCCAGATTCGTCGCAGTGGAAGTGAAGGTAACGTATGTGCCGTCGTTGGAAATGGCCGGATGCGAGCTGGGAGCATTCGCGGGAGTGATTCCATCGGCGGAGGAAACCAAATAGGTGGTGGGCACGCATCCGCTTCCTTGCGTGCGGACCGCGCCATTACAGGTGTTGCGGATATACACCTGCGGGGTCACGCCGTCAGGGGTCACATTCGAAACCAGGTCGGTGGCCAGAGACACGAAAGCGACATATGACCCGTCCTGGCTGATCACCGGATTGTAGCTATCGCCATTGCCGGCGCTCAGCCCGTCAGCCGACACGGAAACCAGCAGAGTGGATGCCGATGAGTTTGTCCCGCAGGAGCCCTGCCCGACACACACGGGAGTCCAGTAAACCTGGCGGGATGTGCCGTTCACGGATACCGCGGTTTGCAGATTCGAAGCCGTGGAGGTGAAGGCCACGTGCGTCGCGGAGCTATCGACCGAAGGCTCGGAACTCGATCCATTGGCGGGTGCGCCATTCGGCGCGGCGCTGATCACGTTGGTGACCGGCGAGCAGGTGGTGGCCAGGCAGGTGTTGCGCAGATAGATTTCCGCGCCGGCGTTGGAAATATTGGCAACCAAATTATTGGAAATGGAAGCGAAAGCGACGTATTGCCCGGTCGAGCTGATGGAAGGCCCTGAATTAAAGTACGTCAAGCCGAAGGTTCCGTTCGGCCCGTTGGCACAGTTCGAAAGGCCTCCGCAGATTCCCAGATTGGCAAGGGATCCATCGGGAGCGACATCCACCAGGTACGGCATGCCCAGCAAATCCGTGGGATTCACGTCGAAGGTCAAAATACCGGAAGTGCCGCCACCAGGCCCGGGATTGAACACTTGCACCTGATTGATCGCGGCGTTGGCCAAAGCGGCGGCGGAGACTTGCGTGGATACGGAAGTGGTCCCAGCCACGATCGTCGGCTGTTGCGCGCCATTGATTAAAATCACGGAGCTGGTAACCATTCCTGTCCCGGTAACCGTAAGCGCCAGGGATCCGGCGCCCGCTTGCGCCGTGGTGGGCGAAACAGAGGAAATTGTGGGCGCGGGATTCACCACCTGCAAGGAAAACGATCGCGAAGCGCCTCCGCCGGGCGGAGGATTTATCACCGTGATGGGCAAGGGACCGGTGACCAGCAGGTCGGATGGAGGAATGGAAGTCAAAAGCTGCGTGCTGTTTTGGAATTGGGTGAAAAGGTTTGTGCCGTTGATGGCCGCGGTGGAGGAGGAAACGAAGCCCGTCCCGTTGATGATTAAAGTGAGTCCCGGACCGCTGGCCAATGTGGCTACCGTTTGCGAAGGCGATAGCGACGAAATCACCGGGGTCGGGCTCGTCGTGGGATTAATCGTCAGGGTGAGCGCCGGATTGGAAGTTCCTCCGCCGGGCTGCGAAGTAAAAACGACAATGCTCACCGAGCCGGGATTCTGAATATATGCCGGCGAAACCTGCGCGTGCATCTGATTGGTGCTGTCGAAGATCGTGCCGGAAGCGGAGTTGGGCGCGATGATCGGCGAACCGTTCCACTCGATGATTGAGGAAGGCGTGAAATTCTTTCCCAGAACATACAAGATGAACGACGGCTGCTGCGCCTGAATGCTTGCGCAACTTCCCGGCGTCTGGCTGTTCGTCGCGGAACACCCGAGCGAAATCAGGGTCGGCGCGGGATTGTTGATGTATCCGTTTCCGCAGGATGGCAAAACCACCGCCGCAAATACCCAGATTCCTATTGCCAGCCAGGATTTTCCCCGCAAATTCCTCACCCCTGAGTTCCCTGTCGCGTTCTTCGCTATTGGCGCAGCCTTAGAGACTACTAAAGATGACTGATTCGGGCAATCGGGATGCCTGAAAATGCGGGAAGGATGGTTTGAGCGCTTCCGAGCGGCGTGGAGTGGGTCGGGATGGGGCAAGCCCCCGCCGAATTTCATGTGCGTTTTCTTATCGTTTTACGAGGGACGAAGGACCGCGATTATTTTCGTTCGTAACGCGCTTTTAATGTGGATTCAAGGGTGGATGTGCTTTACTCTCCGACTGTGGAATACGATTTAACCATTTCACCATCTCTCGAAGATTATGCGGCGGCAGCCTGTCAAATTCGGCCTGCAAATATACTGCCTGCTGATGGTGTGCCTGGCGGCGTTTCCAGCGCGAGCGCAGGATGCAGCCGCGGGCCGGCAGCCGGTCTCGACGCAAGAGCTGGCGCAAGACGCGGCGCAGAATACGCCGCCTGATTTTCAATCGCAAGCAAAGCCGGCTTCCGATGCTTCCGCGCAAACTTCTGATTCAAGTCCTTCGCCCGAGGATTCCGCGGGCAGCGATCTGCTGACGCTTTTTCCCCACTCGAACACTTCGCGCTACTGGATTTCCGGGCAAGCCAACATTATCCTGCAATGGCATCCCGCATTTCCCGCGGCGTACAGCGGAAAAAATAGCCTTCGCTCCCACGCCGAAAACGCCACTTCGAAACTATATACGTTGTATTTGGGATACCAACTCGCCCAGGACACGGAAGTTTTTTTGGATATGGAAAGCGCGGGAGGCCATGGGATCAGCGATGCGCTGGGCGTCGCCGGGTTCACCAATCTGGACGTGGTGCGCAATCCGGACCTCAGCCAGACTCCCTATCTCGCGCGATTCATGCTGCGGCAAATTATTCCCCTCAGCAGCCAGCGCGCGGAAGCGCAACGAGGTCCTTTTGCGTTAGCTACGTCGCTGCCGGTGCGGCGTCTTGAATTTCGCATCGGTAAATTCAGCATGGTGGATTTCTTCGACTTGAATTCCTATGGCACGGACAGCCACCTGCAATTCCTGAATTGGACGGTGGACAACAACGGGGCCTACGACTACGCCGCGGACACACGCGGATATACCGATGCGGCCATGCTCGAATACGACGATCATTGGTTTACCGTGCGTTTCGCCGAAGCGCTGATGCCCAAGGTGGCCAATGGAATTTTTCTGGATGCCGATATCGCACGCGCGCGCGCCGAAAACCTGGAATTCGAGGCGCGCGGCAATCTTTTCCTGCATCGCGCGGGAGTGGTGCGTTTCCTGAGTTATCTGAATCACGCGGACATGGGAAATTACCGCCAAGCCATCGAAAATTATGAGACGAATCCGACCGCGCCGCCCGACATTATTGCCACGCGACGCCCGGGCCGCAAGAAATACGGGTTCGGTCTGAATTTTGAGCAGCAACTCTTTGGCCCGCTCAGCGCATTTGGCCGGCTGGGATGGAGCGACGGGCGCAACGAATCATTCGCCTATACCGAGGTGGATCGCACGCTGGAAGTCGGCGGATTCGCCACGGGCGGTTCCTGGCGACGCGGGAATGACCGCTCAGGCGCGGTGTTTGTGATGAACGGCATCGCCGCGGACCACCGCGAATACCTGGCGCTCGGCGGCCTGGGATTTCTGCTGGGAGACGGCGGCTTGACCTACGGCCACGAAAAAATCTTCGAGGGATTTTATGACGCGCATCTCTGGCGCGGATTCTTCGCGTCTTTCGACCTGCAGCACATCAACAATCCCGGTTACAACCAGGCGCGCGGGCCGGTTACCGTTCCAGGCCTGCGTTTCCACGTGGATTTCTAGCGTCGCGAGAAGGTGAATTATTTGGGAGCGGCCGGCGCGGCGGCGTTCGGAGCGGGCGGCTGCGCCGGAGCCGCTGCGGGTGCTTTGAGATTCAGCAGAGCTTCCGCCGGAAGATTGTCGGCCCGCGCCAGGAGTGCGCTCACATCCCACATTTGATCTTCGCTCAGCGAAGCCTTGAAACTGGGCATGCCGGTCAGGCGAATTCCGTTTTTCACTTTCCAATAGGTTACGCCCACGGGATCGTCCGTAACCGTTTCTTCGCGGGTGAAAAGCTGCGGAGGATGAGGAAACATTCCCTTCGATGCGGCCGAAGCTGGCTGCCCGGGCAAGCTATGGCAGAACGAACAATTCTGCTGGTAGACTTCCGCGCCGGCGGCCAGGTCTGCCGCGGAAAAAGTGGCGGCGTCGCGTTTGGGAGCTTCGCGCTGGGTGCGCGCGTGCAAGGCGGACTTGGCAAGCGTGGTCTCAAATGGCAGCGGAGCATCGGTGGCCGCAACCGGCATCGAACTGCTGCGCACAAAAATCACTCCCGCGATCGGTATTGCGATGAGAGTCAGAATCACGCCCAGAATGAATCCTTTCATACCATGCCTCCGGATTCCGCAGCGCCATGCATTTGCGCCGGCGCCTGCGAGAACATCCTTGAATAGCACAGCATCGGGCCTGTTGCCAGAAGCAATTCTTCGTCCTCTCCAAAACGGAAATCGCGCTTGCCCTGCGCGGGAGTTTACGAGATGAATACATTTGCGTTGTGAAGGAGGATGCCATGTTCCAGAGCGATCTCTTGAAGGGCCGCACCATCTTCATCACCGGAGGCGGCACGGGGCTGGGCCGCTCGATGGCCCTGCGTTTCGCGCAACTCGGCGCGAATTTGTTTTTGGTGGGGCGGCGAGAGCAGCCGCTCGAAGAAACGGCGGGGGATATTCGCGACGGCGGCGCGCGGGCCGCGTATTTTTCGGCGGACATCCGCGATTTCGCGGCCGTGGAGTCGGCGGTGACCGCGGCGGAAAAGGAATTCGGCGCTGTGGACACGTTGGTGAACAACGCCGCGGGAAATTTCATCGCTCGCACTGAAAAACTTTCGCCGAACGCGTTCCACGCCGTTACCGGCATCGTCCTGCAAGGGACGTTTCATTGCACCCTGGCGCTGGGCCGCAAATGGATTGCCGCGAAACAGCCGGGAAATATTTTGAATATTGCCACCACCTACGCCGCGGCCAATTCAGGCTCCGGTTTTGTGGTTCCTTCCGCATGCGCCAAGGCCGGTGTATTGGCCATGACCCGCTCGCTGGCCGTCGAATGGGCGCGCTACGGAATTCGCTTGAACGCCATCGCTCCCGGCCCTTTTCCCACTGAAGGCGCATGGTCGCGCCTGCTGCCTTCCAAGGAACTCGAAGAACGCGCGCGAAATCATCATCCCATGAAGCGTTTTGGCCGCCATGAAGAGCTTGCCAATCTCGCCGTCTTTTTGCTGAGCGGCCAGGCGGATTACGTGAATGGCGAATGCGTGGTAATTGACGGCGGGCAATGGCTCCGCGGCGCGGGCGAATTCAACGATTTCGTGGATTTGCCCGAGGCGGCGTGGGATCAAATCGAAGGAGCCAGGCGGAAATAGCAGGATGCAATGGGGAGGGCTTAAAAGTAGCGGCGCGTGATGTGGCAGGGTGTCGTACTACATAATTTAGGTCGATATATATTTTGACATACGACATTGTGATCGATAAAATACACCTATGAGCTCCATGGAAAGAGTCAAGGTCTCACCCAAGTTCCAGGTGGTGATTCCCAAATCCATCCGCGAGAAATTGAATATCCAGGCCGGCCAGGAGTTGCTCGTCTATATTTTGGACGGCAGGCTGCGCATCGAGCCGCCGCGCTCGATCAAGGAATTGCGCGGGATCGCCAAGGGAATGAAATGGCGGGACGATTATCGTGACCACAACGACCGGTTCTGAAATTCTGCTGCTGGACTCCTCGGGCTGGCTCGAATATGTCACCGATGACGTCAACGCCGCGCTGTTCGCACCTTATATCGAAGGGGATTTCCTCATTGTTGTCCCTTCCATCGTGCTCTACGAAGTCCACAAGAAGGTTCTGCAAGGACGGGGAAAGACCGAGGCGGAGCGGGTTGCGTCGCAATTGATGCAAAGGTTGATACTGCCGCTCGGGGAAGAACTGGCTTTGATGGCCGCAAAGGTCAGCGTCGAATTCAGGCTGGCGATGGCCGATGCCATCGTGTACGCAACCGCGCTTGCGCACCAGGCTTTGGTCATTACCGGAGATGTGGATTTTCAAGGGCTGCCGGGAGCCGTGGTCATCGCCTGAGCGCGGATTCGCCGCCTCGTGACCCGCTAACCGCACGAATGTTTTCTGAAGATGGATGGTTTTCCGCGAGCGTCTTGCCTTGACCGCGTTTGCGCGCGCCAGTAAGCTAGTTGTTTCCACAACGTGAGCGAACCCGCGATGGACACCATACAAATCACTTTGCCGGACGGCGCCACGCGCCAGTTGCCGCGCGGAACCAGCGCCGCCGAAATCGCGCGCCAAATTTCGCCGCGTCTCGCAAAAGAAGCCCTGGTGGCGCGCGTGAACGACGAGCTGACCGACCTTTCGCGGCCGCTCGAAGCCGATGCGCGCGTGGCCATTCTCACCTCCAAAGATCCCGACGCCGTGCAGGTGTTCCGCCACTCCGCCGCGCACCTGCTGGCTGCGGCGGTGCTGGAGTTGTATCCCGACGTGAAGCTGGGCATCGGCCCGCCCATCGAGCACGGCTTCTTTTATGAATTCGTGCGCCCCGAACCGTTCACGCAAGCGGACCTCGAAAAAATCGAGGCCAAGATGCACGAGCTTGCGGCCCGCGATATTCCCAACGAGCGGAAAATGATTCCCAAGCCCGAGGCGCTCGAGCTTTACCGCAAGAGCAACCAGGAATTCAAATGCGAGTTGGTGGAGGAAAAAGCCACCGAGCCCATGGTGTCTTTCTACACCACCGGAAAATTCATCGATTTCTGCCGCGGGCCGCACATTCCTTCCACCGGACGCATCCATGCTTTCAAATTGATGAACGTGGCCGGAGCTTACTGGAAAGGGCAGGAAGGCAATCCGCAAATGCAGCGGATTTACGGCGCATGCTTTGTGGATCAGAAGGAGCTCGACGAATACCTGCACAAGCTGGAAGAAGCCAAGCGCCGCGACCATCGCAAGATCGGCGCGGAACTCGATCTCTTCAGCATTCAGGAGGAAGCCGGGCCCGGGCTGATTTTCTGGCATCCCAAGGGCGGCATCATCCGCCGCCAGATGGAAGACTGGCTGCGCGCCGCGCTCACTCGCCATGGATATGAGCTGGTGTTCACACCGCACATCATGTTGCTCGATTTGTGGAAGACCAGCGGGCACACGAATTTTTACCGCGAAAATATGTTCGGCCCGGTGGAGGTGGAGAAAGCCGAATATCAGCTCAAGCCCATGAATTGTCCCGGGCATATCCTGATTTACAAATCGCGCCTGCGCAGCTACCGCGAATTGCCGGTGCGGCTCGCCGAACTCGGCACGGTCTACCGCTACGAGCGCTCCGGCGTGTTGCACGGCCTGATGCGCGTGCGCGGCTTCACGCAGGACGACGCGCACATTTTCTGCATGCCCTCGCAGATTGAAAAAGAAATTGAAGATTGCGTCGCCTTCGCCTGGGAAGTCCTGCGCGTTTTCGGCTTCGACAACTATGAAGTGGATGTTTCGGCGGGCGATCCTTCGCGCCCGCAGGATTATCCGGGCAGTCCGGAAGAATGGCGGCATGCCGAAAACGCGCTGACCGGCACTCTCGACCGTCTGAAAGTGAAATACAGGGTGGTTCCGGGCGAAGGGGCTTTCTACGGTCCGAAAATTGACGTGCGATTGGTGGACGCCATCGGCCGTCCCTGGCAGCTCACTACCGTGCAATTCGATTTCAACCTTCCCAAACGATTCAAGCTCGAATACGTGGGCGAAGACGGCGCGCGCCACCAGCCGCTGATGGTGCATCGCGCGTTGTGGGGCTCGGTCGAACGGTTTTTCGGAGTGCTCATCGAACATTATGCCGGCGCGTTTCCCGCGTGGCTGGCCCCGGTGCAGGCCTCGGTTTTGCCGGTGAGCGGAAAATTCGAGGAATACGCGCGGAAGGTGACCCAGCATTTGAAGGATGCCGGCATCCGCGTGCACCTCGACGACCGCAACGAAAAACTTCAGGCCAAAATCCGCGACGCGCAGCTCGAAAAAATTCCTTACATGCTGATCATCGGCGGAAAGGAAGCGGAAGCCGGAACGGTTGCCGTGCGCCATCGCTCGCGGGGCGACTTGGGCCCGCGTCCGCTCGAACAATTTTCCGCCGACCTGCTGGGGGAAATCGAAACGCGCGCCACTTCCTGACTTTCGGCGTTTCAATTGCGCTTATGAAATGGATTCTGCGTACCGCCGCTGCATGCGTTTTCCTGCTGGCCCTGCTGTGCGCCATCGGCTTGCTCATGCCGCGCGACCAGTCTTTCACCGTCTCGACGCAAATCGCCGAGCCACCCCAGGCGGTATGGAGCGTGCTGGCGAACTGCGCGGCACAATCCGCCTGGCGGCCTGAAGTCAAAAGCTGCGCGCGCGCGGCCGATGAAGACGGGCACGCCGTCTACCAACTGACGTACGCGAGTGGACGCATCCTGAAATTCGAAGTGGTGGAAAGCATTCCGCCGGACAACATCGAGGTTCGCGTGTTACATCTGCCGGCGGGGGGCAAGCTGGCCTGGATTTTCAATCTCACGCCGCTTGACGGCGGCACGCAAGTCTCGCTCACGCAAAACGATGAGATGAAGAATCTTCTGGGGCGGTTTATTTTCCGCGCCGTCTTCCGCAACGCTCATCCCAACGATTTTCTGCACGCTCTCGCGCGAAAATTCGATTCATCCTCAGACGCTCCCTGATTGCCGCTGTGTTTCAACGCGCGATCGCCAGCCGTATGACGCCGCGAAACCAGCTTTCCGGCATCAATCGCCGAAGCGAGAGCAGCGCCGCGCCATTCGCGGCATAGCGCAACCGCCAGGAACCATCCGTGACCGCTTTGTAAATCACCCGCGCCACCAATTCCGGACCCGGCGCCGTTGCTCCGGCTTTTTCCATCCGCGGCAGGGCGCGGCGCGCGAGATCGTCGTAGGCCGTGAGCCCGGGCTTGCTCATCACGTCCAGCGAACGGTCGTAAAAATCGGTCTTGATGGGGCCGGGCTCGATGATCTTCACGCGGATGTTGAGCGGGCGCAACTCGAATTGCAAAGCCTCGGAAAATCCCTCGAGCCCCCATTTCGTCGCGTGATACAGGCTGTACAAGGGAAAAGTGAGGCGGCCGGCCACCGACGATACGTTCACGATGGTCCCCGCCTCTTGCTTGCGGAATTGCGGCAGAATTTCGCGCACCACGTTCATCACGCCGACCAGGTTGGTCTGAATCTGGCGATCCACCTGCGCCGTAGTGGAACACTCGAACGGCCCGACCAGCCCGTAACCTGCGTTGTTCACCACGGCGTCAATGGATCCAAACCGCGCGAGGGTTTCATCGAGCGCCCGGCGGATGGTGTCCGGCTGCGTGACGTCCAGCCGCAGGCATGCGATTCGCGGACTCGATGCCCAGGCCGAGGCATTTTCCGGCGAGCGCATGGTGGCGGCCACTTGCCAGCCGCGCGCGGCAAAATATTCGGCGGTCGAACGGCCAATCCCGGTGGAAGCTCCGGTAATCAGGATGGTTTGCGGCTTTTTCGTGGGTAAACTCATGGGCGCCTTTCCGCGGGTTTTGTCTGCCGGGGATAGCATGGCGGGCATTTCAGCCCGCTTGTCCCGGCAAGCAAAACCCGTGCTATACTTTCTGGCCCGACCGTCCGATGCGCTATTTCTGTCTTGCGACGGCGGGCAGCGAGCCGCGAAACCGAATTTCGCGGGCTCGGGAGGTGAGTTTATCGCAGAACGCGGCGGAACTGGCGGTCTTCGGGTCAACGAGCGCATTCGCGCCCGGGAAGTTCGTGTGGTGGACGAGGCGGGAAACCAGCTTGGCGTGATGACTTTGATCGACGCCATGAAGACGGCGCGAGAATCGGGGCTGGACGTGGTGGAAATATCGCCCAACGCCGTGCCGCCGGTCTGCAAACTGGTGGATTACGGAAAATTTCTGTATGAGCAGAACAAGAAGGCTCACGAAGCCAAGAAACATCAAAAGAGTTCGCACATCAAGGAAGTGAAGTTCCGGCCCTCCACCGCCGAGCACGATTATCAAGTTCGCAAGAATCAGATTATCCGGTTCCTGGGCGAAGGGTACAAAGTAAAGGCCATGATCTTCCATCGCGGGCGCGAAATGGCTCACCAGGATGTGGGTCGCGCCAAGATGGAGCGCTTGATGAAAGATATTGCCGATCACGCGCTGGTGGAATTCGGACCGCGCATGGAAGCGAATATTCTTCTCGCGCTGCTGGCTCCGAAAAAAGGCGCAACCGCGGCGCCGCCGGCGCGTCCTGCACAACCCGCGGCGGGCGGCCAAGCATAGAATTTTCGCGCCGGGCATGCGCAGCGGGCATCGCCGCCGGCCGTAAAAATTGATTGGGGAATGAGGACATCGTGAAGAAGAACAAGAAAATGAAACTGAAGACGCATCGCGGAGCCGCCAAGCGGTTCAAAATGACTTCGACGGGCAAAATTATGCGCCCGCATTCCGGCAAGCGCCATTTGTTGGGAACCAAGGCTCCCGGCCGCATGCGCAAGCTTCGGAAAATGGTGGAAGTGCATCCTTCGAATGCTCCGAGCATTCGCCGCGCGCTTCCTTACGGCATCTAGCAACGGAAGTCGTTTGCGCTGCGGGCTTTGATCGGCCCGCGGAACTTGCATCAAACGTTTTTTCGAGCCAGGCAGCGCGTAACCCGCCGCGGCGGGCCTGCCGGCCGGACAAGCCAGTTCCATCGGCTTGCATTGCTCGCAATTTCGGAAAAATTCCGAAATCGCAGAGCTTCATGAACGCGCCGCGGAGATTTGCGAAGTGATCGCATTGCCGTTTTTTGCAAACGGCTTGCGCCGCTCTGCATGCTCTCCGCGCATAACACGCATTTCGCAATTCCAACAGGAGAAGCAGAGCCATGCCTCGAGTCAAACGTGGTACCAAACGCCGCGCCAAGCGCAAAAAGCTGCTGAAACACGCCAAGGGATTTTTCCTGACCAAGGGAAAACTGTACCGCTCGGCGAAAGAGGCGGTGAACCGCTCGCTGCGGTACACCTATCGCGACCGCCGCACCCGCAAACGCGATTACCGCACGCTGTGGATTCAGCGCATCGGCGCGGCCGCGCGCAATAACGGCATCACCTACAGCCAGTTGATTCACGGCTTGAAACTCGCCGGGATCGACCTGGACCGCAAGATTCTGGCGGACATGGCGGTGCGCGACGCGGAAGGATTTACGGCCGTGGTAGCCTCGGCCAAGGCGCAACTCGCCACGTCTCCCAAGCCCGCGGCTTAGCGCGGGAAGTTCATCCGAACATCGGCCGGCGGCCATCGCGCCGCCGCATTTTCCTCGCCGGGGACGGACGCGGAGTCCGCCTCCTGCGACGCAAGACGATTCGTTGACGATGAATATCGAATCCACCACGCAAACTCTCGCGCAGCTCGGCGTTGATTCGCCGGAAAAAGTTGCGGCTCGCTTCGGCGAATTGCGCGCCGCATTCGATCAGGATTGCAGCCGCGCCAGCCAGCCGGACGAACTGGAGACTGCGCGTGTTCGCTGGCTGGGCCGCAAATCGGGCGTGCTTTCGCAGATCACCGACCACTGGCTGAAGCCTGCGCCTCCGGAACTCAAACGCACGGTCGGTCAGGAACTGAACCAGCTCAAATCGCATGTGGAATCGGTTCTGGCGGAACGCGAGACGCAGGTTCGCGCGGCCTCCGAACAAGCCGCTCTGGCAAAAAACCGTTTCGATCTTTCGCTTCCCGGAGTCGAGCGCGCGCTCGGCACGCGCCACCTGATTCGCCAGACATTCGAGGAGCTCGAACGGATTTTTCTCTCGATCGGCTTCAGCGTGGTGCAAGGCCCGGAAATCGAAACGCCTTACTACAATTTCGAGGCGCTCAATATCCCCGAGCATCATCCCGCGCGCGACAATATGGACACGTTTTACATTGAAGGCGCGCACGGCGGGCATTTGCTGCGCACGCATACCTCTCCGATGCAAATCCGCACCATGGAAAAGCAGCAGCCTCCGGTGCGCATCGTGGTTCCCGGAAAAGTCTATCGGCGCGACAATCCCGACGCCACGCACGGATATATGTTCCATCAAATCGAAGGGCTGGCCGTGGATACGGACATCACCTTCTGCGATTTCCGCGGGACGGTGGAATATTTCGTGCGCGAATTTCTGGGACCCAAAACAAAAACGCGCCTGCGCCCCAGTTATTTCCCTTTTACCGAGCCTTCCGCGGAAGTGGACGCCACATGCCACGTTTGCGGCGGCTCGGGCTGCCGGGTCTGCAAGCATTCCGGATGGATCGAACTCTTTGGCGCGGGCATGGTGAATCCCGCGGTGTACGGCTTTGTGAATTACGATCCGGCGCGCGTTTCCGGATTTGCTTTCGGCATGGGCGTCGATCGCCTGGCCATGATGAAGTACGGCGTGACGGAAGTGCCGCTGCTGTTCCAAAACGACGTGCGCTTTCTCCGGCAGTTTCCTTAGAACGGATTTCGAGGGGTCATGAAGGTCGTCTACAACTGGCTGAAAGAATTCGTGGACGTGCAGGCCGCGCCGGAGGATTTGCGCGCGCGCCTGGCGCTTTCCGGCACGGCCGTTGACGCCATCGAAGAAACCGCGGCGGGCGCGGTGCTGGACGCGGAAGTCACCGCCAATCGTCCGGATTGCCTGGGACATTTCGGGATGGCGCGGGAAGTGGCGGCGATTTACCGCTTGCAGCACAAGTCCGTGCAACCAAAGATTCGCGAGATTGCGGAAAAAGTTTCGGCGGCGGCGCGCGTGGACAACGAAACGCCGGAATTGTGCCCGCGTTACACGGCGCGCGTGCTGCGCGGGGTGAAAGTGCAGCCTTCGCCGGATTGGCTGCGCAAGCGCCTGGAAGCCATCGGGCAGAATTCCATCAACAATGTGGTGGACGTCACAAATTATGTGCTGTTCGAACTGGGACAGCCGCTGCACGCATTCGATTTTGACAAGCTGGCCGAGCATCGCATCGTGGTGCGCCGCGCGCGGCCGGGCGAAAAAATGCGCACCCTTGACGGCGTCGAGCGCACGCTGGCGAAGGATATGTGCGTGATCGCCGATGCATCGCGCCCCGTGGCCATCGGCGGAGTGATGGGCGGTGCGGAATCGGAAATCGGTTTTGCCAGCCGCAATATTCTGCTGGAATCGGCGTGCTTCGATCCCATTTCCATCCGCCGCACGGCGAAGGCTCTGGGCCTGCGCACGGAGGCTTCCTATCGCTTCGAGCGCGGCGCGGACCCGGAAATGGCGGAGCTGGCTTCGCGGCGCGCCGCGGAACTCATCCAACAAACCGGCGGCGGGGAAATTCTGGCGGGAGTGATTGACGTATATCCGCATCCGGCCGCTCCCGCCAAAATCGAATTGGCGCGTAAGGAATTGCTGCGGGTGATGGGCGCGGATGTTCCGGACCGGGACATCGAGGAAATTTTGAGCGCTCTCGGGTTTCAGCCGGTGCGCGTCGATTCAACCCGCGGCAGCGCGGGTTCGCTGATGGCCATCTGGGAATGCCGTGGGGTTTCCTGGCGGCGGGACGTGACGCGCGGCGTGGACCTGGTGGAGGAGGTGGCGCGGCACTACGGCTACGATAAATTTCCTCCGCGGCTTCCGGCCGCGAAACTTCCCGCGCGGCGGCTGCCGGACGCAGCGGCGCAAGACCGCTTGCGTGAGCGCGTGGTGGCGCTCGGATATCAGGAAATCGTGGAAATCCCGCTGGTGGATCCGGCGCGCGATGCGCTCTTCCGTCCCGGAAACGTGGCGCCGGCGATTATCGGCAATCCCTTGGCGGAGGACGCGTCGGTGATGCGTTCGACGGGAATCGTCAGCATGCTGGGCGCGATCGAATGGAATTTGAATCACGGCCAGCGGGACCTGCGGCTGTTTGAAATCGGCAGCGCCTATCAATTGCGCAACGGAGAGCCGGCCGAGACTCGCGTTCTGACGTTGGGGGCCACGGGGCTGGCACGCGGGAAAAGCATTTATGAGGCGGCGCGCGAATTTTCCTTTGCCGATTTCAAAGGCGACCTCGACGGCATCGGCCTGCTGGCGGGCGGCTTTTCCTGGCAGGGCGGCGGACCGGCGTACCTATCGGGCGCTTGCGCCGCGCGCATTTCCGCGGGGTCAGGCGCGAATATGGGAATCGCGGGGCAACTGGCGCGGCCGATTGCCGAGCGGTTCAAGCTGCGGCAGGAAATTTTTGTCGCCGAATTTTCGCTGGATTCCCTGCTCGGGGCCGTCGAAGCCGCGTACGCGGCGCTGCGTTTCCGGCCGCTTCCGCGGTTTCCCGCCGTGGAGCGCGATTTTTCGCTGATGCTGGCGGAGGGTATCGCCTTCGAACAGGTGGACGCAGCAGTGCGTTCCCTGGGCATCGCCGAGCTGCAAGGCGTGGAGCCCGCGGATTTGATGACCCGCGAGCAGGCGGCGCGGCTGGCGCGCGAACAAAAAAAGCCGGCGCTGGCGGACCTCGTGCCGCAGGGAAAGTATTCGCTGATGATTCGGGTGAAGTTTCAAAGCGCGCAAGCAACGCTCACCGATGCGCAGCTTGCGGAATTCTCCTCGCGCATCGTGGGCGTCCTCTCGACCCAACTCGGCGCCGCACTGCGCGCCTCCTGAATTTTCCGCCTCGCTTTCACCCGCCAGGCTTCCATTGCGCCGGCGCGCGCATTGACCGACAATGTTCCCAGCCCGGCGGGGAGCGCACGATGAAAATCGAAATCTACGATCAGTCCTACAACGTGGCGGCGGAACAGAATGAAGATTATTTACAGGAGTTGGCGGCCTACGTTGATTCCAAGATGCGCACGGTGGCTGAATCCACCCGCATGGTGGACACGGTGAAGGTGGCGGTGCTCGCGGCGCTGAATATCGCGGATGAAATGTTCACGGCGCGGGCGCGGCAAGCGCAGCTCGAAGGCCCGTTGCGCAAGCGCGTGGAAAAGTGCGTGGACATCGTGGAAAAGACTCTCGAGCAATCGAATTAGCGCGTTGATTCAGGGGTTCGTGAACCTCGCGTTTTCGTCCCGCCGCGATGTGCCTTTCCCGGCACTTTTGCATCACAACCCGTTGGGACTTTTTGACATCTACTGTATGATTGCCGGAGCAGGTGGGCCCCGGTGTTTCTTTGATGCGTGAACGAGGCATAATCCGATACTTGGTGCTGCCGGTGGCGCTCTCTGCGCTGCTGTTGCTGGCGATGACCGCCGGCTGCGTTTGGCACCACCATGCGGATTCCTCGGAAACCAGCTGCTCCATCTGCCACCTGAGTCACCAACCCATCGAACGGCCGCTGGCCATGCACCGCGCGCCCGCTCTTGCGCTCCTGGGCACCCGCCCGGAACCGCAGGATGAAGTGCAGGCTGTTTTCGCGATGGTTCCGCGGCTGCCCGCCCGCGCACCTCCCTCGGCATAAAACCTCGCAGGTCCGGCGCCGCTTTTCGGGCGCACCGATTCACTTCCGTCCTGTTTTGTGAAGGGTGAAAATTGATGCGTGCGAACTTTATTCGATTTGTCTATTTCGCGCTCGCGGTGTCTTTGCCGTGCGGATTTGCGCCGCAAAGTCTTTGGGCTCAGACTCGCGGCCCGGTGAAAATTACTCTGGATCAAGCCATCCAGCTGGGAATCGAGCATAACCACGCGCTGAAAGCCGCGCAATCCACCATCCTCGAAAGCCAGGCGCAGGAAATCACCGCCAATCTGCGGCCCAATCTGGTGCTCAGCGGCGACACGCAATTTCTCCCGTTTTTCAATCCCAGCAATTTCACTTCGGATTACATCACCAACAACGCGCAATTCGATCTGGGCCTCGGCTACCTTTTCGAGCGCGGCAGAAAACGCCAGCACCGCCTGCAAGCAGCCAAGGATCAGACCGCGGTGACGAAGTCTCAGGTGGAAGACAACGAACGCAGCCTGACCTTTTTGATCGCCTCGAACTTCGTCAACGTACAGCTCGCCGAATCAACGCTCGATCTGGCTCAACAGGATTTGAAGAGCTTTCAGGACACGGTGAACATCAGCGCGGCGCGATACAAAGCGGGCGACATCAGCGAAGGCGATTACCTGAAAATCAAGCTGCAGTTGCTGCAATTCCAATCCGATGTCTCGCAAGCCCGGCTGGCCAAGGTGCAGGCTCTGGTGACTCTCAGGCAATCGCTCGGCTACGAATCGGTGCCGGATGATTATGACGTGGCGGGAGATTTCGATTATGTCCCGGTCACCATGAAGCTCGAAGATTTGCAATCGCGGGCCTTGCAGAACCGTCCCGATTTGCGCGCCGCCATCCAAGGCGTGACCGCTGCGAAGAGCCAGTATGAACTGGCCAAGGCCAACGGCAAGCGCGACGTCAGCGCTACCATCGATTACACCCACACCGGCGCCGTCAACAGCGCCTCCATTTTCGGCAGCATCGAACTGCCCATCTTCGACCGCAATCAGGGCGAAATCGCGCGCACCAAGTACGCCATCGGCCAGGCCCAGGAATTGCAACTGGCAGCCGACGATCAGGTGATGAGCGATGTCCTCAACGCCTATGAGGGCGTGCGCACCAACGATGAGGTGGTTCATCTCTACCGTTCCGGCTATCTCGACCAGGCCAAGGAATCGCGCGATATCAGCCAGTACGCCTACAAACGCGGAGCCGCCAGCCTGCTGGATTTTCTCGACGCCGAACGCAGTTACCGCGCCACCGAACTCGCCTATCGCCAGTCCCTGGCATCGTACTTGACCGCCGTCGAACAATTGCGTGAAGCCGTAGGCACCAGGAGTCTTCCATGAAATTTCATACAATAATTGGCCGTACCGCCGCATTTTTGGGCGTCGTCATCGCCGCTTCGTGGATGCTGACGGGCTGCGATTCCGGGCCGCATGAAAACGCCTCGAAGATGACGTCGTTTTCCTCGCAGCCGTCGTCGAGTGAAAAGCCGCAGCTCTTCACCATTCCGGCGGAACAGATGGCCCACGTGCAGGTGGTGACCGTCGAACCCTCGAAAATTACGCACGTGCTGCGGCTGACGGGTGCGGTGGCCTACAACGCATTCAAGACTACTCCGGTGATCACGCAAGTGGGAGGTCCGGTGAGCCGCATCCTGGTGGTCCCCGGCGAACACGTCCGCGAAGGCCAGCCGCTGCTGACCATCAGCAGCCCGGATTATTCGGCGATGCTGGCGGCTTATTTGAAGGCTCAGGATACGTTTCGTGTGGCGGACAAAAATTATGCGCGCGCGCAGGACCTTTACCAGCACAACGCCATCGCCGAACGGGATTTATTGCAGGCGGAATCGGACCGCAATCAGGCCCAGGCCGATTTGAACGCCAGCGAGCAAACGCTGAAAATCCTCGGCATACCCAGGCCCGGAGATCTGGAAAAAGCTCCGGCGTCGGCTGAAATCAAGCTGCTTTCGCCGCTTTCCGGCGAAGTGGTGGAGCGCAACGTCTCTCCCGGACAATTGCTGCAGGCCGGAACCACGCAGGCCTTCATGATTTCGGATATGAGCACGGTGTGGGTGCTCGCCAATATCTACCAAAGCGACCTGGCATCGGTGAAGAGCGGCGACACCGTGGCGGTGCAGACCGATTCCTATCCCGGCACGTTTCACGGAAAAATTTCCTACATCTCTCCGGCGCTCGATCCCAATACGCGCACGCTGCAGGCGCGCATCGTGGTGGATAATCCCGGCGAAAAACTCAAGAAGGACATGTACGTGACGGCCACGGTGCAGGCCGGAACCATTTCCAACGCCATCGCCGTGCCGGACGCCTCCATCCTTCGCGACGATCAGAATCAGCCGTTCGTGTACGCCGTGAGCGGTGAGAACGAATTCGGCCGCCGCTCCGTCGAAATCGGCGAGAGCGAGGCGGGGCAGACGCAAATTCTAAAAGGACTTTCTCCAGGGGACAAAATCGCGGGCGATGGCAGCCTCTTTTTGCAGTTTGCCAATTCGCTCCAGCACTAAGGCGGCGGCGCTCATATGATTCATCGCATCGTACAATTTTCACTGCGGCAGCGTTTCCTGATCCTGATGCTGACCGTGCTCATCATTATCGCCGGCTCGGTTTCCTTCCAGCGCATGCCGGTGGACGCCTATCCGGACCTCTCACCGCCCATGGTGGAAATCATTACCCAGTGGCCGGGCCACGCGGCCGAGGAAATCGAGCGCCTGGTCACCCTGCCGACGGAAATCGAGATGAACGGCGTGCCCAAGCTGGACGTGCAGCGCTCGATTTCGCTCTACGGACTATCGGATGTGATCCTGACGTTCGACGAGGACACCGACGATTATTTCGCGCGCCAGGTGGTGTTCGAGCGCCTGAGCGAAGTGAGCTATCCGGCGGGAGTGGCGCCTTCGCTCGCTCCGCTTTCGAGCCCTTCCGGGCTTGTCTACCGCTATGTTCTGGAAAGCCCGGACCGCACACCGCAGGAACTGAAGACCATTGAAGATTGGGTTGTGCAGCGCGAATACAAAGCGGTGCGCGGCGTGGCGGACGATTCCGGGTTCGGCGGCACGGTGATGCAATATCAGGTGCTGCTCGATCCCGCGCGCCTCTACGGCTATCACATCACGGTTCCCCAGGTGATCCAGCAACTGGGCGTGAACAACGCCAACACCGGCGGCGGATTCTATTCGCAGGGCGGCCAATTCTATTATGTGCGCGGCCTGGGCCTGATTCGCGATACGCAGGATATCGGCGCGGTGATCATCGGCTCGCAAAACGGCGTGCCGGTGCGCGTCCGCGACGTGGGGGACGTGGCCATCGGCCATGCTCCGCGCCTCGGGCAGTTCGGATTCAACAAGAATGACGACGCCGTGGAAGGCGTCATCATGATGCTGCGCGGCGACCAGACGCAAAATGTGCTGCGCGGCGTGGAAGCCAAGACCAAGGAACTCAACGAGCACATCCTGCCGCCGGACGTAAAAGTCCATCCGTATTACGACCGCAGCGATCTGGTCAAGCTCACCACCGACACGGTCGAAAACAATCTGCTCCGCGGCATGGTGCTGGTGCTGATCGTGCTGCTTTTCTTTCTGGTGAGCGTGCGCGCGGCGGTGATCGTGGCGCTGACCATTCCCCTGGCGCTGCTTTTTGCCTTCATTTTTCTGCACGCCCGCGGCGTGGCCGCCAACCTGCTTTCCATCGGGGCCATCGATTTTGGGATCATCATTGACGGCACGCTGGTGATGGTGGAAAACGTGTTTCGCGAACTGGGCCTGCGCGAAGGCCAGCAGTATGATCTGCACGAAGTGATCCTGGCGGCGGCCCGCGACGTTGACCGCCCCATTTTTTATTCCGTCGCGGTGATTATCGCCGGATACATCCCCATTTATGCGCTTGAGCGGCCCCGCCGGGAAATTGTTCCATCCCATGGCGGACACCATGTCCATCGCGCTCGTCGGCGCGCTGATCCTCACGCTTACTTTCGTTCCGGTGATGTGCTCCTACTGGTTCAAGAAGGGCGTGCGCGACCGCCCCAACAAACCCTTCGAATGGGTAAAAGAAAAATATGCGATCCAGTTGGACCGGTGCCTCGATCATCCCAAGACCACGATTCTTGTGGCGGTCGTCCTGATTCTCGCGCCGTGCTGACGCTGGTTCCCTTCATTGGCGGCGAATTCATGCCGCACCTCGATGAAGGCGCACTGTGGGTGCGCGCCACCATGCCCTACACCATCTCCTACGAGGAAGCCGCCAAATTCGCGCCGCAAATCCGCGACATCCTGATGCAATACCCCATGGTGACGGATGTGGGCTCGGAACTGGGGCGTCCCGATGACGGCACCGACCCCACCGGCTTTTTCAACTGCGAATTTTACGTCGGCCTGAAACCCTACGACGACCCGTCGTGGAAGAGAGGTGCGATTCACGACAAGGCGGCGCTGCAGGAGGACCTTCAGAAAAAGCTGAATAGCCTATCCCGGCGTGATCTTCAACTACACGCAACCGGCCGAAGACGCCGTGGACGAAGCGCTCACCGGACTCAAGAGCGCGCTGGCGGTGAAAATCTATGGCCCCGATTTGAATGTGCTGCAATCCAATGCCATTGAAATCAAGAGGCGCCTTGAAAAAGTGCCGGGTTTCACGGAGTTGACGGTGGTGCGTGAACTCGGACAGCCAAGCCTGCTGGTGGATGTGAATCGCGAAAAAATCGCGCGCTACGGCGTCAACGTTGCGGACGTCGAAGCCATCGTGCAGGCCGCCGTCGGCGGACAGGCTGCCACGCAAGTCATTCAGGGCGAAAAATTATTCGACCTGGTGGTGCGCATGAAACCGCAGTTCCGCGAAAGCGCGCAGCAGATCGGCAATCTGCTGGTCGGCACGCCTTCCGGGCAGCAGATTCCGCTGAGCGAGGTGGCCGACATCCGCGAAGCCAGCGGCGCTTCGTTTATCTATCGCGAAAACAATTCGCGTTACATCGGCGTGCAATACAGCATCGAGGGGCGCGACTTGGCCAGCGCCGTGGCCGACGGGCAGAGGGCCATCGCCGACGTGCAGAAATCGCTTCCGCCCGGCTACCGCCTCACCTGGGGCGGAGAATACAGCGAATTCCTGGAAGCCGAACACCAGATGGATATCATCGGCCCGCTGGCAGTCCTGCTGATTTTCATGATCCTGTTCATGCTGTACGGGAATTTCAAATTCCCGATGGCCATTGCCTTCGGCGTACTCATCACGGAGCCTGTGGGAGCGTTGATCGCCCTTAAATTGACGCATACGCCTTTCAGCGTTTCTTCCGTGCTGGGGCTGCTCGCGCTGATGGGAGTCTCGGTTGAAACCGCCGTGATCCTCGTGTCGTATATCAACAAACTCAGGCAGGAGGGCAAGGATATCCGCAGCGCAACGCGCGAGGCGGCGCTGCTGCGCCTGCGGCCCATCATGATGACCGCGCTGGTGGCCTGCCTCGGCCTGTTTCCGGCCGCGCTTTCCACGGGAATCGGCTCGGACACGCAAAAACCGTTTCGCCATCGTGATCGTGGCGGGGTTGCTCTCGCGATTGTGCCTGCGGCTTGTTCGTCGATCCGGTGCTGTACAGTTTGTGGCGCGCGACGGCGATGTGTTGCAGGTCTAAGACATGAAACGAGCATGACCGCAGAACGCAACTCGAAGGTAACTCTCGGCAGGCTCCTGATTGTCGTGAGCCTGCTGCTGGCTTTGCTGTGCATTACGGCGGCCAGCAGCATTGCGCATATCCACACCGATGCGGAATCCGCGGCAACCTGCCGCATCTGCCAGGTGGGACATGCGCCGCTGGCCCCCACGCCTGTCCGTGTATTTCTTCCGCGACCCTTTGTAGCGGCCCGAGCGGCGTTCGCACAATGCGCACCCACGTATCGCGCGCCGCTGGTCAGTCACGCGTATTCCCGCGGTCCTCCCGCTAGCTCTTAGCCCCAATCCAAAATTAGTCCCAACATTCGCTGCTGAGTCGCGGCGTGTGTCGATCTCCACATTCATCCGAAGCTTCCCGCGCAAAACTGCGCGCGGCCGCGCTTCCCATTGGGAGGATTCATGAGATTCGCATCAATCGTAGTCGCTATGCTGCTTTTGTCTTTGAGCTTGCTAGGCTTCGCAGGTGCTGCGAATGCGCAGACCGGAAATTCTTCGACAATTTCCGGCACAGTTGTGGACCCGGCGGGCGCAGTGGTCGTTGGCGCGCCTGTCATCATTCTCGACCCGGTCAGCGGGTATCAGCGTTCAGCCACCACGGACAGTTCCGGCAATTTCACTTTTCCCGACGTGCCCTTCAACCCATACCACCTTACGGTGGTGGAGAAAGGTTTTGCCCCTTACGTCCAGGATGTGGAAGTTCGCTCGGTTGTTCCATTGAACTTGAAAATCAAACTCGCCATCGCCGGGAGCGCCACCACGGTAACGGTTCAAGCGGAGGGCGGCGACCTGACGGAGACGGAACCAACCTTTCACACCGACGTAGACCGCGCATTATTCGACAAGCTTCCTCTGGAAAGCCAATCGTCGTCCCTCAGCTCTCTGGTCACACTCTCGACGCCGGGAGTCGCGGCCGATTCGAACGGACTTTTCCATGGATTGGGAGATCACGCCGAGAATTCCTTTTCCGTGGACGGCCAGCCCATCACCGACCAGCAAAGCAAAGTCTTCTCCAATCAAATACCGCTCGACTCGATTCAGTCAATGGAAGTGATCGCCGGCGCTCCGCCCGCGGAATATGGCGATAAAACGAGTTTGGTCATCAACATTACAACTCGGTCTGGATTGGGCGTGACCACGCCGCACGGAAATGTCCGGGCTTCTTACGGCACATTTGGCACCTCCGACGCGGGCTTCGACCTCGCTTATGGGGGCCAGAAATGGGGAAATTTCATTTCCGCGGGCGGACTGGATACCGGCCGGTTTCTGGACCCGCCGGAGTTCGCGGTAATGCATGATAAGGGGAACGAAGAGAACTTGTTTGACCGCGTGGACTATCAGCTCTCGACCGCGGATTCCATTCACCTGAACCTCGGCTACTCGCGTTCCTGGTTTCAAAACCCCAATTCGTTCGACCAGCAATTTCACGATGTCAACGGCGTCCAACTGACGGATCCAGTAACAGGCAGCCCGCTGGGGCCGGCAGATCAGGTCTCGCAGATCAAGACTTTCAACCTTGCGCCGACCTGGACGCGATTGCTCAGCTCGAACGCGGTTTTTACCTTGGGCGGCTTCGTCAGGCACGATCAATATAACTATTACCCGAGCTCGAACCCGTTCGACGATTTCTCCCCGGACCTGCAAGGTCAGACCGTGGTTCAGAATCGAAAGCTCACCAACGCCGGCGCGCGGTCCGATGTGTCCTTCGTGCATGGGATCCACAATGTGAAGGCAGGAATCATGTATGAGCAAACGTTTCTGAATGAGAATGACGGGATCGGCATCGTTGATCCCGGACTTGTTTCGGGAATCGCTCCCTCTTGCCTGAATCCGATAACAAATCAGCCTATTCCCGGCACACCCTGCGCAATCCTAGCTCCCTTTGACTTGACGGGCGGAGGAGGGCTGTACGCCCGAGGGAGTCTCTTCACATTCCTCGGCCACACGGACGTGAAGGAGTTGGCGCTGTACGCGCAGGATGCGATCACCGTAAGGAATTGGTCGTTTAATGTGGGAGTCCGCGGGGACTTATATAATGGCTTGTCTATTGGCCGCCAGGCCGAACCCCGGCTGGGAATTGCCTACAACATCAAACCCAGCAATACGGTGCTGCGCGTTTCCTACGCACGAACTCTGGAGACGCCATTCAACGAGAATTTGGTGATCGCCAGCACGGGGTGCAGCGTGCCGTTTCTTGCCACCCTTGTGCCGCCGCCCGGCGTCGCATGTAATTCAGGACCGATTGCTCCGGGCTACCGCAATGAATTCCACGCCGGCTTGCAACAAGCCTTCGGAAAGTACCTGGTGGTCGACGGAGAATACATTTGGAAATACACGCACAACGGCTACGACTTCGGCGTGGTGGGCAGCACACCGATTACTTTCCCGATCGAGTGGCATAGCTCGAAGATTCCGGGCTACGCGATTCGCGTGAGCGTTCCGAATTATCGCGGGTTCACGGCGCAGGCGGTGATGTCCAGCGTGGCCGCGCGATTCTTTTTGCCGCAAGTGGCGGGGCTGCCGATTATCCCGCCCTCCACCGGCGTATTCCGCATCGATCATGATGAATTTTTCAATCAGACCACGCACTTGCAGTATCAGCCCTGGAAAATGGGTCCGTGGGTCGCTTTTAACTGGAGGTACGATAGCGGCCTGGTAGCCGGTGCGACGCCATGCTTTAACCCGCTTACGGCAACCTGCGCGGGAGCGTCGACTACACTAAATGGCCAACCCGCGATAAACTTGATTAACACCATTTCCGGCGCTCCCTTGACCGCCGACCAGGAATTTCAGGCCGGATTCACATGCAATGGGGTGCACGCAACTCCTACGCAACCATTGCCCAGCCCGTGCCTTGCCTCGCAATTCGGATCAACACTCATCAAGGTGCCAGCGCCTGGAACGGAAAATGACGATCACAATCCGCAGCGCATTCAGCCGCGCAATTTGTTCGACCTCGCGGTGGGCGATGATGACTTGTTCCACGGCGACCGGTACAAGTGGGGACTGCAACTCACGGTGATCAACCTTGCGAACAAGACGGCGCTGTATAACTTCCTCTCCACGTTCAGCGGCACGCATTACGTCACGCCGCGCACGCTGACCGCACAAGTTTCCTTCCACTTCTAGCGCTGCCACTGAGCGAGGCGCGGGCGAAACGCCCGCGCCTCTTTCCGCAGCGAATAAAATGGTGGCAAGGCGGATGCGTTTTGGGGGGGCCACTTTCTACTTGACACATTGTTTCAACTGCAATAACTTCTTTCCTGTTGATAATAAGTTTCAACTGAGAAAGGGGCTCTCTTTGAATTTATTTTCATTCACGCCGCGGTTGTTCCGATTTCTTCCTCGGCGCTTCCCCGGCAATCGCATTCGTTTCCTGCTGCCTGCTTGCCTGGTCTTCGCCGTAGGTTTTCTGGCCTTCGCGCCCCGCGCCGCGGCCCAGGAAACGCCTTATTTCGTCGCCTATTCGCACCATCTGGAAGAGCCCGGCAACCTGGAAGTGGAGCTGAATCCTGTTTTCGGGACCCAGCGCCGCGGCAACAATTACCTTGCGACGAATCTCGAATTTGAATACGGCGTGAAGGCCTGGTGGACCACGGAATTTTATCTCACGGGTCAGTCCACGTTCGGCGACAGCACGATTCTCAGCGGTTTCCGTTGGGAGAACCGCTTCCGCCCGCTGATGCGCGAGCATTGGATCAATCCTGTGATTTACGTCGAATATGAAAACGTGACCGACGCAGACAAAACAATGATCGAAGTGGTGGGATTCGACAGCGAGCCGGATTACACGCCCCGCAATTCCGATTTGCGGCAGAACATTAATCACGAACTTGAAACCAAGCTGATTCTTTCGAGCGATTTCCGCGGCTGGAACATTTCGGAAAATTTCATTGGCGAGAAAAACCTGGGCCACGTGCCCTGGGAATTCGGCTATGCCATCGGCGCCAGCCGCCCGTTGCGCCTGGCGGCCACTCCCCGGACGTGCAATTTTTGCCGCGAAAATTTTGTCGCCGGCGCGGAAGTTTATGGCGGGCTCGGGACGGCGAAAAATCTGACGCTGGCCGGCACTTCCCACTACGCCGCGGGAATCCTCGGCTGGCAGATGCCGAATGGCGTGACTTTTCGCGTTTCTCCCGGATGGGGACTCAACGGCAACAGCCACAATTTCATTTTGCGCTGGGGCGTCTCGTATGAAATCGATCGCTTCGACCGCCAAGCAAGGAAACTCTTCCGATGAAAAATTTCCTGGCCGTGACGCTTCTCCTCGCCTCAGCGCTAGCCTGCGCGGCGCATTCCACGAACCGCTGGAGCAAGGACGACCGCGGAGTGCTCCTCTCGATCGCGCGCGCCCCTATCCGCACGCGCGCATGGAAAAATCCCTACGAGGGGCAGCCGGAGGCTCTCGAAGCGGGCCAAAAACTGTTTCACCAGCATTGCGCCGAATGCCACGGTGAGAATGCGCGGGGACTCGATCACGCCGCGAATCTCCGTTTGCCGGATGTGCAGAACGCCACGCCCGGCGAGCTCGAATGGCTGCTGCGCAACGGAAATCTTGCGCGGGGAATGCCTTCCTGGTCCGGCCTGCCCGCCCAGCGGCGCTGGCAGATCGTGGCTTACGTCAAATCGCTTCGCTAACGTTTCCTGCTACAATATCCGGCGGAGTTGGCCTGCAACGCAGGTGACGTTGCGAAAGCCTATTTGAACCAACACTGGATCCCCGGGAGCTCGCGTCGTCCTGCCCTTGTGCACGTCGGGCGGTTTCGGCCGCCGGATAGCCTGAAAGCAGGCGCAGGGCACCCACCTATTCGTGGGGTTCAGGGCCTAGCCACGCACGGCGAAGCGGACCGCTCCTTTTTTTGTTGGCCGGGGAGCCGGGAGAGGATGGAAGCGGCGCATTGAAAATCCTGTTTATCGGTGACATCGTGGGTTCGCCCGGACGCAAGATCGTTCACGACCGCCTGGCGGACATCCTCGCGCAGCGCCATATCGACCTGTGCATCGCCAACGGCGAAAATTCCGCGTCCGGGTTCGGCATCACTCCGCGGCTGGCCGAGGAGCTTTTTGCCTCGGGCGTGGAGGTGATCACCGGCGGCAACCACATCTGGGACCGCAAGGAAATTCTGGATTTCATGCCTCATGAACCGCGCCTGCTGCGTCCCGCGAATTTTCCGCCAGGCTCGGCGGGCTCCGGAGTGTACGCCAGCGCGAAAAACGGCGTTCCCTACGCCGTGCTCAATCTTCAAGGCCGCACGTTCATGACTCCCATCGACGATCCCTTCCGCTCCGCGCAGCAGGAACTCGCGAAAATTCCCGCGGAGATAAAAGTAATCGTCGTCGACATGCACGCGGAAACCACTTCCGAAAAGCAGGCCATGGGCTGGTTCCTCGACGGCAAAGTTTCCGCAGTCCTGGGCACCCACACCCACGTGGCCACCGCCGATAATCATGTGCTTCCCGGCGGCACGGCCTTCATCACCGACGTAGGCATGACCGGTCCGCACGATTCGGTGATCGGCATGGAGAAAACACCGATCATCCAGAAATTCCTGGACGCCATGCCCGCGCGCTTCGCGGTGGCCGAAGGCGACATCCAGATGAACTCCGTCCTCCTGGACATTGATGAAACCACGGGCCACGCGCGTTCGATCGAACGATTGAATTTCCGCCTCGATTGACCTCTTTCGCCCGCTCATGACCGGGCGGGTGTCTACCTGAGACCGTTCCCCACCCACGGCGCACGGTGATATACTCGGAGGGCGGCAACGGCCATTTTCACGCCGTTCTCCTGTTCGCTTCTTCGCGCTCCGTCTCCTCTTCCAGCCCCTCGCTCCCCTTCGAAGCAACGTGCCGGCCGGGTTTGGCATCTCTACGTTTCGAAAAAATCCAGGGGTGAATACCATCGTGAGTATCGAGACGCGCCGCTTTCATCTTGGATCGATAATTTCCGCCGCTCTTCTCTCTCTCTTTCTGAACGGCGTTTTTTTCCCCGCTTCCGCGCAGGAAGTGCAGCGCGTGGTGCACGCGCAGTCGCGCGTGTTCCCTGAAATTGGCGCGGGTGTTACGGCCATCAAACAAGACGCCGCCGGCCGGTTTTACATCCTGGCGCGACCGGCGACGTTCATCCGCGTTCTCGATGCCCAGGGGAATCCCATCGGGCGCATTCCCGCCGCCGACGCGCCGTCCGCGCGGATCGTTTACGCCGAGGATTTCGACCTGGATTCGAGCGGCAGAATTTTAGTGGCCGATCGCGGCGCCAATGCCGTGGAGATATTTCTGCCCGACGGAAGACTGGTCACCAGCATTCACATTTTCGCACCCACCTCCGTCGTGGCTTTGCCCGGCGGGCAGTTCGCCGTCACCACGCTGCGCTCCACGCGCCTGGTGGAGATCCGCGATCAGAACGGGAAACTGATTCGCAAGTTCGGGGAATTGGCCGATGCCGGCGTTGATCCCGCGGGTTCGCCCGAATCTCTCCGCGATATTGGCCGCCTTTCGGGCGATTCGGCGGGAAACCTTTACTTCGCGTTCAGCACGCTCACCGACCCCACTTTCCGCAAATATGATCGCTTCGGGTATGCCTCCGCCGAAGCCACCGTCCCCAGCAAGGAATTCTTCCAATACAGCCCGCGCGAGCCGGACGATCGCGTTCAAGTGGGTATGAGCTTCACGGAAACGAACCTCTCCGACCAGGTGTCCGCTTGGACCATGCTCGGATCCACGGGAGACGTCCAATTCGGCGGCGGTTTGGGCACCGGCTTCGGCGGACGCATGGGCGGCGGGCCCATGAGCGCGGAGAGTGCTACAGAGGGAATCCTCTCGACTTCATTCGCGGGCGCAGGAACGAATGCAACAGGCGGCGGACAAGGCGGCTACGGCAATGGCGGGACGGGAGGAAATCTGTCCGCGCGCGGAAGTTACCAGTTCGGGACTCTGGACCTTCATTTGGGCCTGGGTCTTGGCCGCCCGCGCAATGCATCTGGAAACAAAGGAAGCTCCGGCAGTAATTCCTCAGGAACGGCAAGCTCGACGGATTCTCCTTCCGATGCCATTGACGGCGCACTGAATTTCGATACTTCCGATGTGTTTGGCGATGAATCTTCGAGCGACACGGATCTCGGCAATCTCGAGCAGGTTTTTTCTCCCGGTGACGCGGGTTCTCCCAACGGCATGGGATCATCCATGCACGGAGGCATGCACGGCGGCGAAATGGGAACACATGGAATGGGGATGGGTGGATTGGGCCCAGGATTGTTTCTCGCCAATTCCGGACTGGGTTTTGCCGGAGGAACTTTTTTGCCCGGCGGATTCGGCGGCGGATTTTTCTCCCAGCGCTTCAACCCGGCTTCCGGCTCATCTGGTTCGACGGCCAAGGGATCTCCGGCAAGCCCGCCGCTGACAGGCGCGAGCGCATTTGGCGCATCGGGGGCAAAGGGAGTCGCCGGCGCCGGCGCTCATCCGTTCGGCCCCGGCCTGGGTCACTACGGCGGGCCGCATGGGCGTTTTGGCCCCGACCTGTACAACATCACGGGCATCGTGAAAGTGAATCTGGGTCATTCCGACGATGTCGCGCAACCGCAACCGCGCATCACGGCCATGGCCGTCGATCCCGCCACTCATGAAATTTGGGAGGCGGTGGGAAATTCGCTGGTGCATTTCGACCGCGGCGGCAATTTTATGGGGATGTATTACATCTCGACGCCGGAAGGAGCGCCGTTCGTGATCAGCGCGCTGCTTGTGGAGCCCAAGCGCATTCTCATGGGCAGTGAAGCGCGCGGTATTTTTTCGCTGCCGCGCCCGGACAAGGCTTCGGCCGGCGCAGCGGGTGCATCGCTGCGCCTTGCCGCGCCGCCAGAAGCTCCGCAACCCTAGTTTTTCGGCATTTTTCGCGCAGCGGGACGCGCGGCGCGGAGTAAAATTCCTTTCGGAAAATTTTCAGCGAAAAAATTTCGCGGAATGCAACTGAAAAATCGCTTGTGGAAATCCTGTGAATTAGATGTGAAGCCCGCAACGATGCTTTTCAAAATTTCCTCTTGCTACTCGCGCCGCGATTAGGCAGAATCCCGCCTCGCGTCTCGGATGCACTGAAAGCGCCAGCAATCATTCCTATCGCGGATCCGTCGGGCGGTCCCGCGGCAGTGAACCGGAAGCGCCAGATAACAATCGAACCCGCGGGCGCGGGTGCGTGATTTCCACAGTTTTTCCACATCGGTGGAAATCGCAGCAGGGGCTGATTTTCGAATGAATCTTTGGGACAAAATCCTTCAGCACACAGAGCGGCGCGTCAATCCTCATAGCTTCACCACCTGGTTTCGCCCCACCCGGCAGGACCGCATGGAGGAAGACCGCTTGCTGATCCGTGTCCCTACGCGCTTGTTTTCAAAGCGCTTGACGGAAACCTACGGCCAGTTGCTGCAAGCGGTGCTGACGGAAATCGGCAAGCCCGATCTTCGTCTGGAGTTTGTGTGTGCCGATGCGGAACCCTCCGCGGCCAAATCGAATGCGGCCGCCGCTGTCTCCCAGCAGGCCCAGCTTGATTTTGATTCCGTCAATTCGCAGCTCAACCAGCGCTACACCTTCGATACTTTCATCGTGGGCGCATCGAATCAATTCGCGCATGCCGCTGCCGTGGCCATCGCCGAGCAGCCTTCGAAATCCTACAATCCCCTGTTTCTCTATGGCGGAGTGGGGCTGGGCAAGACGCACCTGATGCAGGCCATCGGCCACGCGCTCAAGCGCCGCAATCCGGCGCTGCGCCTGACGTATATCAGCGCCGAAAAATTCACCAACGAAGTGATCTCCTCGATCCGATTCGAGCGCATGGCCGCGTTTCGCGACCGCTTCCGCAATATGGATGTGCTGATGGTGGACGACATCCAGTTCATCGCCCGCGCCGAACGCACCCAGGAAGAATTTTTTCACACTTTCAATGCTCTCTATGACCAGCAGAAGCAGATCGTGATCTCCTCCGATTGCCCGCCAAAAGAAATTTCCTCGATTGAGGAGCGGCTGCGTTCGCGCTTCGAATGGGGCTTGATTGCCGACATTCAAATGCCGGATCTGGAAACCAAGATCGCTATTCTCCAGAAGAAAGCGGATAGCGAGCGCGTGCGGTTGCCCGACGATGTGGCCGAATACATCGCGCGCGCCATCAAATCCAATATCCGCGAGCTGGAAGGCGCGTTGATCCGCCTGATCGCCTATGCCTCGCTGACCGGCGCGGAGGTGAATCTCCCGACGGCCCAGCAAGTGCTGAAGAACATCATCGAAACGCAGGAAAAAAAGGTCACCATCGAGCAGATCCAGAAACGCGTGGGCGAACATTTCGGCCTCCGCGCGCAGGACCTGAAGATGAAGAGCAACTCCAAGGTCATTTCCTATCCGCGGCAGGTGGCCATGTTCCTGGTGAAGCAGCTGACTTCCGCGTCGCTCCCGGAAATCGGCCGCCAGTTCGGCGACAAGCACCACACCACGGTGCTGCATTCCATCAAGAAGATTGAGTTGCTGCGCCAGACCGACAAAGAGCTGAACAAAACCATCAACCGCCTGCTCGATTCTTTCGGATAGAACTTGCGCGCATTCCGCCGCTTGCTCCTGCAATCGTTTCACGCGACTTCCCTTGAAATTTGCCGGCGCGGGTGTGCTTTGTTGCGGATCGGCAAGGCGCGTGTTTCGCCGCGGCGATTTGCTCGTTGGACCTGTGCGTATGTTGTGGATATTTCTCGAAGCGCGGTGGAAGATTTCGCGGCCGCCGCAAGATTGGCTGCCGCAGCGCGAATCATCCTCGGCAACGCGGACAGTTCCACAGCCAACCGCTGGCGGCAACGCGCGCCGGCCTTTGGACTTATCGAGTTTTCCGAACTATCCACAGGTCCGGCGGCGGCTACGGTGTTCTTATATATTCATTCAAATAAGGAAAAGAAGTAGACTAGCTTCTGCAAAACGCGGCAAAACCGAACGCGAGGTCTTCACCCGATGGAATTCAGCGTAAAGAAATTCGACCTGCTGGAAGAGCTCAACCTGACGCAGGGTGTCGTCGAGCGCAAGACGACCATTCCCATCCTCTCGAATCTTCTCTTCGAGGCCAAGGGCAACCGCCTGGTCATCACGGCCACCGATCTCGAGCTCAGCATCCGCACCTCTTGCGAAGCCAAGGTGAAGAAAGAAGGCGCCGGGACCATTCCCGCGAAAAAATTGCTGGAACTTGTGCGCTTGCTGCCCGACGAGGAAATCCGTTTCAAGCTGCTCGAAAACCACTGGGTGCAAATCACCTGCGACCGCCGCAATTACAAAATGGTGGGCATGTCGCGGGAAAATTTTCCGGCGCTGCCGGCATTTCCCCACGCGCTGGTAAAAATTCCCGCCAAACTGCTGGCCGACGCCATCGCCAAGACCACCTTCGCGATTTCACTCGAAGAATCGCGCTACACGCTCAACGGCGCGCTGCTGGTGCTCAAGCCCGGTTCGCTGGCCATGGTGGCGACCGACGGCCACCGTCTGGCGATGGTTGAGACCGATCACAAATTCGAAGGCTTCTCGTCGGAGACGCGCGTCCTGGTCCCCAAGAAAGCCATGACCGAGGTACAGCGGCTGGCCGCGGAATCGTCCGAGGAAGACGCGATCGAATTCGCGCAGGATGAAAGCCATCTCTTCTTCCAGTTCGGCGGACGCCTGCTGACCTCGCGAAAGCTGACCGGGCAATTCCCGAATTACGAAGCAGTGCTGCCGCGCGATGCCAACAAAACCGTCTCCATCGAGCGCAACGAATTGCAGGACGCGCTGCGCCGCGTTTCCAGCCTGGCGGACCAGCGCTCGCACGCCGTGAAGTTCACGCTGGCCAAGGAAGGCGTGGAAATTTCCGCCTCCAGCCCGGAATACGGCGAAGCGAAAGAAGCCATCGAAAAGGAATTCAAAGGCGATCCGATTTCCATCGGCTTCAACGCGCAATACTTGCTCGATTTCCTCGCCGCCGCGGCCGATGGGCTGATCAGCTTCGAGCTGAAGGACGAACAATCCGCCGGGCAGCTTCGCCCGCTCGGCAACGAAAATTGCCGCTACCGCTACGTGGTGATGCCCATGCGCATTTGATTTTTTGCGCGGATTTTGGAGCGGGAAAAGCGTCCGCCGCGGGGATTTTTGCGGCAAAATAATGCGCGTGAAAATCCGCCGCTCAGGGCCCGTGAAACCCCGTAACCCATTGCATATAAAAGCGATAATTCAGTTCAGCCCGCCACTTTCTCCTTGTGAAAATCGCCCGCTTCCAGTAAAATATTTTCGGTCCTGATTCCTCTCAAGTTTTGAGTTCAGTCCGGCGCATGCATCACGCCAGATTTCGCGGTCCGCGCCAGGTCCGCGATCGCCAGCGCCGCACGGGCCTTCCCCGGGTACGGGGAAATTTGTAAAGCTTCGCCGCGTCTCCCCGAAATTTTCGGATTGGGACGGGATGGAGCCAGCACCCTTCGAGTCTCGGCACGCTCTTGCGCCGCAAGCAAGGCAGCCGAGGCCAATGGGCAAGGCATCTGCCGGTCACACCCGCGCACAGCCTTCCCGAACGTAACCACGCAGACTGAGGAGACGCACGACCCATGGGTGAAAAAGAGACTCCGGCCGCAAAAGGCCCCGGGCACAAGTACGACGCGACGTCCATCAAAGTTTTGGGCGGACTCGAAGCGGTCCGCAAACGTCCGGCGATGTACATCGGCTCGACCGGCGAACTCGGCCTGCACCATCTGGTCTGGGAAGTGGTGGACAACTCGGTTGACGAAGCCATGGCCGGATATTGCGACGAAATCAACGTGACGGTGCATGAGGACAACAGCGTCACGGTGATCGACAACGGCCGCGGCATTCCCGTGGACATGCACGCCACAGAAAAAAAGCCCGCGGCGGAAGTGGTGCTCACCGTGCTGCACGCCGGCGGAAAATTCGATAGCGACACCTACAAAGTTTCCGGCGGCTTGCACGGCGTGGGCGTCTCGGTGGTCAACGCGCTCTCTGATTGGCTGGACCTGGAAATCTGGCGCGAAGGCGAAGTCTGGGAACAGTCGTACGAAAAAGGCGACCCCACCACAAAGCTCAAGGCTTCCGGCAAGACCAAAAAAACCGGCACGAAGATTACTTTTCACGCCGACCCTTCGATTTTCACCACCATCGCCTACAGTTTCGACACGCTTTCGCAGCGCCTGCGCGAGCTGGCCTTCCTCAACAAGGGCCTGAAAATCACGCTCGAAGACGAGCGCAACGGCAAGAAAACCGAATTCCGCTTCACCGGAGGCATCGCCGAATTCGTCAAGCACCTCAATCGCGGCAAGGGCGTGCTGCACGATTCGCCGATTTATATCGAGGGCAAGCGCGACCAGGTGGAAGTGGAAATCGCGCTGCAATACAACGACAGCTACGCCGAAAACGTTTTCGCCTTCGCCAACACCATCAACACCGTCGACGGCGGCACGCATCTTTCCGGTTTCCGCTCCTCGCTCACGCGCACCATCAACTATTACGCCAACTCTTTCGGCATGCTCAAGGAACAGAAAGACGAAGTGACCATCAACGGCGACGACGTGCGCGAGGGCCTGGTGGCCGTGGTTTCCGTAAAATTGCCGCAGCCGCAATTCGAAGGGCAGACCAAGGGCAAGCTGAACAGCGACATCAAGGGCGTCGTCGAGCAGATGGTGAACGAAAAGCTCGGCGAATATTTCGACAAGCACTCATCCATCGCGCGAAAAATCATCGGCAAATGCATTGACGCCGCGCGCGCCCGGGAAGCGGCGCGCAAGGCGCGCGAACTCACGCGGCGAAAATCGGCGCTCGATTCCAGCGGCCTGCCGGGAAAACTGGCCGATTGCCAGGAACGCGATCCCGCGCGGTGCGAACTTTTCATCGTGGAAGGAGAATCGGCCGGCGGCTCGGCCAAGGGCGGGCGCGACCGCCGGTACCAGGCCATCCTGCCGCTCAAGGGCAAGATCCTCAACGTCGAAAAAGCGCGCTACGACAAAATGCTGGGGCACGAGGAAATCCGCTGCATCATTACCGCCCTTGGCACCGGCATCGGCAAGGACGATTTCGACGCCGGAAAACTCCGCTATCACAAAGTGATCCTGATGACCGATGCGGACGTCGACGGCAGCCACATCCGCACCCTGCTGCTCACTTTTTTCTTCCGCCACATGCGCGAGCTGATCGAGAAAGAACACATTTACATCGCCCAGCCGCCGCTGTATCGCGTCAAGCGCGGCAAGATGGAGCGCTACATCCGCGACGAGCGTGAATTTGCGCGCGAGTTGATGAAGCGCGCCACCGAAGAACACGCCGTGAAGGGAAAAGACGGCAAGGCGCTGGAAGGCGGCGCGCTCACCCAGTTCCTGCTGAATATTCAGGAATACGATCAGGTGGCCGCCAAGCTGGCGCGCAAACTCCGCGATGCGCGGCTGGTGCAAATTCTGGCGGACAGCGAACTCGACAAGAAAACCGATTTCGCGGACAAGAAAAAATTGCAGGAAGTGCTCAAGTCCATCGAGAAAGCCAAGCTCGAAGTGGAAGCTAAGCTGGTTTTCGACGAGGAGCACAGCCTGCACGAGCTGCTGCTGACCAATGGCGGCGACCGCCGCTTCAATTGGGCCATGGCCGCCACTCCCGATTACAAACGCCTGCGCACCCTCCGCCAGGCCATCGAGGAATTCGACAAGCCGCCCTTCACCATCACCCACAACGGCGACAAGGTCACCAAGGAAGATGCTCTCGGCGTGCTGAATTACGTTCTCGAAGACGCCAAGAAGCAGTTCACCATCACTCGTTTCAAGGGCCTGGGGGAAATGAATCCTTCGCAACTCTGGGAAACCACCATGAACGCCGAGACGCGCACGCTGCTAAAGGTGCGCCTGGAAGACGCCGTCGCAGCGGAAAGCATTTTCTCGACGCTCATGGGCGAAAACGTCGAAGAGCGCCGCAAATTCATTCAAGAAAACGCCCTCGACGTCGTCAATTTGGATATTTGATGTTGAACGGGTTCGTCAGGGCACGGCTTTAGCCGTGCCGAAACAGGCAGCAGAGGGATGCGGCTTTAGCCGCTGAGGGAAATGGCCATTCCGAAGCGTCGCGGCGGGAACCGCGACATATTCCCATGCTCTATCAACTGACGTGGAAAATATTGCCGGGACTGCGCGGGCTGAGCTGCACGGAATTTCGCGGGACGCCGACGGACGCGCCCGATACCGAGCGCGGCGTGGTCTTTGAAGCTGCCGATCAGGAAGAAAGCGCGGCGCTTCTCGCCGAACTCGAACGCCGTTTTGCGGCCGACCGTTTTACCAACAACGCTTCGGCATTCGAGACGGTGAAAGCGTACGTGATGGAACGCGCGGCCAAGCCCGCGCAGCAGTAAAGCGAATCGCAAGAAAATCAGAAACCGAGCGATCAACAACGAGGGGAACCGATGGCGGATGAGTTGAACCAGCAGATTCTGACTCCGGTGGATATCGAATCGGAGATGAAGAAATCGTATCTCGATTACGCCATGAGCGTGATCATCGGCCGCGCGCTTCCCGACGTGCGCGACGGCTTGAAACCCGTGCACCGCCGCATTCTCTTCGGCATGTACGAGCTGGGGCTGACTTCGACGAAGCCTTACCGCAAGTGCGCAAAAATCGTGGGAGAAGTGCTGGGCAAATTCCATCCCCACGGCGACGCGCCGGTCTATGACGCGCTGGTGCGCCTGGCGCAGGATTTCAACATGCGCTACCTGCTGGTTGACGGCCAGGGCAACTTCGGCTCCGTTGACGGCGATCCTCCCGCGGCGATGCGTTACACCGAAGCGCGCCTTTCGAAAATGGCGGAAGAGATGCTGGCGGACATCGAAAAAGAAACCGTCGACTTCATTCCCAATTTCGATGAAAGCGAAAAAGAGCCGGTGGTGCTCCCCACGCGCATTCCCAATCTTCTGGTCAACGGCTCATCAGGCATCGCCGTGGGCATGGCCACCAACATCCCGCCGCACAATTTAAGGGAAATCGTGGAAGCCGCGATTCTGCTGGTGGAAAGCCCGGAGGCGCCGCTCAAGCAGGTGATGAAAATCGTTCCCGGGCCGGATTTTCCCACCGCCGGGTACATTTACGGCCGCGAAGGAATCGAGCAGGCTTACAAGACCGGCCGCGGCTCGTTCCAGGTGCGCGCCAAGGCGGCCATCGAGCAGCGCGGCAAGGACCGCCAGGACATCGTGGTCACCGAGTTGCCCTACCAGGTCAACAAGAAAACCCTGATCCAGCACATCGCCGAGCTGATCAACAACAAGAAAATCGACGGCATCGCCGACATTCGTGACGAAAGCGACCGCGACGGCATGCGCATCGTCATCGAAATCAAACGCGACGAAGAGCCGGAAATTATCCTCAACAAGCTTTTCAAGATGACCCAGATGCAGGAATCGTTCGGCATGATCCTGCTGGCCATCGTCGGCGGGCAGCCGCGCGAGCTGGGCTTGCTGGACCTGCTGCGATTGTTCATCGAGCACCGCATCGATGTGGTGCGCCGCCGCACGCAGTACGAGCTTCGCAAGGCCCGCGAGCGCGAACATATTTTGCTGGGATACCGCATCGCGCTCGACCATATCGACGAGGTCATCAAAATCATTCGCGGATCCTCCAGCCGCGCCAACGCCCGCGAAAACCTGCACGAATTTTTCGAGAACAAGACGGTCAAAGTGCTGGTGGGCGGCAAGGAAACGGCGATTCGCGGCGTGAAACTCGACGCCAAAAAGTATGGCATCACCGTCGCGGGCAGCGGAGAGGGGCTGGGCCTGAGTTACATCCAGATCGACGCCATCCTCGAACTGCAATTGCATCGCCTGACGCAGCTATCGGTCGACGAAATCCTGAAGGAGTTGAAGGAAATCCGCGACCGCATCGCGGAACTCACGGAAATTCTGGGCAGCGAGAAAAGATTGAAGGCCGTGATCGTCACCGAGTTGCGCGAAGTGCTGAAATCCTACGGCGATGACCGCCGCACGCAAATCGTGGACCGCGTCGAGGAGATCAAGCTCGAGGACCTGATCAAGGACGAGGAAATGGCCATCACCGTGAGCCATGCGGGCTACATCAAACGCACCTCGGTCGACGTCTATCGCCACCAGTCGCGCGGCGGAAAAGGCCGCATCGGAGCGCGAACCCGCGAGGAAGATTTCGTCGAGCACTTCTTCGTGGCCTCCGCGCACAGCTACATTCTGTTGTTCACTTCCAAGGGCCGCATCTACTGGCTCAAAGTGTATGAGATTCCCGAAGCCGCCGCGGCCACGCGCGGAAAAGCCATCACCAACCTGGTGCGTTTCCAGGAAGGCGAGACGTTGATGGCCGTGGTACCGGCGCGCAACCTGGAAGAGGAAGGCCGCTACGTTTTTCTGGCCACCAAGAACGGCACGGTGAAAAAAACCGCGCTCGCGGACTTTTCCAATCCTCGGCCTTCCGGCATCATCGCCATCAACCTCGATCCGCAGGACGAATTGATCGGCGCGAAACTCACCGACGGCAAGCAGATGATTTTCCTGGCCAGCCACGACGGCCAGGCCATCCTCTTCCGCGAAACCGAGGTCCGCTCGATGGGCCGCGCGGCCGGCGGCGTGAACGGCATGGATCTGGCCAAGGGCGATTACGTGGTTTCCATGGACGCCGCGCAACCCGATTTCGGGATCATCCAGAAGGAATACAAGCAAAGTTCGCAGGACCTGGACGAAATTGAAAGCGATCACATCCGCGAATCGCTCACCTCGCTCATGCTCACCGTCTCCGAAAAAGGCTACGGCAAGCGCACCCCACTCGCCGAGTATCGCGTCACTTCGCGCGGCGGCAAGGGCGTCATCAACCTGAAATCCACGGAGCGCAATGGTGCGGTGGTCGCCGCTCTGCAGGTTCGCGAGGAATCCGACGTGATGATCATCACCGGTCAGGGCAAAGTGATTCGCGTGCATTCCGGCGAAATTCGCGAGGCGGGACGCTCGACGCAAGGCGTGCGGCTGTTGCGTCTGGAGGAAGGCGACCGCATCGCCGCCGCCGCTTCCATCCACGAAGAGGAATCCGGCGAAGAAGGCGAGAAGGCGTAGTGGCTGGCGCTGCGCTGAAAATTTGGTTTTGCGCGGCGTGTTTGCGCCGCAAACAGAAGTCTGAGGAAAATTGATGATCGAAAGAGAAATCCGGATTCAAACGTTGGATGGCGAGTCGGACGGTTGGCTCTACCAGCCCGAAAAAACCGGCTCGTGGCCCGGAGTCATTTTTCTTACCGACATTGGCGGCATCCGCCGCGCGCAGCAAGAAACCGCGCGACGCATCTGCGCGCTGGGCTATTCCGTTCTGCTGCCGAATATTTTCTACCGCGTGGGCAAACCTCCGCTGCTGACCTATCCCCTCAAGTTGGACGATCCGAAAACGCAGCAACGGTTCGCCGAGATCAAGAACTCTCTACCGCTCGCGGCAGTCGATCGCGACGCTTCCGCCTATGTGGATTTTCTTGCCAGCCAGGCGGGCGTGCGCGAAGGAAAGTTCGGAGTGGTGGGCTATTGTTTCTCCGGCGCGTTCGCCATGCGCATGGCCGCCGCGCGTCCGGAAAAAATTGCCGCGGTGGCGGCCTTTCATGCCGGCGGGCTCTACACCGACGCTTCCGACAGCCCCCACGCCATTCTGCCGCGCCTGAAAGCCCGGCTGTATTTCGGCCACGCCGTGGAAGACCGCTCCATGACCAAGGAAGCCATCGAAAAATTCGAGAGCGCGCTGACCGCCTGGGGCGGAAAATTCGAAAGCGAGACCTACGCGGGTGCGCATCACAGTTGGACCACGCTCGATAGCCCGGTTTACAACCACGCGCAAGCGGAACGCGCGTTCGAAAAATTGACGGCGCTCCTCGCCGCCGCGCTCCGGGGATAAGGCCGGGCCGCAGCGCGCCGTCACTCCGCAAGGAAAGAACCGATGAAGGAAGGAAAGCCCATGAAGCGCGGCCAACTGCTGATGTCCAAGCTGGCGTATGAGGACAAAAAATTCATGGAGAGCCTGGCGGCGCGCCCGCTGCGCATCCTGGCAGAATATTTCGATCCGCTCAAGCGCCTCCGCCAGGCAAATGTGGCCGACACCATCGTGATGTTCGGCTCGGCGCGCATCCAGTCGCGCGAGAAGGGCAAAGCGGAACTCAAGAAAATTCAGGCGGCGGCGCGGAGAAGCAAATCTGCGGAATGGCGCGCGAAAATCCGCCAGGCCAAAGCCAATTTGGAAATGTCGCGGTATTACGAGGATGCGCGCGAACTGTCGCACCGCATTACCTCGTGGTCCATGACCCTGGGCATGCATCCCAAGCGCTTCGTCATCTGTTCGGGAGGCGGCCCGGGCATCATGGAAGCCGCCAATCGCGGCGCGGCCGAGGCGGGAGGCTCATCGGTGGGATTGAGCATCCAGCTCCCGCACGAACAGCGGCCCAATTCCTTCATCACCCCGGAATTAAATTTTTGTTTTCACTATTTTTTCATGCGCAAGCTGTGGTTCGCGCAAATGGCCAAGGCGTTGATTGTTTTTCCCGGCGGATTTGGAACCATGGACGAACTGTGGGAAATGCTGACGCTGATGCAGACCAGAAAACTTTCCTCGCACCACTTGATCCTGATCTATGGGCGCTCGTACTGGGATAAGGTGGTGAACTGGGAACACATGGTGCGCTCCGGCACCATCAGCGAGCGCGAATACAAACTTTTGCAGTTTGCCGATACCGTTGACGAAGCCTTCGAACACGTCCGCCGCGACATGGAGCAGCATCACCTGCTTCTCGATGATGACTGGGACAGAAAATAAGGCGCGGGTGGCGGGCGCGAAATTCTGGACGGGGCGCAACTCCTCTTTAAATGATTGTCCATAGCCGAAGAGGGGCGCGCCCCGGCGGCGAAATTCAGTTCAGCGAAATGTTCAAGTCCGCCGAAAAAGTGGCTTCGAAGCGCCGCTTCTCGTAATTGTCGTGCAGCAACACCACCGGCGAGACGCGCAAGGAGTGCTTGCAGGCGCGGCAACTGGTGACTTCTCCCTGCAGGTCCTGCACAAATCCATCGGTAAAATGATAGGCCGAGCGCGGGCGTCTCGCCGCCTTGGTTCCCTGCATGCCGCAATGCGGGCAGGTGAATTCCACGCGGTCATCGAGCGGGTCGCGATGGAGCGCCGCGCGCCCGGTGTAGCGGATTCCAATCGTTTCCAGAGAGGGCTTGTTCATAATTGCAACCTCGATACCCCATAAGGGCGATTACGTTGAATTAGACGCAGGCAATTGCGAAAGCGATGCATTTGCCGGGCAAAAATTTTATTGCCAAGAAAATAAATCGTTTAGGACCCATTCGCCCTTCCTTCGCCGCAGCTAAAGGAACTTTCTCAATCCTCCGGTGGTCAACCGCAACCATACGAGCTTCGGGCACTGCGCTTCACCGGCGGTGTCTATCCTTGTAGAGGCTTCGCGAACTCCTCGGCAACATTCGGGCAGCGGCGGCAATGAGGCGAACGCTGGATGTTTCCCTGTGTCAAACGCCGTACGAGAGGTGTGTCCATGAACGACCTCGGGAGTCTTTCTCAATGCCTGGTGGAAAGCGACGCCGAAGCAATCGGACGCGCGCACCGCTTGCGGCGAAAAGCTTTGGCGCTTTCGATGGTTTTGGAATTGTTGGTGGTGGCCGTTTTGCTGCTCTGGCCGCTTCTGATGCCCGCCGCGATCCCCGGACTCTACATGGTCACTCCGCTCCCTCCCTATCACGGAACCGCCAGCGCCCATAAATCCGAGGCGGCGGCCGCGCGGCCAGCCGCGGCGAGAAATTTGTCTCCCGCGAACAGCAAGGCCTTTTGGCAGCCGAAGCAGATTCCGAGCAGCGCGAAACCGATGGCCGATGCGCCGCAAAAATTTGCGGACTCACCGGTTGACATTACGAATCTGCTGCCGGGGAGCGGGCCCGGCACTTACATTGACGGCGGCGGCGACACTGCTACTCGCATGATTCAAATTCCATCGCCGCCTGCGAAGCCGCGTGCCAAGCCACAATTCATGGGCGAAGGAGTGATGGCTGCGGCGTTGCTACGCCGCGTGCAGCCGGTATATCCGGACGCGGCGCGGCTGATGCGTTTGTCGGGAGAAGTGCGGCTGCGCGCCATCATCGCCACGGACGGGTCAGTGCGCGAATTGACCCTGCTGAGCGGCAATCCGCTGCTCGCGCAAGCCGCCATGGCTGCGGTGCGCGAATGGCGTTACCGCCCGACGCTACTCAACGGGCAAGCGGTGGCCGTGGAAACCTACATCACCGTGAATTTCGTGATGGACGCGCAATGAAAACAATCGTGCGACAAAAAAGGAGGGCCGCAGGCGGCCCTCCCGGTTGCAATGCGCGGGCCTTCGCGCGCCGCTAGAAGTGGAAAACGATCCCGGTTGAGACGCGCGCGTTGTTCTGCGTGTTGCCGAAAAAACGCGTGACCACATAATCTCCCTGAATGACGCGCCAGGAAAATCCGTGCGTGAGTCTGGCGTCGATTCCCACGCCCAGCGCCGTCGAAAACGAAGTGTCCGATGCGCCTCCGCCGCTGATGTGCGCTCCTCCCACCAGCACGTGGGCAAAGGGAGAAATTCGCGCGGGCCAGGAAACCTGCGGGCCGAACAGGAAACTGTGAACGGAGGTTCCGGTCCCGGCGATGGATCCGTAGTGGCCGTCAAAGTCCGCGACGCCGCCCAGCCAATCCGTCACCTTATATTGCCCGGCCAATTCCCAACCATTCAAATTTGCGGATGGGGAACTTCCGAAATTTTCAAACGTGTATCCTCCGAAAACTTCCACTTTGTCGGTGATCCCCTGCGCGCGCGCTGAAAGGGACGCAATCAAGAACAGACCCAAGACCAGAAACAGCTTTCGAAACATAGTTTTCCCCTCCTAGGGAGTCATGGAATTGGAAGAAGGCGCGAGTGAGTCATGCGCCGTCTCCGAACGTGAAACGGCAACGCCACGAAAGCCTGTCGAGAGGCGTGCGGCGTTTTTCAGGCGCTGGAGTTTGATTGGATGCGGATGCGGCTCGCGCAGTTACCCGCGCCCGTGAAAATTAAAGGAGGAGTTCGCCGGTGTTGCGGGCGATGATTTCGCGCGCGGCGTCGCGCAAGCGCACAATTTCCTGCCACGCGCCTTGCGCCGCGGGATCGGGATAAAGCAGCGGCCCGAAGGTGACAGTTATTTTGCCGGGCCGCGGCAGCAAGGTGCCATCCCGCAGAATCTCGCGCGCCCCGCGCACCGCCACGGGACAGACCGGGCGCTGCGTTTCCGCGGCGGATTTGAATGCGCCAAGTTGAAATGGACGGATGCCGGAGGCGGAGGTGAAAGTTCCCTCGGGATAAATGCCCACGGATTCGCCGCGACGCAGCGCAGCTTCCACTTCCTCGGCCTGGCGGATGCGCGCCTGGGGATCGCCGCGATCGAAACCAAATTGCCCGGAGCGCCGGGCGATCTTTCCGAACAAGGGCATTTCCAGAACTTCCGCTTTGGCCACGAAGCGCACGCCGGGAGGCAGGCACGCGAAGGCGATGAGAACATCGAGATAACTCGAATGGTTGGGAGCGAAAATCCAAGGCCCGGAAGAAGCAAGGCTCGCGAGCACATCGCGCCCTTCGATGCGGATTGGCGCGCCGGCCAGAAAAAGCATCAGCCGCGAGCCGAGATGCGCCAAGCGCGCCGCGCGCAATCGCTCCCGTGTCAACGAAACGAGAATCCAGAGGGGAATCAAAACCAGCGAGACGACCGCCAGCGCATAGACGCCGTACGCCATTTCGATGCCGCGCCGGAATCCGCGCCGCAGCCAAATCCATGCGCGCAGCGGCGATTGCTGCGTCGCGAGCTGCACGAATTGCATCCAGCCGGGCGGGCGCTTCTTGCCCAGGCGTCCTTCGAGGTACAACCGTCTTGTCTCGCTGCGGCGCAATTTTCCGCTGGAAGTTTTGGGAATGGACTGCGTGGGGAGCAAAGCAACCACATCCGGCGGCATGCCTAGGGCTTCGTCGACCGCGCGCACAATTTCCGCCGCGATGGGCTTGCTCATGGATAGATCGCGAACTTCCGCCGCCACCACCAGGCGTTCGGTTCCGCTGCGTTCATCCGGTGCGCCGAACGCCACCACGCATCCCGTGCGCACTCCCGCGACGCGTCCGGCGATTTCTTCCACTTCGTGGGGATAAATATTTCGCCCGCCCTTGATGATCAAATCCTTGGCGCGGCCAGTGATGAAAAGCTCGCCATCGGTCTGGTAAGCGAGATCTCCCGAATTGAGCCAGCCGTCGCCGCGGGCAAGCTGCGCCGTGGCGGCAGGATTGCGGAAGTATCCGGAGCTGGCCGAAGGTCCGCGGAACCACAATTGTCCTTCGGCGCGTTCTGGCAGAGGGATTCCATCAGCGCCCACAATGCGAACTTCCATGTTTTGCAAAGGACGGCCCGCGCCCACGAACGCAAGCGCCGCGGAGCCTTCCGCCGCCGAAGGGATCGCCTGCCCGCGGGATTCGAAGGCTTCGCGTTCGATGCGATCCACGCGATATCCCGTCCCGATTTTCGGAAACGAAACGGCGAGTGTCGCTTCCGCGAGGCCGTACACCGGAAGCATCGCTTCGCGGCGAAAACCAAAGGGAGTGAAGCGGGCGGCGAAGCGTTCGAGCGTTTCCGCACGCACCGTCTCCGCGCCGTTGACTGCCGCGCGCCACGAACTCAAATCGACGCCCTGCAAATTCTTGTCCGCGATTTTTCGCACGCACAGTTCGTAGGCGAAATTCGGCGCGGGGCTGATGGTTCCGCGATGGCGGCTGATGGCACGCAGCCAACGTTCCGGGCGGCTGAGGAAGGCCAGCGGGGACATCACCACCAGAGGAATTCCAGTGAAGATGGGAGCCAGCCAGGCGCCGATCAAACCCATATCGTGGTAGAGCGGCAGCCAGCTCACGCACACATCCTGAGGGGTGAGCTCCGCCGCTTCAATGATGGCGCGAATGTTCGCGAGCAGATTGGAATGAGTGAGCGTTACGCCCTTGGGATCTCCCGTCGAGCCGGAGGTGTATTGCAGAAAGGCGATATCTTCGCCGCGCGCGTGATGCGCCACATTTTGCACGGGGCGCCAACCTGTGGAGCGGGATTCATCCGTGGCAGGCGAGACTTCGGCGAAATGCGTGGCGTTGACCACTTCGCGGAGCGAGGGAACGCGCGGGCGCAGCAGCCGGGCCAGTCCTTCAGCCTGGCGAAAGGTGAAGAGAAAGCGAGCTTCCGCGTTGCGCAGGATGGCGGATTGCCGCGTGGCGTATTCCGCGATGCGGTCGGCGCGAAACGGCGGATAGATGGGGACGGGAATTCCTCCGGCGAGGAGGATGCCCGCAAACGTGAAGAAAAATTCAGCGCAGGTGGGCAGCATGATCGCCGCCGTTTGTCCCGGCTCGAATCCCCGGCGCGCCAACTCTTCCGCCACGGCTGAGGACCGCGCGAAAAGCTCGCCGAAGGTGATCTCGCGCGGCGCTTCGCCTTCTTCGTAGAGTTGAATGTGGACGCGCGCGGGTTCGGCCAGCCCGCGCAAACGTATGATGTCCGTCAGCGATTCGGCGCGATCGATTTCCGCGTCAACCCCGGTGTGGCTAGCGGAAATATCCGGTGGCGGCGCGGCGGCGGATACGGAAAATTGCGATGGGGAAGCGCGGCCGGCGGCGGAACCTGCGCCGGCTGGGTCTTCCTTGAGAATGGCTTCCACCAGGTCCTGCACCGTGTCAGCTTCGGCTACGACCTGATCGGGCAGCCGCACGCCGCATGTGTCACCCAGGCGCAACAGCAATTCCACGCGTTCCAGGCTGCCCAGCCCCAGTTCGCGCTCAAGATGCGCCGCTCCTCCGCGCGCCGCCAATTCTCCGAGCACGCGGCCTCCGCCAAGTTCCAGGAGAAGCTGACGCACGCAGTCGCGAGTTTGCGCCTCAACGGTTGACCTGCGGTCGAATTTTGTTCCGGAGGCAGCCACGGGATTGGTCCGCAAAACAATCAACAAAAAGCGCGTATGGATGCTTCGGCGAGCCTACCACCGCGAGCAGGGTGGTTCAACTTGCCGGTCAAATCGAAATTGGTACAGCGAAAATGACGCGAAGCGCGCAGCGGGTACGATGGTACTGGCACCAATTGAACCCAGTGGGCTATCGACGCTCCCGCGGCCCGAGAGCAGAATCACTTTGTATTCGGGGCCCTGTGCGGTGCCTGGCAATGCCGCGGCGCTGAACGGCACCTCGAATGGCTTTACCTCCATCAACCCCCATGCCCCGAGCGGCCGGCACCCCCACCGGCCGCTCATCTTTTTGACTCCAAGTCATTCATATCAAAGACCCAAATTCGCTCGATTCATGAATCCAGCTTGACTTCGATGGCGCTCGGTTCTATAGAGAGCGCAGGGGTGGGACGGCTGATTCGGCGTTTGAGTAAATGAAATTGGCGCGCCGTCAATTCCTTACTTTCCGCTTATTTTTGTCCATCAGTCATGCCGGTTCATACGGCGGGCGACGGCGCTGCGGGCCATAACTTTGGGAGGTGGGGCGTGAAACGCAATCAGGTCATTCTTCTTTCCGCATTCTTTCTGGCGGCAATTGGGTTTTTAAGCGGCGCGGCTTGGGGACAAACCAGCGCATCGTTGCGCGGAACGGTGATGGATCAGAGCGGCGCGGTGGTGAGCGGCGCGAAGGTGACGCTGACGAACACCGCCACGGGAATCGCGCGCACGACGACGACCGCAACCGACGGCGGCTACCTCTTCGATCTGGTGCACGTGGGAACTTATAAACTCGGCGTCGAGAAAGCCGGCTTCACCACGTTTGTGCAAGCGGGAATTATCCTGGAAATCAATCAAAACGCGCGTCTGGATGTGGCGCTGAAAGTGGGCGAAGCGACGCAGACGGTGGAGGTGCGCTCGAACGTTGCGCAGGTGGATACCACGGGCGCCGTGCTCGGCAAGGTCGAAGACCAGCGGATGATCAACGATCTGCCGCTGGTGGACCGCGACACATTGCAATTGGGACTGCTGCAAGCCGGCGTTTTTGCTCCCGACCCGGATGACGGCTCGGGAAATCCATTCTCGGTCAGCGGGCAGCGCTCGGAATCCTTGACGTTCATGGTGGATGGTGCGGACAACACGGATTTTCTGGGCAATAACATCGTGGTTAGTCCGAATCCGGACGCAGTGCAGGAATTCAAGATTCTCACCAACAATTACGACGCTGAATACGGGCGCACCTCCGGTGGGATCGTCAACCAGATCACCAAGTCCGGAACCAATGCGTTTCATGGGGACGCCTTCGAATTTTTGCGCAACAACATTTTCAATTCACGCAATTATTTTCTGCCCCCGCAGATCCCCAATGCTCCGCCCTTCAAGCGCAACGTATTCGGGGCCACACTCGGTGGCCCCATCCAGAAGGACAAGACATTTTTTTTCCTCGCCTATCAGGGAACGAGGCGGCGTGAAGCCCAAGTGACACCGACCTTGAGCGTTCCCGACCAGGCGGAACGAAACGGTGATTTTGGGGAGCTTTGCCCAACCTATGATTCCGGGGGGAATTGTACGGACCCTGTGGACTACACTCAACTCGTCAACCCGGAAACGGGAAGCAACATCCCCTACAACAATATGGCGGTGGCCGGGCTGGTGAATCCTGAAATCCAGAATTACATCAACAAATATCTTCCGCTGCCCCTTCCTGGAGCGAGCGGAGGATTGTTTGTTGGAGCGCCGCCTAGCATGACGGACGACGATCAGGGCGTGCTGCACATCGACCATAACCTCACCTCTCGCGACACTTTGTCTTTCGTTTACATCATTGATGACGAGCGTGACAACTTGCCTTTTTATCTGAACAAGGGCGCCACCAGCGGTGGAGACCTCCCCACAGGGTCCGGATTCATCGACACGATACGCTCGCAGGTGGGAACTCTTGCCTGGGTTCACACCTTTGGACCCACCCTCGTGAACGAATTTCGATTCAGTGTGAACCGCGTCGCTTCGCTAGCTTCCGACCCCACGGACAAAACCTCTCCCGCTTCCCTTGGATTTACCAACATCAATCCGGACGATCCCGCCGGAGTCGCCCCGCCGATTATTTTCTACAACTCGTTCAATATCGGTCCTTCTCCGCAAGGACCGACCACCAGCGCGGACATGGTCTATCGATGGGCGGACAGCATTACGTGGACGCGCGGCCGGCATGAATGGAAATTCGGCGGAGACTTCTCTCACGTCCGCGACAACTTCAATTATGATTATTTCAATAACGGAAGCTTCGATTTCACCTACGGAGATTTCACCGGCAACGAACTCGCCGATTTCATCGGCGGATTCTGGGATAACTACTACCAATTCTCAAATGCGGTATACGGCATTCGCTCCAATTCGTATTCCCTTTTCGGACAGGACACGTGGAAGGTAACACCGCGTCTCACTCTCGATCTGGGCCTTCGCTACGAATACTATTCGCCGCAAAGCGACAATCACAATAACCTGCTTGGCAATTTCCCTGGGCAGCAATCCACTCTTTTCCCGGATTCCCCTCCGGGAATCCTGTATCCCGGCGACCCCGGCACCCCCAATAAGGCGCTCATGTATCCAGACCGGAACAATTTTGCGCCGCGACTTGGTTTCGCATGGGACATGTTCGGAAATGCGAAGATCGTGATGCGCGGGGGATTCGGAATTTTCTACGATCTTCAAGACGGGGCGACAAACCTCCAATTTGGGGGCGAACCTCCTTTCGGAGGCGTCGCCAATATGTACCCGCTTTCTTTTTCGGGTGCATCGGGTGATACCATGGCGGATCCTTTCCTCACCTATTTTGGCGACAGCAGCGCCAACCCATTTCCTTTTGCTTCGCGGGGCTTAGTGGGAACCTTTCTCGATCCAAAGATTCCCTACGCCTATCTGACGGATCCTCATTTCCGTACCCCTTACTCCTATAATTTTAACTACGGTTTTCAGTGGCAAGCCGCCAAGGACACAATGGTGGAAGCTGTGTACGTGGGAAGCCTGGGCCGCAGCCTGATCAGCAACGTCGAAACGAACTTCCCCGATCCCACGGTAATGAACGAGCAGTTGACCCAGTTCGGTTTTACATATCCAGACTGCGCGCGCCCGCTCGCCGCCTGCGTAGGGGGCAGCACGCCCTATGATCCCAATGGCACCCCCACCGGAGCGCTACAGCTCTACTCAAATGTCAGCAATGGATATTCAAATAGTCATCAGTTCCAGTTAACCGTGGACAAGCGGTTCAGCAAACATTTCGCGTTCCGAGCGGCTTACACCGTGGCAAAAACGACCGATATTAGCTCCGGCTACAGATCGCGTTCCTATGAATACACGGATCCTTTGGATCCGAATTTGGACAGAGGGTTGGCGGATTTTGACACGCCGCAGCGCCTGGTGATTAGCGGTCTATGGGAATTGCCTTTCGACCGAGGAATTCATAGCGACGGAATTCTGAAGAAAATCGCCAGCGGATGGCAAGCAAACGCCATCGCAAGCATACAGAAGGGAAACCCCTTCACGCTATACTCCAATTCCAATTCCAGCCAACAAGACAACTATCTCGACCGACCCGACATCATTGGTCCGATCCAGTATTACAATCCGCGGGCGCCGCAAAATTTCGCGGCCGCGAACGCAAGTTGCCTGGGCAACGATGTTACCGGCGGCAAATTTTGGTTTAACCCCACGTCATTTAATTGCACCGGACCGTTCAATAGCGACGGTTCGATCAATCCCGCGGGAGTTCCGGTGTTCACGTTTGGCACGCTTTCGCGCAACGTGCTGCGCGGCCCGGGTATCAATAACTGGGACATGTCCATTGTCAAGAACACTCCGCTCGGCGGCGAGACTCGATCCCTGCAATTTCGTGCGGAATTCTTCAACGCTTTCAACCACACCCAGTTTTCCAATCCTGATAATCAGGGAGGAAGCGGCACTTTCGGTCAAGTCACGTTGACTCGCGAAGATCCGCGCATAATTCAGTTCGGATTGAAGCTTTACTTCTGAAGATTGAATTCGATCTTCAAAAAGAAGGCCCGGCCGCGAGAGCGGCTGGGCCTTTTGTGTTTTCGGCAGCTTCGCGCGAGCGCGCGAGGCGTTGCGCGGACTTCGCGCGGATTCAGCGCGGCCGGCCCATGGGGCGCGGGCGATAGCTTGCGAGCGGCCGGGGGCGCATCCGCAAACGCGGCGCGAGCGGCGGGTGGACGCTATGCAGAGGCGCGCCGCAATGAGCGCAAATTTCCTGTGGCGCGGATTCCAGGCGCAGCCACCGACCGCGCTCGACACACTCCGGATTGAGGCACTGAACGGTTCCGCCGGCGAAAGTATGCATGATCCTCCTCGAAGTTGCGCCGCGCGCCGGCAAAGTGGCGCGAGCGCGAAGCCAAAACGTAAAGAGCGAGTCACATGGGATTAATGGGGAGGATTCTGTCGCGGCGCAGCTAGTGTGTCAAGAACAATTCATACTATTAGTAGGGGTACTGTTGCCGGCCACTCGAACCGCACAGCGGCGTGGTCTTTCGCGGCGGCGCCCGGCCTGAGACGCGTCTTCCAAATTGCGCGGTTAATTGCTGGTTGGAGGTGTGCTGGCCGGAGGGGTTGTGTCGGTGCTTCCGCTGCCGCTCGTTCCGCCGTTGCTGCTGGCGGCGGGTTTGGCGGCGCTGGCGGTGTTGAATTGTGACTGCAGATCGCCGATTTTCTTCTGCGCGTCTTCGATTTCCTGTTGCTTGGCGTCGATGCTGGCCTGCTCGCCCTTGAGCTTGGCGGCGCCGTCGGGATCCGAGGCGTAATCCGGCTTGCCGTAATAGGATTGCTGGTCGAGCGTGTAGGTGCGCTGGAGTAAATCCAGATCGGTTTGCAGGTTTTGGAGATGATCCTTGGCGGCTGCCAGGTCTTTGCCAATGGCATCCTTGTCGACGGGCGCGGCGGGCGCCGCGCCTTGATCCGCAGACGGAGCGCCTGCGGAATTGTCAGTCGATTCGGAAGCGGGTCCGACGACGTTCAGGTTGGCAGGAATCGTCGGGATATTGTCATTGTCCCAGACTCGTGCAGTCTTGGCCGCGGGCTGCTGTTTTCTTTCTTCCCGGGCGCGGCGTGCGGCCGCGGCCAGAGGCGATTCCTGCGATGAGGAAGTGTTCGATTGCGCTGTCTGGGAAGAAGACTGCGCCGGGGCCTTGCGTCTGCGAGGATTGCTGTGCCGCGGCCAAGGTTGTGGTCGCAAGTCCCACCAACATCACAAATCCCAAGCGCGCCATTTTCATAGTAGCTCTCCCTCGCGGCAGTTTACCCAGTATTCATAATAACGCCGGCAGAGGGCGGGGAAATGGGCGTGGGAGCGGCAGCGCCCAAAAAGGCACCCTGTACGGTGGAAGAGGGCATTGCCGCTTCCGCTGCTCCACTTGCACGCCCGCCTGGGAATAGGCATACTTCGCGGACATTCTCAGCCGCCTATTTCCAGACCTGCGGGCACATAAAGACTGCGTGGAAACCTGAAGAGGAGAAGCGATGACCAAAGTTCGAATCGTTGTGGCAGTGGCCGCGCTCATTTTCGGAATAGGAAGCGCGCGGAAGGCGCAGGCGGCGTCACCCGCGCAACCTCCCGCGAACTTTCACCGCGCGAATGCCATGCAATCGCAAGCGCCCGAGGCCACGGCATCCAGCGCGGATTCCGCAACCGCGAAGCCTGCCGAATCGGCGCAAAAGGTCACCGGCTACACGCTGCCGCCCGAGCAGTACCGCAAGGCGCGCAATCTGGCGAAGATCGCCTTCTGGGGCCAGTTGGTGGCGTTCGTCTATTTCGTGATTGTCTTCCTGCTTTTTCTGAAATGGAAACTCGCGCCGAAATACCGCAATTGGGCGGAAAGCGCCAGCGCCTCACGTTTTCTACAGGCCGTGATTTTCACGCCGCCCCTTTTGATCACGCTGGCCGTGCTGGATATTCCCATGGGGCTGGGCGAGGAGTGGGTGCTGCGAAAATACGGGCTGAGCGTGCAGAGCTGGGGCTCGTGGTTCTGGGATTGGACCAAGGGGCAGCTGATCTCCGTGGTCATCGGAATATTTTTGATTTGGATTTTATACGCCGTGATTCGGCGTTCGGCGCGCCGCTGGTGGTTTTATTTCTGGGTGGTGTCGCTGCCCATCGGACTGCTTTTATTTTTCCTGCAGCCGATGGTGATCGACCCCTTGTTCCATAAGTTCGTGCCGCTCGAGCAGAAAGATCCCGCTCTCACTGTGGCGCTCGAAAACATGGTGCAGCACGCGGGCGAAAATATTCCGCCCCAGCGCATGTTCTGGATGGGAGCGGGCGAAAAAACCACGGCCCTCAACGCCTACGTGACGGGTTTTGGAGCTTCCAAGCGCGTGGTGGTGTGGGATACCACCATCGCCAAAATGAACACGCCGCAAATCGTTTTCGTGGCCGGCCATGAGACCGGCCACTACGTTCTTCAGCACATCCCGAAACTTCTGGGGTTCGGCGCCATCACGCTTTTCGTGTTCTTTTACCTGGGTTACCGTTTCATCGGCGGCGTGCTCAGAAGATGGGGCGGCGGATGGGAGATTCGCGGCATCGAGGATTGGGCTTCGCTTCCCGCCCTGCTGCTCCTGCTCACCATATTTTCATTTGCAGCCAATCCGGTGACCAATGCCATCAGCCGCCACTATGAACATCAGGCGGATCAGTTTGGCTTGGAAGTGACGCACGCGCTCACCCCGGACGCTTCGCAGGTGGCCGCTCAGTCGTTTCAAATTCTCGGCGAAGTGAACCTGTCGGACCCCGACCCGAATCCCGTCGACATTTTTCTGTTCTACGATCATCCGTCCATCCCCGACCGTATTCGTTTCTGCCTCACCTATGATCCGTGGGCCAACGGCGGGCACGGAGAATTCGTGAAGTAGGCCGCGCGAAGATCGAATGTCCGAGGGATGCGCGGTTATGTGCGCGGGTGGATGGTCATGCGAATGCCTTCGCGGGGACGCAGAGTGACCAGGGGTTCGGGCGCGATGGTTTGCCCGGGAACCAGCCGGAAACGGTAGCGCCCGGCCAGCGTGGCGATCACCAGGGCGGCCTCGAGCAGCGCGAAGCCCTGCCCGATGCATCGCCGCGGGCCGTCTCCAAACGGGAAGTACGCGCCGGCGGGAAGCCGCGCGGCAAGCCCTTCGATCCAGCGCTCGGGCCGAAACATTTCCGGCTGCTCGTAATAGCGCGCATCGCGGTGCATCACCCATTGTGAAAAAAGAATGGTCGAACCCACGGGCATATCGTATCCGCCGAGGCTGAGCGGAGCGATGGTGGTGCGCGCCATGATGTACGCGGCGGGATAGAGCCGCAAAACTTCGCTGATCACCGCTTGCAAATAGGGAAGCCGCTCGAGGTCCTGCACCGCGGGAACTCGCCCGCCCAGCACGCCGTCAACTTCCGCGAATAATTTTTCCTCGACCGCGGGATTTTGGCTCAGCAAATACCAGGTCCACGCCAGCGTCAGCGCCGTGGTCTCGTGCCCGGCGATGAAGAGCGTCATGGTTTCGTCGCGGAGTTGCTGCGGAGTCATCTGCGCGCCGTCGTCATCCATCGCCGTCATGAGCATGGAGAGCAAATCCACGCGCTCCTCCAAACCGCCCTTTTGCCGGCGCTCTTCGATGATGCGGTACACCAGCGAATCCATGAATTCAAATTCGCGGCGCGAGCGCAGATTGGCGGGCGTAGGCCAACTGGCCGGAACTTGCAGCGGGGCGCGCGCGCGGCGAAGCGAATAGCGCATCAGAAATTCCATGGAGCGGCCCACGTGCCTGGCGGTGCCGGGAAGCGTGGTGCCGAAAAGCGTGCGCACCGCGGATTCCAGCGTCAGGGCCATCATTTCGTCGGCGATATTGCGCTCTTGGCCTTCGCTCCAGCCGCGCGCCTGCCATTGCGCGCACTCGACCATGGTCGAGGAATATTCATTGATGCGCTGGCGGTGAAACGCGGGCTGCGCCAGCCGCCGCTGCCGCCGCCAGAAATCTCCTTCGCTGATCAGCAAACCCTGGCCAAGCAGCGGAGCGACAATTTTCTTGGTCAAATCGCTTTTATGGAATTTTGCGTGCTGCAGCAGCAGCACTTGCTGAATCATATCCGGATGGTTGACGAAAATGCGCTTATGAAACATCACCGGGAGGGTGACGATATCGCCGAATTCCCGCGCCAGTTGCTCGAGCGTGCCCAGCGCATCGCGGCGGATATCGAGCGCGATGCCCAGCAGAGGAAGGCCGTGCGGGCCGGGCGGATGGCGAAATCCGTTGGTTTTCATGCGGTTCCGCGGCTGGATTTGCGGCGCGCCCTCCTGCAAATTTCGATGCGTCTCGCGCCTATTCTACTTCATCCAATCGGGCATCGCGGGTGGGATCGAAAGACTCCAAGGATTTTGGCCGTTTTCTTGAGGATTCGGTAAGATAGCGGCTGGCTTCGTGAGGATTTGTGGAAAGAGAATTCGCGGACATCGAAAAACCTGACTGGCTTTTGCCCATGGAGGGCATCCTCGAAACGCTGAACGAAGGCGTGATCGTGGCGGACGACTGCGCGCGCATCCTCTTCATCAACTCGACATTCGAGGCCATGACCGGAATGCCGCGCGAGGATGTGGTGGGGAAGGACGTCCACCATTTTTATTCGTCCGAAGAAGCGCACGTGATCCTGGCCCACCGCGAGCGCAGCATTCGCGATGGCCACGGCCGGCTGGAATTCGTGCTTCCCAAAAAGGACGGCAGCCGCCTGCCGGTGATCATCAGCTCGCGGGCCATCGAAGATCCCGACGGGCGCCAGTTCGGCATCGTGACCTTCACCGACATTTCCGAGCAGAAGCGCGCGGAGGTCAACCTGCGCGCGGCCTATGCGCAACTGGAGGAGCGGCAGAAGGAAATCGAGCAGGATTTGGCGCTGGCGGCGCGCGTGCAGCAAAGCCTGGCTCCCAAATCCATGGTGTGGGACGGATTGCGCGTGGACGCCTATTTCCATCCGGTGCGTTCCATCGGCGGCGATTTTGGATTGGTGATTCCTTCCGGCGAAAGCGTGCTGAATCTGCTGGTGTGCGACGTTTCGGGTCATGGCATTGGCTCGGCGCTGGTGGCCAACCGGATTTACAGCGAGGCCATGACGCAATTACGCAACAACGCTCCTCTGAGCATCATGCTGCGGGACCTGAACTCTTTTGTGATGCGCAATATCGGCAGCTCCGTTTTCTTTTTCACCCTGGCCGCGGCGCGCATCGATCGCGGCGCGCGCCGCATGGTTTTCGCAGGCGCGGGACACCCGCCGGCGATGATCGTGCAGCCGGGGGGCGAACCCCGGCTGCTCGAATCGCGCAGCATGGTGCTCGGCGCGCTGCCCGACGCCGTGGAAGCGGAGGCCACGCTCGACGTGAACCTCGATCCCGGCGACCGCATCGTGCTGTATACCGACGGGATCACGGATATTTTCGACGCCCGCGGAGAAATGCTGGGAGTCGAAGGGGTGCAGAAATTCGTCCGCGAAGCGGCGTTGTTGCCGTTCGGCGAAATGAAGCAGGGCATTCTTGACCGCGTGGCGGAATGGCGCGAAGGCCCCGCTTCCGACGACGTTTCGCTGGTGCTGGCGGAAGTGAGTTAGGAAACTCGCGCGGCATCGGGGGAAACTGGAGGCGGCGAGGCGTGATAGTCTGCAAGCCGATGGGGGGAAGCGCATGAAGATTCGACGCAACAGATTTGCAGACACATCCGTCATCCGGAATCCTCGCCTTTTTTTCGTGCACGCCGTCGCCATCCTGCTGGGAATCCTCATCCTCTCCACCGCTGCTTTCGCGCAGAAAAAGAAGAAGGACAAAAATCCGCCGGTGGACAATTCGCCCATGCCGGCCATGCCCCTGCCGCTCGACCAGCTAATTGATCACAATATCGGGGAAATGCTGGGGGCATTTCAGGCCGGCGACGTGGAATCCATGCACAAGTATTATGCGGAAAATGCGACGTTCGTGAGCGGGGCCTACGCTCCGCCGGTGGTCGGGTGGCCGAATTACGCGGCGCAATACCAGCGCGAACGCGCGGCTTTTCAGGGCATGGAACTCATTCGCCGCAACACTTACATTTTTCACAGCGGAGACGTGGCCTGGGCCTCCTACCAGTGGGAATTCAATTCCATGTACAACGGCAAGCCTTATTTCGCGCAAGGTCAAACCACGCTGATTTTCGTGAAGTCCGGGGAGGACTGGCTGATTGTGCACAACCACACTTCGGAAATTTGTCCCGCGGTAGCGCAAACCGGGCCTGCGACCCAGCAGCCCATGCAAAACGTCCCGCGGCAGAACCCGACAGGTACAAATCCCCCGAAACCCTAGCAGCCGCGGGTTGCGGCCAGTGCGCGCCGGACATTCGCCCGCCGCGCAACTCCTAAAAGCTCTTGAACCCCTGCCACAGCCAGATGGCACCGGCCGACAATATCAGCAAGCTGGAAGCGACGATCAGCAGGGTGATAGGACGGCTGAGCCCGGCGATGCGCGCGACAATGGCGCGTTGCTCCCTGGCCATCGAATCTCCGGAGCTATCGAGAAAGATTTGATCGTCTTCGTGGGATTCGAGCGTGCCGCGATAGATAAGCAGGCAGATCAAAGCCGCGGTCACAACTCCCCAGGTAACCAGCAAGGTAAACAGCGTGGTGTGGATGCCGTCCATGGTTGCCCCCTGCCCGCGGGCCGTGAGGGTTTATCAGAAAGGTACCAGCCCGTGCGGGCTTCTGAGGCGGGATTATAGCACCACGAGGGAAAAGCGGGTCAACCCGCGCGGCGTTCCCCGGGGAACTGCACGCCCCAGAAATTTTGGGCGGGATGCAGGATTTCCACGCCAATCTCAAAATATCCCTTTTCCTTCGATTCCCGGGAGCGCACGATGCGGAATTCGCGGATCTCCTGTGAAATCACATTCATAACCTCCATGCGCGAGCCGAGCGTGAGGGGATACGATACGCGGATCAGCCCGCCGTAGCGGCTGACGGCAATCGCCTCCGCGAGCGTGCCATGCGGCATGCTATGAATGCTGTCGGAAAAGATTTTTACGGGGATGCGGACAGGAATGCGCCCGGAACGGCGGCGCTCGATCATGGCGCGTGCGGATGCCATAGGGATTGCCCTCCTTTTACCCCGCCGAGTTCACGCTTTTGAATGTAAACGCGCGTGCCGCAGGGGTCAAGCGCATGAATGCGGGGTGTGTTGCGTGATTCGGACTCCGCTACCCATCTTTCACGTCACCGCCATCCCGAATTTGGCGAGCATTGCCAAATCCAAAATGTTGTTTTCAAACGGCGTACTGCAAAAAAGGAAAATTGCACATGCAAACATCGCATATCAGGGAGCGCAGGGTAAACGAGCGACTAAACTTGTTGCAAGGCCACCTGGAGGTGTAATACACGACTATGTTCCCTTCTACTTCGCGCCGCGATCACCGATGTTAATGGCCGTGAACGGGGGACGAGTTGCAGGCTGTTCGCACCGGCAAGAGGATATAGTGCATTTTGTGACGACGGTTGAGGCTATCGTGGCAGAAAATCTGCCTTATGTATTCTACGATTACAATGCAACGCTCGGCATCGCGACTTGCTACAGCCACTTACGCGACCTCGATAAGATTGACTGGGAATTGTTTTACGAGCGTCCGCAGCTGGACGGTTATTGCAAGTACTGGAATAGCCTAGTGGACAAGCCGAGATATATCCGCCGAATGGAAACCCGTCAGGCTGAGTTCTTGGTGCACAAGCACGTTCCGCTGAATCTAATAGAAACTGTTGGCGTGTACAGCGCCGCGAAGGCGACGGAAGTCGAAGAAATTTTTGAAGAAGCCGGTGTCGATCTACAAGTGGAAGTTAAATCTGGTTGGTATTACCAAGGAAATCTGTGATGACGGTCAAGGTCAAAAGCGGCAATCTGCTGAAAGAGAATGTCGAAGCGATCGTGAATACGGTCAACTGTGTCGGCGTGATGGGCAAAGGGATTGCCTTGCAGTTCAAACAGCGATGGCCCCGGAACTTCAAGGCGTATGAGGCGGCGTGTAAGCGCGAAGAGATCAAGCCGGGCAAAATGTTTATCTACGATATGGGCGAGTGGGCCACACCTCGGTTCATAATTAATTTTCCCACGAAGACTCACTGGCGTGGCGATTCCAGGATCGAATACATCGAGGCAGGGCTACGCGACCTCGTGTCCCAGGTGGAGCGCCTCAACATCAAGAGCATCGCGTTGCCTCCCCTCGGCTGTGGCAACGGTGGGCTAGATTGGGAGGACGTGAAACGATTAATCCTCGCCGCATTTAAGGCCCACCTGGATGTCCAAGTGAACTTGTTCGAACCGTCGGGCGCGCCTCCGCCACGAGAAATGGCCAACCTAACCGAAAAGCCAAACATGACGGGTGCCCGAGCCGCCATTATTAAGGTGATTTCGATTTACCGCGAGATGGAGTATGGGCTGAGCAGAATCGAAGTCCAAAAGTTAGCTTATTTTCTCGAGAAGGCTGGTCAACCCCTCAAACTGGACTTTGTTAAGAACATCTACGGTCCGTATTCGGACAAGTTGAGGCACGTGCTAAAAGCTTTGGATGGCCATTACATCTGTGGAGTAGGGGATTTTTCCGGAGAGTCAGAGATTGCAATTTTGCCGGGGGCATTGTCCGAAGCTGATGAATTTATTCGAACAAAGGGCGACGAGGAATTATCAGAGCAAGTTGCACGCGTTCGTGATCTGATTGACGGCTTCGAAACGCCATACGGTATGGAGCTTCTAGCGACGGTTCATTGGGTTGGCACGCAAGAACCAAATGCTCGCACAGCCGATGAGGCTGTAGTCGCAGTTCAAGGCTGGAGTCCACGAAAGAAAGCGATCCTTCGCGAAGAACACATCCGAATGGCGTGGCAGAGATTGGATGATCAGGGCTGGTTTCGCGAACCCCATCAGGCCAGTCGAGGCCGGCTTTCATTTCAGTAAAGACCTCCGACCGGACTACGGGTGACTGTTGTGGAAACTCTTGACCTCGTGAATGCGGAGGAAAGCCTAATTCGGCGTCACATCCTTCGGGGGCGGAAATTCGTATCTTACCAGGTTCTCAAGTTCAAAGCCTTGTTGAAACTTTCCCGCATCGTAGTTTTTTTGCGCCATTTGGCGCAATGCGCCGTTGAATAGCAGATCAGCGATAGTATTCACGCGCTAGCGGTGCCGTTCATTTAAATTAGGCTCCAAGCAAACCCTCAGCATTAGTGCCCCTAGCTTCCTATCGCGGCCGAATGGCAATAGGCTGATTACTTGCGCTCCGAATACAGCACCGAATAGAACCGGTCCACGCAAGCATGACATGCAGCACCCCATGAATGCTGTCGGACAACGTATCTACGTAGATGCGGAGAGGAACATTCCCCAAACGGGGGTGTGTTGCGTTGACAAACCATGCAACGCGCGGCAATATGAATGAGCCTCGTTTTGCCGCAGGATCAGCCCGGATGGCGGAATTGGCAGACGCGCTAGCTTCAGGAGCTAGTGGCCGCAAGGTCGTGGAGGTTCGAGTCCTCTTCCGGGCACCATTGATTCCTCAATGATTCGTCAATACTGCCGCTGAAACCTCAGTTCCCCCTGGTCCTGTGAATTTGTCATCCGGAAATCTCGGCGGGAAGCGCGAGCTGCGATAGAATGGCTCCCTTATTGAAAGGCCGGCAGGAGCCCGCTGGTGGTCTCGAACCCTGCCAGGAGAAAATCGATCCGCGCCCGGAACATCGCAGACCTTCGCTACATCGCCCGCCGCCGGCTTCCCAAAGTTATTTTTGATTATGTTGACGGCGGAGCCGAGGACGAAGTAACGCTGCGCGCGAATTGCAGCGCCTTCCAGGAAATGTCGTTTCGGCCGCGGCAAGCGGTCACCGTGGCGCAATGCGACCTGCGAACGCGCGTGGTGGGCCACGACCTTTCCCTGCCTTTCCTGCTTGCTCCGGTGGGCTACAGCCGCATGTTGCACCCGGATGGTGAAGTGGGCGCGGCGCGCGCCGCCGGGGAAGCCGGCACCGCTTCCATCCTCTCCTCGATTTCCAGCTATCGCATGGAAGATGTGCGGAAGGCTACGAAAGGCCCCGCATGGTATCAGGTTTACCTTATCGGCGGCCGCTCCGCGGCGGAAGCGGCCATAGCGCGCGCCGCACAAGCCGGATTTTCCGCGCTGGTCATCACCGTGGATACTCCGTTGGTCGGAAACCGCGAACGCGATTACCGCAACGGCTTGCGCGAATTGATGGGCAAGAATTTTTTTGCCAAGCTGCCATTTCTCAGCCAATTTTTTTCCCACCCGCGATGGTTGCTGGATTATCTACGCGATGGCGGCATGCCGAAACTCGAAAACATCATCGTGCCGGGCCAAGGTCCGTTGCCGCTGGTGGATGTGGCCACGGCGCTTTCGAGGGCCGTGGTCACCTGGGAGGATTTGCCATGGATGCGCGAGGTGTGGTCCGGGCCCATCGTGGTGAAGGGCGTCCTCACAGGGGATGACGCCAGGCGCGCCGTCGATTGCGGCGCTGCCGCGGTGATCGTCTCAAATCACGGAGGGCGGCAGCTCGATTCCACGCCCGCGGCAATTCGCGCGCTGCCGGAAGTTGTCGAGCGCGGTCGGGTCACAGGTGGATGTTTTGATGGACGGCGGGATTCGCCGCGGCAGCGACATCGTCAAGGCTCTGTGCCTCGGCGCGCGCGCGGTGCTGATCGGCCGCGCCTATGCCTATGGCCTGGCTGCGGCGGGAGAAAACGGCGTGGCGCACGCGCTCGGGATTCTCAAGGAAGACCTCGAACGCACCTTGAAGCTGCTCGGATGTTCTTCCGTTTCGAAACTGAATCCGTCGTTCATCGGCGCGGCTCCAGCGCGCGCTCCGGAAATTTTCAGCAATCCTGCGTGATGAGCTTCGCGTAAGTGACAGGATCAACGTTGCCGCCGCTGATGACGCAGCAAACGGTTTGCCCCTGAAATCGTTCCGGGTGCGCCAGGATGGCCGCGACGCCCAGCGCAGCGGTGGGTTCGACTTTCAGATTCGCGCGGAGAAAAAGCAATCGTACCGCCTCCACGATTTTTTCTTCCGGCACTTCCATGACGCCCGCGAGGCCGTGCTGCAGAATTTTCCAGTTGTGTTGCCCGACGCTGAGCACTCGCGCGCCGTCCGCAATGGTGGGAGGCTCGGTATCGAGCGTGACAATCCTTCCTTCGCGCAAAGATCGTGCGGCATCATTGGCCATCAGAGGTTCGGCGGCGATCACCGGAGTCGCGGCTCCCGATTGACGCAAGCCGACGATGATTCCCGAAGCCAGCCCACCTCCTCCGATGGGTGCGATGATGCAATCCAGAACGTCGCCAAGCGAACTCAATTCCACGCCAAGGCTGCTGTTTCCGGCGATCACCAGAGGATCGTCGGCCGAGCTGGCAATGTAAGCCTCGGGATGCTCGGAGGCCAGTCGCGCCACGACTTCCTTGCGGGAAGTCACGCGCGTATCCACAAACTGGACCTCGCCACCGAATTCCCGCACGGCGTCCACTTTGATGCGCGCCGCGGCCGAAGGCATCACGATGATGCATGATTTGCCGGTGAGCGCGCAGGCGTAGGAAAGAGCCTGGCCAAAGTTTCCGGATGAGGCGGCGATCAGCAATTTCTGCGAAACGCGCGAAGCGACGTGATAGGCCGCGCGAAATTTGAAGCTCCCGGTCACCTGGAATGTTTCGCTTGCGAGAATCACGCGCACGCCCAGCGTGCTATTCAGGCGGGCGGATTCAATGATGGTGGTGGGCCGAACAATGGAGGAATTCATCGCTCCCGTGCTCATGTCGCCGCCCCCCGGCTGAAAATCGCGCGAGATTTTAATTCGATGAGGTGATGATGGCCGCGCCGCACGGCATCAGCCGAAATTCCGTTCATAGAATTTTCTTTCCCAGAGCGGAAAGCACCAGCTCCACACCCAGCATGGCCGTGGCGTTGTGCAGATCGATCACCGGATTGATTTCCACCAACTCGAAGGAAACCATGCTCTTGCTGTCCGCAACCATTTCCAGCGCCAGGTGCGCTTCGCGATAGGTGGCGCCGCCGCGCACCGGTGTTCCCACTCCCGGCGCGTCCGTGGGATCGACAAAATCCATATCCAGGCTGACGGCGACTCCGGCCGTGTCGTCTCCCGCAACTTTCAACGCTTCGGCCATCACCTCGCGCATTCCGCGCTCGTCGATCTCGCGCATGGTAAAAATATGCACGCCGGAATCCTTCACCAGGTGGCGCTCTTTCGAATCGAGTTCGCGGATTCCTACCAGCGCCACATTGCGCGGTTCGATCATCGGCTTCACGCCCGCGAGCATGGTCAATTCATCCGGCCCATATCCCATGATCGAAGCCAGCGGCATGCCGTGGACATTTCCTGAAGGAGAAGTTTCCGGAGTATTCATGTCGCCGTGAGCGTCCAGCCAGATCAGTCCGATGCGCCGCCCCTTTTTGTGAAAATGCGCGGCGGCTCCTGCCGCGGTCCCCACCGCGATGGAATGATCCCCGCCCAGCACCAGCGGCACCAGGTCTTCATCCAGCGTTTTCTTCACCATTTCCGCCAGGCCCTTGCAAGTCTCCGCGATTTCGCCCAGATATTTCGCGGTCTTGTCGCCATAGTGTTGCTCCTCAGGCTGACGGACGCTGACGTTGCCGATGTCCTCGACCTGGCGGCCGAGTTGTTTGAGCCGCGTCTGCAGTCCCGCGACGCGCAGCGCGGAAGGCCCCATATCCACGCCGCGGCGGCTCGCGCCCAGATCCATGGGCGCTCCGATAATCCTGATTTTCTCGGTCATCTGTGTCTTTCGTTCGCTCGATAGCGGGCCACATTGCGCGCGCCGAACTCCCGGAGCTTCCAATCCAGGAATCGGTTTCGCCCTTCCGATTTACGAAGGAGTTTCCGCATAACGTTGGATGGCTTCTATATACTTCAGTCCCGAGCCGGTATTGAAGAGCACAACCTTGTCCGAGGGAGTGAGGAACCGCCTTTCGATAAGTTTGCGGTAGGCCACCAGGCAAGCCGCGCCTTCAGGAGCGGCGAAAACACCTTCGGTCGAGGCCCACTCCCGCAAGGCGCCTCCGATTTCTCCGTCCGTGGCGGCAACAGCCGCGCCCCCGCTCTTCTTCAAAATGTCGAGAATGATGTAGTCGCCGAAAGGTTTCGGAACGCGCAGGCCCGCCGCCACGGTCTTGGCGTTTTTCCAAATTTCCGAAACGGGCTGGCGTTCTTCCCACGCGCGCACAATCGGCGCGCATCCCGCCGCTTGCACCGAAATCATCTTGGGACGTTCCGGGCCGATCCAGCCGAGGCACTGCATCTCCTCGAATGCCTTCCACATGCCGATCATCCCCACGCCGCCGCCCGTTGGATAGAAAATCGCGTCGGGCAGTTTCCAGCCGAGTTGTTCGGCGAGTTCGTAGCCCATGGTTTTCTTGCCTTCCACGCGAAACGGTTCTTTCAGCGTGGAGATATCGAACCAGCCTTCTTCTTTCTTGCGTTCGTTGACGATCTTAGCGCAATCGCCGATAAGCCCGTCGACCAGCGTCACACGGGCGCCATAAAATTTGCATTCCACCAGATTCGCGAGAGGCACGTCCTGGGGCATGAAAATGTGCGCTTCGATTCCCGCGGCGGCCGAATAGGCAGCCAGGGCGCTGGCGGCGTTGCCGGCGGAAGGAATCGCCACTTTTTTCAGGCCATAGGCCTTGCACATGGTGACCGCCGCGCAGAGGCCGCGAGCCTTGAAGGATCCCGTGGGGTTGAGTCCTTCGTCCTTGATGAAGACATTGGAATTGAGGCGGCTGCGAATCATCGGCGTGTTGCCCTCGCCGAGGGTCACCGGCTCGACATCGGGAAGCACATCCGCATAGCGCCACATGCCGCCGTTTTTTCCCGCCAAATGCTCGGGCTTCAGCTTGCCGATATAGGGCTGCAAGTTGTAACGGACGTAGAGTGCGCCTCCATCCTTGGGACATACCGTGCGCGGAACATCGGCGCTGATTTGTTCACCGCATTTGGTACATTGCAGGTAAGAAATTTTTGCCACAAGATCCTCCGCATATGATGAACAAGAAAAAAACAGAACATTCGCCGGGATGGAACGATTTCGCGGAATCGTTGCAAAGGGATCCAGCGCGGGCGCCGGAAATCCGAGTACCGGCCGAGCCGGGAGGAAGAAGCGGGCGCCGCCATTTTGTATATCACATATCACAAGGGCGCGCAACGCCCTCCGCCCTTTGCCCCCACCGCTTGTACTAAACCTACACCTATTCGGCAAGGTTGTAGCGCTGCCGCCGGGCTAGTGCGCGGGCGCTCTTTCGGTCGAGGTCTTTTCCGCGTGTTGGCCGTTGCTCGACCAGGGAAGTTCGGTGATATTCCGGCTGACGACATAATCGATCAATTGCTGGCGCACATACGAGATGTGATCGCCCATGGCCCGTTTTGCACCCGGGACGTCCTCTTTTCTGAGTGCTTCGACAATGGCGCGGTGTGCGTGGGGGGCGGTTCCGGAGGAGAGATTATAGGTTTGGCATCGACACAACCAAATCTGATTCTGAATATTTTTGAGAACGGAAACCAGCGGGCGATTGCTGGTCGCTTCGGCGATGGCGCCGTGAAAGCGCATGTCCTCCTCGATGTATTCGAGTTTGTTGCTGGTATCGAGGAGTTCGCGCACGCGTTCAATGCTCTTTTCGAGCGTGGCAAGCAATTTGGGAGTGATCCTGGCGGTCTGTACCGCGTAGACTTCCAGAACCTTGCGAAGATTATAGAGGTCGCTCATTTCCTTCACGGAAAAGCGGCGGAGAGAAGCGCCGCGGCGCGGCTCGATGGTAATCAATCCTTCCGTCGCCAGGCTGTTCAAGGCTTCGCGGACAGGTGAGCGGCTGATGCCGAGCTGGCTCGAAAGTAGCGCTTCGGTAAGACGCGATTCCTGATCGAAGCGCCCTTCCAATATGTATTGCTTGATACTATGGTAAGCAAGGGTCGTCAAATCGGAAGGAATCTTAAGCTTTTTCATTCCGTCCTCTGCGAGCCCCGCGCGATTGAGTCGTCCTGCATAAGGTTGTGAATTGCGCATCGGCTCCATTGTATACAAAGTGCCAATTCTACCACGATATAAGGGCGTCCGCGCCCACGCCGCGAGGCGAAATATGCGAATTTCGGGATTCCGCGTGACGCGGTTAATTGCCTGATTTCAAAGAATTCTCAGGCTGCCAGCCGCGGCCTCGCAGCGCACGCCCCGCAGTGATTCCCGTCAGCTTTCCGTGATCGAACTCAATCTGGCCGTTGACGATGGTGAAATCCACTCCGCTCGAAAGCAGATCGGGATCCGTATAAGTCGCATGATCGATGATGGTTGCCGGATCAAAGACCGCAATGTCCGCAAAATTTCCCGGGAGCAGCAGTCCACGTTTCCGAAGATGCTCGCGCTCCGCAGGCAAAGCAGTAATTTTACGGATAGCCATTTCCATAGGCATCATATGCTCATCCCGTACGTAATGTCCAAGGAACCGTGGCATCGAACCAAACGCCCGGGGGTGGCCGTGGGGTTCGAAGAGAGGGCCGTCGAGCGACGATTCGCCGTAATCGAGCCCGATGCTGGTCCACGGTTGCGCGAGCCCCAATTTCAAATCATCCTCGCTGGCGAGAAAATAAATGGTGTCGGTGCGTCCCGGATCGGCAAGAACAAAATCCATCAGCGCGTCAACCGGCGATTCTTTCCACGCTTTGGCGACGTCTTCGAGCGTTTTCCCCTCGAATTGTTTCAGGTTGGGCGCGCGCGTGGATGCGATCAGGATTCCGGGTGCGCCGCCGGAGTCGAGATAAAAATTTTCCCAATCCGGATGTTCCGTGGCGAGGTCCTTATTGATGCGCGCGCGGATTTGCGGATCTTTTAGCCGCGCGAGCATTTGCTGGCGTCCCCCGGCGGCCACCCATGGCGGAAGCGCGGAAGCCAGCGCGGTCGAACCCGCGACGTACGGATACATGTTGGCGGCAATGTCCAGTCCTGAATCGCGCGCGGCCTGAATTTTCTCGACCACCAGTTTCATATTGCCCCAGTGCGCGCGGCCCATGACTTTCAAGTGAAAAATTTCCACCGGGACATTCGCTTCGCGCCCAATGGTGATGGCTTCGTCGAGCGCCTGCATTTCCGACGTGCCCTCGCTGCGCATGTGCGTGGCGTACAACCCGCCATATTGCGAAGCCACGCGAGCGAGAGCAATCAGCTCATCGGTCTTCGCAAAAATGCTCGGGGGATAAACGAGCGCGCTCGAAACGCCCAGGGCGCCATCTTTCATGGCCTGCGCCGTAAGCGCCTCCATTTGTTCGAGTTCGGCGGGAGTCGGCGGGCGATCGTCATATCCGATTACCGCAGCGCGAAGCTGCGCCGATCCGACGTAAGTGCCGAGGTTGAGCGGCGTGCCGTGTTTCTCGAGGGCGCGGAAGTAGCCGTCAAGGGTGGTCCAATCGAGTTTGAATTTGGAAGATTCGAGAAAAGGCTTCATCGCGGCCAGCGTTTTTTCGCTTTGCGGAAACACCGTGGCGTTTTCGCCGGTAATTTCCGTGGTGATTCCCTGCGAAAGCTTGCTGAGCGAGCGATTGTCGATCAACAAATTGATTTCCGATTGGCCGAGCATGTCGATGAAGCCCGGAGCGACAATTTGCCCGGTCGCGTCGATTTCGCGCCGCGCCGGCCGGCCGCGCAGATCGCCGATGGCCACGATGCGGTCGCCGCGCACGCCGATATCCGCCGCGTACCACGGATTTCCCGTGCCATCCATGATGTGCCCGTTGCGAATGATCAAGTCATAGGCGGATTCGAGCGGCGCGTCGTAGGCCGCGGCGGCGATTTCACCCAGCGCCTGCCCGGCAACTCGATCGGCGGAATCCGGATCGGGCGGAAGCGAAACATTATTGATGTACGCGGCGAACACCAGGCGTTCTCCGCTCGCGGTGGTGATATAGCCCGCGAGTCCCTTGCCGCGCAGCCACGGTTTTCCGTTCAGTCGGTCACGAGAACGCAACGTTCCGGTTTTCGCGAAAACATGTCCCACGGCCGGCGAAGCAGGATTAATTTCCGAGAGTGTCCCGTCCTTTCCGAGAACCGGAAGGGCATTGAAGAAAATCGCGGCATCGGGCCGCTTCGACCAATAGGCCAGATAACGGCAGACGAAATCGGGGCTGAAGGCGTCTCCGGGATCGCCTCCCGCCCCGTCCGCCTGCGATGCGCCGGAAAGATCCAGTCCGGCGCTTTGCAGAAATTCATGCTCGACGCGAAACCCGGCGCGCACGGGATCGGTTGTATCCTTCGCGACGATTGCGCCGAGGAGGCGCAAGGACAACTCGGCATGCAAATTCTGGCTGACTTTGAGCGTGACTTTAATTTCTTGGGAGAGCGGAGCCGAAACGTGCTCCGCCAGGCGATTTTCGGAAGTGTAATCGCGCGCGAGATCGGCAAACGCGGGCGGCGAAGCGTGCTTGGGAGGTTTGATCCGGATTCCCTGGGCCGCGAGCGCCTCGCTCAAAACCGTCTGCGCAAAATTTGTCGGCGAGGGCACGGGGAAGCCCGCGGTGATCGCCGGAGCGTTGAGCGGCAGGCTGCCGGTCAAGACCGCCGTGACGGAACCGTCCGTATTGGTGGTGATCGCCGGATCGTGAAACGTTGGCGGGGTGTTCGCCGCCGTGGTGGTTATTTGATTGACGAATTTCACATACGCGGTCGGCGGCGATGAACTAAAGATAGCGGGATCGCCGGGCTTGGCTCCCGGCTTGACGACCAGATCGATCAAATTATCGTTCACGACGATGGAGGAAATAAAAACTCCGCTGCCCAATTCGCGAGGGCCATCCGGCACCAGGCTCGAGTCAATCAGGACGCGGCCGTCAATCTCGCGAATTCCTTTCGCGGCAACTTCCTTGGCCATGGCTTTGATGATCACCAGCGGATCGCCGGGAAGTGCCGGGCCGTCGTAGGAGTGGTCCACATCGTTGTAGGCCAGCGTGCCGTCCGGCTGAGCACGGTTGGAAAGATCGGGATCGCCGCTGGCGACTAAAATCAAGTCGCCCTTGAGACGTCCTTTGGAATCAATGGGACCGGTTCTGTAAATGCTGGTGTGGAAGCGGAAATCCGCGCCCAATTTCGCAAGCAGCGTCCCTTCCGTGAAAAGTTTGGTGTTCGAAGCCGGAACAAACATTTTTTGCGGATGGACGGAATAAAGCACTTTTCCGGAATCGAGGGACATGAACTCGATGCCAAAATTGGCATGCGCGAATTCCGGGCGGTTCATCACCGCCTGAATGCGTTCGGAAAGCGAAGCGGGGGGCGCCGATTGCGCCGCAGCGGTTCCTGCGATTCCCCCAAAGATCGCCAACAAAATAAATATGCGGAGCGGCCAGGCACCAACTCTTGTTTGCACGCAACTACCTCCTAAACAATTTTCAATCGGCAAGCGAGAAATCCGCCGCCGTCGGAAAAAAACGCGGCACGTGGGATGCCGCACGCAAATCGGCGAAGGTCAGCGGGCTCCGGCCATGGTGCGGCTTCGTTTGGCCAGATCGTCAAACACGCCGCCCATGCGCTCGAGCGCTTCGTCCAGGTATTCGAGTTTCAATCCGTGAGTCATCCGCAGATGATGCTCGATCCCAAAATATTCGCCGGGCGCGACCAGCACCCGCGCGCGGCGGCGGAGCTCATCCGCCACTTCGGCCGAAGTCATGTTCAAGTGAAAGCGCACGAAAGCCAACGCCGACGATTCCGGCGGAACGATCGAGAGCACATCCGAATGGCGGCCGATCCATTCTTCGAGGCGCGCATAGCCTTCGCGAATCAAGCGGCGCGTGCGCGCCAGAAGCCTTGAGCGCATGGGTTCGACCAGCGCAATTTCCGCGAGAAACATGTCCAGCACACCGGCGGTGATGGTGGCATATTCATGGCGCCGCCAAATGGATTCCACCATTTCCGGGGGCCCCACCACCCATCCGATGCGCAATCCTGAAAGTCCATAGGCTTTTGAGAGGCTATTGACCACCACCACGCGGTCATAGCGGCCGTAAAACGTAGGAGTTTCGGCGTCGGTGAGGCGTTCGGTGCCGCGATACACTTCGTCCGCCAGAATCCACGTGCCGTGCTTCGCGGCAATTTTGACGATGCGGTCGATCTCCGCCGCGGTGAGGATTTTGCCGGTGGGATTATTGGGATTGGTGACTCCGATCAGTTTGGTGCGGGGAGTGACGGCCCGCTCGATCTCGTCGAGATTCGCGTGCCAGCGATTGTCGGGGTCCAGGTGGAACGGAATCATCGAGCAGCCAAGATTTCTCGCGATGCCCCATAGCTGGCGGTACGACGGCTCCATGGCGATAAGTTCGTCGCCGGGATTGAGCAGGGTGTGCAGCGCAATGGAATTGGCCTCGGCGGCGCCCACGGTGACGAGCACGTTCGAGGCGCTCGCCTTGTAAAGATTGGCGATGGTTTCGCGCAGGCGAGGCGTGCCGTTGACATGGGGATAGTGCAGCGGAATTTCCCGCATGCGATCAGAAATTTCCGGAGTTGTGAGCAATTCCTTGAGCGGCACCGGCTGGACGCCGCTATCGGCAAGATTGAAATCGACTTCGAATTCGTATTTGCTTTGCCACTCTTCCAGTTGAAATGGAGAGAAAGTCATGATCTTCGGCCTCCTGATGATGCAGTGTTGCTGGATTTCCTGCGCTTGCTGAGTAGCGCGCCGCCGATGGCGATATCCTCGATTCCCAAGCCCACGGAGCGAAAGAAAATCGCGCGGTTGCCCGCGGGTTTGCAGCATTTGCCGGAAAGGAGTTCGGGAAGATCGCCGAGAATTTTATCGGGCGACCAGCCATGATTCTTCGCGGCCGCCGTCATTTCTCCGGCCACTGCGGGAGTGGTCGAGCGGTAATCGCAAAAAACATCGAGACCCGCCAGCGACTCCGGCGCGATTTCGCAAGCCGCGGGGGAAGTGGTGGTCAGCGAAGTAACCAACTGCGAAGGATTCAACCAACGATAATCGATCACCGGCGTGGTGGAGGAAGTGCAAAGCAAAATCACGTCGGAATTTTCGACGGCGCTTTGCGCCGATGCGGCGATGCTGGTTTTTTGCCGGAGGCTCGCGGGAATTTTTTGCAGAATCGAGGTATCGCGATGCGCATGCCTCGAAAAGACGTTCACTTCGCTCCACTCCGAAATTTCCGCGGCGTAGCGCAGGTGCGCCAGGCCGACGGCGCCCAGCCCGATGACGGCGAGGCGCTGAGCCTTCGCGGGCTTCAGGAGTTGCACGGCCAGCGCCGTGGTTGCCGCGGTTCGTTCGGTGGTCAGCGCGAGCGAATCGCACAACAGGACAGGCTCGCCGGTTTCTGTGGAGCACAAAAGAGTCCACGCGGTGACCTTGGGGCCGTCCTTGCGCTGCATCAAGTAAGGCGACAGTTTCGCGCCGAATAAATTATGCGTCCCAAGAATTCCGGGATACCAGATCACGTCCACCTGCCCGGCGGTCATGCCGGAGGCCTGCGGCGGTTGCACGGCCGTGCCGCTGGCCAGCGCGGAAAAGGCTTCGCGCAAAGCCTCGAGGACCGTCGCTTCGGAAAGGCGCGCGTCAAAATCTTTTTGGCGAAGGAACGTCAATCCGTGAAATTGGTTTCGAGCGCTGGCATTTTTTCCTGCGGCGCTGCTTTTCTTGACCGCCCGCTTTCGAGCAGTTTTTGCCACGCGTATCCGCATTTTGCGCCGGGTCATGTGATCAAGCCTCATAAACGGTTTTGCCGCCCACCACCGTGCGCACCACTTTGATGTCCTTCAGGTGATCGGGATCTACGGTGTGCGGATCTTCGGCCAGCATCACGAAGTCGCCGAGCTTTCCGGCGGTGATCGAGCCTTTCACGTTTTCGTCATACGCGGCGTGCGCGGCGTTGATGGTGCAAACGCGCAACGCCTGATCGACGGTGATGCGTTGATTCGCTCCCCAAACGTGCCCGCGATAATCCTTGCGAGTCACCATGCTTTGCAGCGCCATCATGGGTTCGTAGGGTCCGGGAATATAGTCGGAACCCGAGGCCACGGGAATGCCGTATTGAATGAAGGAAGCGTGGGCGAACATCCACTGCAATTTTTCGTCGCCGTAGTTGTCCCATTTGTCGCCGTGGTAATACACGTAAGTGTAAAAAGGAGTGGGAATCGCGCCCACTTTCTTGATGCGCTCGAGCAGATCGGGATTGACGAGCGTGCAATGTTCGATGCGCGGGCGATACGGTTCGCGCGCGCCATTGGCCTTCACGCGCTCGTAAGCCTTCAGAACCATGTCGATAGCAACGTCTCCGTTGGCGTGAACGCCCATTTGATAATCGTGAGCGTTGGCGTCTTCGGCCGCTTTGTACAGCTCCTCCTGAGTAATGGTCAGGATGCCGTAATCATTCGGGCGCCCCTGGTATGGAGTGCTCATGCGCATGGTGCGTTCGAGGCACGAACCATCGGCGAGGTATTTTACGCCGCCGATGCGCACCCATTCGTCGCCGAATTGTCCGCGAACCCCGGCGTTTTCGAGCGCCACGCGGATCGGGGCATAGCCCTGAGTGAGAATGTAAACGCGAAAGCGCAATTCTCCGGCGTGGTAGGCGTCCTGATAGGCGCTGAGATAGTCCGGAGGACATTCCGCGTCGGTAACCGAAGTGAGTCCCGCGCTGGTCATGCGTTTTGAAATGAGCGCGACTCCGGCGCGGCGTTGCTCCTCGGTGCTATCCGACGGGATAATCGCGTAGAAAACGCGGTTGGCGTTTTCCTCGACGCAGCCGTCCAATTGACCGTCTCGTTTGACGAATCTTCCGCCGGGAGGATCGGGCGTTTCCGCCGTCACTTTGGCGAGCGCGAACGCCATGCTGTTGTACCAGCACAGGTGGCCGCCGCGATGCTGGATGCGCACCGGATTATTCGGAGCCACTTCGTCAAGATCCTCGCGGGTGATGCGGCGTTTCTCGCGAACACGAACGTCATCGTATTTGAAGCCGAGAACCCATTTTCCCGGCGGAGTGGCCAGGGCGCGCTTATGAATCGCGGCCTTGATTTCCTCGACGCTGCGCAGGTCGCAATCTACTGAAACAAGTTCTTCGATGCCGCCCCACGCCGGATGAGAATGGGCGTCGATGAGGCCGGGAAGGACGGTCATGCCGGTCGCGTCAATCACTTGCGTGCGCTTGCCGATGAGATTCTTGACGTCATGCGAGCTTCCCACGGCAACAAACCGCGAGTGCTTGATGGCAAACGCCTCGGCATGAGGTTGCTGATCGTCCACGGTAAAAATATTTCCATTCAGCAGGACGAGGTCGGCTTCGGGCGACTCCGTGAGCGCTTCGCGGGGAGAAATGTTGGCAAACAACGGCGTGGCGGCCGCGGCAGCGCCGAGCAGTGAACCGAAAAAGCGGCGGCGACTTTCTTTTTCCATAATTGCCTCCTGATTCCTGATTCGGCGGGCCGCGAAACCCGCCTTATTGCGACGCGCTGAGTTTTTCGCGAACCTGTTTGACTTCGGGAAGATCCGAATCCGCATGACTCCACAACTTGCCGGCCATCTGAAATTGAATTTTTGCCGCCGCCGAGTCGCCGCGATGTTCTTCCGCCAAAGCCAGCTCGTAATATCCGCCCGCGTAGGTGGGGTCATGATCGATCATTTGTTTGGCGGTGAATTCGGATAAATCCCAGTCGCCGTTCTCGCGGGCGGTGCGCGCGATAAATTGCAGGTCGAAGAGCGCTTCGCTCCATGAATCCGGCCCGGACATGGCCCGGATACGTTCCTCGATGCTCTTGAGAGAAGCGTCCGCGGCGGGAAAATCGTGCGCATGCAGAAAAATTTCGGCTTGCAGGACGCTGGCGTTGGGCAAAGCGCCCAGGGCGCTGGCGGGAACCTGCTCCATCTCGCGCTCGGCGAGTTGGAGTTCGCTCTTGGCATCGTCAACGCGATCGAGCGCGAGGAGCGCTTCGCCTGCCAACGCATGTCCTCCGAAGCGGCCCATGGCCCACGAGCTGCGGTCAATCATTTCGCGCGCTGCCGCCAGCGCTTCTTCCGGGCGGCCGCGGTCGAGCAAAAAGTCGGGCCATTCCCGGCGATTAAATTCGGAGACGTCGGTGCGAGCAGGAGACGCGAAGGCTTCGCGCAAAAGAGGTTCGGCCGCCGCCATTTGTCCAAGCGACTGGTAACACAAGGCCATGAGGGCAAGATTGTGGGCGTGATGCCAATCGTCCGCCGCGGGGATGTTCTCGGTTTTGTAATAGGCGGCTTCCAGTTGGTCGGCGGCGCGAAATTCGGCGATGGCCTCTTCGGTGCGGCCCAGGCGGCGAAGTTCGTGGCCGCGCATGTGATGCGCGTGGGGAATCGAGGGCGCGAGGCGAACGAAGGCGTCCGCCTGCTCGAGCGCCTGCGAAGTGAGGCCGAGATTCTCGAAGGTATGCGTCAAGTAATGATGCGCCGCGGAATTGTCCGGCGAATTTGCGAGGACGGCTTGGTAGAACGCCACCGTATCAATCCCCCCGCCTTGTCCATGCGCGGCGGCCGATCCTTCATCGGCGAAAGCGCGCTGCATCCAGAGCCAGGGATTTGCCGGGTCGGCCGTCAGCGCATCGCCGATCATTTTGCGAATCGCAAAATATTTTTGCATGTCGGAGTTGGAATCTTCGAGATAGGCAAGCTTCGCGGCCTGGATTTCGATGCGGACGCGTTCGCGGGGAGTGATCTTCTCCTCAAGCGATTGCGCCTTGCTGAGAGCGTCGCGCGCGGCGGAGTTGTCCAGCATGGCAACGTAGTCCTCGCTCAACCCCAGATAGGCCATGGCCAGTTGCGGATCAAGGCGCAGGGCCTGGTGAAACGAGCGCGCCGCTTCGATCCAATCGTAATCGTGGAGATAGTCGAGGCCCTGATCGTAGAATTTCTGAGCTTCGGGCGAGGATGTGGTCACCGGGTCGTGCAGGTTGCCGATGCCCTGGCGCAGTGGAACCGGACGATTGAGGATTTCGCGCGGGACCCAGCCCACGGAATCGTCGTGGTGCATTTCACCTTGCGCGAAAACCGGCGTGGCGGCGAGAAAAACACACACGAGGCCGGCGAATAACGCCGCGGAAATTCCGCGCGAATACGGCGCAAGGGTCGCTTTCGATTTCGCGCGGCTCACAAATCTCCTTCGCCGAGGTCCACGGAACGCAGGTAGTAGCCGGAGTCGAGCCGCTTGGTGGGCATGCCCGCACCTTGCACGCGCAGGCGGATCAAATACGTTCCGGCGGATTTCGGCGTCCACGCATAAGTCCAAAAACTCCAGGTGTTGTTGCCCGCCTGGCGCAAATCGTCCACCGGGACGTAATCCTCTTCGGGATTAAACCGGATTTCGAGCGCCTGGACGGGCCGCGTTCCGCCCCACAGAATTCCGACAATGCGAAATCTTGATTTTTCCGTCAACGAGCCAGCGTTCGATGCGAATCGGCGTGGCCGCGGGTTCAATGATCGCTGGAAAAAAATCCTTGGCATGCTGCGGCACGCCGGCTTGGCCCGTCCGCGCGCTGTACTCCTGCATCTGGGATGTGGCATCCGCGTCGTTATCGACCAAGTCGATTTGGTTGACCCATTTGATGCACGCGCACCCGTACCAGCCGGGCACCAGCAGGCGCAACGGCGCACCGTGGTCGCGCGTCAGCGGCTGACCGTTCATTTGCGTGGCGAGAAAGGCGCCGGAAGAAGCGAGGTCCTCAGTCGTGAAAATCCAGCTTGCTCCGGGAATGGAGCTGGTGGATTGCGTCTGGTATTGGTCGAAGCCGGACACCAAAACGCGCGCCGCGCGCGGCTGGGCCTGCGCCAAATGCAAGACTTCGGAAAGCGGCACGCCCGACCATTCCGCCGCGCTCATCAATCCGAAGTGAAATTCGCGCGTATTTCCGGCGCATTCCATCAAGTGAACGCCCGCGGGCTTCTCCATGCGTTTCAGTTTCTCGAATTCGATGGCCACGGGCTGGCGAACCAATCCGCCCAGGCGGATCGTCCAGTTCGCGTCGCTCTTCAAAAGATTCGAAGCGCACGTACGCAGGTAAAAATCCCGCGTCGGCGTAATGGGCACTTCGCTCGCGAGCGTCGATAAATCCGTGTAAAGGCGCCCGTCCAGCTCCGAACCTTGTTTGGTTCCCATATCAATCGGCAGCTCTTCGGAAAAATCGATGACGCTGAGCCGCTTTCCTCCCCGGAAAGCATCTCGAGCCGTTTGGGGAAAAGCCCGCCCCCAAGTGAGCCTGCCGCCGCCCGCCAGGAGCGCACCGCTCGCGAATATCGAATTCCGGAGCAAGCTCCTGCGGGTCAGCGGCTTCATTTTTGATTTCGCCGGCGGAACTTCATTTTGTGGCCGCCCCTGCGCGCACCACGCGGAACCCGGCGAAGGAAAGATTCGTGGGATTCTGCGAGGAGGCCGGGTCGGCGGAACGATCCGCGCTTCCGCCCGCCAGCGCTCCTTTTTCGGCGGATGTTTCCGTCCATTCGGCCACGTTGCCGCCAAGGTCAAAGACCGGCGCTTCGCCTTCGCCCGCCACTCCCGGAAAACTTCCCACCGGCCGGAGGAGATCGTCGGGAGGAATTCCGGCGATCACTTCCTGCAAGCGGCGAGCGTCGTCCGGATTGACGCTGTAGCCCGCCCAATAGTCGAGAGTGTTTTCTCCGGAGCGCGCGGCATAAAGAGTTTTAGCTTCGTCCGGATTGGGAAGCCGGAAATTTTCGCCGGTCACTTTGCCGAGCCACGCACAATAGGATTTTGCCTGGTCGAAGGTAATGCCGCTGGCCGGGAAATTCGCAGTGCCGGGTTGGTATATGTAATTGCCATCGAACGCGGCAAATTGCGCGCGCGTCACTTCGAATCGTCCGATATCGAGCGAGCCATGGCGCACGATTTCCGGGGCCAGGATCATTTTAGGGGAGCCGGCAGCGGCGTCCGCGGAAGCGCGCTCGACTCCGTAGAGCGAACCCGACTTCGCAATCGGATGCTCGACCATTAAAGCCAGCGGCGAGCCATCCTTCAGGGCTTCGTTCTTCGGGGATTCGGTCTTGAACAAATATTTATCGAACCAGTCCAACTCCTCATGGGTCACGCGGAGCTGGTGGCTCAACTTCATCGGAAAATGTCCTTCGCCCGGAAACAGGACGAATCGCACCGGCGCTTTTTGGAGGTAATACAAAGTCCGGTATTGCAGCCAGCCTTGTTCCGTCGGGACATTGTGGTCCTCGGTGCCCTGCAAGATGAGAGTCGGCGTGCGAACACGGTCAAAATGATACAGAGGGGACTTTGAAATATAGAGTTGCGGATCTTCCGTCAAGGCTTTGCCGAAATAAAACTGGTCGAATGCCTCGCCGAACTCGGAGTTTCCCCAATCGCTGACAAAATCAACATCGCCCGCGCCCACGACGCTGGCCTTGTAGCGCGCGGGATCGGCGACATCGAGAGCGATGGTCAAAATCGCGCCGTTGGACCATCCGAACGCGCCGACGCGATCCGGGTCCACGAAGCCCTTGGCGATCAGGTTGTCGACGCCTTTTTCGATGTCCGGAATTTCGAGTTCGTAATATTTTCCGCAGCAGATGGATTCCGCCCATTCGGCGCCGTAATTGGCGCTGCCGTGATAATTGGTTTCGAGGATGAAGGCGCCGCGCTGGGTCATGAGTTGCGCCACGTAGGCGGGATTGGCGCTCCAAATATCCATGTCCGCGCCCATGGGTCCGCCATGCGTGTAAGTAATCAAAGGATAGCGTTTGCCCGCTTGATAGTCGTCGGGATAGTAGAGAATTCCATCCACCTGATCGCCTCTTGATCCAGTCCAGTGAATCACCTCCGTCTTCGAGGCTACTTTATCGCGCAAGGCTTCATTCACATCCACCAGCGCCACGGGATCGACGACCTTGGCTCCTTCGAGCCTGGCCCGGAACCATTTCGGCGGGATGCTGGCGGTGGAATATTCGTAGACCAGCGTGTGGCCGTCCTGGCCGAGCGCGAAATCGAAATAGTTTTGATCGTGTTCACCCTCGATCCATTCGTGCGTCCAGGTGTTTCCATGGCGCGTGTAGCGCGCGGGCTTGAAGCGGACTCCATCCGCCAGGAAAACCATGAAACCGTCCGGAGTAATTTCGAACCGCTGCGTGAATCCCACGCCTTTTTCCCAATCGAGATTCACCTGGGTCGTGGCGCCGGAAGCGACATCGTAGAAATAAACCAGCCGGGCAAATCCGCTGGGCTCAGCCATAATTTTTGAGTACGGAGCGATGGCGTAGATGCCGGAATTGTCAGCCGCCCATCGCACCACGCGCGGATGGACGTTGTTCTCGGTGAAAATTCGCTTGCGCTCGCCGGTCTCGAGATTAATCAGCCAGAAAGCTGGCGCGGTTTTGCGGTCCCATTGGTAACTTGCCTCCAGGTCTTCCTGGGCCACGACAAATTTTTTGTCCGGAGAAATATCAAAGGCGGCAATCCAGCGGTCGTTGTCGGTCACGCGCGAAACTTTTTTATCTTTGAGTGAAACGCGGAACAGGCGCACGGGCGATTGGTGAGCGTCGTCATCGAGCACGGTCGAATCGTCTTTCCGCGCCTGCGTCTGCAATTCATGAAGACTGGGCTCTTCGGCGGCGCTGAAGAGAATCGCATCGTCGCCCAGCCAATCGAAGCGCTGCACGCGGCTCTCGACCGCCATCACCGGCCAGGGTTCGCCGCCGGTTGGATTAATCAGCCAAATGTGCGCCTTGCCGGATCCGGCAGCGCCTTCGGGCAACGCATGCTTGCTGATAAAGGCGATTTGCTTTCCGTCCGGGGACCAGCGCGGTTGCGCGAGGTCGTCAAAATCGCGCGTGAGAGGAATTTCGCGGCCATCTTCCAGGCTCGACAACATGAGGTTCCTGGCGCGCCCGTCGGTTTTGAAATCGGGAGTCGTCTTCACCCACAGCGCCCATTTTCCGTCCGGGGAAATCCGGAATTCGCCGGCCAGATCGAAATACACCATGTTTTCCGGCGTCCACGCGCTTGCTTTCGAGGTGGTTGAAGCGGGCGCCACTTCCTTGGAGGCATTCTGGGCCGGCAACGAGCGAGGCACGGAAAGGAACGCAAAAATTGCGACGATCAGAATTGCGAGGCTGCGCAATCGGTTCATAGGACACCTTTGAAAGGAACGGAGGGAGAAGCGGCTTCGGCAGTGGAGGGTTTCAAATCGCCATCCCACGCCGGTCGTCGATTGTCCATCCTGTCCTCAAGTCGAGAATTTGACTCACGCGGTCCGGGGAAAGCGCCGGCCAGGAGCAACGCACGCCACCGGAAAGCCCATCGAGGGCGATGAAAACGGCCCGGAGGGGAGCGAAATCCGATGGTGAAGCGGGCCGAAAGGGCGCGCGGCGCTAGATATACGATATATCACATGCCGTAGTCAAGCCTGGCCCCCTTCCCCCGGCCTTATTATCCTTGCCGGCGCCTATAGTAATGACGCCTCGATCGCGCTGGAAATGTTTTTCAGCCCGCGCGCCAGCTTTTCTTTTGGTTCCCAGGCGTAGCCCAAGCGGAAATACCGGTCGCTCAGCTCGAACCAATGTCCCGGACCCACATAGGACGAAAATTTCCGAAGCAGAACTTCATAAAATGCGCGGGTATCGATTTGCAGATTTTCGACGAAGCGCGGCAGGCACACCACGCCGCCGCCGGGCAGAACCCATTCGAGATGTTTTTCCGCCGCCATCCATTGCAAAACGATTTGCCAATTCTCATCCACGCGCGCGCGGATTTCGGTAAGGAGTTTTTCGCGTTGCGCCAGCACGCGCCTGGCGATTTCTTCGTCGATGACGGAATTGCAAATGACGATCTGCTCCTTGGCGGCCAGAAAAAGTTCCTGGAGCTCGGGATTGCGGCAGACAATCCATCCCATGCGGATTCCGGGCAGGCCATAGGCCTTCGAGAGGGAGGAAACGGAAATCGCGCGATCGCTGAGCGAGGCGGCAAGGGGCGGAGGATCGCCGCGATGGAGATCGCGATAGGTTTCGTCGACCAGCAAATAGCAATGGCGGCGCTCGACGAGTTCGATCAAGGCCCGCAATTTTGCTTCGCTCAAGCAAACGCCCGTGGGGTTGTGCGGATAGGTCACGCTGACCAGACGCGTGCTGGAAGTGATGCGCGAGGAAACTTCCTCCAGGTCGAGTTCAAAACGCCTTTCGAATACGAGGTCGAGATATTCCATCGAGCATTGCAGCAGGCGTGGAGTTCCGATATTGGTCGAATAATTGGGGCGGACCACCAGCATCGATGCGCCCGCTTCCAGTAGCGAGGAATTGACGATGAACAAAGCAGCCGCGGCGCCCGGTACAGCCAGAACGTCTTCGGCGCACACAGCGCCGCTCGCGGCGGCGATTCCTTCCCGTAGTTCGTTCTGGCCGCGATGCTCGCCGTAGCAAAGCGTCAGCCCTTCGAGGTCCTTGCACCAATCGCCCAGGCGCGCGTCCCAGATCGAACTCTCCGACAAATTGTTTTCAATCGAGGAGTAGCCCATTTCCTCGGGAGACTCGATCTCGATTGGCATTCGACGATAGCGCATTTTTGTTTCCCCAATTCTTACTGCTCTCCGCGGTCCAAGGCGGGAGCGGCGAAAAGATTACACTTTGCCGGCGTTAGATCGCCGTAATTTGCCGTTTGCCTTCCGTTTCGCCCGCATGCGTTCACGCCTGCGATTTCGCTTCCAGACGCACCGATGCCCATTTGAGCGAGCGGTACAGCGGGTAGCTGAGCGCCAGCATACCCAAAGCGAACGGCGCATTTTCCCGGTCGGTGGCGATGGAACTGATCAAAAACAATATGGACGCGAGAAGGGCGATTCCCGTGGTCCAAGGATACCCCCAGGCCCGATACGGCCGCTCGAGTGAAGGCTCCCTGCGGCGCAGAAAGAACAGGGAGGCATAGGACAGCGTGTAATTTGCGACAAAGAAAAAAGACAGCATGGCGATCAATCGCTCGAAGGTCCCCAAAACGAACATCACCGCCACCGCCGTGCTCAGCAGCAGCGCCAGCGTCGGCGTGCCACCTTTATTGACGTTCGCCACGCGCCGGAAGAACAGACCATCGCAGCTCATGGAATGCAGAATCCGCGAACAGAAAAGGTGCGCGGAATTGAGGCAGCTCATCAGGGAAACGACCATGATGGTGCGGATGATGGGGTCGCCCCACGGCCCCCACAACCTTTCCGCCACGGTTCCCAGCGCGAATTTGTTTCCGGCAATCTCATTCATGGGAAGAACATAAAGGATGGCGGCATTGAGGCAGATGTAGATCAAGACGATGGTGAAAACGCTGCTGAAGATCGACCGCGGCACTTCGACGCCCGGATTGCGCAGCTCCCCGCCGAAATAGATGACGCCGTCCCAGCCGTCCATGGTGTAAAAAATGGCTTGCAGGCCCAGCACGACGGCGACCACCAGCGGCCAGCCCGATTGCAGCGAAGGGACCGGGGCGGCGGCGTGGACTGCGGCGATTCGCGCGTGTCCTCCCAAAAAGAAACACCCGGCAATCAAGATCACAAACGCCGCAGTTTTCATCAAGGACGTCAAAATCTGCGCCCAACTGCCCCAGCGAACTCCGCGCTCCTGCAAGATGGCGAAAAAAATAATCACGCCGATGGCCGTGATTTTTTCACGGCCGGCGAGTGCGGGAAGCAACACGCCGCTATATTCGCCGATGACGATGGCCACCACCGCCAGAGTTCCGCAGGTGGAAAGCCAGTCGCTCCAGCCGACGATGAATCCCGCATATTCGCCGATGGCGCGGCGCGCAAAGTTATATTGACCGCCGCTGCGCGGAATCGCCGCGCTCAATTCGGCCAGCGACGACGCGCCAAACAGCGCGTACAACCCTCCCACCATCCACACGCCCAGAATCAGCCAGGCGCTCGGGAGCCATTGCGCGATGTCTCCCGGAGCGCGCACGATTCCCGCGGCAATGGCGTTGCCCACGGCCACGGAAATGCCGAAGGTGGTGCCCAGAACTCTGAGAAGTTTTCCGCGACTGGGGGCGGCAGCCATCAGCGGGGTGCCCAAGCTGCAAAAGGAAAAATTTTATGATTCAAAGTGATCCGCGAAACCTGAATTTGAAATGCCAGTTCCGGAAATTTTCGAACTTTCCCGTCGCGGCCAGAGGCTTCTCTTAAAAGCGCAGCGAAAGACAACTCAAGCCGCCGTCCATTTTCTGAAATTCGGACATTTCGAGCAGTTGCAGATCGTAGTGCCTCTGCCGCAGAGAAGACGCCAGGGACGGAAAACCCGTGGGAAGCAGCACGGCATCCCGCAACCGCAGGCAATTGGCGGCGTAAGTTTCCGCGCGCGAAACGCGAATCAAATCGTACCCGGCGAATGATTCGTGCTCCGCCAGCGCTTCGATGACCACGAGGGTCTTTTCACCGATGCTGGCGATTCCGCTCTTGAGATGCAGGATGCCCGGCACTTCGCGAACATCCACAAGGGAAGTCGTGAAACCCTCCGCGGATAGAAAATCCGTCAATTGCCGGGCGCCTTCCTCGTTGGTGCGTTGGGAAATGCCAATGAAGAAATGATTTCCGGCTTCGCAAACATCGCCGCCATCCAAAGTGCCGGGTTCGCCGATGCGCTTGATCACCTGAAAAAAACGCCCGAGAACTTCCTCCATCCGCGCGAGTTCGCCGTCCCGGCTTTTCGCTCCGGGACGCGTGAGAATCGCCGACGATTTCGTCAGCACGGCGGTATCTTCCACGAACGTCGCATCGGGATGCGCAAGGTCCGGCGGCAAAGTCCAAACCCGCAATCCCTGTTTTTCCAGGGCCGTGCAGTAGGCCGCGTGTTGTTCGAGCGCCTGCGCATGAAGCGGCTTTCCGAGGCCGGAGGAACTGAGGCCTTGATCGAAATTTTCGCCGGGGATGCGGACAATCGCGTTCCTGAACATTTCAGGACCTCCCAGACTGAATCACCGAATCGCCCCCAAAACTTCTGCCATTCATGCGCGGCCAGCGGTTTCCCCCGCCTTCGTTCATTCAGCGAGCGGCTGAAACGCGCCGCCTCAATTGCCGCTCTTTGCTATGACGCCGTACTTTTGCAGGATTTCAACCGTCTGCGCGATGGGAAGCGCTTCCACCGTGTGTCCATTCCCGGTCACGGTTTTCGCGCGAAATAGCGAGTTGTAAACAGCTTCCTCGGTCGCTTCGATCACGCCCAAAAACAGAGGCGACATCGCGTCATTCGAGAGCAGTTCCACTTGTCGCGGCTTTGGATTCAGGTCGGAGGTGGATGGCGGGTACGGAATTCTCACCGATGGCGCGGTCGAGAAGGCCACCACGTAATCTCCGCTTCCATTCGATCCCGCCGAGCCCGTTCGGCCAATGCCCAGCATGGCGCGGGCGGCGAGCCGCTTCAGGTTGCGGGAATCAATGGGAGCGTCGGTGGCCACGACAATCATGACCGAGCCTTTGGCATTGTCCGTGGCGAGCGAGGAAGCGGAGCTGGCCGGGCCGCCCAATTCCTCGCGCAAATAATAGCGGCCGAGTTCCTGTCCGACCGGCGCGCCATCAATCGTCAGCACTCCGCCGAAGTTAGTCTGCACCAGAACTCCCACGGTATAGCCGCCAAGATTTGCGGGGAGACGCCGCGAGGATGTGCCGATACCGCCCTTGAATCCGAAGGCCACCGTTCCGGTTCCCGCGCCCACCGCGCCTTCTTCGACGGGTCCGGACTTCGCGCCTTGAATCGCCGCCAAGACATCTCCGCGGCTGACGTGACGCCCGCGAATGTCGTTGAGGTATCCGTCGTTCGTTTCTCCCACGAGGGGATTGACGGAAAGGACGTCTTCGTTGCCGGGAAGAGCGAGCATGTAATCAATCAGCGCGTCGGCGACACGCGCGACGTTCAGAGTTGAGGTGAGGAGAATGGGAGTTTCGATCTCGCCGAGTTCGTTGACTTGCGTCGAGCCCATCAGTTTGCCAAACGCGTTGCCGATGAAGACCGCGCCGGGAACTTTTTCGCGGAACATGTTTCCGCTGTGCGGCAGTATGGCAGTGACCCCGGTGCGAATGTCCGCGCCTTGCACTACCGTCGTTTGGCCCACCAGCACGCCGGAAACGTCGGTGATGGCGTTCAAAGGACCGGTCGGCAGGATGCCGATTTTCAGGCCCAGGTCACGGGCGCGCGGCCGCGGTGCCTCTTCCTGAGCGAACGCCGCAAGCCCCGAAAAAAGAATCATGGCGAGCACGGGCCCGAGGATCTGCATTCGCTTCATGGAATATCACCTCCGTCGAGCAATCGTAATCCGGCGCCGTGAATTTCAGATCACTTGTGTTGCGCCCCATTGTTCGAAAACACGTCGATATATTTCAGCCCCGATCCGGTATTGAACAGGACCACGCGCTCGCTGGACTTCAGGAATCCCGAGGCGATCAGTTTTTGGTAGGCCACCAGCGAAGCCGCGCCCTCGGGAGAAGCGAAAACGCCGTCGCTTGACGCCAACTCCTTGACCGCCAGCAAAATATCCTCGTCGCTGGTGGAAACCGCCGTCCCTCCGCTGCGATTCAAAATGTCGAGGATGATGTAATCGGCATAGGCCTTGGGCACGCGCAAGCCGGCGGCGATGGTTTTTGCGTTTTGCCAAAATTCAGAAACGGCTTTGCGCTCTTCCCAGGCTTTGGGAATGGGCGCGCATCCGGAAGCCTGAACGGCCACCATCTTCGGCCGCTCCGCTCCGATCCAGCCGAGCGTCTGCATTTCATCGAAAGCCTTCCACATGCCGATCAAACCCACGCCGCCGCCGGTGGGATAAAAAATGGCGTCCGGAAGTTTCCATCCGAGTTGTTCGGCCAGTTCGTAACCCATGGTCTTCTTGCCCTCGACGCGAAAGGGTTCCTTCAGGGAGGAAATATCGAACCAGCCCTCCTCTTTCTTGCGGTCATTAATGATTTTGGCGCAATCGCTGATGAGACCGTCAACGAGCGTAACCTTCGCTCCGTACGCTTTGCATTCGATCTGGTTGGCCTGCGGAACATCCAGGGGCATGAAAATATGCGCTTCGATACCCGCGGCGGCGGCATAGGCGGCGAGCGCGCTGGCGGCGTTGCCGGCCGAGGGTATGGCGATTTTTTTCAGGCCGTAGGCTTTGCACATGGTGACGCCGGCGGATAGCCCGCGGGCCTTGAAAGATCCTGTGGGATTCAGCCCTTCGTCCTTGACGTACACATTGGGATTGCAACGCCGCTGAATCATCGGAGTCTGGCCCTCGCCGAGCGTGACGGGAGTCACATCCGGCAGGACTTCTTTGTAACGCCACATGCTTCCGCCGCGGCCGGAGATGTCCCCGGCTTTCAGCTTTCCGATATAGGGCGCGAAGTTGTAACGAACATAGAGAGAGCCGCCATCCTGCGGACACACAGTTTGCGGTTCCCGGGGACTCAGACGATTCCCGCACTTGGTACATTCAAAATATTCGATGGTTGCCAGGGGATTCTCCTTCCATCAGAGATGAATCCAACCGATGCGGATCATCAGCAGGGAACTCACGGCCACCACCGCCCAGAGCGCCACACCCTGCACCAGCGGCCGAAATCCCACTTGCTGGAGCGTTTTTTTCGAAAGACCCGCGCCGATCAAATAAAGAGTCGCCGAAATTCCGATTTTTCCCAGCCGGTCGAGGACCGAGTATACATGGCTAAACGCAGGCACATAGGTGTTAGCCATGGCCGCCAGGCAGAAAAATAAAATGAACCACGGCCACTGGATGCGCGAATTGCTCTTCTTGACGACCGCGGTGAGAATGGAAACCGGCACGATCCACAGCGCCCGGGCGAGTTTCACGGTCATGCCGATGACCAGCGCCACCGAGCCGTATTTCGCTGCCGCTCCGGCAACCGAACTTGTATCGTGAATGGCCAGCGCCGACCACAATCCAAACTGCGTCTGGGTCAGATGCAACGCCCAGCCGATCAGCGGGAATGTCAGCAAGGCGACCGCATTCAGGATAAAAATCGTCCCCAGTGATATCGCCATTTGTTCATCGCTGGCATCTGTAATCGGCCCCACGGCGGCGATGGCGCTGCCGCCGCAAATGGCCGTCCCCACGGAAATCAGCAAAGAGGAACCTGAGTCCACTGCCAGAAGTCGCCCCAAGGTGAGGCCGATAATCATGGAGAGGGAGATGCCCACGGCGGTGTAAACGAATCCGGAGCGGCCGACGCGAATCACTTCGTGAAGGTTCATTCCAAATCCCAGACCCACGACGGAAGCCTGCAGCAAAAATTTGGAAAGATCCTTGGCAACGAAGGAATCAATTCCCTGGAAAGTGATGCCGTAGGCAAGCCCGATCACCAGGGCCACGGGAGGGGACACCAGGCCGCTCCCGGCCAGGATCAATCCGACAAAAAAGAGATTCTTGCGGTCCAGCATAAATATGCGACGACCCCGCCCGTCCGAGAAAATCGGCCCGAAAGGCCGGGCCGTTCGAAAACGAGAGCACAGAAAGCAAGCCGGTGCGAAAAGCGCAGGCATCATCGTATATCACATACCAAACGGCTCGGCAAGCGCCTTGCCTGCCATGGCCGTCTCGCCCGGCCGATGCGCCGTGGCGCGCAGGGTTGTGGGCAGGGAAGAGGAAATGGATCGGAGAAAAATAGTCTTGACAGCATTTTCGGCTGCGTGTATACGGTATATCACATTCGACGATCGGGCCGCGGCCCAAGCTGCTTGCGAACCTTTTGCGAGGTTCCCAACTCCTTCGGTCTAGCAGGAAAACATGGGTGGAGGCCGGTCGTAGATCACCAAAATTTTCCGAACGAACGATTTGCCGGAATTGAATATCACGCTGGGGGGAGGACGCTGATGGATTACCGTTCCTTTGCGCATCGCGCCGTTGTGTTGCTCGCTTTCCTGCTTTTGCTGTTTTGCGGCCGCGTGGGAGCTCAAAACCTGGGTAGCGTCAAGGGTCGCGTCATCGACCCTTCCGGCGCCGCCGTTCCGGGAGCCAAGGTTGTCGTCGAAGGTGAAGCCACGGGCTCGACGCGCGCCACCACTTCCGACGCTGTCGGCTCTTTCTCGATTCAGGACCTCAATCCCGAGAACTACACCATCACCGTCACCGAGCAAGGCTTCAAGAAATATGTAGCGAAGGGTGTCGCTGTGCTGGTGGCTTCTTCGACGAACCTTGAGGTGCGCCTAGAAGTGGGCACCATCGCGCAGGAGATCACTGTGGAGTCGCAATCGGCGCCGCTGATGAACACCAGCGACGCGACCTCCGGAAATCCGTTTGACGAGAACCAGGTGAAAAATCTGCCCTTTCTGGCGCGAAACGTGGTCAACCTGCTGAGTCTGCAGCCTGGCGTGGTATTCACGGGCGAATCGGACACCGACATACTGGCGCTGGGATCCACCAGCAAGATGGATAACCGCGAGGGCGTGGTGAACGGCGTGCGCGGCAACGAATCGAACATCACCGTGGACGGCGTGGATTCGAACAACTGGCAGAACCAGGGAGCCTTCAGCAGCGCCCTGCCGTTGACGCTCGATTCGGTGCAGGAAGTGAGAGTGACCACGGGCAACGCCAACGCTACGGATGGAACGGCTTCCGGAGGACAGGTGGCGCTGGTCACCAAGAGCGGGTCCAACGAATTTCACGGAAACGCGCGCTGGTATTATCGCACCACGGGATTTACCGCGAATTCCTACTTCAATAACCTGGACGGGATTGAACGGCCGAAACTCCTGCGGAATATCGGTGGAGGTTCGCTGGGCGGCCCGGTGAAAAAAGACCGCATATTCTTTTTCCTGGACAACGAGGAGCGCCGGGATTCGAGCGGCACAACGCAAGGACCACGCAGCGTGCCGAGCGACGCCCTGAAAGATGGCGTCCTGATTTACGGCTGCAACGTCCCGGCGAACTGCCCCGGAGGCACGGTGCAGGGCTTGACCTCCAGCCACGTGGTGCCGGCGGGGGCGTTTGGATTGACTCCTGCGGACCTGCAAAGCGTTGACCCCGCCAATTTGGGCGTGAATCCGGCGATGATCACGTATATGTCCCTTTTCCCGTCGGGCAATGTCCCCTCCGCGGGAGTGGACGGCGGATTGAGTTTTTCGGGATATCGTTTCAACGCGCCAGCACAGCTTTCGAGCAACAGTTACATTTCCCGCGTGGATTTCAATCTGACCAGCGACGGGCGCCACTCCATATTCTGGAGAGGCAATCTCGTGGGGGCCAGCGACACGTTGGTTGGCGCGCAATTTCCGGGTCAAGCTGCGGCGCAAGACTTGCTGAATAACAGCCGGGGCATGGCCGTGCAGTATCAGGGCCAATTTACTCCCACGATCACGGACACGCTGCGTTGGGGCTTCACGCGTCTGGGCGTCGCGCTGAGCGGCGCTTCCGGCCCCGGACTAACGGCGCGCGACTTCGATTCGAATATCAATTTCGGAGCGCGTCCGAACAGCACGCGGATTCCGGTGAACGAGTTCAACGACACTTTGAACTGGGTCCGCGGCAAGCACACCATGAGCTTCGGCGGCCTGGTTCGTCTGCTGCAAATCCAGCGCGACGACGCCTCGGCGACTTATCCGTCGTTTTCCATCAACCAGGGCACCTGCCCGGGTCTATGCTCGGAGGCCTATCAAAACGTCACCAGCGTTCTCAACGACCCGCAGCCGGTCTCCGCCCAGTATTTCACCGAGCCATTCATGCTTCTGACCGGCTCGATCACCACCGCCGGCGTCACGCTGTTCTCCGATCCGCACTCGCAGACATTTCTGCCGCCGGGAACGGTCAACAAGCGCACCACCGCGGAACATGATTTTGAAATATTCGCGCAGGATAGCTGGCAGTTTCGCAGCAATCTGACGGTCACCGCCGGATTGCGGTACGAATACGAAACCCCACCCTGGGAAGTGAATGGTTTTGAAGTGGCGCCCACGACGGACCTGGACGCATGGTTCGCGCAGCGAGTTTCCAACATGAATCAGGGAATCGCTTCGAACACCTCGCCGCTCCTGAGCTGGAATTTGGCCGGCCGCGCCAATGGAAAACCCTCCTGGTATAACCCGGATCACAAAAACTTCGCGCCCCGGCTGGCCATCGCTTGGAGTCCCTCTTATGAAGGAGGGATTCTGAACCGGGTGTTTGGACACCCTGGGGAGAGTTCGGTGCGCGCCGGTTTCGGGCTTTATTACGACCGCATCGGACAGCCCATCGCGCTGGACAGCGACAAGTATGGTTCTCCCGGCGTCAGCACTTTCGTGGAAGACGGGACTTCGCCATTCACCCTGGCGACCGCGCCGCGCTTTTCAGGAACTTGCACGGTGACGGGTTGCACCGGCCTGCCCACCGTCGATCAATTCGTTCCGTTGCCCACCAGCGCCAGCCTGCCCTTCACACCCTCGGCCACTTTCAGCAACTTTGGATTCTTCGTGGATCCTCATTTGAGAACTCCTTACACGATGGATCTGACGTTGAGCTACGAGCGCCAACTGCCGAAGAAAATGAGCCTTGAAATCGCATACGTCGGGACGCTCGGGCGCAGGCTGACCGCCAAGGCGGACTACGGCCAGTATCTGGATATCAAGGACCCCGCTTCCGGCATGACCCTGTGGCAAGCGGAAACAAAGCTCAATGGGATCATCGGACCCAACTACAGCAGCCCGGCGATCAGCCCCACGAACTTTGCCGCGCTCTCAACCATCGCCGACGTTCCGTTTTACAAGAATATGATGCCCAACATGCCGGCGGATTTGGCGATGATCGACGGGAAACAACAACTATGCCAACCTCTCGGCGACGCAGGCTTACTACGCATATCAACTATTGCGTTTCCCCGGCGGACCTTCCTGGGCTTGCGGCATCGCGATTGCAGACCGCCTGCCCTCGTTCGGCCTTCCCAGCCCCTGGAATTCAACGGTCGATCCCCAGGGGCAAGGCTTCGTGGTGCTCGATCCGCAGTTCACTTCGCTGGGCGGATGGACGAACTGGGCGAATTCGAATTACAACAGCTTGCAGGTTTCGCTGCACAAGAACGTAGGGTTCGCCACCTTTACGGCGAGTTACGTTTACTCGAAATCAATTGATAACAACTCCTCGGCGGAAAACGCCGATGTGGGCGGCGATTACGGCAGCCTGGTGGGATTGATTCAAAATCCGTTCGATCCGGGACAGAATCGCGCGGTATCGGATTTCGACCTGCGACACAACTTCAACGGCAACTTCCTGCTGCGGCTGCCGGTCGGACAGGGCGAGCGATATCTTTCCACTGTCGGTCGGGGCCTGAACGCTCTGATTGGAGGATGGCAATTTGCTGGGATCGTGCGGTGGCGTTCCGGCTTCCCGCTTACGGTGGGCAACGGCTTCAATTACCCGACCAGTTGGCAGCGCAATGCCCTGGGGACACTGACCCAACCGGTTTCAACAAACGTTACCAAGGACGGTGCGGGCGGCCAGCCGAATCTTTTCAGCGACCCCAATTCCGTGCTGACCAATGACTTCATGTTCACGCTGCCTGGATTTGGAGGCACACGCAACGCTCTTACCGGGCCTGCATATTTCAGCGCCGACGCGGGAGTTTACAAATCCTTCGTGATGCCGTGGGGAGGAGAGAGGCAAAGACTGCAATTCCGCGTGACGGCATTCAATGTGTTCAACAACGTCAATTTCAGCGCGGGGGCCCCGTGGGCTCCAGGCAACATCTCCGGCTGGAACGGAATCACTCTCGATCCCACTTCGCCTTCGACCTTCGGTCAAATAAGTCAGACGGCCGGGCCGCGAGGCGGGGCGCGCGAGATGGAGATGGCCGTGCGGTACGAATTTTAATCGCATCATTCCGAAACTTGCGGCAGGGTCCGGCCATTGCGAAGGCCGGACCCGACCGCGCAGGCTTCTCCGCACTTGAAGGCGTCGGCATATCCGCAACTCGCGCCGGGACGGCTTGGATTTCCGGGAGGCGCTTTGTATACTCCCAGTGCCATCCGGAAAAAATTGCGAAACGGGCGAGGAACGAATCCGTTCTGAAAGACGCGAGCCGCCGATGAGAATTTTCCCCAAGCATTTTCGTAATGCCGCTCGCCTCGCGTCGCTCGCACTGCTTTTTTCTTTTGCCGCGGCGCCGCTGCGCGCGCAAATTCCCTCTCCCGATTCGGTGCTTGGATTTCATCCGGGGGACGACCGCAAGCTCGCGGATTGGCAGCAAGTCCTCGACTATTTTCAGAAGGTATCGGCGGCCGCGCCGGATCGCGTCAAGTTCGAGGAAATCGGTAAATCGACTTTGGGCAAGCCGTTCGTGGTGCTCACCATCTCCTCCGCTGACAATATCAGCCATTTGCAGCACTACCTTGAGATCCAGCAGCGTCTTGCCGATCCCCGCGGGCTCACCGACGCCGATGCCGAAAAGCTGATATCGCAGGGACGAGCCATCGTGCTGATCACCTGCACCGTGCATTCAACGGAGGTGGCCTCCACGCAGACCTCCATGGAATACGTCTACAAACTGCTTACCGAAGACACGCCGGAGCATCGCGCCATCCTCGACAACGTGATTTTTCTCCTGATTCCTTCGCTCAATCCCGACGGCCAGGACATGGTGGTGAAGTGGTACCGCAAGTATTTGGGGACGCCGTTTGAAGGCGAAGGGCCGCCGGAAATCTACCAGCCTTACGTCGGGCACGATGACAACCGCGACTGGTACATGTTCACGCAGGTGGAATCGCAATTGACCGTCGGAAAAGTGCAGAACCTGTGGCATCCGCAAGTGGTGTATGACGTGCACCAGATGGATCCAAATCAGGCGCGCATGTTCATGCCGCCGTTTCTCGATCCCGTCGATCCCAATATCGATCCGCTGCTGGTGGAGGAAACCAACTGGCTGGGAACTTCGATGGCCGAAGATCTGTCCGCGGCGGGCAAAAAGGGAGTGGCCATCCAGGCGATTTACGACGAATGGTCTCCCTCGCGCCACTATCAGGCCTACCACGCGGGAGTGCGGGTGATCACGGAGTCGGCTTCGGCCATGCTGGCGTCCCCCGTCAACGTGCCTTTCTCCTCGCTCGAAGCGCACGACCTGGGCTACAACGCGCAGGAAAAAAGCTGGAATTTTCCCGATCCGTGGATGGGCGGGGAATGGCACCTCAGCGACATCGTGGACTACCAGTTGATCGCCTTCGAAGGCTGCTTATACCACGTTGCGCAGAATCGCGAGATGGTGCTCCGAAATTTTTATCACATCGGGAAAAATTCGGTGGACTGGAGCGGGCGGCCCTTCGCTTTCGTCATTCCGCCTTCGCAGAAGGATGTTCCGGCGGCCGTGAAACTGATGCAGACGCTACGCTTCGGCCTGGTGGAGATTTATCAATCCCGGAAAAATTTCACGGCCGACGGCTTGGAATATCCGGCGGGAAGTTACGTGATTCCCATGGCGCAACCCTACGGGCGATACGCAAAAACCTTGCTTGAGCGCCAGCGATATCCCGACCTCCGCGAATATCCCGGAGGTCCTCCCAAGCGCCCCTACGATGCCACGGCGCAGACTCTGCCGCTGCTGATGGGCGTGCGCATCGCGGAAATCAATAATCCCTTCGACGCTGCGCTTGAAAAAACCGACCGCATCGATCTGCCGCCAGGACGCGTGGAGCCCGGCAAGCCTCCCTATTTTCTCCGCCCCGATTCGAATAACGCCTATTTGGCGGTCAATCGGCTCCTCAAGGCGGGCGTGCGAGTCTTGCGTTCGCGGGATGCGATCGAGGCCGGCGGCCAGGCATTTCCTCCCGGAACTTTTGTCATCGACTCGCCGGACGTAAGCTCCGTCGCGAAATTGGGACTGGATATTTATGCCTCCGGGCAGGCGGTGAAGGATGCGGTTCCGCTCCGCGCGCCGCGCATCGGGCTTTACAAAAGTTATATTCCCAATATTGACGAAGGCTGGACGCGCTGGCTGCTGGAACAATACGAATTTCCTTACACCAGCATTCACGACAAAGACATCCGCGGCGGAAATCTGAATGCGCGGTTCGATGTCATCATTATTCCCAGCGCCAGTGTCGCCGCCATCGTGCAAGGCATTCCGTCGCTCGCGCGTTCCAAGGATTTGCCGGTGCCGCCCGAACTCCAGGTTCCTCCCGGCCTGCCACGAATTGTGGGTCCGGATGAATATGCGGGGGGCATCGCCGACGAGGGAGTGGCAAACTTGCGGCTGTTCGCGGCGCAGGGTGGAGAAATCATCACGCTGAACCGCGCCTCGGATTTCGCGATCGACAAACTGGGGGTGGGCGCCCGAGACATCCTGCGCGGAGTTCCCCCGCAGAATTTTTATGGTCCCGGCTCGATTCTGAACGTGCACATCAATCCCCGTCACCCGCTCGGTTACGGCACGGACGAAAATACCGCGGTGTGGTTTGAGCGCGGGCCGGCGTTCGCGCCCTCTTTTTTGTCGGAGAACGAGCCGGCGGGAGTTTCCATCGCGAATTATCCGAAGGGGAATCCGTTGATGTCCGGCTGGCTGCTGGGCGCGGACTTGATTGAGAATCAAAGCGCGTTGATGGACGCGCCTTTGGGACGCGGGCACATTGTTCTTTTCGGCTTCCGCCCGCAATATCGCGGGCAGTCCTACGCGACCTACAAAATCTTTTTCAACGCGCTGATGTATTTCGAAATGGATGCAGCGCAATCCGGCGAAGCATCGCACCCGCAGGATTCGCAAATCCCGCGCAATCCACGGCCGCGCCCGTGAGTTCAAAATTTCTTCGCGCCGCATTTGCCGCCCTGCTTGTGGGCGCATTGCTGAGTCTTGCCGGGCGCTTCGCATGGCTGCCCGCTTTGCCGCTGATCGCCCGCGTGGTGCGCTGGGCGGCCATTTTTCTGTTTGCCGGGTACGCCGCGAAGGAAAAATCCCTCACCGCATGGATTTTTGTGGGCATGGCCGCCGGTGTCGAATTCGGGCACGATTGGCCGGCCATGGCATTGCATCTCCAGATTCTGGGAACGATTTTCCTGCGGCTGATTAAGGTCATCATCGCGCCACTGCTTTTCAGCACGCTGGTGGTGGGAATCGCGGGACACGCGGACCTGAAGAAAGTCGGGCGCATGGGCGTCAAGGCGCTGATTTATTTTGAAATCGTCTCGACCCTGGCGCTGGTGATCGGCTTTGTGGCCATCAACATCAGCCGCGCCGGTGCAGGCGTGCGGCTTCCGCCCAGCTCTGCGACGCAGAACCTCAATGTAGCTCCGCAAACGGCGCATGACCTCATCCTTAATATTTTTCCGGAGAACATCGCAAAGTCCGTGGCCGAAGGCGAAGTGCTGCAGGTGGTGGTCTTCAGCATACTTTTCGGAGTGGCGCTAGCCATGGTGCCGGAAGAAAAGCGGCGGCCGCTGCTCCATTTTTCGGAAAGCCTGGCGGAGACCATGTTCAAGTTTACGAACGTGGTCATGCTGTTTGCCCCGCTCGGCGTATTTGGCGCGATTGCCTATACCGTGGGGCACATGGGTCTCGGCATTCTGCTGCCGCTGCTGAAGCTGCTGGCGACGATGTATGTCGCCCTGGCCATTTTCATTTTCGGCGTGCTCTTGCCCATCGCACTTTTCGTGCGCGTGCCCATGCGGCGGTTTCTGCGCGCGGTGACCGAACCCGTCACCATCGCCTTCGCCACGGCGAGTTCCGAAGCGGCGCTGCCCATCGCCATGGAGGAAATGGAAACGCTTGGAGTTCCGCGGGACATCGTGGCCTTCGTCTTGCCCACCGGCTACAGCTTCAATCTGGATGGTTCGAGTCTCTACCAGTCGCTGGCGCTGATTTTCGTGGCGCAAGCGGCGGGGATTCATCTGAGCGTGGGGCAGCAGATGGTCATGATGTTCACGCTGCTGGTGAGCAGCAAGGGAGTGGCGGGCGTGGCGCGCGCTTCGCTGGTGATCGTGCTGGCGACCGCCGTGACTTTCCACTTGCCGATGGAGCCAGTGTTTCTGCTTTTCGGGATCGATCAGCTCATGGATATGGCGCGGACGGGAGTAAACGTTCTGGGGAATTGCCTTGCGACGGTGGTGATGGCGCGCTGGGAAGGCGAAGCAAGCGCGCTCTGGCAATAAGCGGCGCCTGGGTGCGCACGCACAGGCGCCCACTGATTAAATAAATATTTTTATTCTTCCGTTTTCCCGCCGCTAAAACAAATTCCAAGTGAACTGGTTATAGACTTCGTGGTGGTATTGGACTTCCGGAACCTTGACGAAAGTTCCCAGGGAACGCGCGCAACGATCGGCGGAAGCCTGCTTCAAGTCGGCGTAACGGCCTTTCACATCCGCGCCAAGCAGTTTGGTGGTCCACTCGGCCTTGCGGAAATTTTCGAGCGCGGTATAGATGTTGTCGGGCAAATAGCGTTCGGCCTGGCGCAGGTTCTTGATTTTCGCGGTGTCGCCGTCGATTCCGGCGCGGAAGACCGAGTACATCACCAGATACGGATTGGCGTCCGGGGCCACCGAGCGCACTTCCACGCGCATGCTCTTCTCGTTGCCGATGGGTATGCGCACCATCGATCCGCGGTCCGTGGCGGAGGCCTTGATCTGGTTGGGCGCTTCGAAATGCGGATCGAGGCGGCGAAATGCGTTGACGCTGGCGTTCAGCAGAAGGCAGATATCGTTGCCGTGAGTAAGGATGCGGTCGACGAAGGACCAACCCAGCTTGCTGAGTTGTTCCTCCCCCTTGGGATCCCAAAAAAGATTTTTCCCGCCCTTGCTGATGGAAACGTTGGTGTGCATGCCGTTGCCGTTGACGCCCACCACCGGCTTGGGCAAAAAGCTGGCGGTGAGCCCCATGCGCGTGGCCACCTGGCGGCAAATCAGTTTGTAGAGTTGAATTTGGTCCGCGGCGGCCACCACTTCGCCGTAGCCGTAATTGATTTCGAATTGCGAAGGCGCCACTTCCGGGTGATCCTTCTCATTCTGAAAACCCATGGCGCGCTGCACTTCGGCGCTGGTGTCGATAAATGTGCGCAGCGGATCTCCGGGAAGTGAATGGTAATAACCGCCGGTATTGACGTATTCGAATTTCCCGGTTTCGTGGTAGCGGGCTTCGGCGTCCGGCCCGTGGAACAGGAAGCCCTCGATTTCATTGGCGGCGTTCAGGGTGTAGCCTTCGCGCTTGTGCTGTTCGGCGGCGTAGCCCTTCAGCACGCCGCGAATATCGGCGCTGTAAGGTGAACCGTCCTTGTCGATCACTTCGCCGAAGACCAGCACCTTGCCGGAGCCGAAAACATCGGCGGGAGCCCAGTAAAAGGCGCTCCAATCCATAGCCAGGCGCAGATCGCTTTCGCGTTGCGCGGTGAATCCGCGGATGGAGGAGCCGTCGAAGGTCAGGTTGTCCCAGCTCTTGATCAGGAATTTCTTGTCGTAATCGAGCATGTGCAAGCGGCCTTCCAGGTCGCTGAAAAGCACGGTGACGGCCTTGATGCGTTTTTCGTCGGTCAGATACTTGATGCGTTCTTCCTGGATTTTGTGAGCGGCCACGCGGTTGCGGCGCTGCTCCTTGGCCTTGAGGTTCAGCTGTTCGAGTTCGTCGTATGACAGCGCCAAAAAATTACGAAGTTCGTTGGACATGAATCTCCTCGAAGCGGGGGGCGACCCGGCTGATTGAAATTTTCACGAATGGTTCGCGGACGTTCACTCGCAGGGTAGGGTATCGCGCGGCTCCCAAAATCGTCAAATCCAAAAAGGCCGGGGTCCAAATCCAAAAAACGGATGCAACGGATTGAGGTTTGCCGCGCGTCCGGCAGATTCCGGAAGGTTGGGGCAAGAGGCCTTACGGCAGCGAGCCGTAGACGTCGAGTTCGGTCTCCGTTCCGATATAAACCTTGCCGTTGGCCACCGTGGGAACCGTGAATTTGACGGCGTTGCCCGCGGCGTCGCGATTGTTCGCGGCTTGCGTGGAGTTGTACAACTCGTTTCCTAGATTCGTCGCATTGTAGGCGTGCAAGATGGCCGGGGTGGCGTTGTTTTCCGCCGGCGGGCCATATCCGCTGGCATCAATCACCCACACGATTCCCGCCGTGGATCCGCTCGCGGAAACCGAAGGAGTGGGGCCGGGGAAGCCGAACGTGCCGGCCGATGAAGAAGTGGGAGTCGAGTTGATCGCCCCGCTGCTGAAGCTGAATGCCTTCACATTGTCGCCGGATCCGCCCGTGTAGATCGTGCCGTTCCAATACGCCGGAGCGCTCCACATGCCGCCCACCGCCAGCTGCAATTCCTGGACGATTTGGGCGTCCTTGTTGTTGCAGTTGCTCACGCAATAATGCAAATTGCCGGCGGTCATTTGATCACGATCGATCAAATAGATGGTGCCTTCCTTGCCGGCTTCCACCAGTTCATGCGCGTGGTTTCCGGTTTGATCGGGGAGCAGCAGCACGCCTCCCGAACCCACATCCGTGTCGCCGCCGTCCAGCGTCCCTTGATTCCACGGCGTGAAATAATCCTCGAGCGACATCTGCGTTCCAAACAATTGCATCTTCAGAATTGTGTCGCTCAGATTCACGGCGGGAATCGTGCCGGAATCGAACCCGCCATTTCCGGTGGCGAAGAAAATGTTTCCGCTCGAGTCCGCCGCCGGAGCGGTCCCAGCCATCCAGATGGCTCCGCGATATCCCACCGCGCCGTTGGGTGTGGTGACGAAGACGGCATCCTGCAAAAAAGTGGCGGCATCATAGGCGAAAAGCCATCCATGGTAGGTGTCAATGTCGCAATGGGATCCGAAGGCGATATAAATTTTGCCGTTCAGCCACAGCAAGCCCGGGCGATTGAATTCCTTGATGCCGTTAAAATTGATCATCGTGCCGCCATCGGCTGTCCCCGGAACGCTCGCGGTGATGACCACCGGTCCGGGCGATTTTTCCGTTCCGCTGGTGAGGTCCAGGGCGTGCAGGCGATGGACGTAATTTCCGTTTTCCTTGGAATTGGCTTCGACATAAATCGTGCCACTGGCGGGATTCACAACCGGCGTGCCGGTGACGCCCACTTGCGGCATCAAGTCGGTGCATCCGATGTCGCTGGAACTTACCGGCGTAGCGCCCGCCGCCGCGCCATGCGCGGCATCGAGCAAGCTGGCATGCCACAGATAGGTCGAATTCCCACCGGAATTATTGTCGGCGTCAAAAGCGTAAACGCTGTCGGCTTCGGTGGCCACGATGACGATATTGTGAGTTCCTTTCCCAGAGATGGCCACATTCGGGACGTACAGCGGCTGCGCGTAGACATATCCGTCAACGGGCTGCGAGAATTTCTTGCCGAAATTCGTGCTGTTGACATTGGCGGGCGTGAGCGTGGTTTCATTCACGTTCTGCCCGGTGCGCCCCAAGTCGTTATGCTGGGTAAAAACGCCGGCAAATCCGTTTCCGGTGTGACTGGTGACGCTCAGGATGGATTCGCCGCTCGCCGCGCCCACCGTCGCTTGAATCTGCGTAAAACCTGCGGTGGTTCCACTTCCCAACGCTGCGCTGGTGGCCACCCCCGCGCCACTCACGGTGGCCACAGCCGTCGAGGAAGATGTCCAGGAAGCCAGGGAGGTCAACGTCTGCGTGCTTCCGTCGCTGAATTTTCCGGTGGCGGCAAAAGTTTGCGTGGCTCCGGCATCCGCAATCGCCGGATTCTGCGGGCTGACGCTCACTCCCAGCAGGGAAACGCCGCTCACGCTTAAATTGGTCGATCCTGGAACATTATTGAATGTCGCCTGGAGGGAGAGGCTGCCTTGCTTGAGTCCGGTCACCACTCCCGAAGCGGTCACCGAAGCGATAGTGGGCTGCGTGGAATTCCAAGTGGCGCTGGCGGTCACGTTCTGCGTGGATTGGTCGGAAAAAGTGGCCGTCGCCGTGAATGGCTGCGGCACGCCCTGCGCGATGGTTTGATTGGCGGGGGTGACGGCAACGGAAACCACCACGGCGGAGGTCACCGTGAGCTTTGTGGAGCCTGAGACGGAATTCAGCGCGGCTTTAATATTCGCCGTGCCGGCACCGGCCGATGTGGCCAAACCTTGCGAACCGGCGGCGTTGCTGACGCCAGCAACTCCCGGCGTGTCGGAGGTCCAGGTGGCGCTGGAGGTCACGTCTTGCGTGGAATTATCGGAAAATGTTCCGGTGGCAGTGAATTGCTTGGTGGTTCCTTTGGCGATGCTGGGATTGGCGGGCGTGACGGAAATCGACATGATCACGGCGGAGGTCACAGTAAGCTTTGTGGATCCTGATACGGAATTCAGCGTGGCTTTAATATTTGCCGAGCCGGTGCCTGCCGAAGTGGCCAGGCCTTGCGATCCGGCGGCGTTGCTGACGGTGGCCACTCCTGGCGTGTCGGAACTCCAGGTGACAGAGGCGGTCAAATCCTGTGTGGAGTTGTCGGAATAGGTTCCGGTGGCCATGAACTGCTTGGTGGTGCCCTTGGCGATGCTGGGACTGGCGGGTGAGACGGAAATCGCCTGCAAAGTGGGCGGATTCGAGGAGGAATTGGAGGAGCAGCTGACGCCAAAAAGCACCGCGAGAACGAGCAGGATCAGCCCGCCATTTGCGCCGCGAATATGCTTCCATCCCTTCACACCATCCATGGCCCGATTCCTCCCTGAAAATGCGACGCACGGTTGCGACACCAGGGGGAATGGGGATTCAAAACCTTCCTGGCGCGCCTTCATCAACAACGCAATCAGCATATAGGAAGGAAGCGGCAGGCGGCCAGATCATGAAGTACAGGTGTGTCGGGAATTACCACAGGTGTCGCGGGAGTCCTGGCGATAAGTAAACTTAGGACCCCTTGATAAAAGGTGCGATGGACACGAGCGCACGGGTTAGAATATAAAATTAGGAGTTCAAAATGACGATTCCGGAGACGAGAAGTGCGATGACGTCCGCCGGAGCCGCCAAAAAAAATCATCCGAGGTTCATGTCATTATGATCACAACACGCCGATTGGTATTTTTCCTCTTGATCTTCCTAGGCGCTCCGCTTGCGGACCCCGCGCTTCCCGCGCCGCAGAAAGCCGCGGCCGCACCTGCGCAAAGCGTGATCGAGCACGGACGCTACCTGGTCGAGAACGTGGCCATGTGCGCCGAATGCCACACTCCGCGCGACGACAATGGCCAGCTCATCAAGGCGCGCTGGCTGCAGGGCGCTCCCGTCTGGATCATGCCTACCCATCCCACCACCAACTGGGCGATGCGCGCGCCGGCGCTTGCCGGATTTCCGGGCTTCACCGAGGAGCAGGGAGAAATCATTCTCGAAAAGGGTACGGCGCCCGACGGCCGCGCCATTCAGCCTCCCATGCACATCTACCACATGAATCATGACGACGCGGTGGCGATCATCGCCTACCTGCGCTCGCTTCCCACTTCCCCGGAATAGCGGAGCAAGCCGCGGCTGCCGGCCTTCTTCTGCCGTGGCGGCCGCCAAATGCGAGCGGGTGGCGCCTGCCATGCGTATAATCGCAGGCGATGCTCGAGCGGCTCTCAGCGCTTTTCAAATGGCTATTGGGGCCAGAATCACCTCCCGACGCGGGGGCGCGTGCTCTCGGCGGGCTCGATTCGGGGATATGGTCGAAAACCTCCGCGACCCTTGCGGTGGGGGAAAGCGCTGCGCCATGGTCCGCGCACCTCTGGCCGCGCTGGATTTTTCTTCGCGCCCTGGGATTGATTTATTTTTCCGCGTTCTACTCTCTTCTGTTTCAAATCAAGGGACTCATCGGGCCGGAAGGAATTCTTCCCGCGCACGATTATCTGCAGGCGGTATCCGCGGCGTTCAAAGGAGCCCGATTCTGGTTTGCGCCCACTTTGCTGTGGGTGAATTCCGGCGACCACGCGCTGACGGCGCTTTGCTGGGTGGGGTTGGTCGCCTCGCTTGCCGTGTTCCTCAATATCTGGCCGCGCGCTTCGCTGGCGGTCTGCTTTGTGTGCTTCCTCTCCTTCATCGGCGCGGCACAGGATTTTGCCAGCTACCAATCGGACGGCATGCTGCTCGAAGCCGGCATACTCAGCTTGTTCTTCGCGCCGCCGGGAATTTTGCCGGGCCTCGCCCCAGCTCACGCGCCCTCGCGCGCCAGCCTCTACCTATTGCGCTGGGAATGGTTCCGCATCTATTTTGAATCCGGAGTGGTGAAACTCGCGAGCGGGGACACTTCCTGGCGCCACTTGACGGCCATGGAAGATTATTACCAGAATGGCCCGCTACCGACATGGATCGGATATTACGTCCAGCATTTTCCGCACTGGTTTCATACTTCGACGACGTTTATCACGCTGGCGGCGGAGCTTGTGCTGCCATGGATGCTGTTTCTTCCGCGCCGCTTTCGCATCGCCTGTTTTTGCATCCTGACGCCGTTCCAGATCGCCATCATTCTCACGGCGAATTACGCGTTCTTGAATTACCTGGTGCTGGCGCTCGGTTTCCTGCTGCTCGACGATCGCGTGGTGGAATGGGCGCTGCCGCGGAAAATCCAAAAACTCCGCTGGCGGGAAGGTGCCAGCGTGCAGATTCCCTCTGCGGATGTTGTGGCAACACCCAGGCCGGAATGGCGGCGTGCGCTGGCGTCGGTGCAAAGGACTCTTGCCGGAGTTCTTCTGGCGCTGATGTTTTATTGCACCGCGTCACAAATTATTTGGATGTTCATTCCCAATTTCCCGCTTCCCGAGACTCCCGTGCGCGCTCTTGCTCCGTTCCGCATCGCCGACACCTATGGATTGTTCGCGGTGATGACCCACGCGCGCTACGAAATCGAATTCCAAGGCTCGCAGGACGGAACGAACTGGGTGGCCTATCCATTTCGTTACAAGCCGCAGGACCCGCAAAAAGCGCCGGGAATTTACGCTCCCTATCAGCCGCGATTCGAGTGGAATTTGTGGTTCGCTTCTCTCGGCTCCTGGCGCCAGTACCGTTTCGTGATTTGGACCGAGGAGCGGCTCTTGCAGAATTCTTCCGGCGTGCTGGAACTTTTTGCCGGCAATCCGTTCGCGGGCTCGCCCCCGCGGCAAGTTCGCGCCGTCATTTATCAATATTGGTTCACCGACTTACAAACCAAGCGCGCGAAAGGCACCTGGTGGCGGCGGGAGCTGCTGGGAGAATATGCGCCGGCGCTCGAGCGCCAACCCGACGGCAAAATCGCGGTTCTGGACGTACCGATCACAGAAGTGGAACAGCCGTGAACGCAACGCGCGCGGCATCCGCCGGCGGGAATCCAACTTTTGCTACCGGACGCAAAATCCGATAGCCTGTCTGCGGCAGGAAAACCCGGCCCATGAGACCTCCTCCTCAATATCGCATCGAAGAAGACGATGACGCCAAAGGCCCCGTTCATGTGACGCCCGAGGAATTACTCGCGCATCTTGCCACGCTTTCGCAGCCCGCCAGCATCCGCGAGATCGCCCACGGCATGGGGCTGCGGCATCGCGGGCGGCGCTACCTTCCGCGCGTGATCCAAAAACTGAAAAAAGCCGGAGAAGTGGAAGAAACTCACGGAGGAAAATACCTTCTGGCGGGAGCCAAGCTGGCGGCGCGCGCGGCGCGCAAAGCCGCCGAAAAGTCCGGAGAACGGTCTGCCGCGGGAGCCGCGGAAACTCCCAAATCCCCGGCCGCGCCAAAACGTCCGCGCGATCCGAATCTCATCTCCGGGCGCATCGTTGCGCATCGCGATGGCTACGCCTTTTTGGTGCCCGATGCGCCGATTCCTCGCGTGGAGGGAGACCTCTTCATCGGTCGCGACAATCTGGGCGATGCCATGCATGGCGATCGCGTGCTGGCGCGCATCGAACGCCGCCGCGCCGACGGGCGAGCCGAGGGCCGCGTGGTGCAGATTGTGGAACACGCGCATCCCACCGTCGTGGGACTTTTCCGCTACGGACCGCATGGCAACTCCGTGCTGCCTTACGACACGCGCATCCTGCACGAAATCACGATTCCGCCGGGCGACGAGCTGACTCCCGAATTGCACGAAAAATTGGGCGGACAGCCGGGCGAGGCTCTTCCCAACATCCGCCGCCTGCGGCTTCCGGAACTCGACGGAGCGGTGGTGGACGTGGAAATCCAGCGCTACCCGAAGGGAGGTCTCGCACCCGTGGGCCGCGTGACCGAAATTCTGGGGCGTCCCGGCGAAATCGGCGTGGATGTGGAAATCATCATCCGCAAGCATCACCTGCCGCATATTTTCCCCGAGGAAGTTCTGGCCGAAGCGCAAAGCAGCCGCGCAGCCCGTGGCGGAATCCGATCTGCACGGACGCCGCGATTTCCGAAATCTCGCGATCGTGACCATCGACGGCGAAACGGCGCGCGATTTCGACGATGCGGTGCGCGTCGCGCCGCTCCCCGGCGGACATTTCGAATTGCAGGTGCACATTGCCGACGTGGCGCATTACGTGGCGCGCGGCTCGGCGCTCGACCGCGAAGCGCGCCTCCGCGGCACCAGCGTGTATTTTCCCAATCGCGCCGTGCCCATGCTGCCGGAAGAATTATCGAACGGGATCTGCTCGCTGAATCCGCAGGTGGACCGCCTGGTGATGAGCGTGATCATGGAAATGGACGCCACCGGGAAAATGATCCGCTCGGAATGCACCCCGGGAGTGATTCGCTCGGCGGAACGCATGACCTACACGAACGTCAACAAAGTTATTGAAGGAGATGGCCAAGCTCTGGCGCGCTACGCGTCGCTGGCCGCGGATTTCCGGCGCATGAAGGAACTCGCCCTGCTGCTCAACCGCCGCCGCGTCGAGCGCGGTTCGATTGATTTCGATCTGCCCGAGCCGGTGATCGAATTCGATCCCGAAGGACGCATGGTGAGCATCGTGCGCAGCGAGCGCAACATCGCGCATCGCCTGATCGAGGAGTTCATGCTGGCCGCGAACGAAGCGGTGGCGCAGTATCTGGAGCGACGCGGCGTGGCATCGCTGCACCGCGTGCACGAAAAACCCGATCCCAAAAAGGTTCTGGAATTTGAGGAGCTGGCGCAGGCTTTTGGCTACTCGCTGGGAGTGGAAGACCTGGCGGAGCGGCGCGTGGCCGTGCGCCATGGACGCGTGCAGGCTCCCGCGCGCATGGGACGCACCGGACGCGGGCGCATGCGCCCCATGAGCGTCACCGTGCCGGCCGCGGAGGAAGTGGACATCCGCCCGCAGCATTACCAAAGGCTTACCGCGAAAATCGCCGGAAAGCCGGAAGAGCGCATCCTTTCCTACCTCATGCTGCGCTCGCTCAAGCAGGCGCGTTACGCCGCGGATTTGCTGGGACATTTTGCGCTGGCGGTGCGCGAGTACGCGCATTTTACTTCGCCCATTCGCCGCTATCCGGACCTGATCGTGCATCGCGCGCTGAAATGGGCGCTCGAAAATCCATCCGTGCCGCCGGCCCCGGCGGTGATACAGGGGAAGCGCGGCGAGCAGGAAAAAGTGGCCACGCTCGGGCCGTACCGCCGCGTCGAGCTGCAGGAAATCGCCTCGGAAAGTTCGGAGGCGGAGCGCCGCGCGGAATCGGCGGAGCGCGAACTGATGGATTGGAAGACGGCGCAATTCATGGAAAGCCATCTGGGCGAGGAATATGACGCGCTGATTATTTCCGTCCAGAAATTCGGATTTTTCGTGGAGCTGGTGGAGATTTTTGTCGAAGGACTGGTGAGCATCGACCGCCTCGAGGAATTCACCGGGCAGCGATGCACCTTCCGCGAGCGCGACCATTCGATTGTCGCCGAAGCGCATCGCGGAGCGCGCGGCGGCGCGGAAAAGCGCGCCTTTCATTTAGGAGATCTGGTGCGGGTGCGCGCCGAGCGCATCGATCCGTTCCGCCACCGCGTGGAATTTTCGTTGGTGTAATCGCCGTTGCACATCCTTGCCGGCTTCGTTCCGCCGGCAAACCCTCATTGCCCGCAGAGTTAATCGATGAGTACCTGTGCCTGTGCTATGATTACCCCCCGTTGCAGGCTGATGGGATTGAGAGGGTCATGGACCGCTTCGCGTCTTTCATGGGAAAACGCGTTCAAGTGCATTACCGCACCGCCGACATGAATCTTTCCGCCGCAGGAATTCTAGTTTCCGACAACGGCAAGTCTCTTTTCCTGGAAGAGAAATTCTCGCAGAGCGGCAGAAACAAGACGATGCGCGTGGAAATCCCGCACGAGTGCGTCATCCGCCTGGCGCTCGCGCCAGCGGACGAATCCGCCACGCAGTCCGGCCCATCCTCTCCGTCCAAGCGCTCTTGATTCCCCGCGCCTTCTGATTTTATCCCCGCGAATTTTCGCCCGCAGCCATGATTTATGAGTGCATTGCGCGATGCCTCGGTTATATTCGTATGGGTGTGCCGGGAGGAATTCATGAAGCCTGCGGTGGGATTGATAGGACTCGGATTGATGGGCCATCCGATGGCGGCAAATCTGCAAAAGGCGGGATTTCCGCTGACGGTTTGGAATCGCACGCCGGCAAAAGCTGCCGATCTGGTTCGCGACGGGGCGCGCCTGGCGGCCACTCCCCGCGAAGCGGCGGCGCATTCCGACGTGCTGGTGATGATCGTGAGCGATCCGCCGGCGGTGGAAGAAATTCTGTGGGGGCCGGAAGGGGCGTTGCAAGAACTCCGCCGCGGCAGCGTACTGATCGATTCCAGCACCATTTCTCCGGAACTCGCGCGGCGTTCCGCCGCCGCTTGCGCCGAACGCGGCGTGGAATATCTGGATGCGCCGGTTACCGGAGGCGATTGGGGAGCGAAGGCCGGCGAGCTGGTGTTCATGATTGGCGGAAAAGAGGAAGTGCTCGAGCGCGTGAGGCCCGTGCTTTCGGCCATGGGCAAACAATTTTTTCTGCTGGGTCCCACGGGCGCGGGGCAGACGGTAAAGCTGGCGATGAACCTGCTGATGGCACTGGAAGTGGACGCGCTGGCCGAATCGCTGGCGCTGGTGACGGCGGGCGGCGTGGCGGGCGAGCGTCTGGTGGAAGTGATGCAGTCGAGCATGGCGCGCGCCAAAGTGCTGGACGTGAAAGCGCCGCTAATGCTGAACAACCAATTTCAGGCGAGTTTTCCCCTGCGCCTGATGCACAAAGATGTGCGCCTGGCGCTCGAATTCGCCGCGCAGAAAAACGTCACGCTGCCCGCGGCTGCGGCGGCATACGCCACCTACAGCGCGGTACGCGACGCCTCCCACGACGATCCGGATTATTCCGCGGTGGCGCGCTTCTGGAAAAAATCCTAGCGCGCGGCGATCAGTTGGCGGCGTCGGGAGGGAAATAGGCCAGCGGCAGATCGCGGGAGCTCGCCAGCCCGGCCGGCGCGGCCAGAATCGCGGGAATGGCGTTGATCACCACCGCCGCCGTGGCGATATCGCCGTGCGTGCCGCCTGGAATCACGAGCTTCAAATTCGGCTCGCCCCGCAATTCGATGGTGTCCGCGGGATCCTTGGCGCCCACGTACATCTTCAACTCCATGAAAATTTTTTCTTCGCCGCGGGAGAGGCCGCGAGCCACCTGGTGCACGCCGGCAACTTGCCCAGCGGCCACTTCCAGGAATTGCGTGCGCACGGTTTCCTCGGCAATCACCGGATTGATGGCCTCGGTGATTTCATCCAGCGCGAAGCCCAGGCCATCGGCCACCATGGCGATGGATTCCGGCAAACCGTGATGCTTGATGATTCCCGCGGCTACTTGCGCGCGAAATTCTTCGGGCGTCATTCCCGCGCCGATTTTTTTCTGCAGCGGCAGCCGCCGCTTGGAAGCATCCACGATGCGCACGGCCCGCGCGGAATCCACGCGCTGCGAAACGGCGGAGAGCGTCAGCACCAGCTTATCCATCACGAAACCGGGATTCACGCCGGTGCCCACCAGCGCCACGCCTTCTTCTTTTGCCGCGGCATCCAGTTTTTTCGAAAGCTCGGGATGTTTGCGAAACGGATAGGCAAGCTCTTCGCAGGTGGAAACCACGCAGCAGCCCGCGGCCAGGCAGGCGAGCAATTGGTCCATCACGTCCGGCAGATAAGAAGATGTGGAATGAACCACCACGTCCACCGGCTTGGCCAGCACCGCGGCGGCGTCGGCCGAAATTGTCACGCCCCACGGCGCGTTTTCCGCGCCGGAAACTTCTCCCAGGTCCCGGCCAGCCTTCGCAGGATCCTTGTCAACGGCTCCCACCAGTTCCAGCCGCGCCTTTCCGCGCATCAATCGCGCCATGGATGCGCCGATGGGTCCCACTCCGTACAGCACCACTCGAATTTTCTTTCTCAATGTATGCCCTCGATAAAGTTACAGATTCTTCTACCTTAAATATTTATGCGGCGCACTGCAACCCGTTTTGAATGCTTGCGGAAAAATTCCGCGGGCGCCCGCGGCGCATGGCCTGAAGGCGCCCGGTGGGGAAGAGGCTAACGCACCGTCGAATCCTTGGAGTAATTGGGGAAATCCGGGTGCTTGATGACCGGCGGGGGATTCTTCTTGAGTTCTTCGAGCGCCAGACCGACGGCTTTTTCAAGCTGGGTATCATGGCCTTCGCGCCATGCGTGGGGATCGAGGTCCATTTCATAATCCGGAGCGACGCCGTGATTTTCCACGTCCCAGGTGGCCTCGGTGGTAAAGAAGGCCACGCGCGGAGCGGTGACGAAGCCGCCGTCCATCAGCACGGGATAATCATAAATTCCCACCAGCCCGCCCCAGGTGCGCGTGCCCACCAGCGGCCCGAGCTGGGTGTGACGGAAATACCACGGCAGAGCATCTCCGCCGGAACCTGAAAACTCGTTGGTGATCATGGCTTTCGGCCCGTAGATTCCATCGGCGGGCGTGGTGAAGTCGTGGCCTTCGCGCGTCAACCAGTAATTCCAGATTTTCCGCTGCATATATTCGATGATGTAATCCGCGGCCTGTCCGCCGGTGTTGAATCGCTCGTCAATCACCGCGCCATGTTTGCCCAACTGCGCAAAATAGTAGCGGTTGAAATTGGCGAAGCCGCCCCCGCCGGTATTCGGCAGGTAGACATAGGCCAATTGGCCGCCGCTCAACTCATTTACTTTACGCAGATTTTCTTCAATCCACGCGCGATGGCGCAGCCCCGTCTCGCTGTCGATGGGAACCACGGTCACTTCGCGCGATCCGCTTCCGTCGGGATTGGGCCCCACTTTCAGCACCGTCTGCTTGCCCGCGGTTTCCTGAAAATAGCTGTAAATATTATCCGCGGAAGTAAGCTCGCGCCCGTTCACCGCCAGCAGATATTCGCCCGCGGTCACGTTGACTCCCGGCTGGGTGAGCGGCGCATGCAGGCTGGGATTCCAATTCTCGCCGTTGTAAATGCGCGCGAAGCGGTAGCGCCCGCTCGCGAGGGTGTAATCGGCACCCAGCAAGCCAACTTTGATGGGCGGGATTTCCGGCATGGTTCCTCCGCCGACGAACATATGTCCCACGTTGAGTTCGCTGAGCATTTGATCGAAGAGGGAATTCAGGTCGTCGCGCGAAGCGATGCCCGCCAGGTAGGGTTCGTATTCCTTTTCGAGCGCCGCCAAGTTCACTCCGTGGTAATGCGGGTCATAAAAGAAATCGCGCTCGATGCGCCAGATTTCGCGGTACATCTGGTGCCATTCCGCGCGCGGGTCCACCTGCACTTCCATGTCTTCGAGCTTCAACTTTCCTTCGCCGGGCTTGGCGGGCTCCGCCGTGGAAGCGATGAACCAGTCGTCGCCCTGCTGGTACAGGAATTTTTCACCGTTGAAGGAAACGTCTGCGTTTTGGATGTCGCCGATCAGTGTTGTTTCTTTCCGCTTGCTCAGGTCGTACAAAGAGAGGGAAAGCATGGGAGGGCCGGGCTCGCCTGAGGACGGAGGATTTTCGAGCAGCAGGACTTGATTTTCCTTGCCCTGGAAAAGCCCCACGTAATTTTTCGCCGGGACCGGAACGGCGACGATGCGCTGGTCTATATTTTTGAAATCAATGGTGACCTGCGGAGGGGGCTTTTCTTTATCTTTGTTCTGGACCTTGTCCTGATCTTTATCTTTGTCTTTTGCCTGATCCTTGTCCGCATCGGAATTGTCGTCTTTTTTGGCGGAGGATTGATCGCCCTGCGCGTCCTTCTTGTCGCCGGCCACTTTTTCCTCATCGCTTTCCGGTGCGAGCGGCGAGGGCACATCTTTGCCGAGAACCGCCAGATACAGATTGCGCGTCACTTGCAGCCCGTCGCCGGACATATCCAGCCAACCGGTGGTGGGTCCGATGTCCGTGCTGGCTGTGAAATATAGATATTTTCCATTCTTGTCGAAGACCGCGAATTCCGCGTCGCTCATGCCGTCGGTGATCTGCGTGGACTGCGAATTTTCGATCGAGTAGACGAATACCGCGCGCAGGTGACTTTGCAATTCTCGCGTGTAGGCGATCCAGCGGCTGTCCGGCGACCAGGATGGATTCAATCCGCGCTGCGGATCGTCGTAGGTGTCGGTATCGATTTTTACCGGCGTGCCTTTATCCACGTCCACATACCACAGGTTCAGCCGCTTGTCGGTGTAGGCGATTTTGTTGCTGTCCGGCGACCAGTGCGGCGAATAAAAAAAGGACGGCGGATTTCCCAGATTGATTTTGTGCACCTCGCCCAGCCCGTTTTGATTGCGCAAGTGCAGGGCATATTCGCCGGATTCGTCGGAAAACCAGGCTATCCATTTTCCGTCGGGGGACCAGGCCGGATCGCGGTCGGCGACGCCGGGAGAATTCGTCAGGTTGCGGATGTCGCCCTTTTCAGCGGGAACGGAGAGAATTTCGCCGTGAGCCTCGAAGGCGGCGCGCACCCCGGTGGGTGAAATCACCGCGTTTTGGATTTGCTTCTGCACTTTTTCAAAATGCGCGCGCACATCCAGCAGGTCCGCGGAAATATGCACGCTCACCGCGCGATCCTGATGCGTCTCGAGATCGTAGACGTGCAAGGAGCCGAAGTGGTCGTACACGATGGCGCCGGGACCGGCGGAAGCGGACTTGATGGGGAAGGCGCTGTTTTCCACCAGCTGCGAAATTTTTTGCGATTTTGTGTCGTAGGAAAACAGCGTGAAGGGCCCGTTGCGGTCGGAGAGAAAATAAATTGCATCGCCTTCCCACATGGGATTGGTGTCGCTCCAGTCTCCGCGCGGAATTTTCACCACGCTCGAATCGGCCAGGTCGGCGATCCACAAAACGCCTTCGGTTCCTCCTCGATAGTGGCTCCAGGTGCCCCAGGGCCTGGGCGTGGGACGGTAAGCCAGATGCGTTCCATCCGGCGAATACGATCCGTCGAAAGCCAGCGGCAGAGGCAACTTCGTGGGGAATCCGCCCTCGAACGGGATGGTGAAGAGTTCCTGAATGCCGTTGCCGAAGGAATCGCGGGTCGAAGCGAACAGAATATTTTTGCCGTCCGGAGTCCATCCGGAAACGATATCCGGGCCGGAATCGAAGGTGACGCGCCGGGGAGTGCCGCCGTCCGAACCCACCACGTAGACATTGAGTTTGCCGTCATATTCGCCGGTGAAGGCGATCCATTGCCCATCGGGAGAAAAATGCGGGCCGCGCTTGATCCCCGGCCCCACCGTCAGGCGGATGGCCTCGCCGCCGTCGCGGCTCACTTTCCACAAATCGTTGCCGTAGACGAAGCAAATGGCGTTGCGGCTGATGGTGGGTTGCCGCAGCAGCAGCGGATGTTCGCTCTGCGCGAAGCAGACGCAGGGAAAAAGAAGAACTCCCAGGGCCAGGATGACTTTCTTCATCTCCGATTCTCCTTTGGTGCAGCTCCCTCGAATTATTCAAAACCGGGTTGGGGAATGGCAGAAAAAGTCCGGGAGGAAACGAAGAGGGCGACTCAGATGGTCTCCTGTCCCGTGCACGCATCGCTGGAATCTTGCCCGGCGGCGCAATAATATCTGAAGTTTTCGCATGCTTGGGAAAATTCGCAAAAATTCCCCTATGTCTCCACCCCCTGCCGGACACTATTCTGGTGGAATTAGACGCCCGGGCAGGCATGAGGAAAGCAAAATTGTGCGTCTTTAAGATTGGAGGCGAAGGATTATTCAGGCGGAAGGCAAACGCAGGAGAGTACCGGCGCGCGAAAAGGCGCGCGCCCACAACGCTAAATCAGATGCGCGAACGAGTGGCGCGCAAGTATTCGCGCAGCGATGCCACGTTGGGTCCGTAGGAGCCCACACGGCCCGCATCCACGGGCAAACCCAGGTCTTCGGCGCGCTCGATGCTCAGGCCGGCTTCATCCAGCTCAGCCAGGCTATAACCTTCCGCCGGAGTGAGCCGGTTGCGGAGCGAGCGATCCACGGGCCGCAGAGGGCGCTGCGCTCCCAAGCGCTTCTTGGTGATGCTCTTGAAGAAATCGTCCCAGTCCCGCCGATTCCACATGGTGCCCTCCCTTTCCCTCCGGCATTGAATTGGATGCAGCCGCGCGGCTCGGAGTAGCAATTCTCACTTGCGACCCGCGCCGCAAAGCCTGGGAGAAGAGTGCTGCCGATTCTAACCCCCCAAGGTCCCAAAAGTCGCATGGGAATATGAATTGTTGCTATTGGGTTATTGCCCAGCCGGCGCACCCGCTTCCGCGCTTGCCGCGGCCCTTCCTCCGGCCTTTTTACTCCTGCATACGCCGGACTGCTATAATTTGTTGCAGTCTTAAGGCCAAAAGTTGCGTGTGAAAATCCTGTGGAAATAAGCGCCTTCAACCCGGCAATCGTCGTTCATTATCACGAGTTGTGGCTCAAGGGCTGCAATCGCCGTTTTTTCCTGCGCAAATTGTCAACCGCCTTGCGCCACAGCTTGCAGGGAATCCCGGTCGAACGGATCGAGCAGCCCGGAGACCGCTTCGTGGTGCGCTTGGGGAAGGGCGCATCGGCGGAGGAAGCAGCGACGCGCGTCGAACGCGTTCTAGGGGTCGCGTATTATGCCCTGGCGCGTGCCGTGGAAAAGGAAATGGGGGCCATCTATGCCGCGGCATGGCAGGAAATCGAGCCGCTGCATTTTGCGACATTTGCGGTGCGCGCCCGGCGCAGCGACAAATCGTTTTCGCACGGATCGATGGAAATCGAAGCCCTGGTGGGCCGCCATTTGCTAGAAAAATTTCGCGCCTCGGGCCGCGGCGTTCGCGTGCAACTCAAAAATCCGGAGGTCACCTGCCACATCGAAATCACGCCCGGCCCGGCGCTGGTCTACGCCCGGAAAATTTCCGGTCCCGGCGGGCTGCCCGCCAATACTGCCGGGCGCATGACCTGCCTGCTTTCCGGAGGATATGACTCAGCCGTCGCCGCTTATCACATGATGAAACGCGGCGCGCACTTGAGTTTCGTGCATTTTTACGGGACGGGAGCGCAGCCCGGCGAATCGTCGCTGCATGTGGCCAGCGCGCTGATGCGCCAGTTGGTGCCCTACCAATTTCAGGCCAAGCTGCATCGCGTGCCGCTCGACGCCATCCAGCGGGAAATCGTGCGCTACGCGCCGGAAAAATATCGCATCCTGCTGTACCGCCGGATGATGCTGCGCATCGCGGAAGTTTTTGCGCGGCGCGATCGCTCGCTGGGCCTAATCACGGGCGACAGCCTTGGCCAGGTGGCTTCGCAGACGCTGCGCAATATGGTGGCCGTGGAAGCCGCGGCGGGAATGCCCGTCTTCCGGCCGCTGGTGGGAACGGACAAAATGGAAATTCTGGCGACGGCCCGCAAAATCGGCACCTACGATATCTCTTCCGAGCCGTTTCACGATTGCTGCCCGGTGTTCATGCCGCGCACTCCGGCGCTGTCCGCCCGGCCGGAAGAACTCGAAGAAGCAGAAGCGAACCTCGATATTCCGGCGCTCGTGGAAATGGGCGTGCGCTCCACCTCGCATGAAATGTACCGCTACACGGGCGGGCGCGTGGAGGTGGAAGATCGCAAGCCGCACGTCTCCGCCGCTTCGGGAATCGCCGCAGGCGAGGGCGCGCCGGCCGCGTGCCTTCCGCAGCGTTCGGAATAAATTCTCCGATTTTGGCGTTCGGCCGCACGAGAAAAATCGCCGGCGAAAAAACAAAGGGCGCCTCGCATTCTTGAGGCGCCCCGTTGCGGATCAAAATTTGTGGGAAAAAATCAGCGGTCGCGTCCGCCTCCGCCGTATCCTCCGCGTCCCCCTCCCCCTCCGCCCCCGCCTCTGCCGCCGCCATGGCCGCCGCGTCCGCCCCCGCCACCTCCGCCATGACCACCGCGTCCGCCGCCTCCTCCGGTTCCACCGCCGCCTTCCCGCTGCGGACGCGCTTCATTCACCACCAGCGCGCGTCCCAGAAAATCCTTGCCATTCAGCGCGGCGATGGCCTTTTCCGCTTCGCCATCGTCGTGAATTTCCGCGAAACCGAAACCCCGCGGCTGCCCCGTGAACCGATCGCGAAGCAGCGTCAAAGAATCCGGCTGCACTCCAATTTCCGCAAAAAGCGCTTGCACCTGCTCCTCCGTAGCCTTGAACGACAGATTTCCCACATACAATTTCTTCACGGTCGTTCTCCTTATGTCCTCCGCGTACGGGAGGGCACGTCCTTCGAGGCTGAAGAGGCAGGAATCCGGCCACGGGCAGTCGTACCCATAACGCCTACCGCGGGGGAAGCAAGCGCTCCAGCACCTTAGGAGCATCTTGCGGCAACTTACCCCGGCAGTCAACAAGTGCGGCCGCGGAGAGCTTGTGGCGTGAAAGAGGGGATAATTTGAGGGCCCATTCGCGAAAAACTAGCCAAGTACCAAGGCGGTTAACTGCGATAGCTCGCATTGATGCGCACGTATTCCGCGGTGAAATCACAGGTCCAGACGCGCGCGCGGCCCGTCCCGGCGCGCAGGTCCACCACCACTGGCACATGCTTGGCCATCATTCTCTGGTGCGCCTCGCGCTCATCGAAGCGGCGCTCGAGGCCGCGGCGGCAGACCTCGATGCCCGCCAGGCGGATGGCGACGCGCTCGGGATCGAAGGCCACGCCGGAACGTCCGGCAGCCGCCAGAATACGCCCCCAATTGGGGTCGCCGCCGGCGAAGGCCGTTTTCACCAGCGGAGAATTGGCGATGGTGCGCGCGATTTGATCGGCGGCGCGGTCGGAGGGCGCGCCGCGGACTTCGAATTCGATGACGCGCTGCGCGCCTTCTCCGTCGGCGACGATGGCCAGGGCCAGGGAATGGCAAACGCTCGCGAGTGCGGCGCAAAATTTATGGTAATCATCGTTTACGGAGGAAATTTTCCGGCTGCCCGCGGAGCCGTTGGCCAGCGCGATCACCGTGTCGTTGGTGGAAGTGTCGCCGTCCACGGTGATGGAATTGAAGCTGGGTTCGACCGCGGAACGAAGCGCGCGCGCGAGCAAATCCGGCGAAATCGCGGCGTCGGTCACCAGGAATGCCAGCATCGTGGCCATGTTGGGATGAATCATCCCCGAACCTTTGGCGCAGCCCGCCACGCGCACCGTTTTTCCGCCGACGCGGCATTTGGCCGCCGCCCATTTGGGGCGCAGGTCCGTGGTCATGATGGCCTGCGCGAATTCCGTGAACGCGGCGGCGTCCCCGCGCCGGGCTTGCACCAGGTGGGGCAGGCCGTGCAGAATTTTTTCGACGCGCAGCGGCACGCCAATCACTCCCGTGGAGCACACCAGGATCTGCTGCGCGTTCGTCTTGCCGAGTTCCCGGGCCAAGGCCCGCGCGGTTTCATGCGAAGCCGCGAGGCCGCGGCGCCCCGAGCAGCAATTCGCGTTGCCGGAATTGACCACCACGCCGCGCATGCGCTGCGCCGATTTTTTGGCGTGGGCGCGGGAAAGCACCACCGGTGCGGCCGCCACGCGATTTTGGGTGAACATCGCCGCCGCCGTTGCCGGATTTTCGCTGACGAGGATGGCCAGGTCCGGGCGTGATTTCTTGAGGCCGCAGTGCATGGCGGCAAAGGAAAATCCGGCGGGAAGATCTTTGTGGGTGAGCGGCGCGCTCATGGATGCTCCTCGAGTGCGGCCACCCGCGCGCGGAATTCCCCGAGCGCCATTCGCACCGCATCCGGCCCCGTGCCTCCGGGAATTCCCCGGCGGCGCAGCGCAGATTCCACGGTAAGGACCGCGCCAAGATCGCCCGCAAAGGCCGGGGAAAAATTTCTGAGTTCTTCGAGCGGCATTTCGCGGATCGTTTTTCCGCGTTGGTCAGCTGTGCGTAGGGCTTTGCCGACGATTTCATGCGCTTCGCGGAACGGCACGCCGCGCGCCACCAGATAATCGGCGAGTTCGGTGGCCACCAGGCCCGCCTCCTGGGAGGCTTCGCGCAAGCGATCCTCGCGGAATTTGGTGGCGGCAAGCGTCGCGCCCGCGATGCTCACCATGGCGAGCGTCTGATCGTGGGATGCGAACAAGGGTTCCTTATCCTCCTGCAAATCGCGCTGGTAACTCGATGGCAAGCCCTTGCAGGCGGTGAGCAGCGCGAGCAGCGATCCGTAAATGCGTCCGGTCTTGCCGCGGATGAGTTCCCAGGCGTCGGGATTTTTTTTCTGGGGCATCAGGCTGCTGCCGGTGGAATATTCGTCGGGCAACTCGACGAATCCGAATTCGGAAGTGGCAAAAAGCACCATGTCTTCCGACAGCCGGGAAAGATGCATGGCCAGCGTGGAAAGCGCGAACAAATATTCCAGGGCAAAATCGCGGTCGCTGACAGCATCGAGGCTGTTGGCGGTGATCGCGGAAAAGCCCAGTTCGCGGGCCAGCGCCATGCGATCGAGTGCGAATGCGCAGCCGGCAAATGCGCCGGAACCCATGGGGCAGAAATCGGCGTGCTCCGCGGCCGCGGCGATGCGCTGCGCGTCGCGAAAAAATGCTTCACCATGCGCCAGCAGCCAATGCGCCAGCAAAAGCGGCTGAGCATGCTGCATGTGCGTCATGCCGGGCATCGCAACGCCGGCATATCGATCCGCTTGCTGGACAATCGCGCGGTTGAGCGCGGCAATCGCCCCGCGAATTTCCCGCGCCGCGGATTTAACGTACATCCGGAATTCCGTGGCTACCATTTCGTTGCGGCTGCGTCCGGTGTGGAGCTTGGCGCCCAGAGGTCCGAGCGCGGCGATTAGCGCCGTCTCGGCGAAATGGTGGACGTCTTCGGCGTTCGAAGCGTCGAGCCAGGCCGCATCGGAAGCCGCGCGCTGCTCGATGGCGTCGAGAGCCGCCACGATTTTGCGGCCTTCTTCCTCGGTTAAAATTCCCGCGGCGGCGATGGCCCGCGTCCAGGCGCGATCGAGCGCCAACTCCTGCGGCAAAAGCCTGCGGTCGAAATGCCAGGAGCGCTCGAATTCATAGAAGGAGGCGTTGGGGCCGCGTTCAAAACGCCCGCCCCACATTTTTTGACCTCCGGCATCGGTCATCTGGCGCGCGCCTTTTGTGAATTTTCGTGCGTGGGCAGCGGGGCAGGCTCCTGCGGCACGGTGATGGGCAGGGCGAAAAGATTGATGAACCCTTCGGCGTCCTTGGGGTTGTAGCCGGTCATCGAGAAGCTCGCGAGATTGGTGCGGTAGAGCGAAAAAGGCGACTGGCGCGAAGCCACGCTGACCGTGCCTTTCCACAGCGTCAGCGAAACCGATCCGCTGACGCGGCGTTGCGAGCTTAAATAAAATGCGTCGAGAGCTTCGCGCAATGGCGTGAACCACATCCCGTAATAAACCATCTCGGCGTAGCGTAGCGAGAGAATCTGCTGGTAGTGCAGCGTCTCACGGTCGAGCGTGAGCGATTCGAGTTCGCGATGGGCCATCACCAGTAGCGTGCCGCCGGGTGTTTCATAGGCGCCGCGCGATTTGATTCCCACCAGGCGGTTTTCCACGATGTCGATGCGGCCCACGCCGTGCGCGGCGGCCACTTGATTTAATTTTTCGAGCAGGGCGATGGGCGCAAGTTTTTCGCCGTTCACGGAAACGGGAGTGCCGCCCTCGAAACCGATTTCGAGAGTCACCGACTGGTCCGGCGCTTTTGCCGGAGACGTGACCCACTGCCACATGGCTTCATCCGGGGCGTTCGCGGGATCTTCCAGCACGCCGCCTTCATGGCTCAGGTGCCAGATATTGCGGTCGCGGCTGTAAATATTTTTCTTGGTCTGCTCGACGGGGATATTGTGCTCGCGCGCATAGGCGATGGCGTCTTCGCGCGAATTGATTTTCCATTCGCGCCACGGCGCGATGATGGCCAGTTCCGGCGCAAGCGCCTTGGCGGCCAGCTCAAAACGCACTTGATCATTTCCTTTGCCGGTGCAGCCGTGGGCCACGGAATCGGCGCCCAGTTGTTTCGCCAGTTGCACCTGGCGCTGCGCCAGCAGCGGCCGCGCAAACGAAGTGCCCAGCAGATATTTGTATTCATACACGGCGCCGGCGCGCAGCGTGGGCCAGATATATCCGGTGATGAATTCCTCGCGCAGATCCTCGACGTAAGCCGCGCTGGCTCCCGTGGCCAGCGCTTTTTTCCGCGCCGCTTCCAGATCCTCGAGCTGGCCCAGGTCTCCGATCATGGCGATCACGTCGCAGCCGGGATAGGTCTCCTTGAGCCACGGAATGATGATCGAAGTATCCAGACCTCCGGAATAGGCCAGCACGATTTTCTTGGGCAAAGGAAGCTCCTTAATTGAAGAGAGTCAGCAGAATCGCTTTCTGCACATGCAGGCGGTTTTCCGCCTGGTCAAACACAATCGAGCGCGGAGAATCCATCATGGCTTCAGTCACTTCCTGCCCGCGATGAGCCGGAAGGCAGTGCATGAAGACAGCGTCCGGCGCGGCGCAGGAAATGAGTTTTTCGTCCACCTGGTAGCCGGCGAAAATAATTTTGCGCGTTTCCGCTTCGTCTTCCTGTCCCATGCTGGCCCATGCGTCGGTGTAAACCGCTTGCGCTCCGGCCACCGCTTCTTCCGGCGAGCGCAGGATCTCTATTTTCGCACGAGTCTCGCGCGCCATGCGCCGCGCATCGGCAACCACGGCGGGATCCGGCTCGTAACCGGCGGGCGTGGCCACGGAAAAATGAGCGCCGGTGCGAGCGGCAACGGACAGCAGGGAATGGCAAGTGTTGTTGCCGTCGCCGACATATGCGATTTTCAGGCCGCGCACGCCGCCGTAGCGTTCCTCGAGCGTGAAAAAATCGGCGAACGCCTGGCAGGGATGAAAGCGATCGGAAAGCGCGTTGATCACCGGAACGCGCGCGTGCAATGCCAGTTCATCGATCGATTGCTGCGCGAAAGTGCGCGCCACGATTCCGTGCACCCAGCGGTCGAGGCACTTGGCGATGTCCTGCACGGATTCGCGGGCGCCAAGATGCGTCACGGTATGATCCAGAAATATCGGCGCGCCGCCGAGGCTCGAAATTCCCACCTCGAAAGTGACCCGCGTGCGCAGCGAAGGCTTTTCGAAAATCATGGCCACGAAACGGCCGGCCAGGCCATGGCGAAAGCGGTCGGGACGGGCCTTGATGTCTCCGGCCAGGGCCATCAACTCGCGCACGCGCGAGGGGCCCCATTCCATGCCGGTGAGCATGTCGTTCGTCAGCGAAAGAGTAGTGACCGTCACGCCCATGTTCACCTCGCAGCCGCCAGGGCTTTGGATCCGGCTTGCGCCGCCGGTTTTTGCCCGTGGGCCAGCACCGCTTCCATTTTCTTCAGGAATTCAGCGACGTCCGCCTTGGTGATGATGAAAGGCGGAAGCAGCCGCAGGATGTGATCATGCGTGCAGTTGATCAGCAGGCCGCGGCGCAAAGCTTCCTGCACAAAAGGGGCGCCATCGATGGAAAGGTCCGCGCCCAGGATCAACCCCTCGCCGCGAATCTCGCGGATGAAATCGAATCGCGCCGCAAGTTTTTCAAGGCCCGCGCGAATCTCCGCGCTGCGTTCGCAGATGCGCGCGAGAAGATGTTCTTCTTCGACCACGGTGAGAAACGCAAGCGCCGCCGCGCAAATCAGCGGGCCGCCTCCGAAGGTGGTTCCGTGCATGCCCGGAGAAAAAGCGGATGCGAATTCATCGTTCGCGAGGATGGCTCCAAGCGGAAGCCCCCCGGCCAGAGGTTTCGCCACCACGGCGATATCCGGGCGCGAAGAGAATTTTTGATAGGCGAAGTAACGCCCGGTGCGCCCCAGCCCGCATTGAATTTCATCGGCAATCAGCGCGGCCCGGTAGCGCGTGGCCAGCGCGCGCGATTTTTCCCAAAATTCCGTGCTGACGGGAAATATGCCGCCCTCGCCCTGCACCGGCTCGATCACCAGCGCGCAGACGGAGTCGTCGAACTTTGCCTCGAGGTCGCTCACGTCGTTGAAGCGCACGAAATCCACTCCGGGCACCAGCGGAGCGAACGGCTCGCGGTATTTTGCGGGATAGGTGATGGAGACGGCGCCGAAAGTGCGCCCGTGAAAAGAATTTTCGAGCGCCAGAATGCGCGTCTTGGGAGTGGGAACTCCTCCCGCTTTGGCGTGCGCATAGGCGCGCGCCAGTTTCAATGCGCCGTCCACCGCCTCGGTGCCGCTGTTGGTGAAAAACACGCGGTCCAGGCCCGACCACGCCGCGAGCTTGCTCGCCAGCGGCCCCTGATAAGGATTGTGAAATAAATTCGAGATGTGCACCGCGCGCCCGGCTTCCCGGCGGATCACTTTCACCAATTTCGGATGCGAATATCCCAGCGCATTTACGGCGATTCCCGCCAGAAAATCCAGGTATGCGCGCCCCTGGGAATCGTAGAGGCGGCATCCGCGGCCGTGCGTGAACACCACCTCCGGGCGGCGGTAGGTATTCATCAGGTGGCGCGATTCCTCAGAGCGGATTTTCCCGGGAGAAAAGCGCGCCGCCGTCTTCTTTTTCGGAATGGTTTTTTTGGCCATGGTCAGCAAGGCGCCTCGTACGGTATGCGCGCCGTGTTGCGCGGCAGCAGCACGATGCGCGTGCCGGGGCAGCGCACTCCGTTGGCCGCGGCATGCAGCGCCCGCGGCAAGGTGCCGCCGACGATGCGCACTTCGCCCACTCCTCCCGCCAAGGCGCGCTTGGCCGCTTCGAGTTTCAAAATCATGCCGCCCGAAACTTTGTTGCGGCGAATCATGTCTTCAATTTCGCTGCCGCGCACGGCGCGCAGCACTTTTTCGCCGTCCAGCACGCCTGCCACATCGGTAAGAAAAATCAAGCGGTCGGCATGGATGAATTCCGCCGCCGCGGCGGCCATGTGGTCGGCATTAATGTTGTAAAGTTCGCCGTCGGCGCCGAGTCCCAGGCAGGACGCCACCGGAACGATTCCCGCGCGCCACTGCGCCCGCAGAAAATCCAGATTCACTTCCGTCAAGTAGCCCACGAAGCCCAGGCTGCCTTCGTGATCGTCCACCTGCATCGGCTCGGCAAGGAAGCAACCCGCATCGGAAGCGCAAATTCCCACGGCCGGCTGCCCGGCAAGAGAGATGGCACCGGCCAATTTTTTGTTGAGCAGGCCAGCAAAAACCATCACCGCCGCGTCGCGCGTTTCGCGGTCGGTGACGCGCAAACCGTTCACGAAGCGGCTCTCGATGCCCATGCGTCCCAGAGTGGCGGTGAAAATCCTGCCGCCGCCGTGCACCACCAGGAGTTCGTGGCCGCCGCGCGCGAGTTCGGCAATCTGCCGCGCCAGCGACTGCACGGTTTCTTCGCTTTCGAGCAAAGCTCCAGCAATTTTGATCACAAATCTCATAGCAACCCCGCCGTTTCCGGATATTCCCGCATCCCGTTCATGTTCTGCACCGCCTGCCCCGCCGCTCCCTTGCCCAGGTTATCGAGGCAGGAAACGATCACCAGACGCTCGCCGGAAGAATCCAGCGTGAATCCGATGTCGCAAAAATTCGAATGCGTCACCTGCGCCAGTTGCGGCAGCGTTCCGGCCGGAGAAATGCGCACCAGCGCGCGCCCGGCATAAAATTTGCGGAAGAGCGCTTCGATTTCCTCGGCTTCCCGACGCGGCGTGAGCCACGCGTAGATGGTGGAAAGAATTCCGCGCTCGACGGGCAAGAGATGCGTCGTGAAAATAAATTCATCGCCCGCAAGACCCAGGTGATCGCTCACCTCCGGCGTATGGCGGTGCGAAAAGACTCCATAAGCGTGAAAGTTTTCGTTTACTTCCACGAAATGCGTTTCGCGCTTGGGTTCTTTTCCCGCGCCGGTCACTCCCGATTTGCAGTCGCAGACAATTCCATGCGCCCGGTCGATCCAGCCCGCTTCCACCAGCGGCTTCAATCCCAAAATCACGGAGGTGGGGTAGCAGCCGGGATTGGCCACCAGGCGCGCATCCCGAAGCTCGCCCGCGTACAACTCCGGCAGCCCGTAGGCGGCTTCGGCCAGCACATTCGAATCGGGCGCGGGCAGCTTGTACCAGCGCGCAAAGGTTTCCGCTTCGCGAAATCGAAACGCTCCGCTCAGATCCACAATGCGCAATTTCGGATTGGCCTTCCACAATTCCGGCACCAGGTTGAGCGAGGCTTCGTGCGGTGTGGAAAGAAAAATCACGTCCGCGCCGCTCGCGGCCACCGCTTCGATCGAAAACGGTTTGCAGGAAGCTTCGCCCCAGCCGCGCAGTTGCGGATACAGCTCCGTCAGGCAGCGAATCTTGGCATGAGCGTCGCGCAGATAAAAAACGGGAGCTTCCACATGAGGGTGGCGCAAAAGGAGCCGGGCCAGCTCATATCCCGCATAGCCCGTCGCTCCGATTACGCCGACCCTGGCGGGTCTGGTCATCGGAGCAAATCCTCCATGCGCTTTTGAATGGCGGCGCGCGCGCGGGAAGATGTGGCGATGATCAAAATGGTGTCGTCGCCCGCGAGCGTCCCGGCCACTTCCTTCCAGTGTTCCGCATCCACGGCGGCGGCGATGGGCTGCGCGCCTCCCGGTGGAGTTTTCAGCACCAGCATGTTCTGCGCCGGGCGGAAATCGAGCAAAAATTCCTTCAGCGCGCGCGCCAGGGAATGCTGCGGAGCAGTTTCCTCGACGACGGGTGGCTTGACTGCGGCTGCCGCGCGAAGCGGCTGATAGCCTTCCGAAGTTTTCACCAATCGCAGCTCGCGGAGATCGCGCGAAAGCGTGGCCTGCGTGACGCGCATGCCCAGATGCACCAGGCGGCGGCGCAATTCATCCTGATTGGCCACGGGCTGGCCGGCCACGAGCTTGAGGATTTGACCTTGGCGGAATCGTTTGTGCGCGCTCATGTATATTTATTCGTTTTTATTCACTCGCTTGAATAATCATACAGCAACAGGCGCGGCTGTCAAGCGCTTCCTCCGCGCCGGTTGAGGAAGGCGCCAAGAAGAGGCGGTTGTGGCATCATGGGGGATTGACGTCCGCGATTGAACTTCGGAAGAGGTGCCGGCGAAGTGGAAACCAGAAATCCTGAACAGAGATCTTCCCAGTTGCGAGAACGGCTTAGCGAATCAGCGATGCTTGAGCTGACCCAGCGTTTGATCGCCGTTCCCTCCGAAAATCCCCCTGGAAAGTTTTACCAGGAGTGCGCCGGCATTCTGGTGGCTGAGCTCGAAAGGCTCGGCTTCCATAATGTGAGGCGCGAAGGCGCATGTGTGCTGGCATCGGTGGGCGCGGGTCCGCGCACGCTTTATTTCAGCGGTCATTACGATGTGGTCCCGGCGCAGAGCCGGGATCAGTTTCAGCCGCGTGTGGAAGGCGCAAATCTTTTTGGCCGCGGTTCATCGGACATGAAAAGCGGTCTGGCTGCGATGATTCACGGAGCGGCTGCGGCGCGCGATGAAGGTCTGCTGAATGCCGGACGGATCGGGATCGTGCTGGTGCCGGATGAAGAAACCGCCGGCCCGCGCGGCTCGCGCGATCTGGATGCACGCGACCTCTTGGGGAAGAACGCGGTCGGCATGCTCACGCCGGAGCCTACCGGTGGCGTCATCTGGAACGCCAACCGCGGAGCTATTTCGCTGCGCGCCACGATGCGCGGAAAAGCGGCGCACGTCGGCCGTCAATTCGAAGGTGTGAACGCTTTCGAACGCGCGCTGCCGGCGATGCAGCGGCTGGCCGCAATCAAAAATGAAGTCGAGCTGCGCGAAACGCAGCAGAACATCGCTCCGGCGGCGGCGCGAAAGTCCATTTTGATGCTTGGCGGGCGCGCCGAAGGCGGCACGAATTTCAACGTGACTCCTGATTTCTTTTCCTTCACGGTGGACCGCCGCATCAATCCCGAGGAAAATCTCGAAGAGGAACAGCGGCGGTTGCACGAGGCGCTGGAAGGTTTCGAAATCGAAACGCTGCAGGAGGAAGCCGCGGCGGCGACTCCGGCGGACGACCCGCTCGGCGTGGTTCTATCCCGGCACGTAGCGAGCGTGACCGGCAAAGAACCCGCGTTCGAGATGTGTCCGGGTCTTCTCGAAACGCGATTCTATGCGGCTCATGGCATCCCGGCCTACGCCTACGGGCCGGGCTTGCTGACCGTCTCCCACGGCCCGCGCGAATTCGTGCCCATCCGCAATATCGTTCGATGCGCGGAAATTTACGCGCTTACCGCGGCTTCAATACTTCAGTGATCCACTGGGCGGGTGGCGCAGCCTTCCCGGAATCTGGGGAAGACGCGGTGTAAGCAAATGTGAAACCGTCACGTCGGCGATGAGAAAAGGAGAGCTACGCGCCAGTGCGAGATAATCCGGTTTATCAGCCAGGAGCGAATCTAAATTCGAAGATGACGTTTCGGTAGTTGCAGACCGGTCATCGCGTCAAGATCAATACCGTTGAGCTTCAAGATGGCCTTGTAGGCATCGAGTAGCACAGAATGAATCGCATCGAGATCTTCCAGCATGAATGCTCTGCCTTCATCAGAATTCATGCGGAAATTGTGCCTCCGATAGAAGGAATGAAAAAGACGATTCCGCTCGTCAAGCGCCTTTAAAAGAAGATCTTCGAGATCATCCAACGATTGGGTGTGATTGCCAAGGCTTTTGAGTAGCTGGCCAAGTGTGTGGCGATTTACAGAGCCTAATATTTCGGACGCACGCGCCGAATTCCTGTTTTCTAGCAGCCCTTCTTCGATACAGCGGGCGGCCAGAAGCATGGTCCCAAGCTCAGTCTCGATAAGCTGGGCCGCTTCGGCTGTCTCCCCGAATTTCCGGTAAACATCATCAAGCGAAGGCATATTTCCTCGCGGACACAAGAAATGTCCGAGCGATTGGCGCAGCCTACCGGTTGAACTTCCCCACATACGCCGATTTCCCGATTACATGGCCGTCCATGGCGGCGAGAAGTTCCGTGCGAGTGGATCCGGCCGGCAGATCGAGATTGGTGTTCAGCGCAAAAATCTCAAACACATAATGGTGTGGAACAGCCCCGGGAGGTGGGCATGCGGGCCGGTAAGCGTTATGGCCATGAATATTCTTGCCCTGGCGCATCCCGTCAGGAGAAGAATCCGGCTTGACGCTGGCGGGAATCGAACTCGTACCGGCGGGGATATTCCAGAAAATCCAATGGGTCACATCCATCGAGCCTTTCGCCGGAGCGGTGTCCACATCATGCATGATCACGGCGAAGCTCACTGTGCCCTCCGGCGGATTGCTCCATTCGAGTGGTGGCGAGCCTGCGCTCGGATCCGCGCATGAGAACGCCGCGGGCATCATGCCACCGTCGGGAAACGCCGGACTCATCAACTGAAATTTCGAAGGCGTAGCCGGAGAGTGTTGCGCGAGCGCGGACCGCACACCCACTCCGATCGAAACCGCAAGCAAAGCTGAAGCCACAATCATGTATTTGCGCATCATGCCATTTCCTCCTTCGAATTCAGGCGGGCGGCGCAGCCTTTGGCCGCGAACGGATTCGAAATGTCTGCAACGGTTGCGCGTGTCATCGCAAAGGCGAATGATACCACCGAGGCATTTGCCGTTGCAGTGGATTGGTTTTGCGGGATCTGAACTCACGAAATGGGGAGGATGGTAGGCCCGTGCGGGCTCGAACCGCAGACCTGGCCGATTTCATCGGCCCGCTCTAGCCAAGTTGGTTCTTGATTATGAAATGGTAGGCCCGTGCGGGCTCGAACCGCAGACCTCCACCGTGTCAAGGTGGCGCTCTAGCCAACTGAGCTACGGGCCTACTGACTGCCGTTCATTCTAGCACACGGGAATTATTACCGGGGCGCCGCGCAGCGACCCCGGGGCCCGCTCTAGCCAATCTGTTTCTGAATCAAAAACGCGATAGCCTTTGATGATTTCCACTTCTTGATTTCCAGTTCACGGCGTCGCGCCTCGATCAGGGTCGGAAACGCCTCGCGGTGAACGAGGCTCCATGGCCCTCGGCCGCGCGTCGCCCGAGAATGGGAGCGATGGTGTTCGCCGAGGCGTCGATCGAGATTGTTGGTGGAGCCGACGTAGTAGCGGCCTGTCGATTGGCTTTGCAGGATGTAGACCCATGCCATGAGGGAAGCGGCAGCCCGCACCGCGGCTCCTTTACTTATACGCACAATTCCGTTTCGGTTATCGACCGCTGCGTTCCGCGATGCTAGCTTGGAATTGCGCCATTTTGGAGATTCCGCTGAAAGATTCGCCGCAGTCCGCCGAGCCTCGAACTGAAAAACGCCGCAGCACACGAGTAGTGCAAGCCGTGCCGGTCATGGTCAAGGGCTATGACGCGCTCAACAACGAGTTTCAAGAGTCCACGACCACGGTGATGATCAGCTGCTCGGGCTGCAAATATCAAACCCGGCATTACGTCCCCAAGGGCTCGGAAATCTCGCTGGAAATTCGCCATCGCGAACCGGGGCGTTTTCCGCGCGTTGTCACGTGCCGCGTGATTTGGGTGCAGCGCCCGCGGAGCTACCGCGAACTCTTCCATGTGGCCGTGGAATTTCTGGTTCCGGGAAACGTGTGGACCATTGAATCTCCTCCCGAAGATTGGTTCCCATGTCCCGGAGATGAAGAGCTGGTTGTCCCGCTTTCCGAGGAAACGCTGGCAATGCAATCGAAAGCCGCAGCGGATGACACTCCTGTGTTGGGGTCGGCGACTACCGTGGGTGCGCAAACGGCGGCGGCAACCGCTCCGGGAGGTACGAAACACCTCGCGGGGAATGTGGTTTCCTTTTCTGCGGAACGCGGACAAAGCCGCGAATCATCTTCCTCATCGGCGGCGGCAAAAAACGTGGGGGCCGCTTCAGCCCTGTCCGGAATTTCCATCGAATTTTTGCAAGCGCAGGTCCGCGAAGCTCTGGCCGCGCAATTGCCCGCGGCTCTGGAAGAAAAGATCGAGTCCCTGATCATTCGAGTGCGGGAAGCGGCCATAAAGGAAGCGATGGAACGCGTCGAGCAGCAAACAACGGCGCGGCTGGAAGATTTGCGAAGGATGCTGGCGGGCGATTTACTGGATGCGCGAATCCGCGACGCCGTGCAACAGGCGACGCGTTCCAAGGAAACTGAACCGCGCAAAGTCCCGGCGCGGCGGCGCAAGAAAATTCCCAATTAAGCCAGGGGAAACCCGCGCGGCGAGTCTAAGCCTCGCAGACCTCCTCGATCGCCACTGCAATTGCGCATCGTCATCCGCCCGCAGCGGAAATCAGTTTCCGGGTTTTGAAAGACACTTATTCATTTCCGCGGTGAATGCCCGGATCTGATTTTCAAGTTCGCGAAAAGTCTGGTCCGCCGCGGTCAGTTTGTTTTCGCGGCCCATCATTTCAAGATGGAGAGCGCATTCAAAAGGGCCGCGATTGGTGAACACGCCCACGCATCCTTTCAATTTGTGCGCTGCGTTTTCCACTTCCGTGGGATTCCGCCCCTCGACGGCCACTCGAATTGATTCCATCATTTGCGGGCATTCCCTCAGGAACACTCCGGCAAGCTCGCCCAGCAGATCTAAATCTCCATCCAGGTTAGCGGCGAGGTCCCCAAAGGGGCTCGCTTCGGCCGCGGAAGTGCCTGGTGCAGGATGATCGATGCTCATGAATTCGTCCCCTTCGCGGATCCTCAAAACTCGAAATCATGCTGTGCAATTCCGCGTGCGTTTCTCCGCAGACAGGCTCGCGGAGAACCACAATGCGCGTAAACGCGCGAGTTTCTTTTTTGGCCGAACGGGAAGGGGGAAGTGCCGCATTACAATCCTAAATTGGGCGCGGGTTGTCGTCAAGACGCGGCCATCTCCTGTGATAACCGCAACGTCACCGCGCCTTGCAGCGCGGCCCCAGGATGCGAATCCTCAAGTGCTATGATCAGTCGAGCAAACGAAGCGGCCGCGAGCCGCCCGCGTTCGCCCCCTTCCAGAAAGCAGAAAACCGCCGGCATTTTCCCGCTGGTCACCGCGTCCCATGAAATCGCTTGAGACGAACTCGCGCTTGCTGGTTTGCGATTGCCATGAAGCCTGGGTCTACCAACTCGGACAACTGGATCAGCCGATGGATGTGATCGTCGGGCTGAAAGGACGCCATACCTCGGGTTGGGACACGGCCATGCGACCCGTGCCGCAAAACGCTCGCGTCATTCGCCTCGAAGAGGCGCTCGATTGCAAGGATTCCTATGATTGCCTGATCGCGCACAACCTCAGCGACTTGCTGGATTTGAAGGCGCTGGCCGCACCGCGGCTTTTTGTGCTGCACGGAACGCTTGAAGGAATTCTTGCCGAACAACGCAGCCGCACGTCCGCGGAGGAATTGCGCGGCGCCGTGGCGCAATACGTGCGTCTCACCGGCGCTCACGTCACGGCCGTCTCGGCATTGAAGGCCCGCTCGTGGGGGTTTGAGGGAGATATCGTCCCGTTTTCCGCCGATTCCCGGGAGTATTTGGAATATCGGGGGGATCTGGCACGCGGACTTCGCGTTGCCAATCATATTCACAACAAGAAACGAATGCTTCTGTGGGATTTCCACGAACAGGCTTTTGAGGGAATTCCGCTCACCATCGTGGGACACAATGACGATATGCCCGGCGTCCTGCCGGCCCGTGATTGGCGCGATCTGAAAAATATCCTGAGCCGCCACCGGTTCTTCGTGCATACCGCCGATCCGCAATATGAGGACGGCTACAACATGGCGATGCTGGAAGCCATGGCCGCCGGGCTGCCTGTGCTCGGCAATCGCCATCCGACTTCGCCGATTGAACATGGTGTGAGCGGATTTCTGGCGGAAGCACCGCAAGAACTCAAAGAGTACGCGCGGCGGCTGCTTGGCGATGCGGAGCTTGCGGCGGGCATGGGCCGGGAGGCGCGCAAGCGGGTGGCTGAAAAATTTTCACCGCTGCAATTCAAGAATGGTCTGCTGCGATCAGTGGAATGCGCGCGGAAAAAATGGCGCGAACACTTGTGCGTGAGGCATACGGCATAACGCCGAATCGGCGTCCGCCGCACCGCTGCGCTTCCTAGTGCATGGCCTTGTTCAGGAAATTTATAGTGCGCTGCCAGGCATCGGCCGCGGCTTCCGGACGGTATCCTTCCTTGTTGTTCTCGTTTTCAAAGGCATGGCCCGCGCCCTCATACTCCTTCACATCCACGCGGCGGCCGGCGTTTTTCATGGCTTTTTCGAAATCGGTGACGTCCTGCGGAGTAATGCCGCGATCCAGCGCGCCGAAATTACCGAGCACCGGTGCAAAAATCTGCTGAATGTCGTTGGGGTCGGTGGGCAGCGAGCCGTAATTCACCACGCACGCCGCAAGGCGCGGTTGGCGGATGGCCAATTGCACCGCCAGGCCCCCGCCCATGCACCATCCCACCACACCCACGTCACCGTGCGTCACTTCCTTGCGCGTTACCAGGTATTCGAGACCCGCTTCCAGATCGGTCACGGCGCGGTCCTGAGGCAATCCGCGCATCAATTCATGAGCCTCCTCAGGAGTTTCGGCCACCTTGCCGCGGTATAAATCCACCACCAGCGCCACATACCCGGCTTCTGCAAATTTTTGGGCCTGCTCCTTCATCCAATCATTCAGCCCCCACCACTCATGGACCAGAACCAGGCCCGGATAATGGCCCGGCGCGGCGGGAAAGGCCAGGTAGCCGCTGACGGTTTCCTTGCCGCTCGGAAACTGCACGGTTTCCGTCTTGGGCGGCTCACCGGCGGCAAAAGCCGCCGCGCTGAATAGCAATACCAAAAGAGCCGCCGCAAAGATTTTGAATGCCCGCTTCATGTCGCTTTCCTCCGCAAATTTTCACCGAGTCTCACGACGCATTTTAGACCTGCCGGATATACTCCGTCATGGAAGAAATACAAGCAGAGAAGAAATTTTCACGAAATTCGCTCGGCTTGCACCGCCGTGCCGTAAGCCAGCACCTCGGTGACGCCTTGCATGATGTCGTTCGCGTCATAGCGCACGCCGATCACCGCGTTGGCGCCGTGCTCCATGGCGTGCTCCATCATCAATTCCAGCGCTTCTTCGCGCGTTTTTTCGCAAAGGTCCTCGAACATGGTGATGTTGCCGCCGACAATGGTTTCCAGCGACGCGCCCAGAGTTCCCAGAATGCTGCGCGAGCGGACCGTCACGCCGCGCACCAGCCCGAAATTTTTTACGATTTTGTAGCCGGGAAGTTCGAAAGCGGTGGTGACCATGGCGGCATTCACGCTGACGTTCACGCGCTTGTCTCCTCGGCGATTTGAGGTTTTCCTGCGCCGCGAGAATAGCACACTCACACTTGGCCGCGAACCGGCAACAGGAGCGGGAGGCGATGCGTCATCGTAGGAAGAAGATCGAGCCAGGAAGGAATCATCCGCGTCGCACAAGCAGACACACTTCAACTCAAGTCCGAGCCGAAGCCGGAAAACGATTCTTATGAGCGATGGAAAGAGCCTGCCGGTCGTGCGCGCAGGCTCCCGGGATTTATGCCGCCGCCAGGAACTGCCAGACGGTGCCGGTGTACTTCACCTGGAAGACGCCGCCTTCGTCCGCATGGAGAAAGTATTCTCCGTTGGGGATGCGGTGGGCATTGGCCGGCCGCACCGAGCAGCGAGCCCAGCGGGCCGGGCGCACGCCGCGCCCGTGTTTCTGGTCATCCACGGTCAGGTGGATTCCGTATTTTACGCGATACTCGACACCCGTCCGGAGTGTCGGTACCAGCCTTCCTACTCCCTTACGCTTTTGTGTGGCCATGATAGTTGGATGCTGAATGAGTCCTTAAGGTTCGATCGAAAGTACTATGGGGATAGTACCACAAAAAGGGCGCAAAGCGCTCACTTTTTTCGATTTTTCGGCGTCATCGGGAGAATTTATTGTCTTTCACACTTTCTCATATCGTACAGATAATACAAGACTTGTCCGCAATTTATTGCCATATCGCGAAGAAGGCAAGTTGAACTGGACACTCTTATTCCTGAAAATGACTGTGCGTCATATTTATTGAAGTTATTCTTGATGTAATCAGCTGCAGGCGTTTGCTTGCGCATCCCGCGGCCTGATTGGGCGTCAACACGCAGCGGAGACTGGCTGCAAGCCGGTGATGGCGAATTTGGTTTTTTCGCAGGGCAGCAATTCGCAGAAGCTTCCTCCCGCTCCCCTTCATTCCGTTTTTGGCTGCATTTGATAATACTTCTCGATCATTCTTCCGGTCATCAATCCGCCTTCATATTCCGGGATCACCACTTCATCGGCGCCGGAGTTGCGGATGGCGTTGGCATAGCGCTGCTGTCCGGCGCGCGTGATGATGCGCACTTTAGAATTGAGCGAGCGCGCCGTGACGGTGATGTACAGGTTGTCCGCGTCGTTGTCGATCAGCACGCAAATGCCGCAGGCGCGGCGGATGCCGGCCGACTCCAGCACGTCGTGGCGCTTGGCGTCGCCGTGGATCACGTTCATGCCGTCCTTCAGAAGTTCGCGGTACAGCCCCTCGTTGGTTTCAATCAGCACGAAGGGAATCTTGCTGCGGGTGAGTTGATCGACGGCGGTGCGCCCCACCTGCCCGTACCCGCAAATGATGAAGTGATTCTTCAAGCTTTCGATGGCCACGTCGTTGAGCATGGATTTCCACGCCTCCATTCCTTGCCGCCGGAAGACCGTCCCCAGGACGCGCTCGGCGATCCAGATCTGAAAGGAAAAAACTCCGAAGAAAACGAAAATCGCGAAATATTTTGTGGCCGCGCGGGTGGTGTGATAGTCGATCGCGTGCGGGTGAATGATCCAGAAAAAGGCGTCGGTCCAGCTCAGATGTTCGAGCCGGACGTACACCAGCGCGCAAACCAGGCAAAATCCCGCGAACACTCCCACCGGCAGCAGCATCCGCCGGAGAAAAATCACCAGCGCGCGATTGAGTTGCAACTGGATTCCGGAAATCCTTCACTCGCCGTTTGAATGTGCGCGCAGCGAGCCGAACTGAATTGCGCCGGGCATTGCCAGCCCGTGCCGCATTGCGAGCCATGAAACGAGAGGCGGGCATCGCGAGCCACTCGTCCCGCGAAACAGGCGTCGCAAATTGGGTATGGCAAGCCAGGCCCGTGCCTGACCGGCGCTCCTGCCATAGGCGAAATGCATAATTATTAAATCGGCTACCGGCGCACGCTTGAGTGGGATAGTATCACCGTGGAAGTTTCCTTCGAAATTGATTTGCCTTCGCGCATGTAGCCGCAGGGTCGGGAGGCCAGCGCGGGCCGGTTGCGGCGGGAGTTGCATTTGTTTTTCTTCTGCAGTTGTATATTCATCGGAGGGTGCGCGGGTGAACTCACTCGCGCGGTGCGAGAACCAATCGCGTGCGCCGATCCCAAAGTCGAAATGAAGAATCGCGAAGAGCAATGCGGGAGCAGATTCAACTTCCGCACCTTTCCGAAAATCCGGGAAAGATGCGGCACCCACAGAAGCGATATCGCGATGCTTGCGATGCCGAAGGGTGGGCCACCCGCCCTACACCAAAGGAATCAAACAGGCAGTGAAGCAGCTTGAAAAAGATCGGAAGAAGGAGCAGGAGCAGTCGCAATGAGTGCGCGAAAACTGTTCTCGACGATCTTCGGGATCGCAGTGCTATCAACGCTTGCAGTACGGGCCAATGCACAGGTGACTGAGCAAGCTGCACGCGAGCAGGCTCGCGATATCGTCCGCTCAGAATTGCATTCCAAAGTAAATTTCAAAGCCGATCAATTTCTGGGAATCCATAGGGACGAGGAGCTAGAGCAGTCCCTCGCGACTGCCACCATTGGCTGGCGAACCGGTACAGAGTTTATCTATAGAGTTAGCCCGACAGGCGTCGAGATTAAAGAAAACGCGATCGTTAACCATGTCGCGACGGATGCCGATTTTATGTATATCGTCGCAGTTGGTTCAGTAGATGGAAGTATCTTTCGCATACATGGCTTCGGCCTCGCCGAGTCTTTGGCCGAGTTTCAAAGGTTGATGACGGCGCTGAAAGTACATGTAGCCAGCCCAGATCAAGCCGAAGCCCTCGCAGACTTCTACCGAATGGTGAACCCGGAGAATTACGAAAGCTTAACTCCAATCTTAAGACTCGTGGAACTTAAGCAAGCGGCAGAGCGGCAATGTCAAAGCGGCGCGAAGTCGTTCGATACCGGCGAAAGGGCATTTACTGCCTGGTGGAAGCATGCGGAGCCATCGTACGCGGGGCTCTCGTTCCAACCGAAAGCTGTCCCTCACGAGAGAGGCTATCTCTTGGAATGGATCGTTCTATCGTCTTCCGGCTCGGGTGGATTGTGCGGCGGCGCTCCCTTGCGGGCGCGACTTGAAATTAGCTCGGATGGTCACGTTGGAAACCTGAACTTCTCGCCGCTTCAAGAGCCGAATCGTTGAGTTGGTCCGGGAAACTCTCCCACGGGCTGATTAGATGACGTTGTCGGCTCCTAGGCCCGAGTAGACTTGGTAGCTGTAGGACGACCAAGGGCTGATTAGATGACGTTGTCGGCTCCTAGCTCCGAGTAGACTTGGTAGCTGTAGGACGACCAAGGCTCGGAAGAAAGGAGCCGAGCGATGATGATTATAGGATGTGATTTTCACACGCGCTACCAGCAGATTGCGATGATGGAGGAGGCCATCGGGGAGTTGACCGACTGGCGATTGGATCATCAGAGCGGAGAGGCCGGCGCGTTGCAGCGCGGATGGACGGGATTTGCAATAACCTAACTCAGTGCGCAAGCCGAGCGGCAAGCCGCCAACCGATCCACAGCGTGATGGCGAAGGCAATCCAATAGTACGGGTTCAAAAGCGTGCGGGCCAGAATAGCACTCAACCCCAGCGCCGCGTGTTGCTGCCAGGCCGCGCGCGTCAATACAACGACGTACACGAAACTGGCCATCGCGAAAAATAGCACACTTCCCAGGATCGCTTTCATTGGCTGCATGAGAGTCTCCTGCGGTGCAGGAATGGCCGCGGCATAGGAGCAATCAGCCGCCGCCATTGATTATAAGTTGAACGCTACGCCGTTTTCGCGCAGTCCACAAGCAGCAGACTGGATTCGAGACAGCGTTCGAGCACCCTGCCACAATCCGTGAAGGGGCACGGAGCCGCCCGAAAGCCTTAGTTCAACTCGAAGTGGAAGACGCTTGCGACGTAATAGGTTCTGCGATTGAGCAGGACAATATGCCCGCCGATAATCACATGCTCGTAATCGGGAGGCGGAGGAGGCAGAACCGCGACCAGGCTTGGCGGGCAGGGTTCAATTCTTTTGCGCAATCCGGGAGGCAGGGTGCCGCGCTCGACCAACTGTCTTTCGAGTCCGGGCGGCAATTGATCTCTCTTTGCCAGGCCCGGCGGGAGGTGGTCATGATGGCCGTTGTACCAGCCGCGGACGGCGTCGTGATCGTAGTCTCTATAATGTTCGCCCTGGCCGTTGTCATCCCCATGTTTCTCGTGCCCGTGGCCGTGTCCCTCGCCTTGCGCCAGCGCAATGCCGCCCGTGGCCATGCTGAATGCCAGAAAAACCGCGGCGACGGCGAGGCCCATCCATTTGCTACCTTTCATGCGATCCTCCGGTGAGGGCTGAAGTTTCAGGCTAGACGCATTGCCGGAGCATCGCAAGCGAAGGTTCGCGGGCGGCGTGCCGCGTTCATTACGCCGGGGTCATGGGGCGCACAATCCTGCCCCTAGGCGGAGTCAATCCGCCCGGGGGCAAGCCGGCAGGCGCGGGCGGCCAGCACCCGGAGAGGAATGACGCGGCGGGAAACGGTTGAAAAGGCGAGCATTGTCAGTTGCGAAGCATGAGGGTAGAGGGCGCGTTGGCCTGTGGCGCGGCCCTATGCTATAAGTGACGAGCGACCTACTCTGAGGAAATTGTGCCCTTTATTAATTTTCCCGCGCGCGAAATTAACTGCAAGCTTGTGTACTACGGTCCCGGTCTCGGCGGGAAGACCGCGAATCTGCAATGGATTTACGAGCACACCGGCGCGAATCAAAAAGGAAAAATGGTTTCGCTGGCCACGGAAACCGATCGCACGCTGTTCTTCGATTTTCTCCCGCTGGACCTCGGAACCGTGCGCGGATTTCGCACCCGCTTTCACCTTTACACCGTGCCCGGACAGGTTTTTTACGAAGCCAGCCGCCGCCTGATCTTGAAAGGCGCCGATGGCGTGGTGTTCGTTGCCGACTCCCAGGAAGAGCGCCTGGACGCCAACCTCGAAACGCTCGACAACCTGCGCGAACATCTGAAGGATCACAATCTCGATTTTTCGAATATTCCCTACGTCCTGCAATTGAACAAACGCGATTTGCCCAACATACTTTCGGTGGAAGATTTGCAGAAACAGCTGCAGGTGAAGGGCGAACCCACGCTCGAAGCCGTGGCCGTGACCGGCCAGGGAGTCTTCGACACGCTCAAGGAAGTGGCCAAGCTGGTCCTCGCGGAACTCAAAAAGAATTCCTGAAGTTTTCCGATTAACGAATGCGAAATGTCACTTCGATGGGCATGACCACGGCTGCCGGTTTGCCGTCCGGTCCAGTGGCGGGCTTGAATCGCCAGGTTTGCACGGCGGCAATCGCCGCTTCGGTAAGCCCGTCAGGAAGCCACTTTAAAACGAGAATATTGCTTGCACGGCCATCCGCACCGATCACCACTTGCAAACTCACCGTTCCTTACAATCTGCTGGTGTACCCGCTCCTGGTGGATATTGCGGGTTCGGGCAGTGAAGGCAGGAGGCGTAGGTATAACCGTCCTTGCCGCTCTGCGGGTAATTTCTCAGCGGATTTTCTGCTTCTGTTTCTTCCGCGGATAATTTTTTCATCTCTGCGGTAAGCGGCATGGAAACGCGCAAGGCCTTCGATGGGACGCCCGTCATCGGGCTGGCGCGCTTGCACCGAAACAATCAGATGATGTTGCTGCACGTCGATATCTGCCCGAACACAACGGATTGCACATCCAGATAATGCGCGAGGGGGAGGGCCAGGTCCATTCGCAGGAGCGCCTGCAATTCATAATGTTTCTTTTGCAGCGTATCGAGGATTTCCTTGCGATCCGCCACCGTGAATGTAGTCGCGGATTGCGCGAGCGCGGCGCTGAATTGGTCCGCGAGGTCCGTTCCCAGCGCGGTGAATTTGTCGCCAGGCCCCACGAAATCGAAAACAATCACGGATTTTTGGTGGGCGGCTGAGATGGAAGCTGCCAGGCGCGACGCAAGTTCCTGGATGGGCGAAACTTGCGCGCGAGCCGGCGGCGCAGCGAGCAAAAGAAGCGCAAACAAACCAACGAGCGAAGTAAACGCGGCCAGCGCGCAGCGGCGCGGAAATTGCGCCCGGCAAGTTTCGGCAATCCGCTTGTTGTGCACCATGATTTTCGCGGCGCGCCAGAACTACGCGCGGCCGATTCCTCCGCGGAAGCTTTTCACCGCCGTACGCTCGTCGGTGTAAGTGGGAATGGATTGAATGAGGCGCGTAAGCTCAAGGACTTCGCGGACGCGCGCCGAAGGACTCAACAAACGCAAACCGCCGCCCTGGCGTTCGAGCGAAACAAAATTGCGCACTAGCGTGCTGATGCCGGAGCTATCCACCTGCGCGACTCCCGCCAGGTTCACCAGCACGTCGCAAGGCTTCGATTCCGCGAGCTTGCGAAGTTCGCTGGTCAGCGCGTCGTTGCTGGCGCCGATGGTCAGGCGGCCCTGCAAATCGAGGATGGTGACGTTTCCGGATTTGCGCGATGATATTTGCAAACCCATTCTGCTCCTCCCTTCGAGTCCGACTGCCGATCCACGCGCTTCCGGCAAAGAAGCCGCGTCCGCCCGCCAAGCGGGCGCATTATAACGCCGCTTGGTTATTGAAGGCGTGGAAAAACCGAAACTTAGGTGTTTGGGGCTATGGATTCAACAACGATGCCGGGGGGAAAAATATAAGGAGGTGAAGGCCTGGCGGCGTCCACCTCCCGGGGTGGGTGGGGTTGTCACTGAAACGCACGGGTCGGGCCTTTTCAGGCTGCGCTGTGGCTCCAGCAACCCGGCCGGACGGCCGGTACCTCACGAGTAGACTCCCAAATATCACATGCCAGGACGCAGGTCAACAAACAATCGAGCAGGTTAAGCAAAGTTAATTTGCGGGTCATGATTGAGTGCGTTTGTCGAGGGTTTCGCGGACGCGGCGGGCAAGGTCCCGCGGGGAATAGGGCTTTTGCAGCACTGGCAAGCCCTCCTGCTGCACGCGGTTGCGCAGGGCGACATCTGAGCTATAGCCGGTGACGAACAGCACGGGAATATCGGGCGAAATGGCGGAAATGCGGGTATGCGCCTCCGGGCCGCCCAGTTTGGGGAGAACCACGTCGAACAATAGGAGATCAATCGAGTTCTTGTGGGCCAGGAATTCGTTGACGGCCTGCTCGCCGTCGCGGGCCATAACCACTTGATATCCCAAGCCTTCGAGCGTCTCGCGTGCCAATTCCCCCAGGCCCTCATGGTCTTCCGCCACCAGGATGGTTTCCGACCCGCCCCGAATCGAGCCCGCATCCGCCACGGGACCGAGGGAGTCGGCCGCTTCCCGGCTTACAGGGAGGTAAATGCGGAACGTGCTGCCAACGTTTATTTCGCTGTAGACGTGGACGAACCCGCCATGCTGGCGGACGATTCCGTACACGGTGGCAAGCCCCAGGCCGGTTCCCTTGCCGAGCTCTTTAGTGGTGAAGAAGGGCTCGAAGATGCGGTCAATCGTGGCGGCATCCATGCCCGTGCCGGTATCGCTGACCGCAAGCATGACGAAATGGCCGGGGCGGGCGTAGGGCTGCGAGAAGCAATACTCTTCATCGAAATCCACATTTTGAGTCTCGATAATCAGCGAGCCGCCCTGAGGCATGGCGTCACGAGCATTGATGCAAAGATTCATGAGCACCTGGTCCACTTGTGTGGGGTCGGCGCGGACGGTGGAAAGCTGCTCGTCCAGGTGAGTCTTGATCTCGATGTGGCTGCCGAGCACTTTTTCCAGAAGGCTCAAAGTTTCCTTTACCGTCTGGTTGAGGTCCATGTTGCGGGGTTCGAGAATCTGGCGGCGGGCAAAAGCCAGCAACTGGCGGGTCAATGCGGCGGCGCGATTGCTTTGCTGCAAAATTTTTTCGAAATGCCGGTGCAATCGCGAATCCGCGGGAGTTTCCTCGATCCCCATTTCCGTCCATCCCATGATGGCGCCGATCATGTTGTTAAAATCATGGGCGATGCCGCCGGCGAGCTGACCGATGGCTTCGAATTTCTGGGCCTGCACCAATTGCTTTTCGAGCGTGAGACGCTCGGTGATATCCTCGACGAATACTTCCATGTAATCGGATGCTTTGGGATTGCGGATGCGGTGGCCCTTCAAACGCACGGTGATGACGCTGCCGTCCTTGCATTTCCATTCCACCTGGGAGTCAACATTTCCGTCGCGGGCGTATTGCTCCAGAACTTGTTTGCGAATGAGCGGATCGCGGAAAAGCGATTCGGAAGTGCCCAGGGCCAGAAGCTCCCGCTGCGAATCGTATCCCAGCATGCGCGCGAATGCGGGATTGGCGTTGATGAATTCACCGGCCAGGGTGATCCAATAAATTCCGTAGGTGGCGTTGTCGATCAGGCCGCGATAGCGCGCTTCGCTTTCGCGCAGCGCGGATTCGGCGCGTTTGCGTTCGGTGATGTCCAGAATGCTGACGCGAACTAATCGTTTTCCCGGTGATGGCAAAGCCGAAAAATAAACCTCCGCCGGAAATTCCACTCCCTCGGAGTTTCGCAGAGTCCACTCGCGCGATGGGAAGGTCTGTTGCAGCGCGCCTTGGATGTCTTCCCGCTCGCGCGAGGCATGGTCCATCCCGTCGGGCTGCACCTCGGCGCTGATGTCAGAAAATCCGCAGGCGAGGAGCTTTTCGCGCGTCATGCGAAACAAGCGCAGCGCGCTTTCGTTGCAATCCATGAACCGGCGCTTTTCCGGGTCGAATGCCACGATGGCTTCCGGCGCGCTCTCCACCAGGGTGCGGTAGCGCTCTTCGCTTTCCCGCAGAGCATTGAGGGCGTGCATTTCCGCGTCGCGCAGGACCTTCTCATCCTCGGCGCGGCGGATGGAAATGGGCAGGCGCGCGATCTGTTCCTTGAGGACATAGTCGGTGATGCCCAGCTTGATGCATTCCACGGCTTTTTCATCGCCGAGTGTTCCGGTGAGAAGAATCAGAGGAGTGTCCGGAGAAATTTCGCGGACGTGATGAAAGGCGTCAATGCCCGTCCATCCCTTCATTCGGAAATCGGATAGGACGATATCCACGGGAACCTCGTGAAGCAGTCTGACGAATTCCTCGCGAGTCAGGGCCGTCTGGGCTTCAAATTCGATTCCCGATTTTCGCAGGGCGCGGAGGCACAATTCCAGATCGTTTGGATCGTCGTCCACAATCAAAAGGCGCAGCAGCTTCGCGGCGGTGGACACCGGGTTGTTCATTAGGCGCGACACAGTGGAAACTCCTATCCGGAATAGGCGGCGGCCGGCGGCTTGCAATTGACCAGCAGCCAGTACATTCCGAGCTGGCGAACCACTTCTTGAAATTCCTTGAAATTGACGGGTTTCTGAATGTAGCTGTTTACGCCGAGCGCATAGCTGTTCACCAGGTCGCGATCCTCCTTGGACGATGTGAGGATGATGATGGGAATCGCCCGGGTGCGCGCGTCGGATTTAACCTCCCGCAAGACTTGCAACCCATCCACTTTCGGCAACTTGAGGTCCAGCAAAACCAGGCGCGGGGGAGTTACAAAACTCCGTTTCGCAAAAGGCCCCCGGCAAAACAGGAATTCCAAAGCCTCCGCGCCATCCTGTAGGACCTGGATATGATTTGCCATTTTGCTTTTTTGCAACGCGTGAAGCGCCAGCTCGGCGTCGGCGGAATTGTCTTCCACCAACAGGATTTCAACCGGTTCATTTTCCATCAAATGAAACCTCCTCGGGATGGATGCGCGCTTCGGCAACCGTCGCAGGCGCGGCCGCTTCGAGCCGAAAATAAAATGTCGCGCCGCCACCGGGCTTCGATTCCGCCCGGATTTCGCCTCCGTGCCGGTGGATGATGCGCTGGACAGTGGCCAGCCCCACTCCCGTGCCCTCGAATTCTTCCTGACTGTGAAGGCGCTGGAAAACGCCAAATAGCTTATCGGCATATTGGGGGTCGAAGCCCACTCCGTTATCGCGGACAAAGAATTCCGTTGCGCCATCTTCGGTGCGTCGGCCGATATGGATGCGAGGCGGGCGCTGGCGACGCGAGAACTTCATGGCGTTGGAAATCAGGTTGGTAAAAACCAGCTTCATGAGGCCGTCATCGCATTCCGCCTCCGGAAGTTCCTCGATTTTCCATTCGATCGAATTCTGCGTGGCATCGGGTTTGAGGTCGGCAATGACGCCGGCCACAAGCGAAGACATCGAGACCGTCTTGCGATCAATTTCCTTGCGGCCGATGCGCGAAAGATTCAAGAGATCATCAACGAGATGGCCCATGTGATTGGCGGCCTGCAGAATGCGCTCGAGAAAACGGTGAGCCTCGGGGGGGAGTTGAGCGGCGTGCTCCTCCTGGAGGATGCGCGTAAATCCGTCGATGTGGCGCAAGGGGGCGCGCAAATCATGGGAGACGGAATAGCTGAACGCTTCGAGCTCCTTATTGACGGAGGAAAGCTTCGCGAGATTGCTTTGCAATTCCTGGTTCAACGCGCGGATTTGAATTTCGATTTTCTTGCGCTCCGTGACGTCGCGGATGGCGCCGGAAATCAGCGTGCCTTCTTCGGTTTCGAGGGGGCTCAAACTGATTTCCACGGGGAATTCCGAGCCATCCTTGCGCAGTCCGGACAATTCCAATCCCGCACCCATGGGGCGGGACGCCGGAGAATGGCTGTAATGCTCGCGGTCGCGCAAATGCCGGTCATGAAAGCGGCGCGGCACAAGAATTTCAATGGGCTGGCCGATGAGTTCGCCGCGGGTGTAGCCGAATAACTTCTCGGTCTGCGCGTTAACGATCTGAATGCGACCCTGGGCGTTCACGATCACGATGGCGTCGGGAGCGGATTCCAGCAGGTTGCGAAACTTGGCTTCCTCCTGCTTGCGGCGGGTGATATTGCGATTGCTTTCGAGGATGTCCGATGAATTTGTGGCCGAATTCTTTCGCAGCGCCCAGCGGCTGGATACCACCACCTTTGATCCATCACGGCGCGTATGAATCAGTTCGCCCTCCCAGCCGCCCTTTTCCATCACTTCCGCATTGATTTTTTCCAAAGGCATGGGAAAAACAGTTTTCAAAAGCTCATGCGTGATATTCCCGCAAGCCTCCTCACTGCTCCAGCCGTACAAAAGTTCGGCGCCGCGATTCCAGTAGATGAGTTCGTTTTTCATATCGCGAACAAAGATGGCGTCGTGAGTCAGCTCCAGGAGCTCCGCGAGATCGCGGTAGGTGGCTTCCCGCAAACGCAGATCCAATTCCAGTTCGCGTCGTTCGATGATTTCCTTTTCCAGAAGCGCACGACTCTCGGTCAATTGCGACGCATTGGGAATCTGCAAGGCATCGGGAACGAGCTGCACCAGTAGGATGGCGGTAGGCACGGAAGCGGCGGCGGTGATGGCCTTGATCAAACCCGCAAACCAATAATCCGCATGCCAAACATTCCAAATGTCCAGGGCATGCGTCGCTCCACAAGCCACAATAAAAACGCCGAAACACGCGAACATCCAACTGAACGGCAAATCCTTGCGTTTGCGAATGAAATAGAGAAGCGTGAAGGGAATCGAAAAATACGCGAGGGTAATGAACAAGTCGGAGATGACATGCAGCCAGATAAGCCCGGGGTTCCAGAGGTAACACATGCCGTGGGGGTGGTACGGACCGGAACTGAAGAGTTGTCTGAGATATTCCATTGCGCCCTCCCAGGCGCGAAAGCCGCGCCTTACGCGCACCACTTGGCCGGATGGATTGATCCCAAGCAGAAGGAGAGAGCTTCTGGCTGCAAAACTTATTTCGGAGCCGATAGAGAAGGGGGAAAACCTAAGAAAACCGCACCCGTCAGGGAACAATTGTTTATTGTGGAGGATTGCGGATAAAAGTCAACAGAAGGTGCGTGGCGTATGGCCTGAAAGATAATCCTCAGCGATTCCCCCGGATTATGGCTGGCGGGGGTGGCTCGCGAAATATTGATTCAAATTCGAGGTGAGTTGCTGGATGCCGGTTTGCACATTATGATCCAGAGCCTCCACCACTTCGGCGACACTCTTGCCCTGCACCGGCTCGTCATGGGAGTAAGAATCGCTCCAGACGGTTGCATGCGTCGCCGGGTCAAACAGCTCCAATTCGAGCGAGAAGCGTCCCACCAGAGCGGGCTTATCCACTTCGTACAAACTATAAAGGTGCCCGCGCACAATGTAGTCTCCGCGGACGTTGCTGCTGATGCGCTCGACCGAGCGGTAAGCTCCGGAGGCGCGCAGCGAACTCAGGAGCATGTCCTGGATCATGTCGGTTGGGATTTCCGCCCAGCGATGGTATTCGTAGGTGCCCAGTTCGACGGGACCCGCGCCATAGACCAGGCGGTCGTCGCGGTAGAGATGCGAGGCGGAAAGATGTCCCACCAGCAGAGTGACGGGATATTGCGCGGCGGACGCAGTGACCGGAGCGGGAGCGGCGTCCAGGACATAAAATTTCACCGGGCGGGTGGCGCCACATCCGGCGCAAAAGCCCGCGAGGAGAACTAGGAGGATGGCCGGTGCAATTTGGCTCTTCGACACTCGATGCTCCTTGCGCGCCTATTTAGGAGGCGCTTCTCCGGGTTCATGCGGCTTGACGCCGGAGGCGCGAATCAAAGTATAGGGGCGAGTCTTGATGGTTTCGGTAAACGAATTCAAATTTTCGGTAATGTGCCGGAGATTGTCGATGATTTCATCCAGGTTTTCGGTATTCGCGGTGGTGGTGGTATCGAGCTGAGAAAGAATCGAATCCGCCGAAGCCAGCGAACTGCGGAGATGGATAATCGCCTGACGAATGTCCGGGCGGTTTTCGGTGAGCGTGGCGTCGATATGGGAGAGCGCCTGGTCCGCCTCCGCGGAAGTCTTCTTGAAACTTTCGATGAGCGCGCCGAGTTTTTCGCTGGAGGCATTCACGTTCGAAAGCGTGGAATGAATCAGCGGGCGGTCTTCGGACAAGGTGCCATCGAGAGTGGCCAGGGTCGAGGAAATATGGCGGCGATTTTCGTCGCTCAGCAGGCTATTGATGCGATCGATGGTTTCCTGCAGGGAAACGGCGCGCGCATTCAATGTGACCAGCAGTGTATTAGCGGAAGGTCCGAGCGAAGCGATCATTGCGGTGACGTCCGCGATGCTGGTGTACTCGACGGATTTCAATACGGAATCGCGCGGAGCGCGCGCAGCGTGGGCGGTCCCCGGAATGATGCCCAGGAAATTATCGCCGAGGGCGCTGGTGCTGGTGATGGTCACGCTACTATCGGTCTTCACCGGCACGCCGGGATGCACGGAAAACTGGATCAGCATGCGCGTGGGATCCTGAGGATCGGGCTCCACTTCCACCACGCGGCCCACGGGAGGACCGCTGGCGTAGCGCACTTCCGTTCCAGGGCCCAAGCCTCCGGCGTTCTTGAAATACGCGCGGTAGGGGATATCGCCGCGATTGAAAGTCCCGGACAGCAGGAATACTGTGAGGATCAGAATCCCGGCGGCGATCAGAACGAACAAGCCGACGAGGGCTTGTTCACGTTTCGGTTCCATGTGCTTCCCCGGTTGTGCCTGCCGGAAGGTAAGGGCAGGCTTCTCGCCCTAAAGTGCAGCGGAGTATATCACGAGCCGAACATCTGGTCCGATATCAGTGCCGCTGCGGAGGCGTTTCTCCGGTGAGCATCTGCAAATAATCCATTTCCGTTGCGAGCTCAGGTTCCGGCACGCGATCGAGAAACTGGCGCACCCGCGGCTGATCGCTTGCGCGCATTCCCTCCGGAGTGTCATCCGCCACGATCACACCCTTATCCAGCAGAATCATGCGGTCGGCAATCAGGAAGGCGCTGGCCAGCTCATGCGTCACCACCACGCTGGTCATATGAAACGCCTTCTTCAATTTCAAGATGAGTTCGTCGATGCCGGCGGCGATGATGGGATCGAGGCCGGCGGACGGCTCGTCGAAAAAGAGAATTTCCGGATCCATGGCCATGGCCCGGGCGATGGCCGCTCGTTTTTTCATGCCGCCGCTGAGCTGCGCGGGCATGTAATTTTCAAAACCGGAAAGCCCCACCTGATCGAGTTTCAGGCGCACCATGATTTCGATGGTCGAATCGTCAAGAGAAGTGTGCTCGCGAAGAGGCAGGGCCACGTTTTCACCCACCGAGAGCGAACCGAAGAGCGCACCTCCCTGGAATGACATGCCCATCTGTTTGCGAAGGTTGTCGCGGTCGTCTTCGGACATGGCCGCGAAATTTTTGCCTTGCATCCAGATTTCGCCGGACATCGGGCGCTCCAGTCCCACCAGCGTGCGCAGCAGCGTGCTTTTTCCCGAGCCGGAGCCGCCCAAGATGACCATCGTCTCGCCGGCCTGGACCTCGAAACTGATGCCGTGAAGGATTTCCCGCTGGCCGTAATTGACACGCAGATTGCGCACGGAGATCGCCGCCGCCGGAAGCTTTCCGGTGGACGGAGAGGCGGGCGTGAAACTTGATGTCATCGAAATTCAATTTCCTCAATGCGCAAACGCGCCGGCTCGAAAACCGCGGCGCTCTTGAAATTCTAACGCGGCGCGGTGAAATAAAAAATGGACGTGAAAATCAGGTCCACCACAATCACCAGGAAAATCGATTTCACCACCGCCGAGGTGGTCGAGCGCCCCACCTCTTCCGATCCCAATCCGGTGGAAAATCCTTCCAGGCAGCCCACCGCGGTGATCACCAGCCCGAACATGACGCTCTTCAGCAGCCCAGTCCAGATGTCGCGCAGAACCAAAGCGTCGAGCGTGGCGTGGAAATAAGAACTCCAGGTGAATCCGGCGCTGGAAACGCCGAATAGTCCACCTCCTACCACGCCCATGAAATCGGCCCAGGTGGTGAGGCAAGGCATCATCAAGATCATGGCCAGGAATTTAGGAGCGACCAGAAAACGCACGGGTTCCAGCGCCATGGTCTCCAGCGCGTCAATTTCTTCGTTCACTTTCATGGTGCCGATTTCCGCGGCAAAGGCCGAACCGGAGCGGCCGATCACCACAATGGCGGTCATCAGCGGTCCCAATTCGCGGGACATGGTGATGGCCACGGCGCTGGCCACCAATTGCATGGCGCCCAGGCGGCGGAGTTCGTAGGCTCCTTGCAGCGCCAGGATGGTGCCCACGAAAAAGGAAATCAGGGAAATGATGGGGAGAGCTTCGACGCCGACGGCCATGGCTTGATGCACAGCGCGCTCGGCGTGGAATTTTTTTCCGCGAAACGGCTGCACAAAAATAGCTTCGGCGGATTCGCCGGCCAGGCGGGCCAGACCACCGACGTAAGCCAATCCGTTGATGGTGGCTGCGCCGATAGTGGAACTGAATGGCATGCGAGAATGCGCCCCAGCAGAACTAAGGAATCAGATGCGCCGCCGCTACGCCCCCGGGAAAATCAGCGCGAGGGAGCCGCGTTGGTGCTGCCTCCCCGCAACGCATCTTCTTCGCTTTCGTACACTTCGAAGACTTTAATGAGGCGCGTGAGCTCCAGAACTTCGCGGGCCGTGCGGCTCAAGCCATATAGCGCGAACGAACTCTTGCGGTCGCGCGCGACTTTGAGTCCCTCGACCAGGGAAGCTACCCCGGCGCTGTCAATATAATTGACGCGCGTCAGGTTCACGATCACCCGCGGACGCGCTCTTTACCTGGAACAGCGAAAGCACCACCCGGCGGACCTCCGGCGAATTGTACAGAGTGATATCGCCGATCACATCTACAACCGTGCTCGTGCCGTTTTGACGTGTGGATATGTCCATGAGTGGCAACCCTGACCGAAACGTCAGATTGTTTTGCCAGAGAATCGCGCGGGATGCAATCTATTTCGCTGCGCACCCCAGCCCCCGCCGGGGCGAACCGCAGCTCCACGGGCCGAGCCGGTTTCAGGAGGCGCATCGAAAACTTGCAAGAAAACAGCCCACGGGAAAAGTGCGCACCGGCGGCCTGGCGATTCGACCCATTCTTTTGTGGCGCGAAAAACGGCAGGCGCGGTTTTTGGCGGGAATGCCGCCCCCATTCGACGCCTTCTAGCCGCGCTGTTCGACCGGCGTGTAATTGCGGAGGTCGTAGCCCAGGTAAACCTGGCGCGGGCGCGAAATTTTCTGCTCGGGATCAAGCAGCATTTCCACCCATTGCGCGATCCAGCCGGACGTGCGCGGAATGGCGAACAGCACGGGAAACATGGTGCTCGGGAAACCCATCGACTGGTAGATGAGCCCGGTATAAAAATCCACGTTGGGATACAGGCGGCGGCTGACGAAGTAATCGTCTTCGAGCGCGATGCGTTCGCATTCCAGAGCGATTTCGATCAGCGGGTTTTTCCCCATGACGTCGAAGACTTCATAAGCGATGTGTTTGACGATGCGCGCGCGCGGATCGTAATTCTTGTAAACGCGGTGGCCAAAGCCCATCAGCAGCTTTTCGCCGGCCTTGACCTTCTTGACGTAATTTGGAACTTCCTTGACCGATCCGATTTCCACCAGCATGCGCAGAACGGCTTCGTTTGCGCCGCCATGGAGCGGTCCATAGAGAGCGGCGGTGGCCGCGGCCGTTGCGGAATAAGGATCCACATGCGAACTTCCCACGCCGCGCATGGCCGTCGAGGAACAGTTCTGTTCGTGGTCGGCATGCAGGATGAAGAGAATGTCCAAGGCGCGCTCGAGAGTGGGATTGGCGCGATATTTCAGCTCCGTGGTGCGGAACAGCATGTTCAGGAAATTCCCGCAGTAGCTGAGTTCGTTATCGGGATAGACGAACGGCATACCCAGGCTGTGACGGTAGGCGAAGGCGGCGAGCGTGGGCATCTTCCCGATCAAGCGGTAGGTCTGTTTGCGCCGTGAATCCGGATCGAAAATATCCTTGGCGTCGGGATAGAAAGTGGAAAGCGCGGCCACCGTGGAGATCAGCATGCCCATGGGGTGGGCGTCGTAATGAAAGCCGTCGAGAAATTTTTTGATGCTTTCGTGAATGAAGGTGTGATGCGTGATGTGATAAGACCAGTCGGCCAATTGTTGCTTGGTCGGCAGCTCGCCATGCAGGATCAGGTAGGCGGTTTCCACATAACTGCTCTTTTCCGCAAGCTCCTCGATGGCGTAACCGCGATAGCGCAAAATCCCCTTGTCCCCGTCGATGAAGGTAATTTTGCTGGAGCAGGAAGCGGTGTTGGTGAAAGCCGGGTCGTAGCTCATCATGCCGAAATCGGATGCTTGGACTTTCAAGGGACGCAGATCAATGGCGCGGATGGTGTCATTTTTTATGGGGATTTCATATTGCTTGCCATTGCGATTGTCGGTGATGGTCAGGGTGTTGCGGCGCGTTTCGAGAGGGCTCTCGGGATTGGCGATCGAATCAGGTTTCGTCGAAGTCATGGACATACCCTTTCCACCCGTCGCAAATGGGACCAAGCGTGCGGAGTACGAAAGAATAATCTACACCAAATGCATTGCGAGAGTGAAAAGAAAGAAGAAAAAGATGCCCGTATGGAAATAGAGGCTCACCATACGCTAGCGTATGGAGCTTGGTTCGGCGCTCCTAATGGGCTTCGCGGTTTCCCGAAGATGCGCGGTTCAGGAAGTCATGCGGCCTGGAGTACGTCATTCGCAGTGGACTGAAAGATTGACTCCAGGACGGCCAAGCCATCAATGAGTTCGGGATTTTACCGGGTCGTCTCGCGAGAGAGGTTGGGCGGAAGCAGCGGTATCCTGGGCCGCGGTAAGCTGCACGCGATTGCGGCCATTTTCTTTGGCGCGGTAGAGAGCTTGATCGGCGCGCAAGAGCAACTCCTGGGTGTCGAATGGGCAGGCATGGGTGCTGGCGGCCACGCCCAAACTGATTGTGACATTGATTTCGCCGGCATCAGTGGTTACCGGAGACGACTGCATGGACTGGCGAATTCTTTCGGCAAGCGCAAGCGTCCCCGCCGCATCGGAGGAAGGCACCACCAGGAGAAACTCCTCTCCGCCGTAGCGGCCGACGAAATCATAGGAGCGAACGCATCCCTTCATGCGGACGGTGGTTTCGCGGAGGACGGCGTCGCCCGCCGCGTGGCCATAGGTATCATTGACGCGCTTGAAGTGATCGAGATCGGCAATGATGATGCCGAAGGAGCCGCCGTCACGCGCCTGGCGGGCCCGCTCACGATCGAGCGCTTCAATAATCTCCCCTCGATTGTAGATTCCGGTGAGAGCATCGTGGGTGGCGCGGTAGCGAAGCTCTTCGCGAGCGCCGATGAGCTGGTCCTGCAGGTTGACTATGCGCTGGCCGACATGCAGCCGGGCGCGAAGTTCCTGGGCATCGAACGGCTTGGTCAAGTAATCGTCGATGCCCGCTTCCATCCCTGCCAGCAGGTCTTCCTTTTGCGTGCGTGCGGTCAAGAGAAGGATGTAAACGTAGGGCCGCGAGCCGGGAGTGCTGCGAATTTTGGCGCAGACCTGCACGCCTTCCATTCCCGGCATCATCCAGTCTAGTACGGCCAGTCGCGGAGCATCTTCGCTCTCAAGGATATGCAGGGCCTCCTCACCGTTGCAAGCAGTGGTGACCTGATATCCCCATTTCAGCAGAAAGGCTTCCAGGACCCGCCGGGAAACCGGATCATCTTCCGCCACCAATATTTTCTTCTGCTTTACTTCAAGCGCTGTCATTTGCAGGCCTCTTGTCTGTGGTTTTGCGAGGAATCTATCGCACCTGGCCGGGAGGAATCGAACACGGCCGTAAATCGAAACGTAGTCCCGCGCCCGAGTTCGCTTTCCACCCAAATCCTTCCGCCCATGAGCGTGACCAGTTTTGTGGAGATAGCCAGGCCCAGGCCGGTGCCGCCGTATTTTCGGGTGGTGCTGCCGTCGGCCTGGGTGAATGCTTCAAAAATCAGCGCGTGTTTTTCCTGGGGAATTCCGATGCCGGTGTCTTTCACCTGGAATTGAATTACCGTTCGACCGTTGGGGGTTTGGCTGTGACGTTCCACATCCACGGAAATTCCGCCGCGTTCGGTGAACTTCAGAGCGTTCCCAACCAGGTTCAGCAGCACCTGCCCCAGGCGTCCAGAATCCCCCACCAAGTGGTCCGGAACATCCGCCGCGACGCGCCACAACAATTCGAGGCCCTTTTGGCGGGCGTTTACTTGCGGGGTCCTCAGTATTCCTTCCAGGCTTTCGCGCAAGGCGAAATCGACGGGATGGAGTTCGATTTTGCCTGCCTCGATTTTGGAAAAATCCAGAATATCGTTGAGAAGTCTGAGTAGAGAATTGGCGGACGATTTGACCAGTTCGAGGTATTCGCGCTGGTCAGAACTGAGATCGGTTTCGAGGGTCAGGTCGGTCATTCCGATGATGCCGTTCATGGGCGTGCGAATTTCATGGCTGATATTGGCCAGAAATTCGCTTTTTGCCTGGTTGGCGGACTCGGCCGAATCTTTGGCGTGGCGTAATTCATCCTGAGCGCGCAACCGTTCGGTGATGTCAAAAAGCGTGACCACGGCCCCCAAAATCACTCCGTCGTGGAGGATAGGGTGAGACCAGACTTCCGACTCGAAGAAGGTGCCGTCGGAGCGCCAGAAGACTTCTCCGGTGATGTGCACGGTTTCGCCCTTCACGACACCCTCGTAGAGAGAGCAATCGCGGAAGGGGTATGGGGCGCCGTCGCGCCGGGTGTGATGCATTTTTTCATGCGCGTTCACACCCAGCAGTTCCGCGGAATCGTTGTACCGCAACAGCCGGAGAGTGGCTAGATTACAAAACGTGCACCGGCCATGCATGTCGACGCCATAGATGGCTTCTCCCGTGGAATCGAGCAGCAGGCGGACACGCTCCTCGTTTTCTTGCGCGGTCTCCTGAATACGCACGCGTTCGCTAATCACCGTTCCAAGACAAATTCCGGTGACCGATACCACCAGCATCAGCGCCTGCAACAAGGTCAAGCGGTACAAATCTCCCGGGACAACCCAGATCACGCCCATAGCCGTTGCGTTGAGAAGGCAAATTGCGCTGGTGGCTCCGCGCAAACCCTGGCGCGCGGCAATCCATATAACGGGAAGGAAGAAAAGGTAAAAGAGCTGGTAGCTTCTGGCCAGATCCCACCCAAACACGATCCACACCGAAATGATCACGCTTGCGCCCTGAGCGACGATTTCCAGACTATGCAAGAAAATTTTGCGCCGCGATTGGAGGCGCGCCGCGCCTAGCCCCCCGGATTCGTGAGCGCCACGAGGCGCTCCGCGCCTGTGAATCCACGGCGTAACATAAACAAGCAGCCAGGGCGTAAAGCACATGAAGGCCACGCCGTCCCCGATCCACCAATTCAACACCGCACGGAAGAAATCCGCCGCCCTCACGGCGTGATCGGCCATCAGCGCCAGGGTGCCCAAGCTAGCCACCGCACAAGACGCGAAAAATACGACGTAAACGTAGGACATTACATCGCGCAAGGAGCGCAGCTGGGAATCGCGCCCCAGGAGATGGCGGAGAACCACCGCTGCGCTGCCGTATCCCACCACGATGATGGGACTCACCAACAGGAAAGCGTAGGAAAGCGGAGACTGATGGTAATTGACGATTGCGGAAATCCAGCCGGCCAGCAACGTGAGCGGCGCATAGGTGAAATCCAGGCCGGCCATGGCCGCCAATGCCAGGCCCGAAGGCGGATACCAGGCGCTAATTCCATTCCACATCTGAAAATGAACGGTAGTCCGGTCGAGCAGTACATACAGAGTTACAAATGCGATTCGTGGAAATAATTGCCAGGGATTTCGCAGGGAGTCCCGGAAACTTCCCTTCCCAGGCGGAAGAGATGCACTCAGGATGCGCGACCCCTTTTGTTGCGGAAGAAATTTCAAGCGGTCACCGCGGGCGCGTTCGCGCCTTTGCGTTCCATTTTTATGTTCCGCAAAATAATTCGCATTTCGGATAATTTCCCGGCCAAGCGCAAAGGCCGGCAATCCCGTTTCTTTCGTGGCGGCATGTCTCCCCGCCTAACGTTGTGGCCGCAGCGGCCAAGGCTGGGCTACGCTCCGGGCGATGGGCGCCGCCGGTGCGGTGATCACGCGCCCGTCGGGAATCGCCGCGGCGGATTGCGCCAGGGTTTCCGTGGTGGGCGAAGCCATGGGAATCAGCGCGCCTTCGGCTTCCTTGAGGAAGGTGAGGCCGTTCTCGCTGCCGTTCCAGTCGATGGACAGCACGTCGCCGAGCGAGACCTGCTCGGTGGCCAGCAAACTCGCCAGCGGATACACCACGTGCCGCTCGATGGCCCGCTTCAAATGCCGCGCGCCGTATTTCAAGTCCGTCCCTTCGCGCAGCAGAAATTCCCGCGCCGGCTGCATCACTCGGAACAGGAACCGTCCCTTGGCCGTCTCCAGCACCCGCTGCTGCACCATCCCCAACTCGATCTCCAGAATCTGTTCCAACTGCTCCGAACGCAGGGGATGAAACACGATCACCTTATCGATGCGGTTCATGAACTCCGGTGAAAATTTACGCCGCGCCGCTTCCGCCGCCGTCCGCTCCACTTTCTGATCCAGCCCCACTTTCGATTCCGCGCGCACTTCCGGCGCGAATCCCAGCCCTCCGGTCATCAACTCCGTGATTTCTCCGCCTCCCAGGTTGGAGGTCATGAAAATCATGGTCTGCGACAAATCCACCCGGCGGTTGTCTCCCAGCGTCAGCGTGGCTTTGTCCAAAATTCCCAGCAGCAATTGCCACAGCGCGTCCGAGGCTTTTTCGATTTCGTCGAACAGCAGAAAACTGATTTTCAATTTCTCGGTGTGATATTGCGCCAGCGCTTCCTGGGTGATCAGCGGATGCGTCTCGCGATGTCCCAGGTATCCCGGAGGCGAGCCGATCAGCTTGGCGATTTCATGGGAGTGCTGGAATTCCGCGCAGTCCACCTTGATCACCGCCCGCGGATCTCCGAACAGCACTTCCGCCGTGGCTTCCACCACGCGCGTTTTCCCCGCGCCCGTGGGACCCAGGAACAGCAGGTTGCCCACCGGACGGCCCGGCGAATTCAATCCCGCGCGAAACACCTGATACAGGTCCACCACCGCCTGCACCGCTTCATCCTGGCCAACGATCTTCCGCCGCAGCGCCGCTTCGAAATCCCGCGATTCCACGCTTTTTTTGCCCGGATCCAATGGAGTTGAGCTTTTTGTCGCCATGGGTATTCCCTCCGATCGGATTGGCGCGCACTCCTGCAAACCGCGGGGAATTGCGCCATCCCTTGACGGAACATGCAGACGGGTAGCCAAAAGACCGTACGAAGAGAGGTATCGGCAAAATGAGCAGATTCAATGAGATGAAACCAAGGTGAAACAGCCCATCAGCGGAGTCAGCGACAGGATTCGTTTCAGGCGAGACACGCGAGCCCATTTTGAAACAATGTTAAGAATGTGTTAAAAAACGCGGCTAAGCGGAGCATTATCTTGCATTCAGGGAGCGCTCTCCCGTATGGTGTGGACGAGTCCCGGATGATGCAGCCATGAAACGTGTGTTAGTAATCGAAGACGACAAGGACATTGTCGAACTGGTGCGCTACAACCTGGAGAAGGACGGATACCAGGTGATGGCCAGCGGCGATGGGGTCATGGGGCTTGCTCAGGTGCGGAAGTCTCCCCCCGATATTTTGATCCTCGATTTGATGCTTCCTAAATTGACGGGCCTCGAAATTTGCAAGGAAGTGCGCAAGGACATGAACCTGAACCGCCTGCCGATCCTGATATTGACGGCCAAGGGCGAGGAAGCGGATCGCGTGGTGGGTTTGGAGCTGGGCGCGGACGATTACGTCACCAAGCCCTTCAGTCCGCGGGAACTGGTGGCGCGCGTGAAAGCCCTGCTGCGCCGCGCGGAACCCGGAGCGCCCTCCGACCGGGCCGTGGAAATCGGCGCGCTGCAAATCGATCCGGCGGCGTACCGTGTGACGCGCGCGGGGAAGCCGGTACCCATGAGCACGCTGGAATTTCGGCTGCTGTATTTTCTGGCGACGCGCCCGAATCGCGTCTTCACCCGCGACCAATTGCTCGATGGTGTGTGGGGCACGGAGCGGTTTGTGACGCCGCGGAGCGTGGACGTGTACGTGCGGCGCTTGCGCGAAAAAATCGAGACGGATCCGCAGCAACCCGTGTACATGAAGACCATCCGCGGTGCGGGCTACCTTTTCGAGACCCGTGCGAGCTAAGCTTTTCTGGAAATTGGGTCTGACGTACCTCGGCCTGTTGCTGGCCGTGGTGCTGGCCGTAGATCTCTACTCTTCCCGCGTCCTCCGCAAGGATTCCATCCGCGCCGCAAACGAGGAATTGGCTTCGCTGACCAATGTCGCCGTGGCGCGCCCTCCCGATTTTGACGATCTCGCGCGTTTGCGCGCGTGGGCGGCATGGATGACCAAAAGCGGCGCGCGCGTGACGGTGATCAATTCGAGCGGCGTGGTGCTGACGGATTCCTGGCACGATCCGGAGACCATGGAAAATCATGCCGGGCGTCCGGAAATCCGGCAGGCGTTCGCCACGGGGGAAGGAGAATCGGTGCGGCATAGCGCCACGCTGGACCGCGACCTGGTGTACCGCGCGGTGCGCGTGCAGCGGGCGGACGGCGAAGCGGTGATCATCCGCATGGCTCTGCCGCTGGCGCGGATTAATTTCACGCTGCGCGAGTTGCGCGAAAGGCTGGCGGCCGCTTCGCTGCTGTTCCTGCTGGCCGGATTCGTGTTTTCGCTCCTTTTTTCGAGGATGTTTTCCGGACGCGTCGAGCGCTTGAAAAATTTCTCGCTGCGCATCGCCGGAGGAGATTTCCGCCCGCTGATTTCCGAACGCCAGGAAGATGAGCTGAGCGACCTGGCGCAAGCCATGAACGAAACGGCGCGGCGCCTCGATGAGTCCATGCGCTCGTTGAGCAGCGAACGCAACCGCTCGAGCGCCATCCTGCGCAGCATGGTCGAGGGAGTGGCGGTGATCGACGGGCAGGAACGCCTGGTGTTTTACAACCGCGCGTTTGCGGAAATTCTGAATCTCGGCGCGGAGAATAGCGAAGGGCGCCCGGTGATCGAAGTGGTGCGGCACTCCGATCTGCTGAATCTGATCCGCCTGGCGCTGCGCGGCGAAGAAGGACTGCAGAGCGAAATCGCCATGGGCTTCATCCAGGCGCGAAATTTCTCGGTGACGGCGGCTCCGGTGATGCCTTTCGATCACGCCGCTGGCGCCGCGCCAGCGAACGGCGATGCGGCCGGTCGGGAAAAGCCATCGGGGGCGGTGGTGGTGCTGCACGATGTGACGGAGTTGCGGCGCCTCGAGCGCGTGCGGCAGGATTTTGTGGCCAATGTTTCGCACGAATTCAAAACTCCGCTTACGGCCATACAAGGATTTGCCGAAACTCTGCTAAGCGGAGCGCTCGAAGACCCCCAGAATAATCGCCGATTTCTGCAGATTATCCGCGACCACGCCGCGCGGCTGGCGCGCCTGACAAACGACTTGCTGAAACTCGCGCGCATCGAAGCGGGAAAATTGGACGTGGTTTTGCAGCCTGTGGGGATCGCCGAGCTGATTGAAGGATGCGCGGAAACCGCGCTCTTGCGCGCCAGCCGGAAGCAAATCGCGCTGGAAATAGAAATACCGGCGGGATTGCCGGCGGTGCGCGGCGACGCGGGCCTGCTTCGAGATGTGCTGCAGAATTTGCTCGATAATTCGATTCAGTACACTCCTCCCGGCGGACACATTCGCGTGACCGCGCGCGCCGACGAACGCGAAGCGACGATGACCGTCACGGACACCGGCGTGGGTATTCCGCTGGCGGACCACGAGCGCATTTTCGAGCGTTTTTATCGCGTGGATGCCGCGCGATCGCGGGAAGAGGGCGGCACGGGGCTCGGATTGTCCATCGCGAAACATATTGTGGAAGCGCACGGCGGGCGGATTTCGGTTGTCAGCAACGTCGGGCAGGGCTCTGAATTTTCGTTTTCGATTCCACTGGCCGTGTAATGCATCGGACTTAAATCGCGCGTTCGAAATTCGCGTCTGGCGCGCATTTTTCCCCGCAAGCGTGTCACGCAAGATTCATTGCCGCTTCATCCCCTTGCAACGGCCGCACCGCAAAGTACAAACGGAAATTTAGCGGGCGCGAATACCGGCGAGCGGGAGGCATTTGTCATGGGAACCACGAAGAGCAGCGGAGAAGGAATTTTCCAGACGGTCCTGATCAATTACCTCGTATCGCAGGCGCGCACCGTGGAATCGTCGGTGAATCGCGCGCTGTGCGCGTTGCTGGAACGAAACGACCGCCTGGCCAGCGAAGTCTTCCTCACCGAACCGCGCATCAACGAGATGGAAATATTAATCGACGAACACGCCATTCGCATCCTGCGCCAGCCTCAGCTTTCTGATTCCGATGTGCGCCTCACGGTCGCCTCGCTGAAAATCAACAACGATCTCGAACGCATGGGCGATCTGGCGGTCAACGTGAGCGAGCGCGCGATTTCGCTGGCCGCCATGGGGCCGGTGTCCACACCGGCGGAACTCGAGCCCATGACTATGGCCGTGCGCGCCATGGTTTCAAAATGCCTGGGCGCGCTGATTTTCCAGAATGTGGAGCTGGCATTGCAGGTTCTCGAAAGCGACGACGTGGTGGATCAATATCGCGACCAGATGTTTGAAGGCCTGCTCGCAACCCTCAGCGAAAAACCCACACACGCTGCACCCAACCTGCATTTCGTTCTGGCTTCGCGGCACCTGGAAAGGATCGCCGACCACGCCACGAACATCGCCGAGGATGTGCTGTTCTGGGTGCGCGGGCTGGAGGTGCGTCACGGGCGCGCGTTGCGCGGCGATGAAGCGGTCGAGAATTCACACGCCGCGGAAGCGGTGTAATGCAATTTTGAGCGCCGATTCATCGCGCATTCAACGACACCAGTTAGGGTGTGATTGACGGCGAGGGTTTATCGACGAGTTCCGGTGGCAGAGGGCGGACGAAGACGGCGCGAAGCGGAAGATTGCCGACATGCGGTAACCCACGACGCGACATTACGTTAGGGCGAAATCAGGACACCCTCCGCAGTCCCTCCCACTCGGCGCGGCCTGCACCCTCACCCCCCAGCGCCGCGCCGGACTTTCGGTGCACGAGGAAAGGCTTTTCATTCCGAATTCTTACCGATGTAACACAGCAGTAACATTTCACACAAAAAATGGAAGGAAAGGAGAAGCCACTTAAATGAAGAAGACTCTCTGCATGGTTGCGCTCTTCCTGGGTTTGGGCCTCACCGCGGGAGCGCAGAGCGGCACAGTGCTGTTGAATGCCGCGGGCGCCACGTTTCCCTATCCAATTTATTCGAAATGGTTCAGCGTGTACCACCAGCAAAAGCCCGATATTCAAATCAATTATCAGTCCATCGGGTCCGGCGGCGGAATCCAGCAGCTCAAGGCCGGCACCGTGGATTTCGGCGCTTCGGACATGCCTTTGAACGACCAGCTTCTCTCGCAATTTAATTTCAAGATCATCCAATTTCCCACTGTGCTGGGTGCGGTGGTGCCCACCTACAACGTTCCGGGCGTTTCGGCGGAGCTGAAATTCACGCCAAAGATGCTCGCTGATATCTACCTGGGAAAAGTGACCAAGTGGAACGATCCGGAAATCACCAGCGCAAACCCGGGCGTGAATTTGCCGGGCAACGATATCGTGGTAATCCGCAGGTCCGACGGCAGCGGCACGACTTTCGTGTGGACGGATTATCTTTCGAAGGTCAGCCCGGAATGGAAGGAACATGTGGGCAGCAACACATCGGTGAATTGGCCGGTGGGAATGGGCGGCAAGGGGAATGAAGGTGTATCCGGACTTGTGGAGCAAACGCCGAACTCCATCGGGTACGTGGAATTGATCTATGCCCTGCAAAACCACATGGGTTACGGGCTGGTGGAAAATTCCTCGGGGAAGTTCATCAAGGCCAATCTCGCCTCGGTGACCGAAGCGGCCAGCGGCGTGGCTGCAAAAATGGCCCAGGACATTCGCATTTCGATCACCGATGCTCCGGGAAAGAACGCTTACCCGATTTGCAGTTTCACCTACTTGCTGATTCCCGAAAAAATCAGCGATGCGACAAAACGCGAGGCAATCCAGGGCTTCTTGAAATGGATGCTGAGCAGCGGGCAGGGAATGGTGGAAGGTCTGAATTACGCGCAATTGCCACCCGCGGTGATTAGCATCGAGAAAAAACAAATCTCCGAAGTTCAGTAGAGAATGTCGTCCCTTTCAAGCGCCGTGGATCGCGCGCCGTCTCCCTGGACGGCGCGCGAACTCGCGCGTCGCCTCCGCGATGGAGACGCCATTGCCCACACCATCGCGCTGACTTTCGCCGCTTCCATCATCCTGATTACCTCTCTTCTGGTCTATCAATTGTGGATCCATTCGGTCGCGTCCCGGCAGGCCTTCGGCTGGCATTTTTGGGCCACCAGCGTCTGGGATCCGGTGTTCGATCATTTCGGCGCACTGCCGTTTATCTACGGCACGGTAATCACTTCGGCGGTGTCGCTCGCGCTCGCGCTTCCGCTGGGCCTGGCGGCCGCCATATTTTTATCCGAGCTCGCGCCGCGCAGCGTTTCGGATTCGATTTCCTTTTTGATCGATCTGCTGGCGGCGGTGCCCAGCGTGATCTACGGTTTGCTGGGAATTTTTATCGTGGTGCCGTTGATGAGGAGCGTCATCGGGCCGGCGCTGAAGGGCACACTGGGATTTTTGCCGCTTTTTCAAGGACCTAATTACGGCCTGGGATTTTTGACCGCGGGAATCGTCCTGGCGATCATGATTGTCCCGTACATCATTTCCGTTTCGCGCGAAGTGCTGCTGACCGTGCCGCGCGAACAGCGCGAAGCGGCGTTGAGCCTGGGAGCCACGCGCTGGGAAGCGACCTGGCAGGTGGTGGTGCCCTGGGCGCGGGCGGGAATCATGGGCTCCGTGTTTCTGGCGCTGGCGCGCGCCCTGGGCGAAACCATGGCGGTGACCATGGTCATCGGCAATGATCCGAAAATCAGCGCGTCGCTTTTTGCGCCGGGGTATACCATCGCGGCGGTGATCGCCAACGAATTCACGGAAGCCACCGGCACTTTGTACTTGAGCGCGCTCATTGAACTCGGCCTGGTGCTTTTCCTGATGACGTTTATCCTCAATGGTCTCGCGCGGCTGATGATTCTGGCCACCGGGCGCGGGGGAGGACGCCCGGCATGAGACGCCTTCGCATGTTCTGGCGAAAGTCTTTGAATTATCTGATGCTCACGCTGACCGGCGTGGCCGCGTTCGGCGTGGTGCTGGTTCTGTTCATGATTTTGGGATATCTGGTGTGGAATGGCGGGAAATCGCTCAATTGGGCTTTCTTCACGCAGTTGCCGAAGCCTGTGGGCGAGACCGGCGGCGGGATGGCCAACGCCATCGTGGGCAGCCTGAAACTTCTGTTCCTCGCGGCCGTGTTCGGGTTGCCGATTGGGCTGATCGCCGGGGCGTATTTGGCGGAATTCGGAGGCAAGGGGTTCAGCTTCGTGGTGCGCTACACCACGGACCTGCTGAACGGCGTGCCGTCCATCGTCATGGGCATCTTCGCGTATTCGCTGGTGGTGGTTCCGATGAGGCATTTCTCGACGCTGGCGGGAGGAGTGGCGCTGGGGGTGATGGTGATCCCGGTGACGGTGCGCGCCACGGAAGAATTCCTGCGTGCCGTGCCGCGCTCCATGCGCGAAGGAGCCATGGCCTTGGGGGCCAGCAAGTGGCGGACCATCGTGTCGGTTGTGCTCCCGGCGGCTCGCGGTGGAATCATCACCGGAATGCTTTTGGCGCTGGCGCGCGTGGCGGGTGAGACGGCGCCGCTGCTGTTCACCGCTTTCGGAAATCAATTCTGGAGCCCCGGCTGGGACCAGCCCGTCTCCTCGCTTCCGGTGATGGTGTATACCTACGCGATTTCGCCTTATGAAGATTGGCACCGGCAGGCGTGGGCCGCGGGGCTTGTGCTGCTCGCGCTGGTCATGCTGGCAAACGTAGGTACGCGGATGGTGGTAGGGCGCGGCGCAACCACGAGGAATGTCTGACATGGCATCGGCAGCGCAGGGTAAGGAGGCAGCCACGACGCGGTTCAACGCGCAGGAGAAAGAGAAGAGGGGAGCGGCCGCTTCTCTGCCAGGGGAGAATCTCGTGCGCTTCCAGATCTCAGACCTGGATTTCTTTTACGGACCCAAGCAGGCTATTTTTGCATTAGGCCTGAAAATTCCCACAAACCGCGTGACCGCGTTGATCGGGCCGTCCGGCTGCGGCAAATCCACATTCCTGCGCACGCTCAACCGCATGAATGAGACCATCCGCAACACGCGCGTCGAAGGGCAAATTCTCCTGGACGGCCAGGACATCATGAAGATGGATTCGGTGGCCTTGCGGCGGCGGGTGGGCATGGTCTTCCAGCGTCCCAACCCGTTTCCGAAATCGATTTACGACAATGTGGCCTACGGGCTGCGGGTCAACGGCTATAAGGGGCGCTTGAGCGAGCTTGTGGAACACAGCCTGCAACGCGCGGCGCTATGGGAGGAAGTAAAAGATCAACTCCATAAATCCGCCTTCGCGTTATCCGGCGGCCAGCAGCAGCGGCTGTGCATTGCGCGGGCCCTGGCCGTGGATCCCGAAGTATTATTGCTCGATGAGCCGTGTTCGGCGCTCGATCCGGTGTCCACGGCGAAGATCGAGGAGTTAATGTTTCAACTGCGTGATAGCTGTACCATGGTGATCGTCACGCACAATATGCAGCAAGCGGCGCGGGCCAGCGATTTCACAGCCTTCATGCTCGACGGCCGATTGATCGAGCACAACGAAACCTCCCAGATATTTACGACTCCCGGAGATCCGCGCACCGAGGCGTACATCACCGGCCGGTTCGGCTAAAATCGCGCCTGCGCATGCGGGCGATGTAGCCGGATCAACGGAAAGGATCCGCTGAGAATGGAACGACATTTCGAGCACGACTTGGAAGAGCTCAAACAGCGCCTGCTGTGGATGGGCAGCCTCGCGGAGCGCGCCGTGCATCAGGCCGTGCATGCGGTCCTGGACGCCGAGGAAAAATTGGCCGAGGCCGTGCTCAACGAAGAAAACGCCATCAACGAAATGCAGATCGAGATTGACGACCGCGTGCAGCGGCTTCTCGCGCTGCAGCAGCCCATGGCCGCCGATCTGCGCTTCCTGCTGGCCGTCTCGCGCATCAACGGCGACCTGGAACGCATCGGCGACCAGGCCGTGAATATTTCGCAATCCGCCATGCGCATCCTCAGGCATCCGCAGGTGAAGCCCTACGTGGATTTGCCGCGCATGAGCGAGCTTGCGGAATCGATGGTCCGCGACAGCCTGAATTCCCTGGTGAAGGGCGACCTGGAACTGGCGCAGAGCGTGATGCAGCGCGACGACCATGTGGACCGCCTGCGCGACCAGCTATTCCGCGAGCTTCTGACCTACATGATGGAAAATTCCGCCGTGGTGTTTCCTTCCTTTGAGCTGATTCTGGTGGCCAAGAATCTGGAGCGCATCGCCGACCACGCCACAAACATCGCCGAGGACGTGATTTATTACGTGGCCGGACGCGATGTGCGCCACCCAGCCCTCGACCGCCGCTAGGTTTGTTCGCCGCGCACAGAGCGCGAAGTTAATATCGTGAAGCATCCGCCCAATCCGGCAGCACGTTTTTGTGCGTTGCGGTGCGGATTATTTTCAGCGCGAAGAGGAAAGCAACGGAATTGGCGCATGGCGCGCCTCTTGTCCGCTTGCGCTACGACGTTCCGATCAGAATCCCCACGGCGAACACCAACCCGCCTCCCACAATCACCTGCAACGCGGAAGAAACGATCGGCGTATCCATGTACCGGTGACGAATGTAGCTGATGATGCCCAATTCGCAAATCACGATCACCACGGCGGCAATGATGGCGACGTGAAAATCCGCGATCAGGAAGGGAAGCGTGTGGCCGAGTCCGCCGAGCGCGGTCATCATCCCGGTGACGATTCCGCGCACCACCGGCTGGCCGCGCCCGGTGAGCGAGCCGTCGTCGGACAGCGATTCGGCGAAAGCCATGGAAATGCCCGCGCCGATCGACGCCGCCAGGCCCACGAGAAACGCATCATGGCTTTTGTGGGTTGCAAAAGCGGCGGCAAAAATTGGCGCGAGCGTGGAGACTGAGCCATCGAGCAGGCCCGCGAGGCCAGGCTGGATGATTTGCAGCATGAACAGGCGGCGCCGTGAAGTATCCTCTTCCGATTTTGCGCCGGGGGTGAGGTGTTTTTCCTCGAGCGATTCCGCCTGGATGTAATGCTGGCGTTCGATTTGCTCCAGATCGCCCAAAAGTTTGCGGGTGGATGCGTCGGTCACGCGCGACAAGGCGCGCTGGTAGAAACGCTGCGTCTCCAGTTCCATCGTCTCCGCTTGCTTGCGGACCACGGAAATTCCCAGCGGGCGCACCAGCCAGACCGGGCGGCGCTCGATGAATCCCTTCACGTGCTGGCGGTTGATCAATGGAATGTGTTCGCCGAATCTCTGGCGGAAGAGATCGATCAACGCGGCGCGATGGCGCGATTCCTCGGCCTGCATTTCCTCGAACATTTTCGCGGTGGCCGGGGAAGATTCGCGAAGACCCTCGGCGAAATCTCCATAAACCCGGCCGTCTTCTTCTTCGAGCGAAATGGCCAGGGCCAGAATTTCCTTTTCATCCAGGTCTTTGAATGCTCTCTTGGGCATCGCGAAATCTCCTGAGGGCGATGATGCGGCTAGGAAAGTATAGCGGTAGTGGCATAAAAGCCGGATTGCTTTTCACCGGCGCGCGGCACCAGCCATTCCGCTAGCATTCCGCGAACCTCCCCGAAGAGGGCGCGCTGCAGTAGAATGGCTGCGCCATGAAATTAAATCCATTGCACGGCAAGCTGCTGAGCCGCGTGTTCCACGCCGGAATCAGCTTGAAGGGGATCGACGGGATTCTGGAATTAATCGGCGGAGGATTGCTGTGGTTCGTTCCGCTGTCGAAGATGGACTTGTTTGTACGCGCGCTTTTCGCCCACGAACTCTCGCGCGACCCGGACGATTTTATCGCCACGCATATGCTGCATGCCTCGGCGCAGATTGCCAATAGCGATCCGCTCTTTGCATCCGCGTATTTGATTTCGCACGGCCTAGTGAAAGTGATTTTGGTGGCGGCGTTGTGGATGAACCAATTGTGGGCCTATCCCCTGACGATTTTTGTTTTTTCCGCATTCATGATTTATCAAACCTACCGCTTCGCGCACACCCACTCGCCGGCCATGCTGCTGTTGACCCTGTTTGATGCCGCGGTGGTATACCTGACCTGGGCGGAATACCGCGAACAGAAAACGCTGCGCACCCGCAGCGTACAGGAATCTTCGATTCCCGGCTGACGGGAATTAATCGAACGGCAGCCCGGTGTAATTTTCCGCAAGAGAAAGCGATGCGGCGCGGGAGCTTGTGACGTAGTCGAGTTCCGCAAGCTGGCGTCGCTTGTCGAACGCGTTTTCATCCTGGAAGAGATGCAGCATGGAAGTCATCCACCAGGAGAATCGCTGCACCTTCCAGACCCGGCGCAGGCATTTTGCCGAATATTCCTCGAGTCCCGCGGTTTTTCCGGAAGAATAATATTCCGCGAGCGCTTGCGAGAGGACGCGCACATCGGCTACCGCCAGATTCATTCCCTTGGCGCCGGTGGGCGGCACGATATGCGCGGAATCTCCGGCGAGAAACATGCGCCCAAAGCGCATCGGCTCGGCCACAAAACTGCGCATGCCGGTGACGCCCTTCTGCAAGATGGGGCCTTCCGTCAATTTCCAGCCCGCGTCGGTTTCGAACCGGCGGTGAAGTTCCGCCCAGATGCGGTCGTCGGACCAGGCTTGAATATCCTCATCCGGAGCGCATTGCAGGTACAAGCGCGTCAGGTGCAGCGAACGCATGCTATGAAGCGCGAATCCGCGCTCGTGATAGGAATAAATCAGCTCTTCTGAAGATGGCGGCGCTTCGGCAAGAATGCCCAGCCACCCGAAAGGGTAGACGCGATCGTAGAGGGTGATGGCATTCGGCGGAATGCTCGGGCGGCAAATGCCATGGTAGCCGTCGCAACCGGCGATGAAATCGCATTCGAGCGTAGTTTCCGCCCCATTCTTTCGAAAACGGATTCGCGGGCGCGCGCCGGACTTCGGGGCGAGCGCGTCATCGGCGAAATCGTGCACGCTGACATCTTCGACTTCAAAAAATATCGGGCCCTGCGCCGCCAGCCGCGCATCGATCAGGTCTCTCGTGACTTCCTGCTGCCCATAAATGGTGATGGAGCGCCCGCCGGTAAGCTCGAACATGTCGATGCGATGGCCGCGGCGCTGGAAACGAAGCTCGATCCCGTGATGGATCAATCCTTCCTTCTGCAAACGCGCTCCCACTCCCGATTGCACCAGCAAATCCACGGTGCCTTGCTCGAGAACCCCGGCGCGCACGCGATCCTGGCAATATTCGCGGCTGCGCGATTCGAGCACCACGGATTCGATGCCTTGCAAATGGAGAAGATGCGAAAGGACCAGCCCGGCGGGTCCGGCGCCGACGATTCCCACCTGCGTGCGCATATTCATGCCCTCGTTCGGTTCGATGTTACCATGCTGCCGTTGCCAAAATATTCCGCGCGCGCACATCGAACTGGAAACGCAAAGCAAGCGGCGTGGAATCCGGGTATGTGAAAAAGGGAGCGCGCGAAAATGTTCGTCCATGAAAAGCGGTTGGTGGTGGAGTGGGGAGATTGCGATGGCGCGGATATCGTTTTTTATCCGAATTATCTGGCGTGGTTCGACGCCTGCACCACGGCGCTTTTTGCCGCGGCCGGACTGGCGCTGCCGCAATTGTTCAAACAGCATGGAGTGATCGGCATACCCGCGGTAGACGTGCACGCGCGATTTCTGGCGTCTTCGGGATTCGGCGATGAATTGCGGGCCGAATCCGGGATGACCGGGTTCCGCCGGAGCAGCTTCGTGATTCGCCATCAGTTTTTTCGCGGCGATATTCTGGCGGTGGAAGGATTCGAGACGAGGGTGTGGACCGGCGCGGACCCGGAAAATCCGCAGCGCATGAAGTCGCGCGCGTTGCCCCCGGAAATCATCGAGCGGCTTACCACTCCTGCGGGAAAATAAAAATCAGCGGAAGCGGGAAGGCGAGCAGCATCGCGCCCTGACTGCCACCGCCTGGAGGCATCAAGTGAGTTGCATGGGCCGGGGTTTGGCGGGATCGGCGTAATCATAAAAGCCGCGTCCGGCTTTGCGGCCGTTCCATCCGGCCAGGACCATGCGCTTCAGGAGCGGCGGCGAAGCGAAGCGCTTTTCCTTGAATTCGTCGAACATAATGTTGGCGATGTAATGCGTGGTATCGAGCCCCACGAAGTCGAGCAAGGTGAGCGGCCCCATGGGATGGCCGCAGCCAAGCTTCATGGAATTGTCGATGTCTTCGATAGAGCCCACGCCTTCCTCGAGCGCGCGCACGGCATCGAGCAGATAGGGCACCAGCAAGCGGTTGACGATGAACCCCGTGCGGTCGCTGGTGCGCACCGGCGTCTTGCCCAGCCGTCCCGCGAACGCCACCACTTCCTCGTACACTTTCGGATCCGTGGCGATGGTGCGAATCACTTCCACGAGTTTCATCACCGGCACGGGATTGAAGAAATGCAGGCCAAGAAAGCGGTCGGGGCGGGCGGTGAACGTGGCCATTTCGGTGATGGAAAGCGAGGAAGTGTTGCTCGCGAAAATCGTGCGCGGCGGGCAGACTTTATCGAGCGCGGACCAAAGTTCGCGTTTGGCGGGGAGTTGTTCGATGATGGCCTCCACAACCAGGTCGCAATCCTTCAGATCCTCGAGTTGCGTGGTGCCGCGCAAGCGGCCGCGGACTTGATCGCGAGCGTCCTGCGTGAGCGCGCCTTTGTCCACCAGGCGCTGCAAATTTTTCTCGATGGTTTGCAGTCCTTTTTCCACCTGCGGCGCGGAAATTTCGCGCACGGTGACCTGGCAGCCGGCTTGCGCCGCGACCTGCGCGATTCCCGACCCCATCAGGCCGCATCCAACCACTCCTACTTTCTCGATCGGCATTTTCACTCCTCCGGAAATTTCTCAATCGTGGGGAATGCGATTGCGGCCGAAGTCTCAGGACGCAAAGTTTCGGTGACGCGGCGGGTCAACGGCCCGCGCCCATCGAGGTGAACACTTCTTCCGCCATTTGAAATGCGGCATTGGCCGCAGGAAGCCCGCAATAAATGGCCGCTTGCAGCAGCACCTCCTGAATTTCCTCCTTGCTGACGCCGTCTAGAAGGGCGGCGCGCAGATGCATGCGGAATTCATCGCCGCGATTGAGCGCCACCATCATGGAGAGGGTCATCAAGCGGCGCGTCTTGCGGGGCAGTCCCGGGCGCGTCCAGATTTCGCCCCATGCATAGCGCGTGATCAAATCCTGAAAGGGTTCGTTGAAGGCGTTCTTTTTTTCAAGGGATTGATTCACATGCGCGTCGCCCAATACGGCGCGGCGCACTTCCAAGCCCTTGGCATACCGCTCGCGATCGTCCATCAGCGGGCCTCCCGCGCGGTGAGAAAGCGCAAAACGGATTTGTTGAAATTGGCCGGCGCTTCAATATTGGAGAGATGCGCGGCCCCGATTTCCGCGCCGCTCGCTCCGGGGATGTTTTTCACCAGAAAGGCGGCGTCGGCGGGAGTGGTGACGGCGTCATGCGTTCCGGCAATCACCAGCGCCGGGACGCCCACTTTCGCGAGCGAAGGGCGCAGGTCCGCCTCGCGAATCGCCGCACAACAAGCCGCATAACCTTCGACGGGCGTGGAGGTCAACATATGTTTCGCGGCCTCGACTTTTTCCGGCGAGCGCGCGATAAACCGTGGAGTGAACCAGCGCCCCACGACGGCCTCGGCCACCGACTCCATGCCGCTCTCGCGAATTTTCGCGATGCGCGCGTTCCAGCCTTCGGCGGTGCCGATGCGCCCGGCGGTGTCGCAAAGAATGAGGGCGCTCAATCGTTTCGCGGCGTGGACCCCGAGCCACATTCCGGTCATACCGCCGAGAGAAATGCCGCAAAAAGCGGCGCGCTGTATTTGCAGAGAATCGAGCAGAGCCAGCACGTCGCGGCCGAGTTGGGCGATGGAATAGGGTCCCTCGGTGACCACAGAAAGTCCATGCCCGCGGGTGTCGTAGCGCAAAACGCGGAATTTATGGGCAAACGCGTGCGCTTGGGCATCCCACATCGCCAGATTGGTGCCCAGGGAATTCGAGAGGACGATTACCGAGGCGTCTTCCGGTCCCTCCAGGCGATAGTGAAATTTTCCGGCGGTGGTTTCCATGAAATGCATGCGCTTTGCTCCCGGCAGCGGTTGCTAGGCTTTGCTGCTTTTGTACTCCAAGAGAACATTTTTCACGATTTGCTCCGCCGAGCCCATGAAATTTCCCGGCGCCAGCAAACGAGCGAGTTCTTCGGGCGAAAGTAATTCCCGCACTTTCGGATTCTCCAGCAAAACTTCCAGCAAATTTCGCTTCTGGTTTTGCGCGTGGCGGCATGCCTGCTCGATCAAATCGTGGGCCGGCAAGCGCCCGATTTTGGGAGCCAGCGCGTAGGACACAGCTTCGGCGAGAATCAAGCCGTGGGTGATTTCGAGATTCTCATCCATGCGCGGCGCGTCAATTTCCAGGCCGTCAATCACTTCGGAAACGCGAGCGAGCGCGCCGGAAGTCAGCAGGCAAATTTCAGGCAGGATTTCCCATTCGGCGTGCCATCCGCCAAGCCCTCGCTCATGCTCCTGCACCATGGAGGAGAGCATGGCGGAAACCAGCGGAGGAACGCGAATCGCCGCAGCCAGCGCCACGGCCGAGCCTACCGGATTGCGTTTGTGCGGCATGGTCGAAGATCCGCCGCGCCCGGGAACGGATGGTTCGAACGCTTCGCCGACTTCGGTTTGCGAGAGCAGGGAAATATCGCGCGCAATCTTGCCCAGCGAGCCGGCCAGCAAGCCCAGTATGGCGGCGACTTCCGCGAAACGGTCGCGGTGGGTGTGCCAAGGCATTTCCGGCAGCGTCAATTTGAGTTCCTTGGCGAGAGCCGCGGCAACTTCAAGGCCGCGGTTTCCGAATGCCGCCAGCGTGCCAACCGCGCCGCCGAATTGCAATGTGAGGACGCGTTTGGTTGTTTCGCGAACCCGCGCGCGATGGCGCATCATGGCGTCCAGCCATCCCGCAGCTTTGAGCCCCAACGTCACCGGCGGCCCCTGCTGCAGCCAGGTGCGGCCCGCAAGGAGAGTCGAGGAATTTTCCCCGGCCAGACGCGCGAGCGATGCCATCAAGGTGGTCAAATCGCGATCGAAAATTTCGAGCGCCGCGCGCAATTGCAGGACCGTCGCGGTGTCGATCACATCCTGGCTGGTCGCTCCCCAATGAACATATCCCGCGGCGCGTTCATCGGAGCGCGCCACCATTTTTGTGAGCGCCTTGATCAGCGGGATGGCCAAATTTCCCGCGAGCGAAGCTTCTTCCGCCAGCGATTCGAGGGAATAGAGCGAAGCCTGGCATTGCGCCTCAATGGCGGGAGCGGCGGAGGCCGGGGCCATGCCCGTCCGCGCCAAAACGCGCGCGAGCGCGGCTTCGAAATCGAGCATGGATTGCAGGCGGCGCTCGTCGGAAAAAACTTCGCGCATCTCCGCCGAAGTGAACAGCGGATCGAGCAGGCGCATATGCGGCTGGTGTTCGTTCAATGCGGAAGACTCCTACGGCAACGCCGCGAATGGCCCGGAATCAGCAATCGAAAAACACGGTTTCCTTCGCGCCTTGCAATATAACATTCCATTCGAGTTCGCCGCTGTTTTCTGCGGCGCGAGCGGCGATCAATGTCGCACGGCGCGCCGGCGGAACGAGCCGCAGCACCGCGTCCTCTTCGTTGGCGGGCTCGCCCGGAAAATAAATCCGGGTGGTGAGCTGTTTCAGCAAGCCGCGCATGAAAATGGTAACCACGATATGCGGAGCCTGGATTGCGCCTCCCGCTCCTGGGACGCGGCCGGGCTTGACGGTCGTAAAATGAAATCTGCCATCGGAGTTTGTGGCGATGCGGCCGAATCCCCAAAATCCCGCGGCCTCGGATTTTTCCGCGGATTCCTTTGTTTCGTGAAAATTTCCCTGGGAATCCGCCTGCCAGATTTCCAGCATCGCGTCGTTCACACCTTCTCCATCGGCATCCAGCACGCGCCCGCGAATCGAAATTTTTTCGCCCGGCGCACCGGTGGAAACGAGATTCTCCCGATAGAAATCCGCGAGCCCCAAATGAAAGAACGGGCCGACGGTCTGCGATCCCGTGGCGCAGGTCCTCATGTTATTTCTCCATGGGCGTAGCCTGCCGCCCGCGCAGAACAATGTCGAACCGGTAGCCGAGCGCCTGGCCCGGCGTGGTGGTGGGCCAATCGAATTGCGATACCAGCCGCACGCGCGCCTTCTCATCGGGAATGCTGTTGAAAATGGGATCGAAGGGCAGCAGCGGATCGCCAGGAAAATACATTTGCGTCACCAGGCGCGTCAGAAGTCCCGCGCCAAACAGCGAAAAATGGATGTGCGCGGGCCGCCAGGCGTTGGGATGATTTTGCCAGGGGTAGGCGCCGGGCTTGATGGTGACCATGCGGTAGCTTCCATCGTCGCCGGTGAGCATGCGTCCCGCGCCCGTGAAATTCGGATCGAGCGGTGCGGCGTGCTGGTCCACTTTATGGCGATACCGCCCGGCGGCATTGGCTTGCCACACTTCCACCAAGGCGTTGCGGACCGGGCGCTCGTTTTCGTCGAGCACGCGGCCGGTGACAATAATGCGCTCGCCGAGAGGCTCGCCTCCATGGTGGCATGTCAAATCATTGTCGCCTGGGCGGACATCGCCATGACCGAAAACCGGGCCGGTGATTTCCGACTGCGTGTGCGGCAGAAAAATCAGAGACTGGGAAGGCGCGCGTTTTCTGGTCGAGGCGTAAGAGGGATGAAGATATTCGGGTTGCGTGCCGGGGTCGGGCCTTCGAAATCCCCCAATATCATTGGCCAAAGTTGCTCCTCTCGCCAGTCGCGGCCAAGGCGCGTGGGATTCGATACGAGCACTTGCGGTCGAAAACCGCTCGGGCTCCGCGATATGAGCACGCGCTCAAAAATAACTCGAAATCAGGCATATGTCCATGCAAGGAGCCGGCTTGGTCCAGAAGTTTCTTGCAATTCGAGGCGGGGGGAAAGTAAGCTGAGAAATCGTATTCGATTCGGATTGCCGCGTAGATTGCGGCGCGCCGTGACGCGCTCACCTGTGGTTCCCGTGCCCAAGGATTCGCGAGGGATGGGGAACGGTGCGGCCATTACCGAAAATCTGCAGTGCCACGATGGAGGCGGAAAAATGAGAATTGCCGTGCTGGGTGGTGACGGCTATTGCGGCTGGGCCACGGCGCTCTATTTGTCGAAGCAGGGCCACTCGGTGGCCATCGTCGACAATTTTATCCGCCGCCAGTGGGACCACGAATTGGGCGCGCAAACGCTGACGCCCATCCGCCCTCTCACCGACCGCCTGCGCGTTTGGCAGAAGCTCACCGGCCGGAACATTGACGTTTTCACGGGCGACGTGACCGATTACGATTTTCTCTCATCCACGATTCAGGCCATCGAGCCGGAAGCGGTGGTCCACTTCGCCGAGCAGCGCTCGGCCCCGTATTCGATGATTGACCGCAAGCACGCGGTGTTTACGCAGGTAAACAACGTGGTGGGCACGCTGAACCTGCTGTTTGCGCTGCGCGAGTTGGCTCCCGATTGCCACCTGGTCAAGCTCGGCACCATGGGAGAATACGGGACGCCCAACATTGACATCGAGGAAGGCTACATCACCATCGAGCACAACGGCCGCAAGGACGTGCTGCCGTATCCCAAGCAGCCGGGATCCTTCTACCACCTCTCGAAGGTGCACGACAGCCATAACATTTTATTTGCCTGCAAGATTTGGAAGCTGCGCGCCACGGACCTGAATCAAGGCGTGGTCTACGGCACGGTGACGGAAGAAACCGCGCTGGATGAGGCGCTGGTGAATCGTTTCGATTACGACGAAGTGTTCGGCACGGTCCTCAATCGTTTCTGCGCGCAAGCAGCCATCGGCCATCCGCTGACGGTGTACGGCAAGGGCGGGCAGACGCGCGGGTTTCTGGACATTCGCGACACGGTGCGCTGCATCGAGCTGGCTTTGCTGAAGCCCGCGGCGGCGGGCGAATGCCGCGTCTTCAATCAATTCACCGAGCAATTCTCCGTGCTGGGGCTGGCGCAAATGGTGGAAGCGGCGGGCAAGAAATTGGGACTGAAGGTGAAAGTGGACCACATTCCCGACCCGCGCGTGGAATCCGAAGAACATTATTTCAACGCCAAGCATTCGAAGTTGATCGAGTTGGGGCTGAAACCTCACTTGCTTTCCGATTCGCTGCTTGATTCGCTGATGAATATCGCGGTGCAATACCGCGATCGCGTGGATGCCGCGCTCATGCTGCCGCGCGTCAACTGGCGGAATGCCCGCAACGAACGCCGCGATGCCGCGACGCAGCCGGCGGCTACCGGCGCGCGCTGACCCCTTCAGAATTTTTATTCGGATGAAGGGGTTTGCGGAACCAGGCGGCCATTGCGGATGTAGTAGTTTCCTCCGCGCCAGCGCACCGTGCTGCGAGTAAAGCTCACCAGCCATACCAGAAAAGCCATGGCATCCCACGCGGGAATCAGAATCATCTGCTTCCACAGCTTGGATTGTTTTAGCCCGTGGATGCCGATCAGCCAGGTCATCGCCGCGCGCAGCCCGATGTACGCGCCCAGATATGCGAGCACCACTCCTGCCGCGGGATGAATGGCGATGGCCGCGAGCGACCATGGAAGACCCAGCGTGAAAATCAGCCCCAAATGTCCCCACGGACGCAGGTGCCGCATCACCACCAGCCAGCGAAGCCTCTTCAGAAAAAGGTCGCGCAGGGAAGCATAATCGGCGACGGTCAGAATAAAATAATTCAAGAGGCGCACTTCGTGGCCATGTTCGGCAATCAGACGGCCGACCAGCAAATCGTCCGCGGGGCCATTTTCCAGCGATTCGTAGCCGCCAAATTCGGCGAGGCGCGCACGCGTGGTGGCGATGGTCGGGCCGAGCGCGAACTTGACTCCGTCGAGCTGGCGGGCCACCAGGATGCCGGGGTAAAAATCGGAAATCATGCCCACGGTCTGAAGATGTTCGGTGAAGGAGTGATCACCGGTCGAGACGTAAAAACAGGTGACCGCGCCGACGCCGGGATCGGCAAGAGGAGCAATCACCGTGCGCAGATAATCGGGTTCGACGCGCACATCGCTGTCGCTGATCACCAGGTATTCGTGGCGCGCTTCGCCGGTGAGGCGGACGAGTTTCGCTACTTTGTCATTGGTGGCCACGCGCCCGGATCCAAACAGCACGCGAATTTGCCGCTGCGGGAAATCGCGGATGAGTTGCTCGATCACCGGGAGCGCCGGATCGTTATCCTCGCCCACGCAAAAAATAATTTCGAAATCGGGATAATCCTGGCGGCAAAAGCTCGCGTAATTTTCATAAGCGTCGGGGTCGAGTCCCCGCACCGGCTTCAGATTGCTGACCGGAGGAGTGAAGCCGGAGTTCGCGGGCAGCGGAGGAGGCACCGAATGGAAAAAACGCCAGGAGCTGTAGAGAACTATCAGGTAATAAATGAAAGGGATGGCCGCAACGCCCAGCAAAACGCATCTCGCGGCGCTCAAATGCATGGTCTCTCTCCGGTGAAGGAGCGCAAAGTGGCGCGGCTCACGCGCGAAGCTTCCGCGAGAGGAAGGTGCGAATTCCTGTCAAAAACGCCGCAAACGGCGGGGTGCGCGAGGTCATCTTTTCTTAGGCTACTTCAGTATTTCGAGAGTTTCAACTGGTCTTGAGGCAGGAACGCACGCGCCGCGCAGGGCCGCGAAATTCACGAACCGCGGTAAATTTCAAACGGCGCCCAGTAAAAAGGACGGCGATAAATGGTGCCGGAATGAAGAAAGGAAAGCTTGGCGTCGCGCAGGGCGATATCCGGAGGCACGCCTTTGTGCATTTCGGAGTACAGATGGTCCATGAATTCGGGAGTGGACGCATCGTCCACTTCCCACAGAGCGGCAATCACTTCGTGCGCGCCAGCGCGAAGGAACGCCCAGGTGAGTCCCACCAGGCCTTCTCCCGAAAAAAAGCGGGAGCCCGCGCCGAAGCAGGAGGAAATCGTCACTAAATCCGCGCGCAGAGGCTGGTTCATGATGTCCCGCGCGTAAAGTTTATAGCTATCGCCTTTCTTTGTGAGGATGATCGCGGAATCGAGAGGCGCCGAGCGGCTGGACGTGCCGTGAGCCACGAAATGAATCACGGAATATTGGCGGGGATCGCTTTGCAGGTACGCCGCGGAAGTGGCCTGCGCGCCGGAAAAGACGCGGCGATTCGAAGGCGGAAAATATTTTTCGACGAGCTCGATTTCCGAGGCCGCCTGCGGCAGGTTGGGGAATTCGCCGCCAGGAGAAACCGGCGCGCCGATGAGCAGGAGTTTTGCGGGACGCGATGCCTGTTTGCGTTCGGAGGCGGCCAGCAGCATCAGCGAATCGGAATTGACAATGTCCACATCCTCGATCCAGTAATGAAGGTGCGGGGCGGGCGCCAGCAAGGCCTCAAAATTGATGGCGGAAAGGCTGCCATCGGGGAGGATGATGACGCGGGCGCCGTGCGGAATCAGAGAAGCGGCGGGAGCCACGAGGATCTGAAATAATTTCTGCCCGGCGGCGTTGGAAGTTTCCAGCACATCGCGCGGGCCGGTCAGCGCCTGGCGATAGGAAGCCACCAGCGAATCAATTTCCGCGGATGGAGGCAGCGTGAAGAGAGTGACGCGCGCGGGTGTGATGGCCCACAGATAGGAATGACGCGGCCCCAGCCAATAATCGAGAATCACGGAGTGCGTGGCAGCGGCTGTTTCGCGCGGATGAAAATTGCGGATGGGAAAGGATAGATTTGCCGTGCTGCTTCCCAATCCTTCGGCAAGGGCGCGGCCGCTGCTGAGTTCGGCAACCTCCAGAGCGTCATTTTCGCGTTTTTGCGAGACGAGAAAATCGATGAAGTCGCCGTAAAAATTGATGGCCCCGGAAAGAAATGAAATTCGCAGGTCCTCTTTTTTCACCGAGGCGCGCACCTTCCCGATGGAAGCCAGCGAATCAAGGAACGCGCGCTGCGCAGGATCGGGACGCGACTCCGCTTGATACACTTCGCCCAGGCGCGCTTGCGCTTCCCAGCGCTGAGACGATTCGGAGTGCGAATCGCCAATTACCTGCGCGAATGTTTTTTCCGCGGAAGGGTAATCCCGCCGGGCCGCCTGAATGCGGCCGGAAACCAGGAGGGAATCGAGCGCTGCGGTGTCGTCCGGGTTCGCGCGTTCGACCGCCAATGCTTGCCGGTTGAAGGATTCGGCGGAATCGGCGCCGGAGGATTCCAGTGCAATTTGCGAAAGATTGTTCAGGCATTGCGCGATGGCGCTCCGGTCGCCGAGTTTTTGCGCCAGCGCCAGAGCTTCGAGCGAAGCCGATTTCGCGGCGGAGTAATCGCGCTGCTCGTAATAGGTATCGCCCAGATTAATGAGCCAATAAACGCGATCGGATGGCAGCCCGGATTGCGCGGCCGCCGCTTCCGCCTGTTTGTAAAGCGCCAGCGCGTTTTCAAAATCGCCCATGGCAAAATAGCTCCAGCCCATGTTGCCGAGGGTTTTGCTGAGCGAATATCCGGCGCCGAGAGTTTGCGAAAGTTGCAGCGATTCCTTGTAGCGATCCACGGCCTGGTCGTAATGCTCCTGCCCCATGGCCACGTTGCCGAGGCTGCCGAGAGCGCTGGCTTCAAGAAATGGACGTCCTTCCGAACGCGCGAGGGAAAGAGCCTGGCCGAAAGGCTTTTTCCGCTTCCGGAAAATTCTTGCGATCGGCTTCCAGAGTGCCGCGCGAAAGCATCACATCGCATAGCAGCGCGGGCTGATGCGCGCGGGCCGACTGCGCGGCATCCGCCAGATTTGTTTCCGCTTCATCGTATTGCTGCAAAAAATCGTGGGCCAGGCCAAGAACCATTTGCTGGCGCACGGCTACATCCGTGGCGCGAAGCGAATCGGGAAGGGGATCTTTCAGCAGGGTAAGCGCGTCCTGCGGCGAGCCGCGCAGAACGAGAATCTGGGCCTTGAGGACGCGAAACCGCCAGGACCATTCCGTATTGCCGGAGGAATATTCGCGGGCAGCTTGATCCGCTTCGCGGAGAGCGCCATCCAGATCGCCCTTCTGCGATTTCTGCCGCACCTCGTCGTAGATTGTTTGCGGCGGGCGCGCCCGGCGGCAACCGGCCGCGAACATCAAGAAGAAAATTCCGAGCGCAGCAATTACGGCGTGGGCGGATAGGGTCGGCCGTTCATCATGGTCTGAGTTACACCGATTGTGGCGCTGACCGGCGAACCCAATTCCAGGCGCAGCATGGTGAGCGTCCGCTGCCCTTCTTCGGCCAAAAATTCGGCCACGTAGATTTTTCCGAATTGCGGCACGATGAACACATGCCCGCGGCGCTCCACTCCCGGGCACGAAGTCTTCATGTTTTTCACCAGCGAGCAAAGCGCCACTCCGTGAGCGTCCGGCAAAGTCTGCGCGCGCCCGGTTTGATACGGATCTTCCGCCATTTTGCGGAATTCGGCGTTGCTTTGAAACTCTTTTCTGAAGGCCTCGAAGGTATTCAGCCGCAGGTAGAGTTCATGGTCTAGCACCACATCCACGGGACATCCGGCAATACGCAAATTCTCAAATTTGCTGCCGAGAAAAATGATGGCGGGCTCGTGATGCGGCGCGGGATGCTGCGAAGAAATGCGCGCCACCACGCGGTCGGCGGTAACCATGTCCAGGATATTGAGCTGCTCGACGGTGGAGGTGATCTGCGTGGTGTGCGTGCCGTCCTCTTCCTCGCGGCTGCCGGAGACGTGCGAATAGGCGGACTTGCAGGTGACGAACTCCTGAAACCGGAAATCATCCACGCGCGCGCTGCCAAACCCGCCGACCAGCGGCAAGGATACCGCCGCTTGCACTTCGATCAAGTGCTCGAGAGGACGCCTGATGGCGCCGCTCAAGGCGTGGCCGTGCGCATTGTAATGATACGTCTGGTGATTTACGTCCTTGGGCATTTGATGACGCTCCTGGTCCGGCCTATTTCGCGTACGCCAGCGTGAAGGGATACCGCGCCACTTCCGTGCCGCCGGCACCGCCGGACGATGCGTTCGGGAAACCCCGTACAATCACTTCATAATTGCCCGCCGGGAGGAGACCGGCGGGGATCAGCAATTGCACGGTGTCCTTTGCCTGCTGCGCCGTGACCTCCAGCGTGAATTTAGTCGCGCCGGCGGCGTCTTCTAGCTCGCAAGTATAAATCGGAAATTGGCTTTGCGGCGGAATATCGAGAAACAGGCTGAAGGGGCGGCCGGGAGTCAGGGAAATCGCAACAGGAGCGGAGCCGCGGGAGTTGACGCCGATCAGCGAAAAGGAGGTGAGCGCCACGGGAGCGCCGGATTGCGAGACGGCCGTCCGCAAGCGCGGAATCACCAGAAAATTTTGATACCCCACAACCAGCGTGAGCAGCACGATTGCCGCCATGGCCAACGCGGGGCGCGGGAAAAAGACAAGGAATCCAGCGCGAGGTTCGCGTGGGGAAGCCACCCGCACTGCGGTGGTTTCCGCGCTGAAAACATCCCGAGCGACGGTCGCGAACGCCGCCGCGGATCGCAATTCTTTGGCGCACTCGGGGCACGTGAAATAATGCGCTTCATACTGTTCGCGGAGTTCGCCGCCCAATTCCCCGAGCACGTACCGCTCGGCAGCCTTGATCCGCATTGCTTCCTGGTGATCCATCCAATATGTCCTCTAAGTAGTGATTCTCAGGCCCAAATCGTTTCGCCCGGCCGGTTCAGGGCCCCGGCGGCGCCCCGCGTGCCCCTTCCTGTTTTTCATAGTAGACGCGGAAATTCTGTTTGGCGCGATGCAGCAGGACGCGCAAGTAATCGCGGTCCACGCCGAATTCGCGGCAAATTTCATCCTTATCTTTTTCATCCCAGAAAATGGCGCGCAGCAGTCGCCGGTCCTTTTCGCCGAGCTGCCCCAGAACCCGCAAAACCTCCTGGCGGGATTCCCGGGTGACGAGCATCCCCTCGAGATCGATCGCCAGGCTGGGAGGGCCTTCGACATTTTCATCTGCGGGAGCCAGCCGCGCAGCAGAACGGTAATATTCCTGTAAGACGTTGTTGCAAATCGAGTTCACGAAAGCGCCAAGCCTTTCCGGCTGGCGAATTCCGCCTTCGGTCCCGAGCAATTTCAGCACGCGAACGAATGTTTCCTGGCGCACGTCTTCGACGGCCTGGGAGGACCGCAGGCGAGACCTCAGCTTGAGCTGCAGGAATTGGCTGAAATAGGCGACAAAATGCTGCTCCGTCGGGAAGTCGCGCTGGCGGAGCCGATGAAGATAACCTTCGTCAAATGAATAGAAATCCACGCGCCCCTCAACCATTGCAGGGGCTATATCTTCCTCCAAATAAAGGGATATTTAAAGGATTCCATGCGCAGCTCGAAAGCAATGCTAATGAAGGTTGAGTGAATACGCGAAGTGCGCGAAAACGTTGTGCCCGAAAAATTCTTCCCGAAGTGAAACGTTTCGACCTCGCCCTGCACTATTCCATCGTGCCGAAGAAATCCTGATGGTGGGAGCTCCCCCGGCTCTGCCATTGCGGCGCGAACCAAGCTTTTCCGCAACCCGGGCGCATTCCGGCGCTCCGCAGAAGCGGTCACACCGGATGCGCCTCCCCTTTGTTTGCGGCGAGGCGAGGAAGGGAGCAGGGCAATGGAGTCTTCACTTGTGGATACGTGGGAAGAGAAACAAATCTCAATGACCATCGCGCAGGAAAATCTGCCGGCGGGCGACGCTCCTTTGATCGTCGCCGGAATCCAGGATTTTTCCAAAATGAATGCACGGACCGTGGAATTCATCGCCAAGGCGGGCAAAGAAGAAGAGTTGCAGAAACGCTTTACCGGGGGAGTGCTGGAGCTGCTGAAGCGAAAGGACGGATTTGCCGGCCTTTTCGTTCTCAGATCCCATAAAGAGCCGCGGCGTCTGCTGGTGCTTACGTTTTGGAAGACCGCAGACCATGCGGCGCAAAATCAATGGGAAGAATCGGCGGCGGTGCGCAGACAGGTGTCCACTCTCATTGACGTTTGCGCAAAAGTCCATACCTACGAGGCCAGTTGCGCGGGACTTGCGGAATCGGACTCCCTGAGCCTCCACGAAACTTGCTGACGAAGCCGGGGGGACACCTTCGGACTCCCGCTGATGCCGCCAAAATTCTTCGCGAATGGGAGGAGTTCGCAGCAAGGCAGAAAAGAAATGAGAGAAGAATATCCATCACCCCAGGAAGAAAGGCGCGGGCAATCACTCATGAATCGAAGACTTGTGCGGTGCGACCGCCAACATTGCGGGCGTCCCGCCGGCGGCATACTCGAATTTCAAGCGCTGTGCATCGATCATTTCATCGCGTTTTGTTACGACCGGCTCAGCGCCTACAGCGGCAAGCCGCTTGCGGAACTGGACGCGGAGACTACCGAATCTCTCGACCGTTTTCTCGAGGGATGCTCCGAACAGGCCGCAGCGCTGACGCGCAATGCCGGCGGCCTTGACAATCTGGATCGCGCGCGACTGTTCGACATCATGTTGTGGGCTTCGGAAATCATCGCCAAGAGAAGCGTATTTCGTCCGCGGCAACTCCGCGCCGCGGGCGGTTGAAGAATATTGATGGTTCATGATATCGCAGCGGCGGCGCGCTGCTGCGAACCATGCCCGCCGCCATCAATGATGGGCCTAAAATTATTTATTGCGCTGGATTGGGATTTTCGTTGTGCGGATAATCGGCGCGAACCGTCAGTATTTCATACGGATGTATGGGGACGGCAATTTCGTTTCCATGGATCACCGGAAGCGCATCGCCCTCGGGCTTTTCCATCAGATTTGTTTCCGTCGCTCCCGTCGCGCCCTTGGGTACCGTAATTTGCAGGTCCGCGGATTTTCCCGCCCACTCATACAGGCGGAAAATTAATCCGTCGGAGTCCTCCGCTTTTTTCATCGCCGTCAAAACCACGTTGTCCTGCTTCACCGACACAAACGAATTCCGCGCGGGAAGCTGTCCTTCATGCGGCGCCACCTGCATGGACTGCAACGGATAATTGAAATCGTAGCCGCGGCGGACGGTGAGCGCCTGCTTCCAATTTCCCGCGTGGGGATAGAGCGAATAACGGAAGTGATGATGTCCGCGGTCGGCTTCGGGGTCGGGCCAAACCGGCGAGCGCAGCAGGGAAATGCGCAAGACGTTGCCTTTGGCGTCGTATCCGTATTTCGATTCGTTGATCAAGCTGAAGCCGTGTTGCGCATCACCCAAATCTGCCCAGCGCAAAGCGGGAACTTCAAATTTGGCGTCCTCCACGGGATTGTTGCGAGTGGTGGGCCGTTCGATGGTTCCGTAAGGGATTTCGTAGGTGGCCTCGCTGCTCGAGGCCGCCAGCGGAAACGCGGCTTTCAGCAAGACGTGCGTTTCGTGCCAGTCAATGTCGCTGGTCACGTCCACGCGATCGAGTCCCGCATACAGGGTGATATCCTGCACGAATTTCGAATTCTGCCAGACGTGCGTGACGCGGATTGAGGCGCGGAGCGGGCCTTTTTCGATCAATTGCACCGATTCCGGCTTGTCGAGATTGGTAAACACCTTGTCGAAATCCGCGTCGATATTCCACGCGTCATAATCCTTGGGAGTGTCTTGGAAGGCCACGAGTTCGTTGCCGCATCCTCCCGCAGCGATGGATTCAAATTTGGCGCGCTTTTCGTAAAGGCTGGTGATGCATCCGGTTTTTGGATCCACGGTCAGCCGCAGCGCGTCGTTTTCAAGCGTGAAGCCGCTGGCCTTCAAATCCGATTTCACTGTGCGGCTTGCCGGCACGGCGTGCACCACTTCGTATCCGAGCGAAGGCACATCCTTGGCTTCGACCAGCAAATGATAGGTGTGGGTGGCAGCGTCGGCCGAAAGCACCTGCACGGGAAGCGCAATCCCGTTCGCATCAATAACGGAAACGCCGTTCCTGGGCGCCTCCGGCATTTGCACATTCACTTTCACGAGATCGGTGCGATCCCATGCCAGCGGATTCACGATCATCACCGGAACACCCCCGGCGGAAGATTGTGTGTCCACCTCGGCGGCGATGGCGCCCAGCGCGCTAGAACTTTCTTCCTGGGTCGCGCGGCGAACCATATCGTAATCGTGCTGCGCATCCTTATAGATGACTCCGATTCCGGAACCCGCGGCAAGATCATGAAATTGATTGAAGAGGATTTTTTTCCACACTTCGGTCAATTCGTCTCCGGGATACGCCTGTCCCATGAGCCAGGCGAGAGAAGAAAATTTTTCAGCGTTGAGCGCCTGCTCTTCGCTTTCGCGCATGTTGCGTTTCTGGCGGGACTGCGTGGTGAAAACTCCGCGATGATATTCGAAATAAAGTTCGTCATCCCATGTCGGCAGGCTGATTTCACCTTCGGGCGGCTGGGGAAGCTTCGTGTCCCGGGCGGCCAGGGTCTTGTAATTCCAGACGGGTGAGTGCGCGGTGTCGAGCTTACCCTCCACGTCGCTGAAGAATCCCTGCGCCACTCCGAAGAATGTTTTAGGATACACGGTCCCGCCGCTGCTCAATTGCACTCCGTTGTCCAGCATGGCGCGCGTGGGCCCGCCGCCGTGATCCCCCACGCCGAAAAGATGCATCATTTCCGGAAGGCCGGGATTCAAGCGGCGCGCCACGGCGATATCTTCAGCGAGCGGCACGACGTCGATTCCGCGCGCGTAATCATGCGGAAAATAGGTGAGCACGCGGCTGCCGTCCGGCGATTCCCACCAAAAAAGCTTCATAGGGAGCTGGGTGGTATCGTTCCAGGCCATTTTTTGCGTCACGAAATAATCGATGCCGGACTTTTTATAAATTTGCGGAAGCTGCCAGTTGTATCCGAAGGAGTCCGGATTCCATCCGATGCGCACGTCCACTCCAAATTCTTTCTGGAAATAACGCTTGCCCACCAGAATCTGGCGAGCCAGCGACTCGCCCGACGGCATATTAAGGTCCGGCTCGACCCACATGCCGCCGACCATTTCCCAGCGGCCTTCTTTCACGCGGTCGCGGATTTCCTGGCATTCCGCGGGATATTTGTCGCAGGTCCATGCGCTGTAAGCGGCGGCGGATTGCGTGTAGGTATATTGCGGATATTCATCCATGAGCTGCAAAGCGGTGGAAAAAGTGCGGCGCACCACGTCCACAGTTTCCGTCCACGGCCAGAGCCACGCCGCGTCGATATGCGAATTGCCGGTCAGCCGCAGAGAAGTGGCTTGCAGGCTGGGTCTCAGCGTTTCCAGAGCCGCTTGCGATTTTACGAGCGAAGCATCGAAGGATTTCTGGTCCGCGGCCCGCAGCGCGCCGAGGTCGACGAGTTTCGCGGCTGCTTCGAGTTGCTGCCCGGCGGATTCGGCATCCGCGCCCAGCGTGGGAATGATTGCCGCCGCGGACTGAATTTCCTCCGCCAGCTTGCCGGGATCGGGCCGCGCGGCGGGAAATTCCACGCGCAAGACGACATTGGCGAATTGCTTTTCATCCACGGTGTGAAGAAGTTTCACGGCCACGAGGATTTTGTCGCCCGGCTTGGCGCTATCGAGCAGCGGAATCGGTTCGAGATCATCGCCCATCGCCACCCGCCGCCCATTGAAATAAATGATTTGCGGCATGGGTCCGTTGGCGTAGGCCACGAATTGAAACCAGATGCGCGCGCCCGTCAAATCGTAGCCGTCAAGCGTCGCGGGAATTTCGATCGAGCGGCGATACCAGACAGCCTCCTTGGGGGCTCGCGCTCCGGGCTTTGCGAGGGCCCAGCTTGAGTCGTCGAGGTCCAGCGCCTCGCCGTGTGGCACGTCGCCGGAGTGAAAACGCCATTCACCGGCGGGCAGATTCTCGAGAGCGGACAATTGTTTGATCACCGCTATTGATTGCGTGGAAAGCGCGCTTGTGGATTTCGGAGCTTGCGCTTGCGCGAGCGCACCCGAAACCGCGAAAGCAATCGCCAGCAAAGCTGTGTTTCGCGCGCGGCGCAAAAATTCCAGCCGATAAGCGCGGCGATGAATTCGAGTGAGCACCAGGCCATCTCCTCTCTTACAATGATCGCGAATCTTCCGGCATGACAATAAAAGGCACCCGGAAATCGCGGTCTGCGCCTTCGAGCGGGCGCGATTCGCCGCGATTATAACAAACGTACCGGAAGTGGCGGGTCTCTTCTCCCGTGTAACTGCGCGTCATCCATGATATTCATAGGAGTCGCCGCGGGTATCTCCGCAGAAGAAAACCTGACGAACGGGCGAGGGTTCGCGATCCATGAATGCCGGGAGCTTCACGGTCGGTGTCGATCTGGGCGGGACGAATCTGCGAATTGCCGCCTACAATTCCGCCGAAGGATTTCTGGACACGATTGTGCTGCCCACGCGGCTGCGCGATGGAAGAGACGCGGTGGTTGCGGATATGTGCGGGGCCATTCAAGCGCTGATTGACCGCTTTGGCCCAAGCCGTCCGCTCGATGGAATCGGCATCGGCACACCCGGTCCGCTCGAACTACCCGCCGGCCGTTTGCGAAATCCCCCCAACCTTCCCGGATGGGATGATTTTCATTTGCGCGCGGCCGCCGAAAAAATGCTGGGCAGGGCCGTTTCCATCGAATCCGACGCGAATCTGGCAGCGCTGGCGGAATGCCGCCTCGGCAAGGGCAAGACCCTGGGCTTCGACACACTTTGCATGCTGACTCTGGGAACGGGCGTGGGCAATGGGATCATCCTGGGCGGAAAAATCTGGGACGGAATGAATGGAATGGCGGGAGAAGCGGGGCATGTGACAATCTGGCCCGATGGGCACGTCTGCGGATGCGGAAGCCACGGCTGCCTGGAACAATACGCTTCAGCTACGGCAGTGCGGCGTATGGCCCTGGAAGAAATTGCCGCGAAAAATGCGCCGGGACTCGCAGCCCTCGAGAAAAAAAATCCAAATTTCTCGGCGTCGGAGGTTGCCGACCTCGCCGCAGCGGGAGATGCGGACGCTATGGCAGTCTTCGATCTGGTGGGCCGCTCGCTGGGCATCGGAATCGCCGGACTCGTGAATACGTTGAATGTGCCGCTCTACGTGGTGGGAGGCGGGCTGGCCAACGCGTGGAAACTATTTTCTCCCGCGCTTTTCACGGAGCTGCACCATCGAAGTTACGTCTATCGCCTGACGGAAACGGGCGAGACTGACGCGCGCGGGCGTATTTCCGGGAAAACGTATGTCGAGCCGGCGGAATTGGGGCCGGAGGCGGGGCTTCTGGGCGCCTGCATTCTGCCCATCTCCGAATTTCACAATGAAAAATAATGCACGACATTTTTGCTTTTAGATAGCTTCCTGGCGAAGCGCCAGAAAGCGGAATCGGTTTTGGGAGACGGAATGAAACTGAACTCCATATTAATTAAAAGCAGTCTCGTCGGCGCGTTGGGCGGGCTGCTGTTTGGATTTGACACGGCGGTAATTGCCGGCACCGAGCATTCGCTGACGGTCGCGTACCATCTCTCCTCCAGGATGCTGGGGCTCACCGTTCTTATAGCCGTGATCGGTGCAGCGGTCGGCGCAATATTCTCGGGAATGCCCGGCCAGCGGCTTGGCGGGCGCGAGACGCTGCGCATCCTGGCGTTCTTTTACGTGCTTTCGGCGATTGGCTGCGCGTTTGCGTGGAATTGGCCGTCGCTCTTGGTTTTTCGATTCATCGGAGGGCTGGGCATTGGAGGCTCTTCCGTCCTCGGGCCGGTGTACATCGCCGAATTGGCGCCGGCCAAATGGCGCGGCCGCCTGGTGGGACTGTTTCAGATCAACATCGTCATCGGCATCCTGCTCGCGTATTTTTCGAATTATTGCATCTCGCTCGCGGGATTTGGCCTGGCGGAATGGCGCTGGATGTTCGGAGTGGCGGGCATTCCCGCGGTGATTTTCCTGATTCTGCTTTTCGGAATCCCGCGCAGCCCGCGCTGGCTGGCCACGCAAAATCGCACGGAAGAAGCACGCGGCGTCCTGGAACTGACGGGTTCGGAGGATCCTCAGGGAGAACTCCGGGAGATCATGGATTCCATTCACATGGAGCGCTTGCAGACCGCCGAACCGCTTTTCTCCCGCAAATACGGCCTGCCGATTTTCCTGGCCATCACCATCGGCATGTTCAACCAGCTTTCCGGTATCAACGCGATCCTTTATTACTTGAACGAAATTTTCGCGGCGGCGGGCTTCAGCAAAGTTTCCGGCGACTTGCAGGCCGTGGCCGTCGGCGCGATGAACCTGGTGGCCACGCTTGTGGGTATGGCGCTGGTCGACAAATTGGGACGCAAGACGCTGCTATTGATCGGGTCGGTGGGAACGGCGATATGCCTTGCGGGAGTTTCGGTGGTGTTTTTCACCAAAAGCCATCAAAACGACCTGGTGTGGCTGCTCGTGGCGTACATCGCGTTTTTTGCGGTTTCGCAGGGAGCGGTGATCTGGGTTTACATCGGCGAAGTGTTTCCCAACCGCGTGCGCGCCAAGGGACAAAGCCTGGGAAGTTCCGCGCATTGGATCACCAACGCGCTGATTTCATTTTCGTTTCCGCTGGTGGCGAAATCCTCGGGCGCTTATCCCTTTGTGTTTTTCGCTTCCATGATGGTTTTGCAGTTTTTTGTGGTCCTGTTTATCTATCCGGAGACGAAGGGCATCACGCTTGAACAGATGCAGCACCGCCTGGGAATCGAATAATCCGTTTGGCGCAGGATGGAAGAAGGATGGCATGGAACTCTTCCCGCTTTTTCTGAAAATTGCGGGACGCCGCTGCCTGGTGGTGGGCGCGGGCCGCGTGGCCGAAGAAAAGATTGAAGGCCTGCTGCGCGGCGGCGCAATTATCAGGGTAGTGGCTCCCCGCGCCACGGCCCGCGTGCGCAAGTGGGCGCGCAGCGGGAAGATTCGTTGGCAGGCGCGCGGCTACCGTTCCAGCGACCTCGCCGGCGCCTTCCTGGTGGTGGCCGCCACCTCTTCGGCGGAATTGCACCAGCGGATATTTCACGAAGCCGCCGCGCGCTCCGTGCTCTGCAACATCGTGGACGATCCGCCGCACTGCGATTTTTATTACGGGTCGGTGGTGCGCCGCGGGGCGCTGCAGATTGCGATTTCGACCGCGGGGCTAAGTCCCGCGCTCGCTCAGCGGCTGCGAAAAGAGCTATCGAAGCAATTCGGCGCGGATTATGAAGCGTGGCTGCGCTGCCTTGGCGCCGAAAGAGAAAAATTAATGCAGCAGAAGATTTCGCCGCAACGCCGCAAGAAAATCCTGCATCGCCTGGCCAGCCGCGCGGCCTTCGAAAAATTCAAGCGCCAGGCGCGCCGCTAGCCCCCTGAACGCAATCTGCGAAAATCAAACGTATCTCACTGCAAACGAATCTTGCGGTCCGGGAAGAAGCGGGTATCAACCGATCCGGTTACGGTGAAATGAATGGTCTTGCTGGCGGATAGCCCGTCGATTCCTTGCGCCACAATTTTCACCGTGTAATCTCCCGCATCGGTATAGGCATGAGTGATGGATGGGCCCTCAAGCGTGACTCCGTCGCCCATTTCCCATTTGTAGGAAACCACCGGAACGCCTTCCGCGGCGGCCTGCGCGGACATAGTCACCGAAACTCCGGCCGCGGCAGAGTTGGGAATCTTCACCTCCATCGAAGGCGCGGCCGGAGCAATCGAGGAATCGATGATTTTCAGCACGCGCGCGGACTGCGGCCCTTGCGGCACCTCAAACGAACCATCGACGGATACCGACAGCGGCTTTTCCGAGGCAAACACATCTTCCACCCGGTAGGGCCCTTTGCCATCGAACCCGAGTTTCGCGAATGTGAACTTGTGCTGGTGCGATTGCGTGGTCCAATTGAAGACCGTCAGGATGGATTGGCGGCGATCCTCGCGAAGAAGAAAAATGCTCGGCTGCACATCTTCCGGCTTGAAGTTCATCAGGTCCATCGGGCGCGAAGACCGTCCCAGTCGAATCATGTTGATTAGGTCCTGATTTTCGATCAATGCGAGGCGGTCCGCGTCGCGGCCGAGCGTGGGAAGGTCGTCGCCGATTTCATACATCCCTCCGGCAACGGCAGCCAGCGCGATGGAAGCTTTGGCCTGATCGAGCGTCAATGGATTCTGGGAATTGTGCCAGGAGTGATCGGAGACAGTTTGCCGCGAAACTCCGAAGGCGTCCGGGTCGGCGATGAAATAATTCCGGTTCATGTAATAGCGCGCGGCTACGCCAGGAGCCGATTCGCTGGTGGCGTCAAAAGAATGTCCGGTGTCGACGGAAATGCGGCCGGTATCCACCAGCCCAACGGGAGTGAGCATGGGGCTGCCGTCTTTATCGAGCAGCACATTTTCGCCCACGGCATCGCGGATTACCTGCAAGCCGATTCTCTGCGCTTCTAGCGCCGTGGTGTTGGGGCGGTATCGCACGCCTTCCGGCCCGCTGTCTTCCATGAAATCGAGCTTGATGTAGTGGATGCTCCACGAATTCACGAGGGTGCGATAGGTTTCGCGGAGATATTCCTGCGCGCCGGGATTGGTGGTATCAATGGCGTATAGCTGGTCGAAATTGTCGGTGACTTTTCCGAGATGAATGGGCTCGCCCTGCAGGTTGTGCACCAGCCAATCCTTATGATGCGTGTAGACCCAGGAGCGTTCCGCCACCTCGAAGGGAGCGGTCCAAATGCCGGGAATCAGACCGAGCCCGCGAATTTTTTGTTCTAAAGCATCCATGCCATCGGGAAAAAGTCCGGCATCGGGGGTGGTGTATTCTCCGCGTGCGTATTGATAGCCCTCATCGATATGGAAAAAATCGTAGCCGAATTTCTTGAGATTTTCGGAAAGCCATTGCGCGTTGGTCAGGGCCGTACCCTGGTTCAAACCGAAATAGTAAGCCGTCCAGCTCCACCAGCCCATGGGGGTGACCTGCGGATGGCGCGGATGGTGCAGCGTGCGAATCACCCGGCCGTAGGATTCCAGCTGCGCGTGATAATCGGAGCTTACGCCGACCCGCAGAGCCTCCGAGGCGAGGCTCTGTCCGGGGTCGAGAGGCAGGCTGAGTTCCACCTGGTCGGCGGGCGGGGAATCCTCCAGCGAATTTTCCTTCAGCATTTCGGTCATGCCCGTGGATTCCGCTTCGTAGCCGCGAATCGCGGAATCCTTGCTCTGCGGATCAAGATGAAGGCGCAGGATGGTCAGAAAGCGGTCCGCGCTGAGCGCGCCGATGAAGAGACTGCGGCCGGAGACGCGATTGTAAATCAGCTGAACTCCCACGGCGCGTTGCATGTCTACCGGAGGATTTTCGATCAAGTCCTGAATGTGCATCTCCGGACGGTCTTCGCTGAAGCTGTCGGAAAGCACGCGGTCGGAAATTTCCGGCCCGCCGAGATTGACAATCGGATTGCCGAAGACTTCGAAGGGCCGGATGGCCTGCACCGTGAAAGATTTCGATTGATGATTCACCACCTGCACTTCGATATCCGCGGCGGATGAGCCGGGACGCACTTTCAGTGTGCAAACCAGGTCGGGTTCGTTCGCGAGGCCGGTATGAGTAATCACGAATTGGTGCGCCGCGCCCAGAGCGTCGCTGGCGTCCGATTCGGCGATTTCGTGCTTGGGATAGTCCGCGGCGTGAAGCCAGTGTTCGTCAACCTTTGCCGCCACGTTGGCCTGCAGCACGCGCCCGGAGATTCCTTCCGAGCGAATTGAGTAAGAGCCGTCCGCGGGCGAAACTTCCACGGCAAATGCGCCGCCGTCTTTGCCCGCGACAGCGGTCTGGGCCAGGGCGCCCATTGGCGAAAAACAAAAGAAAAGCAACAACGAAAAAGTCGCAATGAATCCCGATACGAGTATGCCGCGATCCAGCCTCATGTCAGAAGCCCTCCATGCATGATCTTCCGCCAAAAAGTTCCAGCCAGCTCGATTTCAATTTCCCGGGGATGGCCTGTGCAGGCGCAGAAATTCCGCCAATTTCGCGCGGTCGCGAAACGCTTCGATCCCTCCCGCGCAGGTGATGGAAAAAGCGCCCGTTGCGCCGGCAAAGGCCAGGCACTCTTCGCGGTTGGCGCCCTGGAGAAACTTGTGAATATATCCGGCGTCAAAACTGTCTCCCGCACCGACGGGATCGACCATGTGGACCGGCACGGAGGCGGCGCGCCATTCCCGGGAGCCTTCGCGGGCCACGGCGCCTTCCGCGCCGCGTTTTACGACCACCAGCCGGCAAAGCTGCGAAAGTTTCGCGAGGGCCGAGGGGAGATCTGCGGTCCCGGCGATTTTTTTTGCCTCGCGTTCATTGGGAAAAAAAATATCCACGAAGGGCAGCACCGCGGCCAGGTCTTCGCCCCATTTGTCTTCCGGGTCGTCATTGGTGTCGAGGGAAGTGCTGAGGCCCTTGGATTTCGCCTGGCGGAAGATGTCCGCGATGTGCGGCCGCAGCGCGCGATGAAGAAAATAGGACGAAAGATGGAGGTGGCGCGCGGAGAAAAGATATTCAAAATCGATGTCCGCGTATGCCAGGTCAAACATGGTTCCCGGATAGGTGAGAATAAACCGGTGGCCGGGGTGAGCCAGCACTACGGTGATTCCCGTGGGCGTTCCATTTGACGTGGTGGAGACGCGGGTCACATCCACGCCGCCCGCCGAGAGCCATTGCAGAGCCATCCGCCCCAGGGCGTCGCTGCCGATTTTTGAAATCATCCCGGTGCTGGTGCCGAGAGCGGAAATATTGTGGGCGAAAATCGCCGAAGAGCTGCCCAGCGTCAGGCGGAAGCCTTCCACCAGGGTTTCCTGCTCCGGCTTCAGCTCCGGCGGCAATCCATACAGAATCAAATCCGGATTGATTTCCCCAATTACGCAGACATCAGGCCGAGGCACGCGGAGATCCTCCGTCGGATTCGCCCGTGAGCATGACCACTCGCGTCAGATTGCGCGGTTCATCGGGATTCAAGCCTTTGGCCATGCCGGTGTGGAACCCGAGCAACTGGCCGGGAATCACCGCCGCGGCAAGGCGCGCAATTTCCGGAACACCGAGCGGAAGCTCGATCAAAAAATCGGCCGATTTTTTTACCGCCGCGTTCGCCGCATGCGTCACCACCAGCGTTCGCCCGCCCAATTCCTTCATCTCTTCGAGCACGGAGGTTTCCGATTCGAAACCGCTTTCGCTCAGGAAAAACGTGAGCAAAGTATCCGCGCTGACGATGGCTTTCGGGCCGTGCCGGAATTCCAGGGTATGAAAGCATTGCGCGTAGGAGCACGACATTTCCTTCACTTTGAGCATCGATTCCTGTGCGATCCCGAAAAATGGTCCTTGGCCGAGGAAAACATAATCGGCAAACTTCTGCGAGTCCACCACCGAGCGGATCGTCGTCTGCATCTTCGCGAGATGCGGTTCCGTCCGGGCGGGAAGCAATTCGAGCGCGGAAACAAAGTCGCGAAGCCCGTTGCGCTCGGCGGCAAGCATTTGCAGCGCCAGCAGCATGGAAGTAAAGGAGCGCGTCATCACCGTGCTTTTCTCGTCGGCAGCGGCCAGCCGCAAAACGTGCCGCGAAATTTTCTCAAGCGGCGTGGCGGTTCCGCAGGTCACCGCCAACGTGGGAACTCGTAACTTCTCCTCGATATATTTGGCGACTTCGATGACTTCCGAAGTATAGCCCGATCGCGAGATCAGAACCGGCTGGCAGCCCTTGGGCAGAAGTTGAGGAAAAAGCATGATCTCTGATGCGGGAATCGCGCGGGCAGTGACTCCCGTCAGCAGATTCCAGCTTGCGGCGGCGCTCTGCGCCAGAAAGAAGCTCGAGCCACAGCCGATGAAAATCCATTCGGCGTTCGTGGCCAGCGCTTCGTTCAACTTCCGCAATTCGCCGCTTTCTTTCAGCCTGGAAAAACATTGCGTCCAGGTATGCGGTTCCGAGAGAATCTCGGAGATGGTATGGGCGCCCGTTTGCGAGCGGGGATCGGTCAAAGGAACCTCCATCGAGTCGGGCCTGCGAAAAATAGCCGGCACATGGCAGCCGCGATGCCGTAAAATCGCCGGCGATCGAGCGGCAAAACCCGCGCGAGAGGCCATTTCGCGCGTTCCAAGCACCACTTTCGATTTATTGTGTTTCGTTACTAATTGCTCCGAGTTAGGATATCACACATGAACTCCCTGGAAAGAACTTTATGCCGGCGTTGAGAATTGTATGCCTCAGCGCCAACCCCGGGCTCGACCGGCGCCTTCGCCTGAAGACTCTTTCGCCCGGCGAAATCCTTCGCGCCCAAAGCGCGGAATCCTTTCCCGGAGGGAAGGCCGCGCACGTGGCCATGTCCGCGCGGGCGCTGGGCGCGGACGCCTCCTGGCTCGGATTCCTGGGCGGCGCCATTGGCGAAGAAGTTGCCGCCGGCCTGCGCTTGCTCCAAATCGCGACGGTGGCCATTCCCACCGCGGTGCAGACGCGCGTCAACCTGGAAATCATCGAGGATTCCGGAAGGATCACGGAAATTTTGGAGCCCGGCGGACGGCCAAGCGACGCCGAACAAACGGAAATGCTGCGCGTTCTGGAAGCTGGTTTGCGGGGAACATGGAAAGAGGCCCTGGTGGCGATTTCCGGCAGTTTGCCTGCGGGCTCTCCCCCCGATTTTTACGCGCGGCTGATTCATGCGGCAAATGCGGCGGGCGCCAAGGTATGGCTGGATACCAGCGGAGCGGCGCTCGCGCCGGGCGTCGCCGCCGGACCATTCTTTGTGAAAGTGAACCGGCACGAGGCGGAAGACCTGCTGGGTCTGCCCGTGCATGACGCAAAGGCCGCGGCAGATGCGGCGGGCAAGCTGATCGAGCGCGGCGCGTTGGGCGCGGCGGTTACCCTTGGCGCGGAAGGTTTGGTTTGGATTGAAAATGCCGGTGGGCCAGCGAGACTGGCGCGTCCGCCCCGGCTGCAACCCAAATCGACGGTGGGCTGCGGCGACGCCACTCTTGCGGGCTTTGTCTGCGCCGCGGGACAGGGATTGCGCGGCGATGCGGCGCTCCGGCTTGCCGCGGCAAGCGGAGCCGCAAATTGTCTGGCCGAGTTTACCGGCAGAATTTCGGCGAAAGATGTGGAGTCGCTCCTGCCCCAAATCGAAGTAGCCACGCTCTGAGCGGCCCGCTCCGAATCCCGCAAAGCCTCAACCCCCGCGGCGATTTTTATTCGGGACGCGAGTCTATTTTCCCGGCCCGAGAATCCCCGGAATCCAGTGCACGGCATTATCGTGAAAAATCTTTTTGAGGACGGATGGCGGAAGCTTCAATCCCTCGATTTTCCGCCCGTGATAATCGAGCATTTCGTCGGTGGCCAGGAATTTCCAATCGCGCGCGTAGGTGTCCTGCCAATCTTTCAACGCGTCGGCGGCGGATTCTTTCACCAGAAATTCGGAGTCGGTGCCGTAAAGCACGCGATCCTGATATTTGATCAGGAAATCGCGGGCCTTCTCCCGCGGCTGGATCATCAGGTATTCCATGCGCGCCGCGGTATCCACGGCGAAATTGGGATAGCGGTCGAAATGGCGCGCGATTTCGTCCAAATCGGTTTCCATGCTGCCCAGGTGCGCTCCCACCACGCGGAGTTTCGGATTCATTTCAAGCAAATGATCGCGCGCCGCGAGGATGGTCTGTTTCGATGGGTGGTCGGGGTGCAGGTACATGTACCACTGAGGATTTTCCTTGTAATAGCTGTAATCGGGGCTTTCTGGATTGGGAGGTTCCCAGCAGGAGCTGGGTTCGGCCAGGTGCGCGATCAGCGTTTTATGATGAGCGGCGATGTCCTGATAAATCGGCTCGAAGATGGGATCGTCGGGCATCACGTAGGTGCCGTCCTTTTTCTTGATTTCCATCCCGATATTTTTCCAGATTTTTACAGCCACCGCGCCCTGCGAAAAATCATCGTTGATTTGCTGGATGGCGCGGCCGGCAAACCCGGGCTTCTCGAAAGGGAAAGGATCGAAGGTGGTGCACAGGATGGCGTGACCGTCGCTGCCGGCGATGAACGCCCGCGCGCTGGCCCTCTCCGGAACCAGCGAACGAAAGATGCTGTGGTCGTCGGCCACGATAATATCCAGCACGTGCAAGTGCAGGCGCGTGAGCATGGCCACGAACGCTGGATCGTTGTGGAAGGCGTGGGTGTGCGTGTCGATGGGTTCGATCGCCGCAAAGCCTTCCAGCAATTTGGCGCTTTCCGCATTTTGCGCGGATGCCTGAGCGCCGGGAACGTCCGCCCGCACGGAATTTCGCCGCGGGAACGCAAAACCAGCAAGGAGAATGGCCACGGAAGCGGCCGCCATCAGCAGAGCCTTTCGCATCGATCACCTCGATTCAGTATGACTGCATCCTATATCCTGCGGGGGGCCCACCGCCGATTTACGGAGAAGGGCGAATGCCGGGACCGCCGCCATCCGAACGAACTCCCGAAATTTGGTTTATTCGTGTTTCCGCCGCCTGTGAATTATTATCATTTCTTATGTCTTCTTTCCGTCTTGTTTTTCATGGACAAACGAAATCGCCCGATATATGAATGAAGGGACGCAAGAACGTTTGCGAATCTTTCGAAGGCCCGCGCGCCGGGATCACCGCCAACTCCTTTGCTGAGCGAAGAACGCCGCAGAATCATTCTTGAAACCTTGGCCAGCAACGGCCGCGTGCTGGTGGCCGACCTGGCCCGGCAGTTCCATACCTCGCAAGTCACCATTCGCAAAGACCTGGAAATTCTTCACGCCCACGGCCGGATTCATCGCACCCACGGCGGAGCGCTGCCGGCGCGCGACGGAATGCTGGAAGATCCCACGCTGCGCGAAAAGGAAAAACTTCACCGCAAGCAGAAATTGCAAATCGCCACGGCCGCGGCGCATATGGTGAAGAAGGGGCAGGTGGTGATCCTCGATTCCGGAACCACCACCACCGCCATCGCGCGCTGCCTGCGCGGCTCGCAAAATCTCACCATCATCACCAACGCCGTCAATATCGCCGCGGAACTTTCCGGCTCGGATGTGGAGGTAATCCTCACCGGCGGAAGCTTGCGCAAGAATTCTTTCTCGCTCGTGGGACCCATCGCCGAAGAGACTTTGCGGCGCTTGAACGCGGACGTTCTGTTCCTCGGCGTGGACGGCTTCGACGTTCATTACGGTTTGAGCACCCCCAACCTGCTGGAAGCCAAAGTGAACCGCGCCATGATGGAAATCGCCAACCGCTGCGTGGTAGTTTGCGATTCCACAAAATTCGGGCGGCGCAGCTTGTCGCTGATTGCCCCGGCTTCGGCCGTCCATCAAGTGATCACCGACCGCGGCATCGATAAAGCCGACCTGAAAGCCCTGAAGAAAATGGGCATTGAGGCGACGCTGGTATAAACGGCCGTGCGCCGCTGCCGGATCTGAAACTTGTCCGAATGCTTTCACATCATTTCGAATCATGGACCCAAACCACCGCTCCGCGGTCGAAATCCGGCAAAGTGAAAACCAGCTTGTCACCTTGAACCGTTCCGCGCAGGTTTTGCGTTGCGCCCAGGTACGGCAGGAAATCCAGCGTGCATTTCCTCGCCGCCGGAACTTCCACGCGCACTCCGCTCTGCGGCGTCTGCACCTCCACTTTATCGGGGATGAGCCCCGCAAAATTGGCGATGAAAATATGCGGAGTCCCATCCACGGAGGCGAAGTTCGCGGCCATCAGCGACGAGCCCAGGAGGGTGATATCCGAGTGCGGTGAAATCAGAGCAAGAAAATCCGCGGGATTGTCCTTCGAGCCTTCTTCGAAATTTTTCTCGAGGGCCGCAAGATGATCCTTGCCGGGCATGCCATTCCAGTGCCGCACGCGGGCGGACTGCGCGATGCCGGTAACGTCGCCGCCGGTGGTCACCAGAAGTCCTCCACCGGAAACATACTTTTGCAGCTCGGCTTTTTCCGTGTCGTCGAGGATGGAAACATTCGGCAGCACCAGCGACGCGCCATGATAATCGGCGAGGGTGCGCGGCGTGACCACTTGAAGCTCAATGTGCCGTTGCAGCAGCAGCACCAGCAACCCGCGATATTCCGCCAGGAAATCGTCGGCATGAAAATCGCGGCTTTGCGGCGAGAAATAAACGCCTACGGGATGCATCGGAACGCGCGGATGATAGAAAACGTTCTGGTAGCGCTCGATCCACTGGAAGATCAGCTTGCGCGTCGGCAAATCGTTCGACCCGCCCATGGAATGCCCCGGAGCATCCCAGAAATTGGCGCCATCCATGATTTGCGACATGGCCAGATTCTTCATGGGTTGGCGCGGGTCCACGCCCTTATCTCCATCCCAGGAATAATTCAAAATCCACGTGGCCTTTCCCTGCGCGAATGCGCGGAAAGAAAGCATTCCGGCCTGGTACAAAAACCAATTCAACTGGCTGCGCTCGGCGGCCATGTGGCCGCCTTCGCCAAACTCATATTCATGGGCGATGGCGTCCACCACCGCGTACATTTGATACACATCGGCGCCCACGCGCACTGATTCCGGCTCGATGCCCGGATAAATTTCAGGAATCACTTTTATGTCGGGGTTAACCTGGCGGGCATTGTCGCGAATCTCGCGCATAAAATCGGTCATCGTATCGATGCGAAACATGACCCATTTCTGGAAGTTGGGATCCGAGAAATCACCCAATTTCAAATCATGGCGCGCGTCGAGGCCCGTCTGCTTCTTGAATGCCGCCACGGTGTAATCGTCAAAACTCGCCCAGGTTTTTTCCCACCCTTCAAAATGGGTCATCCAGTAGGGAATATCCACGTAGATTCCGTCGATACCCGTCGCGGCGATCTGGCGGACATGCTGCATATAAATTTTCCGCCACGCTGGAGCATAAGGGCTCACCCAAACATCCTCATCGCCTTTGTGAATCCAGAAGGCGGAGCCGTAATTGAAAAGCGCGGGCTTGCCGTTGATGTCCCGCTGCACCCAATCGGGGTGTTCCTTGAACAAGGTGTGAGGAGTTTGGTCCGCATTGGCGGTGATGCATTCGGTTCCGGCGATGTAGACGAAAGCCTTGTTGCCGACGGCGTGGGCGCGTCGCGCCACGGCGCGAATGGCCGCGAGCTTCACGGTGGGGTCGACGAAGCTTTCGTAGCGGCCCTCGATATCGTTATCCACCTCGATACCGAAGACGTCGCTGGCCTGCGCTTTGCTTACAATTTCCGCGGCGTTCGTCGGCGTCAGGCCATACGCGCCGATGCGCACAAAATGAGTCCAATCCTGAGGAGGCGTATCCGAGCGTAGGGAGCCCGCGCTCATCATGAGTGCCAGCAAAGCAAAGACGGTGGTTGCGTGTCGGATCATAGAAACCTCGCGCGGAGATTAGGAATGCTTTAGCCGCAAAAACCGTGCGTCAACTCAAGGAGCAGCGAATGATGGCGAGAGAAAGGCCGCGCCCCGCCCGTCAGGAAATTGGGGGTCGCGGCCTCGCCCCGGTCGATTAGAACTCGAAACGCACTCCGAATTGCACGTGCCGGGGTGTATTCACCGTCGAAGTGACGTCGCCGAATGTGCTGCTGTCCACGTTGGTATCGGGATACGCAAAGCGGGGCGTATTGGTGAAATTGAAGAATTCGCCGCGCACCTGGAGCTTCATGCTTTCGTGAATCGCGAATTCCTTGCTCACCGAAAGATCGGTATTGTGGATGCCTTCCGACCGCGTGGCGGAAATATAACGCGAAGCATTGCCGGGAATCTCATCGCCCGGGAAAGCGAAGCAATTGGAATTGAAAACCGAAGGATTGCCGTTGCCGGTCACGCCGTTCAGCGCCGCTTGATGGTAGCTGACTCCGCTCTTGAGCTGCGAGCAGGTGATATTGGGGCGCTGGTTGCCGCCGTTCAGCGCCTGCTCAGAGGTGGCGAAGGCCAGCGGTTGCCCGCTCTGCAGCGTGATGATGGCCGAGATTCCCCAACCTCCCACGAATCCATCAAGGACCGGATTCATATCCTTTCCGAAGTAGCGGCCCCGGCCGATGGGCACGTTGAAGATGGTGGCCAGAGCCAGGCGATGAGTGGCGTCATTGGCGCTGATGGAATGCTCCAGGTTCAAGCGGTCAAGCTGCTGCACATTTCCGGAGTCGAGTTGCCCCACGAACGAATTGAATCCAACCGAGGCGTCGTCGGTGGCTTTTGAAAGAGTGTAATTGCCCTCGAAGCTGATCCATTCATTGGCGCGCTTTTGAAAGCGAATTTGCAGTGAGTTATAGAATGAATTGGCGCCGAAGAGAGGCATTCCCGTGAAGCTGCCATTGAACTGAGGATAGGGACGCAACAGGTTGCTTTCGGAAATGGTCGGGAAATTGTAAAGGGATGCGGGCTCGTTGAAGATCGCGCCCGGACCTTGAAACAGCGGAAGAAAAGGATTGGCTACCTGGGAGTTCAGGAAATCCGATACGGCGGTGCTGGTGGGGTCGAGAGTCGGATTCAGTTGCTGCACCAGTTGTGCGATGGTCGAGGAGGGAATGAAATTGCGATTGCGCGTGGTTGTGACGTTATTGCCGCCCCAGGGAAGACGGTTGCTGCGGTTCGCCGAATAATCCACGCCGATAATGATTTGACCCGGCAGCAGCCGTTGGACTCCCAAATTCCACTGGTAAATATTGGCGTTGGGAGCCTCTCCGGTTCCAAGGTTGTTGGAGTTGTCATAGCCCCAGTTGACGTTCTTTCCGTATTTTTGTCCTTCCGGAGCTGGCAGGCCCTGGGGGAAAGGATTTTCAAGAGTGGCGTATTGCGTTTGGAACGAATCTTTCGTGAAGAATATGTTTCCGGTGGCGCTGAACGCTGTGCCGGGATATTGAAAATTCGAGGCCGGAGCCAGCCCATAATAGATTCCCGCGCCTCCGCGGATCACCGTTTTGGAATCCAAGGAATAGGCGAAGCCAAGCCGCGGAGCTATGTTGTTCCAATCGATCGGCAAATGGCGACCGAGTCCGTTTTGTCCCGGGAAAATCGTGGTGCCTTTTAGTTCCGTGGCGGGCTGGCCGGGTTGCAGGACCAGGGAAATTCCCGTGTCGCCCGTGAAATCGCTGTACTGTTGGGCGTTCTTGCGCTCCGTGTAAGGCGTGCTCCATTCATAGCGCAAGCCGAGATTGACGGTGAGGCGCGAGTTCACCTTGAAATCGTCCTGGACGTAAAAAGCGGTCTCGAGCGATTTGTCCGCCACCGAAGGAGTGATGTTGATAAAACTGCCGCCGGGGTCGCCATATCCGATCAGCAAGTCCGCAAACGAGTTGCCCTGGGTGGTATCCACTGAATTAGGCGACTGCGCTGTGACGGTCTGCGGAAAATAAAATTGACCGGTGGGATTACTCGGCTGGTAGAAATTGTTGTAGAACTGTCGCTGCTCGAATCCTGCCGTGATGCTGTGGCGGCCGCGCATGAAGGAAAGCGCGGAGGAATAGGAGAGCAGCGTGTGGGCAAACCCGGTATCCGTACAGCATTGCGTGTACATGGAGAGCCAGTTGTCGTTGCCGTCGAAGTCCATCTGGATTGTCGGCATGCGGTCAAGTCCATTGGCTTGCTCAAGAATGGAGGGCAGGCCGACGCTTTGCAGCGTGGGCATCACGGAATGCTCAGGAGAAGTGGCGCGGTCGATTGAAACCCGGCTGCTCCAGAGTATTGTGGGAGTGAGGGTCCAATCGTAGGCCAGCCCGCCATTGTAGACATTGGTGGTTCCGGCGAGGCCATCATTGAAATCCCCACTGGCCAGCACGAAGGGCGTCGAAAAACTCGAAATCTGGCTGCTGATTCGACCGGAAAGGTGCCGGCGATCGTCGAAGTGATGATCTATTTTTACGTCATATTGGTAATAGGCGCTCGCGGCGATGGTGGACTGGATGAAATTATTGACGCCGGTGGGATCGTTCAAATTTGTGTTGGGTTCGGGATAGGCTTTGAGAAGTGCCTGCCCGATGGGGTCGATGTATTGCGGATCAATCACGTTCGGATTGCCCTGATAGGCAAATTGCGGGCGATTGCAAGTCGGCGGATTGCCTGTGGGATTGCAGATAAACGGATTGTAGATGGTTTCCAGCGCACCCGAAAAATTCCCGTCGCGCTCCGCATCGGTCGGAACCGAGCCGTTTATGATCACACCATCCTGTTCCCGCTGCTTTTCGAAATCCACGAAGAAAAAGGTTTTGTCCTTCTTGATGGGCCCGCCGAGCGAAAAGCCGTATTGATCGCGGAGATGATCCGGTTTGGGAGCTCCCGAGGCTTTGAGGAAAAACTCATTGGCGTCAAGCGCGGAACGCTGCCCGAACCACCAGCCGCTCCCATGAAAATGGTTGCTGCCTTCCTTGAGAACCAGGTTTTCGACGGTGCCGCCGTTGTTGCCATAGGCCGCGGAAAAACTGTTGTTCTCGAGCTTAAATTCCTGAACGATTTCCACCGACGGCTGATAATAGACGTTCGTTGTGCCGCCTTCGCCTTGTTCCGGCGCGCTAAGTAATGCGCCGTCCATGCGTACTTCCGCGGTGGAGTTGCGCTGGCCGTTGGAAATGAAGTTGGTGCCCGAAGGATAGGAGTCGTTGATTCCCGAACCCGCTGATTCGGTCACCCCGCCCGCCAGAAACAGCAATCCGAACATGCTGCGGTTGATCAGCGGAATGTCGCGGACATATTGGTTGGTCACGTCGGTTCCCAGCGAGGCGCTGCCGGTGTCAAGCAGCGGAGGCTGGCCTGTGACCTTTACAACCACGGAGACCGTGCTGGGAGTGAGCTCAAAATTGATGGTGGATTGCTGGCTGACCTGCAGCACCACTCCGTTTCGTTCCTGCGCCCCAAAACTGGTCGCTTCGGCGCGAATGGTGTACGTCGCAGGGCGCAGGCCCGTCAAGACGTAGATGCCCTGCGAATTGGTGACCGTCACAATGGGGATATTGGTAGCAACGTCCGTGAGAGTGATCTTCGCTCCGGCGATCACTCCTCCGGAGGAGTCCGTGACCACTCCACTCAATTGCGATGTGAAAGTGGATTGTGCAAAAAGCGGCGAAGAAGCCAGCGACAGAATGACCAGCAGCAATCCCGCGAGAATTTCCAGCGAAAAGGATTTGCCCATTGGACGATGCGACGTCATTTCCCACCCCCTCGGAAGTACCGTGGCCCGTCGCGCGGCTTCGAGGCCCTTACGAGTACTTTCACTTACTTTCTTTTAATTACTAATGCTTGTGAAGTCAAGCGTGAAATGCGAGGGCAGGCGTCCGGAAGCGGGTTCCCACGGGGGGAATTGGAGATTCGAGCGGATCCATTGCATTCTTGCGAGGGAAGACGGATTCGCGCGCTGCCCACAGCCCCTCGCGTGCATCGCCACGTAGGGAAAAGGTCCGCGGCATGGTAAAATAATCCCGCGTTTGTTGCTCCCGCGCGAAAACCTTGGGCGTTCAATGCCCCTTGGACCGGAACCGGGCTGCATGACCGCAATGGCGGCCTCGCTTCTCGCTGCACCTGGCGAATCAGACGGCTCGTTGGACCGCATCGAATCAATCGAAACGACAGGACACGCGGAACCGGACACTTATGAACAAAGACATACGGAATATTGCGATTATCGCGCACGTGGACCACGGCAAGACCACGCTGGTCGACGCCATGCTGCGCCAGAGCGGGATTTTCCGCGAGAATCAGGAAGTCATCGAGCGGGTCATGGACTCGAACGACCTGGAGCGCGAGCGCGGCATCACCATCCTGGCAAAAAACACGGAAATCGAATACCGCGGAACCAAGATCAATATCGTGGACACCCCGGGTCACAGCGATTTTGGCGGCGAGGTGGAACGCGCATTGCGCATGGTGGATGGCGTGCTGGTGCTGGTGGACGCGAGCGAAGGGCCGCTGCCGCAGACACGCTACGTCCTGCAAAAGGCGCTGGCCGCGAAACTTCCTCCGATTATCGTCCTGAATAAAATTGACCGTCCCGATGCGCGGCCTGCGGCCGTGCTGGACGAAGTCTACGACTTGTTCATCGACCTCGACGCCACGGAAGATCAGCTCGATTTTCCCGTGATTTACACCAACGCCAAGCTCGGCGTGGCGCACAAGAAAATCGGCGACGGTTCCGTAACACTTCAACCGCTCTTCGAGGAAATCGTTAAATCCATTCCCGCGCCGGCCGGGGATTCCCAAGCGGTGTTGCAGATTCAGGTGACCAATCTCGATTACAGCGAATTTCTGGGGCGCCTCGCGATTGCCCGCGTCTTTCAAGGCACGCTCGAGCGCGGCACGGAAGTGGGCATCGTCAAGCTCGACGGAAATGTCCTGCCCACCAAGATCACCAAGCTTTTCACGTTTCGTGGCCTGGATCGCGACGAAGCCGAGAAAGTGTCGGCTGGCGACATCGTGGCCATCGCCGGTGTGGAAGGAATTCAGATTGGCGAAAGCATCACGGACTTGGCCAATCCCACTCCGCTCGAAGCCCTGACCATTGACGAACCCACGCTGACCATGGTGTTCACCATCAACACTTCGCCATTTGCGGGACGGGAAGGGCAGTATGTCACCTCGCGCGATTTGCGGTCACGCCTCGAAAAGGAATTGCTGACCAATGTTTCACTGCGCGTGGAAGATACCGGCACCACCGACGCATTTCGCGTTCTCGGGCGCGGCGAATTGCAACTGGCCATCCTGATCGAGACCATGCGCCGCGAAGGCTATGAATTGATGGTGGGAAAGCCGGAAATCGTGGTGCGCGAGGATAATGGCCGGCGCACCGAGCCTTTGGAACTGCTGGTGGTGGATTGCCCGGAGACATACATCGGAATCGTGATGGAATCCCTAGGTAGCCGGCGCGGCGAAATGAAAAAAATGGTCAACCACCATTCCGGGCGCGTGCGCATGGAGTTCAGCATTCCCTCGCGCGGACTTATCGGGCTCCGCAGCCAGCTCATGACCGATACCCGCGGCACTTCGCTGATTCATTCGCTGCTCGAAGGCTGGACGGATTACGCCGGGGACATGGCCATGCGCCCCACCGGCGCGCTGGTGGCCGACCGCTCGGGAGTCTCCGTGGCCTACGCCATCTGGGGAATTCAGGAACGCGGAGAAATGTTCGTGGGTCCGGGGATTGAGGTGTACGAAGGAATGATCGTCGGTGAAAATTCGCGCGAAGACGATATGAACGTGAATATCACCAAGGAAAAAAAGCAGACGAACATGAGGTCATCGAGCGCCGATGAAGCCATTCGCCTGATTCCACCGCGCGAAATGACCCTCGAGAAAGCCATCGAATTCATCGCCGACGACGAATACGTCGAGGTCACTCCCAAATCCATTCGTCTGCGCAAGAAAGTGCTGGACGCCAAGCGCCGCCCCAAGCGCTGGCAGGAAATTCGCGCCAGCGCCGAAGCGGCCTCCGAGTAACCCGCAAATATTTCGCCCCTTCCTGCGATTCGCAGGCGCTAGCAGCTGCGCTCGCGCTTCGGCATGCCTCGCCATTCCCACGATTCATGGAACATATCCGCGCGCGGATTCGTATCGTGAAATAGGAGAAGAGAAGATTGTCTCGCGAATCGGAAACGGGATTGGGCATTTCGCGTGGCATCCAATTCTCCTGCCCAAGGAACCAGTGCAACGAAATCCGGGGCGCGAGGCGAGTTGTATTTCATATGGCACTTCGCGTTTGCCAAAGATGTGACGCGCAAACTTCTTTTGCGCTATAAATGTAACGGGATACCACCTTGGACATCGCCCGACCGGATGCGCAGCGAAAAAAGAAGAACCGGCGGATTCTCTATACCGTCGTGGGCCTTGCTGTGGTGTTTCTGGTGACCGTAGCATTGGCGCGGCTGAAGCCCGCTGCGCCCAGCGTGGATCGCGCCACGGTGTGGACCGACACGGTAAAGCGCGGGCCCATGCTGCGCGAAGTGCGCGGGCTCGGCACCCTGGTTCCGGAAACCATCCGCCTGATTCCCGCGGCCACCGATGGACAAGTGCAGCAGCGCTACATCTTGCCCGGCACGCCGGTAAAAGCGGACACCGTGATTCTGGATTTGATCAATCCCGAACTCGAGCAATCCACACTTGACGCGGAATTCCAGCTGAAGGGCGCGCAAGCGGAGTACAACAACATCAAAGCGCAGTTGCAGAATCAACTGATGGAGCAGCGATCCCGCGCCGCGGCCATCCGCTCCGCTTATCACACTGCCGAACTTCAAAAGGAAACCAACGAAAAGCTCGAGAAAAACGGGCTGGTTTCCAGCCTGATCGTGAAAACTTCCGAGGTGCAGGCCGAAGAGCTGGGCAAGCAAAACGATCTGGCCGAAAAGCAGGTGGAAACGTTTGCGAATTCCATTGATGCGCAACTCGCCGTGCAGCAATCCAAAGTGGACGAGCAGCGCGCGCTTTACGAATTGAAAAAATCGCAGCTTGATCAATTGCACGTGCGTCCGGGAATTGATGGCGTGCTGCAGGAACTCGACGTGGAAGTGGGGCAGAAAGTGACCATGGGCACGGTGCTGGCTCGCGTGGCGCAGCCCACGCACCTGAAAGCCCAGCTCAAGATTGCCGAGACGCAGGCCAAGGACGTGGTCATCGGGCAGAAAGCTTCGGTGGACACGCACAACGGCGTGATTCCCGGCCGTGTGATGCGCATCGATCCGGCGGTGGTGAACGGCACAGTTACTGTGGACGTTGCGCTGGAGGGACCGCTGCCTTCCGGAGCGCGGCCGGATTTGAGCGTTGAGGGAACCATCGAAATCGAGCGCCTGCCGGATGTCCTGTACGTGGGACGTCCCGTGCATGGCGAGCCGGATACCACCGTCGGCTTATTCAAACTGGTGGACGACGGAAAAGCCGCGGAACGCGTGCAAGTGACGCTGGGGCGCACCTCGGTGAACACCGTGGAAATCACAAAAGGATTGCAGGCGGGAGACCAGGTGATCCTTTCGGACATGTCCGCATGGGACAATTTTGATCGCGTGCAATTGAAGTAGAGCGGATTTTCTTCAGGGCATGCATGCTGCGCCTGAATCTTTATCCAGTACCGGGAGGATCGCAAAAATGAATAGCACCGCGGCGGCATTGATTCGCCTCGAAGGCGTGAGCAAGGTTTTTTATACCGATGAGGTGGAAACGCACGCTTTAGGCGGCGTGCAACTGGAAATTCAGAAAGGCGAATTCCTGTCGATTGCCGGTCCTTCCGGCTGCGGAAAATCCACGCTGCTTTCCATCCTTGGTTTGCTCGATTCTCCGAGCGCCGGAAATTATTGGATCAATTCGCAGAATGTGGCCAACCTTTCGCTTTCCGAACGCACGCGCATCCGCAACCGCGAGATCGGTTTCGTATTTCAAGCATTCAACCTGATCGGCGATCTGACGGTGTATGAAAATGTGGAGTTGCCGCTCACCTACCGCACCATCGCGGCCGCCGATCGCAAAAAGCAGGTGCAGGAAGTGCTGGAGCGCGTGGGCATGGCGCACCGCATGAAACATTACCCATCGCAACTTTCCGGCGGCCAGCAGCAGCGCGTGGCAGTGGCACGCGCGCTGGTGGGAAATCCTTCCATTCTGCTGGCGGACGAGCCCACGGGAAACCTGGATTCGAAGAATAGCGAAGCCGTGGTGGAATTGCTGCAGCAATTGCATCGCGACGGCGCCACACTCTGCATGGTCACTCACGATCCGCGCTACGCCAGCATTGCAGACCGCGCCATTCATCTGTTCGACGGTCACATTGTGGAAGAAACCGCCGGAGCGCGCCACGCGGGGAATTAAACGGCAATCCTGCGACCGCGGCCGGATCGCGCTCACTTTCCCGCAATTTCAAAATGTTTTCGTCACACCGCAAAAAGTTTCGCCGGGCACTTGTGCCGGCGTGTTTTCGCTTCGCGATAAATTTGCGACCCGCTTGCGACACCCTCATTCCGCTTCAAAATGGCCCCAGCCAAGTCTATTTGGATAAAGTTCAGGTAGACACATCGTCAATACAACGTAGTATATTGCCCTCCGCTGAGGAGGCACGGCGATGGGCGCGCTGTGGCAGGACTTACGGTACGGGTGGCGCATGCTGCGCAACAACCCGGGCTTTGCCATCGTTGCCGTGCTTACCCTGTCCATCGGGATCGGAGCCAATACCGCCTTATTCAGCATCATCGATGGCGTCATGCTGCGCCCGCTGCCCTATCCGGATTCTCAGAACCTCGTGTTGGTTTGGGAAACGGATGCGAATCGCGGAGTGACTCGCGGCACGGCTTCCGCCGCCGATTTGCTCGACTGGCGCAGCATGAATCACGTTTTCCAGGAAATGTCCGGCTGGCGCGCGCTCTTTTATACCGTGGCTGACAAAGAGGGCACGGACCAAATTTGGGGCGCGCAGGTCACCGCGAATTTTTTCCGCACGCTCGGCGTGCATCTTCTTGCCGGTCGCGATTTCGACAGCGAGGATGAGCAGCCGGGCCACGAACAAGTGGTGATCCTGAGTTACGCTTTTTGGCAACGCCGGTTCGGCGGCAGCGCCTCAGCCATCGGCGAACCCATGGAGATCAACAGCACGCCCTATGTCGTCATCGGGGTGCTTCCCAAGGGTTTCACGCTGTACGGCACAAATCCGGAATACGAATTGTGGACGCCCTTGGCTTTTGATCGCGCCCATTTGAATCGCCAGGACAGTGAATGGATCATCTTTGCGCGGCTGCGTCATGGCGTGACTCTAAAGCAGGCGCAAGCCGATATGGAAACCATCGTCGAGGCGCTCAAGAAGGAGTATCCCGCCTTCGGCCAGGAAATCGGCGTTCGCGTGCTCGAATTTCAGAAGGATCTGGTGAGCCGGTCCCGCCCCGCTTTTCTATTGCTCCTTGCTGCGGTTATTTTCGTTTTGCTGATTGCCTGCGCCAATGTCGCCAATTTGACGCTCACCCGGGTTGCCAAGCGGGAACGCGAAATCGCAATCCGCACCGTTCTGGGCGCCGGACGGAACAGGATTTTCCGGCAATTGCTGACGGAAAGCATGTTGCTGGGAGTGCTGGGCGGAGTCCTGGGAGTTTTCATGGCCTACGGAGGGCTGCATATCCTGCGCGCAGCGCTGCCGCCGCAAGGGCATGGCCAGATTCCGTTCTCGGGGCGCGTGGGCATCAATGGAACGGTGCTGGCGTTTACACTGGCCATTTCCTTGCTCACCGGCATCGCCTTTGGACTCGTGCCCGCGCTGCAAATCTCGCGCACGGAACTTTCGGAATCACTGAAGGAAGGCGGCCGGGGCTCGACGAGCGGGCGCCGCAGCCGTTGGGCGCGGTCGGCCCTGGTGGTTTCCGAAGTGGCACTGTCGCTGATTCTTCTGGCGGGAGCGAGTTTGCTGCTTCGCAGTTTCGTGCGCGTAATGACCGAGAACATGGGTTTCGATCCTTCGAATGTTCTCACCATGCAAATCTACCTTCCCGAGATTCGTTATTCGCAGAGCGCGCGCGTCGTGAATTTCTACGACCAGGTCATCGACCGCGCTGCTGCCTTGCCCGGCGTGCAAGCGGCGAGCGCCGTGGACTTTCTTCCGCTGACGGGATGGAACGGCTATTGCGATTTCGATATCGAAGGCCGGGCCACTTCGGCGTCCCGGGAACGTTTTACCGGGCAATTCCGCGTGGTGGACTGGCGATACTTCCAAACCATGAAAATTCCAGTGATGGCGGGCCGCTCATTCACCTCCGCGGATGGGCCATCGGCTCCCGGCGTGGTGATGGTCAACGAGGCGATGGCTGAACGCTACTGGCCAAATCAGAATCCGGTCGGACAGCGAATTCGGCTGGATTTTGACACTCCCTTGACCTCCTGGGATCCCCAACCGCATCCCGGATGGCTGACGGTTGTGGGAGTCATGGGAGATGTTCGCGATTGGGCGTGGGGACAGGCAAAAGTCGGAGAAGTGATTTTACCGGCGGCGCAAGACCCCTCGCGGATGATGGGCCTGGTGGTGCGGGCGCAGCGCGGCATCAAAGCCGCGGGTCTCACGACTTCGGTGCGTAAGACGGTGGAGGGCGTGGATCCCTCGCAGCCGGTCACCGACGTGCTCACTCTGAATGATTATCTTTCTCTGGCAGTTTCGCAAAAAAGGATGAATATGCTGTTGCTGGGATTTTTGGCGACAATCGCAACGCTGCTTGCCGCCATCGGAATTTACGGTGTGATGGCATACTCGGTGGCGCAGCGCTCGCATGAAATTGGAATCCGCCTGGCACTTGGCGCCGAGCCGCGCGACGTCTTGCGCATGGTGGTGCGGGATGGCATGCGGCTCGCGGGCCTGGGTCTTGTCCTCGGAATACTCGGGGCTCTTGCCGCCACCAGGTACCTGCAAAGCGAGCTGTATGGAATCAAAGCAACCGATCCTCTCAACCTCGCCATGGTTTCCGTGGGGCTGGCATTGATTGCGCTGGCCGCTTGTTACGTTCCGGCGCGCCGTGCGACGAAAGTGGACCCGCTGGAAGCGCTGCGATACGAATGAAGGCGCGACCCGCCGGAATTTCTAAAGGTTTGCAACTCTCACTTCCAGCTCCCGCGCAATTTCTTCCGGCTTTGATTCCTCGCTGAATTTCACCGGCGCACCGATCGTGATTCGGACCGTGCCGGGTCGCGCCCATCGCTTTCCCGCCATTTTCAATTCGTAGAGCCCGTGAATGCGCACTGGCACCACGGGAAGGCGCAGTTGCGCCGCCAGCAGTCCGATTCCCGCGCGAAAGGGAGCCATGCGCCCGTCCCGCGTGCGCAAGCCCTCCGGGAAAATCAGGATGCTCCAGCCGCGGCCCGCGAGTTCGCCGGCAAAGGAAAAACTCTTGCGGAAGCCTGCTTGCTGAGGGAGCGGGAACACGTTGAAGAGCGAAACCGCGAGCCAGTATCCCAAGTGGTACGCGAGAGCCGTGAAAAATGGCGTGCCGGGAAGGGGTTCGCGCAATTCCTCCAGGCGTTCTCCGGCCATAGCCACGCCCAGGCGGCGTCGCAGGCGCGCGGGCAGCGCCGCAAGAATGTATCCGGGATCGAGATACGTCACGTGGTTGGCCACTACCAGCACCGGGCCTAGCAATTCGCGAAGATTTTCACGGCCTTGGATGCGCGGCCACGCCAGAAGCAACATCGCCGGCCGCACCAGCAGGTAAAAAGCGGCAGCGCGAATCCATCGCACCGGCAAAGTCTGCGCCCAGCGGGGAAAATGCAGGGGCCTGGGAGCAGCGGCCGGAGCGTCAAGCAATCGCTTGAGAGCCGAAACTGTTTGCGCCTTCGTAAATTCGGTTTCGCTCAAATCCGTTTGGTAGCGGTCTTCGAGCGCCGTGAGCAATTCCACGCGCTCGATGGAAGTCAGGTGCAACGCCCCGGATGGTCCGGCGTTCACAACGGCGTGCGGAGCAATCCGCGCAATCAAGTCATCGAAGGGGCTGCTGGCGAGATTCACAGCCGCGGGCTGGCGGACCGAGAATTCCGCCTCCGCCCATGCGCGAATCTGCCCAAGAACCGGTTTTTGCGTGGGCGTGCGCGGAAAATCCTGCCCCGACCAGACAAGAAAGTGCCGTATTCGCTGAAAATCGGCGAGGCGCGCGTTGGCTCGCGCCAAAATGCCGGCGGGATCGTCCGCGCCCGCCTGCGGATCATGCTGAAGCAGCAGGACGGCGCACGGCTCGGCATTGCCTTCTCGATCGAGGCCCAGCACCACGCAATCGCGCACTCCCGGCTCCTTGCGCAATTCCGCTTCGAGATCCTGAGGATAGATATTGAGTCCCGCGGGCGTGACGATGACGTTCTTCCGCCGCCCTTTGAAATAAAAATTTCCTTCCGCATCCCGTTCGCCCAGGTCCCCGGTATGAAACCAACCTTCCTCGTCGAGGACCGGCGCCACGCGCGAATCCTTCCAGTAGCCGGCAGCCACGTTTTCACCGCGCACCAGAATTTCGCCATCAGCGGATAATTTTACTTCCAGGCCGGGAAGCGCCTTGCCGATCGAGCCGCGTCCGGTGCGCAACGGGTGATTCAAGCTGACGAGCGAAGTGGTCTCCGTCAAGCCATAACCCTGGATTACGGCATAACCCAGGCGGCTCCAGAAATTTTCAGCGGCCGCGGGAAGCGCCGCTCCCCCGGAAATCATGGCCCAGAATTTCCAGCCGAATCTGCGGTGGATGGTGCGGAAAATCCACCAGCGCTTCAGAAAACGCGCGTGTTCGGAGCGCGCAAAATCGCGCTGAAATTTTTCAAGTTCGCCGCGCGCGGCCATGTCCCGCTCGATCTGCGCGCGCAGGGATTCGATCAACCGCGGCACGGTGACCAGAACAGAAACGCGTTCCCTGCGGATGGTTTCTAGCACTTCGGCGGGATTGAGCGTATCCGTAAACACAGCCGTGGCACCCAGAATTTGCGGCAAAAAAATTCCCAGCAACTGCCCGAAGACGTGGCTCAGCGGAAGGAGATCCAGAAAACGCAAGGGATGAAAGATGCGCTCGTAGCGCCGGTAGTGAAGGAATCCTTTTTCGATTGGCTCGAGGCTCGAAAGGAGATTGCCATGGGTAAGAACCACGCCACGCGGCTCAGCCGTGGTCCCGGAAGTAAAAACGATTTCCACCACATCTTCTCGATTCGCTGCGATGGGTTGAAACGGCGCGCCGGCAGGAGCTTCGCCAGCTTCGCCTAAATCCTCGAGGCAAATGGAGGGAATCTCCGGTCCCAGAGGTATTTTTGCCAGCGCGCGATCCGCCAAGGCCAGCCGGACTCCGGATTGACGAGCCACGCGGCGGGCAAACTCCGCATCGGCGATGACGTCCATGGGCACCACGATGACGCCACGGAACATGCAACCAAGGAAGGCGGCGATCCATTCGCCGGAATTTTCCCCCCACAGAAAAACGCGGTCGCCCGGCGCAAGGTCGCGCGATTCAAGTTCCCGCGAAAAATTCAGCGCGCGCGAAAAAAGTTCGGAGTAGCGCCATCGCGCCGTGCGATAGCCGCGGCGCCAAGCCACGGCGATTTCCCCGGCGGGGCGTGAATTCTCCCGGAAATATTCCAGTAGCGACGTGCGCGCCATGCTGCCCCGAGTGTCTCTCATTCAACGCCAAAATGAAAACGAGAGGCGGAGGCGAAGACTCGGAAGAAACGCCGTAGAGGTGGGCGGAAAAAGAAAAAGCCCGGCGGAGAGAAAGGCACTCCCCGCCGGGCCATTTCAAAAATTTATTGCGGTTGTTGCGCTGGCTGCGGATTTTTGGCCACGTCCGCCTTGGTAGCGTCAACCGGCATGCCGGTCCCGGGCTTCTCGAAGTGCGTCAGGTAGGGCATGAACGGGGTGATTTCAAACGGCATTTTTTCGCGAGCTGAAAGTAGCGGCACGGGCTTGGCCTTCAACAATTCCACGTGGTCGCTCCAAGGGTCCACCTTCACGCGCGCGCCGATGGGCAGCGCCGCGATTTGGTCAAGGCTATCGGGTTTGAGCGGCGGCGCAGAAGTCATCAATTGCGAATAGAGGGATACGCCGTTTCCGAGGCGCGGGTTGATGAGTGACGGCAAATCCTTCGATTCGGCGTCGAGTTGCTTCAGGAAAAGTCCGGCGCTGCCGAGCTTGTCTTTGTACGGCGAATTTTTCAGCAGCTCGTAGGCCTTCTGGTTGGCCAATTGGACCTGTTCGGGGCTGTCGCGAAAGGCGAAGTGCGAAAGAGCCTCGGTGGTGGTCACGTTGGTCGTGTCGTTGAATCCCCACTGGTCGGTGGAGGGCTTGGTGACGACGATGTCCGCCAATTCCTGAGTGAGAACAGTGGCCAGACTGGCTTCATCCGGCAGCACGTCCAGCAGACCCCGGCTGATCACGATCGTGTGGCCGATGGAAAAAGATTCGAGAGTGCCGGTCAGCAGCACGCGGCACTTCACATCCGGCTGCACATCCAGATTGTTGGTGACCTCGATATTGTTGACCACCGTTTCCAGAACTTTGTCGATGGGTCCCGGAGGCGCAAGCAATCCCACGCGCTGCAAACGGTCAATCACGTTGATTTCCGCCTGATGCTGCCATTCGCGCTCGGCTTCGATCGGCGAGCGGTCGTCCTGCTGCGCGATGGCTTGATCCTGCACGGCGTTCGGCGATTCGATGGTCAGCTCGCTGAATTCCGATTCGTGGCCGACGTTTTTCAAATCATATCCCCAAAGCCGCGTCTGGGCCTTGAAGCGAATGTGATTGCCGAGAATGTCCTTCTGATCGGACTCCTGGCTGTAGATGAAAGCCGGCAGCCAAAGGCCTGGCTGCACGTTCAAGCGCCAACTGTCGAAATGCAAATTGTAGCCGTTGATACCGGAAAGCGGGGTGTACACGCCGTTAAAGCGCACAATCGTGAAGTTCTGATCCTCCGCCCAAATGCGTCCCTTGAACCGCCCACGCCCGGATTTCGGAAGCGGGGTCACGTCAAACACCACGCAGCGGACTTCGCCCAGAAATTCGCGGCGCACATATTCGAACTGGTAGTGCTGACGATCGAATCCGTTGGTGTCGATGTAAATCATTTGCAGAAAGCCTTCGGGAACGAAGGTCGAGGAACTGAACAAATCGTTCAGGTGCGAGATGGGATTGAAGGCGTCGAATTTTCCGCCCTTCTTTTTGCCGAGCATGGATTCATCCACAACGCCTTTGACCAGGTCCGCCTGCCCCAGGAAATAGTGATCTTTCACCGGAATCACTCCCATGTCCTTATCCGGTTTCATGTCCTGGATGTAGGTTTCGATGATCGGGCTGTAGTGGCGGATGGTGCTGACTTCTTCGTGCTCGCGGGCGATGATGCGGTCAATCGCCTGATTGACGGTGACCACCGGTGCCGAAGCGGCAGGCGCGGGCTGGGCTGCATTCTGATCGGGCGTTTGCGATTGCGCGAAAGCCGCGCCGGCCAATGCGCCCGCGATTACCAGTGTTAAAAATAAATTCTTCCCCATACGCATTGCATTTCCCCCCTCAGTAAGCCAATTCGAATACGATGTGGACCACGGCCGTGGAATCCACGGGATGCCCGTCCTGTTCCGCGGGATGGAAACGGATCTGTTTTGCAGATGATTCCGCGGATTCGTCGAGACCGTATCCCAGGCCGCGCACCACTCGCTGAATTTGTACTTGTCCCCCTGCTGTGAAGACGATCTGCAGCAGCACATCCCCCTCGATCTTTTTCGCCTTTGCTTCATCGGTATAAACTGGTTTGGGCTTGAAGAGAATTTCAACCGGGCGCGTGTTCGATTCCGTGCTGGCCTGCTTCACCCGCGGCGCGGCCGCGGCTGCGTGTTCATCGGCAAACCCGCCTGCTTGCACCGTCCCGTGATTTCCCCCTCCCGGACCGCCTTTAGCGACTCCGTTGCCGAAGCCGGTGCTGGCGATAACTCCACGCTCGCCCTTCGCTCCTCCCGTCCCGTTCCCGTATCCCGGGCCGTTGGGCATGTCGTAGGCGCCGACCTGCGCGATATTCGGCGAGCGAGTGGTCTGATTATTTGTGGGCACTCCATTCGGATCCCCAAACCCGCCGGTTTGCACCGCCTCGCGCGGTTTGCGCAGCGTGGGAATCGCCGAACTTCCGAACGATGCCGGAGGATTCGGATCCGGAAATGCTTTGGCCACCTCGGCCAATTCCGGCGCTTTGCTGTTGTTGCGAATCTTGGTGGGTTTGGTGATGGGCGTCGCGAAGACTGGCGTGTAAATCTTGGGCTTGGGCGGCGGAACGACTACAGCTTCGAGCTTCGGCGGCTGCTTGATTGCTGGACGCTTCACCACGATTGGTTTCGGCTGGGGTTGCGGCTTCCAAGCCACCACCGGCGGCGCAGTCAATGGCGTCACCCAATATTTCTGGACGTAATCCATCCTCTGCGGCACGAGCAGCGGAATGATCACCAATGCCGCCACGGCGATGCATTCCAAGCCGAATCCCGCTCCCAACGAGCCCCAGCGGCCCTTTCCTTCAGGCAGCAGCGCCTCATTAAAAACGGGCTTATCTATTCCCCTCGCCATCACGCTCACCACGAACCCTTCCGGAATTTAAGTGCTGTCGGGACAGAAATCCGGCAGCTGTATCTTAAGTACTAGACCGCGTGGCTGGGGCGAATAGGACTAAGGTACTATTATACGCCCGCCCGTGACGAAAGCGATAACGCGGGACCACTGTCTGCATCGGCATTTTTACGCCGATTCTTCAAACATATTCCAATTCTAACCCCGTCAACGGCAACAACTCTCGGCCGAAAATTGGCTGGTTTCCGGGATAGAAACGGCTCCTTCCGCGAGAGATTCCGAGGGGGTAGAACCTCCATGAGGCACTCCGGCTGGGTGGAATTCCAAGTCATTTAGAATCGAATCAGGCCCGTGAGGTTGGATGCCCCAACTCATGCCCGAGTAACGCAAATAAAAACCCAGGGTGGCGCGTTGCCGCCCTGGGTTTTCGATGGACTTACTTTGAAGGTTCGACCACGGTGTAACCCGTGACGCCGCCGTGATTCACCAGCAGCAACACCGGCTGGTTGCCCGCGCCGCTGATGGCCTGCTTGAATTCATCGACGTTATTCACGGGCTTGTGATTTACCTCCTGGATGATGTCGCCGCGCTCGATTCCGGAAGCCGCCGCCGGGCTCGAATCATCCACCGCAGAAACCACCACGCCGTGCGTTCCGGGCGCAACATTCAGCTGCTGCGCGATGTCCGGAGTCAGGTTCTGCACCTCGACGCCTTCCAGCGCGTCCTCGGTGCCTTCGCCCGCACCCATTTTTTCGGATTTTTCGGGTAATTCGCCGAGTTTTACGGTGAAGTCCTGCGTTTTTCCGTCGCGCCAGATTTCCATCTTCACCGGCGTGTCCGGCGAAGTCTGCGAGATTTGCACTTGCAGGGAATTGCGCGAATCCACGGGCTGGCCATTCAACTTCAGTATGATGTCGCCCTTTTTCAGGCCCGCTTTCGCCGCCGGCGCATCCGGTGAAACTTCGCCGATCAGCACGCCGCCGCCCTGGCTCAAGCCGAATTGCTTGGCAAGTTCGGGGGTGACGTCCTGAATGTAAACGCCCAGATATCCGCGCACCACTTTTCCGTGCGCCAGAATCTGATCCATCACTTTGCGCGCCATGTTGATGGGAATCGCAAAGCCGATGCCTTGATTCCCTCCGGAATTGCCCGCCAGGATGGCGGTGTTTATTCCCACGAGATTTCCGTGAATATCGATCATCGCTCCGCCGGAGTTTCCGGGATTGATGGCCGCATCGGTCTGGATAAAGTCCTCATAGTCTTCGATTCCCATGCCGCCGCGGCCCGTGGCGCTGACGATTCCCATCGTCGCCGTGCCGCCCAGCCCGTAGGGTTCGCCGATGGCGAAGACCAGATCTCCCACCTGCACTTGCGTCGAATCGCCCAGGGGTAAAGTCGGCAAACCTTTGGCGTCGATTTTCAACACGGCAATATCCGTCTTGGGATCCGTGCCCACCACCTTGGCTTGAAATTCGCGCTTGTCGCTCAGGTACACCTTGATGTCCGAAGCTCCGTCCACCACGTGGTTGTTGGTGAGGATCGTGCCGTCCGAGTTGACGATTACGCCCGAGCCCAGGCTTTGTTCCCGTTCCGGCCGGGGTTGCATGCCGCGTCCAAATTGATCGCCAAAAAACTGCCGGAAAAAGGGATCATTGAAAAACGGCGACATCTCTCCGTGGCCCTGCGGCTTCACCAGCTTTGAAGTGTGTATGTTCACCACCGCCGGAAGCGCGGGCTTCAATACCGCCGCAAATCCATTTTGAAAATTCCCCAGGCTTACCGGCGCGGCATCGCGCACGAAGGCCGCGGGAGTGCCGGGCGCGCCTAGGACGGAGCGGCCCGTCCAGTTGCGCCAGCCGATGCTCAGGGCCACACCGCCCACAATCGCCGCCAGGACCACAATCGTGGCCACCCAGCGCCGTACTTGCACCACTTCGCTTTTCATGGCTGTCTCTCTCCTATATTTGCGTTGCGTCGCTCGAATTAAAACGAAGGGCGAGCTGCACGCATATAATTAGACGTATTTGAAACTGAATTGTGTCACAACGGCGAATATCCCGCCGGATAGCCTGCATGAAATCTTTCGTGTCCACCGACGACTTGCTGTGCCACCAAGGATAGGTTCCCGGTTCTTTCCGTATGAAACGAACCGGCTAGTATAGTAGATGCACAATCCGAAGGCCGCGTCGCCACAATGCCCTGCGCGTGCGCCGGATATATTTACAAATCTTGTATAACCAAATGCCGCCTCAACCGTCAAACGACTGTTTGGGCCCGTGTTCTGCATCCGGCAGCATTTTCCCCCTGGGGGCATCTGCACACGCTCGAAAGGAGCGCATTCGAATGATCCGCAAATTCCTAGCAGTTACCTGCATGTCCGCATTCCTTCTTGCCGGCGTACAACCGGCGGTATTGGCCGCGGGTTCCCAGGACGCTTCCGCCGCGAACGACGATGGAACGCAAAAGGCGCTTGCCGCCGTGGCCGGCGCGGGAATGATGCAAACGCATACCTATCAATACCTCGAAGAATTGAGCGACGACATCGGGGCGCGCGTGACCGGTTCGCCGGAAGCCGCGCAGGCGGAAGCCTGGGGCGTGCAGAAGATGAAAGACATGGGCCTGGAAAACGTGCACACCGAATCCTGGCAGCTTTTTCGCGGTTGGACGCGCGTTTCCGCCAGCGCCGATCTGATCGCTCCTATTCATCGGCGCCTGATGATCGATTCGCTCGGCTGGGTCGGCTCGACTCCTTCCGGCGGCGTGGACGCCGAAGTGGTTCCGGTGAACGCATTTCAGCTTGCGGACGAAGTGAAAAATAACGCCGGCACGTGGCGCGGAAAAATTCTGCTGACGGTGCAAAAAGGCGAAGCGCCCGCCGACCGCCTTGCGGCCTTTGCAAAATTCGGCGATTTCCTGAAAGCCGCGCACGATGCGGGCGCCGTCGCGGTCATCGGCGGGCAGGGTGGCAGACCTTCGGCGGGCATGCATCTGACTCACACCGGCATTCTCGGATTCGACGCCTACTTTGATATTCCCGTGGTGAGCATGGCCGCCGAGGATCAGGAACAGATCGAGCGCTATCTCGATCGCGGCAAGGACGTGCGCCTGCATATCGACGTGCAGAACCGCGTGACGGACGGCCCGGTGCCCAGCGCCAATGTGGTCGGTGAGATTCGCGGCACCGAACATCCCGAGCAGATCGTGGTCGTCGGCGGGCATCTGGATTCCTGGGACCTGGCCACCGGCTCGACGGACAACGGCTGCGGCGCTTCCACCACTCTCGGCGCCGCCGAAGCCATTTTGAAATCGGGGATGAAACCGTTGCGAACCATTCGTTTCGTCCTCTTCACCGGGGAAGAGCAGGGCCTCGACGGATCCATGGCCTACGTGAAAATGCACAAAGATGAGATGGCCAGTCATGTTGCGGCCATCATTCTCGATAATGGCCAGGGTCCCGTGGTGGGATTGCAGTTGGGCGGCCGAAACGATTTGATCTCTGCGGTACAGCCCTTTGCCGATTCGCTGCAGTCCTTCGGCGCGATGAAAGTGGATGACGAACCTGAATTCGGAACCGATACCGGCCCGTTCATTCTCGCCGGACTCCCGGGAATCAACCTGAATCAGGACTCGCCGAATTATAAATACACGCACCATTCCAACGTGGATACCTTCGACAAAGTGCAAGCCGACATTCTGGACCGCAACGCCACAATCATGGCTCTCACCGCTTTCTGGATTGCCGCTCGGCCGGATCGCCTGGCTTCTCCCTGGCCCGCGGAAAAAACCGCGCAGATGCTGGTGGACAAGCATGAAGATGCATTCCTGAAGGCTTTTAATATCTGGCCTTTTGGGGATATGGGAAGCAAGCCGGAAACAAAATAGCTCTTAGCTAATCAGCCGGGCGATGAAAAACGCGGCCGCGGCGGCCAGACCTCCCACCAGGATGGTCTGCAGACCGCCGCGGAGCGGCTTGACGCCGGTGTAATGGCCCTTAATCGAGCCGAAAATAAAAAGCGCCAACAGCGTCACGGATACAGAGACCCAAAGTGCGCTCTCCACTTGCCGCATCAAGATGTACGGCGCGAGCGGAACCAGTCCTCCGACGATGTACGAGACGGCAATGGTGGCGGCGCTGCGTCCCGCGCGCGCCGGATCGGGCGCTTCGAGTCCCAATTCGAAGCGCATCATGAAATCCACCCATTTTTTCTGGTCGGCGGTGATTGCCGTGACGATTGGCTCCATCTGCGTTGCCGAAAGACCGTAGTCGCGAAACACTTTGGCGACTTCTTCGATCTCCACGTCGGGGAGTTCCACCGTCTCGCGATATTCGCGGGCGAGTTCCGAGGCGTAGTGCTCGGAATCCGTTTTCGCCGCCAGGTATCCTCCGAGTCCCATGGCGATGGACCCCGCCGCAATCTCCGCGAATCCCGCGGTCACGATGATTCCTGTTCCATGCGTCAAGGCCGCGGCCGCGCCGGTGAGTCCGGCGGCCAGCGCAAAGGGAACGGTGAGGCCGTCGGACATGCCGATGACGATGTCGCGCACGGCGGCTGTCGCGGTGAAATGCTTTTCCACATGTTCGACCGAAGGCATCTTGCACTCCTCTCGCACATCCAAATTATTGTACGCGCCGGTGCCGCGTTTTCCGGCCAGGCGCGTATAATTATGAGGCAGGAACGGGATTAGAAGGAGGTAGTTTCATGACTCAGACTTCTGGACAAGGAGCGGCACCTCAGATGACTTACACTTTGCCACCACTGCCCTATTCCTTCGACGCGCTGGAACCTTATATTGACGCGAAAACGATGGAAATTCACCATGACAAGCATCATGGCGCGTACGTCACGAACCTCAACAAGGCGCTCGAGGGAAATGCCGATCTGCAGAAACTTCCGGTCGAAGAGCTCCTCGCGCAAATTCAAAATGTTCCGGAGGCGATTCGCACCGCGGTCCGCAACAACGGCGGCGGGCACATGAATCATTCCATGTTCTGGAAAATTTTGAAAAAGGGCGGCGGCGGCGAACCTTCCGGCGAACTTTCCTCCGCCATCCAGTCCGCATTCGGAAGTTTTGCGGATTTCAAGACAAAATTCAATCAAGCGGCCACCACGCGATTCGGTTCCGGCTGGGCCTGGCTTCTTTTCCGCAACGGCAAGCTGGCCATCGAATCCACGGCCAACCAGGACAATCCGATCATGGACGGCGGCAAGGCGTTTTTCGGACTCGACGTTTGGGAGCACGCCTACTATTTGAAATATCAGAACCGCCGCGCGGAATACATCGAAGCGTTCTGGAACGTGGTGAATTGGGCGCAAGTGGCGGAGAATTTCGCGCACGCCAAAAAATAAATCAGTTTGAATTTTGCATATGTGCGGGAGCGAATCGCGCGATTTGCTCCCGCATTTTTATTGCACCGGCCGCGATCCCTCGCCGCGTTCCTTAATGAAGTTCCGCGTTTCGATTACCATCCAGGGAAAAATCGGTGTTCAGCGGCGAGGATGGCGATGGCCACAAGTGTGGTGAGAATGGTGATGCACGTTCCCACGCGCACGAATTGCCAGAATCCGATGCTCACTCGTTTCGACGCCTGCTGCAATACGATCAGATTGGCCACGGAACTGAGAGGTGAAGCATTGCCCGCCAGCGTGGCCGTCGAGGCAATCGCCAGCCAGATGAAATGGCTGTTGGGAAAAGAATTGACGAGCGGGCGCATCAGCAGCACGGCGGGAAGATTGCTCACCAGGTTTGAAAGCACCAGCATCACTCCGCTGACGGTGAACAATTGCGAGAGAAATCCGCCGTGCAATCCGGGCTGGAAATACGTAATGACGCGGGTGACCGCGCCGGAAGCCTCAAACCCGCGGATCACCACGAACAGCGCCGCGAAAAATAGCAGCAGCTCCCAGTTGATCTGCTGATAGACGTTGTGCGCCTTTACACGGCCGATCACCATGATGAATGCGCCGACGGATATGGCCACCAGCGGAAAGGAATAACCCAGTATCCACAGCACGATGACCAGCGCGCCGGCCATCGCGCACTTGATCAGCAGCGTGCGATGAATCACGGCGCGGATTTCCGGGGCACGCGCGGAAATTTTGTGGTGCAGAATCTGCCGCCGGAAAAACAATGTCAGCACGGCGGCGGTGATCACCAGTCCCACCAGCGCCACTGGAGCGAGATGTTTGAGGAATCCCAGAAAAGAAAAATGCGCGGAAATGCCCACCACGGCGTTTTGTGGGTTGCCGGTGACGGACATCACCGAACCCACATTGGCGGAAGTGGCCACGGCGATAAGGTAAGGGACCGGCGGAATTTCCAGGCGATCGGTCACCACCAGGACAATGGGCGTGAAAACCAGGCAGATCGTGTCGTTGACGAAAAACGCCGCCAGAATTCCCGATAGGAATACCAGCAGGACCAGCAACTGAAATCGTGTGCGCGCCAGGCGCGCCACGGCCAGCGCAATCCAGTCGAAAAACCCCGCGATTTGAAAATGCGCCACCAGGATCATGATGCCCAGCAGGAAGATAATCGTGTTCCAATCGATGGTCTGGTAGGCGTCGGGCAGCGTGACCGCTCCCGCGAGAACCATGGCCACAGCTCCGCAAAACGCCGCGGCGGTGCGGTCCAGATGGCTGCCGCGGCCGCTTTCGACGGCGATCAGGACGTAGGTAATCAGAAATATCGCCGCCGGAATCCAATGGTTTTGTGTGAGCGAGCTGGCGAAGTGCGTCATTTGATTGGCGCGAATGTTTACGCGACGGAAAGAGAGCTTAACGCGGGAAGTTGCATGAGCACAACGGGAGCGTCTATTTCAGAGTCACGGGAGCCGGTCCTCGCGGGAATTACCCTGAACAAACGCTTCTAGTGAGCCCAAATCAGTTTCGGATCGGTTTCGAACGGATACACGTGGACCATCCAGTTGAAAACCACGGCGTGCCAGCGTCCGCCGGCCTGCTCGCAGGCGTCTTCGGTGGCGAGGGATCCGCGCAAACCGAATTGCTTCCAGTCCACCTCCTGAAAACGCGCGCCTCTGGGGGGCAGGCAAAGATTCGTGTGCTGATGCCAGCGCGCCACGCTCAGCGGCACGCGCGCATTCAACTGGTCTTCCGTAAATCTTCGCGGCGCGGTGTACATCGCCCCTTCGAGCTGCCAGCCGTAGCTGGTTTTCGTATAAAGCAAGGAAGTGGGGTGCGCGGGATCGAAAGTGAATTGCGCTTCCAGCGCGTAATAGGAACTTGTAAAGTGATAATGCTCTTGCGGAATATTCGGCAGAAATATTTTGTATCCGTCGGCGAGCGCCACTTGATAGTCGCGGTATTTTTCGATGGCGGAACGCAGCGTGGTGACAATCGCAGCGCCCCGCTGGTCGTCGGCGGGACTTTCCGGGCGCAGCGCCGTCATGGTCATATGCGCGCCCATGTCCATGTGCATGCGCGACATGGAATCATTCGCCGATTGCGCCGCGGCTCCCGTGGCGCTGCCCGCGGATTGGCCGCCGCTCATGTCCATGTCGCCCATCGCGCCGCTGTCCGGCGTTTGGGTGCTGGAAGGTTTTTGCGATTGTTGCGCGCGCGCGCCATGAAGCGAAAAAATCAGCACGCCCGCCGCAAGCAACGAAAGCCACATGGCCTTGTATTTCATAAATGCCTCACCTAATAAAAAGAACGCGCCGCGCGCGCAAAAGTTACAAGAAAAATTGTTTTTCGTTCCTGGAAACCCTCGGACGGCCTGGATGAAAGAATAAAGGGGCTCGTGTGCCCGAGCCCCCGGGGGTGGAGTAAGGGACCACATCTATTGGGAGCGTCGCGAATGTCCGGTTCGCGCCGCGTTTCCCGCTATGTATAAGAAACACAGCGAGGTGCAAAAAGTTGCGGGCAGTTTCAAATCGCACTGGTTCAGGAAACAGCAAACTTGCGCCGGGCTATATCGTCATCTGGGGCGACATCCTGAGATTGGCTTGGTTGGGCGCCGCCCGGGACGTTTCGGCATGTGAATTGCTGTCCTCCGATGCAACCTCCGTGCCATTCGCGCTTTTGATTTGCGTTTTACGCATCGCCGGCGTTCATATGCTTTAATACAACCTGTCCTCTTGACGCCCGCTCCGAAATCTGTAAACTGCGGTTTTCTATCATGGCCACGCAACCTAACCCGATCGAAGAGCCGCCGCAGGATTTCCAGTTCCCGCAGCGCGAAGCCGCTTTTTTCTACGGGCTATTTCTGCGCGGCCATTCCGCCGAAGAACTTCGCCGCGATATTGCCGTGCCGGCGACGGTGCTGGCGAAATGGGACCGCGAAACGGAACGCGAGCCGCGGCTTCGTTCCTTGCTCGAACGCGTGGTGCGCTACCGCCAGCACGTGCTGGCGATTTTCGAAAACCTGATCGGCCACGACTCCGCCTCGCAACGCCTGCAATAAATTCCATCCGCATGTGAAATTTTCACAGCCAAACCACCGCGTCACAAACCGGCAAAATTGGGAGAGTTGCACCACGAGGGTTCATGAATGGTGCGGGGAAATCCTTGACGCCTACGGCCGCGTGGCGGATCGCGGAAACCGGGTGCGTTTATCGGCGCTCTATGTTGCCATCAATTCGCTTACGGCGCGGAAGCCTTCGTTGATCGCCACGTCCGTGTAAGCCGTCGCGCCGGAATCCGAATTGGCGATGGTGATGCGCCCGAATTGTTTTCTTCCGATTTCGTTCGGCGCCTGGCCCGCGGGCCATTGCGGATCGAAGAGCGGGTTGTACTCGTAGCCATATCCATGCGGCCAGCGGTTGACGGTGATGGCTTCGATGTCACGCGCGGGATCGAAACCACCTTCGCCGAGCGCACGCTGCATTTGGTCGCGAATGTTTCGCTCGAATGTTTCGAATGAGGTCACCAGGATTTCATACCTCCCGGCGATTTGCTGTTCGCGCACGGGCAGGCCGGGCTTGCACGGCGTTCTGGTGAGATGCAGAAGGATAGGCTCGCTCGGATTCGGGGAACTTGCGTATGCTCCCATCTTCATCGGCCAATTCAGGTTGGCGCCGCTCCAATACGCTCCCGGCGCGGACATTCCGGACAATCCCAGTTTTTGAAACGAAGTCCAATCGCGGATTCCCACGCTCGTGTAAATCAGCGGCACCTTCACCAGGTAATGCAGCGCCTCCTTTTGGTCCTTTGGTAGTTCCGGGCACAAATAAGGAATCACCATATTCCAGCAGGCCAGGACGCAGCCTCGCGCAGAGACGGTGAAAACCTGCTTTCCGCTGGCGTAGGTGATCGCGACTTGCTTGGCCGAAGAGGGTTCTCCTGCATTTTGCGCTTTCACCACCGTGCTGTTCAGCCGCAAACGCACCGGAGATCCCTCGCGGTCGAGTTGGCTGTAATCCACTTGCGCGGTCACCACGTCTTCCGCCGTGCTACCCGGCACCGCCCCGGGAATCAAATCGCGCACCAGGAGTCGCGCGATCGACGCGTTGCCGTCGGGAAAATGAAAGTGGTAAGACCCGCCATTCGCGTATCCCGCGGCCGTATAACTCATGCGCGGCGCCGCACCCGGCGCGAGATCCAAGCCCTGAAATCCGGGGAATCCGAGCGCCCAGCAGTCGAGTGCCGGTTCCGCATCGATGCCCACGCCCCATTCGCCGTGGGTGCGCGACTGATAAAACGGAATCACATCGGGATGAACCTTGGCGACCTTCAGCAGATAATCCCTGTAGCTGATGCGCGAGAGGTGATCCTTCTTTTGCGCGGACGTCAATCCCGGCATGTAATCAATTTTTGCTTCTTGAATGCGCGCAATATCGCGCTGCGCGTCAGCGGAAAGCGGAGTCCGGGCGAGAAATTCCTTCCACGAAGGCGACGCGTGGGAACCTTGGCCACCGCGGCGTCCACCGCCCGGCACGCCGACAACCAGCCGGTCGGCGCCGAAAGTTTCCTTATCGAAAAAAATGCCTTCTTTCAGGCCGAGCGACTCATAAAAAGAAGGTTCGCTGTATTTTTTTTCGAATGCGGGCGGATCAATTCCCAGTTTGCGGATCAGACCGTCCGCCTCGCGGCTATACGGCGTCGGGCTGTCGATCCCCAGCGTTCCGCCGTTGAGCAATTCCAGCCGCCCGCCCATGTGAAATTCGTTGCGCTTCGCGTGGCCTCCGAAATCGTCGTGATTTTCGAGAATCAGGATGCGCGCCGAATTTCCGGCCCGCTCGCGGAAAAAATGTGCGGCGGCGAGCCCGCTGATTCCGCCGCCCACGACGATCAGATCGTAAGTCTCGCGCGTATCGATGGGTTTCGCCGCGTGCTCCCAAAAGGTGCCGTCGCGCAGGCTGTGGGCGGTCTCGAAAGAGCCGGGATGGCTGCCGCGCAGTCCGTTCAGTATGGGAGGGTCATAACCGGGGCGGTTTTGCGGCTCCGCGTCCTGCATCTGGTGAAAAACGCCGGCGCCGGGAATCATGGCCGCGCCCACGAGCATCGCGGCGCCATTCATGAAATCGCGCCGAGTAATCGGCCGGTCCATTCCAAGTTCGCGGTCGCGCTTGCTGTAGCTCATTCGGCTCCTTGCCGGCGAAATATCGGGGGCCTGGCATGCGACATTCGATCGCTGCACACCCTACTATAATTTGGGAAGGTTATGTAAACGGGGCTGCTCTGTCAAGCGGAAACGCGCTGCGGCGCTTGCGCCCGGCTGTTCTGCGTCAATTGTCCGAATCGTTGCGCGAGGAAGTATTTGCCTGAAGGAGTTTTTTCGACGTAAGCGAGGTGTTCGAAGGTGAAGAGAATTCGAAAAACAGAACTCTTCACCATGTAAGCTCTGGCTGCCTGTTCAGTGAGCGGGAGTTTCCGGTCGGCTTCGAAGGATTCGAGCACGCGTAGGGTGCATTCGATCGCGCGAATGTAATCGTTGGCAGGCATGCTTGCAAGCCTCTTCGAAACGCCATTCTTACGGTCTGATGCGGCGATCGAAAGGCAATTTTGTATGTTCTTCTGCTCAGAACAAGTATTCTGTTCCAATATACAGAGCACTCGCGGAATCATAAGTGTTTCTCTTGACTTAATTTTTTCCAATGATTAAGTAGTAGGAGATAACTGTGATTAGGTTCTATACAATAGAACCAGTCTGAAGGGGGGGATGTGGGGCGAATGGGTCCGGAGATTTGGAGGTCAGCCGACGACGGTTCTGGGAGGATTTCTTGCTCATCTTCGGCCTCGGCCGGCTCGTGATCCTTGGCGTAACGCTGCTGACACCCCCGGAAAAGTCTGAAGTTCTCGAAAAGCTCTCTATTTGTTTATTCGACGGTGTATTGGGCGGGGGATTTTCATTTCTCTGGAACCCGAATCCGCTGTCATCGCAAGCGAAGAATGAAGTGTGTAGTCGTGATTGCGACCATAGGAGGCAGTTCATGAAGCTGTTGAATTTTTTCGCAGATGACGGCTCGGTTCATCTGGGAGTCGTTCAGGACGCGTCCGTTGGCGATTTGACGGAGATGTTTCCAGAGGACAGTTCTTTCCGTTCTCTTACGCGGTGGCTTCGGGCTCCCGCGCGCGTTCGCAATTCGACTCTGGAATCCTCGCAACGGATCCGCTCCAGCAGCGTCGCGCAACGGACACTGGAGCACCTCAAGTTGGCGCCCTTAATCGATCCGGACTGCCGCATCTTCTGTGTGGGCTTGAACTATGCCGACCATGCTGCGGAGAACAACCTGGCTCCGCCGGAGTCTCCGGTTTTCTTCGCCAAGCTGACTTCCACCGTAACTCAGCATGGAGAGTCGATCCCCCTGCCTTCTGCAAGTTCGCAGGTGGACTACGAGGCGGAGATGGCGTTTGTAGTTGGTCGGCGCGCCTTCAGACTGTCTGAGGAAAATGCCCGGTCGAGCATCGCCGGGTACACCATCCTGAACGACGTGACGGCCCGGGATCTGCAGATACGCGACGGTCAATGGTTTCGCGGGAAAAACTGCGATGGATTCGCTCCTCTCGGTCCATGGTTAAGCACATCCGATGAAGTGACCAACCCGGACGCTTTGGAAATCACGCTGAGGCTAAATGGCGAGGAACGGCAACATTCGAACACTAGCAAACTGTTCTTTAACCCTCCCCAATTACTCTCTGCTCTGTCACAGACGCTGACGCTCGAGCCGGGAGATGTCATCAGTACGGGGACACCAGCAGGCGTCGGCTATCACCGGAAACCAAAGTTGTTTCTCAAGCCCGGTGATGTGGTGGAGATTGAAATCGACGGGATTGGAACGCTTCGAAATTTTGTGGCCGCGGGAGTGCGTTAGCGCCCGCTTTCAATGGCCGATTTCATGGCAGCGCGACAGAACAACCTGAAAAGCCCTCAGGGGCCGAAAACGACCAGAACAGAAATGGCTCGCTCTGCACGATTTTTCAGCAGCCTGCCAGGAGAACAAAACCGAAGAATTTATTCATTTGGGAACTACACCGTTGCGGAGGTGGCATTGGTGGCGCCCGCTTCCAGGCGCCGAAGCGTAGCCGCATTCTGATGAATCCTTCGAAAGGCCGCAACGATGTCATCTATATCCTTCCTGGTACCCAGAAATAGGTTGTGTTCCAACCAGAGCGCGTCGCGGCAGGCCCGCTCACTCTCCGGAAGGTTGAGCGACCGGTAGTCTTGAGCTGGCTTCCAGTTTCCGCAGCGGCATGGCGGCAACTGGTCAGTTGTGAAGAGAGGATTTCGATAGAGAGGATAAGGGTAGGGTGGAACCACGGGGATGCCCTCTGCCTGCAAGGCTTGAAGAATGGCCGCTCGACTCACGCCTTCCAATTCAGCAGGAAGGTATCGCAAAGTGACGAGAAAATGAGGATGATTTTGGACCTTCGGATGCACAGACGCCATTCTGAATCCCGGCACACCAGCCATTTGTTCCCGCAAGTACTGGACATTTTCTGCGCGTTTGCGCGTTTGTCCAGGCAGCTTTTTCAGTTGTTCATCGAGCAGCGCCGCCTGAAAGGCGGTGAGACGATAGTTGGTGCCAAGTGTATGGTGCTCAAACCAGCCCGAACTCCCTCTTCTCCCCTGATTGCAATAGGCCCATACGCTTTCGGCTATGTCCACGGAGTTGGTGAGGACCATGCCTCCTTCGCCGGAAGTAATGAGCTTAAAGGCTTGAAAGCTGAAAGTTCCGGCGATGCCAAAATTTCCTACGGGAACGCCGCCCCAACTTGCTCCGTGGGCATGCGCGCAGTCTTCGATCAAAGTAATGTCATGCTTCCGCGCGATCGCGACGAGCGCGTCCATGTCGGCTGGATGGCCGCCGAAGTGGACAACGATGATCGCTTGCGTACGCGGAGTAATCGCCGCTTCGACAGACGCGGGTGAAAGATTCATTGTGAGCGGGTCGATGTCGGCAAAAACGGGACATCCGTGGCAAAGCAAGACGGAGGTGGCTGATGCCACGAACGTGAACGACGGGACGATCACTTCATCCCCGCACTTTATCCCGGACGCTCGAAGGGCCACTTCAAGGGCCACCGTCCCGTTGGCGCACGAGATGGCGTGACTTGTGCGATGGGTCGCGGCGAATGCCGATTCGAACTCTTCGACTTTCTTGTTGTATCCACCCCATGATCCGCTGCGCAGAATCTTCGTAAGCGACTCTTCTTCCTCGCGCTCAAACACCGGCCATGCTGGAAATGGTTTCTGCCGGACGGGAGTTCCACCGAATAGGGCTAGATCCATTGGCCCTCAGTCTCCTGCATTCGCTAGCCGATTCGCGGATGATGTGTAGCCCAACAAAGTTGAAATGTCCTGGCACGCGCCGACCAAACTCATCCCAATCTCCCGCTCCGGAATTCGATCCATACGCGAAGCGGGACCGGAAATGCTCATCGCTGCTACCGCTTTACCTTCTGAGCTCAGAATTGCGGCGCCGAAGCACTTTGCGCCGTCCGAATCTTCGCCGTTATCGACCGAATAATGCCGCGTACGCACCCTTCCCAGTTCTTTCATGAAAGTAGCGCGGTCGCAGATCGTTCGTGTCGTTTGGCGCAGCAATTTTTTTCCCTTCAGGATTCTTTCGATCTCCGGCGGAGACATGCGGCATAGAAGCGCCTTCCCCAGCGCTGTCGAGTGCAGTGGACTCCGCAGGCCTGCATGGGCCGCGAGTCGAAACGCGTGGGGGCTTTCCAGAACGCGAATGTAAAGGACTTCGTCCCCATCCAGCACGCCCAGATTCACCGTCTCCTGGTAGCGCCGCAGTAGTGTCGCCATGAAAGGAAGCGCAATGGATGGGAGTTCGTTGCTCGGGTTGGACTGAACACCGGCGAGCCGGGTGAACCGCGGAGTGATGCAGTACTTTCCGCTCTTGGCCTTGGAAACGTAGCCCGACTGCTGCAGTGTGTAAAGGATTCTGTAGATCGAGCTTTTGACAATCGGCACGCGGCCGGCAAGCTCGTTCAAACTCACTTGTGACTTTCCGTCAAACGCCTCCAATACGCGCAACGTGCGTGTAATCGCTTCGATGTGGTTGTTAGTTGGCATCAGCGGCCTCGCTGCATAGTGTGCTAGGGGGAAGGTTGATTTGTAAAGAAATGTTTCTATTTTTGCGGATTATCGTTCTGCGGAACAGAATATATAAAATTCCGAAATAGCGATCTACTGTTCAGAATGCAATTCTTTTAACGCTTGACATCAAAAACCAAGATGCCAGCAGGCTGCTGAAAAATCATGTGGGAGCAAGCCATTTCTGTTCTGGTCTTTTTCGGCCCCTGAGGGCTTTTCAGGTTGTTCTGTCGCGCCGCCGAGCGCCCGGCGGTGCACGTCGCGTCCCACACCGCATCATCCCAATTCAGTCCCACAAACCAGCGGAAGAGAATGTTGTAGTCCATCTCTTCCATCCACAGCCGCCCGCTGCGCAGCGAATACAACATCTGCAATAACTGCGCACGCAACCACTGCTCCGGCGGAATCGATGGGCGACCCATTTTCGCCTACATCTTGCTGAACTGCGGCGACCGCTGCTTCAGGATCTCGTCCACCCGCGTGCGGACCGGTCGCAGCGGGTGGTCTATGCGCACTCACTACTGTGGGGCAATGCAGCTGGCGGCGTGAGTCTGCTGCTGATGGGATCGGCGCATGCGCTGTGGCACGCGCCATGCGCCCCTCTGTTGCAAGATTCTTAGTTTTTCAGCAGCCTGCCAGGGCAGCGTGTTGTAAAATAAGGATCTAAATTGCCCGTTCCCCGGTAGCTCAACGGCAGAGCATTCGGCTGTTAACCGAAGGGTTGCTAGTTCGAATCTAGCCCGGGGAGCCATTCTTCCTCCTGATGTTCATTCCAGAGGTAAATTGGATTTTGCGACACGAATTGTCTTTCTCCATAAGGAATTGCAGATTCTCATAATTCCGCGCGCCGGGAGTGCCACGCGATTCAACAAAAATAAACAGGTGTGCCAATCCAGACCTTCGTTCTGTGAGTGAGGCGTCTGATTACAATGCTTAGCGGATAATCCCACGGACTAATCCCATGATTGATTATCGAAAGTCCGCTGGGCCGGAAAAATCCTCATGGTTGGCAATCATTCGATTCTCCGCGAGATATCACTGTGTTGCGAAGTGTTCCCACTTTTTCGATTTCGATTTCCACTCGGTCTCCGTCCCGCAAAAAGATGGGAGGCTTGCGCGCGAAGCCGACGCCGGGCGGTGTGCCGGTCGCGATCACGTCCCCGGCCTCGAGAGTAATAAAAGAGGAAATGAACTGAATAAGTGTAGGAACATCGAAAACCAGATTCGCGGTCGTAGAATCCTGCATGGCTTCGCCGTTCAGAAGACACCGTATGTGCAGCGAGCGATGTTCTGGAATCTCAGCAGGAGTTACAAGCCATGGCCCGATCGGGGCAAAACCGTCGCAGCTCTTCCCGCGGAACCACTGGCCGTCGGTGAATTGAAAATCGCGCGCACTGATGTCGTTCGTGCAGGTGTACCCGGCCACATACGTCATTGCGTCCGAAGCGCGCACACTGCGGCAAGTGCCTCCCATCACCACTGCAAGTTCTGCTTCGTAGTCGAGTTGCACGCAGTTGTCCGGTATCAGAATGTCGTGATTGTGCCCGCTCACTGCGTTGGAGGTCTTTGCAAAGAGCAGTGGCCGGACGGGAAGCTCCATTTTTGCTTCCACGGCATGATCCCGGTAATTCAATCCCACACAAATGAGTTTTCGCGGGCGAACCGGAGGAGGGAGGGGTTGTTCGAGTACCGTCGCCGGCAATTCGGCTGCTTGACTGGTCTCCGGAAAAAAGTCCGGATTTTCAGCAAGCCACGGTTCGATTTCCTGCAACGCAGCCAGGAAATCCGAATCCGTCCCGGAGTGAAGAGCGGCGGAAGCCCGAGCTCGAACCCGACCCGCAACTCGTGTGGAATTGAGCGCGCTCCAATCGAACATTCGCACTCCGGAGTCCAGGAAAAACGGCCGTATCTCATTTCCGCGGAAATAGCGTCCTGCCTTCATTGAAACGGCCCCGCGCACTTGAGAGGCTTCGTACTGTGTTGTACTTGACGATTCAAGGCGTCCCTCCAGGAAGCGTGGTTGCATTCAGAAGTTATTGACAAGTAACCATTTACTTTGTACTGTCGACGGAGTGCAGTGTCATTGTGCGTGAGGGAACTTATGGCGAAGAACAATTCATTCCAACCATTTCGAAATAGCGGAACTCTGAAGGACCGGGCCGTCGAAGTTCTAACCGATGCAATTTTGAGCGGCAGAATCAAACCGGGAGAGCGGCTGAATGAGAGCCAACTGGCTCGCGAATTCCATGTGAGCCGGGCTCCCATCCGTGAAGCACTGCAACAGCTCCAGGAACAGTCGCTGATCGTCAACATTCCCAGACGCGGCATGTTCGCCGTCAGTCTGGACGAAGAAGACATACAGGAAATCAACTCTCTGCGCGTGGTGTTGGAAGCCGAAGCGCTGCGCCTGGCGCGAAAGCATTTAAATCCACAGCGCGAAAAAAAATTGGAACAGTTGTTGGTCATGATCGAAAATATGGAACCTTCACCGACCAAACTTTCCATGCGCGTCGACTTCGAATTTCACCGCACATTTTGGAGTTACAGCGGTAACGAATACCTGGAAAAGATATTAACCAGCCTGACCGCGCCTTTGTTCGCACACTCGGTGCGCACGCTCCTGCGCGGCGAAAAGCTGCGCATGATTCTTGACTCCCACCGGCCGCTGTTCGACTTCATCTGCGGGCGGTCGAAGGAATCGGCGGAGCAAGTTATGATCGCGCACCTTTCCGTCCGCTATCGCGAGCCCGACAAGTTTTTCAGCATGTCCAAGTCTAGCGACTAACGTTCTTGCCGAGAAATGGTTTCACGTGCCGGTCGAGAATGGCGTGCACTTTCGCAACCTCTTCCGGCCCCAGTTTGGACACATAAGGCGCGCCGGTGGCGCATTCGGCGATTTTGAGATACCGAAGCGCCTCATCAAAAGCTCCCCAGATAGAAGGCAAAACCGCCCATCCCCCGTTCGCAGGCGGACCATCGACCTCCGCATCAACGAAGTACCTGACCAATGGCGTAAGTGCAGATTCATCCACGTCTCTGTTGGCGAGAAGGGCAGTGCCGATGCGCGGAACCGCGCCTGATAATTTGTGCAAATTCCAAAGGCCCTGGAACTTGGACCCGCCGCATCTATTACAGACCGTCGACAGAATACTCTTAATTTTAATCCGGCGCAATCACGAAGTCGAATCGCTATAATCATTGGTGAAAAGGCATTTTGCATCTAGTTCCATGAGTTTCAAGTCCGCATACAGTCGACATGAATGACAAGCATTATGCGCTGTATGTCGGCAAAAAAGCCGGGAAGGACGGCAGGCATTTACCCCGCTTCCCTGCGCTCAAGGAAAGCTCTTGACTGTATGCATATGGATTGTATTATACCTGTCGACAGTTAAAACTCATCGTGCGAGTCTTTTCATTTGCGATCACTTCCTTAGCGACGCCGAAGGCATGATGCGGCGCCTTCCATTGTTTCTCCTTTTGCTTGCCTTAGTTTTCGCGATTCATTCAGAGGGAGACACCCGTCCTTTAATTGTCGGAGACTTAAAGCAGCTCTTCATCGATCACAAATTCATCGATAAAGCTCAAAACATCACCCTCACGTTGAATCCGCCATTGAAAGAAGGAGTCGTGCTGAAGGGGGAGTCTCCCTGGGAAAACGGGCTCCTGACATACGGCTCGGTCGTGGACGACGGAGGCTTTTATAAAATGTGGTACAGCTGCCTCGCGGAAGGCCGCAATGGGGTGGCCGGCATAGGACATACCTGCTACGCGACATCGCGCGACGGGATTTCTTGGGTGAAGCCGATTCTCGGATTGGTGGATTTCGACGGCACCAGCGCCAATAACATTGTTTCGGCTCCCGAGAATTTTGATGGTGAGGGCACAAGCGTCTTCTTGGATCCATTGCATCCCCCGACCAACGTTTCAAGCGCGTAGCTCTTCCGTACGGTCCGGACCTGGAGCGCGGCGGCCTTTACATTGAATATTCCAGCGACGGCCTTACCTGGACAATGAGTAAAGGACCAGTTTTTCCTTTCTTTTGCGACACGGATAACCAGGCATTCTACGACCCGAGAATTCAAAAATATGTGGCGTACGTGCGCATATTGAATCCATGGCGCAAAGTGGGCCGCATTGAGATGGACAACATTTTGAGCCCCTGGCCGTATGAGAAAAGCAGCAACTTGAATTTGTTCGCGGGGCCAAAGCGCCTCCCCTCCGTTACCGATCAGATTCCGACGGTCCTCAGCTACGACAAATTCGACCCGGAGGTGACCGATATTTACAATCCGGGGGTGGAATATTATCCCTGGGCACAAGACGCTTATTTTGCGTTCCCGAGTGTCTACCGACACTTTCCACAAGCGGGAGGTGGCCGAACTTTCGACGACTACAAGAAATACAAGGGGCCTAATCCCGACGGCCAGGGCAGGTATATCAACGATGGCGTCCTGGATATTGAAATGGCGGTGAGCCGCGATGGCATCCACTGGGATCGCATGGATCGCCGTCCTTACATAGGGCTGGGGACCGAGGGAAGTCCCGACAGCCGGATCGAATTCATTCTTGTAGGGTGGATTCGCCGCGGGGGTGAAATTTACCAATATTATCTTGGGAAAAATTACTCCCATGGCCAATTGATTAGTCTCAAGAGGGTTCGAAATCTGGGGGCCATTCTTCGCGTGGTGCAGCGATTGGACGGATTCGTTTCCGTCGACACCGATTACCACGGTGGGAGCCTCACCACGCCCTCGGTAATCTTTCAGGGCCATCACCTGGAGCTAAATCTGAAGACGGCGTCCACGGGGGAAGTGTGCGTGGAAATGGAAGATGAGGAGGGGAAACCAATCGAAGGATACGCAAAGGAAGACTGCGATGAGGTGGTAGGAAATTACGTGGCGAAGACAATCACCTGGCGGGGGAATCAGGATGTATCGAAACTGGCGGGGAAACCGGTGCGATTGCATATTCTGATGCGCAACGCGAAGCTCTACGCTTTTCAATTCAAACAGTAAGTGCATGTCGCCCGAGGCCTGACGGGTCTTGGCGACGGAGGAATAGAAATCTTATGAGGGTCTTTGCATTGTTGATGGTTTCGCTAACCCTTTCAGGTTGGCTGTTCTCTTCGAGTGAAATTGCCTCCATCGCGGTTGGCGATAGGAAGCAGCTCTTTATCGATCATAAATTTATAGCCTCATCGGAAAATGTCACGCTAACGAGCAATCCGCCCCAGAAGGAGGGAGTGGTCTTGAAGGGCGAATTCCCCTGGGAAAACGGGCTGCTGAATTACGGATCCGTGATCGATGACAACGGATTCTACAAGATGTGGTACGAGGGCATGGAACAAGACGGATTGAAAGGTCCGCGCAGACCCTTTCACACCCTGTATGCGACATCTACGGACGGAATTCATTGGGAGAAACCCATCCTGGGCTTGACTGAATTCGACGGCAGTCGTGCCAACAACATTGTGCTGGGATCGGATGATTGGGAAAAAGGAGGCGCAGTTTTCCTCGACCCAAAAGCCCCGCCTGACCAACGATTCAAGCGGGTCATCGGGCTGTTCAAATACAAGGGGCCAGACCGGGGGGGCCTTTATATTATTTATTCGGGCGACGGAGTGAGATGGAAACTGCACGAACCGGCCGTTTTCCCGTTCAACAGCGACACGGATAATCAAGCTTTTTACGATTCACGAATTCAAAAGTACGTGGCCTATGTACGGATGTACGATCCATGGCGCAAAGTCGGACGAGTCGAGACCGACGACATCATGAAGCCATGGCCTTTCCACCCACTTGCGAAACCAAATTATGGCGATATGGGCGAAAAGTATTTGCCCTTCCCAAGCAGGGAAATCCAGGCAGTCATCTCCTACGACGATTCCGATCCCAAGGTGACTGATATTTACAATCCTGGAGTGGGAATTTACCCCTGGGCGGACGACGCCTACTTTGCATTCCCCAGCGTGTTCGGTCATTTTCCTCAACCAGGCGGCGGCAAGACTTTTGAGGACTACAAGAAATACAAAGGACCAAATCCAGACGCTCAAGGCAGATACCGGAATGACGGTGATCTGGATATTCAAATGGCGGTGAGTCGCGACGGCATCTACTGGGATCGCATGGATCGCCGTCCTTATATCGAATTGGGGCCGGACGGAGGTCCCGATAGCAAACTCCTGCTCATCATGCCGGGATCGATCCGCCGAGGCGGCGAAATCTACCAGTATTATATCGCGACGAACTATTCCCACGGAGAACTCGGGGGGTTCAAACGGACTCGGAATCTGGGAGCTGTCATGCGCGTGGTGCAGCGATTGGACGGGTTCGTTTCCGTCGACACCGATTACCACGGTGGGAGCCTCACCACGCCCTCGGTAATCTTTCAGGGCCATCACCTGGAGCTAAACCTGAAGACGGCATCCACCGGAGAAGCGTGCGTGGAAATGGAAGATGAGGAGGGGAAACCGATCGAAGGATACGCAAAGGAAGACTGCGATGAAGTGGTAGGAAATTACGTGGCGAAGACAATCACCTGGTGGGGGAATCAGGATGTATCGAAGCTGGCGGGGAAACCGGTGCGATTGCATATTCTGATGCGCAACGCGAAGCTCTACGCCTTCCAGTTCGCAGAATAATGGAATCTGCCAGATTCAAGCAGGAAGCGATATGGCGGGGCTAAAAAGGAAACGCAACATCATTCCCGGAAATTAATTGCCATGAAAACCATTATTGACTCCGTTGACGTTTACCGCGTGGAGATGCCGTTGGTGTATCCATTTCGCACCGCATTTGGCGACAATGCAGTGATAGAAAGCGTGCTCGTAAAATTGACTAGCGGCAAGCACTACGGCTGGGGAGAAGCGAGCCCATGGGGGCTGCACCAGCCTACAGCTCCGAATGGGCGAAAGGCTGTTTCGTACTTCTGCGGGACTGGCTCAGTCCTCAGATCGTCGGCAAAAACATCGAAAGCGGGGATGAGCTACAGGGTGTTTTGAGTCGATTTAAAGGCAATCGCTTTGCCAAGGCAGCCATCGATTTGGCGTGGTGGGACCTTCGCGCAAAACAACTCGATCTGCCACTTTGGAAAGTTCTCGGTGGCCTTGACGACGTAATTCAAGTCGGCGCCGATTTTGGCGTCATGGATCGAAGGGATGAGTTACTGGCCATGATCCAAACAGCCGTAGAGGAAGGATTCGAGCGTGTCAAGCTGAAGTACCGCCCGGGATGGGATTCTGGAAATGATCAAAAGCGTTCGTGGGCGATTTCCACAAGCCACAATTCACATCGATTGTAATAGCGCCTATTCGCTCGCTGATATCGACATGTTCAAAGCCGTGGATGAACTTGATCTGGCTATGATCGAGCAGCCGTTAGCCCATGACGATTTGTTGGATCATGCGAAGTTGCAGTCCATGCTGCGAACTCCAGTGTGTCTCGACGAAAGCATCACATCGTCGTCGAAAGCGCGAAAAGCGATCCAATTGGGGGCCTGCCGATGGGTAAACATCAAACCAGGCCGCGTGGGAGGCCTCACGGAAGCTGTGAAGATTGACGACATTTGTCTCAAGGCGGGAGTGTATTGCTGGGTGGGCGGAATGTTGGAATCGGCCGTTGGAGCGTCCCACTGCATCGCCCTCGCCACACTCCCCAATATTCGATACCCATCAGATGTCTTTCCGAGCCGGCGCTTTGACCCCCGGGATTTGGCCTATCCGGAAATTGAATTGTCCGGTCGCTCGGAGATACGCGCCAGCAGCAAGAGTGGGATCGGATGCGAACCCGATCCCTGGCAAACTCAAGCGCTGTACTAGGAATCTTTTACGATCGAAAAATCGATTTAGGAGTTCTGTTGAAATCGGAGGCGGCGAAGGATAGCTCGCAACTTACGAGCCTGCGCTCCTCCAACGTCGGCCCTCCTTCCGTGCGCCTCAATTTGCCGAATTTGCATCGGCCTGCCATGTGTTTTAGTGCAGCTTACTAACGCGTCCGGCTTACCCGGTCTTGACGCGAGCGATTGCATCGATTTCCACTTTGATCCCGCTCCATAGGACAGATTGAACGGTTGTTCGAGCGGGTAAAACACGCCCGGGAAAAATGAGCGATAAACGGCGTTGAAATTGTCGAAATCCTGCATGTCGGAAAGATGGCAAGTGCATTTGACAATATCGGCATAATTGCAGCCTGCAGACTCCAGAATTTCCCCTGATGTTGCCAAGTGTGAGCCGCGTTTCTTCTTCAATGCTTCCTCTCACGATCTTTGCTTCGGCGATGTTAATGGGTCCCTGGCCGCTTATATAAAGCCACCCGTCAATAACCACGCCGGCCGAGTAATTTATCGTCGCTGCTTGGGAATCAGGATGCTTGATTTCGTATTTCATCTAGTTTCATCCTTTCTGAAGTGGAAATTTGCAACGCATTTGCGCTTCGTTTGACGATCGTACGCGAAAGTATTGGCGTCATGAAATTCCATTGGAAGCCAATCGCTCTGCTTGAAGAGGGCCCGAAGGCTCGCCCCTGTAAACGAGGCGGCTCCATAAAGAAACTGACGACATATCCGACCGCGACTGTCGCCAATACACCGATCACTCCGAGGTACAAGAAGCTCCATTGCGTGCCGAGGGCCACAGCAGCAATGACGATCATGCCGGCCGCGGCACCCAAAAGCGAACCGCGCGCTGTGGTTCGCTTGGTGAGCGCGCCGAGCAGGAAAATTCCGAGGATGGGACCGGATACAAAACTGCTGATGCGCAGATATCCAATCGCCAGCGGTCCGAATACACCCGCAAAGAGCGCCAGGAAGGTGACCACAAGCCCCCAGACGACCGTTCCCACGCGGCCCACATTCGCGTAATGCTCCGGAGTTTCGTTGGGCCGGAAAATGCGCTGATAAAAATCAACGGTCGTCGGGGTGGTGACAGATCTCATTCCCGCAGACATCACGGCCATGGATGAAGCTAGGATCGCGGCGACGATGAAACCCGCAATGCCGAAATGGAGTTCGTGAACAGCGAAGAAAGGCAAGATAGCATCCACGGAAGTCAAACCATGAAGATGCGAGGGGTTCTGATGGTAGAAAGCAAAAAGAGAGGTGCCCGTCAAATAGAGACATGCCCCGATTGGCACGGTCAAGCCCGCTTGAAGCAAGACGGACCTTTTGCAGTCTCGTAGAGATTTTGTCGCAAGTAAACGCTGCAGAATGGCCTGGTCTGTCGCCAGCGGAGCGAGCGAAAGCACGGTTCCTACGAATCACGCAGGCCCAGAAAGAGGTCATGCGGCTGGGACTTGGGGAAAAATCGAAGAGCCGAAGCCGTCCGGCGCCCATTGCGATCTGGTAGGCCGGGGAAATTCCGCCGGCATGTGATATTGCGGTCCAAAACACCAAAGCAATTCCCGACATGACGATGCCAAATTGAATGGCATCCGTATAAATCACGGCTTTCATTCCGCCGATGCTTGTATAAACAGTAGTCAAGAGACCCATTAGAAGGACGCATTCCCAGAACGGAAGTTGCAACACTAGATGCAACGTAAGTGAAGGAGCATAGATGGCAATCGCGACGTGCATGCAGCGCAGCAGTTGAAACAGCAGACTTGTCAGAAGCCGTACTTGCAAATTGAAACGAGTCTCAAGATATTCATAGGCCGTGAACAGATTCAGCTTCAGGTAGGTGGAAGCGAAGATGATGATGACCAGAGGCGCTGCAAAGATCGCACCGAGTCCAATCCATATCAGTTCAAGGTTATGTTCATACCCCCAGGAGGGGTTGCCCATCAGAGTAATGGCGCTCAGATTGGCAGCCATGATCGAAATTCCAACGGGAAGCCATGAAATCGACCGGTTGCCTAAGAAGTATTCTTTCGACGTACTCTTGCGTCTGTAAAAGGAACTTCCGAAGACTCCATTCTGACCAGATAGGTTATGACGACGACAAAATCGAGCGTTTTGATGCCGGTTCAATTTCGGAATCGACTCGCGAAGAGCTCTCCAAAACAACGATAGACACGGCAAAAACGCACGCTTACTCCCTCAGGTGAGCTTTTCTTGAGAGGAAGTGCCTAAAAAGGATTGGACGCTCCGGTTATATGCCTGGTCTATGTGTTGAAACATGAGATCGCGCGCAAGCGTGTCGTTTTCGTTCCGAACTACCTTGAGGATGTTCCGGTGTTCTTCAAGACTTGATGGCAGCCACGCGCTCCGCTGAAACTGCGCATAGTAAATGCGCCGGAACTGATTCATGACATCGCTCGTCATTTTGGCGAGCTTTTTATTTCCACTGCCGAGGGCAATGGTGTGATGGAATTGATATTCGATTCCGCTGGATTCGAGAAATAACTCATAGCTGCGTTCACCACTCATGGCTCTCGCCTGATCCTTCAAAATACCAGTGCAAGTGTCGAAGAATGCCTCGCCCGGACTGTTTTGCGCCGCCAGCGCGGCCGCTTCGGGTTTGAGAATTCTGCGCAATTGATAGAGGTCCCTTATTTCTTCCATTGCGATATCCACCACGGCGTATCCGCGATGGGGGAAAACCTTCAAAAAACCTTCCTGACAGAGACGAACGCAAGCCTCGCGAATCGGAGTTCGGCTGGCCTTAAAGCGTTCTGCGAGACTCAATTCGGATAAAAACTCTCCGTGTGGGAATTCTCCCATTACGATGTTTTGCAACAGGGCCTCATAAATGCGCTCTGTCAGCGATGAAGTCTCTTGCTTTTGCGCCCTGCCGGAATTTAACGTTTTACTGAGCATCTCAATCTCCTCGGTCTTCTCAGGGTGAGTCAAACACTGATTGTCGACACATTGTCGTACAGACAAAAATGTCGCTGGGACTGGGCCTTATAAGGGGCTGGCTCAGGCTCCAACCGAGATTGTCACATGCAGCGGCCGCATTTTGCAACTCCAAGTAAAAGTGCATTGCACAAAACCAGATATACGCCAAATGATGGAGTTGTGACATCCGATTACAGATCATGAAAACAAGGCCGAAGTAAAATCAAAGGGGCTCATTGTCTGCTCTTGACTTTAGCTGTACGGATAAGTGTATACTACCGTGAATTATATACAGTCGACTATAAGTATACATGGACCATGAAAATCTTCAATCATTTTATTGGGGGCGAAAAGGGCGAACATGAACATTAAAGTAGGGGTCATCGGAGCTGGAGCCTTCGGCGAGAATCATATCGCAGCCTTTCAGACGCTTCCCGGAGTGGAGGTAGCCGCAATTTGTGATCCGCGTCCGGCCCGGTTGAAGGAAATCTCAAAGAAATACGGGATTCGTCATTGTTACACCGAATTTGAAAAGCTTTGCGCGCGAAAAGACATCGAAATTGTCAGCATTGAGCTACTCCAGAGACTGTGCATTTGGCTCCCGTCTTGGCGGCAACACGCAACAAGAAACATATTCTTCTTGAAAAGCCAATTGCCACGTCCGTAGAAGAGGGCGAGAGGATATCGGGGCCGCCGAGGAGGCCTGCGTCTATCTCATGGTGGGTCACATTTTGCGATTTGAAAACAACTACGGAACCATGAAACGCGAGATTGATGCCGGAACGCTGGGCAGAGTGGTTTCCATTCATGCTGGGGGGAACCGCCCCGCCAAAAAGCTATTCAAAATGTATTCTCGAACGCACCCGATAATCGAGAATTCCATCCATGATATCGACATATGCCATTGGTACACACAAGACCGGGTTGTCAACGTGAAGGGATTCACGCGAAGCATTCAGAAGAGGAGCAATCCGGACGTGAACTGGGGTTTTTTAGAGTTCAAGGGCGGAGCGGTTGCCTGCATTGAGACCCATTGGCTGATTCCCGACGCTGCCGGCATTCTCGCAAATGACGGTATGCAAGTCATTGGAACGAAAGGCGTTGCGTATTCCTCGATTTCGTGCCCGGAACTTTGAATATTTGGGAGCCCAGCGGTGCGCGAAACGTGCATGTCTCCTACGACGCATTCTTCGGAGGAAAAATCCGAGGCGCGATTCGGGAAGAGCTCGGCTACTTCGTCGATTGCGTTAGGAAAGGCGAAGCCCCAATGTTATACAACCTGTCGAAGCCCTTCAGGCGCTGAAAGTCGCGCTGGCTCTGATCAAATCCTCGGAGGAGAAGCGGGACATCAGTCTTGATTGAGCCGCAACCGGGTATTTTTGCAGCGAGGAAAGGAAGATACATCCAGTCGGGAAGTTGATGATTCTACCACGCCGGATGCGGATGGGTTTAGGAGAGACGCACAGTGATCATGAATTTTTCAAGCGGCATAGGCGTCATCGTATTGGCTGGCCTGCTTCAAGGCACGTTCATGCTGCCAATGAAATACACCCAGCGCTGGAACTGGGAGAACACATGGTTCTGTTTTTCCTGCACTGCCTATTTGCTGATTCCGTGGGCTCTGGTAATTTTACCGTACCTCATCTCGCCGAGATCCTGCTTGAGACATCTAGGACTTCGATTGCGTATACATTCCTATTTGGCTTGGGGTGGGGCTTGGCGGGCTGGCGTTCGGTCTCGGTGTGGAACTTCTTGGGCTCGCGCTCGGATTCGCAATCATTTTGGGTCTGACCGCCTCATTGGCACCTTGATTCCGTTTTTGATTTTTTCACGAGCTGGTATCTTTTCCATTCAAGGCGAACTCATCTTGACGGGAGTCATTCTCATGCTGGCGGGAATCGGCATTTGCTCTTGGGCGGGCAAACTGAAGGATCAACCCGTGCGGCGAGAAACCAAATCAGGGCCCTGTAAACCGCAAGACCTTCGCTTCTGGGCTCCTTTTTTGCATTGCTTCGGGTGTGCTTTCTCCCTGTGGAAATCTTGGATTTACGTTCGGAGCGGGGATGAGCGATCTGGCGCTGAAAAGAGGTGTTTCAATTTCCGCTGCGTCGAACCCTTTTTGGGCGTTAATCACGCTGCCCGTTTTCATCTGAACGCGGTGCTCTGCCGTATTCTTGATCCGCAATGGAAGCATCGAAATTCTGGGTAACCGGAGACCTCCGAATTATTCGTTGGGCTCAAGCATGGGAGCGATGTGGCTCATCGGCATGGTTCTCTATGGAATCGGGGCTCGCCAAATAGGCCATCTAGGGCCCTCGATCGGGTGGTCGATCATGATGTCCTTGGTTGTGATAGTCGCAAACCTTTGGGGAATCCTTACAGGTGAGTGGAAGGGAACCGGGGAGAAACCGGCCCGCATTATGATGTTAGGCCTCGTCATTCTGGTCATCGCCATCTTCGTGATTGGAGCGGGCAACCGAGTTTAAGTCAACGCAACTGATGTTGCCGTAAGCGCAGAAATTATATGGAACACGGAGGCAACGACCATTCGAACAATTCTAGAATTACTTGATTTGAAGAACCAAGTGGCTATCGTGACGGGTGGAGCGGGGCGTCTGGGATCGCAGATGTGCGATGCTTTGGCGGAAGCCGGCGCGACGGTGGTGGTGGCCTCGCGGAATTTGGATCGGTGCAAGCGCAAGGCCGAGGAGTTGAGCAGACAACACAGCGAAGCGATGGCCGTGTCTCTCGACGCCACCTCCGCGGATTCCGTACGGGTCATGACGGAAGCCGTTGCCGCGCGCTTCGGACGGATCGATATTCTTGTTAATTCCGCATATTCCGGCATGCACAAAAAGTTTGAAGACATGTCGGCCGAGGAGTTCCAATCCGCGCTCACGGGAGGAGTGACCAGCGCTTTTCTCTGCGCACAGTCTGTCAGCCCAGGAATGAAGCGCGCCGGGCGCGGGAGCATCATCAATATCGGAAGTTCCTACGGCGTGGTTTCGCCGGATCAACGGATTTACGGTAATAGCGCCATTAATAGTCCGTGCAATTACGGCGCGGCCAAAGCCGGCGTCATTCAGTTCACTCGATGGCTGGCCATCTATTTGGCTCCGCATGGCATTCGTGTCAATTGCTTAAGTCCAGGCGGTTTTTATGACGAATCGCAAAGCGTCAAGCCGGATTATGAAGAAGTGTTTGTGCGGCGTTACTCCGAGAGAACGCCCCTTGCTCGCATGGGGGGCAAGACAGATCTTAAGGGTGGGGTGGTGTTTCTCGCTTCGATGGCATCGGAATATGTGACTGGTCACAACTTGATGGTGGATGGAGGGTGGACGGCCTGGTGAGAATGCAGACTTCCATCTGGGCATATCCGTGGGACCTTCTTGATGAGGG
>CAVPSF010000002.1:0-217069 GCA_963708285.1 uncultured Acidobacteriota bacterium
ATATGGAATTTGCCGCACTTCATATTCCACATAGATCGAACCATCTGAATCAACGATGGGTTGACTGACAGGCGAATAGCAATCGCAAGTGGATACGTCTCCGAATTGGTCGGTGATGCTTGATGCTGGAATCGAAGGATTTGCGATTGTGGATCCCGAAGACCCATCGAGAACAAAGACTCTCGGCGATATTTGCAATGGCATGCTCACTGCCACAGCGCCATCCTGCCTCACAGCCATCTTGGGTTGATCAGGGAGACATACCGTCTGGCCGTTAACGACAGTTGGAAACGGCAGTTGCCACGAAGCGTCCCTGGTCGCGGCATCCAGATCGACGATAGTCATCGGATTGGTGCTCGTGCAAGATTCACTTCCCAGCAATCCGCCGAAGGCGTCGGGAACGCTGTCTGGTACTCAAAGCCGGCAACGATGGTTTGCCACAGTTGCTTCTCCGTCAATCGCTCAGGGCCTGAACAACGACTGCGTGCTATCGCTGCTTCGTCTGAACAGAATAGAGACCGGGAGGCCAGTATCGGAAGGAATCGGCTTGGGCGACCTGGAGCGGGGAGTAATCCCGCTGCTGATGGAGTAGACCAGAGAGGGGTGCCGGGTGCCAAGGAAACTAGTCCCGATACGGTTACCTGCCCTTGCGCCGAAACACCCATAACCGTTGCGGTCAGCGTGACCGTGCCTGACGCATCAGCGGTTAGGGTTGGCGAGCTGTCGCTGGTGATCGTCGCGATGCTGCTGTCGCTGACGGTCCAACTCGCAATGTTGCTTGGGCGACCGCGCTCATCCACGACCGTGAATTGTCTTGTTCCTCCAATCAGCATCGTGGCCGACGCCGGAGTCACTTGCAATGAAACAGGCGCTACGCTGATCTGAGCTTGGGCCTCAACCCCGTCCACGTCAGCAGTCAGAGTTACCTGCCCAGGCTTCACAGCTGTTACGGTCGGCTGCGTAGGCGATTGCAAGGAAGCAATGGTCGAATCGCTTATTGTCCATGTTGCATCTGAGCGTTGATCTCCGAGATCATCTTTTACAACGAATTGCTGCGCACCGCCGTCCACCATGGACGCCGAGCCAGGAGTGATTTGCAAGGAGATAGGTGCCCGAAGACCTGTCTCATATAATTCCACAGTCCCGTCATCGAGGTTTCCGCCAGCGACGAGAACCGTGCCATCATTGAGTAGCGTCGCGGTATGAAGCACTATACCCGGAGTAGACGTGCAACCCTCGCATCCAGCTACGTTAATCACCGTCGCGCCTACGCCTACGAAGGTCTGGCTCGATGGCTGGAACAGCTCCGCAGTGTTGTAATTGTTGTAAGAAACGTCGCCAGCTACGAATCAAAATCGTTCCGTCATTGAGCACCGTAGCTGTCTGAGAATCATCGAGCAACTGCCATGCTTTGAATGGGCGAGAACGTGTTCGCGGTCGGATCGTAAATCAGCACATTCTGCTGCGCCGAACTCATCCAGCTTGTCGTTCCTCCTGCCAGCATCACAGTCCCGTTGCTCAACAACGTTGCGCTCTGCCCGTACAGCGGCGTGGGCAGATCAGGTCCGGGAGAGAACTGTCCCGTCGATGGGTCATAAATCTCCGAGGTGGACCAAACACTGAAGCCGTCCGCACCTCCGGCGACGAGAACCTTACCGCTGTTGAGCAGCGTCGCGGTACATCCCCCGCGCGCGACAGATAGGCTGCCAGTTGGTGTAAATTGGCCGGTAGATGGGTCGTAGATTTCAGCGCTCGCCGTTCCGTTGAAATCCCCTTCATCAAATAGATAGCCTCCGACGATGAGCACGGTGCCATTCGGGAGCAACACCGCAGCGTGACCGTCTCGTGCAGTATTCAGATTTCCGGTCGGCGTGAATGTGCCGGCTGACGGATCATACAGCTCCGCAGTAGGGGTGTCGTCATAGTAGCCTCCCCCCATGGGCGTTTCACCGCTCGCCAAAAGGACCTTCCCGTTCGGAAGCAGCGTCGCCGAGTGGCCTTGGCGGGGTGTAGAAAGCCATCCGTTCGTTGAGGAAACAGATTTCGCCGTGGGGTCATAGATTTCAGCACTGGATAAGGTGTCATAGCTGCCGCTTCCCGCATATCCTCCATAACCGCCCGCGATAAGGACGGTGCCGTTTGGCAAGAGCGTCGCCGTGTTCTCCTGTCTAGCCTGGATGAGAGTCGCCACCGGCACAAAGCTCCGCCCTTGGATCGTGAGTGTCTGTGGAAGCCGATGAAGGACGAGAAGGTAGCCTGAACGGTCGTTTGCCCTTGAGCGATGGAGGTGAGAACACCCGTGGGATCGATCGTCCCGACCGATCGTGGCTGAAGAACTCCAAGACACACTCGTGCTGATGTCTTCCGTGGTTTGATCCGAATTTGTGGCAACAGCCATAAATCGCTGAACACTATAGATCGGCAGAGTTAAATTGGCGGGTGAGACAGCGAGGGACGTAATCCCTACGATCCGGAATGATCCGGCACCCACGTCCACACCACTCGTGTGCACAACAAGATTGCCGGTTGTGGCCGCACTCGGCACGGCCACGACTATCCGGCTTGCGCTCCAACTGCTCGGTGCTGCTGATGTGCCATTGAATTTGACAGTGCTCGACCCTTGAGAACTCCCGAAATTCGTGCCCATGATCGTGACCAAAACCCCGGCAGAGCCGGACATGGGCGACGCGCTGGTAATCGAGGGAGTGGGCTTGACCGTGAAGCTCACTCCGTTGCTGTCCAGTCCGTCAACAGTTTCGACAACACTTCCCGTTGTGGCTCCAGTGGGGACGAGGGCTTTGATCTGGGTATTGTTCCAATTTGTCGGAGTCGCCGTCACACCGTTAAATGTCAGCGTGCTGCTTCCCTGACTTGCCTGGAAGCCCGTGCCTGTGATTGTTACTGGTGTTCCGACGGCACCTGAAGTTGGAGACAAACTTGAAATGCTGGGGGTCACATAGACCGTGAAATTCACACCAGCGCTCGCGACGCCCGAGACAGTCACGACCACGTTTCCGCTCGCGGACCCAGTAGGCACCGTTGTAGAGATACTTGTGCCGCTCCAACTCGTCGCTGTAGCTGCCGTTCCATTGAAGGTAACCGTGCTCGACCCTTGACTCGTTCCGAAATTGATGCCGGTGATGGTTACCGGATCACCAACCATCCCCGATGTGACAGATAGGGCCGTTATCGTTGGAGTTGGAAAGACGGTGAAGCTTTTTCCGTTGCTGTCTACGCCACTCGCGTGGACAACGACGTTGCCTGTGGTCGCTCCCGGTGGTACCGGAACGTGTATCGTTGTTGCGTTCCAACTCGTGGGACTTCCAGCTGTGCCGTTAAATTTCACCGTACTACTCCCCTGCGACGAGCCAAAGTTGCTTCCGGAGACCGTCACGGAGGTTCCCACTGCCGACGAGGTTGGCGAGAGGCTAGATATGCTTGGGGCTGAGACCACGGTGAAACTCTTGCCATTACTGGCGGTACCCGAAACGGTCACCACGACGTTGCCTGTCGTCGCACTGGTCGGAACAGTGGCTACGATGCTGGTCGAACTCCAACTGGTTGCCGTTGCCGCCTTCCCATTAAACTTGACGGTGCTGGAACCTTGGCTCGACCCGAAGTTCGTCCCCGTAATCGTCACTGAGGCACCCAGGGCCCCAGAGGTCGGCGAAAGACTGGTTATGCTCGGTCCAGCCGCCTGGAGTTGGCCTGCGAGAGGAAAGAAGACGAGGACGAACGCGAGAATCAGTAACAAAATCCAGAGTTTTCTACTCATCTCCACACTCTCCCTCGCTGTCTATGGAGTTGCTAACCCAGAGTCCGCGCGCTCGATCTCTTGGAACTAGGGCCGGCTTATATCTCGCATATCTTCACGTGTCAATAGTACTTTCTGACATTCCATTGACATGAAACACAGTATTGGCAAGAACCGAAGAACTGCTTGGCTCGCATCGAGCTAGGACGGAGGCTCACAACCTCGCAAAGCCCGAACGATGGACGCATCGAAGTCGCAGTCAAGGGCGATTGTCGAGAGCCCCGTCAGTGGGCCTGCCTCTTGACGGCGGCGAGAGCGAAGGGAGATTTCGTCGTTGGCGGTCATTCGTTCAGAGTTGGATCACGGACAGGCCGGGGATTCTTCGGAAATCGCCGAGATTCGCCAAAGAATCTCTAAAGCTGTTCAACATCGGGTTGTTCATCTTGGGCGTTGCCCACCTGCATTCCACGCTTTCAAAACTTAAAACCGCTGGCTTTGAAGTTCCGGATTATAGCTGGATGGAGCACTGACCACGCCAAACTGCGTATTCAAATAGTTACGACCGGAAGTCGAATCTTAAGCCTGAGCGTGTGCATGTTTCCGAGAGGATTTGCGCGGTGCGTCGTCCTCGGATAGCTCCGAAAGCACAACTGGCGCGCGATCCGGGAATTCAGCGACAATGCGAACGTCGCCGCCCATGGCTTTGACCGTCTTTCGGAGTGTGGAGATTAACAGGTCGCTGCGCTTTTCGAGCCGTGAAACACTGTCTTGAGTGATTCCGAGAGTCTTGGCGACGCGAGCCTGCGTGAGTTTGCGAGCCTTGCGAAGATCACGCAAGCTCATCTCCTCTGCGATTATCTCAGCCGCGCGGTCCTCGACCTTCTTGCGCTCGGCTGGATTCAGCTTCCGAATTACTTCATTCACGTTCACAGACATAGTTATGCCCTCTTTCGGATCCGAGCAAGATGCGCGTCAAAACGCTCATCTGCCTTCCTTATCAGTTCGCGGTAGAAACGTTTTTGGCTCGCACCCGATTTGTCTCCCGCTACCAGTAGAATCGCCGCACGCCTGCGATCAAAGGCGAAGGCCACTCGCCATTCACCATCTGCCGCGCCGAATCGCAATTCCTTCATGTTCGCGTGCCGAGACCCTTTCAGAGTGTCAACGCGTGGCCGACCTAACTGCGGCCCAAACTGTTCTAGAACAATTGACAACGCCAGTATCTCTGTCCGCACGTCCTCGTGCAGCGCGTGAAATTCCGGTTCGAATTCATCGGCCATTTCAACGGCCCATCTCACGTGTACAAATATGGCATGGAATACATTATGGAGTCAAGACCATATATCTGCGGACTGGCAGGTAGGAGGTAGTGGTGTACGAGACCGCAGGAATCTTGCACTTGACACTATGTACGTTATACATTACACTCGAAGCAAGTTTGGAGGCCCACATGCCCGTTCAATCCTCAGAGAGTCTAGCCTACCGCCGTCGAAGTGCGCTTTGGCTCTTCTATGGCGCTGCGGTAGTTTCTGCAATTGCGATCAGCGCAGTTGGCAAGGTTCCTTCTCTCCGAGTTCCTATTCTCGCCCTCGCTGTTCTGGCAGCAGGGGCCGCGATTCTGTCCCTGCTTCGTTTCCTCCGCTCCAACGATGAGCGGGAGCAACAAGTCAACTACCGCGCCCTGACGTTCGCGTTCGCGGGCACGCTAATTTTCTCGCTCGCTATTGGCTATTCGCAGGCTGTTGGCTTCCATTCCATCTCATGGCTAGGAATTCCGCCATTGATGGTCGTCCTGTGGAGCATCGGCCTCGTTTTGTATTCCTGGCGGTACCGATGAAGACCCGGCTGCGCGTATTGCGTGCAGAAGCGGAATGGTCACAGGCCGAGCTCGCCGCGCGGGTTGGGGTAGCTCGCGGGACCATCAATGCTATTGAGACTGGCAAGTATGATCCGAGCTTGCCGCTCGCATTCAAGATCGCGCGGGCGTTCGGAAAGAATGTCGAAGAGGTGTTTCTGTACGCCGAGGACCAGGATCACGCGTCGCGCACCTGAGTCCGAGGGATAAGTGAAGAGATTCCTATGGACCGGCCTTACAGCATCTCCGATTTCGCTTTGCCGTCCCGTTGGGAGTCAGACTCACGCCCCAGTGTAATCGAGCGGGCGGGCAGGTCCCCAAGCGACGACAGAACCCGTACTCAAGAAGATCGCGAAAAGCATTCCGATTCTGGCGCACCTTCAGGCTTCGACCGATCCAGAACAATCTATCGTGGGCGCGACCGTGAGCATTCTCTGCGTGCCTCAGAAGTACGAACACTCACCGATGTGGGCAAGTTTCGCGTCGTGCCAACCGACGATCTGGCACGGTTCGGATATCAAGGCAATCAGGCTCACATGGAAGCCGACATTAGAAATCTGCGGAAGCACGGGCTAGTCGAACAGCGGACGATTGAAGGTCATTCCTCATATTCGACGAAGGTACTCACGCTAACGAAAGAGGGTCAACGGCTGCTCAAACGTGCGCAGCTTGTCTCCAATCAGCAGGCGACGTACCACGGCCTCGCGAAGCCCAAGGAAGCGCGTCACGACGCCGAACTCTACCGGCTCTATCAGAAGGTCGCCAAAGAGATCGAACGCTCGGGAGGGAAGGTCCGGCGCGTGATTCTCGACTTGGAGCTAAAGAAAGAGCTCTACCAAGCCATCTCAAGGATGCGGCCCGATAAGGACCCAGCCTATGAGCGCATCGCCATCGCCAGCCGGTTTGATCTGAAGGTTGTGAATGACAAAATTCCGATTCCCGACCTACGAATCGAATATGAAGATGAGTGCCGAGACGTGCACCGGCTCGATTTAGAGGTAGCCACTCGCGACTATCGACCTCAGGGTCTCGGCGAAAAAGCCAAAGCTGGATTCCATGTTTTTGCTCGGCAGCAAGACCATGACAGACTGCGCCGCGTACTCGATTCGCAGGAAATCACCGCGAGGATTTTTGCACTATGAAATTCCTGCCCATACATACGGATGCTCTCCGCAGCTTTGGCTATACCGAGCAAGAAGCACGTTTCCTCTACCTTGTGGCGACGCATTCCGGGTACTTCACCTGCCAGCAGTTTTTGCAGTTCATCGAGACGAAACCCGGCAAGCGCAGCGTGGCCTTCGCCCAGAAGGTTCTCGACAAGAAGCACGCCAGCGCCAAGGAATACCTCCGGCATGGTCGTGTCTTTCACCTTTTCTCGCGCAATCTGTACGAAGCCATCGGCAGAGAGAACATCCGCTTCCGGCGCATCCATTCGACTGAATACGTCCGAACGCGGCTTATTGCGCTCGACTTCATTCTCAGAAACCAGAACTTCACGTATCTCGAAACCGAGGAGCAGAAGCTCACCTTTTTCTGTGAGCAGATGGGGATCAATAAGAAAGTCCTTCCCCGCAAGCGGTATTCCGGCGCTATCAAGGGCGACTTCACTGAGCGCTATTTCGTGGATAAGTTTCCGATATTTTACAACCCGAGCGTGTCTGCCTCGCCGGTCGTCATATTCAGTTTCATCGATCCGGGATTTGAGAGCATGGACAGTTTCAGAACCCACTTGGACGCTTATCTGACACTTTTTACCAAGCTGCCGCAACTCCGCTTCTATTACATCGCTACCCGCGATACCAACTTCGAGCGAGCCAATAGACTTTTCCGTGAGACGTTTCAACGGCTCTGGAACCCGGATTCTCCGTTTGGTCTACTCCAATATTTCCACACGCGGCGGCTTTGGGATGACAAACAATACGGCAAGCTGAGCAACGGCGATATCGAGTTCCTGAACCAGGCACAAGAGCGATTCAGTGATCCTGGAGTCGAAGAGCTGTATTCGAAGTGGCGTGCAGGAGAGGTTACGGGAAACTTCGTCCGTTCGGAATCCGGGAAGTATCGAAGGCCGGGGCAGGCGGCTATTATTTGCGTCACAGTGAACGGACAGGCTGCGATGTTTGAACGGCATCCGCATCGACCCGTAAACGTGCCGGTGAAAAGTTCCAGAGAAGGAGTTTTCCAGGGAGATTTCACCTCCGACTTCTCCCCGGCTTGGAGATAAGCCTAAGAAAGCGCAAGCAAATGCAGCGGACAAGGCAAAGAAACGGAACGCGGCCAAAACACGACCAGAGGCGGGAGCGACCCCATCGCGCCGCAGAATCGCGGCCCGATCCCTTCGGGCTTCGGGGGTCACTCCCGCCTCTTGCTGCTCGAAATCGCAGCTCGTGTTTTGGCCGCGGACTATTGGGAAATTCCCACAGCTTTGTAAGGCGAATTGTCAGACAAATTCCAGACGAGGATTGAGGGCGAAACATGCCAATCATCAAAGCACCACCCAAGCAACCAAAGTCGGTCACGATCCAAGCACGGGTTGAGGAAGCCATCAAGGATCAATTGGACCGCTACGCAGAATTCATCGACTCGACTCCGTCTTACGTGATTACCGAAGCCCTGAAAGACCTCTTCCGTCAAGACAAGGATTTCAAGTCTTGGCAGGACCAACACGCCGGCAACGCAGACGAGGATGCGCCTGCCGCGCATCATGCTTGACACCGATGCTTCTGAATCACAGCGGCGACAAATGCAGGGGACCACAGGGGGAGCGAACAAGAGTTTGTCGAATCCAATTCCGTCCAGGAGTAGCTGCAAGCAATGGCCGTCGAACTACAATTCGAAACCTCAGTGCAAATCGAGCGGCACTACGCCGTTACGGAAATCGCTGAGATGTGGAACCTCAGTCCTGATAAAGTTCGTGAAATTTTCGAGGATGAACCAGGTGTGCTTGTGATCGGAGATCGCAATCCCCGTCACAAGAGACGCTATGTTACGCTGCGGATTCCGCACTCCGTATTACAGCGGGTCCATCGGCGACTATCGGCGAAAGCCGCTGTTCGCTAGGAGTGTTGCACGATGCTGACCATTTACCGCCGCCACCGAAGGAGCTGCAAACAGCGCACGAAGGGGCGCAAGCACCGGCATTGCCAGTGCCCTATTTGGGTTGATGGTCTCCTTGGCGGCAAGGAGATACGCGAGTCTCTTAAATTACGCGATTGGCAGCGGGCACAGGAGATGGTCCGGGAATGGGAAGCGGAGGAACGTAGGACACGCCAGCCGGAACAGCAAATAACGATTGAGGACGCTCGTCGGAAATTCATTGCGGACGCCGAAGCGCGGAAACTGAATCAATCCACGCTGTACAAGTACCGTCTCTTATTCCAAGAGCTTGACGCCTTCGCGGAAGCATACAAGCTGCAATTCCTAATGCAGCTAGACCTGGACACCCTTGCAACATTTCGTGCCACGTGGACACAGGGACCGCGCACGAGTCTCAAGAAGTTGGAGCGCCTGAGGGCATTCATGCGCTTTGCTGAAAAGAGAAAATGGATTGGCGATAATCCCGCCCTTGAGTTGAAGGCACCGAAGGTTCCAAGCAAGCCAACAATGCCTTTTACGCGAGAAGAGATGACTCGGATCATTGCGGCTCTTGGGCCTTATGGCAAGAGCGCCGGCATTCGCAATGCGCAGCGCCTGAGGGCCTTTGTTCTCTTGCTCCGCTACTCGGGGATACGAATTGGGGATGCAACTCAGCTTGAAGTGAGCCGCCTCAATGGAAACAAGCTGCTCCTTCATACGGAGAAAACTGGTGTGCCCGTCTATTGCGTCCTGCCCGACGCGGTTGTTGAGACCTTGGAAGCAGCCCCGCGTTCAAGCGAGCGATATTTCTTCTGGACAGGCGCATCCACTGTGAGAAGCGCAAAGGGAAAATGGCAGCGCCGCTTGCAGCGCCTCTTCGAATTCGCGAAGGTTCCAACCGGCCATCCGCACCGCTTCCGCGATACGTTCGCCGTCGAATTGCTTCTCGCAGGTGTCCCTCTCGATAGAGTTTCGATCCTTCTCGGACACAGTAGCATTCGGATTACGGAGCGCCACTACGCGCCGTGGACGCGATCTCGCCAAGAGCAGATCGAAGCCGATCTCCGGGCGGCTTGGAGCAACGATCCGCTGATTAAAGAGGTACACGCCGGGTACACGGCGAAACCCGCCGCCAGAACTCGCGTGTTTTCAAGGAGAAGGATTGGTAGGGGCGGTGGGGATCGAACCCACGACCTTCGGCTTAAAAGGCCGCTGCTCTACCACTGAGCTACGCCCCTAATTGGGAATGGCGGAAAAACCGCACGAAACGCGGCAGACGAAGGTGCGGAAGCGTGCAAGTCTGCGTGCCCAACGATTCTAACGTGCGCGCCGGGAACGAGCAACACCCCATTCCGCGTGGCATTGCGCGCATTCGGATGCCACCGCCGCGTGGGGATGAGTGTGCAATGCCGCGAGGGAGGAGTATAATTTCCGCACTCGGTGCGTGCACGCGAAGTATTTTTCGTGAGACGCACACCGACATGCGAGGGGCCCTGCGGCGTCTGATGCGAAGGCCAGCGAACATCTGGATTCTCCGCGGTGGCGGAATTTTTCGGCTTTACCTCCTGCTGGCGGTCGCAATTTTCCTCATCCCTCAATTCCCCGCTGCTGCCGCGGCGCAGAATTCCACGAACGAATCTTCAGCAGTCCGCAGCGGCAGCGAAGCATTGAACCAGGGTAATTTTGAAGCCGCCATCGGCGCACTGCAGCCGTGGGTGCAGGGGCACCCTGGCGATTGGCAGGCGCGAATCCTGCTTGGCGAGGCCTATCGATCGACGCGCGCTTTTCCGCAAGCGGAAGAACAATTTATTGCCGCATCGCGTCTGGCCCCGCAAAGCTTCGACGCACACCTGGAGCTGGGCTCGTTCTACAACGCGATGGGAAAATTCGATCAGGCGGAGCCTGCGCTTCGCGCCGCATTGCGGTTGCGTCCCGCCGATCCCGAGGCGCGCATGCAACTTTCCGTCTCGCTTGTGAAGTTGCGGCGTTACGCGGAAGCGGAAGAAGTCTTCGCGCGATTGAAAGCGCCGGAAGATCCCGCGCAGCGCGTCGTTTACTTGCGCTTGAAGGCGTCCATTGATTTTGGCGCGGGGAAAACATCGAGCGCTGCGGATGACATGGAGGAAGCTCTGCGCCTGAATCCTGGCGACCCAAGCTTGCTGCTGGCCGCGGCTGTGGCCGATGCGCAAGCCGAACGCTGGAGCGCAGTGATCAATCATCTCAAGCCGTCATTTCAAGACGAGCAAAATCCCGTCGCGGCGCTAACGCTGCTGCAAGCGCAACTCGCGACGCACGCGGATCCCGGCGCAACTCTAGCTTACCTGCACGGCATGCAGATGGAGCCGGCGGACGCCCTGGAATTGCGGCTGCGCCTGGGACAAATGCTTTCCGGCGCGGACATGCACACGGGAGCAGCCGAGGAATTCCGCGCCGCCACGCTGCTTGCGCCGGACCGCAGCGATTTGTATTTCAATCTTGCGCTCGAGGAATACCGCTCGCGGAATTATCAGCAGGCGCGCACCGACGCGGCGCAGGCGCAATCGCTGGCAGATAGCGCTGATATCGAGTCGCTTCTGGGCGATATCGAAGAGGACTCCGGCGACTATCTGGCCGCTGTAAAGAGTTACCAAGCGGCCGCGTCCATGGCCCCCGATACACAAAAATACCAACTGGCGCTGGGTCTGGAATTTTTGCGGCATCAAAATTTCGAGCCGGCGCTGGCGGTGTTTCAACGCAGCGTGCAACGCTGGCCGGAATCGGTGGAGTCATGGTTGGGGTTGGGGATGGCGCAATTTATCCGCGGCAGCTATAGCGACGCCGCCGTTACGTTGCAAAAAGCCGCGGACATGCAGCCACGCTCGGAGATTGCCGTTCGATATTTAGGCATCACGCAATTCGAGCAGCCCGACGCGCCCAGCGAGGCGGCGATCAACCGCGTGTGCCATTTTGCGGAAGGCCAGCCGAAAAACAGCAGCGCCTTGACGTATTGCGGAGCGCTGATGCTTCGCCACGCGGCGGCGGCCGGGGATAATTCGTCGCTCGACAAAATTATTCGGTTGCTCGGCGAGGCCGAACGAATCGATCCATCCGATTCCCTGGCGGTCTGCCAGCGCGGCAAAGCATATGTATCGAAAAGCGATTGGCCGGCGGCGCAACGTGAATTCGAGTCGTGTGTGCGCCTGGATCCCGATTCCGCCGAAGGACATTACTGGCTGATGCGCGTGGACCAGCGGCTGGGACGAACGGATGAAGCGGCCCGCGAGGAAACCCTGTACCAATCCGCGCATCAGAAGATGGCTGACGACATTGCGCGCCGCGACGCCTCGATGAAGACTTTCCTGATTGAAATGGGCGGGAATAAACCTCAGTAGCTGTGCTATTCCAGCATTAAGCGAGTCAATCAGGTTCCGGTAAGCGGAGCGATGCGCTAATCCGTGGTGGGGATCTCGCTCAGACGCGGGGCAGGCCTTCCGCGCTTGCGCTTCCAAACGTAATCCTTGCGCACTTTCTCCTGATGCTTTTTTACCAGGTGCTCGAGATCGGCGAACGCCGCTTTCACGCCGGCGCGCACGTCGTTTCCCGTTCCTTCGGCATGCAGCGCGCCGGTGGGCAGAGTGAGGTTCAAGGAAAAATTGAATGTGGAAGTGCGCGGGATTTTTTCAAGGGCCCCGTGGAGCAGCACCGAGTCGCCGCCATAATGCTTCAGCAGGCGGTCCAGCTTTTCAATATGATGCTGCGCTTCCTCCTCCACAGACTTGCGGTAATCTCCATGCGCATTGGTATAGGAAATTTTCATAGCGGCACCCGGCTCCGAGTTGGTCTGCCAAAGGAAGGGGCATTGGCATAGCAGCAAATTCAGGATAGCGCGCGAATTGCGAGGTTGCAACCGGCTCGCGTCGAAATTGACAGCGGCGGGAGCGAGGACATAGTCTCAAGACGGGTGGCATGTTCGGCGGGAGGGTGCCGCATGGAGCGGAAGACGAAAGCTCGCGAGCGCAAAGCGGGGCGCATCCTGACCGGGCCCGCGGGATGGTCTTACGCGGACTGGAACGGCATCGTCTATCCGGCGCGCCGCCCGCGCACTTTTCACGAAGCGGCTTACCTTTCCGAATATTTCGACACCATCGAAATCAACAGCTCCTTTTACCACCCCACGCCGGCGAATCATGCCGCGCAGTGGCTCGAGCGCGTGGCCGCCAACCCGCGTTTTCTTTTCACCGCAAAATTGTGGCAGAAATTCACGCACGAGGAACCTTCGAGCGCAGAGGATATACGGGCGGTGCGCGCGGGATTCGATGTGCTGCATGGCTCCGGGCGGCTGGGCGCGGTGCTGGCGCAATTTCCGTTTTCCTTCCATCACACGCCCGAAAATAACGCGCGCCTGCGCCGGATTCTCGATATCTTTCGGGACTATCCCATGGTGGTCGAGGTGCGCCATTCCTCCTGGGCCACGCCCGATTTCTATTCCCTGCTGCGGGAGCGCGAAGTGGGTTTGTGCAATATCGACCAGCCGCTGATCGGCCACTCGATCCAGCCGGGCGAGCGCGTCACTGCACCCATCGGATATGTGCGCCTGCACGGCCGGCGCTACGACACCTGGTTCAGCGACGATCCCGCCATCCCCTCCTCGGAACGCTACAATTATCTTTATTCGGCGGAGGAACTGGAGCCCTGGGCGGCGCGCATTCGCCGCATCGCCGAAAGCGCGGACACCACATTCGTGGTGACCAACAATCATTTTCAGGGAAAAGGGATCGTGAATGCGCTGCAATTGATTCATCAGCTCTCGGGGAAAAAAGTGAAAATTCCGGAAACTCTTCGGCCGCACTTTCCGGCGCTGGACGCCATCGCCGCCGAACCCGCCTCCGAGCCGCTGCTCTTCCCTCTTCCGCCGCAATAAATCGGGCAGAAAATCTCGTGGGCCGCCAGCGAACGCACTTCTTCGCAAGCGCATTGGGTTCGCGTTTTCGGCGGAAAGAGAAACAGCTACTTCTTGAAGAGGTCTTCGAAGGCTTTGCGCGCGTCATTCGGGCGGGAAGGGCTGGCCGCGGCCGGCGCCGGCGTGCTGGCCGCGTACATTACCGGCGAAGTGTCCTTCTCGACGTTCATGCGCAATTCGAAAAACTTGCAATCGTTTTTGGCGTCCTTCTTGGCGATGCGTTCCGGAATCGGCTGGGTGCACTCGAATTGTTTTCCGGTGTCGAAATGCACGCACTGTTTGCAGCTGTGCATTTCCAGATGGCACCGCGGGCACGAGCCGTTGGGATCGAATCCCGGGGCCAGAACCGCGCCGCAATTCGAACAACGCGCGCGCATGACGGTTCCGACCATGCGCGGCGTACGCGGGCCAAGCAAATCCTGCTGCTTCGGGCGGGGCTCGCCGCTGGGTGGCCGATCGCTGCGTTCCCGTTTCTTATCCTGGGAATCGCGATCGGCATAGCCCCTCTGCTTATACTTCCGCTCCATGAATACCTCCTGGGGGATGACTCATCATACTCCGAATGCCGCCGTGAAGCGGGCGGCATTCCAAGGGAGGCGCAAAAGGTGCCGAGCTGCGGCTCCCTTCACTTCCTCCATTGGAATTTCAAAAATAGGGCCCGAACGCTTCGAGCGAATCAATGCGCCTTTCGGCGTGCCGGCCAGCACCATGACTTTTCCTTCCGGCAAGCGGCTCATGCTTCATCCTCTATTTTGTGGGCCGCCCAAATTTTGCAAAAACCACCGGCGGGCAAATCGGACTGCAAAAATTTGATGTGCGTTCCGCGGGACGCGAGCAACGCTTCCGCCGCCAAGTAGCCGCTGCGCACTGCGCCTTCCATCGTCGAGGGCCACCCGGTGCGCGTCCAGTCGCCCGCAAGAAACAAATTCTCGACTCCGATATCCTGCGTGGGACGGAAGCGGTCCACACCCGGCGCAGGGGAAAACGTGGCGTTGACCTCCTTGATGACGGTGGACTTCACCAGTCGCGCTTCGCGCGTGGCCGGCAGAACTTCCGCGAGTTCCTTGCGGCAGAGATCGATGATCTCCTGCCGACCCAGTTTGACGAAATCATAGGACGCGCTGATCACCAATTGCAAATACTGCCCGCCTGCTACATTTTCTCTTGCCGGTGCAACTTCTTTTGAGCCCGACGCCTGCGAGAGCAGCGTCTTATTGAATATCCATTGCGTCTTGTGGTCCAGCAGCGTAAGAAACGGCTGGGTCATCACCGTGCGATCAAACCACAGATGCACGCCGGTGATGGGCGAGGTGCGCAAATGCCGCACACCTTCGAGCGCTCCTCCCGCGGAAGACATTTCCGCAGGCAGCATTTCCAGCAGCGCGTCATGCGGCACAGCGGCGACGCAAGCATCCGGAGTGAGTTCCGTGCCGTCCTCCAGCACCGCTCCCGCAAAACGATTATCGCGCACGCGAATTTCCTGAACTCTCGCGCGCAATCGCACTTCACCGCCGCGCTGGATCACCGCCTCGCGGCAGCCTTCATAAAGCTCCGCCAGCGGCACGGAGGGGATGCCCACGCGATACCCCTGCCTGTTGGCCAAAAACGCCTTCCAAAAAACGTCAATGCCGTAGCGCGCTTCGGTGCGGTCGAGCTCCTCGTCGAGCGCGCTGACCAGCACCACCCGCCAGTAACGCTCGATGGCCGCGGGAGTTTGCCGCATCACTCGCAGCCATTCGAGCATGGAAAGCCCGGCGGATTCCGGCGGCGCGCCACCGGTCCGCGCCACGTGCAGCAAGGCGCGCGCGATTCCGCGCTTGTCCGCAAAAGTCAGCGCGCCGAAAAACACAAACGACGGCGCCATATGCAGCGGCGGAGGCAGCGGCCAGGAACGCATCGTCCAGCGGCGGCCGCGGCGGTCCGCAAAATACAGGGTGTCGTAAAAATGAACCTGTTGCGCCGCACCGGCCCGCCGGTAAAAATCCGCGAGGTTCGTGCAGCAACCCAGCGTGACATGCTGGCAATTGTCCACTTCGCTGCCGTCCGGCAGGGTATAGGAAGTCGCGCGCCCGCCCAGATGCGGACGCTTTTCCAGCAGGCAGATGCGGAATCCCGCCTCAGCCAGCGCGACGGCGCAGGAAAGCCCCGCCAGTCCGCCGCCGATCACCAGCACGCTTTGCGAGGGCATCCTTCTTCCACCATCCGCTCATTCCTGCTTTGAGGAGAAATTGAATTTTTTCGGCGCTCGAAAGCGAGACACGCGAGGAAAAGACGTCGAAATCGCGTTCTTCGATGCGCGCCAGCAGCGTGCTATAGGTGCGCACCAGCGCCCAAAGCGTTCGCCGGCTGTCGCCTTCCACCATGGGCACCAGAGCCGCGCCTTCTTCGTAGCATTGCCAGGCGCGGTCCGCTTCGAATTCCAGCAAGGCGCGCAAGCCGGGCGTGAGCGGGCCGCGCAAATTTTCCGCGCTCTGCCCGAAACGCTGCAAATCCTCCTGCGGCAAATAGACCCGGCCCATTTCCAGGTCCGCCGGAACGTCCCGGAGAATATTCGTCAATTGAAAGGCCAGTCCCAATCGCTCGGCGAGGTCCGGGGCGTGCGGGTCGCTGAATCCAAAGACGTGCAGGCACGTCAACCCCACGGTCCCAGCCACGCGATAGCAATATTCCGAAAGGCGGTCGAACGTCGCATATTCCGGAATGGTCAGGTCCATCTCCGCGCCGAGAATCAAATCGTGAAAATAGCGCGTGGGAATGGAGAAACGCGCCATGGTGTCCGCCAGCGCCGGAAGAATCGGATGCGCGGAGGTGCGCCCCGCGATGGCATCATCCAGCATGGCGCGCCAGCGCGCAAGCCCCGCACGTTTCGCATCCAGGTCTCCGGCCTCATCGGAAACATTGTCCACCAGGCGCATGAAGGCATAGAGCGCGCACAAGGCATTGCGTTTGGCGCGCGGCAACGCGAAAAACGCCAGATAAAAACTGCTCTTGGCCCCGCGCGCGATGCGATTGCATTCCGCGTAGGATGCCGCGACTTCCAGGAGTTCGCCGCGATTTTGCGGCGCAGAGGGAAGGTCCGCCGGAAGCGCCGCGCTTCGATGCGGGCTCTCGGAAGCGCCGCGATAATCGAGTTCGGCAACGGCTTGCGGCGCGGGCCAGGCCCGGGTGCGGCGGGCAAAGGCGGACGCCAAGAGAGTGCGTCCCAGCAATTTCGCTTGCGTCCATTTACCGAGCGCCGGCCGTTGTTCAAGCGTGTTGTAGCCCGCGGCTTCGATGGCATCGAGTATGGCCATCCCGCCGCGGGTAAACATTTCGAGATCGACGCGCAAGAACGGCTCGACGGTGCGAGCGAGAGGCGCGCCGGCCGCAAACATTTCCCGCGTGCGGCCGATGAGCGATTTCATCAGCGCCGCGTAGCGCGCGTCGAACCGCCGGGCGAGGATATCCTCTTCCGTCAAGCCATGTTCGCCCAGCGCTTCGAGCGGAATGTAGATGCGGCCCTTCTGCAAATCGCGCGAAACATCCTGCCAGAAATTCGCGAGCTGCAATGCGGTGCAGGTAAAATCCGAAAGACGCTGGCGCTCCGCGTCCGCATACCCGCAAAGATACAGGACGATGCGGCCCACAGGATTCGCCGAGTACACGCAATAATCGAGAACTCCGGCCCAGGTGGGATAGCGCGCGACGATTTGGTCCTGGCGGAAAGCGCGCAGCAACTTCGTGAAGGGTTCGAGCGGAATTTTCCGGGCGCGCATTGTTTCGCGCAGGGCAATCAGCACAGGATGAGAAGGCGCTTGCGCGCCGGAATCCATCCGCCGCAACTCTTCTTCCCAGGCGTCCAGCAATTCGAGTGCGCGGCCGCGGTCCGCCACTTCATCGCCCAAATCATCCGACCAGCGGCAATAGGCGTAGACATTATAGAAGTGCTGGTGAAGACGCCGCGGCAGGAGCCGGGAAACGACATTGAAATTTTCGTAATGGTGGGTGGCGAGCCAGCGCGTGTATTTCTGAGCTTCCTCGGCGGAGCAGGAATGCGCGGGAAGCCGGCGTGCGATTTCGAGTTCGGGCGTGGGCAACATGCAATTCAGGCGAAAGCGTCGCCGCGTGTGGAATCCTGATTTGAATTCGGACTGTACCGCCGCGCATGGCGGTTTGCGCGTGCGCGCGGCGTCTGCCTCAAGGAATAATAGCCGTCTTCATCTCGCCATTGCGATTTTTCATGTGCTCGAAAATATCCGGCAAGTCGGCGAGCGGCGCTTCCCCATTCACAAAATCGCTGGCGCGAATTTCGCCGCGCGCGATGGTCTCCAGGGCCTCGCGGATGAACCGCGGAGTATGGTGGAAAGTCGATTTGATGGTGATTTCCGAATAATGCAGCGTCGAAGGGTCGATCTTCACTTCCGTTCCGCGCGGACACCCGCCGAACAAATTCACGGTCCCGCCCTTGCGCACCATCTGCAGCGCCCATTCCCAGGTGATCGGACGCCCCACAGCCTCGATCACGGCGTCCGCGCCGCGGCCGCCGTCGGTCAATTGCTTCACCAGCGCCACGGGATTTTCGATTTCATTTACGTCGAATGCCGCCACGGCTCCCAGACGCTCGGCCGCCTTCATCTGGCTCTTGCGTTTGCCGATGGCGATGACCCGCACATGGCGCGCGGAAAGGACGCGGATGAATTTCAAGCCGATGGGCCCGCAACCGATGACCACCGCCGTCTCGCCGGGATGGATGTCCGTTTCATGAATGCCGCGCAGCACGCAGGCCAGGGGCTCCGCCATGGCCGCGTCGGTGAAGGAAACGCCTTCGGGAATTTCCAGCATGTTTTGCCGCACGATGCGGCCGGGAATGCGAATGAATTCGGCATAGGCGCCGTTATTGAAGAGCAGGTCCTCGCACAGGTTGGGCTGTCCCTTGCGGCAATAGAAGCACACATCACAAGGCGCGGAATTCGCGGGAAGCACGCGCATCCCGGCGTGCAAGCCTCCATTCACCGCGCTGCCCTTTTCTTCAATCACGCCCGCGAGTTCATGGCCGAAGAGCGAGGGCGGCTTGATCATGCGCGCGTGAAACCCCTGCTTCCACACTTTCAAATCCGTGCCGCAGGTCAGCGCCACTTCCACGCGCACCAGCACCTCATCGGCGGCCAGACGCGGGATATCCACACGCTCGATTTTCACGTCCTCGCGGCCGTAGAGGACCGCCGCGTTCATGTGTCCGTTCTTTTCCCGTTTCATTCGTGCCTTATGACTACCTTCAATGTATTATCCGCCGGGTGCGCCGCCAAATCCAGCGCCTCGGCAATGCGCTCGAGCGGGAAGCGGTGCGAAATCAATTCCCGCACCGGAAGCTTGCGTTCGAACACCAGCGCCGCGGACTCTTCCTGCTCCTCGACCGAAGCGCTGTAACTGCCGAGAATTTCCTTTTCTTCCACGCCCACGGCCGCCGCCGGAAACTCGATGCGCATCACCGGGTCGTTATGTGCAAACAGTAGCACGCGCCCCCCTGGCCGCGCGATAGCCAGGGCTTCGGCCACTAATGACGGGTTGGGCACGGCCAAAAGGACGGCATCCGCACCGCGTCCGGAGGTGCGCCGCCTCATGGCCTCGACCAGATTTTCCTGTGAAGGATTGAAAGCTTCCTTGGCGCCGAAGCGCACGCTGGCAGAGCGACGCCCAGCCATCGGATCGCTTGCATACACTTCCGCGCCCTCGAGCTTGGCAAGCAGCATCAGCAGCATGCCGATGGGTCCCTGGCCAATCACCAAAACGGTTTCGCCGGGAGCGACGCGCGCCTTGCGCACGGCTTTCAGGCAAGTGTTGACGGGTTCGACGAACGTGGCGTCCTCGAAGGTCACATCCGGCGGCAGCGCCAGCATTCCGCGCTCGACTACCCACGGCATGGCGCGCACATATTCGGCGAAACCGCCGCCATTGGGATCGAAGCCCGCGGTCAACCCGGTTTTTTTGTAACCTGCGCACTGCGAAAAAAGTTTGTGCTGGCAATAGAAGCAGGCGCCGCACGGAACATGGTGAAAACTCACCACGCGGTCGCCGGGCTTGAATTTGGTCACTCCGCGCCCGATTTTTACCACCGTTCCGCCCAGCTCGTGCCCCAGAATTTGCGGAGGCGGAACAAATCCATGGTGAATCTTCTTGATGTCCGTGCCGCATATGCCGCAAGCGGCCACGCGGAACAGCACTTCGCCTTCTCCAATTTCGGGAACCGGAACGGTTTCCACTTCCACGCGGCCCTTGCCGCGATACACCCCGGCGCGCATCTCCCCGGCGGCTTTCCGCGGCGTCTGGTGCGATTCGATTTGTGCGATGGTCTCGTTCATATCGTCTTATTGCGCCGATGCCGCCGCCTGGGAATCGAGCGATTTCATTTCCCCGGCGAGTCGCTTGACGTAGGCATCCAGAAATTTTGCCAGCGATTCAGCTGCGCGTTTGCTCTGCTGTCCTATTTTTACCAGTCGCGGCAGGGACGCCGGGTGCAGCGCGAGCTGTCCCACGACGCGCGCCAGGCTTACCTGCCCTTCTTCCGTGAATACGCCGTTCATATCCAACGGTAAATCCTCCTGCGCCGTATCGCAAATCGCGCGCACGGCCACCGCCGGAATTCCGCGTTCCTGGGTCACCCTGAAAATCTCGTAGCTCTCCATTTCGACCGCCGCAGCTCGCAGACCGAGATGGCGCTTCTCGGCGGCGCGTGAAATCACGCCTCCGGCGGTGAAAAAAAAGTCGACCACTTCCGCTCCACACTCTCCGGCAAATGAAACGAGCGCCGCGCTGGATTCAAGCGCATCCTCGGCGGAATCTTCGCCGGCGTTTGCCGAAATCACGCCGCGCGCCGCCAGTACGCTGCCCGTCTCGATTTGCGGCCGCAATCCGCCTGCCAGGCCGGTGGAAATGCACACCGCAAATTCTCCGCTATCGCCCCAGGATACTTTGGCGATTTCGCGCGCCGCTTGCCGCGGACCCGCACCGGTCAGCAAAACTCCCAGATCCGCGCCGCCAATTTCCGCCGTCAGGACGCGCGCCCCGCCCCACATTGCCGGACGAAAATCATGCATCTTGCGCCAGGGTGCGAATTCCGTTTCGAGCGCGAACGCCGCCAAAATCTTCACGAAAATTCCTAGGCCGCCGCGGGATGCGCCACGCGCTTATTCTTGGCGTCCGCTCCCACGTATCCATTCGATTCGTACCAACGCACGGCGCGCTCCAGAGCCTTCTCCACCGGCCCGGGGTGGTATCCCAATTCCCGCGCGGCTTTATCGCTGGCGACGAACATGCGGTGCCGCGACATTTTCACGCCTTCCACCGGAATGCGCGGCTCGCGCCCGGAAAGACGCGCGACCCATTCATCCGCGTATCCCGCGGCCAGCGCCACAGCATGCGGCAATCGCACGCGCGGAGCGGAGCGTCCGGTGATGGCCGCCAGCGCGTCCAGGATTTCCTTCAAGGTCATATTGCGCGCGCCCAGGATGTATCGTTCGCCCGCGCGGCCCTTCTCAGCCGCCAGCAAATGGCCCGCGGCCACGTCTTCCACCGCCGCCAGATTCAAACCCGTATCGACATACGCCGGCATTTTGCCGTTCATGAAATCCAGCAGAATACGCCCGGTCGGCGTGGGCTTCCAATCTCCGGGTCCGACGGGAGCCGTGGGATTCACAATCACCACCGGCGCGCCGGCCGCTGCGGCTTCCAGCGCTTCCCGTTCCGCCAGAAATTTCGACCGCTTGTAGTGCCCCACCATCTGTTCCAATTTTGCAGGAGTATCCTCGTTGGGCAGGGCGCCTCCATCCTGCGGCACGGCGATGGTGGCAACGGTACTGGTATATACGATGCGCCGAACGCCCGCGCGGTTCGCCGCTTCGAGAATCCTGCGAGTGCCGCCCACGTTGGCATCGTAAATTTCTTCCGGATGGCGCGACCACAAGCGGTAATCCGCCGCGGCGTGGTAGACAAACTCAACGCCTTGCATGGCGCGGTCGAGAGAAGCCGCATCGCGCAAATCGCCTTCCACGCGTTCGAAGGCCACGCCTTGCAGGGCCGTCATTAGACTCGTGGGACGGACCAGGATACGGACCGGACGTCCCGCGCTGACAAGTTGCCGTACGATGTGGCTTCCCACAAATCCGGTGCCGCCGGTAACCAGGCTGGTCATAAAATTCGGCGAACCTCTTTTTCGATGCGGGCCTGGAACACCACGCGAGGAAGGAAACTTTTTATAGCGAGGCGCGCCGCGCGAGAACCGGGAGCGCGCCGCAAGGACTCTTGGCGCATCTTCATGCCCACCTGCCGTCCAAATGCTGCAATTCCTCCGCGGCGATTTGCACGGCAACCGATCTCCTCCGTCCTTTACACATGTTGTCGTAGCGCGCCAACGCATACAACGGGAAGGAAATCCGGTACAGATGATATTTCAGGTAAAACACGCGAGGAAAACCGGTACCGGTAAATTCCGGTTCATCCCAGGTGCCATCGCCGTTTTGATGCTGCACGAGCCAGGCAATGGCGCGCTCGACAGCCGCATCATTCGGCCCCACTGCAGCAAGCAAGCCGATCACTCCCCAGGCGGTTTGCGAAGCCGTGCTTTTTCCTTTTCCCTTGAGCGCGGCGTCATCGTACGAGGCGATGGATTCTCCGAACCCGCCGTCATCATTCTGCACCGACTTCAGCCATTCCGCGGCGCGCAAAGCGTCCGGCTGCTTGCCGATGCCCAACGCTTCGAGAGAACGCAGGACCCCGCTGGTGCCGTAGACGTAATTCACGCCCCAGCGCCCAAACCACGAACCATCCGCTGTTTGATCGTGGCGTAAAAAGGCGCGCCCGCGCTCGATCACCGGATGCGTGGGCTTCCATCCCATTTGCCCCAGACATTCCATCGACCGCGCGGTGACATCGGCGGTGGATGGATCGAGCATGGCGTTATGATCCGCGAACGGAACGTGATTCAGGAACTGCAGATTATTTTCGTGATCGAAGGCGCCCCACCCGCCGTCGCTATTCTGCATGCTGACAAGCCAGGCGAGGCCGCGGCGAATCGAAGCGCGCAGCCGCGGCGCGTCCGGGTCCGCCACGCGGCTGAGAGCCATCAAAACAAAGGCGGTATCGTCCACGTCGGGATAAAAGTCGTTGCGGAATTCAAACGCCCAACCGCCGGGGTCGGCCTTTTTGTTTTTCACCTGCCAGTCACCGGGTCCCAGAATCTGCTTGTCCACCAGCCAGCGTTCCGCGGCGATCAGCGAGGGATGGGCGGGATCGAGGCCAGCCTCTTCGAGAGAGACCATGGCGATGGCGGTATCCCAGACCGGCGAGATGCACGGCTGAATGCGAATCGTGTCGCCTTCCTCGATTTCATAGCGCTCGAAGAACTCGATTTCGCGGGCGACGAGGGGATCGGTGGAATCCGTTCCTTCGCTGATCAAGGCGCAAATGGTGTTCATCATCCCGGGATAAATTGCGCCCAGGCCCTCGCTGCGCTCCATGCGTTCGTGCATCCATTGGCGCGCGCGGTCCAGAGCCGTTTGACGAAGCGGATTCCAGGGAAGGCGGTCGTACAACTTCACCAGGCGGTCCACCACCAGGAAAAAATTGCGCCAGGAAATCAGATTTTTTGTGCGCAGAAAAGATTGCGGCATGGCGCCCGGTTGGCAGAACAGATCTTCGACGCCCACGCCTTCCGGCAAACGCCAATTCGGCTTGCGCGCGTAAATAATCGACAAGGGAACGACGATGGCGCGCGTCCAGGAGGACATCTCGATCATGTTGACGGGAAACCACGGCGGGAGCAGCACAATTTCCGGCGGAATCGAAGGAACATATTTCCAGTCAAGCGTCCCGGTCATGGCCAGATAAAAACGGGTGTAGGAATTGGTGGCCTCAATGCCCCCCAGCTCCAAAATTTTGTTTCGGGCGCGGGAGAGATGCGCGGAATCGGCGGCGTCTCCGGCGAGCCGCAGCGCCACGTAAGCTTTCACCGTAGCGTTCAATTCCGCAGGGCCATCAAAATAAATATTCCAGCCGCCGTCGGGCAATTGTCTGCGGCGAATGTAGTTGGCGATCTTGGGAACTTTCTCCGAAGCCAGGTCGCCCAAAATGTGGAGGTACAAAATATAGTCGGATTCGAGGGTGGTATCGGCTTCGAGTTCACCCCACCAATATCCGTCCTGCGCCTGCGCGGAAAGCAGCCAATGCGTCGCTCGCGCGACAGCCTGTTCGGCTTGGGATCCGAGATTCCGCGAACGCGCAGCTCCCGTTCCGGGGCCCGAAGCTTCTGTTTCGATTTGTAATCTAGCTTCTGGAGTCATCCAATCGCAGACCTGTCCGCCTCAACTTCCGCCCAGCTCCCGATGCAACCCGGCCACTTCAAGCAATCCCTGCCGGTGATTTCACGAGCGCCTAATTTGTCGAATCCTGGTTCAATGTCCGATTTGATGGCCGGTTTATACCGCTGAAAATGCTCGATCGAACTCCCCAGGGGCATGCCGCAATCGCTGGTCTTGCCCGGATGAGTTCCGAGTGCCAGCCACGCCCTCGATGCAAATCGAAGGGCAAAACTTCGCTAACAGTAACATTATGTTTGGGTTTACCAGCAAGGTCAACCAAAAATGAACCCTCATGTGCCATTAAGTGACCATTCATGGGATGCCTAGAAAGCCTGTGGTGATACCTCGCATTCCTATGGTCATGGCGCAGCAGAGGGTGGCACCGGTAATGGAATTATTGGCCTCATCGGGGGAAGGCCCGTCCGTAGATCGAGTTCCTATGAAATGACAGGTCCCGGCGGAAAAAAATATCGCTGCTTATTTGCCTTCGGTTTCCGGATCCGGCCGCGCATTTTCGAGTTTTTTGATGCGCTCGGCAAGTTCCGGGAGCCTCGAAACCCAGGCGAATTGCTGTTTAAAACGGGCCAGGACGCGCGCGGGCGTTCCCCAGACCGTCTGCCCCTGGCGGATCGTCTTACCCGTCGGTACACCGGCCTGGGCGCCCACAATGGCGGTGTCCTCGATGGTACAGCGCTCGGCGATGCCCACTTGCCCACCAAGCATCACCCGCTTCCCCACGATGCTGCTGCCCGAAATGCCGGTCTGGGCGGCAATGATCGAGTGCTCGCCAATTTTCACGTTGTGGGCGATTTGCACCAGGTTATCAATCTTCACGCCGGTGGAAATGCTGGTGGTGTCCAGTGACCCGCGGTCGATTGTCGTGTTCGAGCCGATCACCACATCGTCCGCAATTTCCATCCCGCCCACCTGCGGAAATTTCCAGAACTTCCCTTCTCCGAACACATAGCCAAATCCGTCTCCGCCGATGACCGCCCCGGCATGCACTTCCGCGCGATTTCCCAACTTCGCGCCGGGATACAGAGTCACGCGCGGGTGCAGCCAGCTATCCTGTCCCACGCGCGACCCGTGACCCAGGCAGCAAAAGGCCTCGATGACGCTCCCATCGCCGATGGAAACATCCTCGCCAATCACTACGTACGCGCCGATTGAAACGCGCGCACCGATTTTTGCGCTGGCGGCGATCACGGCGGAAGAGTGCGCACCGCTTTTCGTCTCGCCTCGCGGCAGAATCCAGGCCGCGGCTTTGGCGAAAGCAAATTTCGGATCGCCCGCCTCCAGAATGGTTTTGCCTTCCAGGCGCAGACCCTGCGGGCCCACTACACAGGCCGCTTCAGAGGCCGCAGCGCGCTGCGAATGCGCGATCGAATCCGCGTAGATCAAATCTTCTTTGAGCGCATGTTCCGGACTCGCGATTCCGGAGATGCGCGCGCGGCCATCTCCCGCAAGTTTTGCCCCCAGATATTCCGCCAGTTCGCTCGCTGTACGCGTCATGGCCACCTCGCAGATTATTCGAATTTTCGATGCCCGTCTGGGGATGCCAACACTGCCGTCAGACAGGATAAATCGCTTTTTCTCCCGGCGGGCGGGTCTTCCAACGTTTATGCACCCACAACCATTGCTCGGGATGCTCGCGGATATAGGATTCGATCATGCGCGTGAACCGCGCCGTATTCTCCCGCACATCCTCTTCCTCGTTTCCGGTTTGCCGGAGCTCCAGGGGCGGCTCGAAGCGCAACCGGTATTTCCCGAGCGGCGCGTCCCAGGCGAGGAATCCCGGCACCACGGCAGCGCCGGTGCGCAGCGCAATGCGCGCCAGGCCGGAAGTAGTGGAAGCCGCGACGCCGAAAAAATCCACGAACACGCCTTCCTCGAGAGAAGTATTGTGATCGGAGAGAATGCCCACCGTGCCGCCCTCCGCCAGCACTTTCAAGATGGTCCGCGCCGAGCGGTTTTTCTCGATGGGCTGGTTTCCCGAAAGGCATCGGTAGCCGTTGATCAAGGCGTCCACGCGGCGATTGGCCACCGGCCGCACCAGGAAATGCAGCGGGAAGCCATACATTGCGTGCGCAAAAGGCGCGAGTTCCCACGCACTCATGTGCCCGGTCAAAAACAGCACACCCTTTCCCGCGCGGCGCGCCGCGTCGAAATTTTCCTGCCCGTCGAGGAGCACGATGCGCTCGATATTCCCGCGCGTGTATTTCGGAAATTGCGAAAATTCTCCCGCCATCCAGCCGATCTGGCGGACCATGCCGCGAATCACCTGCTTGCGCCGCGCATCATCCCACTCCGGAAACGCGATGCGCAGATTAATCATGGCGGCGCGGCGCAAGGGCGGACGCAACCAAAACGCCGCGGCGGCGAAACCTGCGCCCACTTGGCGCGCCAACCGGCGCGGCAGCAATCCCAAGAGCTTAAGCCCGGCCCACGCCGCGGCATGTTCCATCCATTCACGCATCCCGAGTCATTATGCAAGAGAACGCGCGCGCCGACACCATCCTTTGCGGCGGACATATTTCGATCCGCGGCAATCCACGCACGCCTTCCATACCCGCGTCATTCCACGCCAATTCCTGGCATGGGCCCCAGCCGCCAATGTTAAACTCAACTGTTTCGAACCATGACGACTTTATCCCAGCAGCAGCAACGCCAGCGCAACGTCGCGGCATTTTTCGGCGCTCTGACCGCCATCGTTGCGTGCCTCTTCGCAAATCTCGGCGCATTTGGCCTGGTCGGGCCGGATGAGCCGCGCTATGCATGGATCGCGCGGGCCATGGCCCAAACCGGCGACTGGATCACTCCGCGCCTCTATGGCCAGCCGTGGTTTGAAAAACCGATCCTGTATTATTGGGCGGCCGCGGCGGGATTCCACATGCATTTAACCGCGGAATGGGCCGCGCGCCTGCCGTCTTCCTTCGCCGCGCTCGCTGCCGCGCTGGCGATTGCCTGGCTGGCGCTGAAACATTACGGACTTGCGGACGGATTCACGTGCAGCGCGGTGTTGTTTGCGCCGCTGGTATTTTGCGCGAGCGTCGCGGCGATTGGATTTGCGCGAGCCGCCACGCCGGATATGTTGTTCAGCGCAACTCTCGCGCTGGCCATGGCCAGCGCCGCGGGAGTTTTGCGCCATGCGCGGGCGCTGCGCTCGGCTGCCTCTGTATCCGCGCAGGCGGCTGATGCGCCGCGCGAGAACCATTCGGATTATTTTGCGATTGCGTTCTTCGGATTCTGGCTGGGTTTGGCGGTGCTGGCGAAAGGCCCGGCGGCGGTGATTTTGGCCGGCGGCGCCATGGCATTCTGGGCGTTGGCCACACGCCAATGGCGGGCGGTGTTGCGTCTCGCGCATCCGCTCGCGATCGCCGTATTTTGCGCGATGGCGCTGCCCTGGTACATCGCCTGCGCGCTGCGCAATCCCACGTTTCTGCGCGTATTTATTTTGCAGCACAATTTCGAGCGATACCTCACGCCGGTCTTTATGCATCGCCAACCCTTCTGGTTTTTTGTTCCCATCATCCTGTTGGCGGTGCTGCCATGGACGATTTTTCTTTGGCCCGCGGCGAAGGATGGCTTGCAAATGTGGCGCGAAAGGGCTTGGGCAAATTCACCGGGGTTTTTCTTCGCCTGCTGGGCGGCGTTCCCCATTTTGTTTTTCAGCTTTTCGGAATCGAAATTGCCTGGGTACATCCTGCCTTCGATCCCGCCGCTCGCGCTTCTATGTTCGATCGCCGCCGCGCGGGCGGTTTCACGCAGCCGCGCCTTCGCATGGCTGCTCGGCGCGGGACTAAGCATTTCCTGGATTATTTTGTCGGGGGCCGGGTGGCATGGTTTGCGCCACGCCTTGGCGTCAACCCCACAAGGCGCTCCGGGATGGGGAATGGGATTGACCGTGGGTGTTCTGCTGCTGAGCGCCATTCTTTTAGCGGCTGCGGCGAGACAGGATTTTCCGGCGCTGGTTGGCGTGAACACGTTTGCGGTTGCCATCGCTGTGGTAGGCGCGGGAATTTACGTCCTGCCGCGCATGGACGGGGCTCTTTCCGCGCGCCCTTACGCGGATTTTTTCAGCAACGATTTGCGGCCGGATCGCGTGTTTATTTACAAGGTTCCGCGATCCATGGATTACGGCCTGGCGTTTTACGCGCAACGCGTTATTCCGGAATGGTCGCCGGCCGATCCTTCGGCGGCGCTGGTGATCACCACGCCCGCCGGCTTCGCGGAAATTGAACAACTGGGCAGGTTCCACGGCTCGCTCGATGAGCCATTCTCGCGCGCCATGTTCGTCCCCATTGCTCCTGAGCCGCAAAAAACGGATCAGCCATAAGGTTCAGGTTGAAATTGCGGCAATCGGTCTAAGGCTGTGAAGTTGGAGGAATATACTGCAGGAAGAAACTGACGATGCGATTTTCGTAACTGTGGCGGTCGTCATCCGGCATATCCGCATAGCTCAAGCGGTCACTCACGGATTCCTTCGGATCAGGCGATTGAATAAAAAGGCGCATGGTTTCGCTGGCCAACCCGGGACGATCCGCGGACTGGATGAAAAGTTTGGGAACGCCTCGCGTGGCGGCCATGCGCGTGCTTACCGGCGGCATGTTGCGAAAATCATAATTCAGCATGCGGAATCCGAAGTCCGTGAAATCGAGCACCAGGGGCAGCGAAGCCAGCCCGGAATGTGTCACCTGCATGCGCACCATGGTGCGCGGATCGGCGTAGGCATCGTCAACGGCCAGGGCCCGGATACGCGGATCGCGGGTGGCCACTTCCAGGGCCGCATATCCTCCCATGTCCACGCCCCACAAGCCGAATTCCTTGTGGTCCACGTCGTCTCGCTGCGAAAGAGCTTGCACCGCCGCAGCCAGCTCCTGGGTTTCCTTGTATCCGAGCGTGGTTACTCCCGGCGTTGATCCGTGTCCTGTGAAATCGAACAGCAAGACGTTGAACTGATGTTCCTGAAGTGAAGAGGCCAGCGTGAGCACGTCGGCGCGCTGCGAAAGATAGCCGTGGCAAACCACGATGGTCGGGGCGCCGCGCAACCCCGGGAAAAACCAGCCGACGCGGTCGGGCTCTCCCGGAATGGGAAAGGAAAATTGGGAGGGCTGACCCATCATCACGCTCAAATCAAAAGAAGCGGGAGTGCGCGCCGGGCGGAGAATTTGATAGAGGAGAAAACCGGAAACGGTGGTAACCGAAACGAAGACGAACAAAATCAGCGCCAGGAGTCCCGAGAAAACCTTGGCGAGACGCGTTGTGGGATAGCGTAATTCGGCTAGGACGGCCATCCGGATGCGAAGGCGCCGCGATTTCTGCGCCCGGGCAAATCGAATGGTAACACAGTTCGGCGCGAAGCTCGCTTCCTCTGCCCTTGGCGTTTCCAACAACACGTTCCCTTGGGGACTCACCCCGCGGAACGCTATAATAAAAGGCGCATCCAGGCGAACCACCACATGCAAATCGTCGAGCTTCGGCAGGTGCATTCGGCCATGCTGGAGGCCATTTTTGAGGAAGAGGCGGCGCACTGGCGCGAGGAACTGCTATTGGGATTATCGGCCATCCATTGATCTGATTCGCAAGTTCATTGATTCGCACGCCTTGGGCGGGCATTTGGCGCTCGTGGATGGACAGCCCGCGGGGTACGGTTACTACGTTCTCGAAGAACACAAAGGATTGATCGGCGGGCTGTTCGTATCCTCGCGATTCGAGCAGGGATCTATCACGCAGAGGCTCTTGTCGGAAATGTTCACGTCCCTGCGGGCACTCCCGCGGCTGCAGCGTATCGAAGCGCAATTGATGCCCTTCGGCGCGCAACTCGATCCCGCATTTTTCTCGAAATATTTTCGACTGCATGAGCGGAAGTTCATGCTGCTTCCCTTGCCCGAGGCGAAACTCTCCGGAAAGGCATTGTCGCAGGGATTGCGCATGGAGCCGTGGAGCGACCGTTCGCTCGAATCCGCGGCGCAGCTGATCATGCTGGCGTATGCCGATCACGTGGACGGCGAAATCAACGACCAATACCGCAGCGAAGCGGGAGGAATGAAATTTCTGCGGAATATTGTCCTGCTGCCCGGCTGCGGGCAATTCCAACCTGATGCGTCATTCCTGGTGCGCCCGGCCACGGGCGACCGCCCGGTGGGAATGATCCTGACTTCCGCGGTCTCCGAAGGCGTGGGGCATACCACGCAGGTGTGCGTGATGCCCGGCTACCAGGGCCACGGCATCGGCCGTCGAATGATGGAGCATTCCATCGAAGTGCTGCGGCGGCGCGGATTCAAATCTCTTTCCCTCACCGTCACGTCCATCAATAAACCCGCCGTACAGCTCTATGAGCATCTGGGATTTCGCACCATCAAAACATTCGCGGCGGGAGTCTGGCGGGAGTAGGAAGGCTATTTCTTCACGCGGTCCTGCAGCAAACCCTTCAGCTCGTTCATGAACTCTTTCACATCCTTGAAATCCAGGTACACAGAGGCGAAGCGCACGTAGGCCACCTTGTCGATTTTTTTGAGTTTGTGCATCAACATTTCGCCGATTTCCGTGGTGGTGCGCTCGCGCTCCGCCGCTTCGCTCACAAAAGCTTCGGCTTCATCCACGATGGATTCCAGCTTGCTCACCGGCACCGGCCTTTTTTCGCAGGCTTTCAGCAAACCCTGCAAAAGTTTTTGGCGCTCGAATTTCTCGCGGCGGCCATCCTTCTTGATCACCATGTAAGGAATTTCGTCGATGCGCTCGTAGGTGGTAAAACGCCGCGCGCATTTCAGGCATTCGCGGCGGCGGCGGATCAAGTCTCCCGTGCGAGCCTCGCGCGAATCCACCACTTTATCGTCCAGATGCGCGCAAAAAGGACATTTCATGGCGCCAGGTCTCCTGAATTTTCAGACCACACCGCCGATTCCGCCTCTTGCGCCGCATGCGCTCCGGCGGTGGCCATGCGCTGCAATTCGCCCATGGACCAGCCCTCTCGAAATAAAAGGGGAAGCCCCAGAAGTGTGGAAGCGGCGAAAGTAATTACCCAAAAAATGATGGCCACGACAGCAGCGGGCTCCTTGTCGATTCCGAAAATCAGAGTCAGCACAAGGAAGCTGGCCACTTGCGCACCGCCTCCCACTCCGGGAAGCTGCAGAGCGGAGCCTACCATGGTGAATGCCAGGACCAGGACGGCGCCCATGAGAGTTAATTTCGCCAACTCACCGCCGAAGGCGTGAGCAATCCACAAATAGGCGAAGACGACGCCGACCCAGTGAACCACCGAGTAGCCAATCAGCACGTTCATATCCGCCCAGGAACGAATGCCTTGCAATCCTTCGCTGAATCCTTCAAGCAGTCCGGCGGTTTTTCCGCGCCAGCCATGGTGCCAGCTCGATTCCTTCAATTTCCGGCGCAGCCATTGCGCGCCGTGATAACGGAAATAGATCAGAAAAGAAATTACCGCCACCAGGCCGACGATCAGCGCCACTCCCGCGGTGCGCGCCACGGCCAGGAGCGGCGTGCTGGGATCGACGGTGAAGCCGCTCGAGCGGAAAAATAGCAGCGCCGCGCCGGCCAGGACAGCCGTGGCGGCCACGTCAAAAATGCGTTCCAGGACGTAGACGCCGAACATCGCGGGCATGGAAACGGAATCTTTCTTGGAAATCAGCGCAGGACGAATCGGCTCGCCCGCGCGCCCCAGAATAAACGTGCAGGCGAAACCCATCAACGTAGCGGCGTAGACATTTCCAAAATGCAGCTTGCCGAGCGCACGCGAAAAGCGCATCCAGCGCAGGGCACGCACCGCGTAGCATCCGTAAATCATGAGCAGGGAGAGGAAAAGCAACCAGAGATTGGCGTGGCGCAGCGAAGCGGCGACTCGCGACCATGCAAATCCCTGCAAGGTGATGGAATTACGGAAGCGATAGAAGAAAAATGCCGTGGCCAGGAGAGCCAGGAGCAGCAGCAGCCATCGTCGCGCGTTCCGCACCATTGGATTGAAACCGTAGCAGCAAGCTTCCACAAGTGTCAAGGAACGCCGGCCCATGCTGTGACGTCAATTCCCCTGATAGATATGCTGAAAGATTCGCGGGGACCGGCAGCGCCGCGCTTGTATTTGCCCTCGGAACCCGCATAAAATGCGGCGCGGATTGGCGCTCCTGGGATTTAGCCGGGTTGCCCCCGCCCCCGACACCCGGCGATTGGGGGGAACTTTTCAACCTAATTTTGCGTTCCATGTAGTGAGGCTGAAAGGTAATGCAGGATGCGAGGCTGAGGACGATTGGAAGCCGACGCCCAACTGGTGCAGCAATGTCTCCGGGGCGACGGACCGGCCTGGGAGGAGCTTGTGCAGCGGCACACGCGGAGGGTGTTCAACCTGTGCTATCGCTTCACGGGGAATCCCACGGAAGCGGAAGACCTGAGCCAGGAGGTTTTTCTGCGCATCTACCGCACGCTGCAAAGCTACCGCGCGGAATTCGGCGCCTTCCCCACCTGGCTGACCAGCGTGACGCGCAACCTGCTGGTGGATCATTACCGCAGAACGCGGCGGGATCGCGTGACCGATTCGCTCGAAGATGCCATGCCGCAAGTCGAGGCGCGGCATTCTCCGGCGCGCACCCCGGATCGTCAGGCGCTCGATGCGGAACTCAGCTGGCAATTGCAGCAGGCTCTGGGGCGGCTTTCACCGGAATTGCGCGAAGCAGTGATCCTGCGCGACTTGCAGGGATTGGATTATGGCGAGATTCGCGGGGTGCTGCAGGTGCCGGAGGGAACGGTAAAATCGCGCATCAACCGCGGGAGAATCGAGCTGGCGCGGGTGCTGGGAGAAATGGGAATCGGACCGCAGTAAATTGAATTTGCACGGCCGGAGTTGGCCATGAATTGGAATTGCGCAAGCACTGAAGAACGGTTGAGCGATTACCTCGACGGGCAATTGTCGCCCGAAGAGTCCGCGGCGTTCTCCGCGCACCGCGCCACCTGCAACGAATGCGAAACGCAGGTCCGCGAAGTAGGCCAGCTTGTGGGCCGCATGCAGGCGCTGGAACCGATTTTCGAGCCTCCTCATCTCATTCGCAAAATCATCGACACGACTTCAGGCCCTCGCAAGGAGAGACAAGGATTACGGGCCTGGCTGGCGGGAATATCCACACTCTGGCAACCGCGCTTTGCTCTGGGAGCCGTGGCCGTGGTGGCGACTCTGTTCTTTGTTTTGAATTCCGTCGGGTTGCGCACCAGCCATCTGAAGCGCATGGCCTTCAACCCCGCGGACATGGTTCGCACCGCCAACCGCCAGGCGCATCTGGTTTACGCGCATAGCGCAAGGTATGTGAACGATTTGCGAGTGGTCTATGAGATTCAATCGCGGTTGCAGCCGGAGGCTCCTCCGCAAGCCGTTCCGCTGCCCGAACCCGAAACGCAGCCGCCTTCGACTGACCCGCAGCAGAAATCGCAGACCGATCCGCACCACAATCGCAGCCAGATTCGCAACACCACCTTTTATGCCATGCTTTTGCCGGTGCTTCCGCCGGCCGATTCCATGAGGAGCCCTCGATGAATTGCGCTGTGCATTCCGATGTCGAAGCCACAGGATATTGCCGCAACTGCGGGAAGGCGCTTTGCCCGGCGTGCACGCGGGAGGTCCGCGGCGCGTTGTACTGTGAAAATTGCCTGGCGGGAATGCTGGGCGGCGCAAGTCCGAATTCCGAGCCGCCCGGCTCGGTGGTGCCGGGTACGGCAGCGGATACCAGTGGCGCTCCCAATCCCGGCGTGGCCTGCTGTCTGGGATTTATTCCCGGGCTGGGGGCTGTGTACAACGGCGAATACCTGAAGGGCCTGATTCATGTGCTGGTTTTCGGAGGTTTGATTGCGGCGCTCAATACGGATTGGCCCAACGGCGGTTTCTATGCCGTCCTGGGAATCAGCCTGGGATGCTTTTATTTGTACATGCCCATTGATTCCTATCGCGTGGCCAAAGCCCGCAAGTTGGGCCGAGCGGAGCCAGGGCTTCTAGCCGAATCCGGAGCCCGAAACAACGCGCCGATTGGCGCCTTTATTTTGATCGGTCTGGGCGTGCTGTTTCTGATGGCCAACTTCGGATGGCTGCAGATGGAGTGGTTTTCAAAGGCCTGGCCCGTCGCCCTGATCATCCTAGGCATTTGGCTGGCGACGAAACAAATGCGGCACAGCTCCTAGGAGGAAATCGCGTGACGGACTCCTCAAGATTTTCGTGCTCGTGCGCTTTCTGCCGGATTCGGGGATTGATGGGTCCGGCCATGCTCATCACCGTGGGAGTGATTTTCCTGCTGGCCGAATACTCGCGTTACGACTTCCGGGACCTCTGGCCCTTCCTGTTAATCGTCGCGGGCATTGTCTTGGTGGCGCAGTCCATGGCTTCCAAGGAAGGTCACACAGGGCGGTGATGAAGGCGTGAGCAAATATCCCCGGCAACGCAGCTCGATCTTCAGTGGACTCCTGCTCATCCTGCTGGGAACTTTATTTCTCATCGAGCGTTTTGACCCGCAACTGGGCATCGGGCATCTGCTGCGCACTTACTGGCCGGTGCTGCTGATTCTTTGGGGCCTGGCCAAACTGATTGACCATTTGGCGGCAACCCGGAGCGGCGAGGTGGCCCCGCCGATCCTGACCGGCAGCGAAGCGGCGCTCATCATCCTGTTGGTGCTGGTGCTTGCGGCCATGAGCGGCGCGGAATGGATTCACTCGAAATTTCCGAATATCCAAATTCAATTCGATGGCGCCAATCGCCATGCCTCGCAAAGCGTGGCATTGCCTCCCGTTTCCGTGTCTGCCGGCGAACAAATCACCGTGCAGACTTCGAGCGGTAGTATTCATGTGCACGCCGGCAACGGCACCGCGCTGCACGTGAATGCCGACGAATCCGCGCCGGGCTCGAACGAGGAAGCAGCGCAGCAGCGGCTACGCACGGTGCGGGTGGTGATCGAGAAGAACGCCGGGGGGTACGTGATTCATCCCGTTGATCAGGACGGGCTTGACGGCTCGGTGAACGTCAATCTCGACGTGGAAGTTCCGCCGCAAGTGAATCTATTCGCGATGTCGAAAAGCGGAGACATCATGATTTCGGGCCTGGCCGGCAATGTGACCGCCACAGCCCAGCATGGCGACGTGGACATCCACAATTGCTCGATGGACGTGACCGCCACGCTGCAGGACGGCGATGTGCACATCACCAAAATCGGCGGAAACGTGCAAATCAACGGCCACGGGGGAGATATGGAGGCGGGAGACATCGGCGGAAACGCCTCTCTCGCCGGAGGATTTTCCGGATCCATTCGCATGCGCAACGTGGCCAAGACCGCGCGCGTGGCGATCGGGCCGAGCAGTTTGACCGTCGAACGGTTGACCGGAAGGCTGGAACTCGATTCCGATCATTTGGAAATTGCGGATGTGGGCGGCGCGGCGCTGCTGGCCACGCGAAACAAGGACATGGACGTGGAAAATGTTTCCGGGAAACTCGACGTGGCCGACGTTCACGGAGACATCACCGTGGTATTTCCGAACCGTCCCACCCAGCCCGTGGCCATCGCCGACGAATCGGGCGAAGTGGACTTAACTCTTCCTGGAAATTCGAATTTTCAGATAGCGGCGACGTCGAAATCGGGAGAAGTGCAAAGCGATTTCGATTCACCCTCGCTGCGCATCGATAATTCAGATAGCGGCGGCAGGCTCGAGGGCACGGTGGGCACGGGCGGCCCGGCCATCAACATCGCCACCAGTTACGGCACCATTTATCTGCACAAGTCTTCTTAGGATTTCGTCCCGCGCAATTTTTCGATCGCATCATAAAAATCCGGAAAAGAAACGCCCACGCAATCCGCGTCGCGAATCGTGGTGTCCCCTTCCGCGCCCAGCGCGGCAATCGAAAGAGCCATGGCGATGCGATGATCGCCTTGCGGCTCGACTTTCGCGCCGCGCAATTTACCCGCTTCGCGGCCCGCGACGCGCAGTCCGTCCGGAAATTCCTCGACGCTCGCGCCCATGGCGCGCAATCCCGCCGCCAGCGCGGCGATGCGGTCGCTTTCCTTGACGCGCAATTCCCGCGCGTCGTGGATTTCGACGCCCTGTTCGGTGAAAGGGCCCAGCGCGGCGAGCATGGGCAATTCGTCAATCATCTCCGCCACCTGCGCACCGGCAATCAAGCCCCCGGAAAGCGGCGCGTGGCTCACGGTCAGATCGCCCGCAAGCTCGCCATGGCGCATCTGCACGCCGGTGGGATGAATTTTCGCGCCGATGGAAATCAGAAAATCCAGAACGCGCGCACGCGTGGGATTGAGTCCCACGTTGTGCAGAGTCAGCGAAGATTTGGGCAGCACCAACACGGCGGCAATCAAAAACACGGCCGCGGACAAATCACCGGGAACCGCGAGTTGCCGCCCCACGAGTTTCGGGCCGGGATGAATACGGATGACGCCTTTCGAGCCTTCGATTTTCGCGCCGAATTCGGAGAGAGCCAGCTCGGTGTGGTCGCGCGTGGCAACCGTCTCGGTCACCGAACTCACTCCATCGGCAAAAAGCCCGGCGAGAAGAATGGCGGATTTGACCTGGGCGCTGGGAATGGGCGGGGTGTAGTCGAGGGCGCGGAGTTTCCCGCCGCGAATTTCGAGCGGCGCTCGAAATCCCTCTTCGCTCTTGATTTCCGCGCCCATCTGCCGCAGCGGCTCAATCACTCGCCGCATGGGACGCCGCCGCAAGGAACTGTCGCCAGTGATCGTGGAAGTGAAAGATTGCCCGGCCAGCACGCCGGACAGCATGCGCATGGTGGTGCCGGAATTTTCGGCGTCCAGCGGGCGGCGCGGCGGTTTCATCCCCGCAAGGCCCGCGCCGTGGATGGTCACGCGTTCGTGATTGGCCTCGATGGTAATCCCCAAGCCGCGCAAGCACCCGAGCGTGCTCTGGCAATCCGCGGCCGAGGCGTAATTGGCGATTTCCGTGCGCCCTTCGGCCAACGCGGCAAGAATGGCGTAGCGATGCGAGATCGATTTGTCGCCCGGAAGGCTGGCGGCCCCGGAAATATTTCCGCCCGGCGAAATTATTTTCTTCCCCATCCTTAAATTCTAGCATGGCGGCATGATGCGCCAGACCCTGCCATGGCTGATTTGCTTCACGCAACCGCGCCGGGTATCATCGAAGTCCCATGCCATCGGCGCCCCGGACCATTCCAATCACCCTGCTGGCCGCTCTTTTGCTGCTCCTTGCTCCCGTGATTTGGGCGGGAGACGCGCCGGCCATCTTTCCTCTCGATCAGGTCCAGCCGGGAATGAAGGGCGAGGTGTACACGATTTTTCAGGGCGACACGATCGAAAAAGTTGATTTGGAAGTGATCGGCGTGATGCACAACGCTCTGGGCCCCAAGCAGGACATCATTATCGTGCGGCTGCTTGGCGATGAAGTGGCAAAGACCGGAGTGGTGGCGGGCATGAGCGGCAGTCCGGTTTATATTGATGGAAAGCTCGCCGGCGCGCTTTCACTCAAGCTCGGCTCATTCACCCGCGAGGCCATCGGCGGCGTGACCCCCATCGAGAATATGTACGACGCGGAGAAGTCTTCGCCACCGCCGCGAACGGATGGCACGAAATCCGCGAATATTTCCGCCGGTTCTTCGACGCAGGCAGGCTCCGCACTTGCCGCGCACATTCCCTTCCCCGAAACCTTCGCGCAACAAGCGAGCGCCGGCGCAGGACAATTTCTGGTTCCCATCGAGACACCGCTGATCGCCAGCGGAATTTATCCCGGCACCATCGCCGAATTCAGCAAGCAGCTATCCGCATGGGGCATGTCCATGGTGGCGGGAGGGACGGCCGCGGCTTCACCGGAGGATGCCAAGCTGCAACCGGGAGATATGGTGGGGATTGAATTGATACGCGGCGATTTGTCGCTGGCGCCCGGCTGCACGGTCACGACGGTGCAGGATGGACGCATTCTTGCGTGCGGGCACCCGATTTTTGGATTTGGCGACGTGTCCATGCCCATTGCCCGGGCGCACGTGCTGATGACCCTGGCTTCGGAGCTGGCTTCCACGAAAATTATCACCACCGGCGGGACCATCGGCACGCTGACAGGAGACCATGTGACGGCCATCGCCGGACATCTTGGCCCGGGACCCTCCATGATTCCCGTGGACGTGACTTTCACGTCTGCCAAGGGCGAAAAGAAATTCCACTTTGAGGTGATCGAAAACCGCCAGCTCACGCCGACGCTCGTGGCGCTGGCGATTTACAACGGCATTGCCGGAAACACCGCCTACGGCGAAGGCAACACGCTGGATTTAAAAGGCTCGATCGAACTCCAGGGGCATTCGCCGGTGGCGCTTGACGACCTGTATTCGCCTATAGATTTGCCGGTGCCTTCCGCGTTCTTGCTGGCGACTTCCGTGGAAAGCGATTTCAACGCGATTTATTCCAATCCTTATGAGCCCGCGAAGGTGACCGGCGTGCATATAGAGGTCACCTCGCTCGCCGACCGGCGCTCGGCGATCATTGACGGCGCATGGGTTGAAAAAAGAGAAGTGCATCCGGGAGAAACCGTAGCCGTGAAAGTCCTGCTGCGGCCGTATCGCGGCGATGCATTTGTGAAGGAAATACCCATCACCATTCCGGAGCAAACCGCGCGGGGAAATCTGGAAATTGTGATCAGCGATGCAGCCACGCTGAACCGCAACATCGAGAGCATGACCATCACGTCCGAGGGACAGTTGCCGGGGCTCGAAGAACTCGTCAAATTGCTCAACCGCCAGCGGCGCAACGACCGCCTTTACGCCACGCTGCTGCAACAGGCTCCCACGCTGCTGGTGGAAGACAAGGAAATGCCCAACGCGCCGCTTTCCGCCATCAGCGTCTTCGACCAGAGACAAAGCCCCGGCGGTTCGCGGTTGACCTGGCAATCGAGCGTGGGCGAATGGTCGGCGGCCATGGATCTGGTGATTTCCGGCGAGCGCACACTTTCGATAACCGTGAATTAATGCACGGCGCACAAGGAGACGCGGAGTGAAAAGACGCCACAGCATGGACGCGAATCTGCCGGCCCTGGCTCTTGCGGCCGCGCTTGTCGTGGGACTGATTCTGCCAGCGGTTGCACGCGCGGAACACACGCGCAACTGGCGCGAGAGCCAGTATGTGGAATTCGATCGCGGCACGCCCCAGGGCGTGGCGCTGCGCAGCGACGGCAAATTGCTGCCGGCCCCGTCATTTTCCGAATATTCAGACCCCAATCTCGCTTATTTGTGGGCCTTGCGGCTCGATTCCCGCGGGCGATTGTATGCCGCGGGCGGGTCGAGCGCCAAAGTGCTGCGTTTCGACGATCCCGCAAAACCCACCACCGTTTTCGAATCGAGTGAGCTGGCCGCGCAAGCCATCGCGTTTGATGCGCACGACAATCTTTACGTGGGAACTTCGCCGGACGGAAAAGTCTACAAGGTGACGCCGGAAGGAGCGAAGAGCGTCTTCTTCGACCCTAAAACGAAATACATCTGGGCGCTGGCGGTGGACGCGCAAGGCGCGCTGTATGTGGCTACCGGCGATACAGGCGAAGTGTTCGTGGTGAATCCGGACGGCAAGGGGCGCCTGTTTTATCAAGGCGATGAACGCCACGCGCGTTCCCTGGCATTTGACCGTCAGGGCAACCTGCTGATTGGAACGGACCCGGACGGCCTCATCCTGCGCGTGGAAATCAAACGCAAGGACGCGCAGGCGCTTCCGGAAGCGGGAGCGGCGTACGTGATTTACGAAACCAGCAAGAAAGAAGTGACTTCGCTGCTTTGCGACGCGGAGGGGAATATTTACGCCGCATCCATCGGCGACAAACCTCGCGAACCCGGGCTTCCCCAACCGGTTCCAGTAATTTCGCCCGCGCAGCAGCAAGCCGTGGTGATGGCGGCGCAGGCCAACGCGGCAGCACAGGCGCAGAGGCAGCCGCAAACCATGCAGCCGACCATTACATTCCCTTATTTTCCCGGGACCGGCGGCGGGGCGGAGGTGGTGAAAATTTCTCCGGACGGATCCCCCGAAACAATATGGAATTCGCGCGAGGACCTGGTGTTCGCCATGGATCTCGCCTCGGATGGAAAATTGCTGCTGGGAACGGGAAACAAGGGCGGGGTCATCAAGCTCGAGGGCGACAAGGTTTTTTCGAAAATTGCCAGCGCGTCTTCGGCGCAGGTGATGGGCCTGGCCACGAGTCCCGACGGGAAAATCTTCGTGGCCACCGCCAACCCCGGAAAACTTTTCACACTGGGTCCGGGATCTGCGACATCGGGAAGCTTCGAATCGGACGACTTTGACGCGAGGATTTTTTCGCGCTGGGGACGCATCTCCTGGTGGGGCGAAAACGGCGCGGCCAATGGGAAAGTGGAAATGTACGTTCGCTCGGGCAACACTTCGACTCCGGACAACAATTGGAGCGCCTGGGCCGGACCTTACAAGAATGGCGCGGGCGAAGCCGTGAGCTGCCCGGCAGCGCGATTTGCGCAGTGGAAGGCCGTGTTCGTCGAAACCGATCACGGGGCCGAACCGGATATTTCCTGGGTGAGTCTGGGTTATCTGCCGAAAAATGTGGCCCCGGAAATTGATGACATCGTGGTCGAAGATCCCGGCGTTCGCGCCCAGGGATATCCCGGCCAGGAAGGCGGGCCCGGCACCCAGACACCGGTGCAACTGCGCATGCCGCAACAAGCGGGCCTCGGCGGCGGGTTTCCGGGGATGCAGCAGAACATGGAAAACGCGGCAAGACAATCGAAGATGCAAGTGCCGCCACAGGGATTCAAGGAACGAGGCTACCAAAGCGTGTTGTGGTCCGCGCACGATGATAACGACGACGATCTGGTGTTCTCCATCTATTATCGCGGCGAGAGCGAAACAAACTGGCGGCTGCTGAAGGATAAGATCACCGAAAGATTTTATTCCTGGGACACGCAAACCATGCCGGACGGCGCCTACTACCTGAAAATCGTGGCCTCGGATTTGCCGTCCAATCCCGCCGGCCAGGCGCTGACCGCGGAACGCGTGAGCGACCGCTTGGAAGTGGCCAATACGCCTCCGCGCATCGAAAATCTGCACGCGGACGCGAAGGGAGCCACGGCCACGATTCGATTCGACGCCGCCAGCGCATCCCGCAATCTCGGCCGCGCGCAATATAGCGTGGATGCGGGCGATTGGCAGGTCGTTTTTCCGGTGGGGCAACTCTCCGATGCGCCGAAGGAAAGCTACCAGATCGAGTTGACGGGACTTGTTCCGGGGGAACACACGGTGGCGGTGCAAACCGCGGACGATTTTGGGAATACAGCGGCGGCAAAGGTGACTTTCGCGGCGGGTACGCCTCCGAAAAAATAACGAGGCCGCCGCGAATGCGGCGATGTGCGCTGCCATTCCAATGAATCAGGTGTAAAGTTTGCCGCTGGCTTTAGTTGTCCCACCGGCTGGAAGTATCCAGGGTCTCGAAACTTTCGATCGTTGCGCCCACTTTGACTGTTTCATTCGCGATAGGTTTCACATGCACGATGCGCGCCTTGCAGCGAACGTCTTCCGGACTGCGGCCGGTCAATTCACGCGGCAGACGGAAGAAGACCTCCACCGGATCTCCCACCCGCACTTTCTCCCGCGAGAAAAAACAGATGCCATGTTCGGACAAATTGATGGTGACTCCTTCGAGCGGGGGTTCGGCCACCGCAGCCGCTCGCGCGTATTGCGCAGCTTCGGCATTGTGCGCGTCGCGGGATACTGCGTTGGCGTACTCTTCCTCGAGGACGCGAAACCGCAGGGGGATGGCGCATGATTTCCGGGGAGCAAAGCGGCGTTCGTCGCTGGACATGGCTTTCGTCTCCTGGCGCGTCGATGGGAAATGAACTGCAGGAAGGGGGTTCGCCGAGAATCGCAAAAGCATGGAAGTGAGTCAATGATTTTAATGTTGGGATATTTGAACCGTGTTCAAGAAGAGCAACGAGCCCGGCCGAAAACTGAAAAGAGGTGTGCCATAATGCATCAGACCATTCCAATGACCAATGCCTCCCACCAGACCCCGCCTGACTTGGCCGCCATCCGGGAAGCGCACCGCCGCATCTCGCCGCGCATCCATCGAACGCCGGTCCTAACGTGCGCTTCGCTCGATGAACTTGCCGGCGCGCGAATCTATTTCAAATGCGAGAACTTGCAGAAGACGGGATCGTTCAAAATCCGCGGGGCGAGCAACGCGGTCTTCTCCTTGAGCGAAGAAGAGGCGAAGCGCGGGGTAGCCGCACCTTCTTCCGGAAACCATGCCGCGGCGCTGTCTCTGGCGGCGCGCTGGCGCGGGATTCCGGCGTACATCGTCATGCCTTCGAATTCATCAGCGGCAAAAAAACGCGCGGTGGAAGCCTACGGAGGGCAAATCACGGAGTGTGAGGCGAATATCGCCTCGCGCGAGCAAGTTTCCTCCGAAGTGCTCAAGCGCACCGGAGCGCACCTGGTGCATCCCTACAACGATTCCCGCGTAATCGCCGGGCAAGGCACCGCGGCGCTGGAACTGCTGGAAGATGTCCCGGACCTGGACGTCATTATTGCACCGGTCAGCGGCGGCGGGTTGCTGAGCGGCACGGCCATCGCGGCAAAGAGCTTGCGGCCCGGAATTCTCGTGGCCGGCGGCGAGCCCCGCAATGCGGACGACGCCTGCCGCTCCCTAGCATCGGGAAAAATCGAGCCGGCATCGCCCCTTGAAACCATGGCCGACGGTTTGCGCGCCGTCCTGTGCCCGCTGACTTTTTCGATTCTGCGCGCGCGCGTGAACCAGATCGCGACGGTCAGCGAGGAAGAAATTGTGGCCGCCATGATGCTGCTCTGGGAACGATTGAAACTTGTGGTGGAACCTTCGGGGGCGGTGGCCGCGGCGCCGGTTTTTGTGCGCAGGCTGAACGCAGCGGGAAAAAAGATCGGAGTGATTCTATCCGGCGGGAACATGGACTTGCGGGCGCTGCCCTTCTAGCCGGGGCACCCTGCCTGCTTCGCGGAGTTAAACTTCCTCGGGCCGCCAATCGGCGGGCGGAAACGCAATCTTCCAGAAATCCGGTGAAGGTGAATCGAATTCGATGGGGATTTGATAGCCTTCGGGCATTTCTTTCGCGGGGCGCGCCACTTTGCAAGCCACTCGTTCGCGAGTGGTCCCGTGTTCCAGCACCAGACGCGTTTCCATGGGCAGATTCTGTTTCAGCACCAGCATGGCTCCCTGAGTGTTCACGCTGAGCGTGGTGGCTTCGAAGGTGACTTGCTTGCCGTTCAGGGCCACATGGATGCTGGCGCGCACGCGCAATAGGACGCGCTGGCTCCGGCGGCGCTCTTCTCCCGCGATGCCTTTGAGCGGAATGACCGGCGCGGATTTGTGGAGAGCGGCAGCGGCGGGCGATTTATGGTAAGTGCCACTGGATTTTGAGGATGAGCCACCTGCGCCGGACACCGGAACCTTAAACGAATCGAGTTTCAAAGTTCAATCCCCCAAAAGTCGAGCCGGGATGCCACAAATTCGACCCCCAAATCCCATCCATCGGGCCGCTGTGCACCTTTCCAAACCACCACACCTTCCGCCTCTTGCCGGGTGAAGAGGTTGGTGATGCGCAAACGCTCCGCCACGTTTATTTCTGCGGGGCTGACCAGCAAGCATCCGTAGCCGTTGACCACTCTGGTGAAACCGGCCTCAAAGCGCCGCGGGCCCTTCCCGTTCCACGCAATGGTCAACGGTACGCGGGAATTCATGCGCGGTCCGCGCCTCTTGCGTCGAGTACGAATGTCATTTGGCAGGTCTTGCAAATACGCCATAAGTATCGGCTTCCCGGGAGCTTCGCTTGAGACTCGGGGGAAGGAATCCCATCCGCTGCGAGGTCTTATGCACCCAAAAAGCATGTTAGAGAGCGCGCCAGAGCGGGTCAATGGTACGAAATGACAGGAAGTACCTGTACATCAGGCCGGGGAGATGCAGCTTTTTCAATTCGGGAAATGAACGCAGAGGGATATGAACGAAAATACGTGGGTGCGAGGGGAAACTAATCGGCCGAAGCCGCGTCTTCCGCCATGGTGGCTTTGCGGAAGCGCATCCCCAACCAGGATTGCAATGTATCCATGTAGGTGTAAAAAACGGGTGTGAGATACAAGGTGACCAACTGCGAAAAGAGCAGTCCGCCGACCACCGCCAGCCCCAACGGGCGGCGGGAATCGGCACCCGCGCCAATGCCGAAAGCGATGGGAGCGGTGCCCATCAGGGCGGCCATGGTGGTCATCATGATCGGCCGGAAACGGATGAGCGAGCCTTCGTAAATCGCTTCCTGCGCGGACTTATGCCCCTGGCGTTCGCGCTCGATGGCGAAGTCCACCATCATGATGGCATTTTTCTTGACGATGCCGATCAGCATGATGACGCCGACAAATCCGTACAAATCCAAATCCAGGTGGAAAATCTGCAGGGTGAGAAGCGCGCCGAAAGCCGCGGAAGGCAAGCCGGAAAGGATGGTGATGGGATGAATGAAACTTTCATAGAGAATTCCCAGGACGATGTAAATCACCAAAATGGCCATCACCAGCAGAATGCCCAACCCGGTCAGCGAGGCCATGAAAGCCTGTGCCGTTCCCTGGAATTGCGTGGTTATGGTGGCAGGCAGCGTGTTGCGCGCCAGATTGTTTACTGCGTTCACGGCATCGCCGATGGCTACTCCCGGCTTCAAATTGAAGGACAGCGTGACGGCGGGAAGCTGTCCCAGATGGGTCACGGTCAACGGCCCGAGATTGTTGGTAAGAGTGGCCACGGCGTTCAATGGGACGAGAGCGCCGCTGGAGGAGTGAACGTACAACATGGAAAGCGCGGCGGGATCGGCCTGGTATTTGTCTTCGAGTTCCATCACCACCCAGTATTCGTCGTTGGGCGCGTAGATGGTGGAAATCTGCCGCTGGCCGTAGGCGGTATAGAGCGCGTCCTCAACTTGCGCGGCGGAAACACCCAGCGCGGAGGCCTTGTCGCGGTCGATATTCACGTTCACCTGGGGATTGCGGATCAGCAAGTCGCTGGTCACATCCTGCAGGCCGGGAAGCTTGATCATCTTGGCCAGCAGGATATTTGACTGGCGGTACAGGTCGTCGATGTCCGGCCCCTGAACGGTGAGCTGGTATTGGCTCTTGGTCAACTGCCCGCCCACCTGAATGGGGGGCAGATTCTGCATGTAGGCGTTGATGCCCGTGACGCTGGCGAATTTGGGGCGCAGTTCTTCGATAACTTCTTCGATGGTGGGATGATGCGCGAAGACGGGGGTGAGCGAACGCAGCAGACCTCCGAGCACCGGCACGCCGCCAAATTTCCGGTCCAGCGAGAGCATGGTCTTGCTGGGAATTTCCGGGCGATCGTTGCGGTCTTTCAGGTGAATGAAGATGATGCCGGCGTTACTCGAAGTGAAGTCTCCCATCGCTGAGAAAAAATCCTTGCGATTGGGATCATTCATGACGATTTCGTTGAGCTCCTGTTGATGATCGCGCATGGAGGCGAAGGAAATTCCCTGAGCTGCCTCGGTGGAAACGAAAATTTCGGAGTTATCCTCGGGGGGAAGGAAACCCTTGGGTATCACATAAAATTGCCAGGCGGTGATCACCAGGATCACGCCGCCGACGATCATCACCAGCAGGCGGTGGCGCAAGGCCCATTGCAAGGAAACATCATATTTGGCGAGCAGGCGGTCAAAAAAGCGCTCGAGGGTCATATACAAGCGCCCGTGTTTCCGCCCGTGCTGTGAACGGAGAAAGCGGCTGCAAAGCATGGGCGTGAGCGTCAGGGATACGAAGCCCGAAACCAGGATGGCCACCATGATCACAACCGAAAATTCGTGAAGCAGGCGCCCCATGATCCCGCCCATGAACAGCACGGGAATGAAAACGGCAGCCAGAGAAAGAGTCATGGACACGATGGTGAAGCCGATTTCGCGCGAGCCGCTGAGCGATGCCTCCATCACCCCTTCGCCCATTTCCATGTGACGCACGATGTTTTCGAGCATGACTATGGCGTCGTCCACCACGAATCCCACCGATAACGTCAGCGCCATGAGCGATAAATTGTCCACGGTGTAATTGAGCGCATACATCACGGCAAAAGTGCCGATGATGGACATAGGCAGGGCGATGCTGGGAATCAGGGTGGCGGAAACGTTGCGCAGGAAAAGGAAAATCACCAGGACCACGAGAAACACGGCCAAAAGCAGCGTGGATTTCACGTCCGAAACGGAAGCGCGGATGGATACCGAGCGGTCGTACAGCGTTTCCATCAGCACCGCCGGAGGAATCACGTCGCGGAATTTCGGCATCAGGTCATTTACGGCGTTGACCACTTCCACGGTATTCGTGCCGGGCTGGCGTTGGATGGCCAGCACCACGGAATTCGTGTCGTTCCACCAGTCCGCGACCTTGTCGTTCTGCACGCTGTCCAGAACTTTTCCGATGTCCTCCAGGCGCACCGGCGAACCATTGCGGTAAGCGACGATCATCGGGCGGTAGAGAGAAGCCTGCGTCAGTTGTCCATTGGCTTGCAGTGTAAAAGACTGTTGCGCGCCATTGAGGATGCCCACCGGCATATTCACATTGGCATTGGCCACCGCATTGTGCACATCGTCGATCCCGATCTGCCGGGTGGCCATGGCTTGCGGATCCAGTTGAATGCGGACCGCATATTTTTGCGAGCCGAAGACCTGCACCTGGGCCACGCCCTTCACCATGGAGATGCGCTGCGCCATCATCGTCTCGGCGTACTTGTCCACCACGTAAAGCGGCAGAGTCTTCGACCCCATGGCCACATACAGAATGGGCTGATCGGCGGGGTTCACTTTTCGGTAGGTGGGAGGAGTAGGCATCCCAGGAGGAAGTTGCGAGCCCGCCCTGGCGATGGCGGCCTGCACGTCCTGGCCCGCGCCGTCAATATTGCGGCTCAGATCGAATTGCAGGGTGATGGAAGTGGTGCCGAGGGAGCTGGTCGAGGTCATCGTGTCGATGCCCGCGATGGTGGAAAACTGCTTCTCCAGGGGAGTAGCGATGGCCGAAGCCATGGTGTCCGGGCTTGCGCCGGGCAAACCCGCGGAAACCTGAATGGTCGGGTAATCTACGTTGGGGAGGTCGCTGACTGCCAGGGAGCGATAACTGATGATCCCGAAAATAAGAATGGCGAGCATGACCAGAGTGGTCATGATCGGCCTGCGAATGAAGATTTCGGCGATACTCATCGCGGCGCCCTCAACTCCCCGCCGCCGAGTTGTCCTTGATCTGCACCATGATTCCAGGAATCAAACGAAGCTGGCCGTCGGTTACAACCGTGTCGCCCGGTGAAATTCCGCTGGAGATTACCGCTTCGGATCCCACCGTGCGCGCCACTTTCACGACTCGCGATTGCGCTCTCATTTGCGCATCAATCACAAAAATATAATCCCCGTTTTGGCCGGTCTGCACCGCTTGCGTCGGCACCACCGTGGCGTTTTCATCTTCCGCAAGCCGCAAAGACACGGTGGCGAATTGCCCCGGCCAAAGCCGATGATCAGGATTCACAAAAGTGGCTTTGAGCTTGATGGTTCCAGTGGTGTTGTCGACGGTATTGTCCAGAAACGTCAGGGTTCCGGTTTCCGCCGCGGTGTCCCCGTACGGCGTGGCCTGCACCTGCAAATGTCCGCCGGCCATATATTTCTTGATGATGCCCATGTATTGCTCGGGAACGGCAAAATTAACGTACAGCGGCGTGACTTGATTGATCACCACCAGCACCGGCACGTCATTCTGCTTCACCACGCTGCCGGGATAGACCTGCAAGGCTCCGGTGCGCCCATCCACCGGCGCAAAAATTGTGCAATATTGCAGATTCAGTTTGGCGGATTGCACGGCTGCTTCATCGGCGTGCAGCAGGGCTTGTTGCGCGTCGCTGGTGGCCTGCATCTGGTCAGTCTGTTCCTTCGAAGCTACGCCTTCGGAAAACAGCTTGGCATAGCGCTCGGCTTGCACGGCATCGAGTTCCGCCTGAGCTTTGTCGCGCGCGAGGTTGGCTTCCGCTTGCGCCAGGGTGGCCTGAAAAGGCCGCGCATCCAGGGAGAAAAGCAGGTCGCCCTTCTTGACGAAATCACCCGCTTTGAAATGGACTGCTTCGAGGATGTCATTCACCTGAGCCTCGATGGATACGGTCGAATAGGCTTCGCCCGTCCCAATCGCGGTCAGGTTGATGGGCATGGTCTTGAGTTCGGCTTTGGCGACCGTCACCGGGACAGCCATCACCGGCGCGGTCTGCGCCACCTTGGTGCTGCACGCCGCCGTGAGAACCATCGCTGCCAGGCAGGCCAGCGCGACGCCAATGGAAATACCTCGATTTTTATGCATGAAAGATTGAGCCGCCGTTTCTTGCCGCAAATTCGCGCAATGGCCGCCGCGCGAGTGCTGAGAGATGGTTACTGCCGTGCGCATGACAATCAAGATTCACCGATGGTTACTTAATATGATACCGCGACTTGCCCCCAGTCCCTTAGCGCCAAAAACCACGCCCAGAGACCAGCGCCAGCCGCACTACACTCTGGCCGGATTGCGCGGTAACTTCCGTCTGTGCACCAGCTTGCACACTTTCGCGCCTATCCGTAAATCATTGGACGCAGCAGGAAGCTTTTAGTTACAAAATATTCGGAAGGACTGCGATTCGCAATGCGTCAAAAATTGGCCGCTGCTTGATCCAGAAACCATAAAACTTGCCCCGAAGGCTGAATGCGCGCCGCTGGATAAGGACTGGTTTGCGGGTCAGGCTCGTCGCGCAGCTTTCCGAGGATCTCACGCTTGCTTTCGCCCGCCACCAAAAACAGGGTATGGCGCGATAGATTGAGAACTGCGGGAGTGAGCGTCAATCGCCGCGGAGGCGTGGCCGGAACTTCCACCGCCGCGACCCAGCGCCGGTGCTCCTCGAGGACTGGGGAGTTTGGAAAAAGCGACGCGGTATGACCTTCTTCACCGATGCCGAGAAGTTGAACGTCCAATTCCGGAGGCCCGCCCGCGAAATACGCGCGAAGCTCGACTTCATACGCGTCGGCCGCGGCTTGCGGCTGCGGCAAATTGGTCGGAAAAGGATGCACGTTTGCCGCCGGAATGGGCACGCGTGAAATCAACGTCTCGCGGGCCATGCGGTAATTGCTGAGCGGATCGTCTTGCGGCACGTAGCGCTCATCTCCCCAGAAAAAATGCAAGAGATCCCAGGGAGTCCGGGAATGAAATTCCGCCGCCCACAAGGCATACATTTGCGCCGGAGTGTGGCCGCCGGAAAGCGCGACGCAGGCGCGACCGCGCTGCTCGACGGCCTCCGCGACGATTTTATGGATTTCTTCTAGCGTGCCGCGGCTGAGCGCCGTGATATCCGCGAAAATGCGCGTTTCCATTTTCATGAAGTTCGCCTCGTGAATGGACTGCGGACTCCCAAAATAATTCCGGCGAATTATTTTTCATCCGCGGTGACGCCCAAATCGCCAAGCGCGGCGCGCAGTTGCGCCACATCTTGAAACTGGATGGCACGCATCCCCAGCTCAAGCGCGCATTCGAGGTTCAATCCGCGGTCGTCGATCATGACGCACTCTTGCGGCGCCCTCTGGCTGATAGACAGCGCCAATTTGTAAATCTGGGCGTCCGGCTTGCGCACGCCCAGATAGCACGAAGAAAAAAACGCTTCGAAATAATTCCGCAAGGCGAATTTCTGGATGCGGTAGTCGTTGATCTCCCGCGATTCGTTGTTGAGCGAGGCCATGGCATAGCGGCGCGTTCGCGCCAGCGCGCCCAGAAATTCGAGCGATTCAGGAAAAGGCTGCGACTGCTCGAACATGAAGGTTTTGAACTGGCCGGGGGTGAAGCGCCGCTCGCGGTAAAACACGGTGCGGCGGATGTAATCCTCGAGAGAAGCCGTTCCGATTTCGAAGGCGTGCAGCATCAGCTCGTGGCGGTCTTCGAAATCCTCCCAGTCCAGCCCGAACTTTTCGACCGCCGCTTTTCGTGAGTCGCGGTCCCAACCATTGGTCAAAATCACCCCGCCGTTGTCCCAAAATAATGTATTGACGTCGCTCATACATTCCGCCGCCTCATTAAGGATTCCATCGCCACTGTGCAAAATCATTTCAATCGCAAATAGTATCGCCGACCGGGCAGCGGCGCGGAAACAAATTTCCGGCCGCGCGCGTTTGCTGCCTGCCGTATGATAGGAAGCGCCCCATGAAAGCCGCGTCCAAAAGCAAGAAGCCAATCATCTTCACCGTCGGACATTCCACGCGATCGCTTGCGGAATTTATCGCCCTGCTCCGCAGCCATGGCGTGCGGCGCGTCCTCGATATTCGCAGTATCCCGCGCTCGCGGCGCAATCCGCAGTTCAACGGCGACACGCTGGGACCGGCGCTGGGGTCCGAAGGCCTGGCGTACACGCATCTCAAAAAACTCGGCGGCCTGCGCCATGCGAAAGCGGATTCGAAAAACGACGCATGGCGGAACAAAAGTTTCCGCGGATTCGCCGATTACATGCAGACCCCCGAATTCGCCGCGGGGCTTGCGCGGGCCATGAAACTCGCGCAGTCAAAACCCTGCGCGCTGATGTGCGCCGAGGCCGTGCCGTGGCGTTGCCACCGATCGCTGGTTGCCGACGCATTGCTGGCGCGGGGATATTCGGTTGGCGACATTCTCTCAGCCTCGCGCGCGCAGCCGCACAAGCTCACGCCCTTTGCGCGCGTCCGCGGTATGCAAGTCACCTATCCGGGCGAATCCGCTTCGCACTCTCTTCCTGTGGCGGAGGGCGACAATTCCAGAATTCAAATCGCCCGGATCTATGATCCGCCGGCCAAGGGCAAGTTCGCGCGGTTTTTCGTCGAGCGCCTGTGGCCACGCGGAATCAAGAAATCGGCGCTGCCTGTGAAAGCTTGGCTCAAGGACGCCGCTCCCAGCGCCGAGTTGAGAAAATGGTTCGACCACCGTCCCGAACGGTGGAAACAATTTCAGAAACGCTACCACGCGGAATTGCGCGCAAATCCCAAAGCATGGAAACCGATTCTGAATGCTGCGCGCCGCGGGAAGGTCACTTTGCTTTATAGCGCGCGCGACCGCAAACATAACGCCGCGCTGGCGCTTCGCCAATTTCTGATCGCGCGGCTCTCCCGATAGCTCTGCCGGCCTGCCGTGCGGGAGCGGCCCGCGCAGATTATTTTTCCGCGGCGCTGGCTTTTTCCTTCACGGCGGACGCCTCCCGCACGCGCCCCGGTTTCCATTTCTCGATGCGCGTTCCCCCCAACACCCGTTCCTGGATCACGCCTTCGAAAAACATGTAGGGATGCAGCAAATCAATGGCGCTCGAATCGGTGAGAACTTTGCGAAGGTCCGCGGGGATCGAGAAATCGAGCGAAGCAAAGCTGTCTTCGAGTTGCGCAAGTTTCGTCGCGCCGACGATGATCGAAGTGATTCCTGGTTGCGTTCCCACCCAGTTGAGAGCCACCTGCGCGATGGGGCGGCCCATTTTTTGCGCGACGTTTGTAAGGACATCCAGGATGCGCCAATTGCGGTCCGTGAATTTGTTGAACACCGGATTCGCGGAATTCTGCAACGTTTGCAGGCGTCCGTCGCCGCGGCCTTTGTTTCCATCGCGCTGGTATTTCCCGCTGAGGAAGCCGCTGGCCAGCGGGCTCCAGGGACAAATTCCCATGCCCAACTCCTGCGCCGCGGGAAGGTGTTCGCGTTCGATATTGCGCTCGACCAGCGAATATTCCAGTTGCAGCGCGATGGCGCGCTCCTTCCCTTCCTTTTCTGCGAGGGTCTGCAAGCGCGCCGCATACCACGCCGGCACGTCGGAAAGCCCGAAATGGAGGATTTTGCCTTCGCGCACCAGATCATGCAACGTCGAAAGAACTTCCTCGACAGGGGTGATGGTGTCCCAGGCGTGCAGCCAATACAAATCCACATAATCCATTTTCAGGCGCCGCAAGGACGCTTCGAGCGCGCGGTAAATATTCTTGCGGCCGTTTCCTCCGGCGTTGGGGTTTCCTTCCTGCGCGTTGAATGTAAATTTCGTGGCAATCACCAATTTGTCGCGCAGTTTCCCTTCGCCGACGAATTTGCCCACCATCTCCTCGCTGCGCCCGTCGGAGTAACTGTCGGCAGTATCAATAAAATTCCCGCCGCGTTCGATGAAGCGGTCGAATATATGGCGCGAAAGTGATTCCTCGGTACCCCATCCGGTCGTTCCGCCAAAGGTCATGGTGCCCAGGGCCAGCGGGCTGACGCGCAATCCGGAACGACCCAGTGTCACGTACTCATTTCCGCTCATAATTTCCTCCATTTGAATCTATAGATGCAGAGAGCGAAGGGCCGGACTCGGAGAATTTGCGGCCAAACGCATGCCGGCAAACGGCAAACAACGGCGTTCCGGGCCGCTACACTGGAATGGATTTCAGTTCGCCGAGCAAAGCCTGGCGCAATCGCTCTTGCTGGCTGGGAGAAAGCTTCGCGCCCGCGGAAGTCAGATAAAAAACGTCGATGGCCATTTGCCCCTCGGTTTCGATCAGCGCGATTTCAATATTGCATTGGTGAGCGGCGAATTGCGAGCTGATGCGGTGCAGCAGGCCGGGCTGGTCCTGGGCGATGATCTCGATGAGCGTGCTGTGCTCGGAGCAGGCGTCGTCAAATACGATGTCCGTATCCACGCGAACTTTCGGCGGCGCCGCTTTTTGCGAGCGCAGGCGGTCCCGCAACATGCGATCGAGATCGGCATTGCCCGCCAAAACATCCTGAATGCATTGCTTGAAGCGTTCCCATTCCGGAAGATTCAGTTCCAACGTGCGAAATCGGTCCGTGAAATAAAACGTGTCCACCACGGTGGCCGCTTGATTCGAAAAGGCCGCGGCTTTGACGATGTTCATTCCGCGCGCCGCCAGCACGCCGGCCATGGTGGCAAATAGAAAAGGGCGGTCCGGCGTGACCAGAGTCAATTCGTACCAGTGACGGCCGCGGCGCAGCGCCAGTTGCGAGGGTTCCTCGGCGATATGCGCGGCCATTTCCATGTGCGCCATCACATCTTCCACGGAATGCGTGCGCAGATACCTGCGCGGCATGCCTTCGAGAAAACTTTCCAGGCGTTTTCCCGCCGCCGGAGCGAGCGTGTGCAGATGGTCCAGCGCTTCCGCATCGGTATTCACGTGCAGGCGTTCATCCACGGTGCGAATTAAATCGTTGGCCGCGCCGATATAGAGCTGCCAAATGTTTTCCGCTTTCCACGGCGTGAGCGCTTCCGGATTCACGGCCTTGATATCCGCGAAGGTCAGCAGGCACAACATTTTCAGCCGCTCGGGCGTTTCCGCTTTTTCGGCGAAGGCGCGGACGGTTTGCGGGTCGAAGATATCGCGGCGCAGGGTGGCGCTGAGCTCCAGGTGGCGTTCGATGAGAAATAAAACTGTTTCGCGGTCGGGTGCGTCGAGGTCCAGGCGTTCGAGTGCGCTCGCGGCGATTTCCCGGCTGGCTTGCACGTGGTTTTCGGTCTTTGCGCCTTTGCCGGTGTCGTGCAGCAGGAGCGCGAGGTACAGAAGTTCGGGCTGTTCGAGTTCATCGAGCAATTCGGCGTATCGCTGATCCCATTTGGATTGCGATTGGCGCAGGCGATGCAGATTTTCAATGGCTACAAAGCTGTGTTCGTCGACGGTATAACGGTGCGAATAATCGCGCACCACCAGCGAATCGATCCCCGCGAATTCCGGCAGCAGAACGCTCAGCAAGCGCAGCGAATGCATGGCGCGCAAGGCCTCCGCGGCGTGCGGCGCGAGAAGAATTTCCTGGAAATAAAGCCACAAGCTCTCCCGGGAACCGAGCGAAGCGGCCATCCGGGGCAGCGACTGCTCGATCTGATATTCGGTGGAGGAGGAGAGCCGCAGACCATGCCGCGCCATGAAGCGGTAGGCGCGCAGAAGCAATTCCGGATCGTGGATTCCTTCGGGATCGCGCAGAAAAACCATGTCGTCCACCACGGAAAATTCGGCGTTCGACAAGCGCGAGCGCAGAGTCTGAAACTGGCGGTGCAAGGAAGGGCGCGAAGCCGGAAGTTCTCCCAGCAACTGGCTGCTGACGCGGTAGATGGCGCGCGCATGGCTGAAATACGCGCGCATCCAGTCGGACGCCGACAGCTGGCCTTCCGCGCGCACGCCTATTTTTCGCGCTGCGGCGTCCTCCTGCGCTTCCCAGGCAAGGGTATTGTCGTCTCGGCCGTGCCGAAAATGCAGAAAACATCGAACGGATTTCATGAACTCGAGCGCGGAAGCGAATCTTTCGCGCACCGGCGCGGGAAGCGGCGATGCATCGCCGAGCCAGTTTCCTTTCGCCTCCATCGTGGAAATCAGGGATAGCCAAGAGGCTAGATTGATGTCGCGCAATCCGCCCGGCCCGTCTTTCACGTTGGGCTCGAGATGATAGACGGTGAAGCCGTATTTTGCGTGCCGCGCGCGAGTCAAGTCGGAGAGCCGCTCGACCAGCATCTTTGCCTCGCGGCCGATCATGCGCGGAATCACCGCGTCATGCAGATACTGGAAAAGCTTCGTGTCGCCCGCCAGATAGCGGCAATCAAGCAGCGAGATCGCGAATTCCGGATTGGCGGGATCGAAGCGGTCGCATTCGGAGATTTTCCGGCTGGCGGGGCTGAGCTTCAGACGCAAATCCCAGATTTCCTGTGAAAATTGCCGAACGGGAATTCTGTATTTCTCTTCTTCCGAGGACCGGGCGTAAAGGAAAAGGATGTCGATATCGGAAAAGGGAAAAAGCCACTGGCGGCCGTACCCTCCCAGCGCCACAAGTGCGAAGCCGGGCGGATCTTTCGATTCCGGCGCGATGTGTTTGGTCCAGAGGCGTTTCGCGAGCGCATCCACCAGTGCGCTGCGCGCGACGATGGCCGAGGCGCCATCCACCATGGCTGCAAAATTCTCCCGAATGCGCTCGGATTCCTGCGCGTAGAACTCCCGGAGTTCAATAGCGGGTGAGGAGGTCATGGACTTTTTTGACGGAAGCGAAGATGGGGGGCTCGTTCCCCCGCCCTGATTCACGCCGGGCGTCGCGTCCCGCCTAAAGAGCGCTTTCGCCGCGCTCGTCGTTGCGAATGCGAATGGCTTCATCCACGCGGGTCAGGAAAATCTTGCCGTCGCCGATTTTTCCGGTGCGCGCGGCGGTGACGATGGCCTGCACGGCGCGCTCGACCAAATCATCGGTAAGCACCATTTCGATTTTGATTTTTGGGATCAGGTCCACGGTGTATTCGCGCCCGCGATAGACTTCCGTGTGGCCTTTTTGGCGGCCGTGGCCGCGAACTTCGAGCACGGTCATGCCTTCGACGCCGATTTCGTGCAAGCGCGTCCTTGACGGCGTCGAGCTTGGAAGTCTGGATGATCGCTTCGACTTTGGTCATGGTCGTCCGCCTCAATTCGCCGCGCGCCCGTGTCACACCTTTCGATTCCACGCAGCCGCGCTATCCGGGTGTCTCCCAGTTATAGCCTTCTTCGCCGTGCTGCGAAAGGTCCAGTCCCTGCGATTCATGATCCTCGGAAACGCGCAGGCCGACCAGTTGGTCCACAACGAAAAGAATAACCAGCGTTCCGACAATCGCCAGCACCCAGGCGATCGCGACGCCGACGAACTGATTGAGAACCTGGCGATAATTGCCTTCGAGAAGTCCGGAGGCGCAGCGGTTTTCCGTCGGCGTCCTTAAAGATCGGGATTGATGGCGCTCGATGCGAAAACTCCGGTGAGCAACGCGCCGATCGTGCCGCCGGCGCCGTGCACGCCGAAAGCGTCGAGCGAATCGTCATAACCGAAGCGTGATTTCACTTTGGTGACCATCCAGAAGCAGAACGCTCCGGCAATCAGGCCGATAATCAGCGCCTGACATCGGGCTGACAAATCCGGCCGCCGGGGTGATGGCGACAAGCCCGGCGACGGCGCCGGAAATCGCTCCGAGGGCGCTGGGCTTTGCCGTTGCGCAGCCATTCCGCGGCGCTCCAGCCGACAGCGGCGGCGGCCGCCGCGCCGAAATGCGTGGCCACGAAGGCGCTGGTGGCCAAGCCAGCCCGCGGCCAGCGCGCTTCCGGCGTTGAAGCCGAACCAGCCCACCCACAGCAGACACGCGCCGATGAAACTGAGCACCACGCTGTGCGGCGGCATGGCCTGCCTTCGGATATCCCAGGCGCTTGCCCAGATAGAGCGCGCAAACCAGCGCGGAAACGCCTGAAGTGACGTGTACCACCGTGCCGCCGGCAAAATCGAGCGTGGGAAACGTTCCGCCGAGCGAGGCATTCAGCAATGCCGCCCTTGCCCCAGACCATGTGCGCCATGGGGTCATACACCAGCAACGACCACAGCGTGAGAAACAGCAGCATGGCGCTGAATTTCATGCGCTCGGCAAACGCTCCGGTGATCAGCGCGGGAGTGATGATGGCGAACATCAACTGATAGATCATGTAGGTTTGCGCCGGAATCGTCGCGGCGTAATCCGGGTCCGGCTGCAGGCCCACGCCGCGCAGAAAAATATTGTGGAATCCGCCGATGAATCCATTTCCGGGGCCGAAACACAGGCTGTAGCCGACAATGGCCCACAGCACGGAGATCACGGCCATCATGGCAAAACTTTGCATCAACGTGCCGAGAACGTTTTTCTTGCGCACCAGCCCGCCATAAAAAAGGGCCAGGCCCGGGCCGGTCATCAGCAGAACGAGCGCGGAACTGATCAGCATCCAGGCGTTGTCGGCGGAACTTTTGGCGTCGGCTGCGGCTTTTTCAACGGCGCGAGGCGCGCATCGGTGTTTGCAGGAGCTGCAGCGGAATTCGCAGAGGGTGCGGAAACGTTCAACGCATTCGGTTGCGTTTGGGCGGAAAGAGCCAGCGGAGAGCTGCAACAAAAAAACACGAGGATTGCGAGGCGCGCAGCGAGTCGTCTTGCCATCTACACCTTTCCCTCGTCGGCAGCAGTATGGGAACTCAAGTGGGCATACTGTACCCGCACTCCGGCCAGGAAAGAAATTGAAACTTTCGATGACCGGCATCAGTAATTTAAATTGGCGATTGCGGCGGCGCGGTTTTTCAGGCTGTGACCAATCGCGGAACGCGACGCGCGCAAGGCTATTGACTCATGCATGCCCGCAAGTATCATGGATAGGTAAGGCGATGGAGTTCGCCTTTGTGGGTTGCGGAAAATTCAGGGGTCGCGCGAATCCGTGCTATCGAGTGAACGCGGCGTAACTCCTCAAAATTTCCGCAAGCTGCGTAACCGCTGTCCTTCTGCCGGGACAGATGATGACTCCTGACAAGGATCTTGTCGCGGAGCCATGTCCCCGGCTACGATCCCGAATCAACATTATTGAAGCGCTTGAGCCTTGCGCATCGGGAGCGGCGCGCGTTTGCATGCGCGGCAGCGGAATGGCCGCCTGATTGGCGCCTGGCTTGATACTCTAAGGGAAGGAACATCCTGCTTGCGGCGATGAACAAATATTTTATTGTCGGGCTCGGAGGGTTTTTGGGCGCGATCGCGCGTTATTGGTTGGGCGGCGCGGTGGACCAGCGCCTCGGCTCGCGATTCCCCTACGGCACATTCGTCATCAATATTTCCGGCTGCTTTTTGATCGGCCTGGTGATGACCTTGCTCGCCGAACGCACCCATTGGAGCGCCAATTGGAGATACTTGATTCCCATCGGATTCATCGGCGCTTACACCACTTTTTCCACATTCGAATTCGAGACATTTCGCACCATGCAGGACGGCGAATTCCTGATCGCCGGACTGAATGTGGGCCTGAGTGTTATTCTCGGCTTTCTGGCCGTCTGGCTGGGCGTGATTACGGCGAAGTCGCTGGCCTGATTCAGAATACGTTGGCGCATCGAGAGGAACCATGCTGAATTCCGGACCCGCCAAGAAAGTTACGATTTACGTCGGCGAGGACCATCAGTATCACGGCCATTCGCTCTACTCCGCGATCCTTGATTTTCTTTTTTACCGCGGCATCGCCGGAGCGAACGTGGTGCGCGGCATTGCGGGCTTCGGCGCGGATCATCATCTGCACACCACGCGCATCGAGCGGCTCACCGAAAATCTTCCGATTCGCATCGAGTTCATCGAAACGCCCGAAAAAGTGGCGGAAGTCCTGCCCAAGCTTCATGAGATGGCAGGCAGTGGGCTGATTGAAATTCAAGACACCACGATCCTCAAGCCTTCCGCGACATCCAAAGCCGCGCCGCAAGCCGCTGCCCCCGCGTTGCGCAGCGAGGCCAAAGCCAAGCTGATGCGCATCTTTGTCGGCGAAAACGACAAATGGCACGACAAACCTCTCTATAAAGCTTTGGTGGAAAGCATGCGCGCCAATGACATCGCCGGCGTCACCGTCTACCAGGGGATTCTCGGCTACGGAGCCAACCGCCGCATCCACAAGGAAAAAACGCTGAGCCTTTCGCACGATCATCCCATCATGCTGACGGTCATCGAAAGCGAAGAAAAGCTGCGCGCCTATTTCCCGATTCTTGACGGCATGGTGCAGCAGGGACTGGTGGTTCTCTCCGACGTGGATATCGTCAAGTACACGCACGATCCGCAAGCGGAGGACCGGCGCAAGGAGCCGCGCCCATGAAACTCGAGGGAAAGGCGCAGATGCTGCGCATCCATTTCGGCGAAGACGATAAATGGAACGGCAAGCCGCTTTATCGCGCCATCGTCGAAAAATGCCGCGAACTCGATATCGCCGGCGCCACCGTCTTTCGCGGCATCGAAGGATACGGCGCGAGCACGCTGATCCACCGCCCCCACCTGCTTTCTTTTTCCTCCGATGCGCCGCTGATGGTCAGCGTGATCGACACCGCGGAAAAAGTCCGCACGCTGCTTCCCTTCCTGGATGAAATGCTCAAGGAAGGACTCATCGCCGTCTCCGAAGTCGAAGTCATCAAGTACGTGCACCAGGAAGGTTACCGCGCCTAGCGTTTCGAGCGGGATGCGATTCGCGGCTGCGCGGCAATTCGAATGGAGGCGCAAACTAAATGAATTGCGAGTGAATTCAGACGTGATGCCAAAACCGCTGAATTGAAGACGTACGGCGTTTGATTTCAGGAAGTTGGAGCCGAGGACTGGAGTTGAACCAGCGACCTGCCGATTACGAATCGGCTGCTCTACCGGACTGAGCTACCTCGGCGCCCTATCGAATGTAACATCGCCGCGAAAAAAGTGTCAAACCATTCGGCCGCAGCGTTCCGCGGGCGCGCCCATCGCGCGTCACATCAGTGCGAAAATGGATACATGAGCCAGGCAATGCCGACGCTGACCAGCACAAACATCGCAAACGTCCACGCCGCGTACTTGATTCGTCCCAGGACGCTGCGCCGGCCGAGGCAGGCAAGCGCCACCGACACCAAAGCCGCAAACAGCAGCATCGCGGAAAAATGGCTGACGTGCATGGCCTGAGCGCTCAATCAGCTTCTCCGCCCGGCGGCGATTTCGCAGGCATCCAGGATCGCCACCAAATTCACGAGGCCCGCGGCGGCAATAAATCGCGATCCGTAATTTCCCGCCGCTTGCGATAAATCGGGTCCCGCGGCTTCGAAGGCATGCGCGAGAAAATAAAATATTCCGGAAGCAGCATCGGCCACAAATCCCAGCGTGCCGAAAGGTTCCTGCGAGCGAGGCAGGAAAACTTCTCCGCGCATCCAGTATCCCGCCACGGCCAGCCCACCGACGGCGCAGAAGAAAATTAGGGCGCGTCCCCAGCGGCGCACGAGCAAATGCCCGAGCCCCGGCACAACCCAACCGGCAAGGGCGATGAGCAGCGGGTAAATCTCGGCGGCTGCCCGGGTGCGCGGCCCGCGTGGTTCTCGTGCCACGATTTCATTTTCTTGCGGATTGTTGTCCAGGATTTCGTCCACGAATCCTCAATTTGTATCGAGCCGCATCCGGCGGTAGAAACGCCGCTCAGGCCAGCAGCGGCAGAATTTCGTCCTGAATGGCTCCGGTGACGCGCGCTTCCCTTTCGCCGACGTACATATTCACTTCGCTGCGAATGCCGAATTCCGGCAGATAAATTCCCGGCTCGATTGAAAAACAAGTGCGCGGCGCAATCTTGCGGTCGTCGCGAGTTTCCAGCCCGTCCATGTTCGCGCCATTTCCATGGACTTCCTGCCCGATACTGTGGCCGGTGCGATGCACAAAATATTTCGCGTAACCCGCCTTGCGAATCACTTCGCGCGCCACGCGATCCACTTCCCAACCGTGGATTTCGCGGCCTGCGGCCACCGCCTCGGTGACGAATTCGATGGCGCGGTCGCGTGCCTGGCGAACGATGCGGAAAATCCGCGCGTAAGTTTCCGGGACGCGAGCGCCCAGATATCCCACCCAGGTAATGTCGTAATACACGCTGCCCGGCTGCTTCAATTTCGCCCACATGTCGAGCAGCAGCAAATCTCCGGCGCGAATGGGAAGCGAGGATTCCGCGCGCGGCTCATAATGCGGATTGCCGTTGTTGGGCTGCACGGCGGCGATGGACAGGTCCGACGCCACGAGTCCTCGCACCGCAAACTGCGCGGAAATCCACTGCTGCAATTCGAATTCCGTGAGCGGCTTGCCTTCGCGCACCATGGACGCCGCGCGCTCGAAAGCCTGCCGCCGGACGTCGTCGTATGATTTTGCCCGCCTCCAGATGCGATTGGAGCTGCGCCGCGGACCACGAAGCTTCGAAGGTTTGCACCAGGTCCGCCGAGCTGACCAATTTCTTTTTCAACTTGCGCACCAGCTCGATGGTTCCGGCGTCCACCAGCCCGATATAAGGAATGTTGTTCAGCGGGGAATACTGCATGGCGATGGTTTTGCTTCCGCTCAAAAGCCTGGCCAAAATCTTGTGCTGCTCTTCCCAGCCGGAATAGACAAATTTCTTGCCGGGGAGCGATGCCAGCGTTGCTTGCTCGATGCGGTGGCAAAGCGCGCGCGGCTCGCCCTTTGCGGGAATGAAATAAAACCAGCGCCGGGTGACCAGAGCGGTTTCTGCAAGCCCCAAAATATGCGCGGCGATGGGGTCGCGATGGTGATGATCGTAGAAAAGCCATCCATCGATTTTCGCGGCACGCAACGCCGCCTGAATTCCTTTGATGTCCGCCATTTTCGGCATCCTTATCTTTTCCGCGCTACAGCCTGAAGCGCCATGCGCGAAATGTTTATTTCCGTCCAGGCTCGATGGAAACTAGCGCCGCGATATTTTCTTTTGTGACCCCAGAAACGGTCACGCGTTTCGTGCGGCTCTTTGCGCCGGCCACAATTACGACCGCCGATATTGCAATGCCCAGCCGCGCCGCAAGCAATTCTCGCAAAGCTTCATTCGCGCGATCTTCCACCGGCGGCGCGGTCAATCGAACCTTCAGCGCTCCTCCGTGTTCGCCTTCGATGGCATCGCGGCTGGCGCGAGGCGTCACGCGCACCGCAAAGGTCACGCAGTCGCCGCGCTCGGAAATTTCGATCAAGGCTTTTGCGAGCGCGCACCGAAAAGCGCCGAGCCGAGGCGAATTTCCGTCGCGCCTTCCTCGATAGCCACCTCAAAATCGTGGCTCATACCCATGGAAAGCGCGGGCAGCGGGATGTTCCGCCGCGCCGCTAGATTATCGCGCAAGGCGCGCAATTTTGCGAAGTATGGCCGCACTCGTTCCGGGTCCTCGAAAAACGGCGGAACGCTCATCAAGCCGCGCAGATCCAGATGCGGGAGCGGGGCGATGCAATCCGCCAGCGATTCCACGTGTTCCGGCGGCACGCCGCTTTTCGTGGCTTCCCCGCCCAGGTGCACTTCGATCAACACCGGCAACCGCTTGCCGAATTCCGCGGCAGCCGCATCGAGTTTCGAGGCAAGAGCCGCGCTGTCAATGGAATCAATGTGAGAAAACAGTTGTGCGGCGCGGCGCGCCTTGTTGCTCTGCAAGTGGCCGATCAGATGCCAGGCCGCGTCGAGGTCCGCAAGCGCTGCGCTCTTTGATTCGCGCTCCTGCACGCGATTTTCACCGAATACGCGGAGACCGGCTTGGTAAGCGGCGCGAATGGAGTCCGCGGAGAACGTTTTTGAAACGGCGATAAGCGTGATTTCATCCGTGCGTCGTCCGGCACGCTCACAAGCGGAGTGAATGCGTTCGCGCACGCGTTGCAGATTCGCCGCCATCGCGGATTTTAGCACCGCCATGCCCGCGATTTTAGCATGCCGTTGCCCGTCGAATGGGAATGCGCGGCAAAGTCACGAGCCGGCAAATCCATCCGCGAAATGTCGGGCCGCCCCAATTTTACGGAGTGAAAATGCTTGATTTTATTGCCGGATTTCCACCGATTCGCCCCGACTTGCCTTAAAATATTTGCGTGCTTCGCGAGTTGAATGCGCATCTGTGGAAGGGGCCGGTAATCCCAGGCGCCGAGGTGCAATTCGGATAATTTCGCGAAGGCGCCGGAGGCTCCATGAACCGGATGCGCCATATTCAGGCAATCTTACTCATTTCGTTCGTCGCTGCGGCTCTGCTGGCACATCCGTTGATCGCGCAGACTGCTACTTCCACAAGCGTTGAGAAGCGCGTGAGCGACCTGCTGGCGCGCATGACGCTCGATGAAAAGATCGAACTCATAGGCGGCGTTCCGAACTTCGGATCGCATGCCATTCCAAATCTCGGGATTTCCGGGTTGGTGATGTCCGATGGTCCGCTGGGAGTGCATGACTTCGGCCCGGTCACGGCATTTCCGGCGCCCATCCTGCTTGCCGCTTCCTGGGACACGCCCTTGGCGCTCGAAGTGGGCAAGATGATGGGGCAAGATGCACGCGCGCGAGGAGTGCACATCATTCTGGCGCCAGGGATGGATATTTACCGTTCGCCCTTGTGCGGACGTAACTTCGAGTACCTGGGAGAGGACCCCTATCTGGCATCGCGGATGGCTGTGGCCTTGATTGAAGGCATTCAATCTCAGGGGGTAATGGCCACCGCAAAACATTTTGCTGCAAACAATCAGGAATTTGATCGTTTCAACATCAGCTCCGATGTGGACGAACGAACGCTCCGCGAGATTTACCTTCCTGCTTTTGAGGCTTCCGTGAAGGAAGCGCACGTGGCGGCGGTGATGGACGCCTACAATCCGGTGAACGGCGTACACATGACGCAAAACGAATATCTGAACAATGAAATCCTGAAAAAGGAATGGGGATTCGACGGCATCCTGATGTCCGACTGGGGCGCGACGCATGACGGAGTGGCCGCCGCCAACGGAGGCTTGGACCTGGAAATGCCGTCCGCGGATTTTATGAACGCCGCCACGCTGCTGCCCGCGATACAGCAAGGAAAAGTTTCCGTTGCCACCATCAACGACAAAGTTCGCAGAATCCTCAGAAAGTCCATCGAGTTCGGTTACTTCGATCGCAGCCAGACCGACGCTTCGATTCCACTGTACAGCCAGGAAGGCCGCACCGTGGCTCTCAAAGAGGCCGAGGACGGCATGGTGTTGCTCAAGAACCAGGGCAACCTGCTCCCTCTCGACAAACGCCGGTACAAGACTATTGCAGTGATTGGGCCGGATGCCTATCCGAGCGTAATTGGCGGCGGGGGGAGCTCGCTGGTTACGCCGTTTAATTCCGTCAGCTATCTGGAAGGCATCAGCAATTACCTGGGGACGCAGGCAAAAGTTTTATATGCCGTGGACAGCGTGCCGCTCAACGAAGTGGTGGCCGAAACGGATTTTCGCGTGAGCCCCGGCGGCCCGGCTGGACTGACGGGCGAATATTTCGATAATCAGGAACTTAATGGCCCGGCGGCGCTGACGCGCACGGATGCGCATGTGGATTTCGACTGGGGTCTGGGTTCATTCGCCGCGGGCCATCCCGACGACCATTTTTCCGCGCGTTGGACCGCCTACTTTACTCCCAAACTTTCCGGGGACTACAAATTTTACGTTTCCTCGGACGATGGCGCGCGCGTGTATCTGGAAGACGAGCGCATCATCGACGATTGGCACAGCCACGGAGAAACTCTGAACAACGCCGTGCGCACGCTCGAAGCAGGCCACACCTACAAAGTACGGCTCGAATATTTCGAAAACGTGGGCAGCGCTGCCGTTCATTTTGGAGTGATCGCAGCCGCGGATGTGGTGGGGCGCAATACCAAGGCGGTGGCCGCAAAGGCGGACGCGGTGATCCTGTGCGTCGGATTCGATTCGAATTCGGAATCTGAAGGTTCGGACCGCACGTTTCGCTTGCCATCCGGGCAGGACCAGCTCATTCGCGATATCACCAGCGTCAATAAAAATGTGGTTGTGGTGCTGACGGCGGGGGGGAACGTGGATATGACCGGCTGGATTGACGGCACGCCCGCAATCCTCGATGCTTTTTATCCCGGACAAGAAGGCGGCATGGCACTTGCGCACATTCTTTTCGGCGACGTCAGCCCTTCGGGTAAGCTTCCCGCGTCCTACGAACGCCAATGGCAGGACAATCCCACCTATCAAAGCTATTACCCCAAGGAAGGCGAGAAGCGGGTGTCCTATTCCGAAGGAATTTTCATGGGCTATCGCGGGTACGACCGCTCGGCGGTGAAACCCATGTTTCCCTTTGGCTATGGCCTTTCCTATACCACATTCGCGTACTCGAATCTTCGCGTCAACCCCGCATCCGCCCGGAATGACGATGCGGTGGCCGTCACTTTCGATGTGCGCAACACGGGGAGCCGCGCGGGTGCGGAGGTTGCTGAGTTATACGTGGGAGATGCGCATGCCGCCGTTCCCCGTCCGGTGAAAGAGTTGAAAGGCTTCGCAAAAGTATTTCTTCAGCCGGGCGAGTCGAAGCAAGTCACGCTGCACCTGAACCATAGGTCCTTCTCCTATTACGACGTAAAGACCAGGGAATGGACGGCCGACCCCGGAGATTTTTCCATCCTGGTAGCATCCTCATCAGCCGACATCGAGTTGACCGGCAAATTTCATTTGACAGATAAGTTGGCTTCGCACTGAAAGGAAACCCCTGAATGAACATGCCCTGGCCTTTTATTTCGGGTTATTTTTCGCCGCGCGATGTTTTTAAATCTTCGGCTGTGAGAATATTTTTTCTCGGGATTATCTTCTGCGCTTCCGCATTCGCCACTCCCGCCGCTCCGGTTCTACCGCATATTTTCAGCGATCATATGGTGTTGCAGCGGGACATGCCGATTTCCGTCTGGGGATGGGCTGATCCCGGCGAGCGCATAGAAGTGGCACTGGCCGGTCAATCCGCCCAGGGCGTAACCGGCGCGGACGGCCGTTGGGAAATTACGCTCCCGGCCATGCCGGCCGGCGGCCCATTCAATTTGACGGTGCGGGGCAAAACCGCGATCACCCTGCGAGACGTAATGATCGGCGAAGTCTGGGTGGCCTCCGGGCAATCGAATATGACCTTCGCCCTAAGCGGGTCGCAGGACGCGGAATCCGAACTTGCCCAGGCAGATAATCCCAACCTGCGCTTGTTTACCGTTCCGGGGAAGATTGCCGTCGAACCGCAGAAGGATACCCTGCCCGGGTCCTGGCAAATCTGCACCCCGGAAGCCGCCAAGAGTTTTTCGGCTGTGGCGTTTGTCTTCGCCAGGAATTTGCAGGAAAAACTTCAGGTGCCGGTCGGCATCATCGAGAGCGCATGGCCCGGCACCCAGGCGCAGGAATGGACGGACTCCGCATCGCTTGCAAGCAGTCCGATTCTTGAGCCCATTCTCGACCGGTGGAAAGCGACTTCGGCGGCGATCAAATCCTTTGCGCACGAAGGAGCGCCCATCCGGCTGGATTTTGACGATTTTGAGCTGATCCCCAAACAGCAAAATGCCGAACCTGAAATTCTCAGCAATTTTGACGACGGACTTGCGCTAACCGAAACCGGCGGCGATTGGTCCTTCAATTGGACGGATGTTCCCAATTCAACGCTGGACCTGGTTTCTCCCGGACGCGGCGGAAAAGGGTATGCCATACGTGCGGCCGGAGTTTTGGACGGGCTTTCCTATCCGCGCTTGACCGCATCCTTCAAGGGCGATTCGGCTCCGGCCGATTTAAGCGGCTACGCCGCCATTCATTTCTGGGTGCGGGGGAGCGGTTCCTTCCAATTCCAGATGTTGCAACCCGACATTATTGATACGGACAATTACGGCGCCGGAACCATGTACGCCAGCTCGGAATGGAAACCCATCTCGATCGAATTGGCGAAACTCCGCCAAGCCGGGTGGGGCGTTTACCATCCGTTTTCGCCCGGCAAACTCACCGGCTTCACAATAGTTGGATTGCCCGAGCTCGATGATCCTCCGCGCCCGCCTTCGGGACTTTACGACGGGATGATTGTTCCGCTGGAGCGCTATCGCATTCGCGGCGTTATTTGGTATCAGGGGGAAAGCGACACCTGGGAAGCGTATCAATACCGCACGCTTCTGCCGGCCATGATTCGCGGCTGGAGAAAGGCCTGGAATGAGCCGGACTTCCCCTTCCTGATTGTCCAATTGCCGAATCAAGGAACGAGTCCCGAATTTGCGCCTTCCATTTGGGCGGAGCTTCGCGAAGCGCAGCTTCTCACCCTGAAATCGGTGCCAGATACCGGCCTCGCGGTCACCATTGATGTGGGCCAAGCGAATAATCTTCATCCGCCGAGGAAAAAAGAGGTGGGAGACCGGTTGGCTCTCTGGGCTTTGGGGACCACATATGGCGAAAAAATGATCTATTCAGGGCCAATTTACGAAGGGATGAAAATCGAAGGAAGCGAAATACGGATTCGATTCTCCCACACCGGTTCCGGTTTGATGGCCAAAGGTGGCGGGCCGCTGACGGCGTTTACGATTGCGGGCGAGGACAGAAAGTTCCACCACGCCACCGCGCGCATTGATGGCGATACGATCGTGGTATCGAGCCCGGATGTGCCGGCACCCGTTTCCGTTCGCTACGCCTGGTCTGATAGCCCTGATTGCAACCTTTACAATAAGGAAGGCCTGCCCGCTTCGCCATTCCGCACGGACGACTGGCCCGGCGCGAGTTTTAATAAGCGTTAGAAATCGCACCGGACCACGGCTATCGCCGGGACGCGCCGCATCCTCAATACACGACTGCGTACACCTTGCCTTCGAGTTTCATCGCGCTGGTTTCCGCCGATGTGATTCTGATTTTCACCGGCTCGCCGGGCTTCATGGATTTTTGCCGCACTTCCCCCACGGCCCAGGAAAGGCCGCTCCAGATTACGTGATCGTAATGGATGACCACGGGGAGCGCGATCCCATGCTGCGATGCGCTGATCACAAAAAATGTTCCCATGTTCTTGCCGCTGGGCGGACCGCCCTCCCAGCTTCGCTGGATGCTTCCGTCGAGTCCATGTTGCTGCATCACAATCCGCAAATCGCCGGAGCTCGGGGGCGTGACGCTGGCCTCGATGGCATTTTTCCCTGCCTCGGAGAATTGCGCCTCGACCGGCTCGATCGACCGCGGGATATTCACATCCTGCTGCACTCCCAGGTCAAATGCCGCGCTCGCGTATTTTCCGTAACCCACCAGAGCCAATTGGCCGGGACCCAGAGTGATCGCGTCTCCCTTGAGGATTGGGACAAAACCCGCATCGCGAAACAATAGGCGGCCGTTGCGATTGGGTTTCTGCACCCTCGATAGCAGCGGCATTTGCAGCGTGGCCACGTCTTGCGCGGGATTCACGACCGCGTACAGGACTCCGTCGGAGTCGAGCGACCCGAATCCATACGGCTCGATATTGCCGGGAATTCCGCCGAACGTTTTCGTGCGCCCCTGAGCCTGCATGTGCGCATACATGTTCTGCAATTTGGCCAGCCAGCGCGCTTTCGTTGCATCAATAAATTCCAGGTTGCCGTGAATGGTGTTCACCCATCCGCCGCGCGCGGCTTCGAGCAGCGCCATTCCCTGCCAAGCGTTGGTCTTGCGGTAGTAGATGGTCCCGGTGTTCCCTACCATGAACCCCGTCGAATCGATGCGTTCCAGGGGGACAAAACTTTGTTCGTAGCGGCGCACCATGTGGTCGCTGTAGATATCCATCGAGCGCCAGAAATTCATTTCCGGCACGTCGGAGGGGCGCGGGTCGCCGGAATAAATCGAATCGAACACCGCCAGCCATCGCAGGTCAACCGGATTGTGAAAAGGGAACGCGCCGGCGGTGGATTCCACATCGCCGCCGAAGCCGTTGAACGCCACCAACAGCACGTCCGGATTCTTGCGGCGAAACGCCAGCAGCGCTTCGCGAAACGCCGTTTCATTGCGCGCGCGAATTTCATCGGGAGTGTATTTTTTCGCTTCCCCCGGAGTGGCCGCGTTGAAGTCCACGAAATCGAATTTGAAGGCGCGAATGCCGCGATCGTACCAATACTGCAGGGCGTTCATGAAATCGGGCAGGAACCCGCCGTCGGAAAAAGACATCGCTCCTCCGTTTGACGTCAACGAGTCTTTCCACTGCGGAGCGGCGTTGATTTTTACCAGTGTATTGGTGCTGAACCACATTCCGGGCTTGAAACCGTTCGCCTGGCATGCCTGGATCCACGCGTCCGGCCCGTTCGGCCAGTCGGGCTTGCGCCAGGTGCGGTAGCCGCCGTTCGGTTCGAACCAGAAGGCATCCATCATGAAGTAGTCAAAATGGACTCCGGCTTTCTTCAGCCGGACCATTTCGTGAAGTTCCCGCATTGCCAGGCTTTCAGTCAGGCGAATGTTATCGGAAAGCTCATCGTAGGCGGACCAATCGTTGTACACCCAAACAGGGTCGCGGAGCAGTGGCTCGCCGAGTGAGGCGGGCGACCAACCGTCCAACTGGGCGGTGGAAGCTGCCGCCCGGGTCGCCGAGTTCTGGGCGTCCGCGGCCCTCGACGCCGGGAAAATGGCCAATCCCGCGGCGAGAAATAAAAGAAACATCACTCGCCGGGCAATCTCGTTCCTTCGCCGTTTTTGCGTATCTATCATTTCGAACCCCCTGGGAATGCAGATATGACACTTCTGAAAAATAATTGTGTTCGAGCCGATTCGCGGCTTTCAAAAAATATTGCCGGGAGAGGCATCTGGCGACTCCCGCGGGATCTCACGCCCGGCAAACGCGGATTCCTCTTTTGGTGAACGCCGCCAGCAGCTTTTCATCCGCTTTGCGGTCGGTGATCAGCAGGTCAATTTGATCCGCGGGAGCTATGAGAGCCGTGCCGATCACTCCGATTTTTGTGTGGTCGGCAACGGCGATTTTCTGGCGGGCTTGTTTCATGAACGCCTGGTGAATGGCGGCCTGGTCCGGGTAATTCGTGGTGAGGCCATGCACGGGATGCACGCCGTCAACTCCGATAAAGGCCTTGTCGACAAACAATTCTCCGGCCGCGGCGATGGACGTGGGACCGACCAAGGCGAACCATTCCACGCTGAGCATTCCACCGGTCAAGAACACTTTCAGATCCTTGCTATGGCTCAACTCCATGGCGATGTTGACGGCGTTGGTGACAATCGTGATTCCTTTGCGGTGGCGCAGGTTCCGCGCCACTTGCGTGGTGGTGGTGCCCGCGCCGATGGAAATGGTTTCGCCGTCGGAAACCAACTCCGCCGCGGCAATTCCAATTTGCCCCTTTTCATGGGCGTGGTGCTGCTCCTGCTCCTGGAACGATGACAAGTGACGAAATGGCTCGTACAAGAACTGCTCGATGGGCACGGCGCCGCCGTGAGTTCTGCGCAGCATGCCGTCACCTTCGAGATCCGCCAAATCGCGGCGGATGGTGGATGCGGAAATTTTGAACTGCGCGGCGAGATCATCCACCAGCACGTTTCCCTTGCGCCGCAGCTCGCGCACGATCTGGCCGCGGCGTATTTCGGAAGCCGCGTCGCGCTCGGTGATTTTGCGTTCGCTCATGGCTGCGTCTCGCCGGGTTTCACATCAAGAATTGGAGGATTGGCGGGAAAAGTGCCGCTGCGTTTTAACTGCTGCTCGTCCACGCCTCCCGAAAGCGGGTAAATCCAGCTGATTTCCTTTTCGAGGGCTACAAATCCCGTGGGGCGGTAAATATGAACATGCAGCGTGAGATTTTTGGCCGACGTCGCCGGAAAGTCCACCACGATGTTCGCCGGCGGCCCGATCTCGCCGAGTTCTTTTTCTCCCTGCAAGACGATCTGGTTGTCTTCGCCGCGCAATTCCCACGCCGCGCGGTAATCATGCAGCGCATAGGAAGGCAATTCATCGGGAGCGCGGCGTTCAATCGCCGCCGTGAAACCCACGGGGCGGAAGGGATACGCGGAAGCGTATTTCCAATCGAGGTGCAAATGGACGGGCGAATTTTCCTGCTGCCAGGTCCGGTAGGACGGCCGGGGAACTCGATTTTCATCCACCAGCCCCATGCGCACATAGCCCTGCGTCAATCCCGGCTCGAGATTTCGATGCGACCGGTAATCCTGGTAGCACCAGAAGATGGCTCCGGCAATCCAATCGTGCTTGGCAAACTCCGCCAGTTGCGCGCGGATGGTCCGCGAACGCATCTCATCCGCCTGCCGGGGATTGGGCGCAAAAATTCCCGCCACGCCGAACTCCGAGACGATGATCATTTTGTCGGGGAACATTTCGTGGATATGGGCGATCTGAGATGGAAGTAAATCCGCGGGGCCATGCCAGGTGCCGAAATACTGATTCCACATCAGAAAATCGGCATATTGCGAAGCGCTTTGCGCGGGGTCTTTCACGTAAGGCAGGCTGTCATCCGCAAAAGTCACATAGCGGGCGCGGTCGAGAGATTTTTCCCAATCGCGCATTTCTTTGGCGTATGCCAGGCCCTGCGGAGATTGAATTTCGCACTCGTTGCACACGCTCCAGGCAAAAATGCTGGGGTGATTAAAATCCTGGTCCACCATTTCCCGGAACATCTGTTTCGCCAGTGATTGCACCTGGGGATTTCCCAGCTGCCCGGCGCTGAATTGCCAGAGCGGAATTTCCGGCACCAGTAGAATTCCGTTGCGGTCGCAATAATCGAGAATGGCCGGAAGCTGTGGATAGTGAACGGGGCGGCTTAAAACCACCTGCAAATTCTTCAAGTCGTTGTAATCACGCAGCCAGGTTCCGCGCGTTTCCGCCAAACCCTCCCAGGGCGAATCCTCATGACGCGTCACGCCAGTCACGCGGACCGGCTCGCCGTTCAAATACAATTTGCCGCCCTTGATTTCGATGGTGCGCGCGCCAAAATGGTCGGCGATGGAATCGAGTTCCTTCCCCTCGGCGTCCTGGGCCTCGGCCGTGAGGTCATACAGGTAAGGGTGGTCGAAATGCCATAGCCGCACGGAAGGAATGCGGAAGGTGATCGAAGTTTCCTGCGCGCCGGGCTGGAGCGTTATTTTTTGCCGCGCATCCACGACAGTAGCGGCGCTGCCGCCTTCCAACCGCGTCTGGAGTGCCAGGTTCACGCGCATGGCTCGAGAGGTAAGGTTCTCAAGGAAGAGTTGATCGGTCACGACTGCGTCCGGCCCCTCGACCTGCACATGAATATGCTGACGCCGCAGCAGCACGCGGTCGTTCACGGTGAGCCACACGTCGCGAACGATCCCACCGTAGTGCCACCAGTCGTACCAAAGATTGCCCGTGCCGCGAAGGCGCAAGGCGAGCCCCGGAATGCTGCTTTCCGTGGGGCGATTGTCAATAGCCACCGCTAAAAAATTGGTCTTCGGCAAATTTGCGGGCAGGACAAAATAATAGGAAGTGTGGCCGCCTTCATGGGAGCCCAGTTCGGCTCCATTCAGCCATATCCGGGCGCGGTAAAACGTGGCGCCAAAATGAATTTCGAGATGCTGGTCCTTCAGCTCCCGCGGCACTTCAAAAGTCTTGAAGTACCAGGCGATTCCTTCGTAGTCCTCGTACTCTCCGATATTCCAAGTGTTCGGCACCTGCACGGTACTCGTGCCGTCCGGCAATGTCTTCCACCAGCCATCGGTTTGCCCCTGGGCTTTGGGGTCCGTGCGGAACTGCCAATCGGAATCGAGGTTGATCTTCGTCGTGGCTTTGGCCGAAGAAGCGAGAGCCGCGCAAAATCCCATGATGCAAATCGCGGCTACCAACAGTTCGCGAAGGCGTATATAAATCCGCGCCTTGGCCGTTTGCCGCTTCCCGCCCCGCACCGGAATCGCCTTGTCTTTTGGCATATCTCAACGCACTCCAAAAAGGATTTCCATGGTGAGTTGGTCCAGGCGTTCGTAGGCCAAATTCCTGGAAGTCATAGCCGTGCGGTCAAAAGTATGGGCCAGGAGATTCTGCGCGCCCTTCTTTGTGTATTTTCCCACGCCGGGAATTTTTGCATCGGCCCGCCCAGCTTCCTTCAAGATGTCCTGAATTTCGCGGTCGGCATTGAAGCGCGCGGCTTTCTCCTTGAGGATCAAGTAGGAGCGCATGCACCCGCGCGCAAAGTCCTTCACGCCTTCGTAATCCTCGGTGCGGTAAGCGTGCGCGTCGAAATGCCGCGGCCCTTCATAGCCCACGTCTTCCAGAAATTTCACCAGGAAAAACGCGCCCTTGGCGTTGGCCGAACCAAACCGGAAATCCTGATCGTAGCGCCCCATCACCTGATCATTGAGGTCAATATGGAAAAGTTTTCCGGCTTCCCAGGCTTGGGCCACGGCATGCAGGAAATTCAATCCAGCCATGATCTCGTGCGCCACCTCCGGGTTGACGCCCACCATTTCCGGACGATCGAGAGTTTCGATGAATGCCAGGTAGGCGCCGGTGGTGGACATGTAAATATCGCCGCGAGGTTCGTTGGGCTTTGCTTCCAGGGCCAGGCGGAATCCATAGCGCTGGTCCATGGAATATTCACAAAGATAGTTGACGGCTTCGCGCAGCCGTTTGACGGCTTCCTCCGGACGCCGGCAAGCGTCGGTCTCCGTACCTTCGCGCCCGCCCCACAACACAAAAATTTTCGCGCCCAGCTCCGCGCCCAGGTCCATCGCGCGCATCGTTTTTTGCACAGCGAAGGCGCGCACGGCGGGATCGTTGGCGGTGAAAGCGCCATCGCGAAAAACAGGATTCGTGAATAAATTCACGGTGGTCATGGGCACCACCAGCCCGTGGGCGCCCAGCGCCTTTTTGAAATCGCGGACAATCTGGCCGCGCTGCTCGAGCGTTGCGTCAATGGGCACCAGGTCGTTGTCGTGAAGGTTGACTCCCCAAGCGCCCACTTCCCCCAGCAATCGCACGAGTTCGCCGGGCGGCAGGACCTGTCGCACCGGCTCTCCAAACGGATCGCGCCCAGGATTTCCGACCGTCCACAATCCAAACGAAAATTTATGTTCAGGCCGCGGCTGATACATTTCTTTTGCCATCGTGCACCCCGAAGACTAAAAATTGTGAATCTCGTAAATAATTTCTACAATTTCGGCAGCTCGCTGAAAATTCCGCGCAAGGCCGGATACATTTGGGTGTAAACGGCGTACTGGCGAAGCATGCGCGCGGCGTGCCTTTCCTCGGGTGCGATTTGCCGCGCGACTCGCACCGCGAGGTCGCATGCTTCCTGCACGCCGGGCCAAGCTCCGGCGCCCACTCCCGCCAGCAATGCGGCGCCGAATGCCGGTCCTTCCTCGGCTTCCGGGAAATCCACGGTGCGGGCGTAAATATCGGCCTGAATTTGCCGCCACAGCGCGCTGCGCGCGCCCCCGCCGCCGAGACGAATCGACTCGACCGGAATTTGCAGCTCGCTGAATATTTCCAGCGAATCGCGCAGGCTGAACGCTACGCCTTCCAGGATGGCGCGAACCAAGTGGCCGCGCGTGTGCTGTGCGGTGATGCCCACAAAGGCCCCTCGCGCGTGCGGATCGAGATGCGGCGTTCTTTCCCCCATCAAATACGGCGCCCACAATAAACCATCGGCGCCGGGCGGGGCGCTCGCAGCTTCGGCCGTCAGTTGCTCATAGGCATCCTTGGCCGCGTCGCTGGAATCGCTCCTCGCACCGAATTGGTCGCGGAACCAGCGCAGCGAAAGCCCGGCGGCTTGAGTCACGCCCATAACATGCCACTGCCCCGGCACCGCATGGCAAAAAGTATGAATTCGCCCTCGCGGATCCAGCACCGGTTTGCTTGTGGCCGCGAACACAACTCCCGAGGTCCCGATCGTGGCGCTCACCGCCCCCGCTCGCACAATTCCCATTCCCACGGCGCCTGCGGCCTGATCTCCGGCCCCTGCGACCACCGGCGTGCCAGCGGCCAACCCTGTGGCCTCGGCGCCATCTTTTGAAACGCGCCCGCAAATTTCCTGCGACTCGTACACCTTTGGCAGAAGCTCCTCGTCAATGCCGGAATCCTTCAGCATTTCGGCCGACCATTTTCGCCGCGCCACATCGAAGAACAGAGTTCCGGAGGCCTCCGCAACGTCGATGGCGCTCGTCCCGGTCAGGCGGTAGCGCACGTAATCCTTCGGAAGCAAGATGCGGCGGACGCGCGACCAGATTGCGGGTTCGTGTTGTTGCACCCACCAGATTTTCGGCAACGTGAAATTCGTGAGCGCGGGATTGGCGGTCCGCTCGATCAATTCTCGCGCGCCGATTTTCTCCGTGATTTGGCGGCATTGCTCCGCGGTGCGCTGGTCGCACCAAATAATTGACCGGCGCAAAACGCGCCCCTGGGCATCGAGCAGCACCAGCCCGTGCATCTGACCGGTAAGCCCAACGCAGACGATTTCTCCCGGAGCGATCTGCGTTTTCCGGAGGCATTTTTGAATGGCGTTTGACGCCGCGCCCCACCAATCCTGCGGATCCTGCTCGGCCCAGCCGATGTGCGGAGATTGCATGGGAGCATGTTCCGAGGTGGCCGAGCCCACCACGCGACCGGCTTGGTCCACCAGCACGGCGCGCGTGCCTCCAGTCCCAACGTCGATCCCGAGAAATATTTTCGTCATGACGGCATGACCTCATGACGTGCGGGCGGCGCGTACCCGCGTGGATGCCGCACGCGCCAACGCCATGCCGAGCCAATCGTTGACTTCAAGTCGGAACTCGCGGGAGTCCAGCCAAGCACGGCCTTCGCTTTTTGCGCATCCGCCACCAGGCGAGCGGGATCGCCGGGCCGGGCCGCTTCAAATCGAATGGCGATATCACTCCCCGTGGCGTGGCGCGCCGCTTGAATCACTTCGAGAACGCTATATCCGTGCCCGGTGCCAAGATTGAGAAAATCCGATTTCTCGCCGCGCCGCAAATGATCCAGTGCACGAATGTGCGCATCGGCCAGGTCCACAACGTGAACGTAATCGCGAATGGCCGTTCCGTCCGGCGTGGGAAAAGTATTTCCGTAAACGGACACCTGCGGCTGATCTCCCGCTGCGGCGGCAAGAATGGAAGGAATCAGATGCGTTTCCGGATCGTGATGCTCTCCGCACTTTTCCGTGGCGCCCGCGGCGTTGAAATACCGCAGGGAGACGAATTTCATTCCATACGTGCGGTCATAGGAACTCAGCAACTGCTCCATGATCAGTTTCGACCAGCCGTAGGGATTCACCGGCCATTGCCGGGTGCTTTCCGCGATGGGCATCGTTTCCGGCTCGCCGTAGGTGGCGCAACTCGAAGAAAAGACAATACGCCGCACTCCCGCTTTCAGGAGCGATCCCACCAGGGCAATGCCCTGCTCCACATTGTTTTCGTAATACCGCGCCGGTTCGTGAACGGATTCACCCACATAGGCGAGAGCCGCAAAGTGAATGCACGATTCAATCTCATGCTCCGAGGCGATTCGCGCCAGCAGCGCGCGGTCTCCCACGTTGCCGTGATAGAAAGGAATCCCAGAGTCGATGGATTCGCGGTGCCCGCGCGCCAGGTCGTCGAGGACCAGGACGCGTTCACCCCTGGCCTGCAAACACTCGACCGTCACGCTGCCGATATAACCCGCGCCACCAGTAACCAGAATCGCCACTCGACCCCCTTCTGAATTCTTTTCCTCGCGCGTTCTGCCCACACGCCCCGCGAACTAGCTCACTTTGCGCAACCGCAGAATTCCAAATTCAGCGGCACCGGGCGAAGAACCAGAAAAAATGTGCGGCGTTTCTCCGGTCATCCGCGCGAATTCCGCTGCGATGCATTCGCCGGCGCCCTCTTTCCTCAAAGTCAGGAACGCAACGGTTCCGCCACTGCCGCCGCCGGTGATTTTCGCGCCGAATACTCCGCTCGCGGGTCCACGGCGACGAGATAGATCGACTAATAAATCCGTTCGCGCTTCGCCCAGCCCGCATGCGGAATAGCTTGCGTGCGATTGGTACATCAATTCACCGAGTTGCCGGAAATGGGAATTGTCGGGATGATCCCTTAAGAGTTCCTGAAAAGCGCGCACACGCGAATTTTCGTATATAGGATGCGCCGTGGGAGTGCGCACCGCGTACTTTTTCTCCGGATGGATTCGCGTCACTTCATCCGTCGTGCCGCCGTATGCCGCAAGGAATTCGGCTCCCGCGATATCCTCTGGAAGCGACGCCATAAAGCGGCGTTCAAACTCCGAGGGAGTGATGTTCGCCAGGTAGCCGCCCCAGCGCGGATCGTCTATTTGCACAAGACCATCTTTCGCGCCCGCCGCGACCGGCAATTCCGTGATATCAGCGATCATTCGGTAACCCATAAACGCTCCGGCGCGCACGTCTCCGTATGCCGCTCCGGTGACCGCATGACGCACTCCCGAATCAATTCCCGTCACCGCGATTTCCTCCGGGATAATCAGGAATCCTTGCAATTTAGCCGGCTGGCACAACAGCGCAAGAAGACGATTTTCCTTTCCGCAGGCCGCGGTCATTTGATCCATCACTCCGCAGGGCGCCCCGGCCACCAGGTTTTCCACTTTCTGGCAGAGCAACGCGATTTCGCGCGCTGCTAATTTCAAATTTTGCGCCGCCGCGACCGCCGTCATCACCGCTACTTCCAATGCGGCGGAAGAACTGACTCCCTTGCCTTCCGGGACGCGCGAATCGATCAACAGACGCAGGCCGCTGCGGAATGGCGCGGATTTTTCGCGCATGAGGACAAGAATCACCCCGACGACGTAAGCCGCCCAGCGGTCCTCCGGCCGACGCTCGAAGCGCTTGCGCGCCTCCGAATATTCGATTGGGCGCCCGCCCGCTTCCAGTTCTTCCAAGGCCAGGTGCAGCGTGCGCGGCGGCCGGAGATCCGTTCCGCAAGGGAGGCTGACGATGCGGATTTCGCGCTTCTCGATAGGCTCGACCGCCGCCATCGTGGCTTCGCGAGTCGGCATTTGCAGCACGAGAGAGCCGGAATAGTCCGCAATGCCTCCCATCAAGTCCAATCGTCCCGGCGCGCGCGCCACCAACAGTTCCGCGCCGCCGGCGAACAGAGTTCGCGCCTCCGGCACGGGAGAATTTCCCAATTCTTGCAGCATGCGCACGAAATCCTCGGCGTCCGCAAGCCCGTGCGTATTCCCCTCGACGATTCGGTACATGAGCCTCTGACCCGCGCAACACTGACGCCGGCATCGCAATTATTCGCGCAAACTCATTCGCCCATTTCGAGCAAACCGCGTTTTTCGAGCGCGGCAATCAGCAGCGGCTGGATTTGATTGCGGATGCTTTCATTCGCGTATCCCACCCACGCCACATCGGCGTCCACCGAAAGGGGCGCGCGCAACGGGCCGCCGTGGGCGTCGGTGATAATCACACCTGCTTCCCGCGCGACCAGTTCGGTGCACACGTCATAGGGGTGGCAGCAGATTCCCATCGCCCAGCCGCGGCGCGAGAGAAGTTTTTCCATAAGCGGACGCAAATCCGCATTGAACCGGTCGTGACCATTCATGAGTTCGTAGAATTGACCGCCGGTGGAAATGTATTGGTCTTCGAAGCAATGCGTCTTTCCCGCGCGTACTGGCCCCAGCGATTCTCGAATGATTTCCTCGTCAATGGCCGCGATTTCGTCCCGGACACCGGGAAAAAACCGTGACAGCATCGCAAATCCCTGCTCGATGGTCCCGGCAGTGGATGGCTGGACGCAGAGCGCGCGGCGTTGCCCGCTCAGGCGGTTCGTCCTCTCGCCTCGAACTCCTTCGCCGCGCACGGCCCAAACCGAGTCCACAAGATGCTGTTTGATGAGTGGAATTTCCGTCTGCACCGCCAGGACGATGTCCGCGAGATTCGTTTCAGGACCGCGATTGGGAGCCACGGCGGTAAGGATCCATGCGGGGCGCTTCTGATACATCCATCCGCGCGTGCCGTCAATCGGGTCGACGATCACGCGCCACCGGGCGTTTTTTTCGGGAGATCCGCGCGGCAAGACCATTTGTCCTTCTGGCAGCCCCTCGGAAATCAGCACCAGCGAATTTTCCCGCGAAACTTCGCGTTCGAAAAATTCAACCACCACATCTTCGCCCACCGTATCGATTCCGAAAATCGTATCGCCTTCCGCGTCGCGGACCACCCGCGTCAGATTTTCAGCGGATTCGCGTTCTCCCTCGCCCACCACCGCGCGCCACACGCGTTCGTGGAGATTGCGAATGGGGTTGAGAAGCTGGTGAGCCGCAGAGTCCACTAATTTTTCTCCCTGGCGCGTTTGTAGTGGACGTCCGGGAGCGCGCGAAGTTCCGCGGCCTTTTGTTCCGGCGAAGTATCGCTCAGAAAATTCCCACCGCCGATTTCCGGACCCGCCAGATATTTCAGCAGGTCGGGCTTGCGAAGCGGAGGATGAAATTCCACGTGAAAATGAAACCCTCGATAATCCCCGTCATCGGTCGGCGACTGGTGCAGGGGCATGACGTAGGGAAATGGCATGCGCCAAAGATTATCGAACTTGATGAGCACTTGCTGCAGCAACGCGCCAAAATCGCGGCGTTCCGAATCCGAAAGATCGGCGATGCTGGGGTGCGTGGCTTTCGGCGCTATGTACAGCTCATAGGCGTAGCGGGCGAAATACGGGACGAAGGCGATGGCCGAATCGTTTTCGCATATAATCCGCCGCCCATCTTCCCGCTCGGCCTTCAGGATGTCTTGAAACAACACGCGCCCGGTCTCCTGCAGATGCCGCCGGCCGGCGCGCGCCTCGGTTTCTATGGTCTTAAAGACAAAGTTCGTGGCGTAAACCTGGCAATGCGGGTGCGGATTAGAGACACCCACCACCTCGCCCTTATTCTCGAAGATAAGCACGTGCGAAATTTCCGGCCGCTCGCCGAGGTCGCGGTATTGTTCCTGCCACACGCGCAGGAGCCGCTCGATTTCCGCCACACTGAGTTCGGCGAGGGAAAGATTGTGCTTGGGGCTGTAGCAGATCACCCGGGCAATTCCGCGTGCCGGACGGTTGCGGTAAATGCCCGCGGGTTTGAGCAGATTTTCGGCGGCATTTATGGCCACCGAGGGATGATCATTGTCGAAGGTGAACGTTCCGCTGTATTCCGGGTTTCGCGCTCCGCTGATGCGGACGTTGCCAGGACACAGATAGCAATCCGCGGCGTACTCCGCAGAAGCTTTTTCTTCGCGCACCACCGTCCTGCCGTTCCAGGGACGGTCCTGGCGGTGAGCGGCGATGATCACCCACTCCTCGCGAAGCGGGTGCCAGCGCTCTTCCCACACTCCGCCGGGAGATTGTTCCTCCCGCCTGTTTTGATCCATGCCTGTCGCGGCCTTTACGCGTTTCATTGCCAAGCCTTTTTCGGATGCGCCGTTCTTCCTTCGCATTTTCACTCGCCTAATTCATTCGTGGAGCTGTTTGCACCGGCTGAACTTTGTCAAACATCAGATCGTAGAGCCGCTGGTGGGTTTCGCGGGCGGCCTGGACCAGCGCGAGATACGGCAGATCCACGACGTTGATGAACCCGTAATTCAACCGCTCGACGTCTCCGGGACGCCCGGTGGGCAAATCATCCACCAGTTGGAACCAATGCGATCCGACGATGTTGGGATCCGCGGCGGCATTTTCGACGAAATAGCGGTAGGCGATGCCGCGTTCATCCTGATCTTTTACCTTGTGAATGCCGTAAAAAAGCCCTTCGAGGCCGCGTCCCGATGCCGCGGCAGTGAATTCCCCGATCAGCACCGGGCGCCCCGAGCCTTGCGCATATTCATCGATGGTTTTGGCATCGGGTTTGAACTCGCCGGAATAAATATTGACGCTAAAAACATCGAACAAGGAACTCAGCCGGATCCATTGCGGAGCGGGATGCCCGGAGAAGCGCACGCCGAGGATCAAATGGTTCGGATCGTACTTGCGGACGGCACTGGTAATGGTCTCCAGGTATTGGCGGATGCAGGTGTAGAGAAAATCCGATTTTATTTTCGCCGAATCCCGCGGGTTGGCCCCCAGCATCTCCTTGAGCTTCGCCTGCGTCGCCGAAGGCTCCGGATCGTCGAGCACGATATCGGCCCACGATTTCTTCAAGGGGAAGTCGTAGGCCCAAGCCGGCTCGTTTTCGAGGAACCAGCCAATCAGGTTCGGATCGTTTTTGAGCGGGGTGCATTGCGTGCGCGCGGCATCGTCCACATTTTTCTTGAACTCAGCGGAAAACATATCCGGCAGGCCGTAGGGGTAGGCAAATATTTTTCGCGTGGTCCATCCGGAGAGCGGCAGGACGTAGGGCATTTGGCTTTTCATCGCCAGGTCCTTGTTCGACCAATTCCCGATGGTGTTGAAGCCCCAGTTGTGCAGCCTTTCGACCATGTGCCGGGCGCTCAACTCGAGCCAATCATCGCCATAACGACGTTGCAGGTTGGCGGCATAAAATGAAACCACTTTTTCTGGCGTGAGCCATGCCGGACCCGGCGGCGGAAGCTCCTCATAAAGATATTCCCGGCCGCTAACATCCGTTGCGAAGCTCGAATCCGCCACGGCTACGATGTCGATTCCCGCGGAATAAAACGGATGGCCGTGAGGATCGACGAGCGCCCAGCGTTTGCCGACTTTCGCGGTGCGGAAAAATCCGGTGGCAGGAAGTTTCATGCCGAGGTCACCTCCCAGCGGACAGTAGGGATACTTCACGGGAGTGCCGTCCTCTTTGGCCCATTCGCTTTTGAGCTGCGCGTCGCTGTAGGCTTTGCCGTCCCATTTCCCGGGAATCCATTGTCCGTAGCGATCAATCACCGGATGACGATCTAAAATGTCATCCGCCGGAACGTCCTTGGCCAGAACAAAGCTGCAGAGCGTCACTTGTGTGGGCTGCGCCGGGTAATGCATGGAGAAAGAAACCTGCGCCATCCGTTCCGGCACATGCAGGCGGTCCGGCCAAAGCTTGTAACCGAGAGGTGGCTTGCCGTGGGTTTTCTCGCCAATCCGCGGCGCGGCCGGTTCAAACGGTATGACTCCGCGAACCTCGATTTCCGGCATCGGCTCGACCACCATGTTCTGATTGTCCTTTTTGCCGTCGGAGAATTCCATGAAGACGGGCTCGACGCTCGTCGAGCGCATCGTGAAGTTTATCGACTGATACGGCGACCAATTGGCGGGCCAGCCCATTGGCCGCAAGGGAATTTTCACGCTGGCATCGCCTGGAACATAATGAAACGTCATGGTCAAACAGCCGCTGCGCGCGTCCTGATAAACGGAAGCATCGCTCACGCTGATTTGGCTGATCCCCGCGGCCTCGATTTGTTTCATCAAGTCGGGCGGAACCGCCGGCGCAGACAAGGACCCGGCTTGAAAGAAAAGCAGCAAACTCAATAGCACTCCACCCAGCGTCTCTCTCATGGCCTTCGCCCGGCCCTTCGTTGCAAATCCGGTTTCGGTTGGTTTTCCCCGGCGTTTTTCGTTTTCCGCAGCACCGTGAATTGATATGCACCCAAAGCAAAGGCAGGGGGAGCATCCTTCTTTTCCAGCAGATCGAAATATCCCGGGCCGGGGCTCACGCGAACGCTGTGGTCCTGATGATTCAGGATGAAATAAAAGTTTGTGTCGCCTTTGCTCCGGCAGGTGACCTCCACTTGCCGGGGGATTCCGGCAAGCAGCTGCGGCACATCTTTTTCGACGGCGTACCGCCGCAATAGAGCGCGAGCCGCATCCACATTGAACATCGACCCGAAGTACGCGGCGACGCCCTTGCCTTCGGCTTTTTCCGTAAACGCCGGCGAGCCGCGCAGGAAGTCCGCTTGCCAGACGCCCAGAACGCGCGCCCCCTGGGTCTGGAGGCCCTCCGCCAACCCGTTGACGGGAATCGAACCGGCGGAGATGCGAATCGAGTTTTCAGGTTTGGTGGACTGCGTGTACAACTGCGTGGATTGCACCTGCACGCCGAAAAAATCGCTGAGCATGGCCGGGCGCGGCGCAGCGAGCAAGGCATTGTCGCGGTCCTTCAGCGCACTATGGGCTCCCAGAATGAAAACTCCCCCGTCGTTCACGAAAGCGCGGATTTTTCCGGCCAACACCGGATCAATCAAAGTCATGGTGGGCGCAAAAATCACGCGGTACTTGTCGAAATCCGCGTCCGGATCGATGAAATCAATGTTGTATTTCATCTCCGAAGCGGCCTGGAAAATGTTGGCGTATTGCCAGGTGGGATTCAGGTCGTGTGAGAGATATTGATACTCGAGTTCCCACTCATCGTCATAGTCGTGCAGAACCGCGATTTGCGATTCGACCTGCGAGCCCAAAATTTCCGGGCCGATGGCGCGGATTTGCTCTCCCTCGCGTTTGAACTCCTCGTATTTTGCTCCGGGTATGTTGTCCTGGTCGATCACCCCGGACCACAACTGCTCGACGCCCCTTTGCGCCGTCCGCCAGCGGAAATGCAGGACGCCATCCGCGCCGTGGGCAATGGTCTGAAATGCCCACAGTCCCATTTCGCCGGGCTGCGGGGTGCGCAACAGGTAAGTTTGCCCCGCGGGCCCGGTGATTTCCTCCATCACCATCATGCGCCCGTTGAAACCACGGGTCATGGTCAGCGAAGCGCCTTCGGGATATTGCGGCGGATCGTTGAAAGTCGGGTAGTTATCGATGGCGTAGAGATCGAGCCGCTGGCTCAGGGCGTAGTAATCGATATTTTGGAAAACTCCGTTGGTGGTGATGAAATCATGCGGGCGGTATTTGCGGATAATGTCGATTTGTTCCCCGGCATAAGACCCCACGGAATCGGAAATGAACCGGCGAAAATCGAGCATCAGCGCGGGGTTTTGCAGAGAGGTGGCGGGAAAAGGCAGATCCACCTGGTCCCAGGAGGTGTACCGCTGGCTCCAGAAGCGCGTGCCCCAGCGCTCGTTCAGCGAATCCAAATCTCCGTATTTCGTCTTCAGCCATTCGCGAAAAGCCGCGCGGCAGCTGTCGCTGTAGCATTCTGGATTTTCGTTGTTGAATTCGTTGCCGATCTGCCAGCCGATGATGTTCGGGTTGTTTTGGTAATGGCTGGCCATGGCTTCCACGATGTCGCGCGAAAATTTGCGGTACATGCGGCTGTTGTAGCAATAGTGTCCCCGCGTCTGATCGTTCGATCTTCGGCCGTCGGGAAATACCAACAGAACTTCGGGATATTCGTGGGTCAGCCATTTGGGAGGCGCCGCGGTGGGCGTTCCGAGGATAGTGGAGATTCCGTGGCGCGCGAGGACCGCAATGGCGCGGTCAAACAGCGAGAAATCGTACTTCCCTTCCGTGGGCTCCATCACTGACCAGCCGAATTCGCCCATGCGCACTACATTCACACCGGCCGCCTGCATTCGCTGCGCATCCAAATCCCAATCTTTTTCCGGCCACTGCTCCGGGTAATAATCCACTCCAAAAAGAAAAGTGCGATAGCGGTCGGCGTAGCTGCGGTCGCCTCCGCGCGCGGAAGGGTTTCCCGCCAAAAGCGCGGCAGCCAGCAAGGCGCATAGCAGAGATAATTTCAGGGTCCCTTCGCGAAAATTGTGCCGTGGCATCATTTGACTATCCCAGCAGGCCTGAAACTTTTACTCCCGGCTTCAGCTATCACTCCGGCCCGGTGCGAACCGAATGCAATACGCCAGCCCCGCTGCCGCCAGCAACGCGCCCCACCACACCGCCGCATGCAAACGGAAAAGAACCACCGGGAATAGCGGCGGGTGCGCCAGCTCATACAATCCCGTACCAAAGATCAGCAGACCGTTGAGCAGCAGCGAAATTCCGATGAAAAACCAGATCGAGATGAAATGCTTTTCCGTCATCGTCGTCACCAGAAAATAATGTTCAGGGCCACGAATACCACGGCCACCACTCCGGCCCAAAATATCGGCCGCTGATAGAACGCGACATCGCTTTCGGAGGGAATTTCCGTGAAGCCGTAGACCAGCCCGCCCAGTTCAGCTTCGGGTTTCGGACGTGTCGCCAGGCTCACCACCACCGTCACGATCACGCAAATAATCCACGACCACAATGCGCGGTACATGTTTTCGGCCATGTCCCGAGCGTTGCTGGAGAGCGCGACGTATGCCAACGCCGAGGGGTCCAACTTTACCCAGGCCCACATGCCGATGGAGGAGACCGTTCCAGCCAGCAATCCCCAGAATCCGCCGGCGGGAGTGGCGCGCTTCCACAGCATGCCCAGAATCACGGTGCCGAAAAGCGGGGCGATGAAGAAACTGAACAGCGCCTGCACATAATCCATGATGCTCAGAAACTGCATCACCAGGTAGGCCGTACCGATGCTGATCACCACTCCGACGATCGTGCTCCAGCGCCCCATCAGAACTTTTTGCGCGTCGGTGGCCTTGCGATTGATCAGCGCATGATAAATGTCGTAAGTCCAAACGGTGGAAAATGCGCTCACGTTGCCCGCCATCCCGGACATGAACCCGGCAATCAATGCCGTGATTCCCAGTCCCAGCAGGCCGGGACCGCAATAGCGGGCCAACATGAGTGGCAGCACCTCGTTGTAACTGTAGCCGCCAGAGGCGATGGCCGCTCCTTCCCCGGTCAATTTCATGGGGAGCAAGGCGATGGCCAGCAGTCCGGGAAGAATCACGATGAATGGAACGAACATCTTGAATGCCGCGCCGATAATCGGCGCCAATTTTGCGGAGCGCAAATCCTTGGCTGCCAGCACGCGCTGCACCACCAGAAAATCGGTGGTCCAATACCCGAAGGAAATCACGAAGCCCAACCCGAATACGATTCCCGTCCAGTGAATGCCCATCGGGTTGTTGTTGAAGGACCCCAGGTTGCGCCAAAGGTGCATGTACTCGCGCGAAGCGTTGTGCGCCACGCGGGCTTGCAGCGCTCTCCACCCGCCCACTTCCACCAGTCCCAGGATAGGAATCAGCAGCGCGCCAGCCCAAATCAAAATGAATTGCAGCACTTCATTGAAGATGGCCGACCGCAGTCCCCCGAGGGCCACATACACCGCCACGGTGATCGCGGATACCCAGATGCTGAAATGGATGTCCCATCCCAGCACCACCTTCATGACCAACGCCATCGAGTACATGTTGATGCCGGACATCAGCACGGTCATAAACGCAAAGGAAACCGCGGCCAGCACCCGGCTGGATTCGCCAAAGCGCAACTTCAGATAACCCGGAACGGAGTGCGTCTTGGAAATGTAGTAGAACGGCATCATCACCAGCGCCAGAAACAACATCGCCGGAATGGCGCCGATCCAATACCAATGGGTAGCCAGAATGCCGTACTGATAGGCCGCCGCCGCCCAGCCCATCAACTCCAAAGCGCCCAGGTTCGCCGATAAAAAGCTCAGACCGGCGATCCACGCGGACATTTCCCGGCCGGCAAGGAAAAAATCTTCTCCGGTATTGGCGCGCTTGCGCAGGTACAAGCCGATGGCCAGCACCAGCGCGAAGTAAAGAATCAAAATGACGACGTCCACCGGAGACAACCGCACCAAATGCGGCGCGGTGGTCACGGTCGCCATTGTCCAGGTCATAGTTTCCTCTCCGCCGGCCCTCGTGCCTGCCAGAAAAACGGCGGGCAGAAACTACGGCTCTGCGATATTCCCGTCCCGGAGTTGGTTACAACCGGGGCGAGGACTGGAGTGTTTTTTCGCTCGTCAGCACTGTGGAGATCGCTTTCCGTTTCGCGGTTCCAATTCTTGATGTGCAAATAATAGTCGGCTCCGCCCCAGTTTGGCAGACAAATTCTGTGTCTCGCCGGCTGGTATGCGATCTCAGTCCCGGGGCGCCTGCTATTCACTGTTTTTAGAAAAGAAATTTGACGGCGAATTGCATGATGCGCATATTGCCGTTGATGGTTGAAATATACCCGAACGAGCCACCCTGGCTGAGGTCCGTTCCCGGCCCTCCGAAATTCGGATGATTAAAGAGGTTGAAAGTCTCAACCCTCGTTTGCACCGTGTACCTTTCCTTGAATCCGAATTCCTTGAAGACCGAAAAGTCGGTATTGAAAAAGCGCGGGCCGGTCACCAGGTTCCGCCCCGCATTCCCAGGCTGACAGGTCCCGGATAGACCGATCGCTGAGAATGCGCTCTTGTTAAACCATTCCAAATAGTTCCTCTGGCCCGCAGGCAGATTGGGATCACCCACAAGGTTCGGGCGCGCTCCGGAACATACCGCGTTGCTCCCGTCGCGGACGATGTTGATGGGGGTTCCTGAGCGACCGACAAAAATGCCGTTGATCTGCCAGCCTCCAAACAAGAATTCCGGCGTCGCGCCCCAATTCGAGAAGAACCTCTGTCCCTGGCCGATGGGCAAGCGGTAGAGGCCGCTCAGATTGAAGGCGTGGCGAACGTCATCATCCGCGGAAGCGACCTCGGCCTGCAGGTCGAAAGGATTTTGCGGAGTGTTGTAGCCGCCCACCAAGTTAAAAGGCGAAGGACCGTTGTCGAGGTTGTGGCCGTAAGTGTAGGCCGCAAGAAAACTCAAATTCTTCGAAGCCCGCTTGGTCGCTTTCAGTTGAAACGAATTGTACGCGCCCCATCCCGCGGTCTTCAATTCCTGAATGATTCCGAGATTCGGCGTGACCGGCGGAGTGGCAGAATTGATGTTCCCGATCTCGTAGGACAAATCATGGCTCACCGATCCCACGTAGCCAGCTTCGACGGTGAAGGATGTCCCCAGGGCTCTCTGCAGTGTGACGTTATAGAGCTGCGAGTATCCCGTCCTCATATTGGGATCCACATAGTAGGTGGTTTCCAGGTTGCCGTTGGCAATGGAAGAGGTAGGAATGCTGGACGCTCCGGCGGGAATATTGATGGTGGTATTGCGCGGAATTCCATTGTCAAGGATGTAGGGAAACGGCAAGCCGTTGTAGACGGAATCGAAATAAGCGGCCTGGTCCGCAAAGGGATAGTTCTTTGTCAGGAAATCCTCGCGGCCGTCATTTTCCGGCGAATAGAAGAGACCGTAGCCGCCGCGGATCACCGTCTTGGAATTCAATTGATAGGCCAGTCCGATGCGCGGAGCAAAATCGTTCCACCGGCTATTCATGAGTCCGGCCGGATTGGAGCCGCGCCCGGCCAGCAGGAAGCTGTCGGTTGCGACGTTGTAGTTGGATTCGTTGTTGTTCGCTTCGGTGTAAGGAGCCTGGAATTCGTAGCGGATTCCGTAGGTGAGCGTGAATTTGGGACTCACCTTGAAGGTGTCTTCCACGTAGTAGGCCATCTCCCAGGTCTTGGTGTGCGGGTTGGTCAGTTGCAAGCCGATATAAGTGTCGAAGGGTAAACCGAGCAGCAAGTCCGCGATGTCCGTTCCGCCGTTGCCGTAAAATGCATTAGGATTGAAATAGCCAAAAGTAGGATCCCCGGTCAGCGCGCAATAGAAACTGCAATAGTATTGAAAACCCGTGGGAAAGAGCGAGAAATTGGGATGGGAATTCAATAGCCGGAAGTCGCCGCCGAAATGGACCTCATGGCGGCCCAATCCGCTGACGATCAAATTGTCCTCGAACTGGTAGTTGCGGTCGGCAATGTGAAACGGCTTGTACGTCGAACCTCCCGTGAAATATCCGGCCCCCAATTCGATGTAAGGATAAGCGTCCGTGGCCGGATATCCTGGCACGGCAATATTCCCTACGCCGTATTTTGTGGAGTAATCATTTCCATTCATCAGGCTGGTTTGCACTTGCGTGTAACGCGTGTACCCGAAGCGGAAGTCATTGATGAAACGGTCGCTGAAGAGATGCGTTTCGGCGACGGAAATGCCCTGGGACCGGACATATTCGTCGTTCCCGAAATCGTTGTCCGCGCCGTTGGGGACCACCGTTGCGCCAACAAACGGCGAGGAGTCGAAAATGCTGGTGTCGTTATAGTGATAGATGACCGACAAACGATCGTTGCTTGAAATGTTCTGGTCAAACCTGCCGTCCGCATTCCTTCCGGTGGTTTTCGTCGGAGAATCTCCCTGAAAGTTTCGATACCACCCGTTGTCCACTCCGGTGAGGTTGGGCGTGGGAAAGAAATTCAAGAGGGTGTTGAGTCCCGCCTTGCTGACGCGATTGGCGGGTATCGTGTCATTGGCGAAGGCCGTGGCGCATCCCCCAAAACAAGCGGCCGAAACGTTGGGATCGAAAAGTTTGATAAAAATCGCGGGATTGCTGGAGGTGGGGTTCGCGGGCGATCCAGGGTCCAGCATGTTGGAAAAATTGATGTCGCCATTCGGCATGAATTGGATTTGGTTCACGGGAGGCACGGAATTGATCGACACGTAAGGATCGGACTTGCGATATTGCTCATAGGAAGCGAAGAAGAATGACTTGTTCTTTTTGATCGGCCCGCCCAGCGTCCCGCCATAGTTGTTTTGTTTCAGCTCCGAACCCTTGCCCGGCGCACCGAACGAATATTGGTCCGCATCGGCGAAATTCGGGCGATTGAAAATGTAGGCGTCCCCGTGAAACCCGTTGGACCCGGACTTTGTGTCCACGGAGATGACACCCCCGGCCGCTCGCCCATACTGCGCGGAATAAGCGGACGTCAACACTTTGAATTCCTGCACGGCATCCACACTGGGCGTCAAGGTGATGTCCTGAGTGCGGTTGGTGGTGGTTTCCACACCGTCCACCAGCACCGAATTGGAATACTCGCGCTGGCCGTTCACTGCAAAATTGAAGGAATTGGTGTTCCCGGTTGCCGGTAGAACTCCCGCGGTGAGGCCCGCCAGCGAATAGAAATCGCGATTGGGGCTGCCCAGCAGCGGTAAATTGAGGATGTCCTGCGATTGGATTACTTCTCCGGTGGCCCCGCTTTCAGTCTGCAGCATGGTGGGAGCGGAGGAAACGGTCACCGTCTCCGACATCGATCCGATGGTCAAATCGAAATTCAAGAGCTGCTTCTGGTCCACCGCCAGTAGGACGTCCTTGATGGTGGCTGTCTCAAATCCTGTTTTGGCAACGGATAGCGTGTACGTGGCGGGAGGGATATTCAGGACCACGAAATTTCCCTGGCTATCGGACTGCGAAGTATACGCGACGCCCGTGCTCTGGTCCGTGGCAACCACCTTCGCGCCCACCACCGCGGCTTTAGCCGGATCCAAAATCTGGCCATAAATGGAGCCCGTGGTGGCTTGGGCTCCGGCGCATTGCGCCCAGGCCAATAGAAACAAGAACAGGCCGCAAATTTTCAGCGATTGGAGATTACCCCGCATCATAATTTTCCCCCATTTCTCTTTTGCCGGAGCTCCGAGGGAGCAGCGCGGGAAAAGAGATGAAACAGCGCGATATGCGCATGATGTATGCGCATTTATCACGGAAATGGGCACGGAGTCAATAAGGATGTGGAAAATCTTATGAACGAGATTTGGGGCGCGGAGGCGTTCCATTCGTCCCGCCAGCCCGTTCACTCCCTTCGTAGTGGCCCGTGCGCACATTGCAATGCTGCTGCTGGGGGTGCATCCCTGGACCCGCGATTTTGTTCTATTCGTGGCGCAGCGCGACTGTGGGGTTCACTTGCATGGCGCGGCGGGCGGGAATAAATCCGGCGAGGGCGGCAACGGCGGAGAGGATGATCGCCACGGCGACCAGTGTCGCGGGATCGTTTGCTGAAACCCCGAAAAGCAGATGTGCAATGAGGTGCGACACAATGAGCGCGCAAGGAAATCCCAGCGCCAGGCCAGCCAAGGCGAGCAGCATCGTTTCACGTAGAATCAGCCGCAGGATTGCGCCGCGCGAAGCTCCCAGGGCGGCGCGAATCCCGATCTCATTCGTGCGGCACGAAACGGAATAGGAAATCACGCCGAAGATGCCCGTGGCGGCCAGCAGCAGGACCATGGCCAGGGAAATTTCCGCCACGGCCAGAATGTTGCGCGCCTGGCGTCGGGCTTGTTCTGCGGGCATGGCGCCGGGCTTGTTCCGCGGGCATCCCTTTTTGAAGATTTTCCTCGGTGAGCATCTCCAGGTGGGACTCGAGTTCGGCTGCGAAATCGTCTTCCGCCGGGCCCGGTGAAAGCCAGGTACGCGTTCGCGAAATGAATGCGCGGATCCACGAAAACATTTCGTTATCCCCGCTCGGTTACCCGCAGGACGCGACCAATCACTGCGGAAATCCGCTCCCAATTCGCTTCTTCGGCAAGGAGTTGTTTGCGGCCGGATTTCGTAAGCGAATAGAACTTGGCCTTGCGATTGTTTTCCGAAGTGCCCCAGGCCGCGGAAATCCATCCGCGTTGCTGCAAACGCACGAGCGAAGCATAAATCGTGCCTTGATTGAGTTGCAGGAAATGATCGCTGATCTGCTCGATGCGCCGGGCGATGCCGTAGCCATGCAGCGGGCCCAGGGATTTGAGAGTTTTCAGGACCATCAAGTCCAGCGTGCCTTGCAGGATTTCGGAGCGAGGTTCGGGCATGGGCTCTCCTGTGGCGTAGCCACATAAAGATGCCGCAACTCTTGTGGGATGTCAACTGGAATGGGAATTTGCGAGCTTCCGGCCAGTGGCGCGGCCGCGATCATTGCCCGTCGGGAATGGGCAGCACCGGCAAGGCCACGGAATCAACCGTCGCGGGATCGTCGCGCAGTTTAATGTACAGCAGCGTACCGTTGGGACGTGGGACGTTCAGCGTCGCATCCGCATAACCCGCCGGGACCGCTACCATGTCCTTGAACTGCGGATCGGCGGCCACCGAATCGAGCAAAAACAAATTCGAGCCGCGCAGCGTGCATTGCTTGTCCGCGGCGTCCGGGCATTGGACATCCTTCAGGACCGGAATGCGCACCAGGTTGGCCAGCGGTTGCCAATCTCCCGACGAGCCGGTTTCGTCCACGGCGCGGAATTGAAGCGGGCCAAACGCGGAGGGTCCGAAATTCTTCAGCGGATCGAAAGTGGCCAGCACGCTTTGCGAATCCTGGCGGACCAGGTTGCCGTCGGCAACGCTGAGCATGAAATCAAAGGACGCATCCGCGGTGGCAACTTCGATTTTCTCCGTTCGAAGAAATTTGCCGGGCACTTCGGACTTCACGAAAAACGTCAGCCGCCCGTTCTGCGGAAGTTCGCCGTTGTTTTCCAGGCGCACGGAAAACGGCGCGGCGCCGGGTTGCACGCTCTTGCTGACCAGCGCGACTTTCGGGCGCGGCGGCTCGACAGCGGTTTGCAAATCGAGGGTGCGCCCGTCCTTCAACACCGCGTGCAGCGCCAGCTTTTCCCCCGGCTGCCATTTGGCGATTGCCGCGGGGCTGGAGGGCACAAGGTCAAGCGTGTCTTCCTGTTTTTCGCGCGACAATTTTGCGGGCGCAAACGAAATTTTATTCAGCTCGGCTTTTTCCACTTCGTCGAGCCGCGTTCCGGTCAACACTCCTTGGGAGTCGCCCGCGTGGAAGGTGAACCCATCCAAACGCGCTTCCTCCGCATAGGCATGCAGCGTGACGCCATCTGGCTTCGCCATTCCGTACTGATCCACCTGCAAAGTCACACCGCCCGCCGGCTCATCCTTCAGCGGGATTTGCACTTGCAATTTATCGGGCTCCTCGACTTTCCATGTGGCTTTCATGTCGGTTCCCTTTTCGTCCAGCGCCGTCACCTGCTTCACGCACCAGATGCAGCCGCCCGTCAAGTGAATGGTATCCTCGCGGCCCACGATCAGCGCGCTGGCGTCGGCAGAGGGAATCTTCCAAATGTCCGGCTGCGCGCTGCGCAATTGAAAGGCGGGGCCGTCGTAAGCGCGAAACCCCCAGAAGCCGTGAAGCGTTCCGGTTATTTGCGCGTTCAGTTCGTTCTGCTTCAGCGCGTGCGCGTCAATCACAAATCCGCCGCGCGCGGCATCGGGCATCGCGGGCAATTCGATGTCGCTGCCGTCTTTCCCCTTCAGCCGCAGCGCGAAGTCATGCGCGATCCCTGTGGAATACACCAGCGGCGCGCCTTCCACCGGCAGAACCAGCGGAGATTTTTGCAGGCAGAAAATCTGTTTGGGGTTCGACGGCCGCAAAGGAGGAAGTTGCGCCGGAGCAACCGGCGGCAATCCTACCACCAGCACTGATTTCGGGTTGCGAAACGACGGCGGCGCATTGAGGCGCAGGTTGAGCTGGTCCTTTTTCGGCAAAGTCAGCGCCGGAATATATTGATACTCGGCGGTGTGCAGATTGCTGAGCAAACGCGCCAGATCCATCACCGAACCGACATAGGGACTGTAAAATCCACCTCCGGCGCCGGGCATAGCGCTCACCGCGCCAATCAAATCGGAGGAAGGCCCGGAGGTAAGCGCGGCCACGAGCGACTGGTTGTGCCCGTCGTCCAGCACCATTTGTTCGGTGTTCCGCGTCAGGCAGGAAGTTTGCTCCTCGGCGGGCTTGTCGAAGCAATCCTCGTCGATTTTCAGGCGCAAAGATTTGGCCAGTTGCAGCGTGCGCTTATGCAAATCGTCCGGATCGGTGTTCGATGAGTCTTGAATCGCGCGCAGATATGTGTCGACGCGCGTGCGGTCCAGGCTGGCTTGATTCAAATCCTGCGAAGCGCGCACGAATACCCCGGGCCTTGCGCGCACGGTCGCAGAAAGCGTGCTGAAATCGCCGCCGGTTTCCGGAGCGAGAAACAACAGGGCCTGTTGCGCATCCTGCGGCACGGTCACCACGCTGCCTTCCTCGCGCGCCTGCCTGGTCCACGTTTCGACGCGCGTGAACCACTTTGCCTGCGGGGGATTTGTGGGGCCCTGCAGAAACGCCACCACCAGAAGAAAGTGCACGGATTGATTGCTGGGGAAGTCGGTGTGAATCCAGAGGCGGTCGCCCGGATGGAAACGCGAAACGCTGGAAATGGGCAGCGTCTTGCCGTCGCGCGTTACCGTCATTTCCACGCGCGGCCCCACCAAATCGAATGCCGCCGAATCGGCTCGCGCGGCGCTGGCAACGAGAACAATGCCGAAAATGACGATCAACAGTGCAGAAAATATGAATGGCCGCAAAAGGCCCCCTTGAACTTCATCGTTTTCCATGCCCGATCCGCTCCCGCATGAATTTTATGAATACGACTGAGTAAAAATCTTGTCAGATGTTTATGAAAATGGCATCCGGAAATCGCCCGGCATGTTCGCCAAGGCGCATCACCCCGAATCCCCTTGCAGTTTGCGTTAGATGCCGCGCGTCGCGCGCGTGTCGCCCGCGGATTTGCCAATCGTTTGCGAGATTGCTTGACAGTCATCGGACCAGTTCCAGCACGATTACATGTCTTTTTCGCTTGCATCCATAGAATGACTCTCGTGCCCAAGAAAGGCGGGGAAAACGGACTCATCCAAACTTGCGTTTATCCACGAGAGCAACCGGAGGTGATGCCAGAAGGCTCCGAATGCTAGTACGAGAGAGGTCCAGAAATAAGTCCAATTGGAAACGGCACTCTGGCGGTTTGGGAAGAGCGAGGCGAGCGTGATTCCGAGGAGAATAGCCCAGACGGAGCAATACAAGAAGTGAACCTGAGCGCCCCACTCGGCAATAAACGAATCGAGGGGGTTCTTCGCTTGACGCAAAGCCAACCGCCACCTATCAATCTTCAACTCAACTTTCGAAGGAACAACTGGAAAGAAGATTTTGCTATCCCACTCGTAGACCCGAAAACAGGCCAGGGTGAAGATCGCTAATGTGAACATCGCACGATACGCTACCGCTCGGTGCAAGGCATATATCAAACTGCCCGCGAGAAGGATCACACCTAACAAATTCGCTGTCCCCCCTATGCCGTTGGCTCTTACTAGCCCATCTTTCCAGTTGGGGTGCGTGAGTAGAAGCACTACTAGAAGAAGTCCTCCAGAAAAGCCGTAGCGCAGCCATTCTTCGAGTTTTAGACTTTTCACGATTGCCCCCTTTTTTTGGCAAAGGCTATATGCCGAGGGAAAGCTACTGCCGTGAGGTGGTTGGTGTAAAGCATGAAACCAGCGGCGGGCTCAAATTGGATTCACGATCTTTTTTCGGCCACTCCTTGCCGGCATCGCCGCAGCTTGGATTCCTCAGTTCTCACGGCTTCGGTTCTTTAGGAAGGTCATCTTCGCTTGTGAAATATGAAGTGATGCGCGGCTTGGCGGGCATCACAATTTGGCCGTTGTCGCCGAGATACTCGTAGTCCTCGTCCCATTCCCCAGTGGATTCATACCGCTTGCCGTTAAACCGGAATAATCGCCCGCCGGTCTCCGTAGCTGTTCCGTGAGACCAGGCAACTAAATCCGGGAAACCGCGCGTCCTTGATTTCATGAATCCAAACATTTGGACAGACCCTGTCTCCAGGATTACCCAATATTTTCCACCCTTGTGCGCGTATATCCAAAAGTCGCAATTTCCGGTCGGGCTACAAAAGCACCCAGTACGACCCTGAATCGCCAAAATGTCCGTCACTTTGGATCCGACAAAGATTTGATGACCCTCCAAATCCTTTCGGTCTTCAGGGTTGCAATACGGCATATCAGAATCAGCTCCTGCCGCCAGGTCATTGAAAATTCGGTCTGGGACACGAATCTCCGTTCCCACATATCTCTCTGAATGGGCACGTTCCACGAATGCGTTGACTTCGCGAGCCGTTGGTGGAATCTGCTGGGCGCGCAAGCCACACGGACAGAGCGGAATAGTCGCAATTATTAGGGCGATAACGAATGCACGCATTAGTCTCGGCCTTCCCATCAATTTCAATTAGCGGACTACAGCTATTTTATAATTAATCAATTCGTTTATAAACCATGCTCGGCGGGTTGCCAACTCTTGGATACGAACTGCTGAAGAGTGTGACAGGCTGATGCTTTCCATGCACACCCAGCATGGAATTCAAGCTCGACACCAGGAGGTGGGCTTCGTACCAAATCGTCGGGCTTACGCTGCTCATATATTGAAACGTTTCGGCATGAGAGCCCCCTCGCCGGGTTCGGGACGTGAGACCGACACTCGGAAGATTCGCGAAAATCAGCGTGGACAATTCGCAAGACCGTGGGCTATTCTCCGAGCGGTTTTGCGAGGGGGACACGTGTCACAGATCACGAGAAGGAATATGTTGTTGGCGGGATTGGCGCTACCGGGAATCCCCGGAGCAGTAATGCGGGACGCCTCCGGCGATGATCATGCTCCGAAGCCGAAACGTTTCGAGGAAACCGTCGGCTTCGAAATAGCCGATGTGGTGGCCAGCCATCCGCTGGCGATTCTGCCGCTGGGCAGCCTGGAATTTCACGGGGCCCACAATCCGCTGGGAGTGGACTCCATCATCATTTCCGGAGTCGCGGAAAACGTGGCGGCGCGGGTGAACGGGCTGCTGTTTCCCACCATCAAGTTCACGCAATGCCCGGCGCAGACCGCGCATTTCCAGGGCACGATTTCGGTGCGCCCGGAAGTGATGACCATGTACATCGCGGATGTTTTGCGGAATATTCTGCACATCGGATTCCGGAAAATTTTCGTCCTCAATGGACACGACGGCAACATCGGGCCGGGCCGCGGAGCCACTTCTCAGGTGGCCGATGAGGTGAAGGATTCGGCGATCCAGTTTGTGAATTGGTGGGAATTTCTTCCCGGCGAAATGATGAAGAAGCTGGGGATGTTTCATCAGGGCAACGGAGGCCACGGCCATGGCGGGCCGCTTGAGACTTCCGCCGTGGCAGCCTTCCGCCCGGACCTGGTTCATCTGGAAAAATCCCGCGATCTTCCCGAACCGCCCGACCTCTCCGGCGGGCCGCCATATTTTCTGCAGAAATCCACGGCAAAGGACTGGCCCGGGTATTCGGGGCACGTCAGCGAAGCGTCCGAGGAAAAAGGAAAACAACTGGTTCGGATCAGCGAAGACGGAATCGTGAAATTCATCGAGAACTGGCTGAATAACCTCGACGCACCCGGGAGCTGGTAGGCTGCGGACAGCGCTTTCCACATCAGCGGCGTGAAGCCTTCGCACAGGCGAAACTTTCGCACTTGTCCGCGTCGCAGCCCTTTGCACCATTGGAAATTGGTGCGTGACCCTCAAGAACAGATGGAGCCCGCGAAAAGTGGCGCGCCCTAGGCGACGATTTCCGAACTCTTGTGCTTATTCAGCATCCAGTAGGCTCTTGTCCGTGTCAAATCGATCAGAAGTGTCGTGACACCCTCCGAACCGCCGCCGAACGGAGTGACGAAATCCATGTTTCAGAGAATCCCTCTCGGCAAGACAAGTAGCCAAAAGAAAAATGGTAGCAAGACGCCGATTATTAACTGAGGACGGACATTCTTAGGCCCGACGATGGCGAGCACTATCGAAAGCAAAGTCAAGGCAACCATAGCATCTTGAAACGGATCCCAGTCCCAGGGGGCATTCACGATAACATTGTGAATGAGAAGCGTAACCGGAAGAGCGTAAACGAAAACATTGCTGGCAGCCCCAACATAAGCGGCTCGTCGCCGCCAAGAAAACCTACTACCAACAACAGCTGACCGCCTCAAACGACGTACCGCATCGACGTTGAGGACGATGGGCAAAACTGCAACCACCAAAATCAGAGCCCACTGGATGATTGCAGAAACGACCTCTCCGAGAAATCCAATGCGTTGCACGGAACCATTTTCGCACTGCACGGCACAAGACAGCAATCAGTTATGGGAGATGCTTTCGCTTATCCTGTAACTCCTGATTGATATCCCCAATCGCACAAGCGAAAGCTGGATTGCTTCCTGAAACTGTCCTAGATTCGAGTTTGAAACAAGCAAAGGGCAGCTTCGGAAGTCGTCGAAAATATGTTGGCGGGTGGGCCACCCTTTTGTTGTCCCGTCTTCGAAGTAGCTTAGTTCTTCTTAACGCATCACTGGGACGAATCCTATCACTGCGGCCGTTGACAGTGAAGTTGATCTGTCTTTGGGTCGTGTCAGTACTGCTGGAGTTTGGGGTGCCGCAGCCCTTTGCGCCATTGGAAGTGCCGCACACACGCGTCAATTTTTCACTACCCGGCTGACCAGGATTGTGGAAGAAAACTCTACTTGCGCCTATACAGCGTATAGTATACGCTGTATAGGTCATGGGCACCCACAACACCGCCGATCGCATCGCTCGCGTGGCTCTGGCCATTCTCGAAAAAGAAGGCCCCGAAGCTGTCTCCATGCGCCGCGTCGCCGAAGCCGTGGGTATCACCCCCATGGCCATCTATCATCACTTCCCTTCGCGGGAAGCTCTGCTCAACACCATCACCGACCGCGAATTTGCCAAGCTGCTCTCTTACATGCAGGCGCACCGCTTGAAAGGCGGCATCGAAGAGCGTCTTCTTGCGGTCATGGCAGGCTACGTGGATTACGCTTTTGCCCAGCCGCGGATTTTCGACTTCGTTTTTTCCCGGCCTCGTCCGGGAGCGCGTCAATTCCCCGAAGATTTTCGGGCACGGCGTTCTCCCACGCTGAATCCCGTTGCCGACCTGCTGGCGGCAGAAATGGTGCGAGGCTTCCTCAAAAAAGACGATGTCTGGGAAGTGGCCTTTGCGCTCTGGGCTCACGTACACGGTTACGTCATGTTGTACCGCGCCGGGCGCGTCGCCATGTCCGAAAAGGAATTTCGCAAACTTCTACATCGCTCGATAAGGAGATTTCTGCGTGGACTCAAAGCCTAACAACGCCTTCATGGCCGCGCCCTGCCTGGCCATTGCTGCAACCTTGTTTTTCCTCGGCACCGGCCTTGCGCCGCTCTGGCCGCTCGCCTGGCTCGCCCCCATTCCAGTGCTCTGGGCCGCTTCGCGCCTCACGGCCAGGCAGGCGTTTTTTGTTGCGGCGGCGGCCTACGCGCTTGGCTTCCTAAATGAGTGGAGCTACTTGCGGGTGGTGTTGCCCACTTGGATTGTCGGATTGTTTCTCGTGGCCAGCGCTTGCCTCTTTGGCGCGGGAGCGTTGCTGTTTCGCATGGGAGTTGTGCGCGGAAAACTTTGGCAAGCGGCACTCGTGTTTCCCGCTTACTGGGCCAGCGTTGAATTTGCGATTGCCAAGGCCTCCATTCACGGCACGTTTGGCAATATCAGCTATTCGCAAATGAATTTCCCTCCGATTCTGCAGATTGCTTCCGTCACGGGCATTGGGGGCATCAGTTTCACGATTTTTCTTTTTGCCGCAACGGTTGCTGCGTTGCTCGTCCCCGCTCCTCGCTCGGCAAAGGTTCCGTTGCTGATCGGCAGTTTCGCTTTCATAGCGGCGGTGTTCGCCTTTGGCGCGTGGCGGCTGGCGTCGACGCCCCATTCGCCGACGATTAAGGTTGCCTTGATCGCCTCCGACGCACCAGAAAACGTAAACCCGGGCACATCGGCCGAAGCCCAGCAAGTCTTCCAGCACTACTCAGATCGCGTAAGACTTTTGGCGGGCCAGGGGATTCAGTTGTTCGTTTTGCCTGAAACTGTTGGCCCGGTTGACGACGCATCCGAGGCGGGAGTCGACGATTTCTTCGAGAAACTCGCAAAAGAAACCGGGGCGTACATTGAGGTTGGCATCGCTCGTATCGCTCCTTCGGCCTCTTGGAATCAGGAGCGGCTGTATTCACCGCAAGGAGAGCTGGTGGCCACCTACGACAAGCACCATCTGCTTCCTCCCGGGGAAGACCGCTTCACCCCTGGCACGAAGCGCGCTGTGGTCTCCGGCATATCCGGAACGTGGGGCTTGGAAATTTGCAAAGACTTGGATTTCCCGCGCCTGAGCCGCCAATACTCTGGCGATGGCGTCGCTTTGCTGATCGTGCCGGCATCGGACTTCGTTGATGACGGCTGGCTGCATGGAAGCATGGCCATACTTCGCGGCGTCGAAAGCGGTTTTAGCATTGCGCGTTCGGCCAGATTCGGGATTCTTACGGCAACGGACGATCGCGGCCGCGTTCTGGTGGACCGCGACACGATCGGTCCCGTTTTTGCCACGGCCGTTGCCAATGTTCCGGTTCGCCACGACAGAACTTTCTATGCAAGATTCGGAAATTGGTTCGCCTGGATATGCGTCGCGCTGCTTTTCGTGTGCTTTATTTTGATTGCGAGGCCTCGTTCATCAAATGGTCGGGTTTAGCGATTCGCGGTCTGCATGTTGCGGGTTGGGGTACCGCTACCTCTGCGACATTGGCATAGAGTGCGCGGCTTTGATCATCGGTCGAGTCCCGCGAAACGTGGTTTGCCTAAGAGGGTGATTTCAGAACTTTTCTCGGAAATTTCGTGCCAGTCCGCCACACTGCCGATCTCTAGTGATGTTACGTTGCAGTGTGCATCCGGCGATGTCTGATTAGCGGTCCAGCCGATATACAATAGAAATCGTCGTGTCCACCTCCACAGGGTCGCCAGAAAGTAGCGTTGGTTTGTAGCGCCACTGCCTCACCGCATCTTCTGCGCTATTCAAAAGCTCTGTGGGGCCGCTCACATAATGCATTTCCTCTACATCCCCGTCATACCCGATGATGACGTGCAGGACCACCATGCCCTCGATTTGTTGCGCTATCGCAACTTGCGGATATTCAGGTGCTACCCGGTGAATGAGGCCGGCGACCGCCACATTTCCCCCGATTCGGATGCGCGGCCCCTTCACATTCGGCAGCACGCGAAGCGTCCGCCAGTTGATGACGCGGAAGCTGCCCTCCACATACACATACACTCCCGGAAGCGCCGAGACACCGCGATGCTTTGTGGAGACGTCCACGTTGTAGAGTTGAATCGGGACCATCGCGTCCTCAATCACTGGACGCACATTTGCGATTTCATCTTTTACCGGAAGGGCTCGGACCTCCACGCCTGGTTTTTTCTCCCCCTTCAGGTCCTGAAAGCTCTCGATCAAGTAGCCTTCGTATTCCACCCACGAATTCTTGTACGTTGGTCTCAGTTTTTGGGCCTGATCCGCGCCGAAAGTGGTTTTGAACCAGTTGGCGTCGTCGGGAATCTGTAGCTCACTCACCAGGACGTCGAACTTTTTAGAGTCCTGGTCTCTCGCCGCTGTCAGAATTTGCTCGATTTGATTTTTGAGGCCTGCGGGTGAATCTTCAACGCCTTGCGCTGCATTCGCGGGTATATTGAAGATCGTCACTGCGAGTGCAATCAGAACCATGGACTTCAACATGGCGCGCATATCGGTTGGCTGTCCCTCAATCAATGAATCGAAATTTTCTCTTTGCCCTTCCGGCCTGGCGGTTGGGCCACCCTTTTGTTGGGCTATCTGCGAGGCGGCTCAGTTTTTCACAACGCATCACTGGGACGAATCCTACCACTGCGGCTGTTGACAGTGAAGTTAATCTGTCTTGGAGTCGTTTTGCTTTTGGAGGTTGGGTGACGCAGCCTCTTGCGCGATTGGCAAAGGGTGCGAGACTCACATCATCATTTGGTTCCCGCGAATACCGGCGCGCTCCGGGAAGCGATTTCCGAGTTGTCCTCCAGAACTTTCGTGTGTTTCAGATCGCGCAAACTCCGCAGCACGATCCATTCGATAATACGCTTGACGTATAACGTGATACATAGTATTCTTGGCGTGTGATTCAAACCTTTGCCTCGAAAGAAGCCGAGGAGCTTTTCCGCTACCGTCGCAGCAAGCGCTTTGCCGCCATCGAGCGCGTCGCCCTGCGAAAGCTGCTCCAGCTCCAAGCCGCGACAGAATTGTGGGTTCTGGCTTCACCTCCGGGGAATCAACTGGAGGCTTTGCGAGGAGACCGGAAAGGGCAACACTCGATCCGCATCAATGATCAATGGCGCATCTGCTTTAGGTGGCGCGGTGGCCATTGCTACGACGTGGAGATTGTCGACTACCACTAGCACGGGGGGATGCAAACATGAAGAAGACCGCAACTCTTATGCCGCCGGTACATCCCGGTGAAATCCTGCGTGAGGATTTCATGAAGCCGCTTGGCATGAGCGTCAACAAGCTCGCGCTCGAACTGCACGTACCCGCCACACGCATTGGTGAAATTGTGCATGAGCGCCGTCGAATTACCGCCGAGACGGCCATGCGCCTGGCTCGATACTTCCACACCAACGCCGAGTTTTGGCTCAATTTGCAGAATCTCTACGACTTGGAAGTGTCCCGGCGTTCGGGAAAGGACTCTGAAATTGAGCGCCAAGTAAATCCCGCGCGCGCCGTTGCCTCCTGACTCCTGACCAAGCAAGGCAAAGAGATGCGCCGATCTCGCTCCAAACCGGCGGGTTACCCTTCCGTGTGACCCTCTTCGAGGCAGCTTTTTACCTCCTCGCGCATCACTGGGAAGAGTTCCAGCACTGCGGCAGCCAATCGTAATATTGGTCGGTTTTTGAGCCGTGTCGTTGCTGTTGCGGTTTGCGGTGCCGCATCCCTTTGCGCCATTGGCAGAGGATGCGGGACTCTCATCATCATTTGGTTCCCGCGAAGAGCGGCGCGCCCAAAGGGACAGACTTAGAACTTTTCTCGGCGAATTGGCGGCAGCCGTGTCACGTTTCGACCAATCGAACGACACCAGCGTGTAGCCCTGTTGCTATTCCAAGGCCAAGCCTCCGGTTATTGAACTAATCGGGATTTAGCTGTGACGTGCTAAGATTCGGCGAGTCACGATGGACAACTCACCAGAGGCAGACACCAAGGCTCGGGCTCTGGGGCGGATGGCCGCTCGCATTTCCGAGGAGTCAAAAACCCTGCCGTACCGCTGGGGATATTTCCAAGGTGTGGCGCTCATTCCTTGGTCCCTGCTGTCAATCCTAGGAACGGTGGCTGAACTCGTGAATCCACCACATGAGCTGTGGTACGTGACTGCGATCGCACTCCTAATGGGGATTCTAGGGCTTCCTTTGGCCTTCGGCCTTCTGCGAAAGAAAGCCTTTGCCCTTCCTCTGGTTTACGTGATGTTCGGTCTTTCACTCTTTCTGATGGCGGTGAAACTGCCGATGGCGATACGCCATTACGGAGACTTTGGCTATCGTGGCAGCGCAATTTTTGAAGCGGAGTTGCTTCTGGTATGGCTACTTTCACTGCTGTACTACCGCAGGCGAAGGGTTCAATTTCATTAAGCCCATGCTTGTTTGAGTAAAAGCGAGTCGAACGACAACCAATGTCTAGGAGTCCAGCTATTGCTATGAACGATGATCTCCCCCTAGACCTGATCGCTGAGCCAACGACTATCCTTCGCGGTTTAGTTGGCTCCAGTGTCCACGGTTTGATGCTTTCGGGCACAGACGACCGGGATGAGATGGGCGTGTGCCTTGAACCGCGCCGATATGTCGTCGGTTTTGGCAAGTTTGAGCAGTGGGTATATCGGTCTGCCACAGAACGTGAGGGGAATGCGGGGGCACGCTCTCAAGCGGGCGACCTCGATCTGACCATTTACAGTCTGCGCAAATGGGCGCGCCTGGCGTTGCGAGGTAATCCGACGGTACTGTTGTTGTTGTTCTTGCCCAATAATGCCATCGTCATCCGGACCCGGGTCGGCGAGCAACTCCAAGAGCTCGCGCCTGCATTTGCGTCGAGATGGGCGGGTAAACGCTTCCTTGGATATCTGGAAGCGCAGCGACAGCGCCTTGTTGGGCAACGGGGCCAACTCAATATAAATCGCGAGGAGCTTGTCGAAAAATTCGGGTTTGACACAAAATACGCCATGCACATGCTGCGCCTTGGCTATCAGGGCGTCGAGTTTTTGGAGTCCGGGCGCTTGACGTTGCCTATACCGGAGCCGATCCGGAGTAACTTAATGGATGTTCGCCAAGGGCGCAGCAATTTGTCGGATGTGCTGGCAGAGTGCACACAATTGGAGGTGCGGCTGAGCGCGCTACTCAACTCGTCGTCGCTGCCGCTGGAACCTGACGTCAAGACTGTCGAATCCTTCGTTATGGATGCGTATGCCGCCGCTTGGGCGTCACAATCAAACTAGCATGCGCCAATTATTATCGGGCGCGAATCGGCAAAAAAAAGCCCGAGCTCTCGTGAAGGGTGCCCCCTATCTCATTTGATTTTTGAAGTTGAAGTGGCGCGCCCGGAGAGATTCGAACTCCCGACCCTCTGCTTCGAAGGCAGATGCTCTATCCAGCTGAGCTACGGGCGCGGAATTGCAATTTTAGCCGGGAATGGAGCGGCTGTCGAACTAGGATTTTTTATGGTGCACGCGCAGGTAGAAGTGGCCGATGGTGTTGTAGAACAGGAATTCAAAATCGAGGTGCGGGACCGACGGCAGCCATTCTGCAAACGCCAGTTGCTCGCCGTAGCCGAGCATGTGCGGCCAGTCGTCGAAAACCAGGATCGCGCCGTCGGCAAGACGATGGGAAAGATAGCGCAGGCAATCGCGCGCAGGTTCGTAGATATCGCAGTCGATGCGCACGTATGAAAATTGGTCGGCGAGCAAGGCGTCCGCTCCGCGCAGGCTTTTTTCGAAAAATCCCTTCACCAGGTTGATGCGCGGCCGCGAGGAGAGAAACACGTTTCGCGCCACGGTTTCGAAGCTGCACGCGTACTGTCCCTTTTCCCAGCAGCGAAGATCGCGCGCGGAATCGGGCTGCGAAAGCCCTTCAAAGCTGTCGAAGCCGTAGATGCGCCGCGAAAGCTTCAGCCTCTCAGTCTGCTCCCAGAAAAAATTGATCCACCATCCCTGGAAGATGCCGAATTCGGCGATGCTGCCGGGAATATTCCGGTCGCGGATTTCTTCGAGCAAGGTGACCACGTAATCGCACTCGACTTGCACCAGCGCGGTATGCGCGCGTTGTCCCCAGGGGTCTTCGTCCGACCAACTGGCGGCGATGCGCACACCGGGAGCGGCCACGCGGCGGTGAAATACGGAGGCGAACCAGTCTTCATAATCGGCAACGGTCGAGCTCCGGGGCGGCTGCGCCAAAGCCGGGGAGGAGCCCGCAACGTCAGCCATTTTCTCCGCCCGCCGACATTTTTTTCGAATTATCTTCCGCGGCGCCCATGGCTGCGAGCTTTTCCAGATTTTCCCGCTGCGCGCCGCTCGCCAAGTCCCGGGCCTGCAAGAGCAGCGGCAGAGCTTCTCTTTTTTTCCCCATGCTGCAAAGCAGCGTGCCCAGGTTTTCGATGGCCGGCGCATAGGCGGGATCGACCTGCAGAGCACGGCGGAAAGCGCGTTCGGCGTCGTCGAAGCGACCCGCGGCGCATTGCGCCACCGCCCAATCGTTCCATAACGTGCAGCTTTCCCCATGTTCCGCAATGGCGTCGGAGAGCAGTTGCGCGGCTTCGCGGTGCTCGTTTTGCTCGAGGAGTTGCGTCACGCGGATTTGCAATTCTGTTTGAGTCACTGGAAATCCGACGGCGTAAGGCGCAAGGAAGCGCATGCTTCGCCGGACAGCAAGAGTGCAAGCGCCATGCCAGGCGGGATTAGTATTTTCTTAGCCTGGCGCCCGGGTTGCCCCTTTCTTTCCTTCCCTTTGCTTTCGTTCTTGCCAAAGCATACCTACTTAGCTGAAACTAACAGACTTTACAAATCGCCTTGGGAGATGGGACAGGCGCGCGGTAACATCCCTTCGGCAAGCTTGACACAATCCAGGAGCCCTCTCGATGAAGATCGCCGCAGTTGCGAGCGCTTTCCCCGAACATTATTACCCGCAGGAATTGCTGACCGAAGCGCTCAAGAACGTTTGGCGGCGTCAACTCTCCAATCCCGATATCCTCGACCGGCTGGACGAAAGCATGCAGGTGAAGGGCCGGTACCTGGTGGAACCCATGGAGTTTTATGAAAATTTCAAAACCTGGGGGCAGGCCAACAACGCCTGGATCGAGCACGCGCTGAAATTGGGAGAAAGATCACTGTGCCTTGCGCTGCAAAAGGCGGGGATTGGCCCGCGGGACCTGAGCGCGATTTTCGTGGTCTCGGTGACCGGCATCGCCGCTCCTTCCCTTGATGCGCGCCTGGTGAACCGCATGGGGCTTTCCCCGAACATCAAGCGCATTCCCATTTTCGGGCTGGGATGCGTGGCTGGAGCGGCGGGGATTTCCCGCGCCGCGGATTACGTTCGAGGATATCCGGACCAGGCCGCCGCGCTGCTCTCCGTGGAACTCTGCTCGCTGACCCTGCAACGCGACGATCTTTCCATGGCGCACTTGATTTCCGCGCTGCTCTTCGGCGATGGAGCGGCAGCTACGATCGTCTTTGGTTCCGAGCGCGAATCGGACGGCCCGGAAATTCTGGCCACGAAATCCATTTTCTATCCCGATACGGAACGCGTGATGGGCTGGGACATCTCCGAAAAAGGCTTCCGCATCGTATTGTCACCGCAAGTGCCGGATACCGTCGAAGCGCATCTGGGCGAGGACGTGGACGAATTCCTGGCGGAGCAAGGACTTCAGCGCAGCGATATTAAAAGCTGGGTGATGCATACCGGCGGCCCCAAAGTGTTGGAATCCACGGCGAAAGCGCTGGGCCTGACGGCCAAGGATCTGAACGCCTCATGGGAATGCTTGAAAAAAGTCGGGAACTTGTCTTCGACCTCGGTTCTGCTGGTGCTCGAAGAGGTTTACAACAACCGGCGCCCCGCACCCGGTTCGCTCAGCATTCTGGCGGCAATGGGCCCGGGATTTTGTTCCGAGCTGGTTCTGTTGCGCTGGTAAGATTCCGGCGAAAATGCCGCTTGATTTTCTATGCCGCGCTGATTTTCTGCGGATTAGCGCTTTCCGCCTCGCCTTCACAATCTCAGGAATCGGTTTACACCCTCGATCCCGCGCAAACCACAATTGAATTTACGCTGGGTGCGACGCTGCACACCGTCCACGGCACATTCCGCTTGAAAAGTGGGGAGATTCGGTTCGACCCGAAAACCGGCGCGGCCAGCGGCGAAATTATCGCCGATGCAGCCAGCGGAAACACGGGCATCGATGCGCGCGACGCGAAAATGCACACGCAGGTGATCGAGAGCGTGAAATATCCTGAAATCATTTTTCTGCCGCAGCAGGTGCGCGGATCCGTTTCGCAGACGGGAAATTCCCAGGTGGACGTGGAGGGGATTTTCCGGATGCATGGGCGGGATCATCCCTTCACATTGAAGCTTTCCGCGGAGCCTCCCGCAGGCGGACGCTTCGCGGTATCCGGACAATTCGTGATTCCGTATGTGCAGTGGGGAATGAAGAATCCCAGCAATTTTTTCCTGCACGTGGAGAACGCCGTAAATGTCGAAATTCACGCGGTGGGGCAGTTTTCCGCCGCTCCTGCTTCCCCACCCGAAGATTCGCACAAATAATTTCGGATTCTGTCCGGCTTTTCCCAACGACGCTCCGAGTCCGCACGAATCATTCCCGCCAAAGATTTCCCAGCACACTCTCAGCGAACCGGCATCGCCGGGATTTCAGCTGCGAGCCGCAAAACCGCGCCACCCAGCTCTTATGAATCCTTGTCGTTGAATTGCAATTCGTGCGCGCGCTGCGATGCTTTGACCACGGCCTTAATCAACGTGACGCGCAGCTTCCCTTCCTCGAGTTCGAGGATTCCGTCGATGGTGCAGCCCGCCGGGGTGGTGACCATGTCCTTCAGCAGCGCCGGATGGCTTCCGGTTTCGAGCGCCACCTTCGCGGCTCCCAGCGTGGTCTGCGCGGCCAGCAATGTGGCCAGCTCGCGCGAGAGCCCCATCTTTACGCCGCCTTCGGCCAGGGATTCGAGAATGATGTAGATGAACGCCGGGCCGCTGCCGGAAAGCCCGGTGATGGCGTCCATGTGCTTTTCGTCCACCATCACGGTCTTTCCCACGGAATCAAATAATTTGCGCGCGGATTCCATATGATATTCCGAAGCAAATTTCCCGCGGCAAATCGCGGTGATGCCCGCGCCCAGCATGGAAGGAGTGTTGGGCATGGCGCGCACCACGGGTATCTTCATGCCGATGCGCCGCTCGATGTAGTCGGTGGGCACCGAAGCCACGATGGAGATCACCAGTTTGTGATCGTTCAGCTCGGGCTGAATTTCATCGAGCACTTGTCCGGCCGATTGCGGCTTCACGCAGAGGAGAATCACGTCGGCGGCGCGCGCGGCGGCGCGATTGTCGGTGCCGGGCGTCACTTTCGCTCCGGCCAGCGGCTTACGGTCGCTCGCGGCGTGAGCGACGGTAGCGGAAATTTTATCCGCGGAAACCAGGCCGTGCTTCAAGAATGCCTCAATCAGGATGCCGCCCATTTTCCCCGCGCCGATTACCGCCAGTCGCTTCATGGCCGGGGAATGAATCACCTTTTCTGACATCAAGTGCTCCTTTCGGTTTTCACACGCGGATTTGCAAGGCAATCATCGGTGCGCGAGCGGGTGCGGCCTACCGCCGCCGCTGCTTGAGGAACCTGAAGCGGTGCCGCAGGATGCGTGAGGCCATGTGTCATAGTACAAGATGACGGGGCGGAGTTGTAGGGCGCCGCGAAAAAATATTGCCGGCGAAGACCGCGTCCACCGAGTTCCCTGCCCGATCCTCGCGCGGATCGATTGTACGGCAACCATTCAGAATCCGGAGATGTGCGATGCGATTGGAATTTTCGAAACTTTATCCGGAACTCTTCCGTCAAATTCTGGGAATACCAACCTGACGCTATGTCCACTCTCCCCATGCCGCGCCGTTTGAGGTTTACACGCATGCTTGCGCTCCTCGCGTGCCTCACCGCACTCCTGGCGGGCGCTGCCCTTGCGCAGCAGCAGCCATCAGGCAGCATGGCGGCGGAACCTCAGCCGCAAAATCTGAGTGCAGGCTTCGTGCGCACAACGCAAGGCGCGGGGGTGCCGGGCGCGAGCGTGCGGCTTACCAACGCCGAGACCCAGAAATCGTGGCTGAGCTGGACGGACGAATCCGGAAAATTTCAGTTTCCTGGCGTGGCTCCCGGGAAGTATCACATCGAAGTGACCCAGCTTGGATTCGTCACGGCTGCGCTCGATGCGGAAATTCCGATCCCCGCGGGTCATCCGCTCACCATCACCCTCAGCGTGGCCACGCTCGCCGAACTCGAAGCCAGTCCAAGAACTCATGCGGGCGCTGAGCGTGCGCGGAGATTCGCGCCGGGTGCCGGCGGCGGCGAATGGCGGCAAAGAGCGGGAGCGCAAGCAGGAGGCCAAATGCCTCCAGGGCCGCCGAACGCCGCGCGGCTCGCAATGTCCGGCGGCGGATTTCAACAAGCCGGATTGACGGATGAAGAAAACAACTCGGACGACCAGAATGAAGCCGGCTCCGCCACGGCGGCACAGAATAGCGGCGGGGGTCCGGGCGCGGCAGATTCCGGCGCGAATGCCAGTTCCGATTCGTTCCTGCTGCAAGGAACGGTGGGACAGGGACTGGTGGTTCAAGGCGATACCGAAGGATTATCCATGGGAGGCCCGAGACGCGGTGGACCTGGCGGAGGGCAGGGAGGCCGCACATTTGGCGGTGGCGGACGCGGACGATTTGGCAGGCAAAATGCCAACCGCTTGCGCTTCAGTTTGTATGATCGATATGAAAATTCGGCGCTGGACGCTCGGCCCTATTCGATCACCGGCGCGGAATCTCCCAAGGTGGCGCATTACGACGAACGCGTGGGCGGAAACCTGGGAGGGCCGCTGAAAATTCCGCATATTTACGACGGCAGCAACCGCACTTTCATATTCGTCAATTACCAACATGAAATCGAGCAGACCGGCGTGAATACGTTTTCCACTGTGCCTACGATGGATGAGCGCGGCGGAAATTTCTGCGGGTTGACGGGCGTGCAACTCTACGATCCGTATTCGAATTTGACAGGCCCGCGCACCTTGCTCGGCAACGGCTGCCAGATTCCCGCGACGGTGCCACTCGACGCCGCCGCCACGAAATTGCTTGCGTACATCCCGCTGCCGAATCTTTCCGGCAACGTGCAAAATTATCTGCTGCAAGGAACCACGCCGCTGAATTCCGACCACGTGAATTTTCACCTGATTCACACCATCAATGCGAAATTCGGTTTGAACGCGGGATACAACCTCAGCTCCCAGCGCTCCAGCACACTCGGCAATTTTTCGGACACCGGAGGAACGCAATCGAGCCTGGGGCAAAATTTCGACTTGGGCGTGTCGCACACCTGGTCGCCCAACCTGGTGGAAGTCACCGACGTGAATTGGAGCCGCGACCGCACCAAAGTCCTCAGCGACAATTCTTACGTCAACAACATCGCCGGGGCCGTGGGCATCAACGGCGTCAGCACCGACTCCATCAATTACGGAATTCCAGGAATCGGGCTGACCAGCTTTTCGGGCTTGAATGATCCGATACCTTCTCTGCTGCGCAATCAGACGCTGCGGTTTTCAGACAATCTGACCTGGACCCACGCCAAACACACCTTGAAATTCGGCGGCGAAGTCCGGCGAATCCAATTGAACACCGAGGCGGATCCTTTGCCGCGCGGTCAATTCACTTTCACCGGGCTCATGACCAGCCAACTCGATGCCAATGGCAATCCCGTTCCCGGCACCGGCAACGACTTCGCGGATTTTCTGCTGGGGCTACCTTATAACACCAAAGCGCAATTCGGACCGAACATCTACTTCCGTAGCTGGGACTTCATCGCCTACGCCCAGGACGATTGGCGGGTGGCCAAGCGTTTCACCTTCGAAGCTGGACTGCGCTACGAAGCCGTGACGCCACCCGTGGAACTTTACAATCACATCGCCAATCTCGACTTGAACGCCAATGCCACGCAAGTGGACGTGGTGCAGCCGAACGGCGCGGGGCTGTTTCGGGGCGCTTATCCCCGCGCGCTGATTCACGGAGATTTCGGCAACTGGGCTCCGCGCATCGGATTTGCCTGGCAGCCTTTCAATTTCAAGCCCAAGACCATCCTGCGCGGAGGCTATTCGATTTTTTACAATGTCTCGGCGTACGACACGCTCGCGCAGCAATATCTGGCTTACCAGCCGCCGTTTGCCACCTCGCAGAATCTGCTGACTTCCGGACCGCAATTCCTTACGCTCGAAAATGGATTTCCCGCGGGCGGACTGACGGTTCCCAACACCGCCGGCGTCGACCCTTTTTACAAAGATGGGTACGCGCAAATATGGTCGCTCGGCACGGAGACCACCTTCGTGCAGAATTGGCTGCTGGACCTGACCTACACCGGAACGAAAGGCACGAATCTGGATTTGTTGCGCGCACCCAATCGCGCGCCTCTGGGCACCAATCCGCTGAATACCCAGACGGATTTGCAGATTCCCTATGCCACGAGTTTCTATTACGACCAGTCCGGCGCGAATTCCATCTACAACGCTTTGCAGGTGCGCGTGATGCATCACTACACCAAGGGCCTGCTGTTGCTGGGCACATACACATTCGGAAAATCTCTCGATAATGCCAGCTCCATCGGGGGAAGCTCGCCGGTGGTGGTGCAGCAGGACGGAAATTACGAGGCGCAATATGGGCTCTCTTCCTTCGATGTGCGCCATCAGGTTCGCGTGTTTTCGATGTACGAAATTCCCTTCGGAGAGCATCATCGCTTCGCCACCTACGGGTGGAAGAAGCACACCCTGGGCGATTGGCGGCTGATGAATGTGGTGACTTGGCAGACCGGAACTCCCGTCACGGCGCTGCTCGGCGGAACGGCCGCGAACAATTCCGGGACCGGCGCCAACTTTTCCGAACGCCCGGATCAGGTTGGCAATCCCAATCTTGGTGTATGCGGCGGGTCCTCGCTGGCGTTTTTCGATACCGCGGCGTTTACCGCCCCATCTGCCGCGCAATATGGCGATGCGCAGCGCAATTCCATCGAAGGCCCGTGCCATTTGAGCTGGAACATTTCGCTGGCCAAGGCATTCCGATTTGGCCCGGAACAGCGGCACCGCATCGACGCGCGATGGGAAGTGCAAAACGTGACCAATTCGCCGAGTTTCAGCGGCCTGGCGACCACCCTCGGTTCCAGTTCGTTCGGGCGCGTGACTAGCGCGGGTTCCATGCGCTCCATGGATTTTCAGATTCGGTTCAACTACTAATGGAAAACCAAGCCAGTACATTCCTAGCGGTCATCCTGAGCGCGGCCTTTTGCCTGAGCCCCGCCGCCGTGGCGGCCCAGCAGCAATCGACCACTACCGTGCCGGTGCAACAGACCGCGAATCCGTCTCCGCAGGCTTCCTCGCAGACTTCGCCCGTGGCCATTCAGGCTACTTCGGATATGGTGCGCATTGACGTGGAAGTGACCGACGGCAGCGGCAAGCCGGTGAAAAATCTTCGCGCCGATCAATTCACGTTGACGGACAACGGGCGGCCGCAGAAAATCTCGATCTTTTCCTACTCCGATATCGAAAGTCTGGAAACCGCGCCGCAAACCAGTTCAGAGCCGGTCACCATTCCGGTGGACAACGAAGGACCCGCGGCGATGCCGGCCGGCGCGGTTTCCGAGGCCGCGCAAGACCGGCGCATGATCGTTTTATTTTTCGATTTGACTTCGATGCAGACCGACGATTTAATCCGCGCCCACGATGCCGCGGAAAAATTCCTTAAAACCCAACTGGGCCACGCGGACCTGGTGGCGGTGGTCACGTTTGGCGTGCGCCTGGGCATCCTCGCGAATTTCACCAACGACCGCGCGGCGCTCGAAAAGTCGGTGGCGCAAATCGTTCCCGGAACGGCTTCGCAGCTCGCCGCCCCGCTCTATGCCGCGGCGCAGAACGGCGAATACGACGTGCAGGAATATACCGGCGCGGCGTTCACCGCGGACGAAACGGAATTCAACGTTTTCAATACCGACCAGAAACTCGCCGCCGTGGAGAGTTTGGTGAATACGCTGGCGCAAATTCCCGGGCGCAAGGCGCTGGTGGAATTTACCGGAGGCATCACGCAGACCGGCGAAGAGAATCGCACCGCTCTGCGCGCCGCGACCGATGCCGCCAACCGCGCGGACGTCTCCATCTATTCGATCGATGCGCGCGGCCTCTACACCACCGCGCCGGGCGGCGATGTGACCACCAACGCCGCCGCCGGCAATTCCATGTTTACCGGAGCTTCCGTCTTCCACCAGACTGACCAGCGGGAGGATTCGCGCGACACATTGGCTACGCTTTCCACGGACACCGGCGGAAAAGCATTTTTCGATTTGGGCGATCTGAGCGACGCGTTTCCGGAAATACAGAAGGAAAACAACGGATATTACCTGCTGGGCTACTACCTGGGTTCGGATGTGAGGCGCGATGGAAGCTGGCGGTCGATCCGCGTCAAAGTCAACGCGCGAGGCGTTCACGTGCATTACCGCGAGGGATATTACGCCCCGCGCGATTTCCAACATTTTCAGAAAGAGGACCGCCAGGAGCAACTTGACGAAGCCATGAACTCCGCGGACCCCATCCTCGAACTTCCCATCGCCGTGGAAACGCTGGCCTTTCGCCTGAACGACCAGCAAACATATGTGCCCATCGCCGCCAAGATTTCATCCGGCGCTCTCCACTGGGCGGAGAAGCAAGGCAAGCGCGAAGCGGCGTTCGATTTTGCCGCCGAAGTGCGCGCGACCGGCTCGGGCCAGGTGGTGGCGAATTTGCGCGACACCATCCAGGTGCACCTGGATGCGGCGGAATTCAAGCAAGTCCACCAGGCGAATCTTCTTTATCAGGGCGGCGTGGTGCTTTCGCCCGGGAATTATCACTTGAAGCTCGTGGCGCGGGAAAATGAATCCGGCAAAATCGGGACTTTCGAAGAAAATCTGGCCATCCCCGCTTCGCAGCCCGGGCGCGTGTCTCTGAGCTCGGTGATGCTCTCGAGCCAACTGGTCCCCGTGGCCAAAACTTCGGAAGTGGAAACCAAGGGACAAGGCCTGCGCGCCAGGATCGCCGATTCGCCGCTTGAAATGGGCGGCGAAAAAATCGTTCCCAGCGTGACGCGCTATTTCAACCGCGGCCAGACGCTCTACGTTTTCTTCCAGGCGTATTTTCCGAGCAAAGCCGACGCCATCGATCCCGCGAACCTGCGCGGCGGGCTGATTTTCTTTCGCGACGGCGTACAAATCAATTCCACCCCGCTGCTGGCTCCCGCGCAAGTGGATCCGAAGACGCGAACAGCTTCGTTCCGCATCAGCCTGCCGCTCGCGAAACTTCCCCCGGGCCGCTACACGGTGCAAGCCGTGGTGATTGCCGCCGGGACGCAGCAATCGGCCTTTGGGCGAGCATACCTGGCGCTGATGCCGCGCCCGCCATCATCCGCGGGAACGGTTGAACCGGCGAGTTCCGCGCCCGCAAGCCCGGCAAGCTCCCCTGCAACGCCGTAGCCTGCACCAACCGCGCGGTTTGAATTTCAAATGGAATGCAGGCGAGCCGAACCGCATACGCAAAAAAGCCGCGGCAGGCTTGGCGCCCGCCGCGGCTGCCCTGAAATGACTTGTTTTCTCCGCTTCGAGATTTACTTGTGCGGGGGCTTCGCTTCATGCGCCGGAGGACGCGGAGCCTGCTGCGTGCGCCGCTCCTGCTGCTTGGGCGCGGGCGCCTGTCGCTGATTTAGCGGCGGATGAACGTCATACATTTCATCCTTGGCTTTCACCGGAGGAGCAAACCGCACCGGAGGCTGCTGATATTGTGGCTGCGCCGGAGGCCGATTGTTATTGTCCATGTTGTTGCGATTAACCGGCGGATTGTTGTTGGTTGGCTGCGCCTGATTTTGGTTGCCGGGACGCGCCGGGGGGCGGTAGTTATTGTTCACGTTGTTGCGATCGACCGGCGGATTGTTGTTGGTTGGCTGCACCTGATTTTGGTTGCCCTGACGCGCCGGAGGAGTGACAGTGTTCGGACGAGCGGGTGGCTGATTTGAGTTGGGAGCCACGGGCCTCGCCATTTGATTTTCGCGCACAGGAGCCTGCGGGGAGTTCGCGCGATTCGCCGTAGCGCCGTTGCTGAACGGCTTGCTGTCATTCGTGATTTCCGCCGGGCGCGTGCGATTGAGCGAAGCCGCCGGATTCAGACGGGCCACCACCGGCCGTTGCGTGAAGGGCACCGCGGGCCGCGCACTGACGGGCTTCGCGGTTGACGAGACATAGCTGGTGCGAGTGGGAGCAAGCGGCACCGTATCAAGCGGGCGAACGGTGCGAAGTTGATCGGTGGTGACGTGCACGGAGGCTGCTGACACCGGCCGGGCATTCACGAAAGTCTCGCGCGGGACGGCGGTGATCGCGCGGGTATCGTTCGCGTAGGTATAATTGACGCGAGTGACGTTGTTATTGCGATTGATGACCGTGGTGTTGTAAACGTTGGTCACCTGAGTGACATTCACCACCCGCGTGTTGGTGATGTTTACATTCTGGACGTAGCGCGGGCTGCAGCGGTATCCGGGTATGTACACGTCACGAGGGCCCAGCGGAAACCACGCCACTCCCGAAAATCCGCCGCCAAACGCCACCGACATCCCGAATCCACCGCCACCGACGAATCCCACCAACGCCGGAGCGTAGACCGGACGCACCACCATCGGTCCCGGCACCCATCCCCAGTAAGATCCAATAAAGGCCCAGCGGCCATAGTGGAAGGGAGCGAAGCCCCACGGCTGCGCATCCACCCAAGTCCAGCCCCATGGCGCGATCCACACCCAGTGGCCCATGTGGTAGGGAGCCCATCCCACGGCGACGCCGCGCGGAACCCAAACTTCGCCATAATCGGGATTGGATTGCCATGTGCCGTAATCATCCAGGTCGTAGTAGCCATCCACATCGCGCGAAACATATCGTGCGGATTCGGAACTATTTTCGCGCTGATCGCGCGACTGGCACCAATCTTCGAAATCATCGAAACCGGGCGCGCCTTGCGCGTCATAGGTAAGTTGGTCCGTGCCGGTAAACGTGTATTGCTGCCCGGGCTCGAGCGTGTAGGATTCTCCTCCTCCGGTCACCTGCGCGGCGCCTTCGCGAACCACGACGACGGTGGAGCTGCCGTTGGGATCGCTCTGCACGCGATATTCGCCGGAAGCGGCCAGAGTGAGAGCGAGATTGGGAGTGTCGATTTCAAAGGCGTTGCCCGGCTCGTGGTTGCGCAGGTGCACTTCGATGGTTCCCTGCGCGAGTTGCAATTGCACGGTGCGGTCGTCCAGATTCAGAAACGAGATGCCCGTTTCGCTGGACAGGCGGATGGCAGTGCTGCCGATATGCACTTCCCCGCGCGAATCTTTGTCCGCCCACAGGTTATCGCCGGTGGTCAGCGGACGATTGGGGTCGGCCTGCACCCAATCCTGCTCCCCTGAAGGCTGAAAGGAGACCGAACCTTGCATGAAATTCAGCCGGGCGACGCGCGAGGGAGGATCGTCCTGCGCGGCGGCCGGATTGGAAAGTCCCATGAAGAGTGCTGCGGCGATGAGCAGAGGGAGGAGCCAAACGATCTTTTTCACGGGAGTGCCTCCTAAGTAGGTTCCGAGAGATTTCATCGAAAATTTCGATTCGCCTTCGGACGCTTGTTGAGTTCTCTCGATCGGGTGCGCCTTCATCATGACAGTTCACCTGCAACCATGAAACCCCAGGGGTAGCCGATAAGTTTCCAATTGTGCATACGTCAGGTGAATTGGCTGGGTCTCTGTGTGCATAGCATACTCCAGAATGCAGAGAAAATTTCCTGTCCGGAGAGTATAGACCGCGAAACCCACGGCCGGCTGGTTGCCGCACCGTGGGTTTCGTTGACACCTGAAACCATGCCCGAACATTGGAGAGCCACGATCAGCGATGGTGACCTCCACCATGGGAGCCGCCACCTCCGCCGCCATGCGATCCGCCGCTTGGGGCATGAGAGCCGCCACCGCTCGGCGCGCGATTGCCGCCGCTCGGCGCCCGGTACGAATTGGAGCTGGGCGGGCGATAGCTATTGCCGCCGCTCGGTGCCCGGTACGAATTGGAGCTGGGCGGGCGATAGCTATTGCCGCCGTAATTCCCGCGAGGCGCGGAATTGTTGTTTCGCGGCGACATCACCGGCTGCCGCAGGTTGAGCGGCGGACGGTAGTTGTTCGAATTGTTCCCGCGCGAATAGTTGTTTTGGAACGAACGCGAGGAAGTATTCGGCGCGGAGAATCCCCGAGACGGCTGCTCATTCCGGGAGGGCGGAGTAAAGGTGTTCCATCCCCTTCCGTTATTCGCCGCCGGTTGGTTGCTTCGCGAAGAAGGCGACGTGAACGACCGCTGATTTCCGCCATTCACGGGAGCAAACGAGCGGCTGGTTTGCGAAGGCTGCTGCATGCCGCGCGCCGACTGGGATTGCGGAGGCGTGAATGTGTGCCAACGCGTGGTGGGCGCGGGCAGATGGCTCGATTGCTGCGAAGGCGTCCGTGAGAAAGACGAACCCGTGCTGGCCGGGCGATTGGATCCGAAGCTGTTCCATCCCGCGCGGGTATTCGTGCGCGGTTCGGAAGCCACGGAGCGGTTCGACGGAGCCGCAAAGGAACGCCCGCCGTTTGCCGGACGCGCGAAGTTGCTCGATCGCTGCGACGAGTTTGCGCCAAACCGCGAAGCTTCACTCGATCCCGGCGCATTTGCGCGGGACGAACTGAAGAATTTCGCGGGAGCGTTGCGAATGGTCGAAGGATTCGCGGCGCGGCTCGTGGGCGAATAACTGGCCCGCGTCGGCGCGATGGGCATCTTGCCGGTCAACATGCCGCCGCCGCGCAAGTTGCCTTCGTTGAACGCTTGTTGGCGGGCCGGAACGGCTTCGCGGCCGAAACGGTTCGCGTCCATCGAACTGAAGCCTGAACGTATGCGCATATTGTTGTGCAGTCCGGATAGATTTGAATACGGATGCGCTCCTCCGCGCGTCAGCGGACCATATCCGTTGTGGTAGTTGTTGATGATCGTGGTGTTGTGGATGTTCGTGTAATTCACTGAATTGAAGCGGCCGCCATACCGCCCATACCACGGGTGGTACCAATCACATGGTCCGATCGGCAGCCAGCCAACATGGCCCCAGCCGCCGCCAAATCCGAACCCCACGCCGACGCCTAAGCCGCCATGGCCCCATCCGAAGAATGAAACGTATGCGGGCGCCCAGACCGGGTAGTAACCCGGATACACGCCCACGGGACCAGGCCACCATGCCCAGCTTCCGCCGTAAACGAACCAGCGGCCGTAATGGTAAGGAGCCCAGCCCCACGGCTCGTAGGAAACCCATGTCCATCCGTAATAAGGCTCATACACCCAGCGGCCGCTGCGATACGGCGCCCAGCCAGGATTTTGCGCCGGCACCCAGACGCGGCCATAGTCCGGAACTTCACTCCATGTGCCGTAGGGGTCGAGATCTTCCGAACCGGTGTAATACCGATCGGTGTTATGCCAGCTTGAGGCGTTGGTGATCATACGATTGCGATCGGAATTGAAACTGTCCCAAGAGTCGAGGGCCGGTGCATCGGTAACCTGATATTGCGGAGTGTCCGTGCCGGCGATGGTGATGGCTTGCCCTTCGCCCACGTTCGTGCTGCCTTGCGGCGTGGTGATTTGCGCGCTGCCGCGGCGCACGATGACCTGAGTCTCCGCGTTGTTGTTCACGAGGATGCGATATTCGCCTTCCCCTTGCGGATGAATCGCCACGTTCGGCGTGTCGATTTCAGCCGCGGCTTCGCTGCCCTTGAGCACGTTGTAGGTCACCAGTCCCTGGCCCACTTGAACTTGAATTTGTCCGCGGTTGAGCGTGGCGACCTTCGCCGAAGCGTCGTTCGCCAGGCGCAGAATATTGGCGTAATCGAGTTGCACCGAGGCGCGGGAATTCGCGCCGGTGGAAACGCGGTCGCCGGGCATCACCGGCGTATTCACCGTGGCCGCCACCCAATCGCCCGTATCGCCACGTTGCGTGGATGCGCTGCCATCGATCTGGCTGATGCGCGCCACACCGGGTTGTGCCGAAGCATCCTGCGCGGAGGTGTCGGGCGCTTGTTGGTCTGGCGCCTGCTGGTCTGGCGCCTGCTGGTCCGGCGCGGGTTGGTCCTGCGCGTTCACGGAACTGACGGCCATTGCCGCCAGAAAAATTACCGCCATCAGAAATATCCAAATTTTTTTCATGGCCCAACCTCCTGCAAACCAACTTCGAGTTACCGCAAACTCACCTAGCTTTATTGCAGAGCCAGGGCCAAAGATAAGATGACACTGTCATTCTAATAACTAATGTATTTACATACACTTAGAAGACAATTATACATGGATTAAAAGTGGGATTTCAGTCCTGGGCTGGTGGATATCGTGCGGTGCTGGTGGTTTTCAGCCACTTCTTGAATGTGCGAAAAATCCGGCGATTGCTCCGCCAGGGAGCTTAGGCTTCGGTCTCGGGTGGATCGGCAACACCCATTTTCGAGAGCCGGTATCGCAAGGCGTTGCGCGAAAGGCCCAGCGAGCGCGCCGCAAGGCTCTTGTTTCCGTTGGCCGCGCGCAGCGCTTCGCGAATCGCTTCCTCTTCCCACTGATCAAGAGTCATCCCGGCAGGCAGCGTCGCGGGCGAACCGGAATTCGCGGCGCGTTGCGCGGGAACATCGAGCTGAATGTCCGCAAGGTCGAGCGTAGAACCGGTCGAAAGCGCCACGGCGCGTTCGATCACGTTTTGCAGCTCGCGAACGTTGCCCGGCCAGTGAAAATCCATGAGCCGCTTCACGGCGGCGGGAGTGATTCCCGCGACGGGTTTTTGCGATTCGCGCGCATAGCGCTCGATGAAAATTTTCACGAGCGCGGGAATATCTTCTTTGTGATCGCGCAACGGCGGAATATCGATGGCCACGACGTTCAAGCGATAGTAGAGGTCTTCGCGGAATGTTCCCTCTTCCAGCGCGGCCCGCAAGTCGCGATTCGTCGCAGCCACCAAGCGCACATCCACCTTCAGGGTTTTCGTTCCGCCCAATCGCTCGAATTCGCGCTCTTGCAGCACGCGCAGCAGTTTCACTTGAATGGCGGGAGGGATGTCGCCGATTTCGTCAAGGAAGAGCGTGCCTTTGTCGGCCAATTCGAATTTCCCGGGCTTGCTGGCCGTGGCGCCGGAGAAGGCGCCCTTTTCGTAGCCGAAAAGTTCGCTTTCGAGCAGCGTTTCGGGAATGGCGGTGCTATTGATTTTCACAAAGGGTCCCGAAGCGCGATGGGAATGCTGGTGGATGGCGCGGGCAATCAGATCCTTGCCTACGCCGCTTTCGCCGCCCAGCAGAACCGTGGAATTGGTGGGCGCCACGCGCTCGATGAGCGCCAGCACCGCCTGCATTTTTTCGCTGCCGCCTACGATGTTGTCGAATTGATATTTCACGCCAAGCGCTTCGCGCAGGGTGCGATTTTCTTCCGCCAGATGGCGCGCGGCCAATTCCTTGCGAATCACCAGGACCAGTTCCGCAAGCGAAAACGGTTTCAAGACGTAATCGCTGGCTCCCGCCTTCATCGCTTCCACCGCCGATTCCACCGTCCCGTAGGCGGTCATGATGATGAACGGCAAATCTCCGTTGATGCGTTTCGCCGCGCCGAGAAATTCGAGTCCGCTCATTCCCGGCAATTTGAAATCGCTGACCACCAGATCGTATTTGACGCGATTCAGCAGCCGCAAACCTTCCTCGGCATCCGCAGCGGATTGCGGCAGGAACCCTTCTTCGCCGAGCTGCAATTCCAGCAGGCGGCGCAATTTGGACTCGTCCTCGACAATCAGAATGGAAGATTTACGTTCACTCATAAGAAAACCCGGCGCGTTCCTCGCAGCGCGTCCAGAATTTATTTTTCCCTGCCGTCCGGCGCGCCGGGCAGAAACACATGAAAGCGCGCGCCGCGGGAACCATCTTCGAGTTTAATCCAACCTCGATGGTCGTCCACGATTTTTGCCACGATGGAAAGCCCCAATCCCACGCCGTCTTTTTTCGATGTGAAGAAGGGATTGAATATCTGTTCGCGCAAATCCGGAGGCACGCCCGGACCGGAATCCTCAAGCAGCACTCCCACTCCCGATTTTCCGTCGGAAGTCTCCGGCGCGATGGAGATTTGCAGTTCGCCTTCCGTTCCTTCCATCGCCTGATACGCGTTCACGATCAAGTTTATGAACACCTGCTCACAAAGCTGCGCATCAAGGAGTGTGGAAGGAAGATTTTCGGCATAGTGGCGAATCACAGCCACTTTCGCCGAAGGAAATTGACGCGCGGCGAAATCGAGCGCGCGATCGACGACCTCGGAAACACGCTGCGATTGAAAATTAAGATGCGCGGGCCGTGCGAAATCGAGGAAGCGCGCGATCAATGAATTCAGGCGGTTAACTTCGGAAAATATATAACCGGCCAGCTCGCTTTCAAGCGGCTGCGCCTGCTCGAGTTTCCGCGCCAGCATTTCCGCCGAGCCTTTGATCACGCCCAGTGGATTGCGAATTTCATGAGCCAGCCCGGCGGAAAGCTGGCCGAGGGCCGCCAGGCGTTCCGAGCGCCGCGCTTCGGCCTCCACGCGCTGCAATTCCCGGTTGGTAACTTCGAGAGTTTCAGACAAATCCTGATAGCGTTTGACCTGGCGGCGGTTTTCCACTACGAAACGGTTCACCAACATGGCCGCGAGAAAAAAGAAAAGGATGCGGATGGCAAGCTCTCCCGCGCCTTCCGCGTTCAGTGAGTAGGTCTGCAGCGCGGGGATCAGATACGACAAATAAGCCAGCGAGGCGGCCGAGGTCCACAGCAGCGTGGCCACCGGCCCAAAATAAATCGCCGCGGTGACCACCGGAACGTAATAGATGGGATAGTAGCTGCTGTTAATGCCAATCGTGCCGGTGTGATCAAGCAACAGCGTGGCCAGGAGAATCTTGAAGATTACGCTGTAGCTGCGTCCGCGGCCGGGCAGCCAAGCAACCAGGCGTCCCTCGAGCAACTGAAAGACGCCGAATCCAAGGAGGATGATCTGCTTGTGGATTTCGTCAACGGGCGGAAGCAAAGCCAGCCCGGCAAGAAAGGCCAACCAGATGACGTCGATCCAAGAGATCGCCGATCGTTTGCGATCCAGCATGCCGCGAGAAACCCTCCGCCGGAGACGCGCTCGAATAATTCCCGCGATCCGGATAGAGATGAATCTAACACGAAGTGAATGCAACGCACGCGGGATGAAGGAGAGAGCTCATGCGCGGGCTGCCGGAGGCGCCAAAAACTCAGGCGGAGATCTTTTGCGTTAAACGAAATGCGCGAGGGACGAAAGCGGTTTGCGGATGCGATTGGGCGACAAGTAAGTCAAGGTAGGAATCCCAGCCGCGTCCGATTTCCGCACCTGAATCGATTCCGGCGATTTCGCCCGGCACAATTTTTGCGACGGCGCGGCCGACGAGCACAATCGAGGGAGGCTCGAGCGCCGCAAGCGCGCCCAACTCGCCGAGCGTTGAATGTTGCTGGCGCTGTTGTGGCGTGGAAATGCGCGAGACGACCACCGCCGGAATATCCGCCGACAATCCCGCGGCCATCAATTCTCCGCCGAGTGGCGCGAGGTCCCGCCCCGGCATGTAAATCACAAGCGTGGTGCTTTCGCGAGCCGCATCGGCCCAGTCGTTTTTTTCGCGCGGCCCGGCGCCATGCGCCAAATGCCCGCTGACGAATACCACGCGCGAACTTCTGCGCCGGTCGGTGAGCGAAATGCCAAGCGAAGCGGCCGCAGCCGAGCCGGAAGTGATGCCCGGAATAATTTCGTAGGCAATGCCCGCGGCCGCGAGCGCGTCGATTTCTTCCGCCAGGCGTCCAAACACGGCGGGATCGCCGCTCTTGAGCCGCACCACATCCATGCCGCGCCGCGCCGCGGCGATCATCAAGGAATTGATGTCCGCCTGGGTGATGCGTTTCGTCCCGCAACGTTTTCCCACATTCAAAATCACGGATTCATTCCCCGCCAGGGATAGAATCCGCGCGGATACAAGATCATCGTGCAAGAGGATTTCGGCGCGTTCGAGCAGCGCGCGCGCTTTGACCGTCAGCAAATCCGGATCGCCCGGACCCGCGCCCACAAAATGGACCAGCCCTGGTGCAGGCGTCAGCATCCGCGCATTCCTTCGGGAACCACGCCCGCGGGAGAATCGCGCAAGGCGACGGGTGTCGCGGCACCGGAAAATTGCGCGCGAAGTTCTTCGTCCGAGAAACGCGCAAAATAGGCGCGCAGCGATTCTTGTTCGTTGCGTCCCGCCACATACGCCGCGAGAAGCCGCTCGATGGCCGCGGGAACTTCCTGCGCGATGCAGCGATAGCCGATGGGACGCGCCAGCCTTTGGAATTCGCCCACGGCTCCGCCCACGCAGAAATAATAAGCGTCGACGAGTTCCCCATCATGTTTGATGCGCTTGCCTTCCAGGCCGATGTCCGCAATCCAATGTTGTCCGCAGGCGTTGGGGCAGCCGGTGACGTGCAGTTTCAGCTGCTCATCGAATCCCGGCACGCGCTCTTCGAGTTCATCCACCAGCCAGCGAGTAAATGTTTTCGTTTCGGTGATGGCCAGCTTGCAAAATTCCGTTCCGGTGCAGGAAATGGCTCCGCGCCAGAAGGGCGAAGCTTCCACGCGAAGCTCCGCGGCATCCAGCGCGCGAACCAGGGGATCGACGCCGTCGCGCGGAACGTTGACGAACAGCAGATTTTGCATGCCGGTGGTGCGGAGTTCGCCGCTAGCGTAACGTTCGGAAAGTTCTGCGGCAATACGCATCTGGTCCGCGGTGATGCGCCCGCGCAGCACGGCGGCTCCCACGTGGTACAAACCATTCTGTTTTTGCGCGTGGATTCCCACATGATCGCGGAGGACGTCGCGCGGGGGAAATTCCTCGGCGGCAGGGTCGAGGCGGTAACCGAGCTTGCGATTCACTTCCTCGAGAAAACTTTCCGCGGTCCATCCAAATTGCGTGAACAGGTGCTTCATGCGCGCGCGCTTGCGGTTTTCGCGCAGCACCACGGCATCGCGGAACAGCTCGGTGACCGCCTTCACCACATGCGCGACTTGTTCGTAGCGCACGAAAGCGTTCAGCCGCACGGCCAGATGAGGATCCGCGGAAAGTCCTCCGCCGACGCGAATCGAAAAGCCCACTTCGCGCTGGCCGTGGATGCGCGCGCGCCACGGCCGTCAATCCGATGTCGTTGATTTCCGGGTAGGAGCACCATACCGGGCAGCCGGTGATGGAGATTTTGAATTTGCGCGGCAGATTATAAAAATCGGCCTGCGCGCGAACCAGCTTCGCCGCTTCCAATACCAGCGGCGAAGCATCGCACAATTCCTCGGCTGCCACGCCCGCCAGGGGGCAGCCGGTGATGTTGCGCACCACGTCTCCGCAGGCGCCTATGGGACTCATGCCCTCGGCCGCCAGCGTTTCCAAAATTTCCGGGATGGATTCGATGGTCACCCAATGAAGCTGGATATTCTGCCGCACGGTGATGTCGGCTTGTCCGCGCGCATGGCGTTCCGCAAGATTCGCGACCACGCGAAGCTGCCGCGCACGCAGCAAACCGTTGGGCAGCGCGATGCGCAGCATGAAGTACGGCGAAGCCTTGCCTTCCCCGCCCTGGCCGCCCACGGCCCCCGCGCCGTCTCCCTGGGTGTAAATTCCCCACCACCGGAAATAGGTGCTCAGCCATTCCGGGAGAATCGAATCGCGGCCATTGCGCGCGAATTCGCGGATTTCTTCGATGGCTTCCCACGGATTCTTGGCGTGCTTCAGGCGCTCGGCTCTTTGCGCCTTGGTCTCCGCCTTGGGTGGAACGATTGGGTGCGTGTGCAATTTTCTCCTCGAAAAATCCGCATAAAAACAAAAAACCCGCCGGCCAGGTTCATCCTGGTGAGCGGGTCGCTGAAATCCGATTTAGAGTATGGCTAGATTATTCGGATCGCACACCCGCGCCAGTCGCTGGAAGGACAACAACACAGCGCACAGACATTGGCGTAGGTAGAGCGATTCATCACGGCGGGAGAATAGCACCTCGCTGCCGGAAAATCAACGGAAGAATCCGGCGGGGTTTATCTTGCGTGCATCACTGCGCTGCGATGCTGAAATCGCACCCGGGGGGCATGCGCCGATTTCAAATTTTCCGGCGGGGCTGAACTTCTAATTGCCGCATTGTCAGATGCTCCGATTTATTATAGTCTTGGCGGGATGAAGATTTGCTGCCTGACCGCTGCCTGCGCCTGTTGTTGTAAGTGTTGTGTGCGCGTGTGCGCTGGCGCGGGGAGGCTGGGCAGCTAGACTTCGAATCCGAAATTAGCCCTTTTGCAACCCACCACCAGAGCAAAGCTGGCCGGTGGGTTTTTTGCTTTTAGAATGAAAAAATCGAAAGCTTGAAGGAGAGATGGACATGAGTGAATACAAACACCCGGAAGTGCTGGTCTCGACCCAATGGGCCGCGGACCATTTGAACGACCCGAAAATCCGCGTCGTGGAAGTCGACGTGGACACCACAGCCTACGACCAGGGACATATCGCCGGCGCGGTGGGCTGGAATTGGCAGACGCAATTGCAGGACAACGTTCGCCGCGACTTGATTGAAGCGCACGCTCTGGAAGAGCTCCTCGGAAAATCGGGAATTTCCAACGACACGACCGTGCTGCTCTATGGCGACAACAACAATTGGTTTGCCGCCTACGCGCTTTGGCAACTGAAATACCATGGCCACAGGGACGTCCGTTTGATCAACGGCGGCCGCAAGAAGTGGCTCGAAGAAAAGCGCCCGCTGACCACCGACGCTCCCAAGGTCGCGCCCGCGGCGTACCACGCCTCCGCCGCCGATGAATCCATCCGCGCGCGCAAGGACGAGGTGTTCGCATTCGTCGAGAGGAAGAAGAAAGGCCAATTGGTGGATGTTCGCTCCGTCGACGAGTTCACGGGGAAAATTATCGCGCCCCCGGGAATGACCGAAACGGCGCAGCGCGGCGGCCACATCCCTGGCGCCGCGAATATTCCCTGGGTGCAGGCGGCCAACGAGGACGGAACCTTCAAATCCGCCGACGCTCTGGCGCAGCTTTACCAAGGCAAAGGCGTGAACGGCGCGGACGAAGTGATCGCCTATTGCCGCATCGGCGAACGCAGCGCGCATACCTGGTTCGTCCTGAAATATCTCTTGGGCTACAACGACGTGAAAAACTACGACGGTTCGTGGACCGAATGGGGCAACCTGGTCGGCGCTCCCATTGAAAAAGACGCGGCGGCCGCAGCGAGGTAATCGTCGCATCACAATCCCGCAGGAAATGGACGCAATCGGGACGGCGGATCGAGCCGTCCCGAATAGCCACGCGAAGCAATTCCACTTCAAAATAATTTCCGCACTTCCCCTGGAGTCATTCCCGGCGGCAATCATTAAATTTCCCTAATGTAAATTGCGCGGACCCAAGAATTCCGATCGCAGAGCGAAACGAGTGGAAGCCGTTGCGCGCATTTTTGGTGTGTAAAACCGTGAAGATGCGAAGCAGCGGCGAGATTCCATAAAGATTTGAGGGGTTCAGGTCGTGGGGGGCCGGCCGGCCTCACTGGCCATTCGGATGCAAGACGCAAGAAAGGCGCGGGGCATCGAGGGGAAAGTCCATCGGGACGGGGCAATCAATGTGCTCAATGATTTGCGCGCGAATGCCGATGAGGAAGAAGGGTCTATCTCCCCTCCGCGGGCTGGATTGGGGTGAGGAAATTGCGTCAAACCCGGGCCGCGGCGATGTTGCAGATGCGTTCCCGAGTCCCGGGCAAAACGCGCACATTATTTTCCGATGGGAATGCTTGATGAGCGATGACGAAATCGTCCGCGAATTTATTTTGGAAAGCCACGAGAACCTGGACCGCCTGGATCAGGAATTGATTCTTCTCGAAAAGGATCCGGCCAACGCGCAGATCCTCGCGGGAATTTTCCGCACGATTCACACCATCAAAGGCACGTGCGGGTTCCTGGGATTTTCCAAACTCGAAACCATCGCCCACGCGGGCGAAAACCTACTGAGCAAGTTGCGCGATGGGAAACTGGCTTTTACTCCGAAGTGCGCCACGGTTCTGCTCGCCACCGTCGATGCCATACGCCAAATTCTTTCGAGCATTGAATCTTCCGGCGGAGAAGGCCCGCGCGACGACCGCGAATTGATTTCCCGGCTGGCGCTGATCCTCAAGCCCGATCCTGAACAGCCGCCACCGGCCGCGGCGGACGAAACGTTGCCGACCCTCGGCGACCTACTGATCCAGCATGCCGGAGTGAAATATGAAGACGTGAAAAATGCCGTGAAGAAGCAGTTTCAGGGAGACCCGCGGCGTCTCGGTGAAATTCTGGTGCAGGAAGGTGCGGCGCGACAGGACGATGTGGCCAAGGCTCTCCAGGCGCAGCAGAAGGCGCGCGAAAAGCTGAGCGTCGCGGACTCCACGATTCGAGTGGATGTGAACCTGCTCGATTCGCTCATGACCCTGGTGGGCGAATTGGTTCTGACGCGCAACCAGATCGTGCAATACACCGGCTCGACGGAACATTCCGCACTGATTGCCGCGAGCCAGCGGCTGAACCTGCTGACCTCGGAGCTTCAGACCGGGGTCATGAAAACGAGGATGCAGCCTATCAGCAATTTGGGAAGCAAATTTCCGCGCATCGTGCGGGACCTGGCGCTGACCTGCGGCAAAGAGGCCATGATCGAGATGGAAGGCCAGGACACGGAACTCGACAAGACCATCCTCGAATGCATCAAGGATCCCATCACTCATTTGGTGCGCAACGCCCTCGACCACGGCATTGAGAATCCCGAGGAGCGCCGCGCGGCGGGAAAAAATCCCGCAGGCCGCCTGCATCTCCGCGCTTTCCACCAGGGCGGGCAAGTGATCATCGAATTCACAGACGACGGTGCGGGACTGGACGCCGCGAAGATTCGCCGCAAAGCTCTTGAACGCTCGCTGATCACCCCGGAACAGGCCGCGCGCATGGCTGACCGCGAAATCAACAATCTGATTTTTCTTCCCGGCTTTTCCACCGCCGAAAAAATCACGAATGTATCCGGGCGCGGCGTGGGCATGGACGTGGTGAAAACCAGCATCGAGGGCATCGGCGGGACGGTGGACATCGAGTCCCATCCAGGACACGGCTCTGCGGTGACCATGAAAATTCCGTTGACCCTGGCCATCATCCCGGCGCTGATGGTGACCTGCGGAGCAGAGCGCTTCGCCATCCCGCAAGTCAGTTTGCTCGAACTGGTGCGGCTCGAGCCGGAAGAGATCGAGACCGGCATCGAAATGGTTCACGGCGCGCCGGTTTACCGCTTGCGCGGCCAGTTGCTGCCGCTGGTATTCTTGCGGCGGGAATTGGGGATGGCGGCAGGCGCGGGCCGGAGCGCAAAAGAGGATCACGCGATACATATTGTGGTGCTGCAATCCGACGGACGGCCGTTCGGGCTGGTCGTTGACGCAGTGAACGACACCGAAGAAATTGTCGTCAAACCGCTTTGCAAGCAACTCAAAAGCATCAGAACCTTCGCCGGCGCGAGCATCATGGGCGACGGGCGCGTGGCGCTGATCCTGGACGTCGCGGGTGTGGCGCAGCGCTCGGGAGTGATTTCCGGCTCCCGCCACCAGAAACTCCCCGAATCCGCCGCGGACGCGCCGGTAAAAACCGCCGCAAAACTGTCTTTTCTCCTGTTTTCAGGGCCGGACGATGCCCGCATGGCCCTTCCCTTGTGCAGCCTTTCGAGACTCGAAGAATTTCCCGCGGCCCTCATGGAACGATCCGGGGACCAATGGGTGGCGCAATACGCCGGCAAAATCCTTCCCGTGCTCCCGCTCGATTCCCTGCTGGAAGAACGGCGCACGCAAGTGCGCCACCCCCGGCGTGACGATAAATTTCCCGGGGATTTGCGGTGGCCGGTGCTGGTATGCAAACACGAAGGGCGGGACTTCGGCCTCGTGGTGGAGGCCATCCTGGACATTGTCGAGGATTCCGCGGAAGTGCGGTTGCCGCCAAGCCGCGCGGGCGTGGACTACTCGGCGGTGATTCACGGACGGGTGACCGAGGTGATCGATATCCCCGCGATCCTGCGCACCTCCGGAATTTTACGGGGCGCTGAAATGGAACACACGGAGGTCAATTCATAAACCATGTCCGGCGCCCGGCAATTCTGCACCTTTTATCTGGATAAGCTGCTCTTTGGAGTAGACCTGGAAGGCGTGCAGGAAGTGGTGCGCGAGCTTGATGTCACGCCCGTTCCATTGGCTCCCAAAGTGGTGCGCGGAATCATCAACCTGCGCGGGCAAATCGTCACGGCCATAGACCTGCGCTGCCAGCTTGAACTCGAACCCCGGCGGGAGGAAGAGCCTCCCATGAACGTGGTGGTGCGCGGCGAGGACGGCGCGGTCAGCTTGCTGGTGGATCACATCGGCGACGTGATCGAGGCCGAAGCATCGAGCTTCGAGCGCCCCCCGGAAACGCTTTCCCCCAACATCCGGACCATGATCGCGGGAATTCACAAGCTGGACGGGCGATTGATGCACGTGCTGGACATTGCCAAAGCTTGCCGCATGGCAGAGACCGCCGAAGCGAGCATCACCAGAGCCTGACAGCGGCGGAAATACGCGCTTGAGAATTTGCCGGAGCGGGAAATCGGCCGGGGAACAAATAGTTTCCATCAACGGAAAAAAACGAGGTGCGAGGAAATGAGACTCACCATCGGAAAAAAACTGGCCCTGGGATTTGGGGCGATCCTGGTGCTGCTGGCGGTGAACGCGGTGCTGAGCTACCAGAAGACCGCGGAAGTCGAGCGCAAAGAGAGCTACATCCTCAACGTGATCTTCCCGACCATCAATAACCTCACCAACTGGGAGCGGGATTTGAGCCACACGCAGGAAAACGGGCGGCAGTTTGTTTTGGCCGCCACGCAGCAGTACAAAAGGGAAAAAGCGCAAAAGACCGTCGACGAGGCCTGGGATTCCGTGGCTCGCGATACGGCCGCACTCGACGCCCTGGCGCCGCAATGGCCGGAACAATCCAACCGCGACGCGCTGGCCAACGCCAAGGATGCGCTCAACAAAATCCGCGTCAATCAGCAAAAGATCATGGCCGGAATCGCCAGCGGAGAACGCGAGTCGCTGCTGAATGGCGGGGATGATTTCGACCGCGAATCGACGACTTTGGTGGTTCCCTTGAATGCGGCGCTGCGCAATTTGGCGGCGGTTTTCGACGCGCAATTAAAAGACAACCAGGCGAGCCTTGCGGCCACCCAGCACGCGATGATGGAAACCCTCGGGGTTACCACGCTGCTGGCCCTGTGCATCGGCATCTTCGTGGCGGCGTTCCTGAGCCGCGCGATTTCCCGGGCCACCGCCCAAGTCCTCTCCCAGGCGGAATCCATCGCCGCGGGAGATTTGACGCGCGAGGACCTGGTTTTCTCGAGCCAGGACGAATTGGGTTTCCTGGCTGCGGCTATCAATAAGATGAAAGCCAGCTTGCGTGAGATTGTTTCCTCCATCGCCGCGAATTCGCAACAGGTGGCTTGCGCCAGCGAAGAGTTCTCCAACACCAGCCAGCAGATTTCCGCGAATTCCGAAGAAACCTCGGCGCAGGTCAACACCGTCACATCCGCCACCGATCAGATCAGCCAGAATCTGGCGACGGTGGCCACCGGAGCGGAGGAAATGAGCGCGACCATCAAGGAAATCGCCAAGAGCGCGGGCGAGGCGGCGCGTGTGGCCGGCGAAGCAGTGCGCATCGCGCAAACCACCAACATCACCATCGCCAAACTGGGCGAATCGAGCGCGCAAATCGGCCAGGTCATCAAAGTGATCACTTCCATCGCCCAGCAAACCAACCTGCTGGCCTTGAACGCCACCATCGAAGCGGCGCGCGCCGGAGAAGCGGGCAAGGGATTTGCGGTGGTGGCCAATGAAGTGAAGGAACTCGCCAAGCAAACCGCCAAGGCCACCGAAGACATCAGCCAGAAGATCAAAGCCATACAGGAAGACACCAAAGGCGGAGTGGAAGCCATCGAAAGCATTTCCGGAGTCATCAATCAAATCCACGACATCACCAACACCATCGCCACGGCGGTCGAGCAACAGAGCGCCACCACCAATGAAATGTCGCGCAACGTGACGGAAGCATCGCGAGGCTCCGGCGAAATTTCCGAAAACGTGCATGGCATGGCGCAGGCGGCGCAGAGCACCTCTTCCAGCGCGCACGACGCCCAGAAGGCGGCGCAACAACTCGCCTCCATGTCCACCGAATTGCGCCACCTCGTCGAGCAATTCAAAATTTCCGGCAATGGAAACGGAAACAGTCAAACCCGGGCGCAACGCGTGGGGGCCTGACGTAGAAAAATGCCGCCGATTCGCATCCTCGTTGTCGATGATTCCGCCTTGCACCGCAAAATGCTCTGCGCGGCGCTTTCCGGAGACGCAACGATAGAAATCGCCGGAGTGGCCGCGGACGGCCGCATCGCGCTTTCCAAAATGCAGCAACTCCATCCGGATCTGATCACCCTGGACATCGAAATGCCCGGTTGGAATGGCCTCGAGACGCTGGTGGAGATCCGCAAGCTCAACCCGAAACTTCCGGTGATCATGTTCAGCTCCTTTACGGAGCATGGCGCCGCCGCCACTCTCGAAGCGCTGGCTCGCGGCGCCTCCGACTATGCCGCCAAGCCCGCCAATGCGGCAAATTTTGACGAAGCCAAGGAGCGTGTTCGCGCGGATCTGATCCCTAAAATCAAGGCGCTCTGCGCTCAGGCCATTCCCGCCGCCACAGCCAAGCCCATCCCGCGAGGGTTCACTATCAAGCTGGCCGCACGCAGCGGGCCACGCGCTTCTGTGGAAGTTTTGGCGATCGGCGCCTCCACGGGCGGACCTAACGCGCTGGCGGCATTGCTGCCGAACTTCCCTGCCGATTTTCCCGTCCCAATTGTAATTGTTCAGCACATGCCGCCGATATTCACGCGCCTGCTTGCGGAGCGCCTCTCGAAAACCTCGAAGATTCAGGTGCGGGAAGGAGAAACCGGGAAAACACTCGCTCCTGGAACCGCATGGATTGCTCCGGGGGGAGATCACATGATCGTCGAGCGGCAGGGAGTGGACGTGCGTCTGGAAATCAACCGCGAGGCGCCGGAAAATTCCTGCCGTCCCTCGGTGGATGTGCTGTTCCGTTCCATCGCGCAAGTTTACGGCGCTCACGCGCTGTCCGTGGTGATGACCGGCATGGGCTCCGACGGAGTGCGCGGCGCGCAACAACTCTGCGAAGCAGGCGGCGAAGTGATTGTCCAGGACGAGGCGAGTTCCGTGGTTTGGGGCATGCCGGGGCTGGTGGCGGCCGCGGGACATGCCAGCGGCGTCTACTCGCTCGAAAGTCTGGGGCCGGAAATTATCCGCCGGGTGATGTCTCGACGATCAGCGCTCGAAGAGCAAACGCCGGTGGTCAGAGTGCGAACCTGATGCGCGAGCACGGCGGCGGGATCGCCATGGCATCCGCAAATAATTTTCGCATTTCAATTGGTGCGGGCGCATCAACCGGCAAGAAACGCAAGCAATCGTGAATCACTCGGCAAAGGGGAGCGCCGCTGCATGGCCACTCATTTCACGAAGTCGGACGGCGCGGCGCCCGCCACCTCCAATCTCAACGATCCCGCCTACTTGAAAATCCGGAATTTGATCTACTCCGTTTCCGGCATTTATCATCCGCAAAATAAAATGTATTTGCTCGCCGAGCGCTGCGCACGGCGCATGTCCGCGCTCACCTGCCGCACGGCTTCTTCCTACCTCGATATTTTGAATTCTCCGCTGCGCCGTGAAGAAGAAATGCGTTTGCTGTTCAATGAAATCACCATCGGCGAGACCTGCATGTTCCGCAGCATGCCACAACACGACGCTTTGCGCCGCATCATCCTGCCGCAAATCGCCGAAACCAAGCGTCAACGCGGGATGCAAAACCTTCACATCTGGAGCGCGGGGTGTTCCACGGGTGAGGAGCCCTATTCCCTGGCGATGAGCCTGCTCGAAGAGTCCGCCGGGCTTCTCAAGGGCTGGAAGCTGCAAATCACGGCCACGGACCTCAACGAACGCTCCCTCGAATTCGCAAAAGCGGGAGTGTACGGGGAGTATGCCTTGCGCTCCACAACCGATCATTATAAGCACCGCTACATGCGCCCGGAAGCCGGAGGTTTTCGCGTGAAGGATGAAGTGAAATCCATCGTCAACTTCTCCCGCCTCAACCTTCAGGACCAAGTCAAAATGTTGTTCATGAAGGGCATGGATATAATTTTCTGCTGCAATGTGCTGATTTACTTCGACGCCGCTTCCAAAACAAACGTCATTCACCACTTTTATTCGGCCCTGATGGCGGGGGGCTATTTACTGCTGGGAACTTCTGAATCGCTGCTTCAAATTCCCAGCGAATTCCGGTTGATTCATTTTCCTGGGGCCACCGCGTATGGCAAGCCCGCGGCCCCACATCCAGGAGGCCTCAAGTGAATTCCGCCGTTCGCAGCGAGCTTGCTGCGCGCATCGCGCGCATCCATTCGCTCCCCACGATTCCGGCGGTCATCCGCCCGCTGATGAGCCTGCTGGCCGTGCCGCGCGAAAACGCGGACGTAACGAAAATCGCGGAAACCATTTCCTACGACAAATCCATCTCTGCGCAGCTTCTGCGCATGTCCAATTCGGCGCTGTATGCGCCCTCGCGGCCGGTGGAAAGCGTGCGCGCGGCAGTGGTCAGCCTGGGGCTGATGCGCGTGCAGGAAATCGTCTACGCCTGCACATTTTGCCAGTCGGTGCGCTTCGACAAGCATTCTTTCGACCCGGTTGCGTTCTGGCGCCATTCGCTTGGTTGCGCGCTGGTGAGCCGCGAGCTTTCGCAGCGAATTGATTTTCCCGATCCCGAGCAAGCCTATCTGGCCGCGCTGCTTCACGACATCGGATTTCAAATCAATTCCATGATCGACAGCGAAGGCTGGCGAAAGACCGTCGAGCGCGCCTACTCCACGCAAATCCCGCTGCTCGACGCCGAACTCGCCGTTCTGGGATTCACGCATTGCCAGACCGGGCGCATCCTCGCCGAGCAATGGCAACTTCCCGCTGCGCTGGGAGACGCCATCGAATTTCATCACGTCGCGGAGGAATCTTCGGAATCGCGCGACCTGACGGCCATCGTGCATTTGAGCGATTTGTTGTGCCGCTTGCGCGGAATGGGATATGGATATTACGAGGCGCTGTGCGTGGATTTCATGAACGATCCGGCCTGGGCGCTTCTCGCCGGACATTTTTCCAAGCTGGCGTCCATGGATTTATCGCTGTTCACTTTCGAGCTGGACAGCTTGATCGAGGACGTGCAGAAGACGGTGGACGAAATTTTTTCGATGCAGGCCGCCACCCACTAAGCCTCAATCGAAGCGTCTTTGCCGCGATCCGGTGCTGAACACGTATCAAGACCGCCAGCAACAACCCCCTGCTGTATACGCCGAAAAAAATCCCGCGTGCGCCGGATTCCGGGCGAAGCCGGAGTTGAAGTGGGCGAAGGTGTTGCTGTAAACTCTTTGAACGCAATCTGCCTGCGATGCGCCCGTAGCTCAGCTGGATAGAGCGTTTGGCTACGAACCAAAAGGTCGGGAGTTCGACTCTCTCCGGGCGCACCACTTCTTCTTGAGTCCTACTTCACCCCGCGAAAATTGATGAGGGCCGGTTGGGTTTGAGCCGCTTCGGGCGAATCCTAATTGGAAGCGTATTTCGAAGGTTCGTTCATCGAAGGAAGCTGCCGCGCCGGTTTCCTGGGCTGCTCAAGCCGCAAACCGGGAGGAGTTGCATCCGCCAGGCCCACGTCCTTCAGCAGGCGTTGAAATCGAGGGGACGACCGGAGCGGATCGAACGCCGGCTCGATGCCCGCGTAGACCAGCCACGAATCCCGCCGCGATTCGGCGGTCTCCAGTGTGGCAAGCGCCTTCTGGTTCTCTCCGGCAACGGCCAAGTAGCGGGCCTTCTCATACGTGGTGAGGTAGCCGGAGTTGGCGTAGCTCAGCACTTCGGCGCGCAAGCGCACCACGGGATCCGCGGCCCGAGCTTGCGCGGAGATTCGGTCTACCAGATTGGCGTGATGGTAGAACCGGAAAATTCCACCCAGTTCGGAGCTGGCCTGTTGATTTTGACCTGCAAGCGCGTAGGCAATCCACAGCTTATCGTGCGCCGGAAAAAATTGCGGATCCGATTGCAGAACACTTTGATAATCGGCGATGGCCACCGCAAAGTCGCGATGGTAATAGCTCAACCATCCGACGTTCGTGCGTATGATGAGCGAGAGAGGGTCGAGTTCACTCGCCGTTTTCAGTTGCTGTTCCGCGTCCGGCAAATCGCCCTTGGTAGCGAGAAAAATGGCATAGAGGTGGTGGGTGTCGGAGTCGTTGGGATTGAGTGCGAGCGCTCTCTGAAACTCTTTTTCCGCGTCTTTCCAATTCCATTCGTATCGCCACTGCGCGAAAGCCAAAGCGGCGTGAGCCTTGCCGATCGTTTCATCCAGTGCAATCGCGCGCTCTGCCGCCATCTCCGCCTGCGGCCATACCACGTGGTCGGGCAACACGCCGTAATCCCCCAAATAGCAATACGCTTCGGCCGTTCCGGCGTAGGCGGTCCCAAGGGTTGGATCAATCGCAGTGGCCTGCTTGAAATAGTCGAGGCTCTTCAGCAGATCGGCGTCGGTATGGTGGGCCATGTAAGACATGCCGTGGAGATAATCTTCATAGGCCTCGGCATTCACCGGCCGCGCGTTCGCGAGTCTCGCGCGCACGGAAGGATCAATGGCTGTCTCCACCCGCTCCGCCACGGCTTGTGCCACGTCGTCCTGTAGAGCGATGATATTCTGCTCATCCTCAGTGAAGCTCTGCGCCCAGAGATGGCGGTCGTCCAAAGTATCAATCAGCTGCGCATCCACGCGAATGGTGTTGCCGGACCTCGCCACCGACCCTTCCACCACCGCATCCACATTGAGTTCCTGGCGGATCTGGCTCATGGTCTTGGGCGCGCCCTTGAACCGCATCACGGAAGTTCGGGAAGTCACGCGCAAGGAACCGAGTTGCGCCAGATCGGTGATCAATTCGTCAGTCATGCCATCGGACAGATAATTTTGGGCGGGATCGCCAGAAAAGTTGTCGAACGGCAGGACGGCGATGGAGCGAATCGGCGCTTCCGCAGCTGAAGTGGCGTGCTCATGAAAACGCCACCAGCCGAAACCGGCCACCGCGCAAATCAGCAGAGCCGCGGCTGACAGGGCGATGGTCCATCGCCAATTGCCGTAGCTTCCAACGTCCGCGGAAGCAGTCTCATGCGCGGCCGCCAGGTGGGTGGGAGAACCGGATGCGGATGGCGTTGAAATGTGCGAGTCGAATGCGGGCGAGGCGTTCGCGATTTCACGGGAGGTATGGCGTTCGATCGTGGCGATGAAACGATAGCCGCGGCGCGGGATGGTTTCGATATAGCGCGGCTTTTCGGCGTCGTCGCAGAGCGCGTCGCGAAGTTTGCGGACGGCGGTGTTCAGCCCGTCCTCAAAATCCACGAAAGTATCGCTGGGCCAAAGACTCTGACGGAGTTCCTCGCGCGTAACCACTTGCCCGGCGCGTTCCGCGAGCAGGCCAAGCAGCCGCAAAGGCATATCCTGAATTTTTATGCGGAGACCGCCCTTGCGCAATTCTCCGCTGCGCAAGTCGGCTTCGTACGCGCCGAAGACAAAGGAGGGCTGGCGCCCGTTCGACGAGTCCATGGCGTACACCTAACAGTGCGGAGACGTGAGGTGGAAGGTACCACGCGCGACACGACTCTGCAAGACTTGTTTCCCAGCTCAATAACCCACGCTGATTCATAGTGTTGGTTGTCCAGATGAAGTACATAAGCAAATCGGCTTCCGTACATTGACCATCCCTCCGCTTTCATAGCAGAGTGCCGCGTGTCCGTCCCCCAGGAGCCTAGGGTCCGTGGATCATAGCCGGGTTGTTTCGTCCGAATCAGAATTTCTAGAGTGGCTTACGGTGGCGTTGGATGAAGAACGACACCGCTTGCGTGCGCAGCACGCTGAAATTTCCCTGATTGTGGATGGGTTCCCCGAATCGCGCGACACGACAATGCAGGCGCAAAGGCCGGAGGAACTGCACCCACTCGTGCATTTCCGCTCCTGGCAATCGCGCCTCCAGTCTGCCAATCCAAAGTCGGCTGTGACGCACGGGCGGAAGGAGAGGCCGTGAACGATCGCGCAAGGGCTGTATCCCGAGGGACACAATTCAGAGCGCAAATCGGACAGAGGATGATTCTCCTGGCCTTGGGCGCGCTCTTGGCCTTGTTCTCTGCCGCGATTCCCGCAAGCGCGCAGACCGCGCCTTCGATTTCAGCTCCCGCTGCCTACAACATGCAGCCGGGCACTGTCTCCATCGGAATCGCCACCGGAATATTCAATAGTTCCAGCGGCGGCCTGCTGGACTTCGCGGTTCTCGAGCAAATTTCCAGCAGCGGTTCCTATCAAGTGGAAATCTTCCACGGAGCGAGCAACGGAACATTCTGCACAAATTGCAGCAACGCGAATCCCAACCCTGATTTGATCCCGCTGGGCTCCGGAGTAAAAGGAAATGCCATTGCCACAGGACAATTTCGCTCGTCGGGCCCCACGGACATCGCCGTGGCCACAAATACCGGAATCGTTTTTCTCGAGAATAACGATGCCGGAACTTTTTCAATCAGCGCTAGCGCGATCACCAGCACCAATGGCTTCGTGGCTTTGACCGTCGGATTATTCAACGGAGACACCACACCCGACATCGCGGCGGTCGCTCCGGGGGTAAACGGCACCGTCAGCTTCAGCGTTTATTTTGGGAATGGCGATGGGACGTTCAATCTGTCGGCGTCCTATCCCGTAAGCAGCCCCTGGACCGGATGCAGCGAAATTGTATCGGGCAACTTTCAGAACCAGACCACTGGCTCTGATCTAGCCCTTATTTGCAGAACTCTCTCGACGGCGGTTGTCCTGGTTTACTTGAACCCTGGCAGCAGCAAGAGCTATTCCTATTTCTACTACAGCACTCCCTATAGCGACAGCATTGGTGCGGGAGTGCCGCCCACTTTCGCAGTGGGAACTCTCAACGGGCAGGCCACGATTTTCATCTCCTCGGTCCTCAATTCTCTATTGGGCTACCAGGGCAACGGCTCGGGAGTATTCACAAATGTGCTTGCGGCTCCCTTCGGTTTGGGGCCACAAGGCCCTTTGGCCATCCTTTCTGATACTTCCACGGCGGTGGACTTTGCCTCCGGTGCGGGCGTAAGTACCTTCACCGCTTATTCGGAGAGCGGAACTATCCCGATCGGGACGTGGAATTCAACCGGACGCATGGGACCGGCGGGGCAAACCATCGCGGCAGGTTCTTCGAATTTGACGCAAGGCACCACATACGTGGTGATTGATGCGGGCGTGGCAGGCGGCTCCTACTCCGATCCAAATGTGACGGGATATCCGAATTATGTACCGTACGTGGACGAACGATCGGTCAGCGTCTACTTGGTGACCCTCAATACTGACGGAACGGTGAAGAGCACTAACGCCGCGCCCATCTATTCTGGAAGTGGAAGAGGTGGATATTCCGCTCCCCCCACGTTTGCCACCGGCGATTTCAATGGCGACGGCGTAATGGATCTGGCGGTGGGGGGCGCGGACAATTCCACGGGGGACGCCGAAATCACGGTTTATCTGGCGAATTCCGACGGCTCCCTGCCTTCCACAACTTCTCTTCCCGTCCTCACTGCCAACAATACAAATTACAGCGGAACAGATGCGGTAGTCGCCGGAAAATTCCGGCCCGTGCAAAATGGAAAGACGCTTTATGACCTTGCCGTGTTCTCATTCGGCGAGATTGCCATTTTCACTTCCAAGGGTGACGGCACATTTAACACCGGCAGCACCTATTTCCTTTCCGGCGATGCCAATTATCCCGGTTTTTATTTCAATCCCGGCAGCGGCCATTCGTTCGCGCCGGTGTTAACGGCTACGGATGTGAACGGCGATGGGCTTGACGATCTCGTTCTGACCCTTCCCGAAGACAATTGCGCCGCCAGCGGCTCGCCTTCGCAAGGCGCCGTGTACATACTGATTTCGAATGGCGACGGCACATTCCAGAATCCCGTCTTCGTGCCTCCTCCCGTGGAAAACCCGATATCCGTCGCGGCGGCCAAATTCTTCGGCAGCAGTCTGCCCGATCTGGTCTTTGCGAATGGAGGAGAGATTTGCAGCGGCAATTCCGCAACGACAAAAGCTAATGCTGTGGCCGTCCTGCAAAACAAAGTGACGCCCGGCGCAACAACCATCAGCGCGGCCAATTTTACTCCCGGCGTGATTTTAACTTCGACGCAATCCACCGACCCGGGCGTGCCCAACGTGACCTCCGTGGCCTCCGGCGATTTCAACGGCGATGGATCTCCGGACTTGGTGGTTTCAAATACCAACGGAATTCAAATCCTGCTGAATTCCGGCACCGGAACGTTTTCGCCCACAGCGCAAGGCGTGCTGCCGCTCTATGCCGGGGACGCAATTCCCGGCCTCCTTTGCAACAATCTTGACAACTACGCGGGCTGCATAACCAACGATGCGCAAGTGACAACCGGCAGCTTCTTTACGGGCGGGGAAACGGATGTGGCCGCGGCGGTCAGCGGAGTCGTGTACGTTTTCCAGAACAATGCCGGGACACTGACGCCTCCGGTGCAGGGTTTTGTCGCAGGAACGGATTCGCGCGCGATCTCCGGCGCTTTGACCGGCCCGAAGGGTCTGAATGACTTGCTGGTCGCCACTTCCAATGGAGTTGCGAATCTGTCGAATAGCGGCTCCGTGGGAGGGCCGGCCATCGCCACGTTTATTCCGTACGCATATGCGACTTCGATTGATTTCGGGACCGTGGAGATTGGTCAATCCAGCCCGGAAAAAATTCTGGAACTTTTCAACGGCGGTACCGGCCCGTTGCAGCTGTACTTGATCTCCTTGATCGATACCAGTTCCAAAACGATTCAGTCCGCACCCTTCGTGCTCAATTCCATTTTCTGCAATGCCTCGCCGGGAGCTCCCGTTTCGGTTCAAGTACCCGTCAGTTCGGTGCCAAATCTCACCCTGCAGCCCGGAATCGCCTGCGATTTTCTTTTGACGATGCAGCCCACGGCGCAAGGAACATATACCGGCACGTTCAATTTTTTGGATAACGCCGCTCAGACCAACGCTCCCATCCAAGTGCCGAATGGCCAGAACTTTGCCCAGACCATTCAGTTGACGGGAACCGCGCCGCCAGGGCAGCCCTACGCAACGTTCACCTCGAATGGAATTTCCGTACCTTCCGATGCCTCAATTCTGCAAGCGGTCCCGATCAATACGACTCAATCCATTCAACTCGCGGTGACCAACACCGGAAATGGGCTTCTTACGCTGGACCTGGTTTATTTCAATCTCCTGCCGCCCTCCACGGCCAATGGTTTCTCCTACACCTCAGTTCTCTGCGGCGGGACGGCGGCTAATTTCCCTGTCAATTTGCTTCCCAGCCAGTCGTGCACGGTCAACGTGCAATTTACGGCGACGGCCGGCGGAACATTTTCCACCAATCTTTATTTCCTCGACAATGCGGGAGCGGGCGAGAGCAACATAAGCAGCACCGGAACAGCGCCAAACTTCGTTCAGGCCTATTCGCTATCCGCCACGGTCACCACGCCCACGGCGGATGTAAGCATCATCGGCGAACCCGGCCCCAGCGAGACTCCTACCACTGGCTCTCCGTATGTTTTTACTTTGGGCATGCTGAACAACGGTCCGAATGTGGCCACCAATCCAGCCATCACTTTCACATTTAGTTCGCCGGTGCTTTTCGGCAGCCTCTCGATCCAGGGTGGTTTCACTCCGAACTGCGTGCTTCCGGCGGTCGGCAGCAGCGTCACCAGTTTCACCTGCAAATATTCGGCTGCGGCGCTCGCGCCCGGCTATCCGGCGATCACCGCGCTTACCGTTACGCCCACCACGTCCGGGAGCTTTACGCTGACCAGCACCATCAGCGCCGATCAGATTGATCCCAATTCGTCGAACAACACCATCCACAGTTCCGTATCGTTCACCGCTCCGATACCTCCCGCCAAACCCGGTCCTGTTTCTTCGGTTTTCTTTAGTCCTACTCTCGGGTCTCCGGTGCCGACAGGAAACGCTCCTTCGGCGATTGCCGTGGCGGATTTCAACAAAGACGGAAACACCGACTTCGCTGTGGTGAACACCAAGGACAACACCGTCTCCATTTATTTGGGCAGTAGTATTGGGACGTTTACGCAGGCTTCCGGATCGCCGTATTCCACCACGCCGTTTGGAATCGCCAACGGAGAAACTCCGATTGCGATCGCCGTGGGCGACTTTAACGGCGACGGCAATCTGGATATCGCCGTTACCACCATTCCGACCGGATTCTTTTCCGCGTTTGGAAATTTGTTTACTGGACACATCGGCGGAGGAGTCTCGATTCTTCTTGGCAATGGCGACGGCACCTTCCGAGGCGGCGGCCCATTCAATAATCCCAACAACTTTGGCACCGGCGGCGATTTGCCCACAGGCATCGCCGTGGCCGATTTGAATGGCGATGGCCACCCGGATCTCGCCATCACCAACCTCAACAGCAATAACATCTCGATCATGCTGGGCGATGGACAAGGAAATTTCGGATCGCCCACGCTCATTCCCGTAGGCTCACATCCTGCGGCGATCACCACTTTCCTTAGCGGAACAGGTCTTCCAAATTTAGCGTTCGCGAATGCGGAGGACGGGACGGTCGGAATCCTCCTCAACCTGGGAGGCGCTTCGTTCCGTCCGGCCGTCGGCTCGCCCATTAATGTGGGCATACGCCCTGTCTCCATCGCCAGTGGCGATGTGAATGGTGACGGCAAAGCGGACCTGGTGGTCGCCAACTACTCGAGCAGCTCGGTTTCCGTGCTGCTGGGAAATGGCAACGGCACTTTCGCGGCGGCAAAGAATTTTGCGGCGGGCGTTCATCCCATGTCCGTCGCCGTCGCGGATTTGAATTATGACGGTTTGCCGGACGTGCTGGTGGCGAACAACACCGGCAACCAGGTTTCCTTGCTGGCAGGGCATGGAGATGGCACGTTCGCGGCCTCCAAAAATTTCTCGGTCCTTCAGGCGCCTGCGGCCATCGCCCTTGGCAATTTTGGAGGCGCGCTCGGATTTGCCGCTCTCAGCACCACGCTTGATTCCGTCGGTGTCTACTCCGGGAACGTGAGTTGCATCCCTGTGGCGATGGGTCTGACCATCAGCAAGAATTCGGGCTGGAGCTTCCCGCCGCGTTCCACGGTCGCATCGGAAACTCTCACGATCACCAACGAGGGCGGCACAAGTTATCCCGGCCCCGTGTATCTTGTGGTCTCCAATTTGAGCTCCAACGCGTCGCTGAATAATCCCACCGGGTTCACGCGTTGCAGCGTGGCTGCCTCCAGTCCTTACATCGCCGTGCCGGGAGTGCTGCTTTCCGGCGCGAGCTTCACGGTAACAGTGCAAGTGTCAGATCCATCGCGTACGGCAATCAGCTTCACGCCGGTTTATCTGGCGCCTGGACCGGCTCCGTTTATCCCTTAGGAGGAAGAACCATGATCGGAAAATTCGCTGGGTACATTACGGTTTTTGTTTTTCTCGCTTTTTGCATCGCGCCGCGCGGCGCGATGGCCGACGAAATCGTCACCGTGTCCGTGAATACTTCCAGCATTTCCGGCATGGCGGGCTCCGAAGTGTTCTTCGAATTCACGGATGGAAGCGGCCTGGGAGATGCGAACAACACCGTCACACTCACCGGCTTTTCGCTGGGAGGCGGAACGGCCGGCGCAGTGGACACGAACCCGCTCGATACCACCGGTGGATTCGATCCCGCGAGCGACCTGGGTTCCCAGGTCTCCATCACCGACAGTTCTTTTTTCAACGAGTTCGCGCAATTCCTCACTCCCGGCAGCGTTTTGTCGTTCACGCTGGACCTGACCACCAATGTGGATGCCGGAGGCGTGCCGGACCAGTTTTCGATGTACATTTACGATCCCAACATCAATTCCATCGACACGACGGCGGACCCGACGGGCGGCGATAGCCTTCTCTCCATCAGCCTCGATTCGTCCAGCAACCCGACCACGAATAATTTTGATCCGGCGTTGGTGACATCCGCCGTGACCAACCCGACGCCCGAGCCTTCCACCTTGCTGTTGTTTGTCTCTGGACTTGCCATCTGCGGGCTGTTGCGGCGAAGACTCGTCGCATCGCACTGAGGAATTGAAAAGATGAGGAACCTCGTGAAGAAAAAACTCATTGGCCGGCTCGCGCTGGCCGCGACGGTTTGCACGTTGTTGGCGGGATGCTCGTCCGTACCGTCCCACAACGATGCCTGGCTCAGCTTCAAATATGAGACCAAGGGCCCCGGCTGTGGAGCGTATAACTTCCCATCCTTTGCGACTTCGCCCCAGACAAGCAGCACGGCCTGCCCAGGGCTCTCGGACTTCACCGAGGCGCAGAATTACTACACGGACATCGGCGCGCCGGCAACGCTCGTGCAGTGGAAGGCCACGTATGGATTTCCCGCCACCGGGAATCCACCGGCGCGCGGGCTTTACGGGAATTACCGCGATCTGCGCATCGGGCGTGACATGGATTGCGTTCAAACCGGCCAGCAAGTCGCCTGCTATGTGTCGAATTATGGTCCGGCACCCAGCGATTGCTTCAATAGTGGCTATACCCTTAACGTTTGTGATTGGCCCGACCTGGAAACGGCCGTGGAGGGCGCCATCACCGCAACTCAGGCACCCCCGCCACCGGCGCAAATCACTTCCTTCTCCACTACATGCGACGATATTGGAATTGAAAGAAGTTGCACGGTCACTTTTCAAGCGGCGAATAGCTTTTTGGCGGGGCAGGAAGTTCAAATCAACGGCTTGTCCATCCCAAGTTATCCAAACGGCCACACGCTGACGGTTATCTCCACCGGATTGTCCAATGCGCAATTTGAGGCTGTCGGTGTAGGCAATCGATTCGACAGTGCGCCGAACACAGCTGCGACCGGGACAGCTACGTATTTCGATAGCAATCTGATCGCGACGGTGGCCATGGTTTACAACGGCAACCCAAACACCTCCACCACCAACCCTCCCAACAACGTCACTTTTTACGTCTACGACAACAACGGCAACCTTCTCCCCTACGCCATCCTCGACGACGAAGGAGAAAAATCCGTTCCGCGCATGTGCATGGGCTGCCATGGCGGAAACTACACTCCCCACTCGACTACCAGCGTGGCCACCGTCACCGGTGCTTCCTTCCTGCCCTTTGACGTTCCCAGCTTCTACTACAGCACGGCCTTCCCAACCTTGGGAGTAGACGGACAGCAAGAGCAATTTCGCATGCTGAATCTGATGGTGAAATCCACCAACGGAGGAAGCCAGCCGCAGACTCCCAATCAGATGGCGATCAACGATTTCATCAATGGCCTGTACTGCCCGGACCCCAATAACGGCGGAGTTCTCGCAGGGCTGCACGACGCCTGTTGAAAACACGAACAGCACGGCCACCGATACGTATGTTCCCAGCGGATGGTTCGGCAGCAGCGCCAACCGGAAAGTGTACAGCGAGGTTATTAAGCCCTACTGCCGCATGTGCCACATGGCTCAGACGTTCACGTTCACCACACCCGACCAGTTCACAACCTTTGCGGCTCCCCTGGTGTGCACGCAGAACGACATGCCCCATGCGGAAGTTCCCTTCGGAGGCCCCGCGGGAAGCGGCCCTGTTACCGCGAATCCATTTCTGAATAACAACGATGCATCTGTTTTTTGGCTTAATACCATTGCGCAAAACGACGTGAAGACGGCGACCAGCACAACGAGTTGCCAGTAGGACAGATCCGCGGTTTTTCGCACCGATTTCGACGGCCGCGAACTAAGGTTTCGATTTGAAAGTATTTGCATTTGCCCATCCCACGCGGCCGTGGCGGCGCGTTCCGATCCCCACCACGATCCGGCAATCATTGACAATAGTACCTCATGTGTTACCATCTTTCATGATGGAAGTGCGCGAATATCTGGACGCGAGCGGCCGCAGCCCTTTTGCCGCCTGGTCGGATGGCCTGAATCCCGAGGCGGCAGCTAAAATAGCGGCGGCCCTGGCGCGCCTCCAACTTGGGAATTTTTCCAGCGCCAAAGGCGTGGGCGCGGGCGTTTATGAATACCGGATCAATTTTGGCCCTGGCTACCGCATATATTTCGGCAAAGACGGCGGTTTGCTGGTAATCCTCGTCGGCGGCGGAACGAAAAAACGCCAGCGGGAAGACATCGCCGCGGCGCTCGCCAGATGGCAGGACTACAAAAGACGCAAAGGGACACAGAGGTGACTCATATGGCTTTGACACGGGATTTCAAGGAAACGATCCGGGCGCGCGTGAAACGCGATCCCGCTTTTCGCAAGGCGCTTCTTCGCGAGGGAATCGAAAATTTCCTGTCCGGCGACGTGGAAACCGGAAAAATCATCCTTCGCGATTTCATTAACGCCACGGTTGGATTTCCGAAACTCGGCGACGCGACCCACCGCTCCGCGAAGAGTCTTATGCGCATGCTGGGCCCAAATGGCAATCCCCAGGCGCGCAACTTGTTTGAGATATTTGCCTACCTGCAGCGTGCCGAGGGTGTGCGTTTCGAGGTCCGCTCCACGCGCGCGGCCCTGCGAACAAAGAAGCGGCGGCCTCTCTCCCAACGAATCAAGCGCACCGCCTCCGCCGCATGAGCCGCCAGCGGCTAGCGAAGCATTGAATTCCAGATGCCTCTAGCTGCAAGCCTTCTTCAGCCGCTCGCACTAGGAGAATGATGTTTCTGCGATTGGAGCGATCACGAACATGTATGGACTGAAATCAAGTAAGTTGCCGATTTCACGGTCGCTTTGATGCCCACTTCGGCAGGTCTATTTGGTAGTGGTTTGCTTCGTCGAATATTTCCAGGCCGGATATTTCATATTCCTTGTCCAAGTAAGATCGCAAACGTTCGTGATAATCATCTTTGGATTCGTTCGGGCCCTTTGCGGGCGTTTCACTGGATGCTAGATCGCATCGAAAGTACGCCTTTTGCTTGGCTGGGACGAATAATGGAAGCTCGATATTGTCGTGGTAACCGTCAGATTCCGCGTCACTCGGCAAAGAATTCGGGGTAAGCGCCCCATTCGTGTCCCTTGCGATGAACTTGATTGATGATCTTGAACTAATCGTGTAGTCCACGTCCGTCCGATTCTCAAGCTCGTACTGAAGAACTATGATGGGTTTCGTAGTCTTCCCATCTTGCGAAATCCAATTATCGGCCCAGAAAGCTGGGCTGCCATCAGCTACTACCGCACGTGTGTCCCACAATTTTACGGGTTTCGGGCGGGACTCATACCAAACGGCAGCTCCGGCGAGAACGGATAGGGTCATCGCTATCCCGACACCAATGAAAAAGCCGCATATAGCAAGCTTCTTCCATCCGGTGATCGGTGTGGGGGTCGTCATCGGTCGGAATTTTACCAGACTCTACTAATCCACACTAGGTAAGGTGGATAGTCATGAATTGCTACCGCGCAAGCTGCCGCTCAGAATCCAGGGGCTTCCTTTCAGCACGTCCTTCAGGATTGGCCTCTCCAGAAGCAGCACTGCCGCCAGTCGCTTCAACTTGGTGTTATCAGATGTGGAAATTTATCGCGCGGCGAAAAAAATCCCCGGGTCCGTGGGGGTACGGACCCGGGGGTGGGGGTGCATGAGGGAAGCAGGGCCGAAAATTTGCCGCGTGAGTCGCGGCTAGTAATTCCACTTCCGAAGCATGAGCATGGCGCGAAGCGCCAATTGCAGGACCACCACGATGGTGGTTGCGCCGGCGGCATGCATCCAGTTCCGCAAGCTGGCTTTCTGCGGAGGCGCGCCAAGGCCGAGCGCATGCGGCGCCTGTGTGCCGCCTTGAGAACCAAGCCCGTTGGTGGCGATTGCGCTCATGGAGTTCCCGTTTAATTCACCACAAAAACCGGATTATCGTGCTCGACGCCCAAGACCATGGATTTGAAGATATCCACGTCCCAGCTATCGGCGATGCGCAAGCGGACCGCATCCGTTGTTTCCGAGACCAGGCGGCCGCGCAGCGGCACCCTGAGGTTGCCCGCAACTACCTTAAGAATCACCGGTTGCCCCATCCACACCGCGTAGCCACCTTCCATCGTATCCCCCTTGATTGGAACTCCCTCGAACACCTGGAGTATCGGGCAGGGGCCTGAACTGGCCAATGGTACAGGGGGCTAAACCCGATGGGAGCAAAGTACTACTGGTAACAGGGGTGAAGGCACATGGCCCGCCGCACGGGCTTCTGCTATCGTGAACGTGCCGGGAATCGAGCCGGGAGAATCCAGCGCCACGCAGGCGGCAGGTTTACGCGGCAGGCTCAATGCGAGCCATCACAAAGGGGAAGACAGAGGCATGATCGAATTGCTGAAGGGTTTGCTCGCGCACTTATATGACGTGCGGGGCCTGATCGAATGGGGCGGGCCGCTGATGGTGTGCGTCATCGTGTTCGTCGAAACCGGGCTGTTCGTGGGATTCTTTCTGCCGGGCGATTCCCTGCTGGTCACCGCCGGAGTGTTTGCCGGAGCGGGGCAAATCAAGCTGGCGTGGCTGCTGATCTTCGCCACTTTGTGCGCGATAGCAGGCGACCAACTGGGCTATTGGATCGGGCGGCGCGCCGGGAAAGCCCTCTATTCACGCAAGGATTCGCATTTTTTCAAGAAGCGCCATCTCGAAAGCGCGCACGAATTCTACGAGCGCAATGGCGGGAAGACGATCATCATCGCGCGCTTTATTCCCATCATTCGCACCTTTTGCCCTCCCGTGGCCGGCGCGGCGGAGATGAGCTACCCCAAATACCTGGCTTACGACGTGGTGGGAGGATTCGGCTGGGTGTGGGGCATGACCCTGCTGGGCTATACCATCGGCGTGTCCGACCCGCACATTGACAAGCACATTCATTACGTGATCGCCGCAGTAATCGTGGTCTCGCTGCTGCCCGCCGCCTTCCATGCCTGGAAGGAGCGGCAAAAGATCGCAGCGCGCATCGAGAAAGAGGCTCGGGGGCAAAACGAATAACGACCGGCGATTATCCAGAAATGCAAAACGGGGAGCCTGGCAGCTCCCCGTTTGCTTTTTCCGTACGCCGCGGCAGCGCCGGACGACGCCGTCGACGGTGCGCACCGCATGAGCGGTGTGTAAAACGGTGTCAAGGTTCTAGGCCCGGTGGAGTCATGCGAATCCTCCGTGCGCTAGCGACTACACCTGCGTTGTACGCCCGCAGACCCTGGAATTCAAGTTAAAAAATTCACAGCGAACGCGGCATTTCAGCCGCGTCCGCTGTCCGATTATTGGGTGGCTTTTGCGGCGCTATTTCAGGAAAAGAGCCTCGCGCAGCTGGTCGCGGCTGACGAAGGTCTTCGAAGTGCGGAATTTCCCGAACAGATCGAGAATCTCGCGGTTCTGAAAAATGCGCGTATGAACGGAGATGGTCGGCGCGGGCAAATGCTCCACCGACTGCGTATCCACGATGCGATAGCGGTGAAACCGTTCCGGCGTGCGGCTGTGAAACATGGCCAGCACGGATCCTCCGGGAGACAGCAGCGAAAATATTCTGTCCATCAGCGCCGAAAGCACATTCGAATCGAGATAGTCGAAGAGGTCCCAGGCCAGCACGCCGTTGAAACTTTCCGGCGCGTACTGCACGGAAGTTTCCAGAAATTTCTCGGCCAGGGAAGCTTGCGAAACGCGGCCGCTATCTTCTCCCACGGCCGCCCGGCGCATCAATTCTTCTTCGGCGGTGAGAAATTCCTTCCAGGATCGCAGCAAGTCTTCGGTGGAAACGCGAAAGCCCTTCTCGATGAAGAAATTCAGCGTTGATTGCGAGACATTGCCAAGGTCCAGGATGCGCGGTTTCTGCTCGTCGCTGAGCAGCCAGAGAAATTCCTTGAGGCCGTTCGAGACGCGCACGTTCGGGGACGCGGCCATGGCTGTTGCCGTGGCCGGGCCCGGTTTTGAGGAAGTCTGCGGCATTGCCGTCGCCGCGGTACTTCGCAGTTTAGCCGTCCAGTTCATGGGTCGCCCTACTTCTCTTTCAATTCGGCGGGAACCGCCTGGGAGGGGCTGGTTGGGCCGGCGGCAGCCGATGCCGCCACGGCCTTGGGCTTCGATTCGCCGGCGCGAGTCATTTCCACATTTCCGCGAAGGCCCGCGCCATCCTCGATGGAGATGCGCGGCGTGAGCACGCTGCCCTGCACGCGGCTCGAAGCGCCCAGCGAAACCGATTCGCCAGCCTTCAAGTTTCCGTGTACCTCGCCCTGAATCACGATTTCACGCGCTTCGATATCGGAATGGACACGCCCGTTCGGACCCACGGTTACTTTGGAATCCGGCAGAGAGATTTTGCCCTGCGCTTCCCCGTCAAGTGTTAAATCGGACGTTCCGGAAATTTCTCCACGTATTTTTAGCCCCGAACCGATGTGCGTGACGCCGCCGGTTGCGCTTCTCGCTGGAGCGGAAACGGAAGGCGACGAAATCGGCCTGGAAGGCGCGGGCGCCGGAACAGCCGCCGGAGCCGGCGAGGGTATCGAAGATGCTGAGAATGCAGGTGTTACTTGAGCAGCAGGCGCGGGATTAGAAGAAGACGATGCTTCCGCGGATGCCCGATTTGAAACCGATGCCGGCACAGTTGTTTCCGAGGCCTTTTCTGATGCGTTGGCCTCTGCAGGTTTACGCCACATGGAATACCTCCCCCGATGGAATGGGGACCCCTGCGCCGGGTTTCAGGCGTCCTAGTACGCGTGCGACTATAGTATAGACCCGTTGCCGTGTAAACCAGTGATGTGGGCGCGAATCAGGAAATGGGCGCGGCGATGGCTAAAGAATCAAGGCCGGCAGGCTTGCGATTTCAGCGGGTACGCGCATCCTGATGGCGCAATTCCCACCAGGCCACAACGTACCCCACCGATTCGTGGAAGAAAATCTTGACGCCTTCCCGGCTGCGCCACCAATTGTCCGGATCGTATTCGAAATCGGGCGCGGAAACGACGCGGAGCTGCGTGCCTTCGGTCAGGGTGCGTTCAAAAATAAATTTCGTGCGCCGGGCGTGAAAATTCGAGGTCACCACAATGATTTTCTTCCAGCCGTGCCCGGCGAGAAAGGGAGCCAGCGCCGCGGCTTCTTCGCGCGTGTCCTGGGCGCGATGCGAAAACGGAACAATGGCGGATTCCGGAACACCGCGATCCTTGAGGTCGTGCGTCATCAGCTCAGCGACGCTGGCGTAGGGCCGCAAGTATCGCCCGCTGGCGACAATGCGCGGAGCCATTCCGGCGCGAAACAATTCGGCGGCGCGGCGGGCGCGATCTCCGTCGTAATTGTCGTCGCTGAGGATCACGATGGCGTCGGAGGGTTGCGCGACGTCGTCCACCACCCAGAAATTTCCGGCCAGGCGCAGCAGCGGGTGGCGCACCACATACACCGCGGCCAGAAGAACGGCGAGAAAAACAATAAACACCAGCTTTAAGAAAATTCCGCCGCGTTCGGCGACAGTGTGGGATAGAAGGTTTCCGGCCAGCACGATCATTTCCCGGGATCGAGCTGCCGCAGTTTTTCCGCGGCCTGCTCCGGCATGGTGCCGTTGAAATACACTTCCTTGATGCTGTAGGACTTGCTGCGCGATTCGACGATGGGCAGGATTTCGAAGTGCCAGTGATAATCGCCGGCGATGGTGCGCCAATATTGGCTGAGTTCCCCCTTGGTTTGCAGCGTGTTGGGCGCGGTATGCAGGACCATGTGGAAATTCGGCGTGACTTGCAGCAGGCGGCGCAGCGTGCGCCCCAGCAGTCCCGCCAGATTGCGGCGATTTTCGCCTGGCGCGAGATTTTCGAACTGGTGATTATGAAGACGCGGCATCAGCCAGATTTCGTAAGGGACGCGCGAGGCATACGGACAAAAAGCGTAATAATCGCCGACGCTATCCACGATTCGGGCGCTCTGGCGGATTTCCTGGCGCAGGATGTCGCAGAAAACGCAGCGTTCATGCTCGTGAAACCATTCGCGCGCGGAACGCAATTCATACAGGATGCGCCGCGGCACAAACGTCGTGGCGGTCACCTGCGAATGCGCGTGCGGCCATTCTTCCCCGGATTGCTCGCCCTGGTTCTTGAACACCGTGACGTATTTGAAGCGCGCGTCGCGCTTCAAATCCGCGATGCGCAGCGCATACGCTTCCAGCACCCGCTCGATTTCCTCATCGCTCATCTGCGCGAGCGTGCGCGAATGCTCGGGGGTTTCGACGATGATTTCATGCGCGCCGATGGCCGCCATGCGGTCATACATTCCCTCGGCCGCGCGCGTGGGTTCGCCTTCAATGCGGTAGAGCGGGCGGAAATGGGGATACGCGCGCACCTGCCAGCGGCCCTGCGGCGGCAAATCCAGCAGCACGCGCGTTTCGATGCGATTTTCGCCGCACAACGGGCAAGGATCCGGGCGAACCTTTTCCCGTTCCGGATGCCCGACGGAAACCCAACTGCGCGTGATGGGGTCTTTGCGTAGTTCCATTGGAATTCGAGAAAATTCGAACGAGTCATCTTATACCATGCTTCCCCGGTGGCAAAAGCGCGCAAGGACCGGTGGCGCACACAAAAGAAAACGAGGGGCGCACCTCGAAACAATCGAGAAATTTGATACGCTGCCGGGAACGGCGGGGAGACTTTCTCTCGCCTTGCCTGGTGAGAGGCGTGCACAATCCTGGAAGGAGCATCGATTGACGGCGAAAATAGGCACGGCCAATGGCGGATCGAAGGACCGCGGGGACTGGCTGTTGCTGTGCGGATTTTCGGCCGCTGCCTTTTTGCTGCACCTGGCGTTTTATAAAGGCTATGGGATTTTCCGGGATGAATTATATTTCATGGCCTGCAGCCGTCATCTGGCGTGGGGCTATGTGGATCAGCCGCCGGGCGTGGCTCTCGCGGCGTGGGCTTCGCGCCATATTTTCGGTGATTCGCTTTTCGCGGTGCGCTTTTTCCCTGTGCTTTTTGCGGCGCTCGATGTGCTGCTGGCGGGACTGACGGCGCGCGTCTTGGGCGGGAAACGATATGCGCAGGCGCTGGCCTGCGTCTGCGTCATCGCGGCTCCGATTTTCTTTGTTTCATATTTGACTACCGATATTTTTGTGGTTCTCGGGTGGACGGCCTGCGCCTGGATTGCCGCTCGAATCTTCGCGGGAGAGAGTCCGCGATTGTGGCTGCTGTTTGGGCTTTTTGCGGGGCTCGCGCTCGAAGGCAAACATGCCATGCTGTTTTTCGGCTTTGCTTTTGTGCTTGCGCTCCTGCTCTCGCCCCAGCGGAAGTATTTCCTCAGCCCGTGGTTGTGGGCGGGCGGCGGAATCGCATTTATATTCGCGCTTCCGAATCTGATTTGGGAATACACCCATCACTGGGCGACCTACGAACTGTTGTCCAATATCGCCCGGAGCAACAAGAACGTGGTGCTCGGCCCCCTGGAATATCTGGTTTCGAACGCCTTGTATCTCAGCCCTCTGGCATTTTTAATAGCGTTGGGTGGGTTGTTGTGGCTTTGGTTCACGGCAAACGGAAAAAGATTTCGCGCTCTGGGCTGGACCTGGGCCATCGCTTATCTGCTTTTCGTAATCCTGAAGGGCAAGAATTATTACCTTGCGCCTGCTTATCCCATGCTTTTTGCAGCGGGCGGAGTGTGCGCGGAAGAATTATTCGGCAGATTGCAAAACGCGCGACTTCGCCAGCTCTTTCGAGCTTTGGCGGCGGCCTTGATTCTTGCCGGAGGCGCGGTTATCTGGCCCTTCGCCATGCCGATGATGCCAGTGGGGAAATTCATCGCCTACCAATCGGCGCTGCACGTGGCGCCGCCGAAAACCGAGAACGAGGAATTGGGGAGCCTGCCGCAGCAATATGCGGATATGTTCGGCTGGCAGGAAATGGCCAGGGAGGTCGCGCGCGTTTACGACACGATTCCAGTGGAAGATCGCGCGAGATGCGGCATCTTCGCCGATAACTACGGAGAAGCCGGGGCCATCGACTATTTCGGACGGCAATATTCGTTGCCACCGGCGATCAGCGGCCACCAAAATTATTGGTATTGGGGCCCGCGGGGATATTCCGGCGAATGCCTGGTGGTGATCGGACCATTGCCGGAACCTTTCGAGGGGAAATATTCGAGCGTCGTAAAAGCGGGTGAAACGTACCAGAAGTATGCGATGCCTTATGAGAATCACCGGCCCATCTGGATACTTCGCGGACCTGCATACGCGAATTTGCAGGAAGTATGGCCGCGGCTAAAAAGATGGAGATAGGCGGAGATTGCATAAGGTCCGGGAAAAGCGAAATGGGTTTCGGGGCAAACGGCGCATGCAGATGAATCCATTCGACGCGGCGCCCTGCGATAGCGTTCGGCCAGCAGACGAATTCGAGTCTCCGCAAGCGTGGTATTCTCAAAAGCCATGAGCGAAATATTGCAAGCGGATTTGGAATTCATGCGCATGGCGCTCGAGGAGGCGCGGAGGGCAGGCGAACGCGGCGAGGTGCCGGTGGGCGCGGTGATGGTGATGAATGAAAAAGTGGTGGCGCGCGGAGGGAACCTCACGATTGCCGATTGCGATCCCACGGCGCATGCGGAAATCGTGGCGCTGCGCGAAGCGGCGCGCGCCGCGGGAAATTACCGCCTATCCGGCGCGACTCTTTACGCGACCATCGAACCGTGCGCCATGTGCGCCGGAGCCATGATCCAGGCGCGCATTGCGCGGCTCGTTTACGGCGCGGATGATCCGAAAGGAGGCGCGGTGCGCTCCTGCTTCCAGATGCTCGCGCATCCACGGCTCAATCATCAGATCGAATGCACGCAAGGTGTGCTGGCCGAGGAAGCTGCGGCCGTCATGAAGGATTTTTTCGAGGCGCGCCGCTAGTGTCCGGGCGGCCACGGGCGAAAAACGATGGCGGAGAGGGTGGGATTCGAACCCACGGTTGAGTTTCCCCAACACTCGCTTTCGAGGCGAGCTCTTTCGACCGCTCAGACACCTCTCCGCGGCACAGCAGCGTAGTTAGCTTAACAAAGGCAAGCTCGGGTCACAACACGGGCCCGGAGCGCGCATAAATCAAGCCGCGAATCATTGCCCCGAAATTTTCCCCCGCAAAATTGTGATCGAAGCCTTCGGCAGATCATACGAAGTATCCGCCGCGGCATCGAGCGTCGAGCGCGCCGGCGGCCCGTCGGGATCCGCTTTTCCGCCAATGGGCGAAGCCTGGTCGGGACGCCAGCGATATTGCTCGGTTCCGAAAGTGATGCGTGTAACCGGTCCCGCAAAATAATTTGCGCGGCCGGATTTGGCGTCATCGAATGCGATATGCACGGAGTGGTCGTTTTCCTGATCCTTGTTGACGATCATCAGCGACCATTGCCCGTCGGGCCGCTCGGCGGCATAGACGGTGACCAGCACATGCCCGGCCTCATCGCGTATGTCGCTCGCGGCGGAATACAATTTGTTGGGCGCATCGCCCGGCTGCACCCATTCGAGATTGATCAACTGGCTCGCGAAAAATTGCGACAGCGGCTGCAGAATGTGCAGATTCTTGTCCGTCGAAAACATTCCGAAGGTTCCGAGGGACCGGCTGCATCCGGGATGGATGCCCAGCGGCAAATAATGGAAGTAATAGATGGCGTCGCCGCCCGCGCTGAGGTAGGAGCCCACATAATCGGAAAGCCACAAAGCCCCGTAAATGCTCACGTAGGAATCGTCGGATTGCGAGGAAAGATTCGATTCGGTGATGAACATGGGAACGTTCGCCGGCACGCCGTCTTCCCTCCAGGTGTGAAGGATTCCGGTGACCAGCGCGGGTTCGTCATAGAGGCTGCTCCACTGATATTTGCAGGGTTCCATGGGGTAATGCTCGAAGGAAAAGAAAGCCAGGTCGGAAATATGCCCGTGCGATTCGAGATATTTGATGAAGCGGCGCGTCCAGGAGGCATCGCCGCTGGCATCCGGCCAGGCTTCGATGTCCTCATTTTCTCCGGTGAAGATGGGGCCGCCGAGCTTCAGCTTGGGATCCACTTTATGAAGCGCCTCGGCGAATTGAATGTATAGCGCGGCGTAATCTTCCGGCGGCGTGTAGTGCCCGTCCGGTTCCTCGCCCATCTCGACATACGAAATCGGGTAGCCGCGTTTTTCGATATAGGCAATTTCATTGGCGGCGTCCTGCGGAGTGTTGTAGAGCATGGCGATGGGAATCATCGCCGGCTTGCCGCGCGTGTATCCGCCGGTGAAAAAAAGATCGAAGCCCACTTGCTCTCCGGCCTTTTCATCCAGGTCCGAAGGTTCATGCCAGGAATCCACGGAGGAGCAATACGTGGCGGTCTGTCCCTGGTCCGGCGTGTGGCGAATCAGGTCGTGAAATTCTCCGTCCGGGCCGTCCGTTCCCAGATAAATTTCGCGGATGGCGTAACCCATGCAATCGCGGCGGTCGGCGGAGCCGTGAGAATCGCAGGTATCGGATGATTCGGTCATGAGGATGCGAACGTACTGCACGGTGAAAAGTTCATCCGCCAAATGAATCGTGGCCGATCCGCCTTTTCCGTCGGTAATCTCCCCGCGAGGAAACGTCTGCCAGACGCCGAGCGTGGGCTTGCGGATGGGATCCTCGCCCGTCCAGAATTGGACCAGATAGCGGCGCGCGTACGGATCGCCCCAGGAAATGCGGATGGCGTTCACTTGCTGCTTCACGGACAAATCCAGAAACACCCATTGCGGATGGAGCGAATCGTCTTCGCCGGTGTACGCCTTGGTGAGATACGGATCGCTCTTCCAGTAGGTGCTTTCGTCGCCGTCGGTCAGGCGGGAGTAGCCGGATGTGTCGGTGCCGTCATCATGCGTCACGCCACGATGCGGGAGCGGATAGCCGTAGGAATGGCGAATCGGCTCGCCCAGTTCCGCGCTGCCAGTAAAGTATCCCTTGCCGGAGGGATCGCTCCACGTTCCCACGGGATTCCAGTGCCAAGCGTCCATGTGAAGCTCGGTGTTTTGGCGGTAGGTGACCGGTTGCCAACCCGCGGAGAGAACCTGCTGGATGGTGGGCTCGACGAAAAGTTTGTCGGCGGCGCCGTAGGGGAGGCGATCGATACCCGCACCGAGCGCGCGATCCGGCACAATGGAATTGGTGGCGTGGCCGGGAGTGGCATCCACGCGAATGGTCTGCGAGCCTGCCGGCGGCACGAAAAAGAGCGCGAATGCCGCCAGAAAAAAGCCCGCGGCGATTCTGAAATATGATTTCGGAACGCAAGAATCTGGCAGAGAAGCCGTGAAATTCCAAAGCCGCACCACGGAAGGATTCATTTTCACTCCGTGAAAATTAAAATGAAAGCGCATCACGCGGGAAGAGTACCACAGACAAATCGAGAGATACGTCGAGGCGCGCGGTTCGTGGCGTTTGCCAACGCGCACGAACTTTTCCGGAATCAGGCGCCGGAGGACGCGCGGAAGATGCGCGGGAAAAACCGCGGGACGCGGCGCGCGTAATCCTCATAGGATGCGCCGAAACGCGCGCGCATTTCGCGCTCCTCGAATGCAATGGCGATGCGCGTGAGCAGCACCCAGACGGCGGCAAGAATCCATGCCACGCGCGTTCCGGCCAGCAGGCACGCGCCGCAAATTGCCAGCAGCGAACCGGTGTAGCGAGGATGGCGGATGCGCGCGTAGATTCCCTGCTCCGCGATCTCGCCTCCCCCGGAAAGCTCGGTTTTGCCCACCAGCCGCGCTCCACCCAGGTCCCTCTTGACGCGATGGAAGATCCAGGCCTCGAAAATTATCAGTCCCAGCCCGGCCATGATTTGCCACAGCGGCGGAAAATCGCGGCGAAAGATTTGCCGCCGAAAAACAATCAGACCAACGGTTGCCGGAAAATAGGAAAGCGCAACGCCGGTAATGTATGCGGACTTTTGCGAATGGCGCCGCCAGAAATTCATCTGCGGATGCAGAACGTACCAATAGAGCGGAATCGGCAGATGCATGAACAGGATGATTGCGGCAATCCATTCGAGGACTATCATCCCGTCATATTAGAGGAACGCGGCGGCCGGCGTATACGCGAATACTGCCGCGCTCGGAAGTCGCGCCGTGCGAAGCAGCGTCAAAGCCGAGGCGCAAATCCGCTCGCCGCCAGCGAATCATTGACGATTCTTCGTTTTCGGTGGACCATGCATACCTTGGAAATGCGGGCCGAACGGGAGGGGAAATGATCGCATCCACATCGTGGGAAAAGATGGAGAACGAGAAGCTGAATGAGAAGATCGGGCGTCAAATGATCAGCGGAGAGGACGCCACGCTGGCGCGCGTCCTGCTTTCGCGCGGGGCCATCGTGCCGCGGCACTCGCATCGCAGCGAACAATACAGTCTGATCCTCTCCGGCGCGCTGAAATTTCGATTTGATGACGGCGAGGTGGTGGTCAGGACGGGAGAAGTGCTGCTGATTCCCGCGCATGTTCCGCACGCGGCCGAGGCGCTGGAAGACACCGTGGACATAGATTTTTTCGCGCCGCGCCGCGAAGATTGGATCAACAAGGACGACGCCTATTTGCGCACGGGCGTGGAAAGGAGATAGCCGTCCATGGACCTGGGACTGAAAGGCCGTGCGGCAATCGTGGCCGCGGCCAGCAAAGGATTGGGGCGCGCGGTGGCCGAGGAGCTGGCGCGCGAAGGATGCGATGTGGCGATTTGTGCGCGCACGGCAAGCGATCTCGAGCAGACCGGCGCGGCTATCGAAAAAACGCACGGAAGAAAAGTGTTCCGGCAGGCGCTGGACGTCACCAATGAAGAAGGCGTGCGCCAATTTGTTGCGGATGTCCACAAAACTTTCGGACGCGTGGATATTTGCGTGACAAATTCCGGCGGGCCACCTTCGAAGAAGTTTCTGGAACTTTCTCCGGGCGAATGGCACGCGGCCGTCGAGCAGATGCTGATGAGCACCGTATATTTCGCCCGCGAGGTGCTGCCGCTGATGAAAGCGCAACAATGGGGACGCTTGATCACCATCACTTCGATTTCCGTCAAGCAGCCCATCGACGGGCTGCTGCTATCGAATTCCATACGCGCCGGGGTGACCGGCCTGGCGAAAACGCTGGCCAGCGAATTTGGCGGCAGTGGAATCACCGTCAACAACGTGTGCCCCGGCTACACGCTCACCGACCGCCTGGCGGAACTTGCCGATGTGCGTGCGCGCGACGCGGGAATCACGCGCGAAAAAGTTCTGGCGAATTTGAGCGCGCAGACTCCCCTGGGCCGCGTGGCACGGCCCGATGAGTTCGCGGCGATGGTCGCTTTTCTGGCGTCGGCGCGTGCCAGCGCAATCAATGGGACGACGATCGCCATCGACGGGGGATATGCGAAAGGGCTTCTTTGAAGGGCAGATTGGTTCGCGGTCGCAGGCTTCGACAGAGGTATCTTGGGCGGGACGACTTCATAAATCCTTCCAGTCGGGGAGAAGCATGAATCCACAATCGCATCGCACGCGCACCACGAAAGTCCTGGGAACCTGCGCAATATTGCTGGCCATGCTGTGCCTCGCCGCGCTTCCCGGACGCGCCGATGAACCCTATGCCCGTAGCCGCGATTACGATTTGCGTAATGTGCGGACCCACTTGTGGTTCGATACCGCCGCACGCAGCATTCGCGGCGAAGTGAGCGAAAACATTTCGTTGCTTCGCGACGGCATCGAACAAGTGCAATTCGATTCCGTGGACCTCGATATCCGCAGCGTGACTCTCGACGGGAAGGATGCCAAATTCACGACCGCTTCCGGAAAGTTGGTCGTTCCGCTCGCACATCCAGGGAAAATCGGCGACACGCACGAAATCGCGATTCGCTACGACGGCAAGCCGAGAAAAGGCGTCTATTTCGTGCTGCCGGACAAGGACTATCCGCAGCGCCCCGCCGAAGTCTGGACCCAAGGCGAATCCGAGGATACGCGCTATTACATTCCCATCTACGATTATCCGAACGACCGCACCACTTCGGAAATGCTGCTCACCGTTCCCGCGAATTGGACCACCGTTTCAAACGGCCAGCTCGCCGGCATTCGCAGCGAATCAGATGGCACGAAAACCTGGGACTGGAAGCAGACCGAGCCGCTCTCTACGTATTTGATTTCAGCGGTGGCCGGTGAATTCGTGGAGCACAAGGATACGTGGCGCGGCGTCACCGTGCGTTATGTGGTTCCGCGCGGCGATGAAGCCAAAATTGATCCGACCTTCGCGCGCACCAAGGAAATGCTCTCGCTTTTTTCGGACAAGCTGGGAGTGAAATATCCGTGGCCGCAATACGCGCAATCTTCCGTGGATGATTTCGTGGAAGGCGGAATGGAAAACACCAGCGCCACCACGCTCACCACACGCGGGCTGGTGAATCCGCAACTCGCCGCGGAAATGCACACCGGCTCGGACTCCCTGAATTCGCACGAGCTTGCGCACCAATGGTTCGGCGATCTGGTGACCTGCAAGGATTGGGCGAATCTCTGGCTGAACGAGGGCTTCGCCACATATTTCCAGCACTATTGGATCGAACAGCATTACGGCGCCGATGACGCCGCGTATGAATTCTGGCGCGATCAATCGCAATGGTTCGGGTCGAAGCGTTTATATCCCGTTCCCATCGTGAACCGCAATTTCAGCGATTCGCTCGACTACGCCGGAAATATTTATACCAAGGCCGGATGGGTGCTGAAAATGTTGCACGAGCAACTGGGCGACCAGGATTTCTTTCTGGGATTGCATCATTATTTGGAAGTGAACCGCGGGCAAAACGTGGTGACGGCGGATTTGCAGAAAGCCCTCGAGCAAGCCACTTCCCGCAACGTGGATGAATTTTTTTATCAATGGCTGTACCGCGCGGGCGCTCCGGAATTCGAAGTGCATTACACCTATGACGACGCCGCGCATCAAGTGAACCTCACCGTTCAGCAGAACCAGGAGGTCGCGGGGCTGGTAGGCCTGTTTCGCATTCCCATTGAAATCGAAATCGCCACAGCCTCCGGAAACAAGACCTACCCGATTGATGTGAGCAAGGCCAGCGAGACATTCACGCTTCCTGCGGATGGCGCGCCGCGCATGGTTCTTTTCGATAAAGGCGACGCCATACTGAAAACCCTCAAATTCGAAAAAGATCCGGTGGCGTGGATGTATCAATTGAAGAACGCCGAAACCGTGACAGATCGCGCCGATGCCGCGGTCGCTCTGGGCGATGTGAAAGAAAATGATGAAGTGACTGCCGCGCTGGGAGTCGCCGCGCTGCACGATCCGTTCTGGGGGGTGCGCAACGAATCGCTGCGGGCGCTCGGAAAAATCGGCGGCGCCGCGGCGGAAAATCAAATCATTGCAGCCCTGGCAAACGAGCAGCCCTGGGTTCGCCAGGTGGCCGTGACGCAACTCGGGCAATTCAAAAATGATGCCGCGCTGGGCCCGAAGCTGACCGACATCGCCGCGAACGATAAGGCCTGGACGGTGCGCGGAGCGGCGCTCGGGGCGCTGGCGGAAATCAAGGCGCCGAATGCGTTCGATACACTCGCCGCCGCGGTGAAGACGGAATCGCCGGATAGTATGATTCGCAACGCGGCGCTGCGCGGATTGGGAACGTTAGGCGACGATCGCGGCGTCCCGCTGGTGCTCGATTGGTCCGCCCTCGGAAAGCCATTCGAGACCCGTCGAGCGGCGATTTCCGCACTTGCGAATCTCGACAAGAGCAACACGGATCTCACGAAAACGCTGATTTCCTATCTTCGCGAACCTTATTTCGACATTCAATACGCGGCGCTTTCCGCGCTGGGCCGCCGTGGAGACGTCACCGCCATCGCTCCTCTCGAAGCTCTGGTGCAGAGCGGCGATTTGAGCCCGGGCACCGGACCGATCGTGCAGCGGGAGATTGATGCGCTCAAAGGCAAGGCCGCGGGCAAGAAACCGGACGGCGCGAGCGAGACTCAGGCCGGCGCTGCGGCGGGAGCGATGAATGATCAGGAAGCTCTTCTGCAGCAAATGGCAAAACTCGAGCGGCAAATGGAACAGCTGAACCAGCGCGTGGCAGGAATTGAATCGCAGCTCGCGGCGCCTAAAAAATAATTTCGCGCAGCTCGGCGCTTGAACTGCTCGCTCCTTCGCGCCGCAGCAGAAGTCAATCTCGCCAGAGCAGGATTCGCAGATCGCGAAGGTTGTTTCCTGTTGGTCCGGTCGTGACCGCATCGCGCAACCGCGTGAAATAATTCCAGGAGTCGCTGCGCGCCAGGAAATCCACTGGTTCGAGACCCAAGGCTCGCGCGCGTTCAAGTGTTTCGCCATCGGCTACGGCGCCCGCCGCCGGACTATTGCCGTCGATTCCATCCGTCCCGGCGCTGAGCACCGTGATTTTGGTTCCGGCAATTTTCGGGACGCAGGTCAGCACGAACGCGGCGTTGCGCCCTCCCACTCCCGCGCCCTTCACCGGACTGCTCAATTCCCCATCGGCCAGAATCGCCACCGGTTTCCCGGGATACATGTTGCGAAGCATCTGAAGATCGGCAAGAAGTTGATCCGCGGCTTTATCGAGCGGCCAATTGTCGGTGGAATTGTCGCAGAGACATTCGAAACCGAGCGCTTCGCAGGCGTGATGCGCGGCGTGAAATAATTCGTGCGTTCCGAGCAGGCGCACGAAATGGGCGCCCTCAAATGCCGGATCATCCGCCTTGGGAGTTTCCGGCAATTCGTGGGATTCGAAGGCCGCGCGCAACAACGGCGAAAATCGTTCGAGCAGACGGTATTGCGCGGCGATTCGCGCGGCGTCCACGGCCGTCGAGGGATCGGGCAGTGTGGGTCCGGAAGCGAGCGAGGATTCCTGGCCCTCCGGCACGTCCGAGATAGCGTAAGTAATTTTTTTCGAACGCGGGGCGGCTACCGCCAGGCGTCCTCCCTTGGTGGCTGAAACATGCTTGCGAATGGTGTTGATCTCTTCGATGCTCGCGCCGCAGGTAACCAGCGCGGAATGCATTTTCTGGAAATCCTCGAGCGTTACGCGCGGATCCAGCGCATATTCCACCAGGGAAGAACCTCCGCCGGAAAGCAGAAAGAAAACCATCGTGCGATCGTCGCAGCGGTGCAAGCAATCGAGTATCGCGCGGCCGGCGGAAAAACTTGCAGCGGTGGGAACGGGATGTCCTCCGGCAAAAGTCTGCCAGCCGGCGATGCCTTTGGGGGGCAATTGCGGGGCAACCAGAATTCCTTCGAAAGGAATTTCCGGCGGAAGCAAATCCGAAAGACCCGAAGCCATGGCCAACGAGGCCTTGCCGAATGCGATGCCCGCAATCCGCGAGTATTTGAGCAGGTCAATTCTTTCATCGCCGGCGCGGATCAGCGAACCGCTGCGGTCCAGTTTGAGCGAAAGCGCGGCGGGCACGTCGATCGAAGCCAGCGTGCGCCGGAAAATCCGCTGCGCGATTTCTTTCATGGTTTCGCGCGCATCCGCACTCCCAGCTCCGCGGGATGCGCCATCTCCGCCCTTTGCTCACATTCGATTCGGATCATCACAATCCCAAGGCGTCGCCATTCAAAGCATTGGGCGGGCGCTGTCCTTCGAAAAGCGCCACCACATTTTTTGCCGCGATCATGGCCATGCGCGTGCGCGTTTCGATGGTGGCGCTGCCGATATGCGGCACGAGAATCACATTTTTCAGCGGAAGCAGCGCCGGGCACACTTTCGGCTCGTGTTCAAATACGTCGAGCGCCGCGCCCGCGATTACTCCCGTTCGCAAAGCCTCCGCAAGCGCCGCTTCATCCACAACGGGGCCGCGCGAAGTGTTGATCAGGTAGGCCGTGCGCTTCATAATTTGCAGATTTTCTTTTGAAATTAAATGGCGCGTTTCGGAATTCAACGGGACGTGCACACTCAGGAAATCGGAGGCGCGAAAGAGCGTGTCGCGGTCAACGAATTCCGCTCCGAGTTCCTTCTCGATTTCTTGCCTGACGCGGTTTCGATTGTTGTAAAGGATGCGCATGCGGAATCCCCTGGCGCGCCGCGCCACTTCCTGGCCGATGCGTCCGAATCCGAGGATTCCCAGCGTGTTGCCCCAAACATCGCCGCCCAGCAGCTGGTCGAGATCCCATCCGGGCCAGGCGCCGGAGCGAATCCAAGCGTCGCCTTCCACCAGCCGCCGGGCCACGGCCAGCAGCAGCGCCCATGCCAGATCGGCGGTGGAATCGTCGAGCACTCCCGGAGTATTCGTGGCCACCACAACGCGCCGGGTGCAAGCCGCGACGTCGATATTGTCGAAGCCCACGGAGACCGTAGCGGCGATACGCAGCCTGGGAGCGGCGGCCAGCAGCTCTTCATCCACTTTTTCGGTCAGCAGGCAGACCAGCGCATCTTTATCCGCCGCGCGTTTCAGGAATTCCGCGCGAGGGATGCGCCCGGGCGCGGTCCAATACTCGGCGTCAAAATGCGCGTCGAGCACTTCGCGAACTTCGGGAAACAGCGGGCGTGTCGCCAGCAACTTCGGTTTTATCAAAACGCGCCTCGAAAAATATGAATTTGGCATCCCCAATATACACCGGGGAGCCGCTGGAGGGCAGCCGCCGCGCATAGGATGAAATCGAAAGACGGCGGAGATGCGCGGATGCGTTGACGCCCGGCGCGACGGGCGGCTATAGTGGCCAGCAGAGCGCAAATTGCGAAAGCAAGACGCGCCACACCCATGGATTCGCGAATCCTTCAGGAATTGATTTCGCTGCTCGGCCCCGGCAACGTGCGAAACGCGGCGGAAGACCTGCTGCTCTATGAATATGACGGGTCGGTGGAAATTGCGCGGCCGGAGTGCGTTGTTTTTCCGCGAACGGCGGCGGAGGTGGCCGGAATCGTGGGTGTGGCGCGGCGCAGTGGCACGCCGATTGTGGGTCGTGGAGCCGGTACGGGGCTTTCCGGCGGGGCGCTGGCGCGCGAAGGCGGCATCGTTATCGTTTTTTCGCGGATGAATCGCATCCTGGAAATCGACATACCCAACCAGCGCGCCACCGTACAACCCGGCGTGGTGAATGGCGATCTGAGCGCAGCCGTGGCAAACGCGAAACTGCATTTCGCGCCGGACCCTTCGAGCCAACGCGCCTGCACCATCGGCGGCAACGTGGCGGAAAACTCCGGAGGCCCGCACACGCTGGCCTATGGAGTGACGACGAATCACGTGTTGTCGCTCGAAGCCGTTCTGCCCACAGGAGAAATTTGCCGCTTTGGCAGCGCGGCGCTCGATGCAACTGGATATGACATGACCGGCTTGATGGTCGGATCCGAGGGCACTCTTGCGCTGGTGACAGAAGTTACCGTGAAGCTCACGCGGCTGCCCGAAACGGTGAAAACCCTGCTCGCGATTTTCAATTCCGTTGACGACGCCACGGAAACCGTGGTGGATATCACCGCGCGCGGGATCACTCCCGCGGCGTGCGAAATGCTCGACGGTTGGACGCTGCGCGCCGTGGAATCCTACGTGCATGCCGGATTTCCACTGGACAGCGCGGCGGTTTTGCTGATCGACGTGGATGGCTTGCGCGAAGCGGCGGAATCGCAAGCAGGAGAAGTTGCGGAAGTTTGTTCGCGACATCATGCGCGGGAAGTGCGCGTGGCGCGCGATGAACGCGAACGCGCGCTTTTGTGGAAAGGCCGCAAGAATGCTTTCGGCGCCGTGGGACGCCTCTCCACAACATATTATGTGCAGGACGGAGTGATCCCGCGGACCAAATTGCCGCAGACTTTGCGCTACATCGGAGCTGCCGGCAAAAAAAATGGATTCGAGATCGGCAACATATTTCACGCCGGCGACGGCAATCTGCACCCCATCATTTTGTTCGATGCGCGAGACCCGGAGGAATTCCGCCGGGCCGTGGCCACCGCCGATGAAATCATCGGATATTGCATCGAGATGGGCGGCTCGATCACCGGCGAGCACGGCGTGGGCATGGAAAAGGACCGGCTGATGCCGCTGCTATTCAGCCCAAGCGACCTGGAAATCATGCGCGGCCTGCGCGACACCTTCAATCCCGGCGGATTGCTGAATCCGGGAAAAGTGTTCCCCAGCAAGAAGGGCTGCGGCGAAATTCATGCGCGGCCGCTGCCAATCGACGGTAACGCCGCTGGCACGGAAGCGAAGCGCGCCATGGACCTGCCCCGCGCATGACCATCACACCTCAATCCCTCGTCAGGCAACTCGCGGATATTTGCGGCCCTGCGAACACCGTTGAAGATCCCGGCGAACTTGCGCAGTATCAGATCGGCGCGATGCGTCCGATGGCTGCCGCAAAGCCCGCATCGAGCGAAGATGTGGCGGAAATCGTAAAGCTCGCGGCAGGCGAAGGGCTGGCGCTGGTCACGTGCGGCGCGCGTTCGAAACTCGGCATGGGAATGCCTCCCCGAAAATACGACCTGGCGCTGGATTTGACGCGCCTCAATCGCGTGATCGCCTACGACCCGGGAGATTTGACGCTCGGGGTCGAGGCGGGAATTCTCCTGGCGTCCCTGGACGGCGAACTTCGCAAGCATTCGCAATTTCTGCCGCTGGCCGTGCCGTTTTTTCGCAGCGCCACGGCGGGAGGAACGGTCGCTTCCGGCGTGGATACCCCGCTGCGGCAATTTTACGGCACGGCGCGCGATTACATCCTGGGTATGGAATTCGTCACCGGGTCCGGCGTGCTTACGAAGAGCGGCGGGCGGGTGGTGAAAAATGTAACGGGTTACGACCTGCACAAATTGATGATCGGGGCGATGGGCACGCTGGGGGTCATCACGAAAATAAATTTTCGCACCTTCCCGCTGGCCCTGGAACCGCGCACGTTTGTCGCCTCCTTCGCGAATGCAGCAGGCGCGCTGGCGCTGCGCAACCTCGTCGCGGATTCACCGTTGCGCCCGCTCTCGCTCGACATCCTCAGTCCCGGCATCACGCAGGTTTTTTCTGGAACAATGGCGGAGCAAATCGAACCCGCTCCGCTGCCCGTGGGACTTTTCTCGCGCTCGTCATGGCTTGTGGCGGCGCAATTTGCGGGTAACGAAAGCATCCGCACGCGGAATGAATCCGAACTCGAACGCATGACACGCGAAGCAGGAGGCGCGCGCGTCGAGAACTTTTCGATGCGCGAAATGGAGGGGCTTGCCGGACGCATCCGCGAATTCGTGCCCATCGCGCTCGGAAATTCACCCGCCGCGACGATCGTCAAGATCGGTGTGCTTCCATCGCGCATGAATGAAATCCTCGCTGCGTGCGAGCGCGCCGCCGAGGAAAATAATCTGCGCTGGGCGGCGGTGGCGCGCGGGGTCGGCATCATCTTGGCGGCGTTGCTGCCGGAGGAACGAAACGAAGAATCCGCGCGGCGCGTGCGGCGGGCCACGGAGCAAATCGCGGAGTCCACCTCCGCGCTCGGCGGAAATTTGACCATACCTTGGTGCCCCGAAGAATGGAAAACGCAGTTGAAGATTTGGGGAATCGAACGCAACGATTTTGAGCAGATGAAAAAACTGAAGCAATTTTTCGATCCGCACGGAACGTTGAGTCCGGGACGATTCGTGGGAGGTCTGTAACCCCTTGCCAGAAAATCCGCACGAAGGAACCGCTGCTGTCAATCCCGGCGAAGCCGCGCAGGCGGGATCTTCGCCGCCGCACAGCGGATTTTCAAGCGAGGACAAGCCCGAATACGCGGATTATTCGCGCTGCATCCATTGCGGATTGTGCCTCAACGATTGTCCTACGTATCGCTTGTGGGGCCGCGAGGCGGATTCGCCGCGTGGACGCATCCGCCAGATGGCGCTGGTGGACCAAGGACGTCTGGCAATCGCCGAACCGTTCGTCACCCACATGGACCGCTGCCTCGATTGCCGGGCGTGCGAGACGGCCTGCCCTTCCGGGGTGGAATACGGAAAACTGATCGAACTGGCGCGCGCGCAGATTCAGCAGAATTACAAGCGGCCGTTCTTTTCGCGCCTCGCGCGGAATTGGGTGTACCGCTGGCTGCTGCCTCATCCGCGAAGGATCGCGGGCATCGCTCGGCTGGCCCGCGTCTATCAACGATCGGGACTGGAGCGCCTCGCGCGTGGCAGCGGAATCCTTCGCCTGCTGGGGTTGCAGGAGCGCTCGCTGCTGATGCCGCGCGTGGATTCGGAATTTTTCTACTCGTCGGTTGGGAAAACTTTTCCCGCGCTGGGTGAAAAGCGCGCACGCGTGGCATTTTTCGCCGGCTGCCTGGCGCAAGTCACTTTTGCGGAGCTGAATCGCGCGACGGTGCGAGTGCTGCAAGCCAACGGCTGCGAGGTGGTTGTCCCGGCGCAACAAAATTGCTGCGGGGCTTTGCCGGCGCATGCCGGCGTGCGGGACGTGGCGCGAGACCTGGCGCGCGAAAACTGTTGCGCCATCCGCAGCGAGGATTACGACGCTATTATCACCAATGCCGCCGGATGCGGATCGACGCTCAAGGAATACGCGCACCTGTTTCCCGCGGAAGACGCCATGCACCAGACGGCCGCGCAGTTTGCCGCCAAGATGCGCGACGTGGCGGAATTCCTGGGGGAGCTTGGCCTGACCGCTCCGCTTGGAGCGCTTCCTTTGCGCGTCACTTTCCAGGATTCCTGCCACCTGGCGCACGGCCAAAAAATCCGCGAAGCGCCGCGTCAGTTAATTCGCGCTATCCCTGGAATCGAATTTTTGGAGATGCGCCTTGCGGATCAATGCTGCGGGTCCGCCGGGGTTTACAACGTGACGCAGACCGAAGCCTCGCTCGAACTGCTGGGGCAGAAGATGATTTGTGCGGGAGACACAAAAGCACAGGTAATCGTAACTTCCAATCCCGGATGCATGCTGCAATTGCAAGCCGGCGCGGCGATTCACCATACTGGGCAGGAAGTCCTGCACGTGGTGGAGTTGCTCGATCGCTCGATTCGCAGCGCCGCGGGCCGACATTAGATTCCCCGAAGCGCACAATTTCTGCGCGGCCCATTCATCCGCGGCAAACTTTGCGCGGAATCTTCCAGTCAAGCGGGTGCGTGGAATTCGGTTGCACCCGCTTGACTGGGTTCGCTGCGCAAAAGCGTCGCGCCTCAAATCGAAATTCTATTGCTGCGGCGCGTCCGGTGGCGGAGGGGGTGGAAGCGGCGGCGCATCGTCCGGAGAACCCTTGATGCGAACGGTCATGCGGCGCCCCTTTTTCACGGTGTAATCCGAGGGAACCTGGAAGAGAGTCGCGTCGGGTTCGCTGCGCTGGATGTTGGTGAGCTGAAAAACGGAATCGCCCATGCGCGGATCGCTGCGCTTGGTCATGACGTAAGTCTGCAGGTCCGGCGAATACCAGCGTTCCGTGGTGATCACAATCGCCTTCTCGTTGCCGATTTCGCCTGCAGCGATGGTGCGCGTCACGCGCGTGCCTTCCGCCTGCACTCCGTTAATCGTTTGCGTGCCGAGCGAAGTGGTGGTTTCGTTGTTTTGAATTCTCGACACAAATCGCTCGTCGTGCCCCCTTCGATTTTTCCGCATTTTGGACATGTCCGGCGGCGCCGGAAGCTTACGCGCAATTTTGTGATCCGGTTCCAGAACATACTGCGCTCCAGCCACCGGATCATTGATGAAAATGGCGTGAGGAGGCGCGCCACCGGAGGCCGCCCAGGGTCCCATGGCGGGCAGAGTCATGTCGCGGCGCGTGCGTCCCTGCGAATCGCGCGATATGGAACCGGTGGAATCCCTGCGGATCAAGTTGCCGTCGGCAAGAGTCTGCGTGCTTTTGCTCGAAAAGGTGGCTGAGAAGGGCGCGCCGGTGACAACTTTTCCGCCCAAGCCCTCTTCGAAGGCCTGGAAAGTCACCACATCGGGACCCATCATCGGTCCCGGCCCGATCCTTTCGAAGAAGACGTTTTGCTGAGGAGGAGGAGGTGGCGCCGGGGCGGTGGAATTGGATTGCGCTTCGATCAGCCCCGCAGAAAATATAAGAATGGCGGCCAGGCTCCCGAACCATGCGAACGATTTCCTGATCTTGTGCATTTTCGATCCTCCGGTCAGATGTGTCTCATGCTAGAAATTCTGCTGCGCCGAACTCTGCGAAACCAGTCGAATAGCTTCTGGAGTTCCGTCCTCGTTCAAAATCAGATCCGCCGGCACACGTTCGGAGTACCCGGCGTAAACACTTGCCGGAAGGCCGAAAGAAGCAAGCGCGGATCGCGGCAAAACCACTTGCACCACGGTTCCATCCTGCAAATCGGCGGCATCGTCGGCATAAGGGAGCGGGACGAAGGAAGCACTGTAAATCGCATTTGGCTCACTGACAGGCAATGCCTCGTGGCGATTTCCGCCGGGCCGTGCCGATTTTTTCGCCGCCTCGCGCGCGGCAGGCGAATCGTCTGCAACCGTCTTCCCCGGCGTTTTGGGCGTTGCAGGGGAAATCCTAAGCGGTGAATTCGCGGCCCATGCCGAAGGCGCGGGATTGCGCGTCAATTGCGCGCGGTGCCGCAATGAGAGTCCAAGCGCCAGAAGTCCGACGGCCGCCACGGCCGCAAAAGACGCGACCATGCGGCGAACCCCGCGATGCCGGGCGATTCCCCGCTCGCGACGAAAACGCTGGGTCAGCGCCGCTTCCAGGCGCGCGGGCGCCGCAATCCCCGCATCCTCGCGAACCAGCGTCGCCAGCGCGAAATCCAGGGCTTCCGATTCGCACAGCAGCGCGGCGCACCGGCTGCAGCCTTCGGCATGAGCCAGAGCATTAGCCCTGGATGCCGCGGCGGAAGAACCGGCGCGGTCCAGATCCAGAAGCAGCGCGTCAAATTGTTCGCAATTCATATCCATGCTCCCGCCCTACTTCCCCATCGCCGAAACTTGCCGCGCGGGATGAACTTCGCGGAGCTTTTCAATCAGCAGGCTGCGCCCGCGATGCAAACGCGAACGCACCGTGCCCACAGGACATCCCAGCGCCGCGGAGACTTCTTCGTAACTCATTTCCTCGAGCTCGCAGAGAATCACCACTTCGCGATAATTTTCCGGCAAGGTGGAAATGGCCTGGCGGACCCGCTCGGAAGTTTCGGCGGAAAGGAATCCACTGGCGGCATCATGGCGCGTCGCGTTCCCACCTTGGAGGGGGAAGGGAATCGTGTCGGCGGACTCGTTTTCAAGCGGTAACAGGCGCCGGTCTTCCTCCCAACGCTTGCGAAGATGATTGCGCGCGACGCCGAAGAGGAATCCGCCCAGGGTTCCACGCGTGGGATCAAAGCGCCGCGCGTCGCGGATCAAGGTCATGAAAACCTCCTGGGTCACATCCTCGGCAAGGGCGGCGTTGCCGCTCATGCGCAGGGCAAAGCGGTAAATTGCAGGATGCCGAAGGCGGTAGAGAAGCGTGAAAGCCTCTTCCTCTCCGGCCATCATGCGGCGCAGCAAAGCCAGGTCCTGCGAATCGGTCGCCTGTGTCATCTCTTCATTATTTGGACGGCCCCTGCTGCTTCTCGTTACATATTCCCGATTCCAGTTCCAAAGGTTCCAGAATTTCAGGCCCTGGGACCCACCCGCCACACCTCTACGAGCACCAAATTTTTACAATCGCGCTGTTGACCAAACCGGCAGGCTTCAATAACGTAGGAGCGGTTGCCAGGCACACTTTGCCTCGGGGCCGGCCGCTCCGCGATGCGGGCCGCCGAAATTCAGGGGGAACGATGCAAGAATTCGATCCACACATTTTGAACGAAAAACCGGTCGCGCCGCCGGAAGATTTCAGCAAACGGGCGCGCGTCCGCTCACTCGAGGAATACCGCGAAATCTACGCGCGCGCGCAGGAAAACCCCGAAAAATTCTGGGGAGAGCAGGCCAAGCTGCTCGACTGGTTCGAGCCATATACCAAAGTGCTCGAATGGGAAATGCCGCATGCCAAGTGGTTTACCGGCGGAAAATTGAATGTGGCCCACAACTGCCTCGACCGGCATCTCGAAAAAAACGCCAACAAGCCAGCCCTGATGTGGGAAGCGGAAGACGGCTCGACGCTGCAACTCACCTATGCCGAACTCACCAAGCGCGTATGCAAATTCGCCAACGTCCTGGAATCGCTGGGCGTGAAAGCCGGAGATTGCGTGGCGATTTACATGCCCATGATTCCGGAGCTGCCCATCGCCATGCTGTCTTGCGCGCGCATCGGCGCCGTGCATTCGGTGGTTTTCGGGGGATTCAGCGCCGTGGCGCTGGCGGACCGCATCGCCGACTGCCAGGCGAAATTGCTGATCACCGCCGATGGCGGCTACCGCCGCGGCAAAATCGTGCCGCTCAAGGAAACTTCCGACGCCGCAATGCAAAAATGCCCCTCGATCGCAAAGTGCGTCGTGGTGCGGCGCACGGGAGAAGAAATCGGCTGGACCGAAGGACGCGACCTCTGGTGGCACGACCTCGAAGAAAAAGCCTCGAAGGAGGCACCGGCCCTGCCATTTGATTCCGAGCATCCTCTCTACATCCTGTACACCAGCGGTACCACCGGAAAGCCGAAGGGAGTGCTGCACACCTCGGCGGGATATTTGCTGCAATGCATGTGGACCACGCGATTGATTTTCGATTTGCGCGAAGACGACGTCTACTGGTGCACCGCCGACATCGGATGGGTGACCGGGCACAGTTACCTGGTCTACGGCCCGCTGGCCAATGGCGCGAGCATCGTGATGTATGAAGGCGCTCCGGATCATCCGCAGCGTGACCGTTTTTGGGAAATCATTGAACGCTACCGCGTCACAATCTTTTACAGCTCGGCCACCGCCGTGCGCGCGTTCATGGCCTGGGGCATGCAATGGATCGAGACGCATGATTTGAGCAGCTTGCGGGTTCTGGGGACCGTCGGCGAACCCATCAATCCTGCCGCGTGGAGATGGTATTTCGAAGCCATCGGGAAAAACCGCTGCCCTATCGTTGACACCTGGTGGCAAACGGAGACCGGGGCCATCATGATTTCGCCGCTTCCCGGTGCGACACCCACCAAGCCCGGTTCCGCGACGCTTCCCTTGCCCGGCGTAGACGCTCGTGTGGTGAATCTGAAAGGCCAGCCAGTCGCACCGGGAGAAACCGGGTACCTGACCATCCAGAAGCCGTGGCCGTCCATGCTTCGAACCATCTATGGCGACGATGAGCGATTCGCCCGCGAATATTGGAATCGAATTCCCGGAGTATATTTCGCGGGCGACGCGGCGCAATGCGATCAGGACGGATATATCTGGGTGCTGGGCCGAGTGGACGACGTCATCAAAGTGGCGGGACATCGTCTCAGCTCGATGGAAATTGAAAGCGCGCTCGTCAGTTACATGGCCGTGGCGGAGGCAGCCGTAGTGGCGCGGCCCGACGAGATCAAGGGCGAGGCCATCATCTGCTTTGTGGTGCTGCGAACCGGCCATGAGCCCAGCAAGGAATTGCGCGGCGCGCTGAGCGAACATGTGGCCAATACCATCGGCACCATCGCGCGCCCCGCGGAAATTCGCTTCGCCGACCTGCTGCCCAAAACTCGCAGCGGAAAAATCATGCGGCGGCTTTTGCGCGAGGTGGCGCAAAAAGGCGGCGTTTCCGGCGACACAACCACTCTCGAAGACCTCTCGGTGATCCACCGCCTGGCTCAGGCTCAGGGAGTCGACGAGGATTAGCGTTCCGCGCGGCATGGCATGCCATTCGCGATGAGGTCTTCCGCACCCCGGCGGGGATGACAGGCAAAATCGCCCTCGATTCCCCTTTCGGCATCCGCATTTTCCGGATGTATTTCTCCTCAAATATTCCTTCAAATTGCCGATTCACTTAAGGAAGGAATTGCCACAGCAAGGCAAATCCGCAGCAGTGGTTCGACTGGCTCTTTGGGGGATACCCAGCTTATCAGCGTCCGCAGAGTCATTCTATAAACAAAGGACTTATTGGGGGATCGAGTGGTGGGTTACGGCGCCACAGGTATCTGCCGGACCTTTGGCGTGCTGCCGGAGGTGCAGTCCATCGCAACGCACGATAGGCTAAGAGATTCAGACGCTCATGGCGCGGGGAACGGCAAAAACAGCGGGAGCATGAAATTGAATGGCTCGCCAAGCAAGTTTGACATCCGAGGAGGGTACAAATGCATTGCCGAAAGCATTCGCAATCGGGAAATCACACGAGTCTGCATTATCAGATGCGCCCCAAAGAATTTGTCTTTTTCGATAAGAGGACCGGAGCGGCGCGCTTTAAGGTGCAAGCCGGAGCGGATGGAAAAATGCCGCAGGAGCAGGCCATCAGCCTGCTGGCCATGAATTGCCTGGTGCGCGGACAGATTCCCAAAGATTACACGGTGATGATTGCCGTCGGCGAAAATCTGGTTGACGGTCTGGAATACCGCACGAGAAAACTCATTCAATCGAGCATGGTGAATGCGCCGAACATGCAACTCACCCAGCGGCAGAAGGAAGTGCTCACCGGGGTGCTGCAAAACCTGGCCAATAAGGAAATCGCGGCGAAGCTGAATTTGTCGGAACGGGCCGTGAAGTTTCACGTCTCTTCGCTGCTGCGCAAATTCAACGTGAGCGGGCGTGCGGGGCTGGTGCGCGTGGCCGGAGACACTCTTTTCTCCCGCGAAGCCACCGGGCGTGAAGCAACGTCCGGACCGCTGGTGCTCGATCAGAGCCGCGTAACTCCGCGCTCTTCGGCCTGGCAGGCGAATCTGCAAGGCTTCAACCTGACGGAGCGCAGGGCGGCAAAATACTCGATGCGCGGGCAATGATTTCGGTTCCCGCGCGACAGGCAAATCGAAGCCAGACTGCCGCGCCTGGTCATTCCCGCAAATCATTTTGCGCGGACTTGCTCCGCATTCATCCTCAATCTTCGCGCATCTGCTGTAGCAGAAACTCCTGAAGTTTTTCGGTTTCCGCGGGGAGCATGCGCTCGAATTGCATGCCCATCAGATTTCCATCCCGAGCGCTCATGAGCGTTACAGATCCGGTCACCGGCTTCTTCCCCGGTTCGAGAAACAAGCGGAATTGCAGGGACGATCCGACGGGAAAAGCCCGCGGGCATCTCACCAGGATGCCACCCAGGCTGATGTTGATGGTTTCGCCTTCCATTTCTCCCTCGTCTCCTTTCAAGATCACCTTCGACTGGATATCGACGCGGCGAAACCTGCGCCGGTCATACTCGATGGTTCCGCGCGTGGCGCGAACCAGGCGCACCAAATTCCCGCGATCCACCGGCTTGTACAGGAAAAAGCTCGCTCCCGCCTCGAATCCCTGGGAAACCGCGGATAGATTCTGGTTCTCGCTGGTCATGATGATGGGTGTCTTTTGATTGATTCCCCCGGAGCGGATCTGCCGCGCGACATTGATTCCATCGGGCGCCGGCATGCACATGTCCAGGAAAACCACGTCGAATTTTTCCTTGTTCAAAGGTCCCGCGGCTTCCTCGCTTTTCGTCAGCGCCAACGAATCGATGCCCGCGGAATTGAGTACGGATTGAATCAATTCGCACATGGCCGGCTCATCATCCACAATCAAAGCGCGCCTCGGCATGAATCTCTCCTGATTTCAGGACTCGTGGTCTCCCGCGCATGCGGGAATAAGGGAGAGAGGAAGACAGCTTCCCTGCACATTCGCTAATCGAATGCGAATCCGACGCAATCTTGACGCCAGCCGAAATTTCCAGCTTGGATGATTTACGGGAAGGGGTAAGACAGATTTAACAGTCCGCTCATTCGCTGTCAAGAATCACTGCTGCGCTTGTGTTTACCATTCGAGCCGCCCGCCAATACGCCGCGGACCCGTAGCTTAGGAATCCGTGGGGCGCATCATCCGGAATGCCATGCGCGTGACGAAACGCCGCGGCGCCAGCCGCTCGGCTTCCATCATCAGTCGGTTCATAGCCCCGGAGATGACGTAGCTCTTCCCTGCGGCAAGTCCTTCGAGCCCCACGCGTGCGACTTTTTCCGCGGTTTCCGCCGGCCGGAAAGTGCGATGGGGCTGGCTGGCGACATCCTGGAACTCTGTGTCCGTTGAACCAGGGCAGAGAGCGCAGACGTGCACATCATATTCGCGCACCTCCTCCGACAAGGCTTCCGCAAACGACAAGTCAAAGGCCTTGGTTGCCGCGTACACACCGTTGAATGGGACCGCCTGAAAGGCGGCTGTGGAGGCAACAATGAGAATGTCGCCGCGGCGGCGATCCACCATCGACGGTAGGTAAAGACGGGTGAGATGTACCACCGCAGAACAATTCACCTGGATCATCGCCAACAATCGTTCCGCGGGTATTTCGTGTGCGTATCCAAATGCCCCAAAACCGGCATTATTCACCAGCAAATCGACTTCGATTCCCTTCTGCGTGGTGAACGCTTGAATCTCAGCCGGAGCTTCCGGGCGGGCGAGGTCGGCGGTAAACACCTCGGTTTTTACGCCATGTTTAGCGGAAAGAGCGAGCGCCAGCTCACGAAGCCGGTCGGCACGCCGGGCACTCAGAATCAGGTGGGTGCCGCCATCGGCCAACAGGCGCGCCATGGCTAGGCCAATGCCTGCGCTTGCTCCGGTAATCAAAGCCCACTTGCCGGCCCATTTCCGAGTTGAATGATGCACCTCAAGCTCCCAGGATCGGTGAAATTCATGCTTTAAAGTTTGGAGAATCCATGAAAACACAAAACTGAGGCGTACAAAAGCAGGAAATCAGGAAGCGAAGCTCGGAGCAACGTGAAACCGTGGGGAGCAAATGCCCAAGCCTTGGTTAGACGCTTCCCGGGCGCGGACGGAAGAGGACGGTGTCGCGCAAGCGCCCTCCCTCTTTTCGGAGGCGGTCCAAAAGGCGCCGAGCCCAGACAAATTCAGCGGCCAAAATACCCAAGCCAAGGAGGATGGTAAGCCATCCCGGCCCAGGAGTGACGATCATGACCACCCCCAAAGCAAGCAGGGTAAACCCGAAGAGGATCTTCAGGAACCGCTTAGCCTGGTTGAGGGTCCTAATCATGCATCAATCCCCTGGATCGAATGACATCGCCCGGCAAAACCTGAACTTGCGATTTAGATGCGGTAGGTCGACGAAATGTTTCGAGTAAATCGTAAGATATTGCGGAGCACGCCAAATACCATTGCCGCGCGCGATTCTCCCCTGAATCGCTTGATGGCACGATGGCAACAATGGACTTCCGTTATAAAGCGATGCAAAATCCGAACGAGCGAATTCCCGAAGAGAAAAAGTTTTGCATTCGAGGCGTAAAATGGAACTCCTAAGCGTCCGGCTCGAGATCCCCGAAGGCTCCAACTTGATTCTGGGGCAGTCTCACTTCATTAAAACCGCGGAAGACATCTACGAGATGATGGTGAACACGGTCCCAGGGGCCAAGTTCGCCATCGCCTTTAACGAGGCTTCCGGCCCATGCCTGGTCCGGGTGGAGGCAAACGACGAAGAGCTTCGCCGCGCGGCAATATCGAGCGCCCTGGCGCTGGGAGCCGGACATGTGTTTGTCCTGCTGCTCCGCCAAGCCTATCCCATCAACGTGTTGAGCCGCCTGAAGGATTGCTTCGAGGTTTGCACCATCTTCTGCGCCACGGCCAATCCTGTGGAAGTAATTCTGGCGGAGACACAGCAGGGCCGCGGAGTATTAGGTGTTGTGGATGGTTCAAGTCCTCAAGGCGTTGAGGGCAACGAGGAAGCAGGGGCGCGGCGTGAGTTCATCCGCAAAATCGGTTATAAGCTCCATGGCTAATCGCCAAGCGGGCGCCTTCTTCTACGACTAGAACTTATAGACAATCCCGGCGGAGATTTTGGGGCTGATTTGATAGGTGCCGAAGAAATTCGATCCCACAGCATCGGCTTGAATGCGGTAAGCCCAGCGCTGGTGATGCGCGTTGATGTCCACTCCCCCGCCTACTTCATAAGCAAATGCGGAAGTGCTGCCATAGGGAGTCCGCGGATGACTCACCGCGTAGCCCGCCAAGCCGTGCGCCCATAGCTCCAATCCGCGCGGCGCTGACCAGCGGAAGCGCGGGCCCGCACCTCCCCAAACAAAGTTCTGCGCGGGATATTTTTGGGAGCCCCAGGTGCCGAACATTTCGCCGTCCAGGCCAAACCAGGATTTCAAGTATTGCTGCATGGAAGCGTTAAAACCATTCATGCTGATATGCGTCCCGGAAGTTTGCGTGAAATTGAAGAAGGTATAGCCCAGATAAGCCTGGGTGGAATAATTCTGGAAAACGCCGTACACATTTTGAGGTGAAGCAGGTTCGCTCGCAGCAGGCGTCGCGGGAATGGCGGGCGTCGCGCTGAATGCCGGCGCCGGGGAAGTTACTGCGGCGAATTCGGGCGAGGTCATGAGCGCCGTATTTCCGGCGTTCTCTTGCGCGACGGCTTGAAACGCGAATAGCAGGAAGACGCCCAAAAGCATGCTCACGTATCGCATCACTTAATCTCCCACACGGCATAATGCTTGCTGTGTCCTCATAATTTGAACGAGAATGCCGCCCGATGTCTACAGAATTCGACAAAATATCTTGGCGAAAAGGTGCCAGTCCCCGATATAGGAATACCATCCGCTGGTTTGCTGTTCCCCACGCGCACCAAGTGCGGCTCTCTCCTCAACCCTTCGACCGTATCTCCATCCGTTGGAACAAATCCGCTCTTGACTCCGCCTTGACTTCTGATATTCTTTTCCTGCTGCCTTACCAGCAGCGCTTATCCAGAGTGGCCGAGGGGACAGGCCCTGAGACGCCACAGCAACCTGGTGCAATTGCCAAGGTGCTAATTCCTGCCCGTGGGGAGAGATAAGATCCTCGGATGACCGGGACCCCGGTCGAACGAAGATTCAACTCCCAAGTTGTCACGAACTCTGGACCCGTGCATTCCCGTTGGGGATTTGCGCGGGAGACCATAGCAGCGCTACAGGCGCTCATGAAAGTATTGCCACACCGGCAAACCTTTCGAGGGCCCTGAAGGCGCAAGCGCAGCACATTCTGCCGGAAATTCCGGCGGTGAGCGGAGGCGTATTCGATGTCGCAGGGAGTGCAGGCCGGAAATGCGGTGGCGGTCGTCAAAATCGGAGGATCGATTTTGACCAGTTCGCGGGCGTATCGCCGCGCCGCAAAATTTATTCGTAATCGCCACCGCGCAGCGCCGGATGAGCGTCTGGTGGTGGTGGTCTCGGCGCAGGAAGGCACAACGGACGCGCTGGAACGCGCGGCGCGAAAAATCGCGAGGCAGCCGGACTCCGCTGCTCTCGACCTGCTATGGTCCACCGGCGAAATCCGCTCGGCGGCGCTGCTGACCCTGCATCTGCAAGCTCTGGGAGTTTCGGCCAGAGCGCTCAGCATCCACGAAGCGGGATTGAAAATTTCAGAACAATTCGAGGACGACGGCCGCGTGCAACTCGATCCGCGGGGCCTCTTCGCCGTCCTGGCGCAACACACCGTGGCCGTGGTTCCGGGGTTCTTCGCCGCGGATTCCCGCAACACGATCATTTCTCTGGGGCGCGGCGGATCGGATTTGACTGCCGTTCTGCTGGCCGAGGGCACCGGAGCATGTCGCTGCGAGTTGATCAAGGATGTTCCGGGATATTTTACCAGCGACCCCCACCGCGATCCCTCCGCACAACCCATTCCTCACTTGACGTTTGAAGACGCGATTGTGCTGGCCGAAACGGGATGCGATCTGGTCCAAAAAAAGGCAATCGAGGCGGCGGCGCGCTGCGGGCTTCCGCTGGTGGTGCGCAGCCTCGATGAAGCCGCCCCGCTCAGCTTGATTGCGCAGAGAAATCCGCAGTTCGAGAACGGCGAAAATCAGGAATTGCGGGAGGCCGTGGCGCCATGAAAAACATGGGACGGGATAAAACTCGCGCGCGAAAATCGAATTCGAAGACAAATGCTTTCGAGTCACGCACAAAAGATGCAAGGAGGAGCACCATGAAATTTGCAACCAAGACCATTCACGCGGGACAGCCTTCGGAACCGGAGACCGGATCGCTGATCGCGCCGATTTTCCAGACCTCGACCTACGAGCAGGACTCCCCGGGCAACGACAAGGGATTCAATTATTCGCGCACCAACAATCCCACCCGGCAACGTCTGGAGGAAGTTCTGGCCTCGCTCGAAAATGTGCAGCATGCCGCGCTTTTCTCCTCCGGCCTGGCGGCGGAGAATGCCGTGCTGCAAGCCTATCTGCGGCCGGGGGATGAAATCATCATTCCCGAGGATGTTTACGGTGGAACGTACCGCATCCTCAACCGCGTCTTTCAACCCATCGGCGTGGTGGTGAAACAAATCGACATCGGCGACTCGGCTACCTATGATGCGGCGCTTTCCTCGCGCACCAAGCTGGTATGGCTCGAGACGCCCACCAATCCCCGCCTGCTGGTCTATGACATTGCAGACATCGCCGCCAAGGCTCACGCCAAGGGCGCACTGGTGGTGGTGGACAACACTTTTGCCACTCCTTATTTCCAGCAGCCATTTTCGCTGGGCGCCGATCTGGTGGTCCACAGCGTGACGAAATACCTTGCCGGACATTCCGACACGATCCAGGGCGCGGTGATGGCCAAGGATCCCGCAGTCTTCGAGCCCGTGAAATTCCTGCAGAACGCCACCGGCGCGGTCCCTTCGCCGTTTGATTGCTGGCTCACGCTGCGCGGGCTCAAGACGCTCGAACTGCGCATGGAGCGGCACGCGGAAAACGCCTCGGCCGTCGCACACGCGCTGCACGCGCATCCCCTGGTCAAGCGCGTCTATTTTCCCGGCCTCCCTGATCATCCCGGACATGAAATCGCGCGGCGGCAGATGACCGGATTCGGCGGAATGGTTTCCTTTGAACTCGACGGCACAATCGAAGAAGTGGTGGCTCTGGTTTCCTCGCGGAAGTATTTCACGCTGGGCGAAAGCCTGGGCGGGGTGAAATCCCTGGTTTGCCATCCCGCAACCATGACGCACGCTTCGATTCCCCCGGAAGCGCGCGCCGCGTTAGGATTGTCGGACACGCTCATCCGGCTCTCCCCGGGCTGCGAAAATTCGCAGGACCTGGTGGAAGATTTGCTGGAAGGGCTGGACGAAGTGGAGTCCGCGCGTTCTGCGAAGAAGGTGGCCACAGCCAGTGCCCGATAACCGTCTCACGAAAGCATCCGAAAGGCGATCCTCGCGGCCCAGGATCGATGTGGGCGTGTTGGGAGCCACCGGCGCGGTGGGCCAGCAATTCGTCGCGCTGCTGGCGGGCCATCCTTGGTTTCGTCTGACCTGGCTTGCCGCCAGCGAACGTTCCGCAGGGAAAAAATACGGCGATTTGCCGTGGCGTTTGCCGGTATCGTTGCCCAAAGAATCGGCGGACCTCACGGTCGAAGCGCTGAAGCCCGGCGCGGGTCCGCAACTGGTTTTCTCCGCGCTCGATTCATCGGTGGCGGGAGATGCCGAAGCGGAATACGCCGCGGCAGGCCATTGGGTGGTGAGCAACGCACGCAATCATCGCATGGACCCGCTGGTTCCGCTGCTGATTCCGGAAGTCAACGCGGATCACCTGCGTCTGGTCGCGCTGCAAAAGCAGAAGAAAGGGTGGCGGGGGGCGATTGTCACCGACCCGAATTGCTCGACGATTGTGCTGACCATCGCGCTTGCCGCCTTGCGTTCCTTCGAATTGAAGCGCGTGATGGTCACCACGCTGCAGGCGCTATCCGGCGCAGGATATCCCGGCGTGTCTTCGCTTGACGCCACCGCCAATGTGATTCCCTTCATTGATGGCGAAGAACACAAGATGGAAACCGAGACAAAGAAGATTCTGGGGCGTTTCGTCGCGGGGGGCATCGAAGCTCACCCGGTCACCATCAGCGCCACAACCACGCGCGTGCCGGTGGTCAATGGACATACGGAATCGGTTTCCGTGGAGCTTGGCGGCAAAGTGGAGGCCGCGGACATTTTAGCGGCGTTCCGCGATTTTTCCGGGCCGCCGCAGAAACTCGGCCTGCCCAGCGCTCCGGCGATTCCCATCGAATACATGGAGCAGCACAACCGCCCGCAGCCGCGTCTCGACGCTGATCGCAACGGCGGCATGGTGATTCAGGTCGGGCGCTTGCGTCCCTGCCCGGTGCTGGGCCATAAATTCATTCTGCTGGGCCACAACACCATCCGGGGAGCCGCGGGCGCCGCGATTCTGAACGCGGAATTGATGGTCGCCGAAGGCATGCTCGACTAAATCACAACATTTTCTCCTGCTTCCTCGAGAGGCCGCGCCGCTCGCCACGAAAAATCTCCGCGCTCTCCGAGTTTCGCTCTGACAAATCCACCGGCGATGAATTCTTCAAAATTTCTTCTAGTTGTTTCCCGACGCGCCCTCAGCTATCATTCCCGCCAAACGGGCGTAGAAGGCACCTTCTAGCAAGACGCCCCAGACAGCTTTTCTGAAAATTCATGCAGAGTGAGGAGTTCAACCATGCTTCGACGAGTCCTCTTCGTCTCCCTATTTGTGATGCTCGCTCCGGCAGTCCTGGCTCAGCAACAGAGCGCGAGCCGAGAAGGTGACCGCAGCCGCGCCCTGCGGGATCATCACGCCGTTGCCAGCGTTGACCGGCTTGGCGACCGAGGCGCGATACTGCTTGCCCGCGGGATCATTTGCGGAATTCACGGCGTCCATCATTCTGACCACCACCGACGTGCCCGCAGCCGGAGCGGTTTGCGTTTGCGCGTGCAACGCCTGCGTGGAGGCCATCGAGACGAGAAGGAGCATCGATAAGGACAGTGGCCCGAAGAACATTGCAACTTTCATTTTTTGCATTGCTTTCGTCTCCCTTGAAATTCTGAATTGTGCCGGGGGCCCGAACCACGCTAAGACTTTCATTTCGCCGCACGGCTTTCGAGCCGCTGAACCTTATCCGCCCAGATTCACCGTCACCCGATACACCGACCCATTCTTCACTCCCAAAAAGCGGAACGTGTGCGAGTCCAGGAAGCGCGCGACGTTCGGATTTACTTCCAGGAAGTCGTCATAACCGGGCCCAATTTTTCCATCCACCGCAACCGTATACTTATTCGCATTCCGGATCATGGTGGCGAAGTGCTTGCTGTCGGGTGAGAATTCTGGAAATTCGTACATGCTGTAGCCGTGCATAATCTCCTGACCGTCGATGCTGATCACATCTTTGCTGACGCCATCCGACTTCGGCCAGCCCCATAGCAGCCGCGTTCCGTCGCCGCTAAAGATGAGTGGAGGGAAGTCGATGTGCGGTGGTCCAGTTCGGGTGGTGAAGGAGACCAGAGACGGCACATTCGTGGCCACGCCGTCGCGGACGAACTGCGCAATTGGAGCCATCCATTTGGACCCCGTAAGCATAGTGCTTGCCGTCCTCGCTGAAGCTCATCGAGTTTGGAATCAGCCCATGAAACGGTGGACTTGCCTTCCCGTCCACGATCATGCGCGTACCGGCTTGCGCCGATGTTGCCAGATAGGCAAAGCGGCCGCCGGTCTGGCTGAAGACAAAATTGCTGACCCCATTGGCGTCCTCACCCGGCATCTCCTGCCCGTCATACACAAGGAAGGCTGATTTTCGATTTCCAACATAAAAATAGTGCTTGGAATCGGGACTGAACTGGATCGTCGATGGCGTCGTAAGTCCGGCCCACCTTTCCGTCAATCACGGCTGCTACGCCTCCGGGAACCTCCTTGACGTAGGCGAACCGTTTTCCATCGGGGCTGAACAGGACCAATGCCGAGAGACCCTTTTTAGTCCGGATTTGTCCGTCAGCGCGAAGGGGTGTCCGCCGGGAGCAACTTGATGGTGATCGACGTACAAGCCGGAGCCGCCGGAACTGAGCGACTGGGTCGCCGTACAAGCGAGGCGGACGGAAGAGTAAGCAACGCGGCCGTTCGACGCGAGGACCACATTCTGGATGCCGCCGCGCGGCGCGCCCAGAACACCATCGACGCCCACACCCCACCCGCTTCCAGCCGCGCGGCGATGAAAGCGTAGTGGCTGCTGTCATCGTTCACCAGAAGATTCTTCAACCCGCCATATGCGGGACCAGGATTGTCATTCACCACCAGGTGCCATTGATGGTCGTTGGTCTGGGCGATATAGACCAGCTTCTCCGCGACGAAAGCGACCTGGCCGACGTCGATGAAGTTGTATGCCGGACTCTTCACTCCATCGAGGAACATGTAGAAGCCGCCCGACTCACTCGGATTCCCGACATGCCCAACAACCGCGACATGCGCTCCGCTCGGGCTTATAAGGCACTGGTGCCCACCCCCGCCAACCTGGTGGCCGGGATTATGAATATGCATCTGGTTGATCTTGGGCACGGGACTGCTCGAAGCGAGGTTGGTCCCAGGCTTGACGCTGGCAATCGTGAATGCCACTTTGCCATCGCGGACCTCAACCAAGTCGTCGCCGCTCTGGGCCACATACGCCGAGTGCTTGCCATCGGCGCTGAACACGAAGTCAATGGCTTCCCCGCCCCAGGTGTGCGCGGCGTGGTCGAACTCAGGGCCGTCCACTCCGTCGATGACGATCAGTTCACGGCTTCCATGCATCGCGGGGGCTGCGTAATGCCCGCCGTCGGGACTCACAACAAACATCGCGGCCTGCTTGCTGGGCCCCAGCAATGTTTCCTGGATGTTCGCAGCCAAAGCTCCCGCCGCTACGGGCTGATTCGTCACCGTCGCCGCTCCAGCCGCATTTGCTCCGCCGCCGCCCGTTGGCGCAGACGCCGCGGACGCCGTCATGGGCTGGTTAGTCGGTGCGGCGGACGGGGCGGGCGCTGCCGCATTCAACGCCGGAGGCTGGCTGAGCACAAAGATCAGCGTGATTCCCGGCGGCAGGACGACCTGCTGGCCCATCGCAACCGCGGTCACGCCCGAAGGCGCATTCACATGATGCCCAAACCCGCCGAGAATCGAGTTCATTGCGTTCGCCGCATTTTGCGCGGCGCTGGTCACGCTTGCCGAACTGCTCGCGACCGCAACTGGCTGGCCGTTGATGGTGACGGACACGAGCTGCGCGGCGTAGCCCGATCCGCTTTTCGCCAGCGTGACGACCGCAGGTGCGCCCGCCGAGATCCTGACGCCATTGCCCGCGTCGACCGCCCTGTTGACCCTGGCGCGATATTGCTTGCCAGCGGGATCATTTGCGGAATTCACGGCGTCCATCATTCTGACCACCACCGACGTGCCCGCAGCCGGAGCGGTTTGCGTTTGCGCGTGCAACGCCTGCGTCGAGGCCATCGAGGCGAGAAAGAACAACGAGAAGAGAAGGGGCACGAAGGACGCGGGAGCTTTCATCTGGCGCATGGCTTTCATCTCCATTGAAGTATCTGAATTGGAACAGGGCCCAGAAGAGCGTGGAACTTTCATTTGCCGCATGGCTTTCGAGCCGCTGAACCTTATCCTCCCAGATTCACCGTCACACGATACACCGACCCATTCTTCACTCCCAAAAAGCGGAACGTATGCGAGTCCAGAAAGCGCGCAACATTCGCATTCACTTCCAGGAAGTCGTCATACGTGGGCCCAGTCTTTCCATCCACCGAAAGCGCATAGCCCTTTCCCATTCCCAGCCAGATCATGATGGCGAAGCGTTTGCTGTCCGGGCTGAACGCCGGAAACTCGTAATTGACGAGGCCGCGCACTATCTCCTGACCGTCGATACCGAGCGCATAGCCGGCACCGCCCGATAGCTGCGAGACCCAGACCAGCCGCGTTCCATCGCCGCTAAAGAAGAGCGGAGGAAAGTTGACGTCCGATCTGGTTCGGGTGTTGAAGGGAACCGGACCGGCCGCATTTGTGGCTACGCCGTCGCGGACGATCTGGGTCTGCGAGAAATTCGCATGGAACGCGTACGCATAGTGCTTGCCATCCGCGCTGAAGCTCATCGAGTTGGGAACAAACTCCTGGAAGCGCGGGCTCGCTTTCCCGTCCACAACCATATGGAAACCAGTGGCCGGCCCGTACGCTAGATAGGCAAGGTGGCCGCCTGTCTGGCTGAAGACAAAATATTTGACCGTGCCCTCGCCCTGCATCTCCTGCCCATCACACACCACGAACTGCGAATTCCGGGTTCCCACATAAAATTCGTGCTTGGAATCGGGACTGAACTGAAACACGCCGATGCTGTCGTAAGCCCGGCCCGCCTTTCCGTCAACCACGGCTGCCATGCCTCCGCCAACCCGCTTGACGTAGGCGAAACGCTTTCCATCCGGGCTGAACAAGACGAATGCCTGGGAACCGTTCGTTTTTTCGGATGGGTCCACCACCGTGAAGGGGTGAACGTTGGGACCAATGTCATGGTCGTCGACGTACAAGTCGTCGGAGCCGTTGGGCGAGCCCGGCGTTCCGCCCACGACCGCTTCGTAAGCAACGCGGCCGTTCGACGCGATGACCAAATTCTGGATGGCACCGCGATGCGGCGTGCCGGAGACGCCATCCGCTACTACAACCTGGTTGCCTCCGTTGCTTCCTCCGTCTCCGGCGACGAAGGCGTAGTGGCTGTTGTCATCGTTCACCAGAAAAGTGAGCACCCCGTCGTGTGCCGGGCCCGGCTTGTCATTCACCACCATGTGCCATTTGCCATCATTGGTTTGGGCGGCATAGACCAGCTTTTCCGCGACAAACGCTATCTTGCTCATGTCGATCGAGCGATATGGCGGACTCTTCACTCCATCGAGAAACATGTAATAGCTGGCCGGCGACGACTGCGGGTGGAGCCCTGGCTTCTGTGAGGGTAGGGGCACCCACCCCATTCCAACCGTGACGACATGCGCTCCACTCGGGCTAATAAGGCACTGGTGGACGAGTGAATTAGTCGGGGCGTCCAGGTTATGAATACGCGACTGGTCGATCTGCGGCACGCTCCCAGTTGGGAGACTGGCAATCGTGAATGCCGTTTTGCCGTCCCGGACCTCAACCATGTCGTTGCCGCTCTGGGCCACATAAGCCGAGTGCTTACCATCGGAGTTGAACACGAAGTCGATGGCTTGTCCGCCCGAGCCGTCCGGGGCGTGGTCGAACTCCGGGCCGTCCACTCCATCGACAATGATCAGTTCACGGCTTCCGTGCATTGCGGGGACGGCATAATGCCCTCCGTCGGGACTCACAACAAACGGATTGTTAAGACCCGGGTTCGCAGCCTTCTTGGCGGGCCCAAGCAGCGTCTCCTGAATGGTGGCAGCTAAAGCTCCCGCCGATACGGGTTGATTCGTCACCGGCGAATTTGACGCACTAGCCGCATTTGCTCCGCCGCCCGCAGGCGCAGGCCCCGCGGAGGCGGTAAGCGTCTGTGTGGCGGGCGCAGTTGGCGATGTTGACGCACCAGCACTCGACGCCAGGGGCTGGCTGAGCATGAAGGTCAGCGTGATTCCCGGCGGCAGCACGACTCGCTGGCCCATCGCCACCGCGGTTACGCCCGCGGGCGCATTCACATGATGCCCAAACCCGCCCAGCATCGAACTCACCGAGCTCACGGCGCTGGTTGCAGCGCTCTGCGCGGCAGAGGTCACGCTTGCCGAGCTGCTGGTGACGCCAACAGGCTGGCCGTTGATGGTCACGGAGACGAGTTGCGTCGTCCATCCCGATCCGTCGCCACTTTTCGCCAGCGTGACAACCGCAGGTGCGCCCAGCGGGATTCTGACGCCATTGCCCGCGTCGACCGCCCTGTTGACCCTGGCGCGATACTGCTTGCCCGCGGGATCGCTCGCGGAATTCACGGCGTCGATCATTCGGACTACTACCGACGTGCCTGCCGAGGGAGCTTGCGTCTGCGCGCGCAGAGCCTGCGTGGAGACCATCGAGGCGAGAAGGAACATCGACAACAGGGGCACGAGGGACGCGGGAGCTTTCATCTGGCGCATGGCTTTCGTCTCCGTTGGGCGACTGGATCGGCGGTGATTTCGAGAGTGGCCGCATGATACGCGCCACCTCGAGTTGGTGTCTAGCAATAAGTGCGCTTTGAATTTCCCAATCCAAGGAATCAGCGATGAACCGTGTGGATGACTCGGATGGTTTCATGGGCAGAATCCTGGAGCGGTTGCAGGAGGTGCGTCTTGCCGCCTGCCGAATAGGCCGCGGGCTCGGGATTGAACGACTTGCAGCGGTAACAAAGCGCGCAGGGATTGGGACTCCGCGGCGACATGGTGGAAGCGGGCCAACTGATGGGCACTTACATGTCCCGCGCGCAAGCGGCGTTGCAGAATAAGGATCCTCAAGGCGCACGGAAATATATGGACCTCGCGGATGCGCAAATCTCAAAGGTCGAAAAGTTCCTGGGGCGCTAGCGCGAATCCTCAGTCCGAATTGGTCTCCCGCATCGGTAAGATAATCTTCAGTTGCCGGCGGCAAGATACGCCGTGAAGGGAGTTCCCTTTGCGATGGTCGCGTCGGTGCCGTGCTTGAACAAAGTGAATACACCCACCACGGGAATCAACGCCGCGGCATTCGGCGGCTTGGCGACGCCTTCTTTCGTGGCCGTGCCGATCAAGGGGACCGGCCCGGCACTCGTTTGCAGGGAATCCGCTTCAAAGGTGATCGAGCCGGGAGCGCCGCCCGCTCCGGTGGAATCCACGGCGGTGATGATGACGTCGGCCGCGGCGCCTTTGGGAATGGTCCCGTTCCCGAACTGAACATCCTCGGCAAGAGTCAGCGGAATTTTGTCGCCCACCGATGCGGTCTTCGAGCTGACGTCCCCGGCAAAAATCAGATGCACGGGAGTGCCCTTCGGCGTGGGAGCCATGGCGGCGGATGCAGCCGCTCCCGAGGGACCTGCGGACGTTCCGCTGATCGAATATTTCGCCGAGGCCACCAAGCTGCGCATCGAATACGGCGAGATGGCGACGGCTTGAAGCGTGGCCGTCGAATCCACAACAACTGGTCCGCGGTACCGCGGGGAAAGCGCCGTCGGCGTCCAGCCGTCGGTGGTGTAATAAATCACAGCGCCGCGCGTCGAATCGGTGATCTTGACCGTGATGGGCGCGGAAAAATCGCCGGGCTTCACTGAAAATTTTGGCGCAGCGGTCAAGCTGATGCAGCACGCCTGGTTCAAGGAATTTTGCGAGTCGTTCATGGATTGTTGCGCGGCCGCGGCGGCTTGCGCGTTGGCTGCTGAGGCATCCTGCATGGCTTGCATGGCCGCTTGCTGGGATTGCTGGGCGGCCTCCTGAGCGGCTTGGGCCGCTTGAGCGCCGGGATCATCCTGCGCGAAGGCCACGCACGGCATCAGGAACAAAGCGAAGATGGCAAGAAGAGTTCTCATGTGAGCCCTCCTGCCATCTAGGACGCGAATTTCAAGCGGATGGTTACTGCATTCGAGTGCGGCGTGTTCGGTGGCAAATTGACCGAGGGCTTCGAAGTGAAACTTGCGCGTCGGATTCCACAGTTCTACATGATGTCTTTTCGCGTCTGCGCCACAGCCAAAAATCCTCTAATTTCGTTCACGGCCGCGCCCGCTCCTTCGGTGTCGAGAGTTCCTTTAATATAGTTCATCACCGCCAATGTATCCTGCGGGTCGTCTCGCCTGCTCTGAGCCGTCCCCAGCGCGTCGCGAAATCCCTTTTCTCCCGATCCATCGTAGGCCGCTTCGATTTCTTGCATTCGCTGCAAGGACTTTTGACGAATGCCTGCAAGAGTCTGCGCCCATGGGCTTGCGCCGAATTTTGATCCGTCGGCAAACTCCACAAAAACGACCTTGAAAGAAGCCTTCGCCTCGTGTGGATTTCCTCGTCCGCGAGGCTCCACTGATACTCCTGAGTCGGAGAAATTCTCACTTACTTGCGCTCCTGGCATGAACTCCAACTGCGGAAGGAAAAAACTGTCGGTCTTATCCAGGTCGCTGAATCCCGACCCGTAGTCGGGCATGGCCTCGATGGACAACTCATACGCGAGAATCGTTTTGGAGGATGCATTGGTAAGTTGAAACTCCATGTCGTAACGGCTTTTGACGCTTTCGGCGGATAAAATCTCCTGAAAATGCACGTGTCCGGAAGCGGTGATGGGGCTGTTCGGTCCCGACAAGTCAGTAATCTGCACAATCACGTCGCGCGTTTGCGCCCGGACTGCGGGGGGATTGCCCAGGATTAGAGCCAGGAAAATTAATGCGCCGCAATAAGCCCATTTAGCGAATGGCATAGGAGTTTTCTCCTTCCGTTCACTTCTCGCGGTACACGCGGGGGCATTCAAGAATGGCGGAGAGGGTGGGATTCGAACCCACGGTTGAGTTTCCCCAACACACGCTTTCCAAGCGTGCTCCTTAAACCGCTCGGACACCTCTCCAGTCCTTGGAAGACTAGCAAATTGGCGGCAGCGCGGCAAACGCGCGGCGGCGCCGCCTGTTTTTCAGGGTTTCTCCCATTGCGCGGTTTGCGCCGAGCGGAAAACAGCGTCGATCACGCGCATGTTCCGGATGCCGTCCTCGAGCGGCACGGGCACTTCCGTGTTTTCGCGAATGGCGCGGGAGAAAGCATCGGCTTGGATGGTGTACTGGTCGCAGACGGGAAAAGACTCGATCGAGATTCCGCCGCCAAAGATATCGCCGGTTTCGTCCACAAAGATGCGGCAAGCGCGCTCCCGCGGCGCGTTGAAGGGAATTTCAATTTCGACGCGCCCTTTGGTTCCCAGAAAATGCATGCGCTGGTAGGGGACGATCTGCGTGCCGCAGGTGAAGACCGCTTGCCCCGAAGGATAATCGAGAATCGCGGAGCACAGCCGGTCGATGCGCATCTCCGGATCGCGTTCGACCAGGCCCATGACCCGCGCGGGCTCTTCTCCGAAAATAAAGCGCGTGACGTTGATGGGATAGCAGCCGATATCAAGCATCGCGCCTCCTCCCGATTCCAGGTGGTTGCGGATGTTCGCCGCGTCGCGATTGAAATAGCTGAAGGCTCCCATCGCCGCGCGGAGTTCGCCGATCCGCCCGCTGCGAACGATTTCGCGCGTGCGCAGCCACTGCGGATGCGTGCGCACCATGAATGCTTCGCCGCATTTCACCCCGGCCTTGTCCCGCGCGGCCACCAGCGGCGCGGCCTCCGCGGCATTGAGGCTCAGCGACTTTTCGCACAAAACGTGCTTGCCCGCGACCAGAGCTTTGAGCGTCCACGGCACATGCAGATCGTTCGGCAGCGGATTGTAGATAGCTTCGATTTCCGGGTCGGCCAGCATCGCCTCATAGGAGCCGAAGGATTTGCGAATCGAAAACGAATGCGCGGCGGTTTGCGCCTTCTGCAAATCGCGCGAAGCGATGGCCGTCACCTCCGCCCATTCGCTTTTCTGCATCCCAGGGATCACTTTTCTGACGGCAATGTTGGCCACCCCTAAAATTCCCCACTTCACTTTTTGCGGCATCAGCGCTTCCCTTTCCTTTCCGAGATCTCGAATATCCCGGGCATGCAAGCGTCGAGAATATAAAATTTCTGAAATGCTATATCACAGATTGCGCAAGGATTCTTATTCGCCCGAAAAATTAATTTGCGAGGCCGGCGGGAGGGGGGAACAAAACGCGGAGTTGTCTGCTACACTTTCTCAGGCGGTTCCGGGATGGTGCAATTGGTAGCACGTGGGCCTTTGGAGCCTAAAATCTTGGTTCGAGTCCAAGTCCCGGAACCACAACCGACCCACAGGCCCGCACCGCCGCACACACCTGCGCACAACGGACCCGCAACGCTCATTTCGCCTGGAATTTAAACCGCTTGGGATCGCGCGGGACGCACTGATTTCAGCAAGCGGGGCTTGCGCATTTTGGACTGCGCCGAAGCGCGGCGAAGAAGGTCCTCGAATTCGCGGTCGGACACAATCCACTGCGCCGCAGGTTTTTTCACCTTGATGACCACAGATTCCTCCTGATTTCCACTCACCCCGAGCGATATGCCTGGAAGCTAGTACAGTGCGGCGAAATTTAACCTTGCCGGCGCTATAAGTCAAGCGAATTGCGGGTGAACCTCACACAGCAAACGAATCCACCTCTGGAAAGTGCATGAGAAAGCTGGAAGTTCGTTTTAGAATGTCCGCCTATGGCCAAAATCACATTTCTGGGCGCGGCGGGAACGGTTACCGGTTCGAAATACCTGGTGGAAGCTGGCGGCAAACGATTGCTGGTGGATTGCGGGCTCTTTGAAGGCTCGAAAGCGCTGAACCAGCGCAATTGGGACAAGTTTCAGGTTGATCCGGCGACCATCGATTGGGTGCTTCTCACCCACGCGCACATTGACCACACCGGATATCTCCCGCGGCTCTCCCGCCTGGGGTATCGCGGCCCAATTTATGCGAACGCCGCCACGCACGAACTCTGCGAATTGCTACTGCCGGATTCCGCGCACTTGCAGGAAGAAGACGCGAAGTTTGTGGCGAAGAAAGGTTACAGCAAGCATAAACCTCCGCTGCCGCTTTACACCATCGAGGATGCGCAGTCCGCTCTTGGGCAATTTCAGGAAATTCCGCGCGCGGCGCCATTCGTCATCAGCCCCGAATTTTGCGTGCTGCCGCACGACGCCGGCCACATTCTGGGCTCGACGTGGCTCGAACTGACCATCACCGAGGCCGGCAAGAAGACGCTGGTGGTTTTTTCCGGCGATTTGGGCCGGTATGGCGAAGCCATCCTGAAGGATCCGGAATCGCCATCGCGCGCCGATTATCTTCTTTGCGAATCCACTTATGGCGACCGCGATCATCCCGCCGGATCGCCCGCGGACGAACTCGCTGTGGTGATCAATCGGGTGGTCAAACGCGGAGGCGCGATCGTGATTCCCACCTTCGCGGTTGACCGCGCGCAGACGCTGCTTTATTTTATGCACGATTTGCTGGAGCAGAAGAAAATCCCCAGCGTGCCGATTTTCGTCGATAGCCCCATGGCCATCAGCGTCACGGACATTTACGCGCGACACCACGAGGATCACAAGCCGGAATTTACAGCTCTCGAACAGTCCGGCGACCGCGACCCCCTGGACCTGCGCGAAGTCCAAATGACTCGCAGCGTCGAGGACTCGAAAAAAATCAACGAGGTGGTGACTCCCTGCATCATCCTTTCCGCAAGCGGTATGGCCACGGGAGGCCGCGTTCTCCACCATCTGGCGCGGCGGCTGCCCGATTCGCGCAGCGCCGTGGTGATCGTGGGATATCAAGCGGAAGGAACCGGTGGCCGCGCGCTGCAGAATGGCGCTCAATACTTGCGCTTATTTGGGCAGGAGGTGCCGGTGCGCGCCGAAGTGGTCACTATCGGACAGCTTTCGGCCCATGCCGGCAGAAGCGAATTGCTGCGATGGCTTTCCGGATTCACGGCTCCTCCGCGCGAAACTTTCCTGGTGCACGGCGAACCTGTGGCGCTCGAAGCTCTGCGCGCCGGAATCGAAAATCAATTCCACTGGCCGGTGACCATTCCGGAATATTTGCAATCCGTTGATTTGGTGTAACTTGGCGTGGAGGGAAATATCCGGTTAATACGAGTCGCGGCCAGTTTGCAGAGACCGAACCAGGCGTAACAATAATTTAACGAACCTTTTTCGCGTTTCTGCCGTCTAATCTACTAACGCAACACTATTGGGCAGGGAGCCACCACCCCGAAACCCCACAATGGCTTCCTGCCCCCTCTTTTTTTCCGCTTCGCTTCTGATACGAATTCAAAAATGTCCGCTCCGCTTTTCCTCACGAGAGTAGCTCGCGTCAGGGTCGTGCGCTTTGTTTTTCCCATTCAATGTGAGCAGAGTTCGCGGAGGAATCAGGTCAATTCCGAACGCGTGGCTTAACCACTCGCGCGCGGCGGGGATCAAACTCCGGGACGGAGTTTGCGAAATCGCTCGGCCGCGGCTTGAAACGTCTTTTCCGTTTTGCAGAAGGTGAATCGCAGGTGGGTGCGGCCTTCGGCCGGATTGCGGTAAAAACTAGATCCGGGAACGGCCGCGACGCCAATTTCCGACACCAGATATTTCGCAAAAGCCACGTCGTCAGGAAATCCGAACGCGGAAATATCGGTCATGATGTAATACGCGCCGCGCGGCTTGAAACATTGAAATCCCGCGCCGGTGAGAATCCCCAGCAGTCGTTCGCGCTTTTCGGCGTAGTCGCGCGCCAGGTTTTCGTAATAACTCGCCGGAAATTGCAAGGCCACGGCGCCCGCTTCCTGCAGCGGAGCGGCCGCTCCGACGGTCAAAAAATCGTGCACTTTGCGGATGGCGTCCGTCACTTCCGGCGGGGCAATGGCCCAGCCCACGCGCCAGCCCGTGACGCAATAGGTCTTCGAGAGCGCGTTGATGGTGATGGTGCGCTCGCGCATGCCCTCGATCGAGGCCAGGGAAATATGCCGCGCGCCGTCGAATAAAATGTGCTCGTAAATCTCATCGGTGATGGCGAAGGCGTTCCACTGCTCGCACAGGTCGCGAATGGTTTCCAGTTCCCCGCGCGAAAAAACTTTTCCGGTGGGATTGTTGGGGGTATTCAGGATGATGGCCTTGGTTGCGGGGCTGAAAGCCGCAGCCAGCTCCTGCGGATCGAAGGACCAATCCGGCGGGTGAAGCTTCACGAATCGGGGCGTGGCTCCGGAAAGGATCGCGTCGGGGCCGTAATTTTCATAGAAAGGTTCGAAGACCACCACTTCGTCGCCGGGATTGATGATGGCCATCATCGAGGACATCATGGCTTCGGTCGATCCGCAGCAAACGGTGATTTCACGTTCGGGATCGATGGCCGCGCCCTGGGTTTCCTGCCATTTCGCGGCGATGGCGTTGCGCAGCGATTTCGCGCCCCAGGTGATGGCATATTGATTGATGTCCGCGGCAATGGCTTCCTGCGCGGCGCGCTTGATTTCCGCCGGCGCGGGAAAATCGGGAAAGCCCTGCGAAAGATTCACGGCGCGATGCTGCAAGGCCAGGCGCGTCATTTCGCGAATCACGGATTCGGTGAAATGCGCGGCCTTCGTGGAAAGCCGCGGGCTAGCGGCGGCGTGCTGGAATTTTGCGGGATTCATGGGCGGCCCCGTAGAGCTGGCGATAGATTTCAGCGTTGCGTGTGACGATTTCCACGTAATCGCGCGTCTCGGTGAATGGAATGGAATCCACAAACTCCGCGGGTTCGCGATAGGTCTGCCCCGCCGTCCACTGCGTCACGCGATCCTCCCCCGCATTGTACGCGGCAAGAACCGATTCGACACTCCCAAATTGTCTGATCAAATTGGCAACATAGGCCGTGCCGAGGCGAATATTGTAATCGGGATCAAACAGGCGCGCATGGGAATAACGAATCCGCTGCTGGCGGGCCAGGAGCCGCGCCGTTTTGGGAAGCAGTTGCATCAGTCCCAGCGCGTCAGCCGGAGAATGCGCGGTAGGCTCGAACGCGGATTCCTGGTGAATCAAGCCCGCCGCAAGCATGGGATCAACATGCGCGTGAGCGGACCAGCGTCGAATGGATGCCGCAAACGGCAGCGGATAAGCCGCCAGCCAGACTTCGCGCGGCACATCGGCCAGCGGGTGGGATTCGAGCTGCGGAACAATTTGCCGGACCATGACGATTGCCGCGCCGCAGTGGCCGGCATTCACCGCAGCTTGCGCGGCCTCCAGCAGCAAGCGGGGTTCGCCCGTTGCTGCGTATCCCGCGCGCAATTCAAGTTCCGCCGAAGCGTCGAATGCGATCATGCGCAACGCGTCAGCGCGAGCCTGGCGCCCGGCGGCGGCCTGGGGAATTTCCGTCGCAATCGGCTGCATGGGCGGCATCGCCGGGATGCTCGCCAGAATATCGAGAGAGGACGCAGTCCCCTTTTCGATGGCGTGCATTCGCGCGGCGCTAGCCCGCGTGAAATAGTTGTTGGGGAAGCGCTCCGCCAGCTTGGTGTAATACGCCCGCGCGTCGGGCAGATTTGCGGCCTCTTCCGCAAGCCTCCCCAGCCAGTAGAGCGCGTCCGGGGTAAACGAAGATCCCGGAAAGCGGCGCAAGTGTTGCGTCAGCAAGTCGGCGGCTTGTGGATCACGCTTGAGTACCGCCGTCCAGGCCACGCGCCATTGCGCGGCATCGGCGTACGAGGAAGAAGGAAACTGATCGGCAAGGCGCTGGTAATAAGTGACGGCGCGGTCGCGGTCGAGTTGCACCCAATAATAATTTCCCGCCAAAAATAACGCGGCTTCCGCCCAATGGCTCGTGGGGTTGCGGGCCACAGCCGCTTCCACCGCGGCGGCCATCTGCGGTTCCTGCAATTGCACGCGGTACCAATTGGCGAGCGTATACGATCGCTCGGCGTCGACGTCCGGATCACTGATGGTCAGCGCGGAAATTTGCTCGGGGCTCGCGCCGCGCGCCAGCCCGCATTCAAGGATGCGCAGCGAGGCGCGCTCGCGCTCCGCTCCGGTCAATTGCGGGAGAAGTTGCGAGTATTCGTTGCCCGCGTCGTCCCATTTTTTTGCGGCAAACATGGCGGCGGCGTGGGCCACTTGTTGGTCGAGCGAAAGCGGAGAAATCTGGCTGCCCAGCGTGCCGCGCAGAAAATTCAATTTCTCTTCGGCGTCGTGAGCCTGATCGCTCAGCGGAAAACGCAAATAAATGGCCTGATAGTCCGAGGCAGCTTGCACCGGCTGACCGGCTTGTTCGCGAGCCTGGCCGCGAAGGAGCAGCAGCGCGGGCTGATCGCCGGTCAACGGATAGGAATCGAGCGCGGCCAGCGCGGCAGCCGGCTGATTGAGCGCAATGGCCGCAGTGCCGATGGATTCGAGCGCCTGCTCGGCCATCACCGAATCGGGAAAATCCGCGCGCATTTGCTGAAGTTCGGCCAGAGCATCGGCATTGCGATTGAGCGCAAGATTTGTTTCGGCGGTCCAATACAGCGAGTAGTCGCGCAGGAGCGGATCTCCCTGAGCCTCGGCCAGCCACTTGAGGGCTGCGGGATAATTCGCATTCGAATAATCGTCATATCCCAGCGCCAGCGCCGCGCGCATCCCCAGAACGCCCGAGGATTTCCTCAGAGCGATGGCGCTGAGCTGTGAGTAGGCCGTGGCATGATTTTTTTCTTTCAGCGCGCGTGCCAATTTCTCGATTTGCTGCTCTTTGGCGGCAGGGCGCGGCGCGGTGGTCTTTCGCGCCGTGGATTTCTGCGGACTTGTATTCGCGGAAGCCGCCGCGCACACAAAAAGCAACAGCGCCGCGGCCATCACCGCGCGGATGCACGTGGGGCGAACGAGCTTCTTAGCCTCGCAGGACGGGCGAAGGATAGGGATATTCTCCGAGGGCTTCGCTATCGCCCTCGGCGAGAATTTTGACCATCCAGTGATGGAAATAATCGACTGGATGATCCTGAATCGCGCGGAAGCGGCGGTCATATTCTTTGCGGGCCTTATCGATATCACTGCGCAAACGGTGACACAAGTCTTTGTGTTCGATGCCCAGGCGGACATCCTTGGGACGAAGCAATTTGATGTCCTGCATGGCTACTTTGGCCACGCGATTGGCGCGGCGGTGCAAGTCTTGCAGCTCTTCGGACAAATTCGCCACGTCGAACGCCGCGGGTTGCGCCTCCGCAACTTCTTCGGCGGCCGTTTCAGCAGGCGGTTCGGGGCGGGAAATATCTTCGACGGCAGCGGGCGATTCGCTCTCGGCGGCCCATTCGGAGGCCGGCTCTTCCGGCGCGGCAATTTCTGGTTCTGGTTCGGCGACGGGCGCGTGTTTGCCGGTTGCGTGGCTATGGACAGGCTCAGGAGCCGTTTCCTCGACCTCTTCCGCTGCTTCCACTCCCGCCATTTCCGCGACGCGATGATGATCGCGGGGATTGAGTGCCACGGCAACGAAATTCGACAGCACGGAAAGTCCGGCGGCAAGCGAAGATGCGGCGGTTTGCGCGCGAAGCATCGCGGGGAGCGCGTTGCTTGGGCGGCTCGAAGAACACGCGGCGACCAGGTCGGCATAGGCCTGGTGCAATTCATCCGCGGTGCGCTGCAAGGGCGCAAGATTATCGCGCAAGGCGCGCGAGACTGCGTCCTCCAGCGCTCGTTCGAGCGATTTTTGACGTTCGGCCAAGGGATTCCCGCCTCTTTGGGATTATGGAAACGGTGCGAGGGGGTGTCAACTGGCATTCCGCGCAAGCGTTCCTGGGCGTGAAGTGCGCGGCCGGGGTGCCCGCCGAAGCAATCTTAAAGTTCGCGAAGCGCCGCGGCCACTGGCCGGGTCGCGGCGCGAACCGCCGGCGGAACTCCTCCCACGAATCCCATCAGCAGGGCAAAGATGATTCCTTCGGCGAGCAGCGCGGGAGAAATGCGGAATGCGAAAGCCACATGCGAGAACGTCTGCCAGTTGATGGTTCCGGTGGTAAGCCCGTTCAAGGGAAGAACGACCAGGCATCCCAGCACGCCGCCGATCAGGGCGATCAGCAGAGCTTCAAAAATAAACGAGATGCTGATGCTCCCGGCGCCAAAACCGATGGCGCGCATGGTGGCAATTTCCCTCGAGCGCTCCGCGACCATCGAATACATGGTGTTGAGCGCGCCAAATACGGCGCCGATGCCCATCACCCCCGCCACCAGAAATCCCAGTACGGTGATGAGCGTGGTCAGCGCGCGCGATTCCTTGGCGTAGAATTCGATCTCACGATCCACCTGCACATTCAGCTGCGGATTGGAGGTGAGCGAATCCTTGAATTGCTGGTAAGCGTCGGGCGAAGTCAAGTGCACCGTCACGGACTGGAAAAGATTCAGCGGGCGCTTGTAAATCTGGTTGAGCACGCGGCCATCGCACCACACTTCCGAATCGAAGGCGCTGCCTCCGGCATCGAAGATGCCCACCACCTTCCATTCTTCGCCTCCGAACTTCACAGTGTTTCCCAAATCAAACCCGGCATAATTTTCGGAGGCGTATTTGCCCACCACCAACTCGGCCAGGCCCGGCGTGAAAAAACGCCCCTCGGAAATATGCACTTTCCGCCGCACCTTCAAAACTTCCGGGCGAAACGCCGCGCACTTGCACATTGGCGTCCGTGCCTGAGGATCGCAGCGGGAACGCGGCGATCACCACCACTTCCGGGCTAATCAGCGGCTCGCCGTTTTCATGCGCCACGCCGGGCGCGTCCTGCATCACGCGCACTTCATCGAGCGACACCGCACCATCGATTTCGCCTGTCGCACCCGCGCGGCGAACAATGGCATTGTCCGCGGAGCCCGAGGCCACCAGCGTGGTGCGGAATCCATGGGCCAGCGCCAGCATGGCCACGAAGACGCCCACCGTCCCGGCAATTCCCAGCACCGCAACCACCGCGGAAACCCACCGCGCGCGAACGCTGCGCAAATTGTAGACAACCGGTATGGCCATGGATCAAACCCTCCGAAGCGCATCCACCACGCGCAAGCGCACCGCCGCAGTCGCCGGCAAAATTCCCGAGAGAACTCCCACGACCAGCGCGACCACCATTCCCAGAACAATCGACGGCCCGGGAAGCGCGAAATGCGGAAGCATGCCGTGGGTGGGATCACCCTGCAGCGTAAACAATTTGCACACGGCGAGGCCGAAAATGCCTCCCAGAGCCGCGATCATCAACGATTCGCCGAGGATCAGCAGCAACACGAAACGATCCTTGAATCCGATGGCTTTCAGTACCGCAAGTTCGCCCACGCGCTCGCGCACGGAAATCGCCATGGTGTTCCCGGTCACCAGCAACAGCGTGAAAAACACGACTCCGCCGATGGCCAGAATCAGAAATTCGATGTTGCCGGCCTGTTTTGCGAAGGAAGCGGCGAATGCCTTCTCCGTTTCGGTTTTCGTCTCGTAGGGAGAATTCGCGAACATGGCGTCGATGGCGTTGGAGATGCGCAGCGCGTCATCGGGATTTTCGAGTTTTACGGTGTACCACCCGATTTGTCCCTTCCCGAATTTTCGCCGCTCGTCGAGATAGTCGTAGCGCAGCCAGAATTGCGAGACATCGGCATCCGCTGTTTTGCCGGTGTAAATTCCGCGAATATTGAATTCCCACGTTCCGCTGTAAATCGGCGCCTGCAGCGGAATGCGGTCGCCGATTTTCCAGTGGAAGCGCTTGGCCAGGCCCGCGCCCACGATGGCGCCTTCGCGATCGCCCAGGAAATCCTTCCACTCATTTTCCGGCACGATCAGTTCCGGAAACACATTACGCTGCTCATTGGGATCGATGGCGAATTGCACGAAAAAATTCTTGGGGTCCTGATACACGCCGCCAAACCACACATCGAAAGTGACGTCCTTCACGCCGGGAATGCGCAGAATCGAATCGCGATAGGAAATAGGCAGCGGCTGAATCAGCGAAACCTTGTTGCGCACCACCAGGCGGTCCGCGCCCGCTCCGGCTTCCTGCTGATTGAAGGCTCCACGCACCACCACCAGCAAGCCGAACAAAAACAGGGCCACGGCAAACGAGCCGACCGTCAACGTGGTCCGCAATTTTTTGCGGAAGAGATTCGCGAAGATGAGAGGAAGGAATCTCACGACACGCTCTCCGCATGCATTCCTTCCACCAATACGCCTTTATTCAAGTGCAGCGTGGCATGGGCGCGCTCGGCGGCCGCCGGATCGTGCGTCACCATCAGAATGGTTTTTTGAAATTCCTTCGAAAGCCGCGTCAGAAGGTCCAGGATTTCATCCGCGCTCTTGCGGTCCAAATCTCCGGTGGGTTCGTCGCACAGCAGGAATGTGGGATCGGCCACCAGCGCGCGGGCGATGGCCACGCGCTGCTCCTGCCCGCCGGAGAGCTGCCGCGGATAGTGATTCACGCGGTCGCCCAGGCCCACGATGCCCAGCGCCGTTTCCACGTGCTTGCGCCGGTCGGATTTCGAAAGTTTGGTGAGCAGCAGCGGCAGCTCCACATTTTGATAGGCGGTGAGCACGGGAATCAGGTTGTACATCTGAAAAATGAAGCCCACATGGCGCGCCCGCCACTCCGTCAATTTTCCGGAAGACATGTGCGTGATTTCATCGCCGGCCACGGTGATGCTGCCGCGCGTGGGAACGTCGAGGCCTCCCATCAAATTGAGCAAAGTCGTCTTGCCGGAGCCGCTCGGTCCCATGAAGGCCACGAATTCGCCCTTGTCCACGTCCAGGTTCAGCCCCTGCAGCACGTGGATTTCTTCGCCGCCGCGCCGGTAGGTCTTGTCTAACCCGCGAACCTGAATCAAGCTCCCGGAAGCATTGTTGCCGTCCACTCGCACCATGTGTGACGCTCCTATTTCTTGATCTCGATGGTCTGGCCATCGTGAAGACTCGCGGGACCGCCCACCACCACCGTATCGCCCGCGGAAATGCCCGCAAGGATCCGCGCGTCCGTGCCGCTGGTTCCGGCAAGGGTAACGGCGCGGCGTTCGAGATTTCCGTCCTTCACCACAAACACGAATTTCTGGCCGTTCGCGTCGCGCACCGCCGCTTGCGGAATCGTGGCCGCGGGCGCAGGTTCGCCATTCTTTTCCTTGGGCTGATCGCCCAGGAATGTGACCTTGATGCTCATGTCCGGCAGAATGCGCGGATCGAGTTTCAGGAACGAGACGCGCACCTTTACGGTGGCTTTGTCGCGGTCCGCGGTGGGAATCACGGTGCGGACCTTGGCGGGAATTTGCCAGTCGGGATAGGCGTCGAGGATCGCCACCACCGGCTGCCCGGGAAGAACGCGCGCGATAAAAGCCTCGTTCACGTCCACTTCGATTTCGAGCGAATTCATGTCCACCAGCGTGGCGATGCCGGTGCGCGTGAAACCGCCGCCGGCGGAAATCGGCGAGACCATCTCGCCCACTTGCGCGTCCTTTGAGACGATGATGCCGTCGAAAGGCGCGCGAATCACGCAGTTGTCCACGTTCTGTTGCGCTTCGCCGATGCGCGCCACGGCCGCATCCACTTGTTCCTTGGTGAGCGCGATTTTCGCTTTGAGGCTGTTGGCGGCCATGGTGGCGTTGTCCAGATTTTCCTGGGTGCCCACGCCCTGGGCTTCGAGTTCGCGCGCGCGGCGCAATTCGATCTCCGCGTTCTGAAGCTGGACTTGCAGGTCGGCAATGCCCGCCTGGGTGGCGTTGCGGTCGGCGACGGCGGAAGCCAGCGCGCGCTGGGCGTCCGATTCATCGAGCGTGGCGAGGATTTGCCCGATATGAACGTGCAACCCTTCGTCAAAAAATACGCCAGTGACGCGCCCGGTGATTTTCGAGGCCACGGTTGCGCGGCGGCGCGGCGTGACGTAGCCGCTGGCGTTGAGCAGCGCCTGGCGTCCGGCGGCCGCTTGCTGCGCCACGGCGATTTCCACCACCGGCTTTTGGTCGCGGATGGCATAAAAGGCGGCGGTGGCGATAACCACGAGAATCAAAAGCGCGGCCAGCAGCCCCAGGCGCTTGCCCGTTTTCTGATTCTTGCGCTGCGTCTCACCAATGCGCAGCGAAGAAAGATCGTGCTTGGGTGTTTCGGACGGCGATGCCATCTAGGCGTTTGTCCCCTGCATGAAATCTTCACTCTATTGTACGCAAGATGCGCGCAAAATATTACCCGCAATTGGATGAGCGGCCAGGCGGCGCGGTGCAGGAAATCCACGGGGAGCGGCGGCTTCAAATTACGCAGGTTGCGCAGCGGAAAGTCTGCAGTTTGGCCGCGGAGCCGCCGGGATGGTATCCTTATAGAACCAACGGGGGCGACACGGTTTCGACGGAAGCTGTCGCGGCTCGAAGGCATGCCGGGCGCCACCTGCCCGCAATCGGGTGGAACAACACAACTGGCAACTCACAGTTGGCTCTCGCAGCCTAAATAAAATTAGGCAGCGCGTCTCCTCAGGCGTCACCTACGCGTTTGAGATGAGGCGTCACACAGTAGGCTGGCCATCGCGTTTCGGTCCGTAATGCGGCGGCGAGATTATCGGACTAGCCGTCTTCGCGTCTTGCCCGCTCTGAGCGCTGACGGCGAAACCTTCGGAACGGGATAAGCATGTAGTCTTCGGGTTGCAAGGCTTCTCGGACGGGGGTTCAACTCCCCCCGCCTCCACCATTACTATCTGGCTGGCATCTGATAATTCGGAAGCCCAGAATCATTCGTCGCGTCCGCATTTCAGCTTGAGCGCGAGGGGCCCACTGAGGCGCCTTGTGAATCAGGCAACGTATTCCTCCGCAGCCACGATGTAAAACCGTGCCAGCACTTGACGAAATATTTGGAGCTTTTCTTATCACCGGTTAGTTCAAAGTCTGATTACGCCACTCACGAAGATCGCGGGTTTACGTGCCACAGGGCTCGACACTATTCCGGTTAATCCGGTGAATGGTACCAGCGATGAATCTCACTGAGGCTCTTGTGTTCGCTATCTGACAGTTCGTCGAGCAATTTTAGGATTGGAAGATTGGAGTCTTCAGGATAGGTCTTGTAATAATCTGTCATCAACCTTGCGTAGTTCTCGGGTGTTCGAGAGAAGTTCAGCCCCAAATCCATGCATTTCTCCAAGGGTTGCTTTTCGCTTAATGGAGTGGGCAGCCGATAGGGCCTCGCTATTTCATAGTCTGAACAGCCCCTTCGATGCCCATCCGACAATCCAATTATGTAACCACGGAGAAAGGCACGCCTCCACTCTGTGCTCGCGCCTAGCCACGCTTTTCCTTGATGCGAAACAGTATCCGGAAATAATCTGGTTTGCTGCTGAGGGGCTGCTGCCTGTAAGCTCATCGCGATTAAGAAGCTGATCAACTGAATATACATTTCTCCTCTCCTCTTGCGCCGCGACGTGCCGCTTGGCTCAGGCGATGCTTGATATTTTGCATTCCTGAATTCAAGTCCGGTCTCGAATTGCTTTCTCCCGATGCAAATGGCAAGAGGCGGAGCCTACGGTTGCGGCATCCTCGATATATCAACTCGAGCCGCAGTTCGGCTCCAGAGATAATTGCGCGGGTCACAGGGCTTCCTTGCGATTGTACCAGTGAAATAAAGCTACCGCCACTAGGAGGGCGATGCCAACTAAGCCTAATGTTCTGGACTCAACCCTTCTGATCCATGCTCCAACGCTGTAGTCCTCGAAGTATCCATATGGAGTTTGGACGACGATCCTGGGATTGGCGACGTCCAAGTCTGAGGCATCGCGTCTTATATCCAGAACTACACTATAGCGGTGCCCCGCTTGACAGTTCACAGCCCCGAGAAATCTCTTTAAAGAATCAGACTGAGCAAGTCCGGAAAAATCGTGCGAGTTCCCAGTTGCGACAACTCGATCCGTGTCCAACAGAGTCCAGGAGATATCAATCAAACTAGGGATACCTGCGCATTGTCGCGAATGGGCGTCAGTAGCCCCCAAGAGACACTGCATTTTCTGGATGCCATATTTATTTTCGACATTAATTGCAATTTCATAGACTCCGCTACGATTGGTTGTAAACTCCGGCGTGCGGATCGTCCCCATTTTCAACGAAGTCGCATAAACCATCGGCACCCAATTAGTCTCAAGACGCGCTCCAGGTCTGCGAATCAGAATTCCGCTGATCAGTAAGCATAAGGCGATCAGGACAAGACTCACCTCGATCCTTCGCTTTCTGATCTCAGACATGCTCGTTCTTTATGGTTCGAATCACCGTAAAGATATGGCAGGAACCCATTAGCTTTTCCAAGTCTAAAATCCTCGGTAATAGACAACTTGATGCTTGGTCGACCTTGGAGGCTACAAGCCGATCTGACCGGCCCGACTTTTTGAACCACGACGAGTGAGAGAGTTTACATCACAACCTCGTCGGGTAAGGATGCAAATGGCGGCTCGCAGGGAGACCTAGCCTCTATCACTCGGGAGAGTGATACCATGCGTGGATTTCTGTGAGACTTTTGGTTCTTTGTCGCCGAAAGTTCGGCGAGCAATTTCCTCATGGGTAGATTTTCGTCTTCCGGATATGTCGTATAGTATTTCGTCATCAATCCTTCGTAGTAGTCAACCGGCTGATGGAATTTTAAGCCCAGACGCAGACACTTTTCTACAGGCGACTTCTCGTTCATTTTGGTTCCCGATCGATACGGAGTCCCATCCTCGTAGTCCAAACATCCTCGATCATGTCCATCCGCAAGGCCGGTTAGGTAGCCCTCAAGAAAAAGGTCTCTTTCCTGAGTGCTCCAACTCAGCCATCTCTTGCCTTGGTGAGAGACTTCGTCGTCGGCAAACGCCCTTGTCTTTTGCTGCCTCAATCCAAAAGAAAGCAACAACAGCGAAGCAAGCGCAAACATTCTGAAGGTCATCGCAATTATCCTCCGTATTCTAAAGTTACGGTTGCGACATTCCCGAAATATCTTTTTGCTTGTGACCGCTCCGAAAAGCAGCTTATTGAATGAATCCATACTCCCGTCGATCGGCTTCGTCAATGCCCCCATGTTGGGATCGAGCACGCGCGCAGCAAATGACGGGAGCCAATGCGGAATCCGCAGGGTTGAAGGAAGCTACCTACCCGTGAAGGACTGGCGTCTGTCGAGCGCCAGGCGATCCGCGCTAAACGTCGCGCGAAAAAATTTTCTCGTTGCGCGCACATTTCGCTTGCATCGTGCGCGAATATCCGTATTCTGCACTTTGCGGACTCGCTCCTCACGCGCCTGAAAGAGAGCGAGGGTCGCTGACGGAGGACGCGACAAACAATTGAGCACCATATCCCTCCCAGCCCAATTCCCTTCCCGGGCCGTTTCTTCCACAAAAAAGAAAGTCGCAAAGCTGACTCTGTGGCCGCTGGTGGCCGCCACATTCTTCATGGTGTCCGGCGGAACCTACGGCACCGAAGACATCATTCACGGCGCGGGCTACGGGCTGGGCATTTTCCTGCTGGTGCTGACGCCGCTGATCTGGAGCCTGCCCACCACGTACATGATCGGCGAGCTTTCAAGCGCGCTGCCTGAAGAGGGCGGCTATTACGCCTGGGTGCGCCGCGGAATGGGAAATTTCTGGGGATTTCAGGAGGCGTGGCTCTCGCTGGTGGCCAGCATTTTTGATATGGCCATTTATCCCACGCTGTTCGTCGCCTATCTTTCGCGGCTGATTCCCTGGTTCGGGGTGGGACATCACGGCGTGATGGTGGGGCTGGGCGTGGTGACGGTCTGCGCGCTGCTGAACATCGCGGGAATTCGCGTGGTGGCCACCACTTCGCTGTGGCTGTTTTTCCTGCTTTCCGCGCCCTTCGTCCTGATCGTGCTGATTGCGCCATTGAAAATGGGCGCGCTATCGGCCGTGGCGACTTCGCCGACCACTTCCACGGTGGGACTGGTGGGCGGGCTGCTGATCTGCATGTGGAATTACATGGGCTGGGACAACGCCTCGACCATCGCCGCCGAAGTGAAAAATCCGCAGAAGACGTATCCGCGGGCCATGCTTCTGGCGGTGCTGGTTGTTTCCGTCACGTACGTACTCCCCTTCGTGGCCATGTGGGTGATGGGAGTTCCGGCTTCGTCATTCGAGACCGGCTCGTGGGCCGACCTTGCGGGACTGATGGGCGGGCTCGTGGGCGGACCATTTCTGGCGCGCGGGCTTCGCGTGGCGCTGGTGCTGGGCGGAATGATGAGCGCGTTCGGGATGTTCAACGCGCTGGTGATGAGCTATTCGCGGCTGCCGCTGGCGATGGCCCAGGACGGAATGCTGCCGTCCGTCTTCGGCAAGCTGCGCAAGAAGACGCGCGCGCCGTGGGTCGCGATTCTGGTTCTCGCGGGATGCTGGGCCTTGTGCTTGAATCTGGGCTTCGAGCGGCTGATCACCATCGACATCATGCTGTACGGCATGGCGCTGGGCCTCGAGTTTGTGGCGCTGATCGCCCTGCGCATCAAGGAGCCGCATCTGCCGCGCCCCTTCCGCGTTCCCGGCGGGACCTGGGGAGCCATCCTGGTCGGAGTTTTCCCCATGCTGCTGTTGGGATTCTCGATTATTCACGGCGAAAGCGAACGCATCCTGGGAATGAGCGGAGTGACGTTTGGCGCGCTGCTGATCCTCGGCGGATTTGCGGTGTATGCGCTGAAATCCGCCGTGACTCCCGACGGGATGGATCGCCACAGCGATCCGCAACCAGCGCAAAGCGGCCTGAATTTTCCCGGCGCTGGCCATTCGCCTGCGGACGTTTCCTTGTTTCGCGATCAACCCCCGGCGGCATTTCTGCTATTCTTTTCGACGTGCGGAACATCCTTTTATTCGCAGTTATGATCGGCATGGCGGCGGCTTCGGCAGCCGTCGCTCGCGGGACTCGCGCACCTGAAGAATTGCCGTACGCTCAAGCCGCGCAACAGCAGCAAACCGCTCAACCGCCGGCCGCGCCACCCGCGCAGGCTCCCACGCAGCCCGCGGCGCCTCCTGTTGCCACCGAAGCTCCCGCTCACATCGGTCCGGTGATCGTCCTCAACCCCGCGCACGGCGCGACCGACACTGGAGCGCGCGGCGAAAACGGGATTTTCGAAAAGGATCTCGTGCTGGAATTCGCGATGGCCACCCGAGCGGAACTTCAGCGCCAGGGTTACCGCGTAGTGATGACGCGCACCGACGATTCGAATCCATCCTATGACGATCGCGCCGCCATCGCCGATGCTTTTCGCGACTTCATTTTTATCAGCTTTCATATCTCTTCCACCGGAACTCCCGGCACCGCGCGGACTTATTACTATCAATTCTGGAATCCATTCACGATCGCGCAAAGCACACCGGGAGCAGCGCAAACTGCGCCGTACGCCGCCGGGAAAAATGCACCACCAACGGCCAAGGCGGTTGCCGCGCCGCTGCACGCCTTGATTCCCTGGGAAGAGGCGCAGCGCCCTGAAACCGATGCCAGCCACCGCCTCGCGGATATTCTCCAGGCAGACTTGGCGCAGCATTTTCCAGGATCGCCGGCGGTTTCATCCGGCGCGGAGGTGCGCGATCTGCGTTCGGTCACCGGCCCGGCCATTGACGTGGAAGTTTCCAGCGTAGCGGTAACCGACCCGAATTCCCTGCGGGTTATGGCCGCGCCACTGGCCGCAGCCATCGCGCGCAGCATCGCCGCGTTTCATCCGGCCTCAGCGGCGGGAGACAAATAATGCCGCGCAATCTGAAAATCGCGCTGGCCATCCTGATTGTGGCTGTTCTGGCCGGACTTATCAGCTTGCGCGGGCTGCACCGGAAAATCGCGCGGCTTTCGGAATCTCCTACCACGGAAGAGCAGGCGCGGAGGGACTTGCTCGCGCCACCCATTTCCACGGCGAGCGACGTCGCCACAACCGCAAAAATTTTCTGGGCCGCGGGCCCCGACCGGCTGGCTCCCGTGGATGTGCAAATGGCGCTTTCCGCCGACCCCACCCAGCGCGCGAAGCAAGTGCTGCACGCGTTGATCACCGACCCTCCCACGGAAGCGCAACGCACTTTGCCCGCGGACGCAACGCTCCTGTCTTTTTACATTTTGCCGGATGGGACCGGCATCGCCGATTTTTCAGACGCGCTCGAAACCGAAACGCCCTCGGGAATTTCCAGCGAGGAATTGGCGGTGAATTCCATCGCGCGCACGCTTGAAAACAATGTGCCGGCTCTGCGGCGATTGAAAATCCTGATTCATGGCGAAGAAGTGGATACGCTCGCGGGTCACGTCGACTTGACGGGATTCTTCGACCTGAATCCCCCCGGCCCTCCTCCTGCGCCTTTGAATTCCGCGGCGAGCGCTGTGGCTCCGGCCAGCGCCACAACCGCCGCTGCGGCGGTGCAATCCGCGCACCATTGATTGCGAGAAGATTCCGCACCACAGTAAAGTTTCCCGCGGAAATCCCCCCTCCGCTAGCCGCTCCCGGATGACCTTCGCCGGGTTATTGACACGCCCGACCGCAAACGTCAAACTGATTCCGCAATCGATTACCCCGCCACTTCACCTTGAAGACGCGATCGAAGGGAGAAAAGTTTTGCGAGCCGACGGACGCGCCCCCGACGATTTGAGGCCGGTGAAAATCACTCCAGATTTTATTTCCAGCGCCGAAGGCAGCGTGCTGATCGAGACCGGTCAGACGCGCGTGATTGTGACCGCCACGGTGGAAGACAGCGTGCCGTCGTTTCTGAAGGGAAAGGGCAAGGGCTGGGTGACCGGCGAATATGGCATGTTGCCGCGCTCGACCGAGGAGCGCACTCCGCGCGAATCCGCGCGAGGACGCCAATCCGGCCGCACTCTCGAAATCCAGAGGATGATAGGTCGCACTCTGCGCGCCGTAACCGACCTGAAAGCGCTCGGCGAGCGAACCGTGTGGCTCGATTGCGACGTCATCCAGGCCGATGGCGGCACGCGCACCGCATCGGTAACGGGCGCGTTCGTGGCCCTGGCGCTTTCGCTCGAGCGCATGGTGGCGGCGGGCATGCTTCGCAAACTCCCGCTCTTCGATTCCCTGGCAGCCACCAGCGTGGGCATCGTGGACGATCAGTTGCTGCTGGACCTGGCCTACGAAGAGGATTCCCGCGCGCAGGTGGACATGAACGTGGTGATGACCGGGAGCGGCCGCTTCGTCGAAGTGCAAGCCAGCGCCGAGGGCCGCACCTACACCAGCGACGAACTCTCGAAATTGCTGGAGTTGGCTTCCGGGGGCATACGCGAGCTTTCGGAAAAACAGCACGAACTCCTGCGCATCGATTTTCCGGGTCGCTCGAGGTAAATTCACGCCTTCCATGCGCGAACCCCTGCGTTTGTTCCTGGCCTCCTCGAATCCCGGAAAGCTGCGGGAGTATTTGTCGCTTGCCGGCGACGCGGATATTGCGCTCGATCTATTGCCGGATTTCGCCGCTCTCCCGGCATTCGAGGAAACCGCTCCCACCTTTGCGGAAAACGCCTCGGGAAAGGCCTTGCATTACAGCCGCTTCGCGGATTCCTATGTCCTGGCCGATGATTCCGGCCTGGTGGTTCCGGCGCTGGGCGGCGCTCCGGGAGTTCATTCGGCCCGCTATGCCGGACCGCAAGCCACGGACGAGGACCGCGTGCGTAAACTCTTGGGCGAAATGGCGGGCATGTCCGGAGAGGCGAGGCGCGCGCAATTCGTTTGTATCACGGCAATTGCACGCCGCGGCCGCTGCCACATCATCACCTCCGACCGCGCCGAAGGGCTGCTGCTCGAGGAACCGCGCGGGGGGCAAGGTTTCGGGTACGATCCGATTTTCTTCTTCCCCGAACTTGGCAAAACCTATGCCGAATTGTCGCGCCAGGAGAAAAACCGCGTCAGCCACCGCGGAAAATCATTTCGTAAGGCCCTGGCGCTGCTCCTCGAGCCAAATTCCGTGATACTTCCTTGAATCTTCCAGCATCCAAGTACGCGGGACCATATTGCTTGCTTTGGTTCCTCATCTAGGCGTAGAACGGAACTCTCCCCTCAGGAGGCAGGCCATGGCGACCCCTCAACGGCTTCCGGACTTTTTTCTTTCCCTTCGCCATCGCATGCAGGAAGCGCGCGCCCTGACCGACAGCATGTTCCGTTATCTGCCTCCCAATTCGTTTTATGAGCGGCCGATTGAAGAGCGCCACCGGATGATCTTTTACCTGGGCCACCTGGAGGCTTTCGACTGGAATTTATTGAGCGCGCCGCTGGGGCTGAGCGAAAGCCGTCCGGCTCTCGACAAACTTTTTGCTTTCGGCATCGATCCCGTCGGCGGCGGCTTGCCGACCGATATTCCAGGCGATTGGCCCACCATCGCGCAAGTGGAAGAATACAATTCCGGTGTCCGCCGGCGCCTCGATGAAGCGCTGCAGCGCGCGCACGGATCTCAACTAGATGACGGTTTGCTGGCGAGCGGGTCACTTCTAAACGTGGCTATCGAACACCGTTTGATGCACGCGGAAACTCTAGCCTATTTGCTGCACAATCTTCCGCTCGATAAAAAAATCAGCGTTCCGCATATTGCGTGCGACCCGTCGCCGGTTCCCGCCCCGCGCATGGTGACCATCCCGTCCGGTGTCGCCACCTTGGGATGCGCGCGCTCCGCTCGCTCCGCTTTTGGCTGGGACAACGAATTCGGTCTGATGCAACTGGCGGTGCCGAGTTTCTCGATTGACGTATACCCAATGACCAACGCCGAGTACCTCAAATTCGTTCAGGACGGCGGGTATTCGGATTCCCGGCACTGGAAACCCGCTGACTGGGAATGGATCCGCGAACACCACATCGAGCATCCTCATTTTTGGATTTCGCGCTCCAGTGCTCCGGCCTCCGATCCCGATACGCCCTGGCTTTACCGCGCCATGTTCGGCATCGTCCCGCTTCCGCTCTCCTGGCCCGTGTATGTGAGTCACGCGGAAGCTTCCGCGTTCGCGCGATGGGCCGGGCGAAAACTGCCCACCGAAGCGCAATGGCACCGTGCAGCCTACAGCACTCCGGAAGGGACGGAGCGCGCGTATCCATGGGGCGATGCCGCGCCGGATGAGACGCGCGGCAATTTTCACCACCAGCGTTGGGACGCCTCACCCGTTGATGCGCATCCCGAGGGAAACAGCGCGTTCGGAGTTGCAGATCTCTTGGGCAATGGGTGGGAGTGGACTTCCACGGAGTTTGGGCCCTTCCCGGGATTCGAGCCATTTCCTTTCTACCGAGGTTATTCCGCGGACTTTTTCGATGGCCGCCATTTCGTGATGAAGGGCGGCTCGCCGCGAACCGACGCCTGCATGCTGCGACGGTCGTTTCGCAATTGGTTTCAGCCTCACTACCCGCATGTGTACGCCACTTTCCGTTGCGTGGAGGAATGAGCTATGGCTACTGCTCCGCGGCTATCTCCTGAGCAATTCCCGCTTTCGGCGACCGCTGAGTTCGCCTCAGAAGTGGTGCTGGGCCTGAGTCGTCCCTGGCAAAAAGAATTGCCTTCGAAGTATCTCTACGATGAGGTGGGCTCGGCGCTGTTCGACGTGATTTGCCTGCTGCCGGAATATGGCTTGAGCCGCGCGGGAATGCGGTTGCTGCAACAGCATGCCGGCGAAATCGTGGCGCGGCTTCCCCGGCCGGTCAGCCTGGCGGAACTGGGGAGCGGCAGCGGATTGAAGACGCGCTGGCTGCTGGAAGCGCTGGCACGCCGCCAACGCGTTCATTATTTCCCCATCGATATTTCGCGCAGCGCTCTCCATCGTTGCCAGAAAGAATTGGGGCACATGGACGATGTCAGCGTGGTTGGATTTGAAAACGCCTACCTCGAAGGACTGCGGGAGGTGGCCGCGCTGCGCAAGGAAGATCCGTTGCTGGTTCTATTTTTGGGGAGCACCATCGGAAATTTCGACCGCCCGGCGGGAAACGAGTTTCTTCGTGAAGTTCGCGCGGTCCTGCGGCCCGGCGATTCCCTCCTTTTGGCGACCGATTTGGTGAAGCCGGTGCCGCGGCTGCAGTTGGCTTACGACGATCCCGCGGGCGTAACCGCCGCGTTCAACAAGAATTTGCTGGCGCGCATCAATCGCGAACTCGGCGGCAATTTTGATCCCGCGCAGTTCGATCACCTGGCGCGGTGGGACGCCAGCGAACGCCGGATAGAAATGCACTTGCGATCAAAGACCTGGCAGCGCGTGAACATTCGCGCCGCGGCCCGCCAATTTCTGCTGCAGCCGGGCGAGACCATCTGGACCGAGAGCTCGCATAAATACGACTCAACGGAGGTAAAGGAAATGGGCGCGTGCGCCGGGTTCCGGAGCGATTTGCAATGGATTGACTCCGAGTGGGAACTGGCTCACACCCTGTTCTTCGCAGAATAATTTAGGTTTACCGCCTGGTCCCCAATCGATGCGTCGCCGCCGGCTGTGATATAGTTTTTCTCGTCATGGCCAAGCCCAAGAAAAAGCAGATTCACAAGAAAGCTTCGTCGCGCGCGAAGCCCGCCCGCAAGAAATCCTCAAAGAGCGGCGCAACTGCCGCAAAAGGAACGGATCCCGGACGCGTACGCGCGATCCTCGCCAAGCTGAACGAAGCCTATCCCGCGGCGGAATGCGCTCTCACCCACGAAAACCCGTTTCAGCTGCTTATCTCCACGATTCTGTCGGCGCAATGCACCGACGTGCGCGTGAACCAGGTCACCCAGACACTCTACAAGAAATATCGCACCCCAAAGGATTTCGCCCTGGCCTCTCCCTCGGAGCTCGAACAGGAAATCCGCCCCACGGGATTTTTCCGCAACAAAACGAAATCGATCATGGGAGCGAGCAAAAAAATTGTGGACGATTTCGGCGGGCAAGTTCCCCGGACCATGGAGGAACTTCTCACTCTTCCCGGCGTGGCGCGCAAGACCGCGAATGTGGTTCTCGGCTCGGGATTCGGCATCGCCTCGGGGATCGTGGTGGATACGCATGTCTTGCGGCTATCGGAACGCCTCGATCTGTCGCGCAACACCGACCCCGGAAAAGTCGAGCAGGATTTGGTCCGGATCATTCCGCAAGACCGCTGGATTCTCTTCTCCCATCAATTGATCTCGCACGGCCGACAGGTGTGCCACGCGCGCAACCCCAAATGCCTGGAATGCACGCTCGAGCCGCTCTGCTACTCGAAAGACAAAACGAATTGATCGCATGAGCCGCCTGGAACCAGGCTGGCCGGTGTTTTTGGCCGCGATTAATGGCGGGGCGAAGGCCCGGCAGACTTGAACGCTCGCGGGCTGGTGCCAGGCGTATTGCGTGCCGCAAGCAACACCCTAAGCAGTGTGTCTATCTCTCTCTGGCTGCGGATGTAAAAACGGGCGAGCGAGGTACGCTTCAATCCCACGCGGATCGTCAGGAATCGATCGCGCTGGGCGAGCGCGAAAACGCTTTCGTCCGTCTCGTCGTCGCCGATGAAGATCACTTTCTCGCAACGCCATTTTTTTCGTTCCTTCTCGACCGCAAGCCCTTTGTCCGGCGCTCCTCGGAACACGATATTGATCACTTGTTTTCCGCCCACCAGGCATGCACCCGGAAGATTCCTGGTGACCCGGAGAATGGCGCGAACCGCCTTGCGCTTATGGAGCGCCTTGCGGTAATGAACAGATACGGAAAATGTTTTGTCTTCCACGATCACGCCGGGAATCGATCCGAGTTTTGCGCCTAAGACTGGCAGCCATGTCCGGACGGCTTTCGCAACGGCGCGGGATGTATCCCAGGGCTCGATTCCATGATTTCCGATGACCTCGCGGAAATCAATTCCCTGGAGCCGCTGCAGCACGTCCGAACGGCTGCGCCCGGAAACCACTATGCAAGGATATTGATGCGCTAGCTCCTGAAGCAAATTTCGCGTGCGGCGCTGAAGAGTGGCGCGGCCCGGCACGGGAGTGACCGGGGCGAGCGTGCCGTCAAAATCGAAAGCAAGCAGCACGTTTCCAAGCGCAAACCTCCTGAGCACCGGAAAATTTCGAACAGAGAGAATGTTCCGCATCAAACCGAATCCGCCCCCTTCCAATCTTCCGCCAGACGGCCCGTCAATCTTTCGCGGCGCCTCAGGCGCGCCGCATCCACCAGCATACGTCCGGCCCAGCGGTACACATTGAATTCCGCCAGAAAAGCGCGCATCGAACGCATGCGCTCTCTTTTCTCGTTGGTCGACATGTTGAGCCCGGTGGCCAGAGCGGAGCTGGCCTCGTCAATGTCGTAGGGATTGACGATCAGCGCTTCCGTCAATTCGCGCGCGGCCCCGGTGAACTGGCTGAGAATCAGCACACCGCCGCCGTCTTCCCGGGCCGCGACAAATTCCTTGGCCACAAGGTTCATTCCGTCGTGAAGGCTCGAGACATAGCAAAGGTCCGCGGCGCGATAGTAGCGGAATACCGCCAGAGGTTCGTGGTGGGCGCGGTGCAGAATAATCGGACGGTAGGCGCCGTCGCCGAATCGCTCGTTGATCTGCGCCGCCAGCTGTTCCACGCTTTCGTTCAATTGGCGGTAGCGTTCGATCAGCGTGCGGCTGGGAGCGGCCAGTTGTATCAGCGTGAAGCGCCCGCGGAATTCGGGATGTTGTTCGAGCAATCGCTCCACCGCAAGAAATCGTTCCTCAACGCCTTTGGTGTAATCCAGGCGATCGACTCCCACCCCTATCAAGGCGTCTTCTTTCAATCCGTGTTCGGCGATGACGCCCGCGCGGCACTCCTCCGACGGAGGCACCGATTTCAGCCAGTGCACCGGCCATTCCAGCGAAATCGGGTAGGGACGAATCAGCGTGGCGGCGTCATGCTGGATCACCGCGTTTTGTTCGCGGTCGATGCGGCATTCGAGAAAGCGGTCCACGCAAGCCATGAAATTGTTGCAATGGAATTGCGTGTGGAAACCGATGATGCTGTTTCCCAGCATGCCCTGGAGGATTTCCTTGCGCCACGGACAAATTCCAAAGCGCTCGGAATTGGGCCAGGGAATATGCCAGAACATCAGCACGGCGGCATGAGGCAGCCGCTCGCGGATCATCTGCGGCACCAGCGCAAAATGGTAATCCTGCACAAGAATAATGGGATCTTCCGAATCCACCTCCTCGCAAGCGGCATCGGCAAACCTGCGGTTTACGGACTGGTAGTAGTGCCAATCCTCGGTGCGGAAGTTGGGGCGGGCGTGAGCCACGTGGCAAAGAGGCCAAAGCCCTTCGTTGGCCAGCCCGTAGTAATACCCTCTTTCCTCTTCCTTCGTGAGCCACAGCCTTCGCAGCGAATAGGATTCTTCGTCCGGTGGGACGCGAATGTGTCCCTTCGCGTCCACCACATCCCGGTCTGCGGAGCCACTCCCATGAGCGATCCACACGCCGGAGCAGGCATGCACCACCGGCTCGAGCGCCGTGACCAGTCCGCTGGCCGGATGCCGAACCTGGATGCTTCCATCGCTTTGGCGTTCGTGAATGTACGGCTCGCGATTGGCCACCACCACGATTCTCTCTCCCTGCAAATGCCGGCTCAGAGTCAGCTTGAGTCGCTGCGCGGTCCATGCGCCACCTTCCAGCTCCGTTTCCCTTTCGACCATGATGCGGTCAACCAATTCCCGGACATCCCTGAGGATCGGCTGAAATTCCGGGCGCTTGGGCGATTCGCCGCGCGCAATGCGCCGGATTTCATCGCTCCATCCGCGCCACGAAAATCGCGCGACAACCACGGTGACCGCGGCGGCGGCCAGCGCCAGAAATCCGAAGGTGAGCAGCACGAATCTCCGCGTCTCGATTTCACGGCGTTCCGCATAGCTCAGATCATGAATGAGGATGATGAATCCCAGAGGGTGCCCGGCATCATCTATGGGAATGGCGCTGACCATCACAGAACCGCCGGGCAAGGTTGTTGATTCATGCCACGCCTGCCACTCATCCGGCGCACCAGGAGTCGAATGCTTTACGTAATTTCCCAAAGCTTCGCACGAGAAAACCATGGGAAAGCCGGCGGTTCTCGCCAGCATGGTGTCATCCGTGGTGCACGCGGCGGCGGCCATGATGCGCTCGTCCTGCGTGATTTCCGAGAGCATTCTTTCGAGCTCCCGCCGGTCTTCCCGGTTCCAGTTGTTGCTCAGCGCATCGTGAGCCCCGCTGACAACAAGTTCCGCGCGGAGGCGGACGTCGTTTTCGTACCATCTCTTTGTGGTACGTTGCACGAAAACGGCCGTAGCCCAGGTGAGGACCGCGAGGCTCAGCACCAGCCCGATCAGGAATTTCATCGTCGGTCGCATAATAAAAACTATCTAATCACGAGGGTCGTTGTGTTCCAACGCATTTCTGGTATTTTAAATTCATGCGCCTCGAAGATATCGGCGTCATCGGCAACTGCCAGTTTTCCGCGTTGATCGAACGCACCGGAGATATTGTCTGGTGCTGCCTGCCGCGATTCGATTCCGAACCCTTGTTTTCGACGCTCCTCGATGCGCGAGATGGGGGAAGATTTTTGATCGGCCCGGCCGAGGGAGGGTTCGGCGAGCAGTCTTACATTGACAATACCAATATACTCAAAACCATCTTTGACACGCCCACTGGAAAATTTCAAGTCGTGGATTTCGCGCCGCGCTTCGAGCAATCCAATCGCATGTTCCGTCCCACGCAAATCTTCCGCATCGTCGAGCCGCTGGAAGGCTCGCCGCGCATCCGCGTGCAATGCGACCCGCGGCTCGGTTGGTCCAAGGCGCTTCCCGTTCACTTGAATGGTTCCAATCATATTCGCTTCGAAGGATTCGCGAGCCCCCTTCGCCTCACCACGGATATTCCGCTTTCTTATCTCACCGGGCAGCCTTTCACGTTGACCGGCAGACGCCACCTGGCTCTCACCTGGGGCGCTCCCGATCCAGGAGTCGCTCCCCCCGCTCTCAGAAAGATTTTTCAGCGAGACGCAACGTTATTGGCAACGATGGGTGAAGCAGTGCAGCATCCCCCCGGTTTATCAGGACGCGGTCATTCGCTCCGCGCTGGCTCTGAAGCTTCATTGCTTTGAAGACACCGGTGCGATCATCGCCGCCATGACCACTTCCATCCCGGAATCGCCGGGCAGCGGAAGGACCTGGGACTATCGCTATTGCTGGCTGCGGGATGCTTACTACTGCCTGGGCGCGTTCCGCATCTTGGGGCAGTTCGAGGAGCGCGAAAGTTTCATACATTTCCTGCTCAATATCGCCGGCGGCGCGCCGGATTTGAATTTGTCTCCCCTGTATCGCATCGACGGCTCGGCCGCCCCCGAGGAGCAAATCCTCGATGCCTGGCCGGGATTTGAGAACAACGGGCCGGTGCGCGTGGGCAATGGCGCCGCCGTGCAACCGCAAAACGACGTTTTCGGCGAAATGGTGCTTTCGCTGGTGCCGATTTTTCTCGATGACCGTTTTTCGCTCGATCGTTCCAAGGCCTCGCTGAAATTACTCGAAGGCCTCGCTCGAAAAGCGGTTTCCGTCGCGGGAAAGCCGGACGCGGGAATTTGGGAATACCGCACCGAGTGGAAGCCGCAAACATTTTCGAGTCTTATGTGCTGGGCCGCGGCGGAACGCATGAGCCGCGTCGCCGCGCGCCATGCTCCCGGCATTGAGCAGGAGTTCAGCCTGGCCGCGAAACAGATTCAGGACGAAATTCTCGCCAAGGCTTGGAGTCCGTCTCTCAGGAGCTTCGCGGCTTCCTTCGGCAGCAACGATCTGGACGCTTCGCTGCTGCAAATGGCTCATCTGCGCTTTCTTCCGTTGGAGGATCCGCACATCCGCGGAACCATTGACGGAATTCGCGACGGCTTGTCGAAGGATGGCTGGCTGTTTCGCTATGGGCTCGACGATGGCTTTGGGCGTCCCGCCGTCGCATTTCTGATTTGCACCTTCTGGCTGGTCGAAGCTCTGGCCGATACGGGACGCAGAGACGACGCGCGGAATGTCATGGACCGCGTGTGCTCCGCGCTTTCGCCGCTCGGTCTTCTCTCCGAAGATTTCGATTCGACCGCGCCGCGCCTGTGGGGCAATTTCCCGCAAGCCTATTCCCACGTCGGCCTGATTCGCGCGGCGTTTGCCGCTTCGCCGAAATGGCTGGATGTTTTGTGAACTTGGCGAGGAAGTTGATGCGGAAGTTGATTTCGAATCGAATCTAGGACGCGATTTGATTGGAGGGTCGAGTGAAAATGGCCATGTTGAGAATTTCCTTTTTAATTGGCTTGGTGCTGGCCTCTACTTTTGGGCGCGCGGTGGCTCAGCAGGAAACCACAATCAATGATAAAGACATCAGCGTCAGCGATTATGAGGATCTCAATTATCCGAACATCGCCGTCATTTCACATATCCAGGGCGTCGTAGTAGTCCGAGTTAAGCTGGACGACCACGGCAGGGTGCTGGACGCCGTCGCGCTTTCCGGCGCATCACTTTTGACGGGCCCCAGCGTTGAGAATGCAAAGAAATGGCGGTTTGAACCAAATTCTAAGAAGGGTGCGGTGATCGTTTACAATTTCCGAATCGAGGGAGCCTGCCACTATCACCGCCCATCTAGCCTGATGATTTTCTACCCACCCAATTTTGTTGAGATCACCGCCTGCCCTAGCCCTCCGCAACCTTGATCTTGGCGTAACCAACCTTCCGGCTGGTGGCGTACTCTTTAATTGAAGACTCAATTCGAAGGCCTCCTCGTCGAGAGCATTGCAAAGACGAAGCGTGCATCCGAGGCAGCTGATGCGGGAGCTGGTTTCGTTTTATTTTTGCGGTTGCATTTGAACCGCAGAGTGCCACACTCTTCGCGGATTGGTCAAAAGGTGCGCGAGTGAAATCTCCCCCGCACTGGCGAGGACCAAGCGTGCGCGCCAAACATCGAGCCTGGATCAATTTCGGAAATTATGAACCGGCGATCGAGAGTCCGAATCCGCACCCTTCCCAAAATCTGGGAAGGATGCGCCACCCGCCCGCATGAAGTTGCCAGGGCAGTGGTGTTTCTCG